>JAXGMZ010000001.1:1070000-1319424 GCA_040768225.1 Evtepia sp.
ACTTGGGCCCACCAGGTTAGGTATCGGGTATTGACCGGTATCGAAAGCGAATATGAAGATCCAAAGGCTTGGGTTTTCATATTTGGTTTCGAAAAAGAAGCGCGTATCTCGCGCAGAGGGAATACAGTGAACGGAGCGGCTGCGAAAGCAGGAACACGAAGTGTTCTGTTCGTAAAGCCGCAGCGTGAGCAGTATGACCGGGCGTGCGCGAGTGGACGCGTGACAAAAAGAAGCGCATATCTCGCGCAGGGAAACGCGTGCGCGGGAAGGCGAATCTGAGACCAAAGGATCGCACCTTGAAAACTGAATAATATGCGAAAGAATATGATGAAGCAAGCAGCAGAGAGGTTGCGCATGTGAACACATGTGCAATATTGATAAAGCAAATTGTGGAACTTTAAGATTAGAACAGCAATGTTCTAAAGGGTAAAAACAATTCGTCAAGAAAAAACCATCTCAAATGCCTGCATAATTCTTATAAAATCTAAAATCATTTTTAGAGAACCAGGACCGACCCAGGAGCAGAAATTCAATCCATTCCTTATTCCTCCGTGAATACCGAGCCAAAGCCCAGCGAAGCGGGTTTGGCGAGGAGAGGAGGAGCAAGGAACGGAACGAGCTGCTCCGACGAGGGTCAAGTTACAGAAGGCGCAAGGGGAATGCCTTGGCATCAGGAGCCGATGAAGGACGCGACAAGCTGCGATAAGCTACGGGGAGCGGCAAATACGCATCGATCCGTAGATTTCCGAATGGGGAAACCCGGCAGTGCAATACACTGTCAACCTACGTTGAACAAAATAGGCGTAGGTGGGGAACCGCCCGAACTGAAACATCTAAGTAGGGCGAGGAAGAGAAATCAACCGAGATTACGCAAGTAGTGGCGAGCGAACGCGTAAGAGGGCAAACCGAAGGATATATCCTTCGGGGTTGTGGACTTGCAGAAGACTGACTAGTTTAGCTGAATGGTATGGGAAGGCCATCCATAGAGGGTGAGAGACCCGTAAGCGAAAGACGATGTTAGTTGGCGAGGATCCAGAGTACCGCGGGACACGTGAAACCCTGTGGGAAGCCGGGGGGACCACCCTCCAACCCTAAATACTACCTGATGACCGATAGAGAAGCAGTACCGTGAGGGAAAGGTGAAAAGGACCCCGGGAGGGGAGTGAAATAGAACCTGAAACCTTGCGCTTACAAGCAGAGAGAGCCCGTTAAGGGGTGATCTCGTACCTTTTGTAGAATGGTCCGGCGAGTTATTGTTAGCAGCAAGCTTAAGAGATTAAGTCTCGAAGGCGCAGGGAAACCGAGTCTGAATAGGGCGTGAGAAGTTGCTGGCAATAGACCCGAAACCGGGTGACCTATCCATGGGCAGGTTGAAGTGACGGTAAAACGTCATGGAGGACCGAACGCACGTACGTTGCAATGTCCGGCGATGACCTGTGGATAGCGGTGAAATTCCAATCGAACCCGGAGATAGCTGGTTCTCCCCGAAATAGCTTTAGGGCTAGCGTTAGTTTAGATTACCGGAGGTAAAGCACTGAATGGGCTAGGGGCTGCAAAGTTACTGAACCCTATCAAACTCTGAATGCCGGCTAATTGATGACTAGCAGTCAGACTGTGTGAGATAAGTCTCATAGTCAAGAGGGAAAGAGCCCAGACCCACAGCTAAGGTCCCCAATTCATGCTAAGTGGAAAACGATGTGGAGTTGCGAAAACAACCAGGATGTTGGCTTAGAAGCAGCCACTCATTGAAAGAGTGCGTAATAGCTCACTGGTCGAGTGACTCTGCGCGGAAAATGTAACGGGGCTAAGCATGAAACCGAAGCTTGGGCTGTGGACACTGATTAGGACACATAAAAAAGAGCGCCGGAGCCGCGAAGCGGCGCAGGCACTCTGCGTTTATAAAAAAATGTAACGAGAGTTGCAGAGAATGTAACGAGAGTTGCAGAGAATGTAACGAGAGTTGCAGAGAATGTAACGAGAGTTGCAGAGAATGTAACGAGAGTTACAGAGAATGTAACGAGAGTTACAGAGAATGTAACGAGAGTTACAGAGAATGTAACGCGAGTTGTGTGTTGTAATCAGTGTCCACGGGGTAGGGGAGCGTCGAATACGGGGTGAAGTCGTAGCGGAAGCAGCGGTGGACTGTATTCGAGTGAGAATGCCGGAATGAGTAGCGAGAATTATGTGGGAATCATAATGGCCGAAAATCTAAGGTTTCCTGGGGAAGGTTCGTCCGCCCAGGGTAAGCCGGGAGCTAAGGCGAGGCCGAGAGGCGTAGTCGATGCACATACGGTTGAAATTCCGTAGCCACCGAAGAATTTAAGCACACTGACACTTTCAGATAGCCGGACCCCGGCGATGGTAGACCGGGGCGCAAGGGACCGAAATATAGTAGGGAAGCCGGCGATGCTGGGAGGCGAGAAAAGGTGTGTGGGATATTCGAGGTGCCCGTACCGCAAACCGACACAGGTAGATGAGGAGAGAATCCTAAGGCCAACGGGAGAAGGGTTGTTAAGGAACTCGGCAAAATTACCCCGTAACTTCGGAATAAGGGGAGCCATGTGGGTTAAGCCCATATGGCCGCAGAGAATAGGCCCAAACGACTGTTTACCAAAAACACAGGTCTGTGCTAACTCGCAAGAGGACGTATACGGGCTGACGCCTGCCCGGTGCCGGAAGGTTAAGGGGAGAGGTTAGCCGCAAGGCGAAGCTTTGAACTGAAGCCCCGGTAAACGGCGGCCGTAACTATAACGGTCCTAAGGTAGCGAAATTCCTTGTCAGGTAAGTTCTGACCCGCACGAATGGCGTAACGATTTGGGCGCTGTCTCAACAGCCCACCCGGCGAAATTGTTGTACCGGTGAAGAAGCCGGTTACCCGCAACTAGACGGAAAGACCCCATGGAGCTTTACTGCAGCTTAATATTGGGAATCGGTAATACATGTACAGGATAGGTGGGAGACTGGGAAGCAGGGGCGTCAGCTTCTGTGGAGTCAACCTTGGGATACCACTCTTGTATTGCTGGTTTTCTAACCTGCGGCCGTGAATCCGGTCGGGGGACATTGTTAGGCGGGCAGTTTGACTGGGGCGGTCGCCTCCAAAAGAGTAACGGAGGCGCTCAAAGGTTCGTTCAGCACGGACGGAAATCGTGCATAGAGTGCAAACGCATAAACGAGCCTAACTGCGACACCGACGGGTGGAGCAGGTACGAAAGTAGGAGTTAGTGATCCGGTGGTATGTGAGTGGAAATGCCATCGCTCAACGGATAAAAGCTACCCTGGGGATAACAGGCTTATCTCTCCCAAGCGTCCACAGCGACGGGGAGGTTTGGCACCTCGATGTCGGCTCGTCACATCCTGGGGCTGGATTCGGTCCCAAGGGTTCGGCTGTTCGCCGATTAAAGTGGCACGCGAGCTGGGTTCAGAACGTCGTGAGACAGTTCGGTCCCTATCTGTTGCGGGCGTAAGAGATTTGAAGGGCGCTGTCCTTAGTACGAGAGGACCGGGATGGACAGACCACTGGTGCACCAGTTGTCCTGCCAAGGGCACAGCTGGGTAGCTACGTCTGGAAGGGATAAACGCTGAAAGCATCTAAGCGTGAAGCCCCCCCTAAGATAAGATCTCTCATCCTTTATGGAGTAAGGCTCGACGTAGACTATGTCGTTGATAGGCCGGAGGTGTAAGTGCAGCAATGTACGCAGCTGACCGGTACTAATCAGCCGAGGACTTGACCCCAAAATGATGAAATCATTTTGGGACCCGATTTCATCCTAGTTTGCCGGAAGTGAATTCCGTCAAACACAATTGCCAGAGGCAATTGACGCCGGACTCCCGGCGGGGGACGAGATTGCAGGTTCCAAGATGGCGGAAGCAAGGAACTGGTCAAGAAACACATGCAGGCATGACGCTGCTTCATCAGAAGTCAATCGCATATTATTCGGTTTTCAGGGTGTGAACATGTGCGACAAATACGGCCCGTTGGTCAAGTGGTCAAGACGGCGGCCTCTCACGCCGCAAACAGGGGTTCGACTCCCCTACGGGTCACCATAACATTCTTAGGGCGGAGACCATGCCCTTGATATGCACCTTTAGCTCAGCTGGTAGAGCACCTGACTCTTAATCAGGGTGTCCAGGGTTCGAGTCCCTGAAGGTGTACCATGACGATTGGGCTGAGAAATCGGCAGATCGGCTTTTTGCATCCCAACCCAACGTCCGCAAGTGGACGGACTGAAGTTCACCCCGAAGACTCTGCGGACACCACGCGCGTGGGAACAAGCCTTGCGTCCAGATGCGGCGGCGCAAAGAGGAAGCCAAGCAGAGCCGCAAAACACTGCGCCGCATCTTCTGCGGCAAGAGCGACAGTTGGTGCTGATTGCAGCGAGGGTCCACCCGTTCCCATCCCGAACACGGAAGTTAAGCTCGTTTGCGCTCACAATACTTGGCTGGAGACGGCCCGGGAAGATAGGTAGTGCCAACATTTTGCCTCCTTAGCTCAGTCGGTAGAGCATGCGGCTGTTAACCGCAGGGTCGTTGGTTCGAGTCCAACAGGGGGCGCCAGCTCATTATGGCCTTTCCTCCAACCACCTTGGCTGGAGGAAAGGCATATACGATTTCAATCCGGCTACGGGCCTTTAGCTCAGTTGGTTAGAGCAACCGGCTCATAACCGGTCGGTCCACGGTTCGAGCCCGTGAAGGCCCACCAATTCGCAAGACAGAAGCAGAGTGCAGAATCCTCTGTTCTCTCTGCTCTGTCCTGTGCCATCGATGAAGGGGTATAGCTCAGTTGGTAGAGCAGCGGTCTCCAAAACCGCGTGCCGAGGGTTCGAGTCCTTCTGCCCCTGCCAAAAAGTTAACGCAAGCATGCGTTTTGATATTATGGCGCTGTAGCGAAGTCGGTTATCGCGCCGGCCTGTCACGCCGGAGATCGTGGGTTCAAGTCCCATCAGCGTCGCCATACGCTTCTGTAGCTCAGTTGGTAGAGTACGCCCTTGGTAAGGGCGGGGTCAGCGGTTCAAATCCGCTCAGAAGCTCCAGAGAAGAGGGATCAGTTGAAAGACTGATCCCTCTTCTCTGTTTTTTAGATAGGAAGGCCGCCTCGGCACCCCGCCGTTCCATGCGAAGGGAAGATGGGAACAGAAAGACGGCGGCGCGCGGCGCGGAAGAGAGGCCGCAGCGCCCAGAAAAGCAGGTCGGGTGTATTGTCCCCCAAGTCAGGGGAAAAAAGAAGGCATCCGCCAAGGAGAGCCCTTGGCAGATGGCCTTCTCTCCCGGCGTTCTATCGCAGGAGATCACTTCATCAGTAGATATAGGATTGCCTTTTGCACATGGAGGCGGTTTTCCGCCTCGTCAAAGATTTCGTCTGCGTGCGCCTCAAAGGCCTCGGCACTGATCTCCTCCCCCTTGTGCGCGGGCAGACAATGCTGGAGCATGCAGCCCGGATTGGCCAGGGAAAGCAGCTGCTCGTTGACTTGAAATTCGTGAAAGGCCGCCTTGCGAAAGGCCATCTCCTCCTCCCAGCCCATGGAGGCCCAGACATCGGTAAAGATCACGTCCGCATTCCGGGCGGCAACCCTCGGATCCTCCGTGAGGGTGAAGAGCGCGCCGGGCGTCGAGACGGAAAAGGCGTAGTCAAGAACCGTCTGGCTCGGCCGATAGGCGGAGGGCGTCGCCACGGAGACATCCATGCCGCACTTGAGCGCGCCCACAATGACAGAGTTTGCCATGTTGTTGCCGTCGCCAACGTAACAGGCCTTCAGGCCGCGCAAGCTGCCTTTGCGCTCCCGTATGGTCATCAGATCCGCGAGCACCTGGCAGGGGTGGGAAAAGTCGGTCAGGCCGTTGATCACAGGGACGCTCGCGTGGGCGGCGAGCAGCTCCACCTCCTCCTGCTGGTAGGTGCGCACCATGATCGCATCACAGTAGCGCGAGAGGACGC
Organism: Evtepia sp.; assembly: GCA_040768225.1. Lineage (GTDB taxonomy): Bacteria > Bacillota > Clostridia > Oscillospirales > Oscillospiraceae > Evtepia. The sequence goes on from JAXGMZ010000001.1 coordinate 1,075,933, forward strand.
GCGCGGTGTCTTCCGGCGCCTCCCCCCGGCTGATCTGGCTCTCATTGCCGGAGAGGAAGATGGCGTGGCCGCCCAGCTGATACATACCCGCCTCGAAAGAGACCCGGGTGCGGGTGGAGTTCTTGTTGAAAATCATCGCGAGGGTTTTGCCCGCGAGATAGGGATGGGCAACACCCTGTTTTTGCAGCGCCTTGAGTTCATCCGCTGTGTCCAGAATGTGGGTGATGTCAGCGGGGGAGAGGTCCATCAGCTTCAAAAGATCCTTTTCCATCGGTTTTTATCCCTAACTTTCCTTAATAGATGAGCGCCTGAATGGGCGATGCGGCAGAGGGGGGCGGTCGGAACGCCGAAGGGCCCCGCCGCATGGCGGTCTGGCGGGCCTAGTTGAAATAAGCGGGCGTTCGCGTCTCACCCTGCGTGAAGTTGCCGGGGTGAAAGCTGTCGTAAGCGAGCACGGCTTTCATGATATTGAGTGCATCATCAATTTCGCTGTGGGTCACCAGCAGGGGGGGCAGCAGGCAGAGCGCGCCGCCCTGTTCCTGTGCGAGCAGGCCTTGTTCCGCCAGCCGGGCGGCGGAATGGGACGCGTTTCCAAGAATCTCAACGGCCATCATCAGGCCGCTGCCGCGCATATCGCCCAGTGCGCCAAGCCCCAGCGTCTCGATGCCGCTCTTGAGATAATCGCCCTTTTTGGAGACCTCGTCGAGCGCCGTCTCGTTGAGGATTGCGAGCGTCGAGAGCGCCGCCGCGATGCAGATGGGGCTTGGCTGCTCCTGCGCGGCGGGGAAGCCATCCTGAAGCACGCCGCTGCAGCGGCTGTTGGTGAGGATGCCGCCCATCGGCAGCCCTGCGGCAATGCTGCGCCCGAAGGAGACGGCGTCGGGCAGAATGCCATACTGCTGAAAGGCGAAGAGGCTGCCCGTGCGGCCGATGCCGCTCTGCACCTCGTCAATGAGCAGCAGCCAGTCCCGCTCTGCGCAGAGGACAGCCAGCTCGTGGATGAACTGCTTGGCGCGCGCCTTCACCCCTTGGGTCAGGGAGATCAGCTCGACCATAATGGCGCAGACGGGTGCCTGAACCTGGCGCAGCGCCGAAATCTCAGGGGCAACGGGGAGGAAGCCATGATCCATGGCTGCAAGCTCCGGGAGCGCTGCCCCCGAAGCGGCAAGGGTTGCAAGGCTCTGCCCGTGCGCCGCCCCGCGCAGGGTCAAGATCGTGTGCCGCCCCGCGCCGTAGCGCTGGTGGCTGTATCGGCGCGCGAGGGTGATCATCGCCTCGTTTGCCGCGCTTCCCGAGTCACAGAGGCAGACGCGGCTCATCCCGCTGCGCAGGCACAGCTGCTGCCCGAGCTCCAGCGCGGGGGCGTGGTAACCGGGGTTTGCGCCCAGGCGCAGCGCCTGATCGAGCAAGGCCTCCGCGTAGTCCTCATTGCCGTAACCGAGGATATTTTGGCTGTCAAAAAAGTCGAGGTAGCGCTTGCCCTCCGTGTCGTAGAGGGCGGCGCCCTTCCCGTGGTCGATCGCCAGGGGGAAGGGGACGGCGCTGTGCATAAAAAATGTTTCCTTCATACGCATCCGCTCTGAGAGGATCATTCGCATCGCATCCTTTGCTTGAAATCGGCAAGAGCACGCTCTCGGCCTGCGGGGGTTCGCCTGGGCCGCATGGTTTCGGGCCCGGGTCTGCTTGCGCTGCTCACTCAAAAATCATCGTGCCGATTCCCTGGTGGGAGAGCATTTCAATGAGAATGGAATGGGGGATGCGCCCGTCGAGTATGTGCGTGCGGCGCACGCCGCCCTCCACCGCCGCGGCGCAGCAGTCCACCTTAGGGATCATGCCGCCCGAGAGGATGCCGCGTTTTTTCAGGAAGGGGATTTCGTCCAGGTGGATTTGGGAGATCAGGCTCTCCTCATCCGGCGGGGTGCGCAGCACACCGCGCACATCCGTCAGGAGAATGAGCTTCTCCGCGCCGACGGAGACGGCAAGCTTTGCCGCGGCTGTGTCGGCGTTGATGTTATAGGCCGTCTCCGCGTCCACCCCCTGCGCCACGGTGGAGATGATGGGGATGTATCCGTTGTCCAGACAGTCCCCGACGATCTTTGGGCAGACCTTGAGGATCTCGCCCACCAGTCCGTACTGCGCATCGAGCTGGCGCGCTTGAAAAAGGTTTCCGTCCAAGCCGCACAGGCCAATCGCCTTGGCGCCCATGCGGTTGATGGTGGCGACCAGCTCTTTGTTGATCTTGCCGCAGAGCACCTGCTGGACGATGTCCATCGTCTCCGCGTCCGTGTAGCGCAGCCCGTCGATGAAGCGGGATTCCTTGCCGATGCGCGCGAGCATCTGCCCGATTTCAGGGCCGCCGCCGTGCACAACGATGACGCGGATGCCCACCAGGTGCAGCAGGATGATGTCGCTGATCACCGCGTCCTTCAAATCGGGGGAGACCATGGCGTTGCCGCCGTACTTCACCACGATGGTCTTGCCGTAGTATTTTTGGATGTAGGGCAACGCCTCTGCAAGCGCGGCCGCCCGGTTCATATAGTCAATCGATTGTATCTTGCTCATCCTCTTGCCTTCTTCATTTGATGTGTGGTATTTGATGTCTTGTCCGTCGGGAATGAATCCCGCCGGCCGCCGGGCTGCGCCCGCCCCGCCTTTGGCGGGGGCCCCGTTTGATGTCTTGTCCGTCGTCCGTCAATCCCGCCGTTTTCAATGGGCTCTGGGCTGCCCTGAGGTTTAGCTCCTGTAATCGCCGTTGATCTTCACGTAATCATAGGTCAAATCGCAGCCCCAGCAGCTGACCTCCTCTTCGCCCGCAGCGAGGTCGACCAGGATGGTGACCTCCCCCTGGGAGAGCACCTTTTTTGCCAAGTGTTCGCTGAAAGAAAGCCCCGCGCCCTTTTCGCAGACGAGCAGCTCGCCGCCCTGCGAGCGGAAGCGCACGCTGATCTTCTGCGGGTCAAAGCTTGCGCCCGAATATCCGGCGGCGCAGAGGATGCGCCCCCAGTTGGCATCCGCGCCGAAGACGGCGGTTTTGACCAGGGCGGAGGAGATGACGGCCTTTGCAATCTGCTCGGCCTGTTCTTCGTCTTCCGCCTCCCGCACGGTGCAGGTGATCAGGCGGCTTGCGCCCTCACCGTCCGCCGCGATTTTGCGCGCCTCGTACTCCATCACGTGGAGCAGCGCGCCATAGAACGCCTCATAGGCGGGCGTTCCCTCCTGCAGGGGCGGGTTGCCGGCCTTGCCGTTGGCCAAGAGGAAGCAGCTGTCGTTGGTGGAGGTGTCGCCGTCCACGCTGATGCGGTTGAAGGTCTTCGAGACGACTTTTTCCAGCGTCTTTTGCAGCAGCTCAGTGTCAATGGCGCAGTCGGTGGTGCAGAAGCAGAGCATGGTGCCCATGTTGGGGTGGATCATGCCCGAGCCCTTTGCAATGGCGCCGATGGAGACGGGCACCCCGTCCAGCTGCACACGCACGGCGATCTCCTTGGTGGAGAGGTCGGTGGTGAGCATGGCGGTCGCCGCGTCGGAAGAGCCGGTGTCCGAGAGCGCTTCAACAAGCGCCGGCACCGCCGCTTCCACCGCCCCGATGTTGAGCTCCACGCCGATGACTCCGGTGGAGGCAACGCCAAAGTCACTGGGGGAGAGCCCTGAGGCCGCCGCGGCTGCCTTGACCATGCGCTGCGCGTGTTCGTAGCCATTGGGCGCGCAGGCGTTGGCGTTGCCGCTGTTTGCGATGATGCCGCGCAATTTGCCCTGCCGGATGTTCTCCTTAGAGACGGCGATGGGCGCAGCCTGCACAATGTTCTTGGTGAAGACCGCCGCTGCGCTGCAGGGAGTATCCGAGAGGATCATCAGCAGATCCTTCTTCTGTGCGGGGGCGGATGGATCCTGGTTTCCATCCGGCTGGGGGGATTCCTTGATGCCGCAGTGGATGCCTGCGGCGGTAAAACCCTGAGCGGCAGAGACGCCGCCGGTAATGTAATTCATGCTCTTCCTCCTAGCGATTGAAGACCGTCCGCCTTGACGGGCGGCAAATCTATAGATTATGGAAGCCGCAGCCCCTCCGTCTCGTCAAACCCCAGCATCAGGTTCATGTTTTGCACCGCCGCGCCCGAGGCGCCCTTGCCGAGGTTATCAAAGAGTGCCGTGATCTGCGTCTGCTCCCGGTGACCGGAGACGACAAGCTCCAGCCGGTCGCTCCCCGAAAGCGCGGTGGCGGAGAGGCGCTCCGCCCGCCCGCCAAAGGGCTGCACGGAGACCATGCGCGCCCCTTCGTAGTAGGCGCACAGCAGATCCCAGATGTCCTCCGCGCCGGGATGGCCCGCGAGGAACTGGTTTTGCAGCAGAATGGTCGTCGCCATGCCCTTGTAATAGCTGCAGAGCACGGGGGAGAAGGCGGGCGGAAAATCCAGCCCTGCGATCTTCTGCATCTCCGCCAGATGCTTGTGTTTGAGCTGCGTGGCATACAAACTCGGCGCGGCCCCCGCCATCTCGGGCGCTTCAAACTCCGCAATCATCTGCTTGCCGCCGCCGGAGTATCCGGTGATGGAGAAGGCGGCGAGCGGGTAGTCAATGGGCAGAATCTGCATCTCCGTGAGCGGGGCGGCGGCGGCGAGAAAGCCCGTCGCATGGCAGCCGGGGTTGGCAAGCCTGCGCGCCCCGGGGATGAGATCCCGCCATTCGAGGAGCTCCGGAAAGCCGTAGACCCAGCTCTCGAGCGTGCGGTGCGCGGTGGAGGCGTCAATGACGCGCGTGCCGGGGTTTCGTATCATGGAAACCGCCAGACGCGCCTCCTCATCGGGCAGGCAGAGGAAGACCAAGTCTGCGCCGTTGAGGTATTCGTCGCGCGCGGCCGCGTCCCGCCGCTGTGCCTCGGGGATGGTCAAGAGCGTAATGTCGCTGCGCGCTTCCAGCCGTTCGCGGATTTGCAGCCCCGTGGTTCCGGCCTGCCCGTCGATATAGACCAGTGGCTTCATGTCTCTTCCCGTTCCTTTATGAATGTTTCGATCGCGGCAATTTGAAGCTTCGCCGCCTCAGGTGCCGGGCCGCCGTAGGCCGCGCGCCCGCCGACGCAGGTCTCCAGCGAGAGCGCCTGGTAGACATCTTCCCCAAAGAGCGGTGAGATCTCCTGATAGGCCTCCAGCGGAAGCGTCTCGAGCGTGTTCCCGCTGCGGATGCAGCGGTCAACGAGTCTGCCGACAATGCCGTAGGCCTCGCGGAAGGGGAGCCCCTTGCGGCTGAGGTAGTCCGCGCAGTCGGTCGCGCTCAAAAAGCCCTCGCTGGCCGCCGCGCGCATCTTCTCCGGGCGCACGCGGAGCGTATCGAGCATCGCTGTGAACACCGGCAGGCAGAGCTGCAGCGTGTCGATGGTGTCAAAGACCGGCTCCTTGTCCTCCTGCATGTCCTTGTTATAGGCGAGCGGCAGGCCCTTCATCACCGTGAGCAAACCCATCAGCGCGCCGTAGACCCGCCCCGTCTTACCGCGTACCAGCTCCGGAATGTCGGGGTTTTTCTTCTGCGGCATGATGGAAGAGCCGGTGGCATAGGCGTCGTCCAGCTCGATGAACTGGAACTCCCAGGAGCACCAGAGGATGATCTCCTCGGAAAAGCGGCTCAGGTGCATCATGAGAATGGAGGCCGCGGAGAGGAATTCCAGCGCGAAATCCCGGTCGCTCACCGCGTCGAGCGAGTTGTCCATCGGCTTGGAGAAGCCGAGCAGGGCGGCGGTTCTGTGCCGGTCGATGGGGTGCGTCGTCGTCGCGAGCGCCCCCGCGCCCAGGGGCGATTCGTCCATGCGCGCCGCGCAGTCCTCCAAGCGGCTGAGGTCCCGCCGGAACATGTTGGCGTAGGCCATCAGGCAGTGGGCAAAGCTGATGGGCTGGGCGCGCTGCAAATGGGTGTAGCCCGGCATAATCGTGTGCAGATGCTCGGCGGCGCGGCGGGCGAGCACGCGCAGCAGCGAGAGGAGCATCTCGGAGATTCGGCCGATTTCCTTTAGGACGTGCAGGCGGAAATCAAGGGCAACCTGATCGTTTCGGCTGCGCCCCGTGTGCAGCCGCCCGCCCGCCGGGCCGATGCGCTCGGTGAGCAGCACCTCCATGTTCATGTGGATGTCCTCACTGTCCTTGGAAAAGGCGATCTCACCGCGCTCGATCTGCTCTAAAATAGCGCGCAGGCCAGAGACGATCTGCTCGGCCTCCCCGGCGGGGATGATGCCCTCTTCGCCGAGCATCGTAGCGTGCGCGATGGAGCCTGCAATGTCCTCCTGATAGAGCCGTTGGTCAAAGGAGATGGAGGAGTTAAAATCGTTGACGTCGCTGTCAAGCTCCTTCTGAAAGCGGCCTGCCCAAAGCTTCATAGTCCACTCTTCCTTTCTTTGCTGCTTAGTTTCCTTCCAGCCGCTTGAGCGCCTGCACCTTCAGGGGCAGCCCGTAGAGGTTGATGAAGCCCTGCGAGTCCATCTGGTCATAGTCGCTCTCGTCAAAGGTTGCGATGTCCTCGCGGTAGAGCGAGTGGGGCGAGCTGACGGCGGCGTTGATGAGATTGCCCTTATAGAGCTTGAGCTTCACGCTGCCCGTGCAGGTCTCCTGTGTCACGTCCACAAAGGCGGAGAGCGCCTCGCGCAGGGGCGTGTACCACTTTCCGTTGTAGACCAGCTCGCCGAAGGTGATGGCAAGGCGGCTCTTCTCGTGGGCGGTGTCCTTGTCGAGCGTGAGCGACTCGAGCACCCGGTGGGCGTGGTAGAGGATCGTGCCGCCGGGGGTCTCATATACGCCGCGGCTTTTCATGCCGACCAGGCGGTTTTCCACCAGATCCAGCAGGCCGATGCCGTTCTTCCCGCCGATTTCGTTGAGCGTGCGGATGATGTCGCTGCCCTTCATGCGCTTGCCGTCCACCGCGACGGGGATGCCTTTTTCAAAGTCGATGCTGACATAGGTCGGCTCGTCCGGCGCTTGGAAGGGGGAGACGCTCATCTCCAAAAAACCCTCCTTCTCATAGGTCGGCTCATTCATGGGGTCTTCCAGATCCAGACCCTCATGCGAGAGATGCCAGAGGTTTTTGTCCTTGGAATAGTTCGTCTCGCGGTTGATTTTCAAGGGGATGTTGTGCGCCTCAGCATAGGCGATCTCATCCTCGCGGCTCTTGAGCTCCCAGGTTCTCCAGGGGGCGATGATGGTCATGTGCGGGGCGAAGGCCTTAATCGCCAGCTCAAAGCGCACCTGGTCGTTGCCCTTGCCGGTGCAGCCGTGCGCAATGGCATCGGCACCTTCCTCCAGCGCGATTTCCACGATACGCTTGGCGATGATGGGCCGGGCGAAGGAGGTGCCGAGCAGGTAGCCCTCATAGTCGGCGCCGGCCTTGAGTGTGGGGAAGATGTACTCCTCGACGAAGATATCGGTCAAATCCTCGATGTAGAGCTTGGATGCGCCGGTCTGGATCGCCTTTTCCTCCAAGCCGTCCAGCTCATCGCCCTGCCCCACGTCGGCAGAGACGGCGATAACCTCGCAGTTGTTGTAGTTTTCTTTCAGCCAGGGGATGATCACAGATGTGTCCAGCCCGCCGGAGTAGGCCAGAACGACTTTCTTAATTTCAGACATAATCAATGCCTCCCAATCAAACAGTAAGGACGATACGGATCTGCGCCTCAGGGCAAGCGCGGGGCCGGGTGGGCGGCTCCGCCGCCGCGGGGGAAGGGGCGCCTGCCCCTGCCCTGGAGGCAGTGTAGAAACAGCATAGCATTCTTCAGGCCGAAAAGCAAGGGTAAAATGCATGGATAAGTGAATAAAACTGGCATATAGTTGGATTAAGATGCACAAATATTCAAACCAGACAACGATAAATGAATAATATCTCCAAGTCGGCGGGTGGAGAAAAATTTTCATTCTTCCCCCGGAGAGGATTGTAGAGGGGGGAAGCTCTGTGCTATAATAGCCGCAAGAGCGCGTGATCGGCGCTTCTGCCGCCGCACCGGCGCGCGCCGAAGGGAGCAGAGAAGGCGGAGGCAGGGACGATCGCGCGGAAACCAACTTGATGCGATGGGGAGGATGCATCCGATGACAGAGATTCGCAACTGTATGCCGGAAGACTTTGACCTGGTCTATGACTATGTGGAAAAACTCTGGACCTATAATACCTACGACCGCGACACGATTTTCAAAGTGTACCATGAGGTGCTGGAAAACGAAAACGACTTCGCCTTCCTTCTCTTTGATGAGGGGCTGCCTGTGGGCTTTTGCCACGGGGCATTTTTCAATACCTTTTGGCTCTCGGGCCAGACCTGTTATGTCTCGAGCATCATCTCCAACCCGGAGCTGCGCAAGCGGGGCTATGGGAGCTTGCTGATGGATCATGCGCAAACGCTTGCCAAGGCGCGCGGCTGCCGCGCCATCGTGCTCGACTCGGGCCTGCCGCGGGAGGAGGCGCACCGCTTTTATGAGAGCTATGGCTTTGAGCGCTGTGCCCTGTGCTTTGAGCTGAAACTTGACTAAAGCCCCGCGCGGCAAAGCTTCCGCCGGCAGCTGCCCGTTTGCCAAGAGAAGTGGGAGGGGGCAGTTGCCGGTGGATTGTACGGTACCCAACACGGAGATTGACAGGGGGGCGCAAATGCGTTACACTATGTCAGGGAAACGCGGGCAAGGGCGAAATGGGCCCCTGCGCTGCGTTGCAATGCGGGCGTGGCGGAACTGGCAGACGCGCCAGACTTAGGATCTGGTGGGCAACCGTGGGGGTTCAAGTCCCTTCGCCCGCACCATCTTAGAAAAACCCCTGTAACCTCAATGGTTGCAGGGGTTTTCCATGCCATCTCATAAAAATCCATAAACACATCAAACAACATCAAATAGCGCACAATTGGCGCACAAACTGGCGCATAAAAAAGCAGCCGGGAGCTTACCAAAAACGGTAGCTCCCGGCTCTTAATCTGTACTGCTATAAACTGCACCCAATCTGCGCCAACAGGAACCCAATCCCCGCCGCAGCAATTGCCCAGATGGCCTTGTCCACCATAGACTGGACGAAAGGCTATGATCCACGACTGCATATCACGGTTACGGCAATTCAAAATAGCATTCATCGTCTTGTGCTGCGTCATAGACAGCCAGTGACTTTGACGGTAATCTTCACCGTACTGCTCGAAAACGTCTTGTAGGGCAAACTGAATACGAGAAATAAGCCTTGGAAGTTTGCTTCCAAGGCTTATTAATTTCAAAGAAAAATTGCACATTATAATTTAGCTGTATCCCCTGCAAATTCTGTATTGCACTGTTCTGTATTAAAAAAAGGGATCTCAAGATTTTATAACTTAACGAATAAGTCTTTAAATTCTATACATGTTCGGGTTCCATCTGCGCCATAAAAGATTCCATAATTTCAAAATCTATTTTTCCGTGTTTCGTGAGGAGTTGTAATTTTGATTTTCAATTACATCAATGCTAAAATTTGAAGATCCCCAAGAAAATAATTTAAATGCTTGCGATATCGCAGTAACAAAGAATTGTGCATTGGTTTTATTGAATCGTGAGATTTTTGATTTTAAAACTTTAATTTTATCGCCAGTAAAGCACGGTTGTTCTTGATAAAATACTGTTGCAGTATCTTGACCGAAAGAAAGAGTATTTCCTTCGTTTAAAAATTTTTCATCTTCCGAAATGTAACCTCTCACACCATTATTGGTACTCATCCTAACAACATAAAAGTGTCCTTTATTAAGCAATTTAACCTTATTCGCACCAAATCTTTTTTTGTAATTTTTTACCTTGAATAAATCACCCAGTTTATGTTCGCCCCACTCAATATTCTTGAGTTTTCATTGAGTGAGGCTTCTATTTTCCCAGGCACTCATCCTCCGCATTCTGCCGTTTCAGTAAAATTGACATTTTCTAAGCCAAATAGTCACTGACTGTGTTTTCGAGATCTTGGAGCGAGGGCTTTGTATCTATCGGTGCTGTCTGGTTCCAGTCAACACCATTTTGGGGATCAATAACACCCTTGTAATATTCTTTATCGGTAAAAATATTAAGTTTACTTTTACCGAAACGCACTAAATTAACCAACTCTTCATATCGTTCTTTGGTTCTATCTGTATTTTTTAGGTTACTGCTTGTTTTTTTGCGGTTGGTTCGAGTATAACCATCGTTTGAGAAATCAATAAGCTTTACAACATCATCTTTCTTGTGTGTTTCGTTGACTCTAAATACATATATATTAGTTTGTACACTTGATTTTCCGATAAACAAATCAATAGGCATTTTGATACTTGCCAAAAGGGTATTTTTTTCTAATATTTTTTCGTAGTATTCTGTAGCTTTACCCGAGCCTGCTGAGTTTTGAATAATAATTGCAGCATAGCCTTTATTCATCATGCTAAGAGCTTTTTCCACAAAGTTCATTCCATTACCAGAAGCAGGGTACGGAGGGTTAAGCACAAAAGCGTCAGCTGGGAATTTATCGTCTGTATTGCCAAACCCGTAATTTCCATCAAAATCTTTTAAGGAGTCTTTGTTTAAGATGTTTGAACTTCCATCTCCCATTAAAATCATATTCAAAATTGACAGCATATCCTATGGCGTTATCCAGTCCTCAGGCTTGTCCGAATGGTCATTGTCACAGCCAAACGGCAGTGCATTTGACCAAAGGAAATTAGAGGCGCTTCTGTAATTGTCCTTATACTGTGCAAAGACGCAGTCGAAGCAGAAGGCTTCTTTTGCAGTTTCCAAATCACTGATTTCTATTCGATTAGGATAAAGGCAGTTGCCGGTGTTTGTAAGCCAATCATCAAGTGCCGCCTTGGATATGAGCCAGCGCTGTCCAGCGCGTCGGCACGGGATTTTGCGCTCATGCAGCAGTACCGATAAAGTTGGAACGCTGATTCCGAGGTATGCAGCGGCTTCTTTAAGGTTGAATACAGTCTTACTTGCTTTCGTTTCCATATTTTTCTCTCCTTTCTCTTGTGTTTGCTTAAATTCTAGCGTAGAATAATACCAAACACATTTGTCTAACGGTAATAGCTGTGGTAAAATGGAGAGATCGATATGGCAGTTAAAGACGAACTGAACCTTTATGAGATTGGCGGTATCGGAGAGATAAAAAACAAAACGGCCCGGTTCCACAAGTACATGTGTGAACCAGACCGTTCTAAAGTAGACGATTATTTGATTCTTGCAGTCTTTTCTGAAGGGAAGCCACCCGTGCTTAAGTCGGGTTATCCAAACGGACAGAAGCTACTGATGGATCTTTGCAATCTGCATCTTGCTGTTAAGGATAAGGAGATACAGGAGAGTGCCGGGAAAATAGCCACATGGTGCTCCACACATCTGCATCCGTATTATTTTGAAGAAGATGAGCTAATGCGTTACGACAGAAGCAGGTTCTTCAATCAGGAGCAAATGGATTTTGATATTAATTGGCTGAACTACTTTTCCTTCTCCTGTAAGAAGGCGCTGGCCGACCTCAAAGCCTTATATGAAAACACGGTAACGGCATTTACATATAAGCAGTTGATGGACGGCAATCCCGGAAAGGCCAAAGATACGTATAAGCCGCTGCTTGAGGCTGGCGGCAAGGACATCTGCAGAGAATGGATCGATATGAGCGATGCCGGCAAAGCGGAGCGTGTTGACAGATTTATGCGGTCACTTCCCGCACTCAGGATGGGAGTTCAATACAGCACCGGAGCAGGAAAGCTTCTATTTCTGCCGTATGTGAGTTCCGTGTTCGATTCTGCCTACTATGCGCTGGTGCGTTTCGTTTCCGTGGATGCCGGAGCAACAAGCGATACAGGTGGAAAGACCTCGCTCGGAGCGTGTAAAGCCTGCGGCGGTATATTCGTGAAGAATGGAAATCGCCAGATTTACTGCGATAATGTGATGTGTCAGAGTGTCCGAAACAATCGGAAGGCTAACAACTATTATCACCGGAAAAAGCAGCAGGAGATTGATAAGTTCATTGAGGAAGTGATTAGGAGCTGACAGTGAAGAATCACCATAATGGATGGGCTCAGCACAGGGACTTATCAATAGGAGGTGGCGCGATGACGAAACTAAACAAAAAAACAATCAGCATGACAGCCCTGGTTGTTTTTCTGCTGCTCTTAGCCGGCTTACTCCGCCTGGTGATAGTAAATAGTGAGAATTATCTTATCAATGTTGTTTTTACTCTATTGGTCTTCACCATCTATATCAGCATGTTGTCCGTTTGGAGTATGTCTATTTGGCGGCGTGTGATGCACATTCACATCCGCGGATATCTTTTGGGGGTAGCCGGGTTAATGCTGTTTTGGATTTTCGTCCGGACCCTAAGAGACCCACATTTTAACTATATTGACCCTGTGAATCGGTGGCTATGGTACTGCTACTATATCTCCTTGATTCTCATTCCTCTACTGAGCTTTTTTGCAGCCCTCTGTTTAGGAAAACCAGAAAACTGGAGGCCCAGCAGGAAGTTCCACCTACTGTTTATTCCTGCGGCAGTTCTGATTCTAGGGATATTAACCAATGACCTCCACCAGCTTGCCTTCAGCTTTCCAACAGGAATTGAAAAAGCGGATTCCCACTATATACATCATATACTGTATTATCTTGCCGTACTTTGGATTGCAGGTTTTTTCCTTGCTTTAGTTTGGCTGCTTTTTAAAAAAAGTTATATTCCGCATACAAAAAGAAGGGTGTGGATGCCCTTGGCAGTCATTGAAATAGGGCTGATTTACACCGTTTTGTATGCCATTGACAGTTCCGAAACCGGATTTGGCTTTATTGAAGTTACAGCTATGCTCTGCACCTTGACTGCGGGGATTTGGGAAAGCTGTATCCAGAGCGGGCTACTCCTATCCAATAGTAAACATGAAGGATTTTTTGACGATTCTTCACTGGGAGCACAGATTGTGGACGAAAACGGTACTGTGTATTATGATTCAAAGCTTTCCAAACCCATTGCCCCTCATATATTTGCAGAGTTAAAAGAGGCGGGATCTTTAAAGCTCGACCCAAACACCCAGCTTCACGCTTCCTCTATCCAGGGCGGTTACATCATTTGGCGTGAGGACATATCCCGTATTTCCTTGCTCATTGGGGAGCTTGAAAACACAAAAACAGAACTGATGGATGATGTTGAGCTTGTGAAAAACGAGTTAAGTGTCAGGCAGCGGCGACTACGTGTAGATGAGCAAAACCGCCTGTACGACTTGACCGTACGGGAAATCTTGCCGCAGGTAGAAAAAATCAAACAATGTCTGGCTTTGGCACCACAGGTTGATGAACCGAAAAAATATAAGCTTCTTTGGAACATCAATGTGCTGGGTGCATATATTAAACGGCGCGTTAACCTGATCTTGATGGCGGTGGGGCAAGAAACCGTAACAGTAGGCGACCTCGCCCGCTGCCTGAAGGAATCCTTTGAAACCCTTGAGTCTGGTGGCGTAGCCACTGCCTTATCTATCGATACCACCTGTGACATTACTCCCGAACGCGCTGTGTTGTTATATGATTTCTTTGAAGCAGTCGTGGAGTCTGCTCTTTCAAGACTTCATAGCCTGTCTGTTATAGTGTCAGATAGAGGGAAAGTTATCATAATGTCCATAGAAATAAAAAGCGCCGTGGAGCAAGTATCTCTGCTGGATGAAAATTGGAAAAAGGAAGAACTAGCTTCTTCTGGCGGTCACATCCTTTGTAAAGCGATGGATGAAGGCATCTTTTCTATCGAAATGCATCTCCCGAAGGGAGGTGGGGTCCGGTGATAACTTTTTTGCAATGCAATCCTATAAGCAGATCCATAATTGTTTCCCTGTTTCTTGCTGTTTTGACCGGTTTACTATTTTTGATTATATTCCGATGGACAAACAGACGTCGGCCTCTTGACTGCCTCGTTCCTTCACTTCTAATCCTAACCGTTGGATTAACTGCAGGTTGCCTGATGGATGGACAAATCCGCCTTTCCAATGGTCTGACGGCTTCCTCAATCGGGCAGTGGGTCGGCAATCTTCCATGGATCCTTCATATTCTGCTTCTGTTTGCTTGTGTCCTTTACGGTGGTTTTGTAATTCGCCGGGAAAGGATGACAGCCAAAAATGAAATCACCCCGGCTTCCATAAGGGAGGCACTCGATAACCTGCCAAGCGGTCTTTGCTTTTCTGATGAAAATGGTATGCCCTTACTCACCAATCGCAGGATGTATCAGTTGGCAGAAGAAGCAACAGGGAGATTTTGTCGAAATGCAGAAGTAATGTGGCGGGAGCTTTTGGGGTTTGAAGGACAAAAGGGTATTGTGCGATTACATAACGAAGATTTTCCCACCTTTCACTGGAACGACGGCAAGATATGGCAATTTTCCAGAACGGAGCTGACACTCCAAAACAGAAGCTACATTCAAACTACGGCGACGGACATCACAAGACTTTATAGGCTCACTGAGGAACTGGAAAAAAACAATGATACCTTGGATCAACAGTATAAGCGGCTTAAAAACATTATGGGCGAAATTGTTCGAATTACTCAAGAGGAAGAAATCCTCGCCTCTAAAGTAAAAATACACAAAGAATTGGGAGAGTGCCTACTATCAGCCCGCCGACATCTTATGCTAAAACAGCCCGAAAGGGACATTTCTGAGCTTTTCCAACAGTGGCAGGATGCTGTAAAATTTGTGGAAAGTGCATTGAAGGAAGAAAAGACCTCCGATTATGCCATGAAAGAACTGATGGAAGCAGCCGAAGCTTTAGGCTGTACAATCACCTTTGAAGGTGGTGCACAGGAGGATGCAGGAGGGTATCCCATCTTGAAACATGCCATCAGGGAGGCAATGACCAACGCCATCCGCCATGCGGGAGCAAATGAGATGACGGTTCAAATGCATGTACAGGAAGATACATTATATGCAGTAATAAAAAACAATGGCAGCAGGCCGATTACCCCAATTTCTGAAGGAAGTGGCCTGTCCACTTTGAGAAGCAGGATTGAACGGGCAGGCGGAAATATGGAAATCCGCTGCGGTGACGGTGTGGAACTGCATATCGAAATACCGAGAAAGGGGGATTATGATGACACGAGTATTAATTGTAGATGATCAGCGAACCGCACGGGAAGTGATGGAAATTGCGGTCAAACAATCAAACAAATATTTCCTTGAAAGAACCATTGTGGATGCCGGAAATGCCTACCTTCATTGTATGAATGGAAAAGTTGACTTGATTTTAATGGATGTATACACACTGGATGGCGAAAACGGCATTGAAGCAGCGGCTAAAATCAAAAAAGACTTTCCCCGTATCAAAATCATTATCGTTACTTCCATGCCGGAGGAAAGCTTTATCCGAAAAGCGCGGAAAGCCGGCTGTGAAAGCTTTTGGTACAAAGATGTAGGCGTAGAAGATTTACTTTCGGTCATGGATAAAACCATGGCAGGAGAATCCGTCTATCCCGACGATGCCCCTGTAATCAAAATAGGGCTTGCCAAGAGTACGGATTTCACAAAAAGAGAACTGGATGTCCTGCGTGAATTGGTAAACGGCCGTTCCCAAAAAGATACAGCAGACATATTGGGTATAAAATATGACTCTGTAAGAACCCATCTAAAGAACATTCTTGTAAAAACAGGATATGACACCCCCAGCCGCTTTATCGCCGAAGTATCCCATAAAAACTATATGATACCCGAATTTTATGAAACCTCACGGGAGGATGAAGATATAGAAAAGTAAACATCAAACTGCCCCCCACAGTCAATTTATGATTGTGGGGGTTTTTTCTGCAAAAATTCATAAATAAATTGTACCGCCTCCCCAATATTGGTGAAGCGGGAATCTTTATTATTTATTATACTGTTATATATAGAAATGCAAGTGTGGTTTTACTCATCAAAGAGGAGACGGAAGGGAGGTGCGGTTATTGAAAAAAATTGTTGTCAGCATTCCCAATGCCTTGCTTGCGGGCGGTGTTGTCATGTACCTAAAAAAGAATCCGGATTTCAAAATATATCGCGAGGACAATCCCTCTGGAATTGAGGATTTATGTATCGCCTCAAAGGCAGATGTGCTGCTGGCGGAGGTGCGGGAGCGACCTCCCCACACCCTCGATGAATGGAATATTCGGGTAAAAGCAATCAAAAAAAATCTCCCCGACTGCAAGGCAGTTTATGTAGTTGATGAAAACAGCTCTCCCGAGCTGGCCGACCAAGTGGCACTTGCCCGCAGCAACAGGCTCATCGACGCTTTCGCCTATGGTACGGTTTCGGGCGAATATGTGACTGCCCTCATCGGCAGTTTGTAAGGAGGTGCAAATGGTGAGCGGTAGGCATTCGCAAAGCCTGTCCCTTGAAACATAGTATAGGCGGAAAAGACGCAAGAAATAGACTTCAAAAATTTATCAATAAAGGGAGATGGTATTGATCGTTTGTACTAGATGTAATAGAGAGTTAATGCCGGGAGCGAAATTCTGTGAAAATTGCGGTGTTCCTGTAAATGCAAACTCACCAGCAGGTGCTTCCGCAGAACAGTCGACGCAGGGCGATTACACATCACCGTTACAGCCACAAGGGAGTTATACCCCACCCACACAGCAGAGTCAAGGCAGTTACGCATCACCGGTGCAACCGCAGGGAAGCTACACTCCGCACGTGCAGCCGCAGGGGTATGCCACGCAAACCTCATATGCGCCGACCAGCGTGCCAAAGGCGAAAAAACCGGTCAACAAAAAGGTATTTATTTTTGGCGGCGCGGTGGTAGCAATGATCCTCATCGTCGTGCTGCTTGTTTCCCTGCTCGGCGGCAAGGGCGACCAGGTAGCCGCGGCCGCCGACTCGAATCTTGGCATTTACAATGCAGTGAGTGCTGAAATGTGGGACATGGAAATGACCGTGAGCGATTTCTGGGAGAACGGCTTCTCCATAGAACTGATGGAAGATGGCAAGTGCTCCATGGTGATAGACGGCAATAAGGGCAGCGGAAAGTGGACGCTGGTGCAAGATGGTACCTTCCATGTAAAAGGCAGCGGCATCGACTGCAGCGGTACACTGGAGCGAGGCGTTTTGATCCTTGAGAACGTGCTGAATATGGACGTTAACCTGACCTTTGAAAAAGTAGGTGGATATCCTGGGCTTGAACCGGGTGGCAGTACTCAGCCGCAAGTCAATGGTTCCGCAGAGCCAACGGATATCCAGCGGCAATGGAACGGTACATGGTATGGTTGTTTATCCTTCGCTGACTTTGAAGGTCAGGAGCATGATGCGTATATGGTCGTAGATGTGAACGCCGATGGGATCGGCACATTCACCGTTTATATTGCGGGCAGCAACGCTGCCTTCGCCAGCGCCATCTGTGAAGCGGAGGAGTCGGGGCTGTATGCCACTAGAGGCGAAGTAATCAGCACGGAAATGAACACCTATAACTGGATGTTCCTACCTATGCCGGATTATCCGGACCAATATGCGATGCAAGACGAACTTGCGGATGGCGAGGGCTATCTGAATTTCGCACTGTTTATGAAAATATGGGGCGGGAGCTGGCAGGATGAGATAGATAGCGACTTTGCCATTATTCCCCCTGGCGTTGACTCGTATATGCGGGCGATTGAAAACGGCGAGCAGCCGCCATATGACAACGGCACGGTCAACTCTTCTTCCGATGGTGCAGGCATTGGGCAATCCGATCCGCCTGAGCAATCCGATCCACCTGAGCAATCCGCCGCGCCTACACAGACCGGCGAAAAGAGCGCGTTTGCCGGAGCGCATGAGTTTACGCTTAAAACCTTTATGGATAACATTGAAACCATGCTAAAGCTTACTGTGCCCGATAACGGCTGGTGTACAAAGCTGTATAGCGGCAAGCTTTGGGTCTATAACGTGCCCACACTTGACGACGCGTATTCCAATTCTCCGCGCATCCAATTTGAGACAAAGGAGGCTGTTGCGGATTTCGACTTTTATATCGACGACTTTGAAAACCTTAAGGTCATAGAGAGCCGTATCATTGGCGGGATAAAAATGGCGGGGAGAACCTATAAGAATGTGGGGATGGAATGGTTTGAATATGTGGGACAATTGCCAAACGGCGTTGCTATCAGCATAAAAATATCCGGTATAGACATAGGCACCGGCACCGAGGGTAGTACCATCCTTGATAGCGTATTATTCAAATAACCTAATGATTCTAAAAATGTAGGAGGGAAAGGCATGACAAAAAAACTAATTTTACTGTTTTTAGTGCTGTCCATGGCGCTTAGTATCACCGCCTGCGGAGACAAGGCTCCTGATGTAACGGGAAGATATGAGGTCGTGAGTGCCAAGTGGGAGGATGGCTCCGGTACAACTGATGGCGAATGGATCGAGCTAAAGAAGGGCGGAAAGGGCACCCTCTACATGGGCTTCGAGTTTGACCTTGAATGGAAGCTGAACGGTGAGAACTTCACTGGAACGCTCTCCTTCTTAGGTATTAATGAATCGCTGGACGGTACGCTCGAGAACGGCGTACTCAGCGTGCAATATGGGGATGTCAGCTATGTGTTCACAAAAGATGGCGTTGCAACGACCTTGGACACAGCCGCACAAACCACAAGCAACGGAGCCGCCGAAGTAGGTAAAACAGCAGAATCCCTGCAGGAGGCCATCGGCGGCGCAAATGCACAGACTGATTTTGAAGAAGTGCTCACGGGTGACTGGTTCGGGTGGGTGCGGGAGAGCGTTTGCTGGGGGGATCACAATGAGGATTTCCAGACCGCGTGGGGGTATGTTGAGTATGATGACGCCGGCAACAAATACTTTGAGGTGTATAAGGACGGTGACTCCGAAAACTCATTTTTATCCATGTATATTGAGGATGAGGCGACCGATACCCGCGTCATCCCGATCATCGGCGATGAGGACGCATGGGTTTTTGACACGTATCTGATGGAAGAGGAAGGCCCATATCTTGAGACTGCCATTGACTACGACGGCAGCATTTCCCTCATCTATGCCTACACCCGCTATGACGAGAACAGCGGCTGCCTGGTGGAGATGTTTTTCCGTAAGGATGGCGTGCTTTGGGATGAAGCATTCGATACCTTGCCTCCCCGTTACGACGAATACAAGGCAGCATTGGCGGGGGAATAAAAGGGCGAAGGAGGCACCCGCCGGAGAGTTCGTATACCTACAATTCTAGGAGCAGTATGACGGGAGGCTGGAGTATTATCTGGGTGGGCAACACCAGCGGGTTCACCACTTAGTCAACTTCACGCCCCCTGCGACGCGACTCGCGTAGCAGGGAGGATCAATCGCAGTACCCCGCTGAAAAAGACAGTGTGAAAAAAATAAAAAATGTAGCAAAAAAGAAAGGGAGTAAAACAATGCGTTATTCCATCGAAGGCGGGTCTTTGCCCGCAGTTATCATCCAGTTCGAATCCGGCGAAACCATCCTGAGCGAAGTCGGAGGCCGTACCTGGTCGCGCGGCTCGGTCGTGACCGAAACAAAGGCCGAGGGCGGCGTGGGTAAATCACTAGGCCGCATGTTCGCGGGGGAAAGCCTATTCATGTCCCGCTACACGGCGCAGGGGCCAGCGGAAATCGCGTTTTCCTCGTCTTTCCCCGGCAAGATCATTGCCCGTGAACTCCAGGCGGGTCAGAGCATCGTGTGCCAAAAGCGGGCCTTCCTCTGCGCCACCTACGGCGTGGAGCTTGCCGTGCATTTTCAAAAGAAGCTGGGCGCGGGCTTGTTTGGCGGCGAAGGCTTTATCATGCAGAGGATCACCGGCCCGGGTATTGTGTTCCTTGAGGTGGACGGCTATTGCCAGGAATATGACCTCGTGCAGGGCGAGCAGCTCACTTGTGACACTGGCGTTTTGGCCATTATGGATGCCACTTGCACGATGGATGTGCAGATGGTAAAGGGAGCGAAAAACATGCTGCTGGGCGGCGAGGGACTGTTCGATACTATTATCACTGGACCAGGTAAGGTGCATTTGCAGACCATGACCATCCCCAAGCTGGCTAAGCAGATGATCCCGTTCCTACCTCTTAAAACAAAATAACACAAAAACCTTATGTGTTGGATAGCTAGGTGTAAGCTTCTTTTGTTAGTGCCAAACCCATGGATAGTGCAGTTTATTGCTTTGGCGATTCCTATGACCAAGATGACATTCAGCAAAAACGGCAAAGGGAGTGATCATAAAATCTAGATACTAAAAGGATACATATATATAGCCTCCATGCGCATAGAATATCGAGCATCAAATATTATATTATAACAAAAAAGGACAAGTAGGATGAAAAAAATTACAACATTTTTATTAGCAGGAGTTATCATTCTGACACTTGCGGCCTGCGGTAATGTCGACGGTGGCAGTAACAACGCAGTTGAGGGTGCCCATGCAGCTCCTATTTACACGGTAGATGTCACGGAATTAGACCCTAATATCTATCCCGATGATTATCCGTTGATTGCGTCCGGTGATTTTGAAACAGCTTTTGGAAAGCTAAGTGATGGCATTTATGAAGGAACATTGGATGGTTACCAGGACGTTGTTGATATCTTTGGCGTTGACGGTGCTTATTATGAAAATTGTGATATGGATTACAACGGCGAATTGTATAAGTATTACGGATGGTATGCAGATAACGGAGTAAGCGTATTTGTCACTTTCAAGGCCGACGGAAACAATCTGAAATGTTATGCCTATACTGGAAATGGGATTAGCTAAAATCCATTATTTAGCTTCTTGTGGTTTTGCTCAGTCTCGTTACTGACTGTGGCCTCATCCGTGTGGTGGACGGTGACGGTATTCCAACGACGTCTTTTTAACGCTTAGCCAAGAGGGGTTTTAATTTTAATGATTTCAGATGGTGTAATGCACCGTCCGGTGCAAGGCGGTGCATTGTATCAATAGCTAGTTACTTCACCATGGCGTTTCAAACGGCATACCGGTCTTCGGAGACTGTGTTCTCCGCCCGGAGGACAATCTGATTATAAAGAAAATGGCAAACGCAATGGGCGTATCGTACTTGGCGTTCTTCATCCGACTCAAGGAACTGAACCTATTGACCCGCCGCAGCCTCTCGGAGTACATCACGGGAGACCTCGGCTTAGGAAAGCAAGGTGTCAGACAGTGAGAACAGTCAGAGCATACCCGAGCAATAAAACAGAGCGCCCCTTGGTTGACATCAGCACGGTCGCCGTGGACAAAAGCTTGCCAAAGGAAGAACGACTTGCAGAATATGTGAGGCAGATCAAGAATCCGTACTGCTTCACCTGCGACGGCTTCACCGTTCATGCCAGCTTTACAAGCGATGGCATTTGCATGGAAAACCGTATTCAAGGGATTATGAAATGAGCAACAATCGACATCCTCGCGCGTTTGAAGGGGACGCGGTATAATTACTGCGGAAAAGGAACCCAGGCTCAAACCCAACAGCCACTCTTTTCAACGCGGGATAATTCCGGGAAGAAAGGAGCGCCTTATTATGGCTAAATTCAAAGCGGCAATGTATATCCGGCTTTCCTACACGGATGACAAGACAAACGAAAGCGACAGCGTAGGAAATCAGCGCAAGCTGATAGAAAACTTTGTGGCGCACAACCCGGACATCGAGGTTGTCACCGAAAAAATCGACGATGGTTACAGCGGAATCCTGTTCGACCGTCCGGCGTTCAAAGAGATGATGCAGGACATCACCGATGGTGTCATCAACTGTGTTATCGTAAAAGATCTCTCTCGTTTGGGCCGTGAGTATATCGAAACGGGACGCTACCTCCGTCGCGTTTTCCCCGCATATGGCGTCCGCTTCATCGCAATCAATGACAGCATTGACACTGCCCGTGAAAACGCCGGGGATGATCTGGCTGTCTCGGTCAAAAACATTATGAACGAGGCATATTGCCGGGACATCTCCATAAAGACCCGTAGCGCACTGGATGTGAAGCGCCGCAACGGTGACTTTGTTGGAGCCTTTACGGTGTACGGGTATCTGAAATCTGAGGAAAACCACAATCGGCTGGAAATCGACCCCTACGCCGCCAACATCGTCCAAACCATCTTCCGTATGCGGTTGGAGGGCAGCAGCGCGTTACATATCGCGGGGGAATTGAACCGCCTCTGCGTTCTGTCGCCGCTGGCGTATAAGAAAAATCACGGCCTGCCATGTGCCAAAGGCGGCTACACCGACAAGACAGACTGCAAATGGTCTGCCACAACGGTAATCCGTATCCTTAAAGACGAAACCTATACCGGCGTTCTGGTGCAGGGTAAGCAAGGGACACCGCATTACAAACTGAAAACGCTGGAACAGCATCCGGCCTCGGAGTGGATCAGAATCGCGGACGCCCATGAGCCTATTATAGACCGTAATGATTTTGAGCTTGTCCAGCGTATCCGGCATCTGGATACAAGGACAGCGCCGGATAAAAAGGCGGTATATCTGTTCTCCGGCGTTCTCATTTGCGGCTGCTGCGGCAGCCGCATGACCCGTAAGACAAACCGCGCGGGAGGCCGAGAGTACACTTACTATTACTGCCCGACTGGGAAGAGGCACGGGTGCAATACCCCCGTGATGGTCAAGGAAAGCGACCTCACCGACTGTGTGCGCGGCATTCTGAAAGGCCATATAGATAATGTGGTCTCGCTTGAAGTGCTTCTCTCCGGCATCGACCGGCAGCTCATCAATCAGCAGCTCGCCCGCGAATATGGCGAGCAGATCACCGCCAACGAGCGTCAGCTAGAAAAGGTCTTGGAGTTCAAATCCCGCTTGTATGAGAATCTTGTGCAGGGCATTTTGAATAAAGAGGAGTTTGCCGCGTTCAAGGGCAAGTATTCTGCGGAAACGGAGCGTATGCGAGCAGCGATTGCCGAGTTGAAAAGTAAACTGGAGGACGTGCTTGAAAACAAGAGCGAGCGCAACCGCTGGATGGCACATTTCCAAAAATTCTCCACGTTGGAGACTTTAGACCGTAAAGCTGTCGTTCAGCTCATTCAGAGCATAACCATCCTTGGCAAGAAGGAGCTTTCAATCCGCTTCAATTACGACGATGAATATGAAAAGGCGCTTGATATCGCAAATCAAGCCGCCATAAGAAAGGTGGGATAAGGCATGGCTCGGACAAGCAGAAAAGCACAGGTAAAGGATACTCAGCCGGAAAAGGATTTGACCGTCCGCGCCGCGCTCTATATCCGCCTGTCTGTCGAGGATAAGCACACCCGGACTATTTCCATTGAGACGCAGATGTTGATACTGGAGCGTTTTCTCGAAAAGCACCCCGACATCTTCGTATATGACAAATACATCGACAACGGCGCGACGGGCACAAATTTCCACCGTCCCGCGTTTCAGCAGATGCTCTTGGACATTGAGGCTGGCTATATCAACTGCGTCATCGTGAAAGACCTTTCGCGTCTTGGACGTAACACCATTGACACCGGCTACTATATCGAGCAGTATTTCCCCGTGCGGAAGGTACGCTTTATTGCCGTTACCGATCAATATGACAGCGCCGACCCTAGCGACATCCACGCCGGTATCATCCTGCCTCTAAAAAACATGATAAACGAAGCCTACGCGCTCGATATAGGCCGCAAAATCAAGGCGCAGCAGCGGCAGGCCATGAAGGATGGTGAGTACGTCGGCGGCAGAACACCCTATGGTTATATCAAGGCTAAGGATAACTGCCATCAGCTTATCGTTGACCCCGTGGCCGCCTCAGTCGTGAAGCAGATGTTTGAATGGGCATCGGAGGGTGACGGCATCAACACTATCGTCCGCAAGCTGAACGAATCGGGCGTAATCTCTCCCAGCCATTATAAAAAGGAAATCGGGCAGATAACTCACGAAAACCTGATAGGCAGCGGAAAGTGGCAGACTTGGACAGTGGCAAAAATCCTGCGCTGCGAAACCTATACCGGAGACTTGGTGCAGGGACACTCCAAAACCGTTGACCATCAGCAGATGAAAGCCGGTTCTGATAATCTCATTACCGTTTGCGACACACATGAAGCCATTGTCTCCCATGAGTTGTTTGACGGCGTGCAGGCGCTTCTTGACTCCGCTGCCGAGGCAAGCAAGAACAGGGAGATTGACCCTTACACTATGAATCCGCTGAAAGGCAAGATTTTCTGCGCTCATTGCGGGACAAATCTCCACCGCCAGCGGAACAAGCGAAAAAAGAGCGACGATGTGTATTTCTACCATTGCCTGACCAACTCCCGCGTCGCCCGTGGCGCTTGCCCTGGCATCACCATGCGGGAAGACCCGCTCATGCAAGCTCTGATAATCATTCTTGAAAAGGAAATGGAGGTTACGCTCGGTCAGTATTCAGTACTGCTTTCAGATGAAGCAGAGCACCGGAGAAAGCGAGATGAGTTATCCTCGCAGGTCGCTGAATACCGGCAGGCCGCCGCGCAGTACCGTAGCCGGATTCGCGGCCTCTATGAAAACCTCGTCAGCGGCGTCATAACAAACGACGAGTATTTTGAGTTCAAGGTGCAGTACGAGAACAAGATAGCCGGGCTGGAACAGGACATGGAGCGCACGGAGTGCGAGGTTTCCGATATGGAGAGGCAGCTTCAAAAGCAGGCCGACCTTTCTCGTGACTTCTCAGCGGTTAGGGACAATCCGATGCTGACCGCAGAGTTGATTGACAGGCTTGTTGAGCGCATTGAGATAGACCACGATAAGCATCTAAGCATCCGGTTTCGCTTTCAAGGCGAGTTCCCCTTAAATAAGGAGGCGGCGTCCATATGCGTCAATATGTGATCGCAATTTATATCCGCCTTTCGATGGAGGATGCCAAGTACGACAGTCTGAGCATTGAGAATCAGAAGCTCATCTTAAACGAGTTCGCGCTGTCCCTCCCCGAAGCGGATAATGCCGAAATCAGGGAGTTCATCGACAACGGCTATACCGGCACAAACTTTGAGAGACCGGCGGCACAGGAGCTTGTAGAGCTTGTCCGGGCAAATCAAATCGACTGCATTATTGTAAAGGACTTCTCGCGTTTTGGACGCAACAGTCTTGAAGTTGGGTATTTCATTGAGCGAGTATTCCCACTGTTTCATACACGCTTTATCTCCATCAGCGATGATTATGATTCTGACCGTTTCAAGGGTGATACGGGCGGTATGGACGTGGCTTTCAAGTACCTCATCAGCGAGTATTACAGCCGCGATATGTCCATCAAAACCAAGAGCGCCAAGTATGCCAAGATGGAACGCGGCGAGTATCAGAGCGTAATTTGCCCCTACGGGTACAAGAAAAGCGCAGACAACCGCATGGAGCTGGACAATGAAGCCGCACCCGTCGTAAAGCTGATATTTGAGTTTGCGTCCTCCGGCATGACCGCCGCCGCCATAACCAAGGAGCTGCGTCAGCGTGCTATTCCCACTCCTGGCGAGTACAAGGCGCAGCGCGGCAATCATACCCACGACATTTCACGCTCACAAGGTATCTGGAGCAGCTCAACTGTCCTCCGCATCCTAGCGGATGAGCGGTACATCGGCACCTATATCATCGGGAAACGCGCTGTGATAGAAGTGGGAGGCAACAAGAGCCGCTTGAAGAACAGAGAGAAGTGGCACATCATCCCGGATCACCATCCCGCCATCATCAGCAAAGAGCTATTTGACCTAGCACAGCAAATGGTAAGGCATTTCTCCCAGCCCAACAAAAAGAGGCATGAGTATCCTTTAAAAGGTAAAATCGTCTGCGGCTGCTGCAAGCATGTCATGTCCCGAAGCTCCAGTAAAAACAAGTATTACTACTGCCGGTTTTCGGAGCCGGACGAAACGCTCTCCTGTCATGGACTGAGAATACAGACCGAGCAACTGGAAAAGATCATCTTCGATGTGCTCAAAAAGCATATTGACCTTATGTCGGACAACGAAAAGGCTATATGCAAAACGGGCGCTACATCCGTCACCTCCGAGTGCGAGGAGCAAATCTCGGCATTGCAAGAAGAAAAGATGCGTCTTTATGAGCGGTATGTCGGAGGCGAAATCGACGCTGCCCAGTATTCTGCGGAGAAGTCCAACCTAGATGCTGTGCTCCTGAAAACAAAAAGCGCCCATGCCGCATTAACGGCAGAGGCGAAGCAAGCACAGGAAAAGCACGATGAGCAGGTACAGCGCCAGAGTATAATCCGTGAAGTCCGCGATGCCGATGCCATCACCCCGGCGTTGGCCGACGAGCTGATTGACAAGGTATATGTGTTCCCGGATAGTACGATAAAGATCGCCTTTAGTATGCCAAACCTCTTTGAAGCCCTTGTATAATCCGAAATGAGCCTCATACAGCTTCCTTTCTCTGCACGAGGCTCATTTTTCGGCAAACCCCCAAATATTTTTTTGTCGTGTGCTTGACATACGGGTGTCTGATGCCATGGAAGCGGGATAGCATCGTGCAAGACCGCTTTTCTTATCGTTGCCTTAAAATTCCCCCTCAAGCTGTCTGGTCCCCCCTAAGCGAGGAAATAGTAATCCAGATAAATTCGCAACAGTTCGTCTTGATCCGCGGGCGTAATCTCCCTGGGTTCAATCGGTGGAGTACCGCCATGTATCATCCATTCGGCAATAGCCTCTTTTGGTCCGCAGATCGTTCTAATAGAACATTCCCAACCCTCTCCATCTCCACTCGGAATCAATGCACTGCAATACAGAGAGCCGTCCTGCGCACTTGCGATATTCAGGCGAATTGGATTCGCACCCGCACCGTGCTTGTACTGTGGTTGCGAGAGATCCGATAATCCGTGCCCCAAATCGTAGTAATCGCGTTCTCGAAGGATGCAAATATACCCTCTTTCACCATCCTCAAGAGGAAAACTATCAATGACCGAAAGAGAGGGAATCAGCAGGTCGGGCCACGTAGCGCGCGTACTAAATTCCTCCACTACAGCATCATGGAGAACGGCATCCAGCCCGGTCAGACCGTAAACCTCACTGTTGGGCAACGGGAACGCTGCCGCGACTGTCTCTCCCGGTGCAGGAATCTCCTCGTGTGGCGTAATCACGCTTGGCAGCCCGAAAAGAAGCAGGGAAAGGAGCGAAATAAGAACGGTTGACATATCTGCATACCTCTTTTCTCGATCAAACAACGTGAACGATATCGATCAATGCCTTTGTGCATTATTGGTCGTCTAACCCGTCAGCGTGATTGTCCGCTCGCCTCTGCTTCGGAAGGATGGGGTTTCGCCCCGCGGCCGCTGCGCTGTAAAAATCATAGTCCATAAGGGAAGCGCCTCACCCTTGCCCCCCTGCTATAAATGGTCACAAAGGCCTTCCGGCGGCAGGACTTGCCGGAGAAGGGGCTTCCCTTGGGGCGAGACATGGGGTATAATATCCGCAAAGCGGATATTATACCTGATTAGACCACAGATACCACAACGGCGCGCTGCGCCTGTGGCATCAATCCGCAAAGCGGATATTATACCTGATTAGATGACAGATACCACAACGGCGCGCTGCGCCTGTGGCATCAATCCGCAAAGCGGATATTATACCTGATTGGACCACAGATACCACAACGGCGCGCTGCGCCTGTGGCATCAATCCGCAAAGCGGATATTATACCTGATTGGACCACAGATACCACAACGGCGCGCTGCGCCTGTGGCATCAATCCGCAAAGCGGATATTATACCTGATTGGACCACAGATACCACAACGGCGCACGGCGCCTGTGGCATCAATCCGCAAAGCGGATATTATACCTGATTAGATGACAGATACCACAACGGCGCACGGCGCCTGTGGCATCATAAAGCGGGGATGCGCCGCGGTTTCCGTGATTGTAGGAGATGGGGGCGGATCAGGCATCGGCCTCCCAGTCAAAATACTTCTGATAAAAGCTGCAGGCCTGCCCGTCTTCCGTAGTCCGCAGGCTCAAATCCGCCTCCCGCACCGTGACCAGACCGTATCGCTCGGCCAGCGGAGAGAGCCGCGCGAACGCACAGGGGAATGCATCCGTCAGACCATCCTCCAGAACGTCCAGCTCCTGCCCACCCTTGCGATAGCGCCAGATGCTGCGCAGGAGAAAGGGTTTTACGGTGGAGACCTGCACATATAGGTAGTGGAGATCCCGCTCCTCTATGGCGTGATCCATGATCTCCATCGAGATGCCGCCGCCCAAGTCCACCCGCTGGGAGAAAAAGCCCCTGTTGTCCAGGGCGATTAGGTACTCATACGAGCGCGCGTTATCCATGTTGGAAATCTCCGCAACGTCCCCGGGTGCGTAGATCTCTTCCAAAAGCTCCTTGATCTCATCGGAATACAAGTCCTGCGCACGCGTATACGCATGCCGCTCGAGCGCCTCACGCCGATCTTGCATGTGTTCTCCCCCCAAGCAGATGATTCAAAGCAGATCAACTCCATTGTGTGTATCGAAAGGTGGAATCTCCATGAAAAGGCTTCTCTCCCTGGGCGCGGCGCTCTGCCTGCTGCTCTGCGCCTGCAGCCAGCCCTTTGCTTCGCAGCCGGAAGAACCCGCCGCGGGCGGCGGCCTGCCCGCCCTCTTGGGGGAAAAACTCCCCAGCGGCGGCAGTGTTCCGGCAGCGGAGGCGGTCTCCCCGCCAGATCTGGACGACAGCGCAGGCCTGACCCTGCGCTACCTCTACCCGCTGGTCTTCGCCGGCGTCACGCAGATGGATTGGAGCGCGCCGGACGAGCTGGAACCCTGGCAGCTGGTCGCCATGTATGCCTTTGCCGAGGTCTGGAACGCCGACATCCCCGAGAGCGCCCTGGTCTACGAGGACGGGTGGCCCTGCTACTATGAGGCGCAGGAGCGGGTGGAGGACTACATCCTTGGCTACTTCGAGCTCCCCGCCGCGCATCTGCGCAGCTGCGACTGGTACCGCCCGGAGGCGCAGGCCTATTCCTTCGGCATGGAGGGCGGCGTGGGCTTTGCCTATGCACCCGAGGTGCTGCAGGCGGAATATGACGCGGGCAGCCGCCAGCTGACGCTCTATCTGAGCGACGGCTTCGGCGAGTACGAGGGGCCGTCATCGCAGCTGACCCTGCGCCTGGAGGCGGACGGCAGCTTCCGCTGCCTGAGCAACCGCCTGCTCTAGCGGGGCGGGCGAGCCCCCTTCGCCCTCCGGCCGGTTTTGCCGTGCGCTTGGACGGAGCGCAGGTATCGTGTGAATGAAAAGAGGCTTCTTATGAAAGCAACACAATTCGCCCAAATCGCATTTTTGATCGTCGGTGTGTTTACCATCGCCGAATTTCTCCTGCTGCGCGGGATGTTTTCCTGGCTGATCGCCGTGGGCGCAAGCGCCCTTGCCGGGTCGGTCAACCTTGTGCTTTGCCTCCGGCAGAAAGACTGGCTGCAGGCGGCGCTCTACCTGCTCTCAACCTTTGCGCTCTGCATGGGCTATTTCGTTTTTGCCTAGGCGCGGCAGGGCACTGGCCCATCCGGCGCCCGCCTGTTGCACCATCATAGCAAACTTCTTGCCCCCTGGCAAGAAAACGCCGGCATACGTTGTGCCGGCGTTTTTTCATATACACATTCCGATGGTTCAATGGCCTGAGCAGGCATGCCCGCCTGTCTGCGGGCCGTATGTGCGGGCGGCTTTGCCCCGTATTTGATGTTTCTCTCCTTTCCAAATGAAATTTCTGTGTTATAATGGTAGAAACTAGGCAGCCGAACGAATGACCCGGGCGGGGCGCGTTATCCGTATGGGCCCGCGCGCTCCGGAGCCCTTCTGTTGCCGCTTTAGCAGGGTGCCTGAGCCCTCCTGCCGGAGCGCTGCGGGGGCTTTCGCCGCCGCGTTGAGGAGAGCTGGGCACCCAGGTCAAGGAAACA
Organism: Evtepia sp.; assembly: GCA_040768225.1. Taxonomy (GTDB): domain Bacteria; phylum Bacillota; class Clostridia; order Oscillospirales; family Oscillospiraceae; genus Evtepia. Next base: position 1,105,663 of record JAXGMZ010000001.1, read on the forward strand.
GTCTACAGACAGGTGATGGTATGGACAGAATGCTCTTTGCCCAACGAATCTTTGCGTATATCGTTGCCGCATCCTTTGTCGGCTTGGGCATGCCCCTGTTCGTGTACGCCGAGGAGATCCTCTTCACGCAGGAGGAGCAGGCGTATCTCCGCAGCAAAGGGGTGATTCAGGCCGCCTCTCTGGAGGGGACGGCGCCGCTGCAGTATCAGAATGCGCAGGGAGAGATCAAGGGGATCTCGATTAACATCTTAAAAGAAATTGAGCTGCTCACGGGGCTTGCGTTTGAATACACGCTCTATGAGACGGTCGCGGAGGTCTTTGCCTCCGATTCTGAACTGATTTTTGGTGTTTCAAAGGAGTATCAGCCGCCCGGCATCCTGCTCTCAACGCCCTATTTGCACTCCGAAGCGATCTTGTTTTATAACAGTGCGCTCGACCTCAAGGAGCTGCGCGGAAAGCGCTTTGCAATGATCGCGGGCGGAACGGTGCCGGAGGGAATTGAGGAGAGGGACATCCTCTATTATAACGACAGGGAGGCCACCATCCGGGCCGTGAACGAGGGCGAGGCGGATTATGGCTATTCCAATTCCTACTCCCTGCTCTTTCATACCCTGCAAAACGGATATGACAATGTGATTACCATCCCCCAAAAACAGGAGGAGCGGGCCTATTGCCTTGGCGTCCATGAAGGGGATGCGCTGCTCCTTGGCATCCTCAACAAGGCGATTGAGGGCATCAGCGAGAGCCGGGTGCAGAGCCTGACGCTCTTTGCCCTGGCAGAGCTGGACAAGACGATCACACCGCACATGGTTTTAGAGCATTACGGGCGGGAGATTGCCGGGCTGAGCCTTCTTGCGGTTGCGGGCCTGCTCTATGTTGCCATTTCAAATGTCAGGGCCAACCGGCGGCTGAAGGAAGAGCTGCAAAAGACGAAGGTGCAAGAGGCGCTCATCACGAAAATCAACTTTCATGATAGCTTGACGGGCCTATACAACCGGGCATATCTGATGGAGGAATACCGGCGGATCGATACGGAGCGGCAGCTGCCCATCTCCATCATCGCTGCGGACATCAACGGGCTCAAGGTGGTCAATGACAGCTTTGGACACAGCGAGGGGGACAAGGTGATCCAACAGGCGGCCGCTGCTTTAACCGGCGCCTGCCGCGCGGAGGATGTCGTGGCAAGAATGGGCGGGGATGAATTTGTCATCCTCCTGCCGCAAACCCCCTTTGAGACGGCCCTGCAGGTCATGGAGCGTGTCAGCGATTACTGCCACAATGCCTGCCATGAGAAGGTTCCGGTGAGCATTTCGGTCGGCTGCGCCACCAAACACAGGCTGGAAGAGAAGCTCGAGGACACGATCAAAGAGGCAGACGCGATGATGTACCGGCATAAACTTCTTGAAAGCCGAAGCGTGCGCAGTTCTATCCTCTCCACCCTGCAGGTCTCGCTCCACGAAAAAGACATTGAGACCAAAGAGCATACCCTGCGCCTGATTGAGACGACGGCCAAGATGGGAGCGCGGCTCGCGCTCTCCCCGCTGGAGCTGGACAACTTAAACCTGCTCGCAAGGCTGCACGACATCGGAACCATCACGGTGGATGAGCGCATCCTCAAGAAGGCGGGGCCGCTGACAGCGGAGGAGATGAGCGAGGTCAAGCGGCATTCCGAGTCGGGATATCGCATCGCCGAGTCTACACAGATCATGGCAAACATCGCAAAATACATCCTCTACCACCACGAGCGCTGGGACGGAAAGGGCTACCCGCACGGCCTGCGGGGCCAGGAGATCCCCCTGCTCTCCCGCATCCTGGCCATCGCCGATGCCTATGACGCCATGACCAATGAGCGGCCCTATCGAGCCGCCATGCACCCGGAGGCGGCCATGGCGGAGCTGAAGCGCTGCAGCGGCACGCAGTTTGACCCGACGCTTGTCTCCCTCTTCCTCTCCGTGATAGAATCCCCTTAAAGCGGCTGCGGCGCTTTCCCGCCCGACGGCTTCCGTGGGCCTGCGGCAGGGCAGAGCGGGGCGGCAGCGCCAAAGCGAAAGAGAATCGGATGCGGATCGCATTGAGCCGCTGCACTGTGGAAGCTGCAGCGGCTCTTGTTCTGCCTGCCCACGCAAGCCTGCCCGGCCGTCTCTTATTCGCGCGGCGCGGGCGCCTTGATGATCATGATCGAGAGCGCCTCATCGTGTCGGTTTTGGACATTCATCTGCACACCCTCGGGGATGCTCAGGATCGTCCCCCCGGCATATTCATGCATCTCCTGGTCGCCAAGGCCGATGGACAGCAGGCCCCGGAGCACCACCATATAGACATTGGCATTGGAAAGGTGCAGGGGCAGCCCGTCGCCCTTGCCGAGGATGACGTGGTTGAGGTGCACCTGTTCATTCGTAATGATTCTCTCAATCGTCCGCTCATTTCCCTGTGTCATTTGAAAAACTTGTTCAATCATTGTAATCCCTCCAAGAGCAAGATAAGACCATTATAGCGGAATAAATCGCGAATGGGTAGCGGCTTTGGGATTATAGTTGGGGCAAGTCGTTTTCATAATAGACCGCATCAAAATCGAGTAGCCCGGAGAAGCGCTCCTTTTGCGCTTCAAAGTAGGGGCTTATAAAAAGAGCGCTCTCGTAAGAAGCGAAAACATGTAAGTTGCTGGATTTTCTTAGGGTTATATAGGCGCACAATCGCTGGCCGCTGAGGCCGCGAAAAAAACCGCTCTGGTCCCTGCCCGCATATCTTCCGGAAAATAGATTCAGTTTCTCTCTGCCATAGATCGCCTGTGAATGCGTAGTGTCTCTTGTGTTTGCCTTAAAATTGATTTCTTGCGCGATCATATAGAGCGCACCTTCTTCCGGGGGTTGAAACTCAGCCGCTTTCGCTAATGCTTTATGAATCTGCAATTCAGGATCCACGAGATAGAAGAGGTCGGAATCGGGGGTTTCCTTTAATTGCTCCTCATAATCGTTACATTTTCTCATACGCTTCACCTGAATATATAAAAGCAAACGATCACCTTGGATTTTAAAATCAGGTCGTTTGCGGTTGCCAGGCACCTCTGGCTCGTATTCTATGTTAAGCAGGGGGGCTTTTTTGAGGATTTCATAGGCTAAGTTGAATTCAGTGATAATATCAAATAAATTTTCGCCTACAATCGGGTTTTTCTGAGTAAATTTACAGAGGAGAGGCTTCAAGCCTCCATAGTTTGACAAATATAAATAGCGCGCTTCAAACCCCGCAAGAACATCGGAAGGGTCAAAGGACGAATGGATACTAAGATCGCGGAATATTTGGGTGCGAATGGCATCGAAATTGATTGAAATCACCACTTTCTGGCCGATAGAGTGGATCCGGAGTTTCCTCGCATTCAAGGGGCGCGCTTCCGTGCTTCCTCTTTTTTTATGCAGTCCCCAATGCCTCAAAGCCCCCTCCCGCCGCCCATCTGCTGATGCAGGGGGCTTTGGGGCTGAAAACCCTTTCGGGGGCCAAACAAAACCGGGTTCCCCATCGCAGTTAATGTGACAGGGAACCCGGTTGACTGTCTGCACGCAGTGCGTGATGGCAGCGCGTTTTACCCCGGCGCTCTCTTAGACCCGAGGGAGCTGCGGCCCCGAGACGCTCAGCGTTTGGCCTGGGGCACGCTTTGCTTGCGGCGGCGCTTTGCGCGCACAAAAGCTGCACTGCTTACACGCCGCCTCCAGTAAAAGGAATCTCCGCGGCATGCAGGCGCGGCGGCTTCTACCAGCCGTTTCCCCCGTTATTCGGTATAGGGGCGTCCGCTGTCCAAGAACACGCCCTCTTCTGCGCTCCAGCCAACATAAAACCCGAGGGCACGGCCCAAGTCGCGCAGTTTATAGTAGGTATAGCCGCCGCCCGCGTCGTCGGTGAGCAGGAAGGCGGTGAGGATACGGGCGCTTCCATCCACCATGGTGGGGCTCGCGCTGGCCTGATAGCTCCGGTTTCCCGAGAAGGGGGTGCCCATCTCACCGCCCGTCGGGGTATAGCGCTCCCCGCTGCTCAGGTGCACCATCCCGTCCCAAGAGACCTCAAACTCGGCGGCGCTGCCCTTGAGCAGGGCGGCGATATCACGCACTCTGACAAAGTTTGTGACCCCGCCGTCTTCATCGCGCAGGGCATACATCTCCAGCCCGACGGCGCGCCCGTCGAGCTTCACACTCTGCTTTGCAGCGTAGGCGGTGCCTGTTGGGGGGATGGAGAGCACCTGTTCTGAAATCTGCATGGGGGTCTGAAGCCCTTCGGGCCCTGCCGCCATGAAGTGGAGCTCATAGCTCTGCTCGCCCCCGTTGTAAAACTCATAGGTATAGAGCACGCCCGGCGCGCTCACAGTGTATTCATTGGCATCCACACGTTGGTGCGGCATTCCATAGGGGTAGACATAGGCATACTCATCCGAGAGCGGATAGGACATTTTGGGGGTGAGGAGGGTGCCGGCAGGGAAGACAAAGACGGGAACCTCAAAGACTTCCTGATAGATGTTGAAGGGGTCCTCCCAGCTGTTGCGGCTGGTCTCCAGCATGATGGTGCCCAGGGGCTCCTGCGTGAAGAAAAACTCGCTCTCGAGCAGCGCCTGCGTCACGGCATCCCAGGCAATAGTATAGTCCAAGAAGATGTCTTTGACAAAGGAAGCAGGCCCCTTGGGCGCCTGGTCTGCGTGGAGCAGCAGCTCCGCATCGCGCTCAAAGAGCAGGGCAACGTCCAGACCCTCGTATTGGAGAGTCTCGAACAGGGGCATGATATCGTCCTCCCAGACGGGCTGATACGTTGTGCTTGGCAGCAGGCCATCCCCCACAAGCGGAATCAATGCGCCGTTGGAGAGGATCTCCATCCCCAGGTAGTAGCCCAAGGCCTCTGGCCGCTCCTCGGAGATTGAACAAGTCACCTCAATCTTGGAGCCGGAATCCGGGAGGTAGAACACGGTGTACTCCCGCATTGCGTAAGTGATTTCACCTGTCGTTTCGTCCTCGTCCTCATAGACCCAAAAGCGATCTGTGCTTTTGCGCAGCGCACCGGTGACGGTGAGGGTGTGGTAGCTGCCCTTCATGGTCTCTGTTGCGGGTGCGGCCAGCGCGGGGGGCAAGGCGCTCACACACAGGGCAAAGACCAGGGCAAGGGAGATGATCACTCGTCTCATTTCGTTTGCTCCTCCTTTTTTAAATGTATTCCAAGCGGCAAGCCTCCGGAGCGGAGTTTGGCGGCAGCTTGGCTGCTTATTCTGTTCCAATTTACTCCATTTTTAGATAAAAGTCAAGGGGCAGGGCAGCCCTTGCCGCCCTGCCGCAGCGGGTGCTTGCGGCGGCGTTTTGGCTGGTGAGATGCGCGCAAAGGAGCAGCCCCGTTTTGGCCTGTGCGGCCGGAGCGGGGCTGCCTTTTTTGCAGAGAGGTGCGAATATAAATTCGCATGTTCCGAAGTGTATCCGCTGTGGAAACAATGGCTTTGTGGCGGTCGTTAAGCCGGCTCTCTGCCATTTCAAAGTTGTGCTCCCGAAAAACTGCGGCCCTCCGTTCGGAGCGGTGATTCCCTGCGCAAAACAGGATATCTTGTGTCGGAGGATATTGCCGAATACTGGACGGCAAGCTGCCGAAACTGGGATCAAGGCATCAGCATTCTATGGGGGGCCTACAGGAGCACTTCGACTCATTCTTTATTACACCCCAAAATCATCCGGGATATCCTTGGGAAAGGGTGCGCTGCCGTTTTAATTGTCCGCATCTGCTGCGTTGAAAATCCCACCTTACTATGGTAAGCTTTTGATATGAGCGGGTGAATAGAATATCTTCGAAGCACGAGTGAGAAATTTGAATGTTCGGTGAGCGAATTCATTTTACCCAAGCGAAAAGGATGGTGAAGCCTGTTGAAAAAATATACTGCTTCATTTGCTATGTTCTTTATTTTCGAAGCGCTTGCCATAACCCTGTGCTTATCTCTTGAGAATCTATTTTACCTATTCAACTTTTCTTATATTGGCATATGTCTGTCAATTGGCCTATTCCTCTATACAAAGAAAATTAAATATGCAAGAAATGTCGTACAATTTGCTGTTGGAACGTATATGCTCGTGTATCTCGGCATAATATGCAAGGAAAATATGCAAATGGAAGGTTTTTGGTACTACCTCTTTCTTGGCGTGTTTGAAGCGGCTGTAATACATTATGTGGTGGCGAAACTATTTGGGCCACTGCTGTTTGGCCGCGGCTGGTGTGGGTATGCCTGCTGGACGGCAATGGTTTTGGATTTGCTTCCATATAAAACCCCATTGCAGCCCCGAAAGAAATTAGCTTATATTAGGTACATTGTTTTTGCACTATCGATTGCTTTTGTGGGCAGTTTATTTGTCTTCAACGTTCAAAACCCAGAGAGCGTGATGCTATGGAGCTTTATGATTGGAAATCTGCTGTATTATCTCCTTGGGATTGCCTTAGCATTTGCCTTTCAAGACAATCGTGCATTTTGCAAATACATTTGTCCGATAACAGTTTTTCTAAAGCCCGCAAGCTACTTTTCATTACTAAGGATAAAAAATGACAGATCAAAATGCATATCCTGCGGGAGGTGCGAGAAGCTTTGTCCTATGAATGTTGAAGTGATGAATCCTTCGCGAAAACGCGTGAATGCAACGGAATGTATTCTTTGTTTCAAATGTGTGGAGGAATGTCCGGCGAAGTCGCTGCACAGTTAAGCGAGCTGATAAGCAGTGCACGATATTTTTGAGCATGCTCCTATAAAATACAATCTAAGCAAGGATGAAATTGGCACCGCAGCTTAATCAGCGAAGGCTTCATTCAAAACCCTGTCAAGTTCGATAGTGCGTGTTTCATCGCTTTCTTTCGGCTTTTGGGATTTGGTTAGGGATTGAGTCTGTAGTATGAAAAGATGTGGCTCGGTTTCGGGCGGGTTTTACGGGCGATTTGAAAGGCGTTTGCGCCGATTTTCCCAGTGGTTATGCAGTGGTTATGCATCCAAGGGGGAGCTGTATTCTTCGTCATTTCACCAGCGCAAAATCGTGCGCTTCCGTCAGCCAGCCCATCAGCTCGTCATTGATTTCTTCCACACTCGCCACGATGATATGATGCGTCCAGCGGTTGGGATAGGGTTCCACCGCCATGTGGATGCGCGGGGAGTCCAGCCGGTGGGACAGCCCGAAGGAGACGATAATAAACACCTCCGGGCAGCCCTTCATCTTGCGCAGGGAGACGAAGGCAAAGCCGTACCGCTCCCGAAAGGTGAGTTGCGTCTTTTTGACCTCAACGGTGGCATTCGGAAATGCCAATCGCATCCGTTCAGCAAGCGCCGCATACAGCGGCAGCGCCTCCGGCTTGGTGTTAAAAAAGAATAGTTCAGCTGATGTCATGGCGCACCTCCTGATTTTTGCACGACCTACAGTATCAAATCATCTACATTCATCTTCTTCAATCACGATTATGTACTTTTCATCGGATTTATAATGCTTCGGATTACTTAGCAGTGTGTCCTGCAGGGAAAGTTTCAATTTATCGCAACATGGTTTGAACGACAAATAAGTAATACCGCCACCGATGACGCCTCCAACAACAGGAATTGCCTTTTTAAAGAAACCGGCAAATATCTCTTTTGTCATCTTCTTCCCGAACCAGCTTGCTACATTTTTTACAATTGGATATATCGTACCCTTAGTAAGAGCAGCCTTTAGAAGCTTTTTTTCAACTCCAGTTGCAAATGCCTTTGCAACTGCCTTCAAAGCATTATTTGCTCCTGCTGCGCCATACATAACGCCTAAGCATAGAATCAAGATATTCATAGTTTCAGAATCGAATTTTTGCCCTTTTTCAGCAGTGTCGATTTCGGGGAAGCCATATAAATACAGTAATTTTTGTGTTGTTCTTAATAGGCATCCATAGTATTGAACAATGTCTGCAGGAATTGTCGCAACCATAGCAACGCCGCCTGGTGCCCCCAGGGCTGCTGAGATACCAGACACACAATTTCGCTCAAATTTGATCACTTCATCCGCAATCTTATCAATTTCCACGGCGGGGATATTTGCATAAGCTGGATTCTTTTTAATGACGTCATCAATAACAGTCTGTGGGTAATTTTTATAAAGCTCCTTTTGGAGGAAAGCTTTTCGGTTGATTCTAACTCCAGGAATTCTCAAACCCTTAATAATAATATCTTCAATGTCAATTTCACCATTTCCATTTTCATCGATTGCACTAATTACAGCGGACTTGGTGTCCTCCACGGCCTTTAACGCAATGCTACCAGCCTCTTTAACTGTAGCACCCACTTTTTTATTAAAGGGATTCCCCCCAGATTCTTTTTCTTTATCATTTTTCATTTATATATCTACCTCGCTTTCATAATGGCACTTGTAATTTTCGCGAATTAGCCTGTAGTTAAGGTGCACATATAAACGCCCTCTTTATATGGGGGCCTTTGCTTTTTCAAGCGCTATCTTTATTTAGATGATAATTCCCTCGCAGTGGTCGATCTCGTGCTGGATAATCTGTGCTGTCCAGCCGGTGAAGGTCTTGAAACGGGTCTGGAATTTTTCATTTTGGTACTGCAGCTTGATCGACTTCCATCGCATCGTCTTCCGTTTGCCCGTGAGGGACAGACAGCCCTCCTCCGTCTCGTAAGGCGCCGATTTCTTGATAATCTCCGGGTTGAACATGACCATATAGCTGCCCTCGTTGTCAAAGGCGATGATGCGCTTGTTGACGCCGATCATGTTCGCCGCCATGCCCACGCAGCCGTCCTTGTGAGCGGCTAAGGTTTCCAATAAGTCCTGCGCCACAGGCAAGTCGGCCTGCGTGGCAGGTTCCGCCTGTTGGGCGAGAAATGCGGTATCCCGCATGATTTCCCGTATCATAACTGCCTCCTGAAAACTCATCTTCAATCAGAGCCTTTCTGCTGTTCCCAGTTTACCGCAAGGCGCTGAAGTTAGCAAGCAATCCCTTGGGCGGCGGCCTCTCTTGGGATGTAAAAAATGAGTAGCCATCCTCTCGAAATCATGGTGTTGTGTGTCACTGACGGGAGGAGTTGACACAGATACGCAGAATGCTGGAGGAATTTTATTATGGCAACTTAAACCCCAACGAACGCGCCTTCATCAAGGACAGCACCTATCGTCGGGCAGTCCAGACCCTATCCGAAAATGAGAGAAAACTGACCGAGCTGCTGGAGGGCAAGGAGAAAAAACTGCCGCTTGACCTCGTTAACGCCCAAAGCATTGTGGACGGCACCACGGCGGTGGAGAGCTTTATTCAGGGCTTTCGCTTGGGAGCCAGAATCGCGATTGAAATCATGAACGGCGAAGACGGCTGTTTGCGTGACATCACGTAAGCAGCCGTCTTTCCCTATCCCTGCAGCAATTGAATGAGCGCCTCTGAAAAGGCTTCGTCCTGCGCCGCTGTCCGCCCCCTTGGAGAACACCATGGTCTGTGCGCCCTCACGCTCAATGCGATGGGAGGTATCGCAGAGAATCAGACACTCCAACCCGAACCGCTTGGCGATTTTTATGGTCTCATCCACCACGGGACAGCCGTCCGCGTCAATCAATATTCGTCTCACACTCAAAGGCGGTTCCGCTCCTTATTTCTTTGGGATATAGTCGTGTTGTTACTCCCAGTTTACCCCAAGAGACGAGGATTGGCAAGTAATCACCCATGGCGCAGCGGCAAATGGAATCCAAATACGGAAGGCGGCTACCGCAATCTGATTTACAACCATATCATTCCCGGTATTGGTAGGGCAGAGTTGACCGAGCTGCCCCACGTGTTTCAAAATCCCAAGACCGGCGAGGCATATGTAAACAGATGAGCATTCAGCGCATCATAATAGCGACTTCTCTCCAGTAATTGGAGCTGATGTGATTCGATCTGTGAAGCTAACGCGAAAGTTTTTTCCAGTGCTTTCTCCCTAAGGTCATCGGGCAACGATCCAGAAATTTTACAATTTATGTTTTCAGAGCCACTTACTGTGGGAATGCCTTCAATAGAAAGAGTAAACGGAATATCGCTCTGGCGATCCTTTGTGATGAATCGCCAAAGACATAAGAAAAAGTGCTTCGCCAGATCGTAGCTTCCACTCATCATAAACGCTCTAAGCACTGAATATGCAATACCAATCAACTCAAGATCTGCAAAATCAAAGGCAGAATGCATAATCGTGCCCGATAAGTTACGTACATACAAACGACAACCTCTATCATGAAGTCCTTTTTCGAAGTTCCCCAGTACAAGACAATCTTCGTCTGTAAAATATCTTGAGATGTAGATTCCGTCAATTGCCATGACACGCATCTCATAAAAGTTTGAATTCGATTTCTAAGCAGCGGATAGGGCACAAAGCCCGCCGTTAATTCATTATAGTTGAAAGCCCCATATTCCACAATGCAGTTGTCGAATGAACGCCTGGATGTGCGATTTCTGACCCCCTTAGGGATGGGTTAGGGATTTGCGCTTACGGCGGCGAGGTTTTTCCCGCCTCCCTAAAATACTTCCCATCCCAAACCGAACAAATCAATTTGGGAGGGCACTCTGAAATCTTAACTCAAAACGCAAAAAAACCGCCTAAATAGACGGTTTTTCAAGGGAGAATGGTCCGGGCGACAGGATTCGAACCTGCGGCCCCCTGCTCCCAAAGCAGGTGCGCTACCAAACTGCGCTACGCCCGGTTATTCAAGTTTATGCCTTTTCTCAGCAGTTTCCAAAACAGGTGTGCTGGCAAACTGCGCTGTGCCCCGGTATCTTACTGGATTCTATTCTCGAAGCCGACCCCGCCGGATAGCCTAGGGGCCGCGCTGCCGCAAGATCATATTATACAGCAAAGGGAGAAAAAAGCAAGCCTGCAAGCAAAAATTCCAAAGCCAAGCGCTGCGCGCTCCCGCGGCATATGGGCGGGGCGCGCGCAGCAGCTACTGCTCGAGCGGGTCGAGCGAAATCTCCGGCATCAGCTCCTGAGAGATCACCTGCAAGATGCTCTCAAGCTTCTCCACGTCCTCCTTGGGAAAGCGCGCGCGGATGCGCTCCATGACGGTGGTCAAATAGCCGTAGCTGATGTTGTAGTAGTCGATGTATTTTTGGGTGACAACCAGATAAAACTCCCGCTTGTCCCGCTCAGACTGCACCTTTTTCACGTAACCTTTTTGGATCAGGCTGTTGATTTTATAGGTCGCGTTGGGGGAAGAGATGCCGATGAAGCTTGAAAACTCGTTGATCGTCGGCTTTTCCAGCGCGTAGATGATCTCCATGCAAAAGGTCTCCACCGTCGTCAAACTGGCCTCGCGCTGCTGAAAGCGGCCGAGGACGGCGCGGTATAGATGCAATTTAAACTTCGTGTATACATTTGAAAAAGCCATCTCCAGCATCCCACTATCCTCCCAAAGCAGACCCGCCGCGGCGCACAAGGGCCTGATGCGGTATACTCTCAAACACTTCTTTGACTATCATAGCGAACGCATCGAAACATTGCAAGGCCATCAGGTCAAGGCAAAGGTCAGCTCCGCCTGCGCGGCGAGTTTCCCGTTCACCTTTGCCGTCCCGACCCCGAAGCCCACCGGGCCGCGCTGTGCCGTGAGCTCGCAGTGGAGCTCGAGCACATCGCCGGGGCGCACCTGCTGTTTAAAGCGGGCTTTTTTAATGCCGCCGAGGACGGCAAGCTTGCCGTGATACTCCGGGAGAGAGAGGAGGGCCACACCGCCCACCTGCGCGAGCGCCTCGAGGATCAGCACGCCGGGCATGACGTGATAGTGCGGGAAGTGTCCCATGAAAAAGGGCTCATTTGCCGTCACACATTTGATCCCCAAGGCCCATTTCCCCGCCTCCCCGTCGCGGATGCGATCGACCAGCAGGAAGGGGTAGCGGTGGGGGATGATCGCCTGAATTTGATTGGAATCCAACTGCAGCATGCCTACTTCTCCTCCTCTGCGCCCGCATCCCCAAAGGCGCGCAGGAGCACGCTTGCGTTGTGCCCGCCAAAGCCGAGAGAGTTTGAGAGGGCATAGCGGAGCGGCTGCGCCCTGCCGCTGTTGGGCACGATGTCCAGATCGCAGGCGGGGTCGGGCACCTGGTAGCCGATGGTCGGGGGGATATAACCGTCCTTCAGGGAGAGGGCGGTAAACATCGCCTCCACCGCGCCCGCCGCGCCGAGCATGTGCCCCGTCATGGACTTGGTGGAGCTCACGGCAAGCTGGTAGGCGTGTTCTCCAAAGACGGTTTTGATCGCCTCAGTCTCCCCCGCGTCGTTGAGGGGGGTGGAGGTGCCGTGCGCGTTGATATAGTCCACCGCCTCCGGTGCAACGCCCGCGTCGCGCAGCGCCATCGCCATGCAGGCGGCGGCGCCCTCGCCGCCGGGTGCGGGTGCTGTGATGTGGTGTGCGTCGCAGGTTGCGCCGTAGCCGACGACCTCGGCGAGGATCGCCGCGCCCCGCGCCTGCGCGTGCTCGAGCGATTCCAAGACCAGTGCCGCCGCGCCCTCGCCCATGACAAAGCCGTTGCGCTCGCGGTCAAAGGGGATGGACGCGCGCAGGGGATCCTCCGCCGTGGAGAGCGCCTGCATGACGGTGAAGCCGCCCACGCCGATTTCGATGATGGCCGCCTCGCTGCCGCCGCAGATGGCAAGGTCGAGATAGCCGTCGCGAATCTGGCGCATCGCGTCGCCCAGCGCGTTGGTGCCGCCGGCGCAGGCCGTCACGGGGCAGCTGACCATGCCGCGGATGCCCAGGGAGATGGCAATCTGCCCCGCTGCCATATTGGCGATGGACATGGGGATGAAGAAGGGGGAGATGCGGTCATAGCTCAGCTGATCCCCGCGCAGCACGTTCTGCTGAATGGTCGCCATCCCGCCGATGCCGCAGGAGAAGATCACGCCGCAGCGGTAGGGGTCCTCCGCTGTGAAATCAAGCCTCGCATTCGCTGCCGCCTCTTTTGCGGCGGCCAGGGCGAACTGGACGAAGCGGTCGCTCCGCTTCACCTCTTTTTTATCCATGCAGACGAGCGGGTCAAAGTCTGTCACTTCGCCCGCAAGTTTTGCCTTCATCTTACTGGTATCATACAGGGTAATGGGCTTGATGCCGCAGACACCCGCCTTTGCGGCGGCCCAGCTCTCCGCCGCTGTGAGCCCCAAGGGGGTCACAGCGCCCACAGCGGTGATGACAACCCGTCTCTTTTCCATTGCGCTCTGTTCCTTTCTGTTGTTTGCTGCCTTCGCTTGCCTTTGGCGGATTACACCGCCGCGCCGCCGTCCACACAGAGCAGCTGCCCCGTGAGATAGGAGTTCTCCGGCGCGGCGAAGAAGGCGACGGCCCGGGCGACATCCTCCGGCGCTCCGATGCGCCCGACGGGGATGCTGCTGATGATGGCGGCCTGTGTCTCCGGGGGGAGTGCCGCCGCCATGTCGGTTTCAATCAGACCGGGGGCGACGACGTTGACCGTGATGCCCCGCGTGGCAAGCTCTTTGGCGACGGATTTGGAGAGGCCGATTAGCCCCGCCTTGCTCGCGCTGTAGTTTGCCTGCCCGGCGTTTCCGCTCACCCCGGCAATGCTTGAGAGGTTGACAATCCGGCCAAAACGCTGTTTCATCATGGGGCGAAGGGCGGCCTTGGTCGCAAGCGCCGCACCCTTGAGGTTCGTCTCGAGCACCGCGTCCCAGTTCTCCTCCGACATGCTCAGGAGCAGGCCGTCGCGGGTGATGCCCGCGTTGTTGACGAGGATGTCAAGCCGGCCGAAGGCGGCAAGGGTCTCTTTGACCATCTCCGCGCAGTCCTCCGCCCGGCGAACGTCCGCCCGAATGGCGATGGCCTGCACGCCGAGGGCCTTGCAGGCCGCGAGGGTCTCGGCGGCGGCCTCTTCATTTCCGGCGTATGCGATGGCGATGTTTGCGCCGCCGCGCGCGAGCTCTAGGGCAACGGCGCGGCCGATGCCGCGGCTGCCGCCGGTGACCAGGGCACTGCGATCCTGAAATATCATAGGGCCTCTCCTTTCAGCGCCGCAACGAGCGCTTCCAGCTGCGCGGCAGTTTCCACCGCGAGCGTTTGGATGGACGGTGCCGTCTTTTTCACGAAGGCGCCCAGCGCCTTGCCCGGGCCGATCTCCAAAATGGTGTCGATCCCGTCTCGCTCCATCGCGAGGATGAGGTCTTCCATGTAGACGCTGCTCTGCACCTGCCGCACCAGAAGTGCGGGGATCTCTTCGCCCTCTGTGGCGGTTCTGCCGAGGCAGTTGAAGTAGACCGGAAGCGCCATGGGCGCAAATTCCGTCTCGGAAAAGCGCGCTTCCAGCGCCGCTCCCGCGGAAGCCATCAGGCTCGTGTGGAAGGGGCCGCTCACCTGCAGGGGCATCAGCTTGCGCGCGCCCCGCTCGAGTGCGAGCTCACCCGCCCGCGCAACGGCAGCCGCCTCCCCGCCGATGACAATCTGCCCCGGGCAGTTGTAGTTTGCGCACTGCACAGCGCCGAGGGCAGAGGCCTCGCGGCAGACATCCTCCAGCGCTTCTCGATCAAGCTTGAGCACCGCCGTCATCGCGCCGGGGCGCTCCTTGGAGGCCGCCTCCATCGCCTTGGCGCGGAAGGAGATCAGATCCAGCGCGCTCTTCTGCGAGAAGACCCCCGCGGCATAGAGCGCTGCATATTCGCCAAGGCTCAGGCCCGCCACCGCGTCGGGGACGATGCCCGCCTCCCGCAGCAGCTCTGTCATGCCGATGGCAAAGGCGAGCATGCAGGGCTGGGTGTAGCGCGTCTGGTTGAGCAGCTCCGCAGGGCCGTCGAAGCAGAGGGCTTTCAGATCGAAATCCAGCTCGGCCTCGTCAAAAACGCGGCGGAAGGTCGGATAGTGATCATAGAGATCGCGGCCCATGCCGACGCGCTGGCTGCCCTGTCCGGCGTAGAGAAAGGCAAGTTTCACCCCTGCACCCCCTTTAGTTGCGCGAGCTGCGCGTCGCAGTCATGGCAGAGTGTTTCAAAAATTGTGCGCAGCGGCAGGATCTCCTTTGCCATGCCCGCCACCTGGCCCGCCAAAAGGCTCCCCTGCTTCACATCGCCCTCGAAGACGGCGCGGCGCAGGCTCCCGAGCGTCAGCTCCTCGAGCCGCGCTTTGTCCACGCCCTCCTGCTCCATCTTCAGATAGGCGTGCGTCATGGGGTTTTTGATGCAGCGCACAGGTGCGCCGACGCTGCGGCCTGTGATGACGGTGCTGCTGTCGCGCGCCGCCAAAATCGCCGCCTTGTAGTTCTCGTGGATGGGGCACTCCTTGCTGGTCAGCAGGCAGGTGCCGACCTGCACACCGCAGGCGCCCAGCGCAAAGGCGGCGAGCATCTGCCGCCCCGTGGCGATGCCGCCGGCGGCGACAACGGGAAGATCCACCGCGTCCACCACGCGGGGGACAAGCGCCATGGTCGTCGCCTCGCCAATGTGACCGCCGCTCTCCATACCCTCGGCGATCACCCCGTCCGCCCCGGCTCGGGCGGCAATTCTTGCCACCGCAACGGCGGCGACGACGGGGAAGACCATCGCCCCGGCCTCTTTCCACGCGGGGATGAAGGGGGCGGGGTTGCCCGCGCCGCTGGTGATGAAGGGGACCTTCTCCTCCGCGGCGATTTGCGCAATCGTTTGAACCTCCGGGTGCATGAGCATGATGTTCACGCCGAAGGGTTTGTCCGTCAAGGAGCGGCAGAGGCGGATCTCCTCCCGGAACACTTCCGGCGGAAGGCCGCCCGCCGCGACAATGCCCATCGCGCCCGCGTTGGAGCAGGCGGCAGCAAAGCGGCCGGTGGCGATGTTTGCCATGCCGCCCTGAATGATGGGAAACTCAGTTCCCAGCAACTGGTGTAATCTCATTGCGTTCTCTCCTTTCACCACTCCAGAAGGAAGGCGCCCCAGCTGAGGCCCGCTCCAAAGCCGGTGCAGACAATCTTCTGGCCGCGCTGCAAGAGCCCCTGCTCCGTCATCTCATCGAGTGCGATGGGAATGGTTGCGGCAGAGGTGTTGCCATAGCGGTCGATATTGATATAAAAGCGCTCCAGCGGCAGACGCAGGCGCTTTGCCGCGCTCTCAATGATGCGGCGGTTGGCCTGATGGGGGACGATCCAGTCAATCTCATCGAGCGTGAGGCCGGCCTTCTCCAGCACGGCGTGGACGCTCTGGGGCACCGCCTGCGTCGCGAAGCGGAAGACCTCCTGCCCCTCCATGTGAATCTGGCTGGCCTCTGTGCTGCCGCCGCCGGGGATATAGAGCACTTCGTGATTGCCCCTGGCATAGAGCTCGCAGGCATAGAGCGCACCCTCCTCCAGTGTGAGGATCACCGCGCCCGCCCCGTCTCCAAAGAGAGGCACAGTGCCGCGGTCTTCGGGGTTGATCAGGCGGCTGAGCACCTCTGAGCCGATGACCAGCGCATAGGGCCGCGCGGAGTCGAGCAGCAGGCAGCGCGCCGTGTGCAGGGCATAGACAAAGCCCGTGCAGCCGGCGGAGAGGTCAAAGCAGGGGGTGTTCTCCAAAAGACCCAGCTCCCGCTGCAAGAGGCTCGCCGTTGCAGGGCTGATGTAATCGGCGCTGCTGGTGCCGACGATGCAGGCGGCAATCTCCTCCGGGGCGATGCCCGCCCGCTCCATGGCAAGGTGCGCCGCCTCCCGCGCGAGGGAGGTGCCGCTCTCCTGCGTGCAGTAGTAGCGCTGGCGGATGCCGGTGCGGCTGACGATCCACTCATCGCTGGTGTCCACCAGGGCGACAAGCTCCTCGTTGGGCACCATGCGCGCGGGCAGCGCCCGCCCGGTGGAGATGATTTTAAGTCCTTTCATCTGCTCTCCTTCCCGCTCGGCAGGCGGCCGATGGCGCGCAGGCTCTCCTGCCGCCGGGCCGCAAAGCTGCCGAGGTTCCTGATCTGTTCAAGATGACGTGAGATGGCCTCATCTAAGGCGGAAAAGGCTGCCTCGGGCTGGGTGTGCGCCCCGCCGGGCGGCTCGGGCACCACTTCGTCCACCACGCCCAGTTTGTGCAAATCCTCCGCCGTGAGCTTCATCAGCTCCGCCGCCTCCGCGCTGCGCGCGGCGTCCTTCCAGAGGATGGCGGCAAAGCCCTCGGGTGAGAGGATGGAATAGACCGCGTTCTCGAGCATGAGCACGCGGTTGCCCAGCGCAAGGGCGAGCGCGCCGCCGCTGCCGCCCTCGCCGATGACGACGCTGATGACCGGCACCTCCAGCGTGCTCATGAGAAAGAGGGAGCTTGCGATCGCCTCTCCCTGGCCCTTGGCCTCGGCCTCCAGACCGGGGTAGGCGCCGGGCGTGTCAATGAAGGTGATGATGGGGCGGCCAAATTGTTCCGCCTGCCGCATCAGCCGCTGCGCTTTTCGGTAGCCCTCGGGGCCCGGCATGCCGAAGTTGTATTTCACACGCTCCTCCAGGCAGCTGCCCTTGCGGTGGCCGATGACGGTGACGGGGCTGCCGTGGTAGAGGGCGATGCCGCCGAGAATGCTCGCGTCCTCCCGGCTCTGCCGGTCGCCCCGCTGCTCAAAAAAGTCGCTAAAAAGGGCGCGGATATACTCCTGCGTCCCCGGGCGCTCGCCCATGCGGGCCAAGGCCACGCGCGCGGCGGCGCTCATGGATTCACTCATGGAGGACTGCCCCCTTTCCGTGCAGGCGGAAGAGCTGCGCGAGGGTCTCTTTCATCTCTCCCCGGGGGATGATCTGGTCGATAAACCCGTGTTCCTGAAGAAATTCCGCCCGCTGAAAGCCCTCCGGCAAGTCCTGCCCGATGGTCTGGCGGATGACGCGCGGCCCGGCAAAGCCGATGAGCGCCCCGGGCTCGGCCAGGGTGATGTCCCCGAGCGAGGCGAAGGAGGCCATGACCCCGCCGGTGGTGGGATGGGTTAAGATGGAGATGTAAAGGCCGCCCGCCTTGGAAAACTTTGCGATGGCGGCGCTGGTCTTTGCCATCTGCATCAGGGAGATGATGCCCTCCTGCATGCGCGCGCCGCCGCTGGCGGAGAAGATGCACAGCGGCAGCTGCCGGTTGGCGGCGTATTCCGCCGCGCGGGTCACCTTCTCGCCGACGGCGGCCCCCATGCTGCCCATGAGAAAGCGGCTGTCAAAGACGGCGAAGACCGCCGGGATGCCCTCGATACGCCCCTCGGCCGTCACCACCGCCTCGCGCAGGCCGGTCTGCCGGCGGATGGCGCGGAGTTTTTCCTCATAGTCAGGGAAATCGAGCACATTCGGCGCGCGCATGTGCTCGTTGAGCTCTAAAAAGCTGCCGGAATCCAGCAGGATGGACAGGCGCAGATACGCGCCGATGGGGTGGTGATAGCCGCAGTGCGGGCAGACGTAGTCCGACTTGGCGAGCTCCGCCTTGGAGCCGGAGGCGCCGCAGGTTTTGCAGCGGGAGAACACGGCGCTTCGAATGTGCTTTTTGGGGACGTCGGCGGCCTGCTGCGCCCGCTGCGCCCGCAGGTTCATGATGCGCTCATGCCGCCTGCTGTAAAATAGGTTCATGGCTTACCTCCGCAGTCCCATTGCATGATCTCCTCCAGGTGCTCTTCGAGAAAGCTCGTGTCATAGTCGCCCTTGACAAAGTCCTGCCGGTAGAAGATCAGGTGGCAGAGATCCGCCGTCGTCTCATAGCCCTCGATGACCAGTTCCTCCAGCGCCCTTCGCATTTTCCGGATCGCCTCCAGGCGGGTGCCCGCGTGGACGCAGAGCTTTGCCGCGAGCGAATCATAATCGGGCGGCAGCTCGCAGCCGGCAAAGAGGGCGCTGTCCACCCGCACACCCGGCCCGCCCGGCAGGTGGAGAAAGCCCGTCTGCCCCGGCGAGGGGGCGAAATTACGCCGCGGGTCCTCCGCGTTGATCCGGCACTCGAAGGCCCAGCCCTGCCGGCGCACATCCTCCTGCCGGAATTTGAGCGCAAGCCCCGCCGCAATGCGCAGCTGCTGCTGCACGAGGTCAATCCCCGTGACAAACTCTGTGATGGGGTGCTCGACCTGCAGGCGGGTGTTCATTTCAATGAAGTAAAAATTGCCGTCCTTGTCGAGGATGAACTCCACCGTCCCGGCGTTTCGATAGCCCGCCGCCCGCGCCGCCAAAACCGCCGCCTCGCCCATGCGCGCGCGCAGTTCGGGGCTGAGGGCCTTGGAGGGGGCCTCCTCGATGAGCTTTTGGTTCTTCCGCTGGATGGAGCACTCCCGCTCTCCCAGATGAAGCACGTTGCCGTGGTGGTCGGCAAGGATTTGGAACTCGATGTGCCGGGGGGCTTCGATCAGCTTTTCCAGATACAAGCTCCCGTCGGAAAAGCAGACCTCCGCCTCCCGCTGCGCCTCGGCAAAGAGGGCGGGGAGTTCCGCTGCGCACGCCACCCGGCGCATCCCCCGGCCGCCGCCGCCGGCGCTGGCCTTGATGAGCACCGGATAGCCGATTTCCGCGGCGATCTCCAGCGCCTCCTCGGGGGAGGCGAGGGTTCCCCGAGAGCCGGGGGGGACGGGGATGCCGTGCGCCTGCATGAGCGCGCGCGCCGCAGCCTTTTCGCCCATCACGCGGATGACATCGCCCGGCGGGCCGATAAAGCTCAGTCCGTGCCGGGCGCATTGATCGGCAAAGTCCCCGCTTTCGGCCAAAAAGCCGTAACCGGGGTGCACCGCATCGCAGGCGGTCTCCAGCGCCGCCGTGAGCAGCGCCTGCATATTCAGATAGCTCTTCCCCGCCTGGCGGGGGCCGATACAGATGGCCTTGGTGGCCAGTTGGGTGTGCAGCGCGCCGGCATCCGCCGTGGAGTAGACAGCGACAGTGTCAATATCCATCTCCTGACAGGCGCGGATGATGCGCACGGCAATTTCACCCCGGTTTGCGATCAGTACTCGACGAAACATAATTTCTCCCTTCCTAGGGGGCCGTGTCAGCGCGCAGGAGATCGCCGCGCCAAGATGCCGGATTTGTGCGCCGCAAGCGCGCGCAGGCCCAGGGCGGCGCGGCTCATCTCGCCTGCGCGCCGGAATCCGTGCCGGGCAGCGGGGCGATGCGGAAGAGGGGCGCGTCAAACTCAACTAAGCTCCCGTCCTCCGCGAGGATTTCCAAAATGGTGCCGCCCGTGGGCGCGGGGAGCTGGGAGAGCATTTTCATCGCCTCCAGAACGCAAAGGGTCTGCCCCTCCTCTATGGTGTCGCCCGGCAGGACGAAGGGGTCGCCCCCCGGCTCGCCCGCCGCGTAAAAGGTGCCGAGGATGGGCGAGCGGATCAGAATGCCCGCTGCGGGCTCCGCCTCGGGCACCGGCGCCGCACTCGGCGCGGGCGCCGGCCGGCTGATGAGAGCGGGCGCGTCCATTTCCGATGTGCAGGCAGACGGCGCGCCCTGTTCGAGCTCCAGCTTCCAATCGCCCTGCGTCAGGGCAAAGCGCCGAATGCCGGAGGCATCAAAGCGATCCATCAGGGAGAAAATCTCCTGCAAGCTCATGCTGCTCAAGCGAGGCGCGCCTCCAGCAGGCGGACGATCTCTCCGACGGTCTTGATCTCGGCGAGCTCTTCGTCCGTCAGGCCCTGCCCGAGGGCTTCCTCCAGCGCAATGTTGAGCTCCACAGCGTCGAGCGAATCGGCGCCGAGGTCGTCGGCGAGCAGCGCGTCCATGGTGACGGCGGCCTCGTCGCAGCTGAGTGTGTCTAAAATAATGGCTTTTACTTGTTCAAACATGATGGTATCATCCTTTTTTTGAAATTTTGAATACAGCACAAAACGTGAAAGCAAAGTATTTTTAATTAAATATATTTAACTATATTCAAAAATATTTTAACAGCTTATGTAAGAATGTCAATAGAAAAGCGAAAATTTATGAAAACACCCCTTGCGCGGGGCGCTTTCGTCTTCTATACTGAAGGGGATGCAGAGGAGGTGGGGCAGGTGCAATATGAGGGTGTGCTGATCGGCGCATGCAGCTTTTTGATCATCGGGCTGTTTCATCCGCTTGTCATCCAGGCGGAGTATCATCTGAGTAAACGGGTTTGGCCGCTTTTTGTTCTCGCCGGCGGCCTCTTAATTTTGGCCAGCCTCTTTGCCCGCGGACACGCGCTCTCCGCCCTGCTCGGCATTGCGGGCTTCTCCTGCCTCTGGAGCGTGCGCGAGCTGTATGAGCAGGAGGAGCGGGTGCGCAAGGGTTGGTTCCCGAGCAAAGCGCGCCCGCAGGCAGAGGAAACCCCTCCCCTGCCGAATGTCCGCAGCTCCCGAACTAAAAAAGGAGGAACTGATATGGAGATGCGCAGACAAGACCTTGCCCTCACGGATCCAACCCAGATTGACGCCATGATCCAGAGTTGTGACTGCTTCCGGCTGGCCTTTGCCGACGGGACGCGCCCCTACATTCTGCCGCTGAGCTTCGGCTATGAGCGCAAGGGGGATACGCAGGTATTCTATTACCACGGCGCGGCGGTGGGCAGAAAGGTGGACCTGAGCCGCAAGCTGGCCTACGCCGGCTTTGAGCTGGATGCCAAGCACGAGGTGCACAAGAGCGAAAATCCCTGCGACTTTTCCTTCGGCTATCAGAGCGTGATCGGGGAAGGGCGCATTGAGGAGCTGACCGATCCGCAGGAGAAGATGGCCGCCCTGCGGGTGATCATGCAGCACTATTCAGGCAAGGGCGACTGGGAGTTCCCCGAGAGCGTGCTGGCAAAGACCTGCGTCTTCCGCCTCACAGTGACGGAACTGAGCGCGCGGACGCACGCCTAAGCGGCACTGCGGCCTCGTGGCCGATCATGATAGAAAAGAAGAAGGGCAAGCAGATTTCAATCTGCTTGCCCTTTCTGTGTGTCGCTTGGGGGCGTGCTGATCAGGATTCCTTCTCAGCGAGCGCCGGGTGGTGCTTGGAGAGCGACTCTAAGCGGCGGTATTTGTTCGCGGCGGCCTCTTCCGCCTGCGCGAAGAGCTCTGCGGCGCGCTCGGGGAACTTGAGATTCAGCGAGGAGAAGCGCACCTCGCCCTCGAGGAACTCCTGATAGCTCATGATGGGCTTTTTGGAGTCCAGCTGGAAAGGGTTCTTCTTCTGCGCCAGGCGCTTGGGGTCGTAGCGGAAGAGGTGCCAGTAGCCCGACTGGACGGCGGCCTTCATCTCGAGCATGGTGTTGTTCATGCCGAGCTTAATGCCGTGGTTGATGCAGGGGGCATAGGCGATGATCAGGGAGGGGCCGGGGTGTGCCTCAGCCTCCATGATGGCCTTGAGGGTCTGGTTGTAGTCCGCACCCATGGCGACCTGCGCCACGTAGACGCCGTCATACTGCATGGCGATGGCGGCGAGATCCTTCTTCTGCGCGGCCTTGCCGGCGGCGGCAAACTGCGCCACAGCGCCCATGTTGGTCGCCTTGGAGGCCTGCCCGCCGGTGTTGGAGTAGACTTCCGTGTCCATCACCAGCAGGTTCACGTTTGCGCCCGAGGCGAGGATGTGGTCGAGCCCGCCGTAGCCGATGTCGTAGGCCCAGCCGTCTCCGCCGAAGGACCAGACGGACTTATAGGAGAACATATCCCGGCGGTTGTAGAGCTCTTGCAGCTCGGCGGCGTTTGCCGGTGCCTCCGCGCGCGCCGCTTCCAGCGCTGCGGCAAGCTCTTTGCCTCTCGCGCGGGAGAGGGCCGCGTCATTGCGCACCTCCAGCCAGGCGCGGATGGCCTCGGCGGCCTTGGCGGGCGTTGCGCTCTCGCCGGCCAGGCGCTCGGCAAGTTCAAGGGTGAAGGCCTGCCGGGTGGTGACGGCGAGGTTCATGCCGTAGCCAAACTCCGCCGCGTCCTCAAAGAGGGAGTTTTCCCAGGCGGGGCCGTGCCCGTCCTTGTTCACCGTGTAGGGCGTGGAGGGGGCGCTGCCGCCCCAGATGGAGCTGCAGCCGGTGGCGTTGGCGATATACATATGATCGCCGTAGAGCTGGGTGATGAGTTTGACATAGGGCGTCTCGCCGCAGCCGGCGCAGGCGCCGGAGAACTCGAAGAGCGGCTGGATAAACTGACTGCCCTTGACGGTGGTCTTCGCGAAGGGGACGTCCTTCTGTGTGACATGGCGCACATTGTAGTCAAAGACCTCCTGCTGCTCCATCTGGCTTGCCAGCGGCAGCAGCTCAAGCGCCTTGCCCTTGGCGGGGCAGGCCGCAACGCAGCTTCCGCAGCCGGTGCAGTCGAGCGGGGAGGCGGTGATGGTGAAGGAGTAGCCCTCGCAGCCCTTGCCGTTGAGCGGCTGGGCTTTGATCTGCGCGGGGGCCTTTGCGAGCTCCTCCGCGTCAAGCGCGAAGGGGCGGATGACGGCGTGGGGGCAGACATAGGCGCAGAAGTTACACTGGATGCAGCGCTCGGGAATCCAGGAGGGCACCGCAACGGCGATGCCGCGCTTTTCAAAGGCGGCCGTGCCCTGCGGCAGGGTGCCGTCCACCCCGGAAGCGAGCTGGGAGACGGGGATCGCGTCGCCGCGCATGGAGTTTGCGGGGATCATGATCTCGCGCACATACTCGGCAAGCTCCGCGCGGTCGGTGTCGATGACAAGCGCCTCGCCCGCGTCCGCCGCATTCGCCCAGGCGGCGGGAACGGAGATCTCCTCCACCCCGTGGATGCCGGCGTCCACCGCGTTCCAGTTTTTCATCACCACATCGCCGCCCTTGTGGCCGTAGCTTGCGGTGATGGCCTCTTTCATCTTCTCCACGGCGAGCTCCTCGGGAATGACCTTGGAGAGCTTGAAGAAGGCGGCCTGTAAAATGGCGTTGGAGCGGTTGCCAAGGCCGAGCTCAAGGGCCTTGGTGGTCGCGTCGCAGATATAGAACTTGATGTTGTTCTCCGCGAGGTAGCGCTTGGCGGCGGCGGGGAGCACGCGCTCCAAATCCTCCAAATTCCAGGAGCAGTTGAGCAGGAAGCTGCCGCCGGGCTTGATGTCCTGCACGATGTCAAAACGCTCAATATAGGCGGGCATATGGCAGGCGACAAAGTCCGCCTTGGAGACATAATAGGTCGAGCGGATCGGCTCCTTGCCAAAGCGCAGGTGGCTGACCGTCACGCCGCCGGACTTCTTCGAGTCGTACTGGAAGTAGGCCTGCACCTTCAAATCGGTGTTATCGCCGATGATTTTAATGGAGTTCTTGTTCGCGCCGACGGTGCCGTCCGAGCCGATGCCCCAGAACTTACAGGAGATGGTGCCCGGCGCTGTGACATCCGGATCCTCCGTGATGGGCAGGGAGCGATTGGAGAGGTCGTCGGTGATATTGATGGAAAAGCTGCGCACAGGCTCTGCCGCCTGCCCGTTGCGGAAGGCGGAGAGGATGCCGCCGGGGGTGGTGTCTTTCGAGCCGAGGCCGTAGCGCCCGCCCACAACCTTGCAAGTTCCAAAGTCCGTTCCTGCAAGCGCGGTCACCACATCGAGGTAGAGCGGCTCGCCGATGGCGCCCGGCTCCTTGCAGCGATCCATGACGACAATGTTTTTCGCGCTGGCCGGAATGGCGGCGGTAAAACGATCCGTCACAAAGGGGCGGTAGAGCCGCACTTTGATCAGGCCGACCTTCTCGCCCTGCTCGTTGAGGAAATCCACCACTTCCTCCGCCGCTTCGCAGACAGAGCCCATCGCAACCATCACGGTTTCCGCCTCTGGGTGGCCGTAGTAGTTAAAGAGTTTGTAGTTGCTGCCGATGCGCGCGTTGACCTGCTCCATGTACTCCTCCACGATGGGGGGGAAGGCGTCATAGTAGTGGTTGGTGGACTCTCTCACCTGGAAGAAGATGTCCGGGTTCTGCGCGCTGCCGCGCAGCACGGGCTTGTCGGGGTTGAGCGCCCGCTCGCGGAAGGCGAGGAGCGCGTCCATGTCCACCATCTCGCGCAGCTCGTCATAGTCCCAGGCGGCGACCTTCTGCACTTCGTGGGAGGTGCGGAAGCCGTCAAAGAAATTGAGCACAGGCACCCGGCCCTTTAGGGTAGCCAGATGCGCCACAGCGCTCAGATCCATGACCTCCTGCGGGCTGTTGCCGCAGAGCATGGCATAGCCCGTTGCGCGGCAGGCCATCACGTCAGAGTGGTCGCCGAAGATGGAGAGCGCGTGGGTGGCCAGCGCCCGCGCCGAGACATGCATGACGCTCGGCAGGAGGCTGCCCGCGATTTTATACATGTTGGGGATCATGAGCAAGAGCCCCTGCGAGGCGGTGTAGGTGGTCGTGAGCGCGCCCGCGGTGAGCGAGCCGTGCACCGCGCCCGCCGCGCCCGCCTCAGACTGCATGACAGAGACGCGCGCCACCTGGCCGAACATGTTCTTGCGGCCTTCCGCCGCCCACTGGTCGGCAAGCTCCGCCATGGTGGAAGAAGGGGTGATGGGATAGATTGCCGCAACCTCCGTAAAGGCGTAGGACACGTGTGCCGCGGCGGTGTTGCCGTCCATGGTAATCATTTTCCGTGCCATAATTTCACTCCTTGAAAAAGAAATGCGAGGAGAAGCGCGCCTGCATTCTATCGTGCGCATTTTCCATCGCTGTTTTGTTGAGTCCAATATTAGGTATAACTTTCTGACACTATCGTACCACTATACGTCTCGCTTGTAAATGCAAGAAGGTGACAAACTTCTTGCGAAATGAGCATTCGGAAGCGGGAAGAATGACAAGGCATAAAATTTGCGGCGCTTCTTTTGCAGCTCTTTGTCTATTTTAACAAGGGATTGCCAGTTGATTCATCAAGAAAAAGGAATTGTTCGGAAAAAGGTTCGGAAAGCTTCTTTCCGTGCCAATAGGTAAAGACAATTCCGCAGCGCGCAGGGTGAGCATACGGTCATGCATCCCGGAAAAAGGCTTGTGCACGGCGGCGCTTTGTGGCATGATAAGTAGATAGAGTTTACTGGGGCGGGGCGCAGGAACATCCCTCTGCGCCCGCCCGGAATTTGCGGGGGAGAGGCCGGCGCAGTGAGCTGCGCCGCAGCCCCGGCGGAGATGATGGGAACTAAAGAGAAGGAGGGGCTGCGCAGATGCTCCAAAAGGTTCGCTCCCTCGGCCTGCAGGGCCTTCAGGGCTATGAGGTCACCGCCGAGTGTGACCTGGTCGGCGGTCTCCCCGCCTTTGACACGGTGGGTCTGCCGGATGCCGCGGTGAAAGAGGCGCGTGAGCGGGTGCGTGCGGCGGCGCGAAACAGCGGCTTCCCCTTTCCCCAGGGCCGCATCACGGTGAACCTCGCCCCGGCGGATCTGCGCAAATCCGGCACGGTCTACGACCTGCCGATTCTGCTGGGCATCCTCGCGGCGGACGGGCGGCTGCAATTGACAGACGAAGAGGCCGCCTTTGTCGGCGAGCTCTCCCTCTCGGGGGAGCTGCGCCCCGTGCGGGGGATGCTGCCCATGGCGCTTGCGGCAAAGCGCGCGGGCATTCAAAACCTCTATGTGCCCGAAGATGCCGCCGCCGAGGCGAGCCTTGCCGAGGGTCTGCGCGTCTATCCGGTCAAAACCGTCCGCCAGTTGGTCGCGCACCTGAAGGGGGAGGCGGAGTTGTTGCCCCTCGCCCCGTGGCAGGCCGCGCCGCAGAGCCAATCCCTGCCGGATTTTGCGGATGTCAAAGGGCAGGAGCAGGTCAAACGCGTGCTGGAGATCGCCGCGGCAGGCGGGCACAATGTGGCCATGGTCGGGCCGCCCGGCTCCGGAAAGAGCATGCTCTCCAAGCGCCTGCCCTCCATCCTGCCCCCGCTCTCCTACCGGGAGGCGCTCGAGGCGACGGAGGTGCACTCTGTCATGGGCTTGACTTCGAAGGAGCGCCCTCTGCTCGAAGCGCGCCCCTTTCGCGCGCCGCACCACACCATCTCCGCAACGGGCATGGCAGGCGGCGGGCATCCCATTCCGCGGCCGGGGGAGATCTCCCTCGCACACCACGGCGTTCTCTTTTTAGACGAGCTGCCGGAATTTCACAAGGACGTGCTTGAGGTGCTGCGCCAGCCGCTCGAAGAGGGCAGCGTGCAGATCGTGCGGGCCGCGGCGGCGGAGTCCTACCCCAGCCGCTTCATGCTCGTCGCCGCGATGAACCCCTGTAAATGCGGCTGGTACGGGCACCCCTCCGGCCGCTGCCGCTGTGCGCCGGGGCTCGTGACGCGCTACCTCGGGAAGCTCTCCGGGCCCTTTCTCGACCGGATCGACCTGTATACCGAAGTGCCCCCGCTGGATTTTGACGAACTCTCCGAGCGGGCTTCGGGGGAGACTTCCGCGCAGATCCGCGCGCGGGTGGTCGCCGCGCGAGAGCGGCAGCGCAGCCGCTATGGGGACAGGGGCCCGCTCTGCAACGCCTTCATGGATCAGGCGGCCCTCTCGGCGCACTGTGCGCTTGACGAGGAGGGGCAGCGGATCATGCGGGGGGCCTATGAGCGCATGGGGCTGACCGCCAGAGGATACGACCGGCTGCTGCGCGTGGCGCGCACCATCGCAGATTTGGACGAGGCGGAGGGTCTTGCGCCGCAGCACATCGCCGAGGCGATTCAATACCGCGCGCCGGAGTATCTGCGCCGCTAAGGCGGAGGGATCGGCAGCTTAACTTGAACTATTTTCACCCGGGAGGTTATAAGATGGGAAACAAAGCGCAAACTAGCTTGGCGCAGGAAATCATCCTCCTCAAGCTCGGCGAGCTGGTCTTAAAGGGGCTCAACCGCCGCAGTTTTGAGGACAAACTCATGGGCAACGCCCGCAAGCGCCTGCGCCCCTTTGGCGCGTTTCGGGTGTACACGAAGCAATCGACCACCTACATTGAGCCGCAGTCGGCAGACTGTGACATGGACGGCGCCTGGGCGGCGATGCAGAAGCTCTTTGGCGTGGCGGGGCTCAGCCGCGCCCGGGCCTGCGAGAAGAGCCCGGAGGCGATGCTTGCTCTGGCGCGGGAGTATCTGGGCGATACGCTGCGCGCAGCACGCAGCTTCAAGGTGGAGTCCAAACGGGCGGATAAGTCCTTCCCCATGACCTCCATCGAGCTCTCTCAGGCGGTCGGCGGCGGGCTGCACGATGCCTTCCCGCATCTGACGGTGGATGTGCGCAATCCGGAGGTCACGGTCTATCTGGAGGTGCGCGACCTTGCCGCCTATGTGCACACAGCGCCCGCGCCCGGCGCCGGCGGCCTGCCCGTGGGCATGGGGGGCCGGGCCGTGAGCCTGCTCTCGGGCGGCATTGACAGCCCCGTCGCCTCCTGGATGATGGCAAAGCGCGGGGTTCATCTGGAGATGGTGCACTTTTTCAGCTACCCCTACACCTCGCCGGAGGCGAAGGAGAAGGTGCTCAAGCTTGCAGAGCTTCTGGTGCCCTGGTGCGGGAAGCTCACGGTGCACGTCGTGCCCTTCACCGCCATTCAGGAGACGCTCATGCGCGAGTGCCCGGAAGAGCTCTTCACCATCCTCATGCGCCGCTGCATGATGCGCATTGCCGAGGCGGTGGCCAAGAGAAGCGGCTGCCAGGGGCTCGTCACGGGGGAGTCGCTCGGTCAGGTGGCAAGCCAGACGCTTGAAGCCATGCTATGCACGGGGGCGGTGTGCACGCTGCCGCTGCTGCGCCCCCTGGTGGGCATGGATAAGGAGGAGATTGTCCGGCTGGCGCGGCGCATCGGCACCTTTGAAACCTCCACCCTCCCCTATGAGGACTGCTGCACGGTCTTTACCCCGCGGCATCCCCGCACGAAACCGCGCCTGGAAGAGCTGGAGGCGGCAGAGGCGCCGCTGGAACTGGATTCCCTGATGCAGGACGCCATCAACCAGATAGAAAGGGTGACATTCGATCATGAGCCACACCGCTGAACTCATTGCCGTGGGCACGGAGCTGCTCCTTGGCAACATCACCAACACCAATGCGCAATACCTCTCGCAGCAGCTCTCCGCGCTGGGCATCAACGTGTATTACCACACCGTTGTGGGTGATAACCCCGGCCGGCTCAAGAGCGCCGTTGACATTGCCCGCAAGCGGGCGGACATCATCATCACCACCGGCGGCCTCGGCCCCACCTCTGATGATCTGACCAAGCAGACGCTCTCCGAGTGCTTTGGCAAGAAACTCATCTACCATGAGGATTTGGCGAAGGAATCCGAGGCGTATTTTCAAAAACTCGGGCGGAAATTCACTGAAAATAACTACAGGCAGTATTGGCTCCCGGAGGGGGGCACCGTGCTCTACAACGACAGGGGCACCGCCCCCGGCTGCGCCTTTGAGGCGGGGGAGATGCTTGTGATCATGCTCCCCGGGCCGCCCCCGGAGTGCGTCAATATGTTTGAGAAGCAGGCGCTGCCGATCTTGCGGCAGCGGGCTGACGGGATGATCGTCTCGCGCATCCTGCGCGTCTGCGGCATCGGCGAGTCCGCTGCGGAGGCGGAGCTGCGCGAGCTGATTGAGGGGCTGGAGAACCCCACCCTTGCGCCCTATGCGAAACCCGGCGAGCTGGAGCTGCGCATCACCGCCAAGACGGAGACGGAGGAGGAGGCCAAGGCGCTCATCGACCCCGTGGAGGCGGCGGTGCGGGAGATCTTGGGCGAGAAGGTCTACGGTGTGGACGTGCCCTCTCTCGAGGCGGTCTGCGTGGAGAAACTCAAGCAATTCGGGCGCACCGTCGGCACTGCGGAGTCCTGCTCGGGCGGGCTGGTGGCAAAGCGCCTGACGGATATCCCCGGCGCGTCGGAGGTCTTTCTCGGCGGCATCGTCAGCTACACCAATCAGATGAAGTCGCGCATCTTGCAGGTGCCTGACAAGCTGCTCCTTGAGCACACGCCCATCTCCGCCCCTGTGGCAAAGGCGATGGCCTGCGGCGTGCGCACGCTGCTCGGCTGTGACATTGCCCTTGCGACCACAGGCGTTGCCGGGCCCGGGCCGGATGAGTACGGCAATCCCGCGGGGCTGATCTATCTCGCTCTGGCCAGCGAGGAGGGGACCTATGTCGAAGAACTGCGCGCGGGCTTCTTCTCCAGAGAGCAGGTGCGCACCAGCGGCGCGCAGAGCGCGCTGGACATCCTGCGCCGCTACTTGCAGGGCTTGATTACCTTAAGTTGAATTGGACTCTGCCGCCGGAAAGCGCGGCGCAAAGCTAAAAACAGGAAAAAGAGAAACAGGAAGGGGCGCAAAACCTTTCCTGTTTCTTGTCTTTGGCGCAGCGCTTACAGACGCAGTAGCCCATCCGCCAGAAACTTTGGCGGCAGCGGCGGCAGACCAAAGCCCTCGCAGAGCTGTGTGGCGGTTTTCAAACCTGCGCGGCGCATGAGCTTGGAGCTGCCGTAGGCGAGGGTGCGCCCCCTCTCGTCTTTGACTTTCGCCTCGGCAATGAGCATGGTTCTGCCCAGCTCGATGCAGCGCCCCTCGACAAAGAGCGTGCCCTCCTTCACCGAGACCAGATTATGTACCGTGAGGTCAAGGGAGACGAAGCCCTCGTCCTCCTCCATCTCGCAGTAGCAGGCCCAGTAGGCCGCCGTGTCGATGAGGCCGGCATAGACACCGCCGTGAATGGCGCGGTAGGCGTGCAGGTGGCCTTCAATCATCGGCACTTCCATGTTGCAGATGCCGTAGTCCAGCTCTGTCACACGCAGATTCATCATGCTCATATAGGGCGCGTCGGAAATCATCTCGCGCATCGCGTCCAGATGGGCGGGGTTGAGTGTTTTCATGTTGCGGGCTCTCCTTTGCGTGAAATTCGCCCCCTCACGGCCGCCAGAATGCGGACAAGACGACGGGGCGGGCGCTGTGGGCGGCAAGAAATTCTCCCTCCAGTATAGCACCGGAAGCGGCGGCTGACAAGCGCCCCCAGGGAATTTCCCCCGCTAAGGGGAGGGGGCGTGCGCGCCTGCTTGCGGCGGCCTGCGCTCCCCCCCAAAGAGCGCCGGGAGCGCCTCGGGCGGCGTGTCCAAAACCAGGAGCAGCAGCGCAAGGGCCATCTGCAAGGGCGGCTGCCCGCTCTCCTTGGGCAGGATCAACTCCTGCTGCTCCACGCTGCGCCCCGAGAGCGTCAGTAGCTCGCGCTGCACGGCAAGGGCATAGTGCGCCCCCCCTGCCGCGGAGAGGCTCAAACTATCCCGCTCGGAGAGCCCGTAGCTCATGCTGCAGGGGGTTTGGCAGCGCATTGCCAGCGGGGAGAGCTCGCCCGGGAGCAGCAGACGGCGGCAGGCGGGGAGGGGGGCGTCCGCCGCAATGGAGACCCCCGGGCCGAGAAGGAGAACATCCACCTGCCCCCCGGCCGGAAAGGGCGGGCGCCGGATCGAGAGGAATTCCCCCGGCAGCACTTCCGCCGGCAGACGGCCGCAGAGCCAGGAGAGAATCGCGCCGCCGCGCTCCCAGAGTCCTATCGTCACAATACACACTCCTTTTCCGGCCGAGGCTGCTGCGCTGCCGAAGATCTGCCCTTATTTTGCGGAGTCCTGTATGTTTTATACGGATTCAGGATGGAAAATCGCAGAAGCCGCGCGCCGCAGGCCGAAAGAGGGAGCTGCCGCGCGGGTCTGCGGGCGCGATGAGAAAGTCGCCCTGCTCTCCCGCCACTTCCTTGACTTTTGCGCCATAAGCGCATAAAATATGGAGCACAATGGAAGTATGAGAGTAAAGGATGAAGATCATGGCAAAGGACAAGAAAAAACAGGTCGAGCAGATCACGGATATGGAGCAGGATTTTGCGCAGTGGTACACCGATGTCTGCAAAAAGGCCGAACTGATTGACTACTCGAGCGTGAAGGGGCTCTTTACCCTGCGCCCCTATGGCTATGCGATTTGGGAAAATATTCAGGCGATTTTAGACGGGATGTTCAAGGATACGGGGCATGAAAACCTCTATTTGCCCATGCTCATCCCCGAATCCCTGCTGCAAAAAGAGAAGGACCATGTCGAGGGTTTTGCGCCCGAGTGCGCCTGGGTCACCGTCTGCGGGGAGGAGACACTTGAGGAGCGGCTCTGCATCCGCCCCACCTCGGAGACGCTCTTCTGCGAGCATTTCGCGGACATTATCCACTCCTGGCGCGACCTGCCCAAGCTCTACAACCAGTGGTGCAGCGTGCTGCGCTGGGAGAAGACCACCCGCCCCTTCCTGCGCCACCGCGAGTTTTTGTGGCAGGAGGGGCACACCATGCACGAGACCAAGGAGGAGGCCATTGAAGAGACGGAGCGCATGCACGAGATCTACGCCCGCCTCTGTGAGGACTATCTCGCCATGCCCGTGGTCAAGGGGAAGAAGACGGAGAAGGAGAAGTTCTCCGGCGCGGAGGCGACCTATACCATCGAGTGCATGATGCACGATAAAAAGGCACTGCAAAACGGCACCTCGCACTATTTTGGAGACGGGTTTGCCCGCGCATTTGACATCAGCTTCACCGATCGGGAGAACAAGCAGGCCTACCCCTTCCAGACCTCCTGGGGGATCACCACGCGAACCATCGGCGGCATTATCATGACCCATGGGGACAACAACGGCTTGATCCTCCCGCCGCGCATCGCGCCGATCCAAGTGATCGTCATCCCCGTGGCGCAGCACAAGGAGGGCGTGCTCGAGGCGGCGCAGGCGCTCTTGCCCCGGCTGAAAGAAGCGGGCATTCGGGCGCGGATTGACGTGTCGGATCAGTCCCCCGGCTGGAAGTTTGCGGAGTATGAGATGAAGGGCGTGCCCCTGCGCCTGGAACTCGGCCCGAAGGACATTGAAAAAGAGCAGTGTGTGCTCGTGAGAAGGGACACGGGGGAGAAGCGCTTCACGCCCCTTGCCGAGTTGGAAGACAGCATTGCAGCGCTGCTTGAAGACATTCAGGCGAATCTCTTCCAAAGGGCAAAAGAGAATCTGGAGGAGCACAGCTTCACCGCGCGCAGCCTGGAAGAGGCGCGGGCGATCCAGGAAGCGCGGGGGGGCTTTGTCAAAACCATGTGGTGCGGCGAAGAGGCCTGCGAGCTGAAGATGAAGGAGGAGGCGGGGATGTCCTCCCGCTGCATGCCCTTTGAGCAGGAGACGCTCGACACGCGCTGCGCCATCTGCGGCGCGCCCGCCAAGCACATGGTCTACTGGGGCGTGGCCTACTAGCAGGGCGCTTGTACACAGGGAAACTGCGGCGAGGGCGGCCGCCTTCGCCCGAAGAGAACGGTAGTTGAGTAAAATCCTGCAAAAAAACTTGCGGCATTCCCTTGTGCCCGGATCGTTTTCTTGCTACACTAAAGATAGGATACGGCAGCTTCCGTGCCGTCTACCAGAAAACGCATCGCAATCGGGAGGAGACCGATAGGAGGGATCAGCAATGGCGAAAAACCTGCGGCGAATGATCGCCCCTCTGGCCATCTTGATGATCGCAACGGCTGTGATCGGCTACAGGGGCGGTGCCTTTGGCGTTCCGGCAGACAAACTGGAGCGCTTCTCCCGTGACCATCAGCCGATTCCGGAGGAGTGGCTCTGCATTCAGAGCGCAAGGGACGACATTGTGGCGCTCCTCTTCTACCCGGAGGATCAGAGCAACGCCAGCTATGTCATTTATGCAAAGGGAACAGGGCTCTCCTTTGGCTTCCACCCGCGCTCGAGGGGCTTTATGCACTCGATCCAAGAGGGGATCTGTGAGTATCAATACGGCGATCGGGGGGCGGCAATCTTTCTCTCCCTCAACCAGGCAAATGTTGCCCGCGCCGAGATCGAATATGAAGAGGGTGCGCGGGAGCAGATCATAATTGACGCGGGGGAGCCCTTTGCGCTCATCGCCCCGCTCTCCGCGGCGGTCACCTTCTATGACACAGAGGGGGGGGCGGTGGAGGAGCTGCGCACCGTCGTCGCTATTTAAAGCGCCGCCCCGCAGACATCTCAAGAAACAGTTCCGAAAAAAGGCCGCGCAGGGAATGCAAGCATTCCTTGCGCGGCTTCGTCTTGCGCGGCTTTAAAAGATATCGGGGGGCGGGTCGCGCCGGCTCTCATCCGCGGCGCGCGGCAGAGGTTTTGAGAGCCAGTCCCCCTGCGCGTCGCCATCAATGGGGAAGGCGGCCTCCTCATCCTGCGCGCCGTCCTCGCCGGGGATCTGCTGCTCCAGCAGGCGCTCTCTGGGGGAAACCCAGGGGCGCTCGACCACTTCTTCCAGCGGCTCTGCAACCTCTTCGGGGTCGCGCCCCTCCAGAATCGCCATAAACTCGCTGCCGGTGATGGTCTCCTTGGTGAGCAGGTAGGTGGCAATTTCGTCGAGCTTTTCGCGGTTTTCCCGGAGCATCCGGATCACTTCATCGTAGCAGCGGTCGATGATGTTGCGGATTTCCATATCAATGTCCGCGGCGGTGTCCTGCGCGCAGGTGAGCCCCATGGAGCCGTCCAGATACTGATTCTGGATTGTCGCAAGCGCCATCATGCCAAACTTATCGCTCATGCCGTAGAGTGTCACCATTCTGCGGGCAAGCTCCGTGGCGCGCTCAATGTCGTTGGCGGCGCCTGTGGTCTTGGTCTGGAAGACCACCTCCTCCGCGCAGCGCCCCGCCAGGAGCACGCGGATGCGGCCGTAGAGCTCTTCGCGGTCCATCAGGAAGCGCTCCTCCTCGGGCGTTTGCATGGTGTAGCCGAGGGCGCCCTGCGTGTGCGGGACGATGGTGATCTTCGTCACCGGGTCCTGATTCTTTTGCAGGGCGGAGACGAGCGCATGGCCGACCTCGTGGAAGGCGATGAGCTTCTTCTCCTGCTCGGAGAGGACGGTGCCCTTCTTCTCCGCCCCGGCGATGACCAGCTCAAAGGAGGCCAGGAGATCCCGCTGGTTGACGGTTTGGCGGCCCATGCGAACGGCGCGCAGCGCCGCCTCATTGACGAGGTTTGCAAGGTCTGCACCCACGCAGCCGGCAGTTGCCTGCGCCATTTTGTTGAGATCCACATCCTCCGCCAGGCGGATTTTCTTCGTGTGCACCTGCAGGGTGGCAAGCCTTCCGGCAAGGTTCGGGCGGTCCACGGTGATGCGCCGGTCAAAGCGGCCGGGGCGCAGCAGCGCCTTGTCGAGCACTTCGGGGCGGTTGGTTGCCGCGAGCACAATGACGCCCTTGGTGGGGTCAAAGCCGTCCAGCTCCGCCAAGAGCTGGTTGAGCGTCTGCTCCCGCTCGTCGTTTCCGCCCATGCGGTTGTCGCGGCTCTTGCCGATGGTGTCGATCTCGTCGATGAAGATGATACAGGGGGCGACCTTTGCGGCCTCTTTGAAGAGATCGCGCACGCGCGAAGCGCCAACGCCCACAAACATCTCCACAAAGTCGGAACCGGAGATGGAGAAGAAGGGGACGCTCGCCTCACCCGCGACGGCCTTTGCCATCAGGGTTTTGCCCGTGCCCGGGGAGCCGACCAGCAGCGCGCCCTTGGGCAGCTTCGCGCCGATTTCCGTGTATTTATGCGGGCTGTGGAGAAAATCGATGATCTCCTGCAGAGATTCCTTCGCCTCGTCCTGCCCGGCCACGTCCTCAAAGGTGATGCCCGTGGAGCGCTCCATGTAGACCTTTGCGTTCGCCTTGCCCACGCCCCCAAGGCCGCCCATCCCGCCGCCCATCCGCCGGATGAGGAAGAGGAAGAGCGCCATGAGCAGGAGCATGGGGAAGATGACGTTGAGGAACATGGAGGCGAGCAGGGAGGTCTCCTTCGTCATGGGGGAGAAGTATTCCACCTGATGCTCGTCCAAAAAACTCTTCAGATCGGGGTCTTCAATGTTGAGCGGGGCGACAATGGGGATCTTCTGTGCGGGGGTTTTCTCCTGGGATGTGGCAGAAGGGCTGCCGCCCTGCGGGAAGATTTGATCGAGCAGATCCTCCGCCGTTTGGGACGGCGCTGTGCCCTCCTCCGGCGCTAAGGGTTCGCCCGCCGCCTCCGCCGCGAGCTCCTCCTCGGTTTTGAGCGTGAGTGTATAGCGTTTTTTATCCAGCTCGACGGACTTGACCTTCCCCTCTGAAACGAGCACAAGGAATTGGTCATAGGTAATTTCTTCATGGTTGATATCTTGCACCTTGGCTTTGGTGAAGCTGAAGAGGCCGACCAGAACCAGAGAGAGGAAAAAAAACAAGAGAATCGAATTTCTTCTTCTTGGGCCGTCCGGGTTTTGGTTTTGATTGGACATACAAGCACCATCCTCCTAAACAAAATGATACTGGATTTTAACTTTTGGCTACTATAGCACATCCCCCCCTATAAAGCAAGAAAGGGGCTGTAAATTTTCCATGGACAAGCGCGCGCTTGAATCGCCTGGCAAATTCGACCGTTTACAAGATAGTTCTTTTTTATATCGTTAAAATGTGGTATACTGACGAGCGATGCAGCGGCTGCGCGCCCGGGGCGGATAAGAGCAGTCTGTGCATACGGACGGAAAACATGTGGGACCATCCCGCCTTCGATAAAAGGAGCCATGCATGAAAGAGAAAAAACAAGCTGCCGATTCCCTTGCCGATGCCGACGGCATCATTGAGGGGCGCAATGCCGTCATCGAGGCCCTCCGGGCGGGTGCGGCGATTGACAAGATCTACCTGGCCAAGGGGGAGACGGACGCGGCCCTCGGCCACATTGCCAGCCGCGCGCGCGAGCAGGGCGCCGTGGTGGTGGAGACAGACCGGCGCAAGCTCGACGCGATGAGCCGCACGCACGCGCATCAGGGCGTGATTGCGCTGGCGGCCGTGCGCGCCTATGTGGATGTGGACGATATTTTAGCCATCGCGCGCGCGCGGGGGGAGGCGCCGCTGCTGGTTGTCTGCGATGAGATCTCCGACCCGCACAACCTCGGTGCCGTCATCCGAACGGCGGACTGCGCGGGCGCACACGGGGTCATCATCCCCAAACGGCGCAGCGCGGGTTTGACCGCCATTGTCGCAAAAACCTCTGCCGGCGCCGTGGCGCACGTGCCGGTGGCGCGGGTGCCAAACCTTGTGGCGGCGCTCAAGGATCTCAAGGACCGCGGCCTCTGGATTTACGGCAGCGATGCCAAGGGCAGAACGAAGCTCTACCAGGCGGATTTGCGCGGCCCCTCCGCCATCGTCATCGGCTCTGAGGGGGATGGGATGGGCCGCCTGGTGGGGGAGACCTGTGACGTGCTGCTGCAAATTCCCATGCGGGGGAAGCTCAACTCACTCAACGCCAGCGCCGCCGCCGCAGTTTTGCTCTATGAGGCGGTGCGCCAGCGTCTGGACTGAGTGCCGCTATTCGCTTTGCACAGGGAGGGCCCTGTGCAGCCACGACAAAGAAGGTGATTTCCATGCGATTGCCCTATGACTTACACGGGGACGAGCCGTCTCTGGATGAAATATTGGAGGAGGTGGCCTCTTGGGATGGCTCCAAGCCGCCCGCGGGGGAGGCGAGCTCTCCTTTTGTTGCGTTGGTCTCTCCGGCGCAACCGCCCGCCCCGGCAGGGGGGAACCCCCCGCCGCTGACAGCGGAACAGGCGGACACAGCGCCTCAGTCCGCAGGGCCCGCGTCTGCAGAAACGACCTCCCCGCCACAGAGAGAAACGCTGACGCCGGAAGAGGAAGCCCCCTGGATTGCCACCTGGGAAAACCTCCGGGTGGAGGAGGTCTGGGGGGAGTTGCGGCCGGGTGCGGGGCTGCCGCCCCGCCCATCGCCCGGCGACCGGGCAACAGAGCCGGAGGAGGGCAGAGAATTCGGACATCTGACACTCCTGCCCCCCGTGCCGCCGCCTGTGGGCACGCCTGACACAGAAGCGGTTCCGCCGCAGGAGCAGGCAGAGGCGCAAAACCCGCCGCCGGAGGAAGAGACGCAGACGGCTGCGCCGCCGGACGGCGCAAAGGCGGAGCCTGAATCCGAGCCCGGGACGAGAGGAGAAGGGGAGTCCGCAGAACAGGCGGACATGCCGGAGGGAACAGGAGAAAATCCGCCCCCCAAAGCGGAAGCGGCTGCAGCGCCGGAGGAGGGCAGAGACAATCTGGTGCCCTTTGTCTCGACCAAAGAGCCCGAGACGATACGCGAAGCGCTCGGCCACCTCTCACAGAAGGCAAAGGTCTGGCTGCGCCTGCGGAAGGATAAGGTGGCCGAGCCGATTGTTAAGCTGCCAAGGCCGAAGCTGCGCTTGCGCGAGCTGCCGGAGCTGCCCGTGGACGAAACGCTGAGCATTAAGGAGCTGGCAAGGGCGCACAATGCGGGACTTGGCCGCCTGCGCCTGCAGGCGCTGGGCAGCCTGCTGCTGGCGCTGCTGCTCCTGCTTGCGGCGGTGATCGGCAATGTGGATCTCTTCGCCTTTCTCACCCCCTTGCGGGAGGGGGCGCTGCTCGGGCGGATCAGTCTGGGCATCTTCGCGCTGCTCGCGCTGCTCGTCTATCCCCTCTACCCCTTGGCGATCAAGGGACTCATCCGCCTGCAGCCGGGGATGGAGCTGCTCGGTCTTCTGGCCGC
The DNA here is from genome assembly GCA_040768225.1 of Evtepia sp. GTDB lineage: Bacteria > Bacillota > Clostridia > Oscillospirales > Oscillospiraceae > Evtepia. The sequence continues at coordinate 1,143,908 of JAXGMZ010000001.1, forward strand.
CCTCGCGGTGCTGACCGACGCGGTGCTGCTGCTCTTTTACCAATACCGGCCCTATACGCTGCCGCTCTTTGCCCCCGTGGCCCTGGTGCTGAGCTTTCAGATGATGGGCAGCTACTGGACGAAGAACGCCCTGCGCCTCTGCTGCCGCACGGCGGCGCGCTCGCGCGACCCGGATCTGCTCTGCAAAGAGGAGAAACAGTACAACGGGAAGGCGGTCTACCGCCGCAGAAGGGGGGAGAGCGCGCAGTTTGCCGCTGCCGTGCAGCGGGAGGACTGGGCGAAGAAAAGCTTTCGCTACCTTGTGCCGCTCTTGCTGCTCCTGGCCGTAAGCGCCTCTGTCTGGGCGAGCGTCGGCAGCGGGCAGGGCAGGCTGCTCTTCTGGTCGCTCTCTGCGACGCTCTCCGCCGCGGCGACGCTCTCGGGCTGCCTCTGCTTCGGCCTGCCCTTTCACGGGCTGAGTCTGCGCCTGAGTAAGCTCGGCGCTGCGCTCTGCGGCTGGTCGGGGGCAAAGAATTCGGAACAGGGGCACTATATTCTCCTCTGCGACACGGATCTCTTCCCGCCCGGCTCCATTGAGCTGAGCAGCTTTCTCACCTATCATGAGTACGATTCGGAGACGGTGGTCTCCGTGACGGCGTCGCTGCTGCGGGAGGCGGGCAGCGGTCTGGACGTGCTTTTCCACAATCTCATCCGCATGGATGAGGGCCGCTATGTCACCGTGAGCGATCTGGAGCTGCACAGCGACGGCATCTCCGGGGAGGCGATGGGAAAGCAGGTGCTCATCGGGAACGCGAACTGTTTGGAGCGCATGGGCGTGGCGCTGCCGCCCGGCGTCCGCATGGCCATGGGCGTGATGACGGCCATTGACGGGCGCTTTGCCGGCCGCTTTGTGCTCGACTATTCGATGCACAAGACCTCCGTCTCCGATATGGACGCGCTGCTCCTAAACCGGATTACGCCCGTGCTCACGGCGGTGGATTTCAACCTCCTGCCGCAGGTCTTGCGCAGGCTCTTCCGCTTCCCCTGGGATAAGATCTCCTTTCCGGAACTGGGGCAGAGAAAAAAGATGGCCGATGCCCCGGCCTACGAGGGCAGCGCGCTGCTGGGCCTGCTGACAATGGAGGGCCTCTCGGGGCTTTCCACGATGATTGTCGGCGCGAAACGCCTGCGCAAGGCCGTCAAAAGCTGCACGCGCTTTACCTATCTGGGCGCCCTGCTGGGCATTTTCCTGTGCACCTACCTCTCGATGGCGGCGGCGCTCACGGCGCTCAATGCCCTGAGTCTGAGCCTGTTTTTGCTGCTGTGGTTTGTCCCCGTGGCGATGATTTCAGGTTGGGTCAATCAGTTCTGAAGAATCTTCGGAAAGCTTAGAACGAACGTTTGACAGGCTGGACCTTCTGTGCTATACTGGCGGGAGAACTGGTACATCCGCGCTGCCGGCCGCATCCCAAAGCCGGTAGGCGGATGAACGATAGGGAGGTCCTCAAGGTGGGTAAACTGACGAAAAAGCAGCAGCAGGTCTATGATTATATCGCCGCGTTTATTGAAGCGCATGGCTATTCCCCTTCCGTGCGGGAGATCGGCGATTATCTGAATCTGAAATCGCCCTCCACGGTGCACTTCCATCTCAAAGGTCTGCTCTCTGCGGGCATGATCACGCAGGCGGAGGGGAAAACGCGCTCCATCACCATCGTGCAGGAGCGGGCGGGCCGCCGCGCGGGGAAGATCCCCCTGCTGGGGCATGTGGCCGCCGGCGCGCCCATCCTCGCGGAAGAGTCTGTGGAGGAGTACATCCCCTTTCAAATTGGAAGCTCGCTGGATGAGCACTTCGCGCTGCGGGTGCGGGGGGAGTCCATGCTGGGTGCCGGCATCCTGCCGGGTGACCTGGTCGTCGTGCTGCCCAAGCAGGAGGCGCGCAACGGCGAGATTGTCGTGGCGCTCTTTGAGGATGAGGCGACGGTCAAGACCTACCAGAGCGCCGGGGGGGAGGTCTGGCTCCTGCCGGAGAACGAGGAGTATGAACCCATCCCGGGAAACAACGCGCAGATCATCGGCAAGGTTGTCGCCGTGATCCGAAGATACTGAGAACACAAACACACGCGCCTTTCGACACGAAAGGCGCGTGTGTTTCTAAGTGGCGGCGCAGGGGCCGCCCTGTTTGAGCGGTGCGTTTCGCACGCTGCCTGCCCGTCAGACGTGCAGGATGATCCGGGCCACCTGAAAGTAGATGAGCAGGGAGAGCGCGTCCACAATCGTGGAGATAAAGGGCGCGGCCATCACCGCCGGGTCAAGCCCTGAGCGCTCGGCCAAGAGCGGGAGCAGGCAGCCCACGCTCTTGGCGCAGATGACCGTAAAGACCAGCGTGAGGCAGATCGCCAGCGCCACGAGGGGCGTGACGCTCGCGTTGCCAAAGAGCCAGTGGTCTACCAGCATGAGCTTTGCAAAGTTGCAGCCGGCCAGGGTCAAACCCGTGAGCGTGGCCACGCGGATCTCCTTCCAGACGACGCGGAGCAGGTCGGAAAACTCCAGCTCGCCGAGGGAGATGCTGCGGATCACCGCCGTGGAGGACTGTGTGCCGCTGTTGCCGCCGGTGCCCGTGAGCATGGGGATGAAAGCCGTGAGCACGGCGCAGGCGGCAAGGGAGGCCTCAAAGGTGGTGAGGATCATGCTCGTGAAGGTCGCCGAGAGCATGAGAATGAGCAGCCAGGGCGTTCTCGCGCGAAAGGTCTCGCGCACGGAGGTGCGGAGGTAGGACTTGTCGGAGGGGCTGATGCCCGCCATCTTCTCAAAGTCCTCCGTGGCCTCCTCCTGGAGCACGTCCATCGCGTCGTCAATGGTGACAATGCCGACCAGACGGTCTTCCTTGTCCACTACCGGCAGGGCGATGAAGTTATACTTGGAGAACATCTGCACCACGGTCTCCTGATCCTCCAGCGTGTTCACGGAGATGACGTTCTGCTCCATGATCTCTTCGAGCACGCTGCTCTCGTCCGCCAGGAGCAGGCTGCGGATGGAGAGAAAGCCGACGAGCTTGCGCTCATCCGTCGTGACATAACAGGTGTAGATCGTCTCCTTGTCAAAGCCCGTGCGGCGGATGCGCTTAAAGGCCTCCTCCACCGTCATGTTGGGCCGCAGGGAGACGTATTCCGTCGTCATAATGCTGCCGGCGGAATCGTCGGGATACTGTAAAATTTCGTTGATCATTTTGCGCGTTTCCGGGTCGGCCTGCCGCAAAATGCGCTTGACAACATTTGCGGGCATCTCCTCGACAATGGCAACGGCATCGTCAACATAGAGCTCGTCCACGACTTCTTTGAGTTCGTTGTCAGAGAAGCCGAGGATCAAGAGCTCCTGCGCCTCGGGTTCCATCTCCACGAAGGTCTCCGCCGCAAGCTCTTTCGGGAGCAGGCGGAAGAGCCGCGGGAGCGTGCTGTGCTCCATCTCGTCAAAGACGGCGGCGATGTCTGAGGCGTTCATCGTGGTTAAAATATCGCGCAGCGTCTGATATTTCCGCTCCTTGAGGAGCGCCTCCAGGGTTGTTTCCAGGGTAAGGCTGCGTTCTGCCATAGGTATCTCCTCCCAGCTTGATTGGGCGGGAGGGGCATCCAGCGCAGATGAGGCGCCAAGACGACCCGCTCCCAGCATTCAGCAGGAAGTAAGACAGCGGTTCGGCCGGGATCAAATCAATTGGAAGCGGTGTTGGACAGACGCATCCGGCGCGCTTGTCCACCGCGTGCGACTTCGGCCTTGTCCAGTGCCTTTACTACCGCCTGCGTCCATCCTGTTCCACCTCACTTTATAATCCGTTTTTAATCATTCACGCGGGCCTGTGCGGCGCGCGCGGGCTGCCGATTCCTCTCGCCGCCGGACTGTTCAGGCAGGCAGAGCAGGAAGTTGAGCAGCAGGCGGGCCGCGTTTGCTTGAAGCGGCCCACCCCTCAGTATATGGGTATTTCCGTTGAAAGTCAATCCTGCGCCGGCTGTTTTTTAAGCGGAGCGGGCAGCGGCCTGCGCGCAGATTGCGGGGGTCGTGCCAGCCGGAAGCATCTGAGGGCGCGCCCTACTTTCGATACTCAAACTCCAGATGATACATGCTAACCAGATCTCCGTCTTGGATGCCAAGTTCCTCCAGGCGCTCGAAGAGCCCCGCCTCGCGCAGGATGCGGTCAAACCAGTTGCGCGACTCATAGCTGCTGAAGTTGACATTGGCAATCAGCCGCTGCAGCCAGGGCCCGTCGACAATCCACACGTCCCCCTCCTGCGTGATCTCCAGCGGGGCAGAGCGGTCCACCTGCGGGAGCGGCTCGACGAAGTCCGGCTCATAATAGGTGATGGGGGGGAGCTTGGCCAGCTGCGCTGCCGCCTCTGCCATGAGCAGCGAAACGCCCATGGTCGTGGCGGTCGAGAGCTCAAAGAGGGGATAGCCCTTCGACTCCACATGGGCACGAAAGCGCGCCAGCTGCTCGGGGTCCTCCAAGATATCCATCTTGTTCGCGGCGACCAGCATCGTGCGCCCCGCAAGCTCAGGGCTGTACTCTTTCAGCTCCGCGTTGATGACCTCAAAGTCCTCAATGGGATCGCGCCCCTCCGAGCCGGAGATGTCCACCATGTGGATGAGCACGCGGCAGCGGTCAATGTGGCGCAGGAAATCATGCCCAAGTCCCGTGCCCTCGTGCGCGCCTTCAATGATACCGGGGATGTCCGCCATGACAAAGGAGACGCCCTCCGTCACATAGACCACGCCGAGGTTTGGGAAGAGGGTGGTGAAGTGATAGTTTGCGATGTTTGGCCGCGCCTTGGTGGCAACGGAGAGCAGGGAGGATTTGCCGACGTTTGGAAAGCCCACCAGGCCCACATCCGCAAGGAGCTTGAGCTCTAAGACGATGTTGCGGCTCTGCCCGGGCAGGCCCGCCTTGGCAAACTGCGGGGTCTGCCGGGTGGGGGTGGCAAAATGATGGTTGCCCCAGCCGCCGTTGCCCCCGCGGCAGAGCACAAAGGGCTCGTCCCCGGACATGTCCTGGATGATGCGCATGCTCTCCTCGTCGCGGATGACCGTGCCGCGCGGCACCTTCAGGATGACGGGGGCCCCATCCTTCCCCGAGCAGCGCTTGCCGCGCCCGTCCTCCCCGTTGCCCGCCTTGTACTTGCGCTTGTAGCGAAAGTCGAGCAAGGTGGAGAGATGCTCGTCGACGCGGACGATAATGTCGCCGCCGCGGCCGCCGTCGCCGCCGTCCGGCCCGCCCGCCGCGACATATTTTTCGCGGTGGAAGGCAACGCAGCCGTTGCCCCCCGCCCCGGATTGCACGGTGATATTGACTTTATCTACAAAATTACTCATATGCGCCTCCTTGGATACAGGGCGTGAAATGAACAGTCCGAACGGGGGAACCGTCCGGACTGTGTGTGCTTATGATGGCGTAACTTCTACAATGGAGACCTGCTTGCGGTCCTTGCCCTTGCGCTCAAACTTGACTTTGCCGCTCTTGAGGGCAAAGAGGGTGTCATCCCCGCCGCGGCCCACATTGGTGCCCGGGTGGATCTTGGTGCCGCGCTGGCGCACGAGGATGTTGCCGGCCAGAACAAACTGACCGTCCCCGCGCTTGACGCCCAAGCGCTTGGACTCGGAGTCGCGGCCGTTGCGCGTCGAGCCGACGCCTTTTTTATGTGCAAAAAATTGCAGTCCGATATGAAGCATATTGACCATTCCTTTCATCTGTAGTCAGGGCGCAGGTTTGTGTCATCCTGCGCGGATGGCGCGCCTGTGTAAGCGGCGCGGAAAAGGGAGTTATCCTTCGAGTGTCAGGCCTCTAAGACGATCATATAATCCGGGTACTGCTCCGCGAGATTGACGAAGTGGAGCATGAGCGCCGCCAGAAGCGTCTGGGAGAGCTGCTCGCTGCCCTCATCCAGGCCGCCGGGGAGCCTGAGAGAGAGGGATGCGTCCTCCTCGGAGATTTTCACCGTGGCGGCAAGGGCGAGCACATCGTTGAGTGCGCACTCCACCAGCGTCACCGCGCTGGAGATGGCGGCGCAGAGAATGTCTTCCCCCGCGTCGGCATAGCCGCTGTGTCCCGCGGCCTGAAAGCCGAGCAGCCGCCCCTCTTCGGAGTGAAACGTGATCGTTGTCATGGGCTCAGGCGTGGATCTGACCGATCTGCACCTTGGTGTAGGGCTGGCGGTGGCCCTGGCGGCGGCGATAGCCCTTCTTGGGCTTCATCTTAAAGATACGGATCTTCTTGCCCTTGCCGTTTTTCATCACGGAGGCATCCACCGTTGCGCCGGAGAGCAGGGGGGCGCCGAACTGGGCGCTCTCACCGAGGATGGCCAGAACCTTGTCAAAGACAATGGCATCGCCCTCTTCTACGGGCAGTTTTTCGATGAAGAGCACGTCGCCCTCCTGCACCTTATACTGCTTTCCGCCTGTTTCAATGATTGCATGCATGTGCGTTTGCACCTCTTTCCTTTAATACGGGCTCGCTCTCGGGGGTGAAGGGAAGTCCTTCTTTTGCCGGGCCAGCGGGTGGGAAGCTCTGCTGACCGTGAAAACCCAGTCAAAGCGGCTTTGCCATTATACAGCGTGCGCGGGGGAAAGTCAAGCAAACTCCCGCTTTTCTTACGGTAGAATCCATATTCCGCGCGCGAGGGCGCGAGGGCAGGCGCGGGGCGGACAAAATGTTTGAGCTCGAACAGAAAAGGGCCTCTCTTCCCCCGGTTTTTTTCCCTTGTTCAAGATTTGTTCATAAAAGCAAATTATAATATCACTTGGAATGATATTGCTGCTGCCGGAAACACGGGCGCGGCCTCCCCCCGGGCGGAGGCGGGCACGCTCCCGCCGCTCACCGATGAAGCAAGAGTAAGGAGTACACAGATGAAACTGAGAATTCTCTCCTATCTAACCGCCGCCCTGCTGATGCTGGGCGCTTTCCCTGCCGCCGCCGCGCTGTATCTGGCCGCACCCGCAGAAGCCGTTCCGGCGGGCAGCGCGCCGCAGCAGGGTGAGGCGCAAGCCGTGGAAGATGCCGCGGGCACGCTCTCCTTTGGCAATGTGGAGGCGCGCATGCGCCAGGGCAACCCCACCCTGCTCTCCGTGCAGGCCACGCTGGACGCCCAAAAGAGCTTTGACCGCAAGGCGGCCTATGACAAGCTGCTCAAGGGCATCAACGACATGGTGGACGGCGCAGTTGCCGCCTCCGAAGCGATGGGGACGGGGCTCTCCGGTGCCGCTGCGATGACGGCGGGCGTGCCCGCCATGCGCGCACAGCTCGACGCGATTTCCGAAAAAAACTGGGCGGAGACCATGGAAAAGCTCGACCGCCAGCTCTCCGATACGATGAATCAGCTCGTGGTCGCCGGGGAGGGGATCTATCTGGGCATCCTGACCTATGAGAACAAGCTGGGGGAAATCGAGCGCGCGCTCAAGCTGATGGAGCAGAGCATGGAGGAGATGGAGCTGCGCCACCGGCTCGGGCAGATCTCCAAACTGGCGCTCGAAGAGTTTCGGGCAAGCTGGCGCGCCACGGAGAGCCAGGCGGAGAGCCTCCGTTTGGGCATTGCCGGCATGAAGGCGACACTTGAGAGCTTCTTGGGCGAGCCGGTGACGGGGACGATTGCCCTGCTGCCGCTGCCCGCAACCCCCAAGGGTGAAATCGCGCTCTATGAGATAGATGCCGCGCAGGCGCTGCTGCTGGCCAAGGAGAAGAGCTTTGCGCTCTTCCAGGCCGACAATGCGCGCGCGGACGCAGAGGACGAATGGAAGGACGCGAAAAAGGCCCATGCGCCGGGCGGATACAGCTATCGGATGGCGGAGCAGACCCATCAGGCGGCGCTACACAGCTATGACGCGGCGGTGCAAGGCTTTGAGCTCTCCTTCCAGAGCCTCCGCCGGAGCGTGGAGGACGCGGCGCAGCTGCGGGCCGCCGCCGCCGGGGATGCGGACTACGGGCGGACGAGCTATCAGGCCGCGCATAAGCGCCATGAACTCGGGCAGATTTCCGCCGCGGCGCTCCGCCTTGCAGAGAACGAACTGCGGGCAAAGGAGGCCGCCCTGGAGGCCGCTGAGATCGCCCTCTTTTCCGCCTACCGTGATTATAGCTGGGCGCTGCGGGAGGGAATTGTGCCGTCGATGCAGTGAAGCCCTCCCGCGCCTGCGGGAGAAGGGCGAGTGTTTACAATTTCGAAACGAAATTCATAATTTAGCCATATCAATCCAATAATTTTGTCATAAATCTCTGTTAAGATAAACTCAGTAAAACAGATTGACACTGATTTACCCCTCTCTCTTTTCTCTCTCTTTTTATCCAAATACAAGCGGCGGTGATGAAGCGTAGGTTCATCACCGCCGCTTGTCGTCTTGCGGCCTTGCGCGCGCTGGCTGGCGGCGCGTTTTTTTCAGCCCGCGCCGCTAGAGGAAGAGTTCCGGCTGCTTGGGCGGGAAGGCATAGCGGCTGAGAATGTCGTCCCTGTGGAAGAGGAAGAGCGGGTCGGCAAAATGTTTCGCGCCGACGGGGCAGCCCTTGACGCAGGCGTTGCACTTGATGCAGATGCCGGTGATCTGTTTGGTGTCCTCATAGTCGATGCTGCCCATCGGGCAGTGCGCTGCGCACCACTTACAGTCGATGCAGTCATCCGAGGTGGCGGGTTTGACCCGCCGTATGTCGATGAACTTGCCCGCTGCGTCCGTGGGGCGGAAATAGGGCTGGGGCGGGTCGTTCCCCGGAAGGGCGGGGGGCGTGAGCACCCCTCCGGCGGCGAGTGCTGTGAGCGCTTCCAAGATGCGCCCGGCAAAGGCCTCGGCGGTGGAGAGATCCTCCGCATTCGGCCGCCCGCCCGCCAAGCTGCTGCCAAAGGAGTGCTCCCCGACGAAGGTGCAGCCTGCCAGAGGGGTGAAGCCGCCTGCGCGCAGAATGTTCCGCAGCTCCACCAGCGCGTCTTCAAAGGCGCGGTTCCCGTAGAGAACCACGGGGACGGCCAGCGCGCCGCCGCCCTGTATCTCAGAGAGGTAGGGGAGGAGGACATTGGGCACCCGCCCCGCGTAGACGGGCGTGCCAAAGATGACAAGGTCTTCCGCTGTGAACACAGGCGCGCTGCGCCGCGCCTGCGGCAGGGTGAAGTCGTAGGTACTCAGAGGGACATCCAGCTGCCCTTGAAGCTGCCGCGCGATCGCGCGGACAACTTTTTCCGTGCCGCCGGTTGCGCTGAAATACACAGCCCATACGTTGCGAATACGCAAAGAAATGCACATCCTTTCCTGCGGGTGCTCTGTTATTTTGACGGCGGCCCAATGTGCGCTCTGCCCGCAGAGCGCACATTGGGCCGCGCAATCTCTTGCCAGGCTAATTATATCCGCTGGGGCAGAAAAAGTAAAGCGCGCGGGAAGGTTGATTTTTCCTATACGATTGCATATAATATGTGTTGGCTAAGCGTTTCATCCGGCCCGAGCGTGCGCGGAGAGGGTTTGCCCTGCCGGAAGTGAGTCCGGGAACAAGCCCTCCGGGGCGGAAGGTGTGATCATACATGGATGAGAAAAAGAAAGAGCAGGGCGCGCCCGCCCGTCTGGCAAAAGGCGGCGGAGCGGGGCGGCGGGCGGGCATCGTCATCGGCGTGCTGCTCCTGCTCCTGCTTGCGGGATATGGGACGCTTTGTGCCCTTGCCGCGGGTGCGGAGCGCATACTGCCCAATACAAGCGTGATGGACATCCCCCTGGGCGGGATGAACCGCGCGGAGATGGAAGCTTCGCTCGAAGCGGCCGCCGCACAGTGGAGCGCGCGCCGCGACGAGGGCGTGATGGCGCAGGTGGAGGGGGATGGAGACGAGCACTTCACCGTCTTTCTCCCCGCCGCCCTCGCCCAGATTGACTGGGATGAGACGGCAGAGAAACTCTGGGCGGAAGGCCGCGCCGCGGATGTCCCGCTGCCGATGAAGGGCGCTGTGTACCTGCGCGCGCTGCTCGGCGGGCAGAGCATTGCGCCGGTCTACCTCGAGAGCGAAGCGCTCAGAGAGCTGCTCGAAGAGCAGGTGGATCTGCCGCTGGGTGACCCGGTCACGCAGCACAGCTATCAGCTGGAGGAGGAGCGCCTTCTCCTCACCCGCGGCCTGACGGGGCGCGGTGTAGATCGGGATGCGCTCGAACAGGCCTTCTTTGCGCAGCTGGAGGCGGGCCATATTGTCTCCCGGGAGAGCGGGGAGGTCGGCATCCATGTCCGTGTGACGGAGGTGGCCCCCGAGGAACTCGATTGGGAAGCGCTCAAAGAAGAGGTCTGCACCGAGCCGCAGGATGCCGTCTTTGACGAGTCAAACGGGAGCTTTCAGATGGAAGTGATCGGCATCTCCTTTGACCAGGCGGAGGCGCAGCGCGCCTTTGATCAGCTGGTACCCGGGGCGACGGCGGAAATCCCCCTGATCCTCAGCGAGCCGGAGGTGAAGTTCACGGATCTGGAGGAGCTCCTCTTTCGGGATGTGCTCGGAAGTTGCACCACCAACATCGGCGGGAGCGCAAACCGCCTCTCCAATGTGAAAAAGGCGGCCTCCTTCTGCAATGAGCTGATCCTGGCACCCGGTGAAGTGTTCTCCTATAACGGCACGGTGGGCCGGCGCACGACAGAGCGCGGCTTCCTGCCCGCCCCGGCCTATGTGGGCGGCGCAACGGTGGATGAAATCGGCGGCGGCATCTGCCAGCTCTCCTCCACCATCTATCTGGCCTCCCTCCGCTCTAACCTGGAGATTGTCGAGCGGAAAAACCACGGCTACACCGTCGGCTACATCCCCAACGGGCTCGATGCCACCGTCTATTACGGCTCCTTGGATTTCCGTTTTCGAAACGACACCCAGTTTCCCATCAAGATTCAGGCAACGGTCAGCGAGCGCAGCCTGACGGTGACCATCCTTGGCACCAAGGTGAGTGAGTGGTCGGTGGAGATGAAGACGGAGCAGTATAACAACCTCGGCTACAAGACCGTCTATCAGATTGACAACAGCGTCGCCCCCGGCGGGAGCAAGACCAGCGTGACCCCCTATTCGGGCTGCACGGTAGATGCCTACCGCTGCGTGTACGACGGGGCGGGCAATCTCATCAGCCGCACCCACGAGAGCACCAGCTCCTATAAGAGCCGCGACAAGGTGATCTTGGTCAACGCCGCCGACGGGCATCTCTACGGCCTTGGCGAAGCGCCCGCACCGGCACCGGCACCCGAACCCACGCCCGAGCCGGAGCCCGCGCCGCAGCCGGTGCCGGAGCCCACCCCGGAACCGACACCTGAGCCGGAACCCACACCAGCCGCTGAGACAACGCCGGAACCCTCTCAAGAGGGTGCGGCCTGAATGAAGAAGGGACGTGAACCATGCTGCCCCCGTTTCGACAGATTAAATTTGAAGCAAAGCTCATCATGATGCGCTCCTTGCCCTTCTGGATTAAGGCAACGCTGCTGCTCATCGGCCTGCAATTCGCCATGGACATCCTGGTCGGTCAGGCGGGCGGCGCGCTTGCCAGCCCCATCCTCTACCCGATTGACGGGAGCACCAACAATCTGCTCACCGGATTCACCCGCCAGAGCGATCGCCTGCTGCTCCTGGTGCGCCTGGAGATTCCGGGCATCATCGTCGGTGCCACGGCCTCTCTGGAGGCGCTGCGTCTCTTTTTCCTCTATGGCGGCCTCTTCTTCTTGCTCATGGCCCCCTTTAAAATGGGCTTGCTCGAGCTGCTCTGGCGTGCCTTCCGCGGGGAGGAGCTGCGCTTTTCCGACATCTTTCGCTGGTACACAAAGCCGGCGCGCATCGGAAAGTCTGTGCTCGTGCAGTTCGTGGTGAGCGCGGGGAGCCAGATTCTCGCCTTGATTGCGATGGTCCCGGGCTATGCGCTCTACTATGTGGCCTACAGCGGCCGGTTTATCACGGCGGAGGAGGGCCTTCTGCTCAGTGCGCTCTCCCTTGTGGCCATCACGGTGCTCTTCATCGGGTTGCTTGCGGGCTTTTTCTTCTATGCCATTCTCGCGCCTCTGGCCTATTGCCTCGCGGCGCAGCCGGAATACAGCCTGACCCTGGTCTTCCAAAAAGGCTTTGGCAGCATTAAGGGTTATGTGAAGCGCTTTTTCTACTTCCGCCTGAGCATGTTCCACTGGCACATCATCTCCATCCTCACCCTCGGGATCGCGGAGCTCTATATCTTCCCCTATATCACCTTCGCCTCCCTGCAATTTTTGCAGGAAGCGGCCATCGGCCGCAAAGAGGGCGCCGCGCAGGGGGAGCGGGGCGGCTGGCAGGACTCACCGCCCAGGCGGCCGGATCAATTACAATAGAGCAGACAAAACAACAAGACCTGTTCCCCTTCGCGGGGCACAGGTCTTGTTTGATCTCTCGCGGCGGGGCGCCGGCCTCCCCTCCTATTTGACCAGGTTTGAAATCGCGCGGAAAGCGGGGTGATCCTTGCCAAAGGTCAGCTCAAAGAGCACAGATTCGTAGCTGGTGATAAACGCGCCCTCCGCCACGGCGCGCAGGACGGCGGTGTCCTTATCCGCCTGTTTGCGTGAGCCGATGCAGTCCTGCACGAGAAAGACCTCGTAACCGGCTGCGCGCAGGTCGATCACCGTTTGCAGGACGCAGACGTGCGCCTCCGTTCCGCAGACGATGGCGGTTTTGCGCCCGAGCGCGTCCACCTGCGGGGCAAGGTCGCCCGAATAGGCGGAAAAGTTTGTTTTTGCCAGCGGGCTGAAGTCTCCGAGCAGCGCGCGCAGCGGCGCAACCGTCGGCCCGAGGCCCTTGCTGTACTGCTCGGGCACCAGGAGCGGAACTTCAAGGATTTGAAGTCCCTGCACCAGTTTGAGCACATTGCTAAGGAGAAGTTCGTGTTGGTCAATCGCCGGCATCAGCCGCTCCTGGCAGTCGACAATGACGGCGAAACTGTCACTGGCCTGTATTCTCATCGTTCCTACCTCCTGATGGTTCTCCGATTGGAAGCAAAGGCGCCCGGGTGAGGGGGCAGCTTGCTTCTCTCCGTCCCCCTATCATAGCGCATCCCGCTCGCCTTGCAAAGCTTTATTTTGGCGTGATGGGGCAACGAGGCTCTGTGCCCGCCCGTTTCGGCGGCCCCAGCGGCGCGGCGGTTTTATATCCCTGCCCCGGATTGCCTGCCCGCGCGCTGGTAAAAAAGGCGCAAAAAACGCAAGTTTTTGGAAATGTTCCCGTTTTTCTTTACATTTTCAGATCGCGTGTTATACTAAGTGCACAGTAAGCAAGCCGTTTTGGAGCAAAGGAGGATGTATGCAGCAGCGCCCGATCGTGACTATCACCATGGAACATGGCCCGCAAATCACTCTGGAGCTCTATCCGGAGGAAGCGCCCAACACCGTCAACAGTTTCCTCTTTCTCGCGCAAAAGGGCTGCTTTGACCGGCACAGCATTGAGCGCATTGTCCCCGGTTTTGTGGTGGATGTGAGCTACCGCGCCTTCTCGCGGGATGCGTGCAAATACCTCATTGACAACGAATCCAAGCACTACGGGCATCCGAACTCCCTTCGGATGGAGCCGGGTGTCATCGCCATGGGCGGCTATGGGGAGGACGGCATCGCCGGCGGCGAATTCTTCTTCCCGCTGGAGTACCACGCGCGGATCGACGGATATTATCCGGTCTTCGGCAAGATCCGCTCGGGTTTGGATGAGATCTTACGCTGGCAAAGCCTGCCCCTGCGCCACGTGCCCTATCCGGAGAACCCGGATATCGTCATCAACGAGCCCGTGACACCTCTGGTGATCGAATCGGTGCGCGCGGAGACCTTTGGCATCTCCTACCCCGAACCCATCCGGCGGCCGATGAAGCGGAAACCGCCCAGCTGGTAGCGCCCTGCGCCTGCGCTCTGCAGGGAAGAAGATGCAGGATGCGATGTTTGGGGCATATTGTCCACGCCCTTCGACATATGGCATATACTAGGTCAGAAACAAAACTGCCGCGCGCGGCGCTAAGGAGGGATGGCGGATGAAACGATCGGAACATCAGGGTCTGCGGCTGGCCTTTGCGGGGCTGCTGCTCCTCTTCATCCTGCTGCCGCGCCTGGCGGGGCTCTCGCTCTCGGAGATCCTCTATGACATGCCCAGGGCGCCCCTGCTCGCGGCGCTTGTGCTCCTCGGGCTCTATGCGCTCAAGACGCTCACGCTCCTGGTGCCGGGAACCATCTTACATGTCTCCGCCGGCGTGCTCTTCCCGCCGGTGATCGCGCTCTCTCTGGCCTGTGTGGGCAATCTTCTCGGTCTGTCGATCGGCTATCTCATGGGGCGCATGCTCGGGCGGGAGTCTGTGGCGGCGCTGCTGAGCAAGAACAGGCGGACGGCGCTCTTTCTGGAGAAATCGAACCGCTCCCATGTGAAGAGCTGCCTGGTCGCGCGGCTGATGCCGCTGCCGGTGGAGCTGTGCAGCCTCTTCTTCGGGGCGGTGGGCGTTTCCTTCCGGAGCTATCTGGCCGCATCGCTCTCGGGGCTGCTGCCGCGGACGACTCTCGGAGTTCTCGCGGGCGCGCTGATGGACCACCCCGCCTCCTATGCGACCCTGCTCCCCCTGCTCTTGTGCCTCTCACTCAGCTGCGGCCTGCTGATCTGGATCTGGCGGGTGGAGGGGAACAAGCAGAACTTCCCGCTGCTCCTCGGGGGAAGCGGAGAGGAGAGCCTCTGAGCTCTGTCACTTTTGAACAAAATGCGAACGCAAGGGGGGAGAGCATGAAGGCGCACAGCGCATCCTATTTTTGCAACCGGGACTGCGCCTACTACCCCTGCCACCCCTGGCCGGAGGGGGAGGCGTTTAACTGCCTCTTCTGCTTCTGCCCGCTCTACCGGCTCGCCTGCCCGGGAGAGCCAAAGTATCTGCCGGATGGCACGCGCGATTGCAGCGGCTGCGGCTTCCCCCACAAAAAGGAGAACTACAAGCTGGTCATACAGTGCCTGAAAGAGGCGCAGCAGCGGGAGCGCCCGCGCTGATTGGAAAACAGATGGCCGGAGAGACGATGCGCATCGTCCCTCCGGCTGTTTTTTGTTGTGCAGTTTGTTGGCGCTATCCCGCTGTGCGGGATGTGGGGGGAGGGGTCAGTCCTCCTCGTCCTCATCCTCGTCGTCGACCAGATCCAGCGCGAAGATGTCGCCGCAGTTGGGGCAGGTGATCTGCCCGGCGTTGAGCACGGAGCTGTCAATGTGGAGGTCTTCGCCGCAGTTGGGGCACTCCACTTCGAAAAACTGCTCATCGAGCTCGTCCTCGTCCTCCATCTCGTCCAGATCGTCAAAGAGCAGGGCCTCCACATCTTCGAGGTCCTCCGAAACGGCGTCAAGCCCTTCACTCAGAACCAGATCCGTCTCCTCCAGATCCTCGATGGCATAGGAGATTTCCTCCAGCAGGTCGATCATCACGCCGAGAATTTTGCTCTCCTTCGTGCTCTCCTTGTCCAAGTCAAGCCCGTCGGCCAAGCCCTTTAGATATGCTACTTTTTCAGAAATCGTCATTGCATAGTCCTCCTTCAATGGGGGGCGGGAAAGCCGGTTTCCCGCCGGATGGTCAGCTCTTTGCTCGTTCCAGATAGTCACCGCTGCGGGTATCCACCCGGATGCGGTCGCCGGGGCTGATAAAGAGGGGCACCTTGATCTCTGCGCCCGTTTCAAGCGTTGCGGGCTTGGTCACGTTCGTGGCGGTGTCGCCCTTGAAGCCGGGGTCGGTGTCGGTCACCTCCAGCTCGACGAAGGTGGGGGGCTCCACGCCGAAGACTTTGCCCTTGTAGCTCATGACCTTGCAGGCCATGCCCTCTTTGACAAAGCGGAAGGAATCGTCCAGCGTGTCCGCGTTGATGGGGATCAGCTCGAAGGACTCGCCGTCCATAAAGTAGTAGAGGTCGCCGTCGTTGTAGCTGTATTCCATGTCTTTTTTCTCAACAAACGCGCTCTCAAACTTTGCCGAGGGGTTAAAGGAAGTCTCCGTGACGCCGCCGGTGATCACGTTTTTCATCTTGGTGCGGACAAAGGCCGCGCCCTTCCCGGGTTTTACGTGCTGGAACTCAATCACCTGCATGACGTGGCCGTCGAGTTCAAAGGTGACTCCGTTGCGAAAGTCGCTGGCAGAAATCATAACTATGTCCTCCAAATTGGTTTAAATTTCAAAATCTCTTCATGTACAAGTACAATTTGCAATTTATTTTACAATATCCACCTGCGTTTTGCAAGAGATTTGCAAGGGAATTGAGATAAAGTTGAAGAGAGAAGGGGCAGCCAAATAAAGCTTACCCAAGTTTTCAGCGCTTAGTCAGCCCCGTCAGATTTCGCATGCCAAGGGCCGCTGCGCCTGCGAAAGGGCGTTTCAATCCCATAGCGAATCAGCCGGAAGGGGGTGTCGAGCCGGAGCGGCCGCACCAGAAACGCGCGGATGCCCACGCGGGTGGCGCCGAGAATGTCGGTGAAAATCTGGTCACCCACCATGAGGGTTTCGCCCGGGGAGGCGCCCATCTCCTCCATCGCGCGCAGAAAGCCCGCCCGCTTTGGTTTGCCCGCGTGGCGGAGGAAGGGGATGCCCAGCGCCTCGGCAAAGCGCGGCACCCTTGCCGATTTTCGGCTGTTGGAGAGGATATAGGGCCTGATCCCAGCGGCCTGCAGCTGCGCAATCCACGCACGCAGTTCCTCCGAAGGGAGCGTGCTGCGGTAGGGGGAGATGGTGTTGTCCAGATCCAGGAGCAGCAGGCGGATGCCGCTGCGATGGAGCGCCCGGGCATCGATCTCATAAACACTGCGGTAGCGCCGCGCGGGGACGGGGAGCAGAGACAAGAACATCACCCTCTCAACGTAAGATTCTCGTAGATCAGTGGGGAAACAGGCGGCGGCCTCAGGGCTGCGGCGCGTCCCCTTTGGAAGCGCCCGCGTCCAGCGGAGGCGCCGCCGCGCCGGTATAGAGCGCTTCAAAGGCCTCGGCGGACATGGTCTCGTGCGCGAGCAGATGCTGCGCGACCAGCTCGAGTTTATCGCGGTTGCGCTCCAAAATACCGCGGCAGATTTCATATTGCTCCTGGACGATGCGCTTGATCTCCTCGTCAATGATGCCCGCGACCTCTTCGGAGTAGCTCCGCACCTGGCTCACGCTCCGCCCGATGAAGACCTGGGACTCGTCGTCATAGGCGAGGGTGCCGATGCGCTCGCTCATGCCGTAGCGCACGACCATGGAGCGGGCGATGCCGGTGGCGCGCTGGAGGTCGTTGGCAGCGCCGGTGGAGCTGTCGCCAAGCACCAGCTCTTCCGCCACGCGGCCGCCCAGCAGCGCGCAGATGCGCTCGAGCAGCTCTGTTTTTGAATGGTAGGGGCGGTCCTCCTTGGGCAGGAAGATCGTCACGCCGCCCGCCATGCCGCGCGGGATGATGGTGATGTGGTGGACGGGGTCCTGCGTTTCCAGCTCCCGGATGGCAACGGCGTGGCCCGCCTCGTGATAGGCCGTCAGGCGCTTGGCGTGCAGGGGGATGACGCGGCTCTTTTTTTCCGGCCCCGCAATGACCTTGAGGAGCGCCTCGTTGATGTCCTCCTTGGTGATGATGGTTCGCTCGTGCCGGGCCGTGAGGAGGGAGGCCTCGTTCATCAGGTTTTCCAAGTCCGCGCCCGTAAAGCCGCTGGTCGTCTTGGCGATGTCCGAGAGGCTGACATCTTCCATCAGCGGCTTGCTGCGGGCGTAGATTTTTAAAATATCCTCTCTGCCCTTGATGTCGGGCAGGCCCACATAGACCTGCCGGTCAAAGCGGCCGGGGCGCAGCAGGGCGGGGTCGAGAATGTCGGCGCGGTTGGTGGCGGCCATGACGATCACGCCGGTGTTGTTGGAGAAGCCGTCCATCTCAACGAGCAGCTGGTTGAGCGTCTGCTCGCGTTCGTCGTGCCCGCCGCCGACACCTGTGCCGCGCTGGCGGCCGACAGCGTCGATCTCGTCGATAAAGACAATGGCGGGAGACTCTTTTTTCGCCTGTTCAAAGAGATCACGCACGCGGGAGGCGCCAACGCCCACATAGAGCTCGACAAAGTCGGAGCCGGAGATGGAGAGAAAGGTGACCCCCGCCTCCCCCGCCACCGCCTTGGCAAGGAGCGTCTTGCCTGTGCCGGGCGGGCCGATGAGCAGCACGCCCTTTGGGATGCGCGCGCCCAGATCGATGAAGCGCTTGGGGTTTTTCAGGAAGGAAACCAGCTCCTCCAGCTCCTCCTTCTCTTCATCCGCGCCGGCAACGTCCGCAAAGGAGACGATTTTCCCCGTATCCGCGAGCGTCTTGGTGCGGGCGCGGCCAAACTGCGGCGCGCGGCCCTGGCCGCCCCCCATCCCGCCGCGCAGCTGCCGCAGGGAGATGATATACCAGATCATGGAGACGAGCACCAGAATGGCGAGCACCGTTAAGAGAATGGTGGGCCAGGAAAACGACTGGGGCGGGGGATAGTCATAATATTGCAGGATGCCCGCGTCATACTGCGCCTCGATCAGGGGGCCGAGGTCGTCGTAAAAGAGCGCAAAGCTCGGGATGGGCAGGGTCATCGTGCTCTGATCGTTGACAGGCGTATAGAGCTCCAGCGTGACGGATTTTTCCGTGACACGCAGGGAGCTGACATTCTCCGCCACCAGCTGCGCCCGCAGGTCGCTGTAGACATAGGGCGGGGCCGTGCTGCCGCGGACAAAATGATTGACAAAAAGAAAGAGGAAAAAGATCAGAAACAGCGTGTAGAGAAGTTCTCTGGAGCTGGGTTTCTTCAAGCGTTGCTCACATCCTTTCTGTGGATCAGCGCGCGCCTGCGCCTTGGCAGCTGCCCTGTGCGCCGGCCGCTGCGCGGGCGGGGGGCCTGCGGCGAATCTGCCTGACCCGGCGCAGGGATGGGGTTATGGGCTGTAGACATGGGGCTTGAGCACGCCGACATAGGGGAGATTGCGGTATTTTTGGTCATAGTCGAGCCCATAGCCCACGACGAATTTATCCGGGATGTAAAAGCCGCGATAGTGCACCGCGATCTCCTTCTCCCGGCGGTCCGGCTTGTCGAGCAGCACGCAAAGGCGCAGAGAGGCGGGCTCTCGCGCCAGGAGGAGCGGCAGCAGATGGTGGAGCGTGTTGCCGCTATCGAGTATGTCCTCCACCAGAATGACATCGCGCCCGGCAATGTCCTCCTTGAGGTCGAGGCGGATGTCTACCCTGCCGCTGCTCTCGGTGTCCGCCCCGTAGGAGGAGACGGACATGAACTCAAGCGTAATGGGCAAGGTGATCTCGCGCACCAAATCCGCGAGAAAGACAAAGGAACCCTGTAGAATGCCAACGACAACAGGCGCCTTCCCGCGGTAATCCCGGTTGATCTCCCCTGCAATGCGGCTGACCGCAGCGCGCAGATCTGCTTCCCGGAATAAAATCTCTCTCATATCCTGCTCCAAAAAACCAGCTCCCTTACCAGCCGCTCCCGGGCGCAGGGCCCGCATTCCGGCTAAAAATTAGTCTGTTCAGCTAACATAACTGACGGGTCTGTCTCAAAGCGGCCCGCGGCACCCGAAGGCGCGGCGCGGCTGCGCCTTTCGTTCTGGGATCAGCCCGCCCCTTCCGGCGCTGCGGCGGGGCCTGAAGCCTCGGCCGAAGGCCCTTCCCGCAGGGCTTCAAAGCGGCAGATGAGCGCAGCTTCCCCCGCCTGCGCGAGCCGGCTGCGCGCGGGGCCAAGCCCTGCTACGGCCAGCACACCCAGCGCATCGGCCAGAACCGGCACCCGTTCCCGGATGCGCCGGGGTATTTTTTCTTCAATCATCCATTTCTTCAGGCTCTTGCTGCGCCGCGCCGGGAGGGCGAGTGTATCCCCCTGCGCGCGGGCGCGCAGCCGCAGCGGCCCGGAGAGCTGCCCTGCCGCAAGATAGAAGGTCTCCGGCGCTGCGGCCTCGGGGCAGATGCCCGCGCGGCAGTGCAGCTGCCAGAGTGCGCCCTCGGGGCGGGTGATGCCGCCGACCTCTACCTCGCAGGGGGTCAGAGGCGGGAGCGGCTCCTGCTCCCATGTCCAGGCGAAGAGAATCTCCCCGTAGAGCCGCTGCACCAGAACGCCCCCCGGCAGGCGGAGGGAGGCGGAGGGGTCCTCGCCCTCTGCCAACAGGTAGATGGCTTCGATGTGGCGAAAGTCCGGCGGAGGGGCCTCAATCCCCTCCAAGAGCAGCCAGATCAGGCGCGCAGAGAGCGCTTTTGGGCTCTTTGCAATCGCCGCCGTTGGAATCACAAGCCCCTCCTCCGCCGGCAGCGCGCTGCGGTAGAGCTCGGTGGCCCTTGCCATGAGAAAATCCTGATCCGCCCGCAGGCTACGGATGCTCCGCGCCGAATGCTCTGTGAGCGCGGGGCTGCGCGCCCGCAGGCGCGGGATGATGTCATGGCGCAGGTAGTTGCGCAGGTAGGCCGTATCCGCATTGCTCTCGTCCTCCACGAAGGGGAGGGCATGCGCTTCGAGATAGGCCTCAATCTGCGCGCGCGAGAGGGTGAGCATGGGGCGGACGATCTGCCCGCGCACCGGCGGAATGCCCGAGAGGCCGCGCAGGCCGCTGCCGCGCAGCAGCCGCAGGAGGAAGGTCTCCAGATTGTCATCGGCATGGTGCGCCGTGGCAATGCGCGCCGCATCGAGACGCGCTGCGGCATCCTCCAAAAAGGCGTAGCGCATCTGGCGGGCGGCATCCTCAATGCCGAGCCCGCGAAGCGCCGCCTCCGCCGCCACGTCACCCGCGCCGGATTCCAGCGGGATGCCGTGTGCACGGCAGTAGTTCTGGACAAAGTCCGCGTCGCGCTCCGACTGTGCCCCGCGCAGCCTGTGGTTAAAATGCGCGGCGGCAAGGGAGAAGGAGAACTCCCCCCGCAGTGCAGTGAGCGCGTGCAGGAGCGCCATGGAGTCCGCCCCGCCTGAGACGGCGCAGAGCACGCACTGACCCTCCGGCAGCATGTCATACTCAAGCACCAGCGCACGGATGGCAGAGAGAAGCTCAGACGTACTCATCTTCGTACCTCCGCTCCAGATTTGAGAAGGTGGTGTATTCCGGCAGCCACTGGAGGTAGACGGTGCCCGTCTCCCCCCGGCGGTTTTTGGCGATGATGCACTCGGCCTGATTGTGCACCTCCGTCTCCTGATTGTAATAGTCCTCCCGGTAGAGGAACATGACCACGTCCGCGTCCTGCTCAATCGCGCCGGAATCGCGCAGGTCTGAGAGCATGGGGCGCTTGTCCGCCCTGCCGCGCGTTTCCGGCCCGCGGGAGAGCTGGCTCAGGCAGAGCACCGGCACGTTGAGCTCCTTGGCCATGATTTTGAGCGCACGGCTGATGTCGGAGACCGCCTGCTGCCGGTTTTCGCTGCGGTAGTCGTTGCGCCCGCCGGCGGACTGCATCAGCTGCAGATAGTCGATGATGACCAGCCCCAGCTGATCGACCCGGCGGCACTTCGCGTTCATATCCGCGACCGAGAGGGTGGGGTTGTCGTCAATTAGAATATTGGTCTTATTGAGCGCCGCCGCCGCCAGGGTGATGTTGTCCCACTCGACATCGCTCAGGCGCCCCGTGGTGAGGCTGCGCCCCGGCACAAAGGATTCGCTTGAGAGCAGGCGCGTGGCCAGCTGCTCCCGGCTCATCTCCAGCGAGAAGAAGACCACGTTTTTCCCCGTGTGCTTGCCCGTGTGCAGGAGGATGTTGAGCGCCATGGCGGTCTTGCCCATGCCCGGCCGGGCGGCAAGGAGGATCAGCTCCGAGGGATTCATGCCCGAGAGGGCGCTGTCCAGATCGGAGAGCCCCGTCGGAACGCCGGGGATGGCCGAGCCGCTGGCCGCCAGCTCATCGAGCCGGTCGAAGACCTTCACAAGGACGGAGGAGATGTGCTCGAGCCCCTTGGGGTTTCGCCCCTGGCGGATGGCATAGATCTTCTGCTCGGCAAGCTCGAGCATGGCGGCTGCTGTCTCGCCGCCCTGTTGGATCAGCCCCGTGAGCTCGCCGGCAGTCTCGGCAATGCGGCGCAGGACGGACTTGTCCTTGACAATGGCGGCGTATTCCATGACATTGGCCGCCGTCGGCGTGATCTCCATGAGCTGGAGAATGTAGCTGCGCGAGCGCGTGTCGTCATAGACGCCGCCCCTTCGCATCTGCTCGAGCACCGTCACGGGATCGATGGTCATGGAGAAGTTGAACATGCCGTAAATCGTCGCGTAGATCTCCCGGTTGGTCTGGATGTAGAAGTCATCCTCCTTGAGCGCCTCAATGACCTCGGGCACGCAGCGCGGATCAATGAGGATGGAGCCGAGGACAGACTGCTCCGCCTCGACGCTGTGCGGCAGCTGCCGCAAAAAGAGATCCTCATTCACGCGCGCTCACCGTCCTTTCGCAGTGGGGAAAATACAGGGAAGCCGATCGCCCCGCGCAGGGCTGTGCAAGCGCTGCGCAGGCTGTCCGGGGCAGGGGCAAGCGCCCCTTATGCATCCTCCGTGACGATGACATAGAGCGTGCCGGAGATCTCATGCCCCAGCTTGCACTTGAGCTCAAAGGAGCCAAAGCTCTTAATCGGCTCCTCCTGTACGATCTTGTTTTTGGCAATGGCGATGCCAAACTGCGCCTCCAGCGCCTCGGAGATCTCCTTGGAGGTGACGGCGCCGAAGAGCCTGCCGCCAGTGCCGGCCTTGGCGGGGATTTTCACCACCGCGCCCTTGAGCTGCTCGGCAACGGCCTCTGCCTCCGCCTTTTCCTGCGCGATTTGGGCGGCTTTTGCCCGATCTTGCATCTTCATGGTGTTCAGGTGCTCCGCCGTTGCGGGAACGGCAAGCTTTTTTGGAAGGAGGAAATTGCGCGCATATCCGTCCGGAACTTCCACGAGCTGGCCGCGCTTTCCTTTTCCTTTGACATCTTGTTGTAAAATTACTTTCATATGAACAACCTCTTTACTTTCATGTATCGTTTGCCGAGTGCGACCCGGCCTGCCGGTCTGCGGGAAAGGGGCGAAAATCTGCCGCTATGCCTCGTCAAAATAGGCGTCGATGGCGGAGAGGAGGGCGGATTCCGCCTCCTGCAGGCTCATGTGCTCAATCTGCGCGCCGGCCGCCGCCGCGTTGCCGCCGCCGCCCAGCCGCTCGGCAATCAGCTGCACGTTGATGTCGCCCGAGGAGCGGGCGGAGAGCAGCAGCTGCCCGCCGATGGGCGCGAGCACCAGCGAGGCGTTGATGCCGATGATGCTCAGGAGCTCATCGGCCGCCTTGGAGGCGGTGATGCGGTCGACCTCCTGCTCGGAGACGGCAAGGGCGATCTCACCCCGGTAGAGTTTGGCCGTTTGGACAATGCCGTAGCGCCGCAGGGTCTTGTCTAGATCGCTCTGGAAAAAGCGGCGGACGCTTGCCGTGTCCGCGCCGGCGCGGCGCAGGTAGGCCGCCGCGTCAAAGGTTGCGCCGCCGGTGCGCAGGGTAAAGTTTTTCGTGTCGAGAATGATGCCCGCGAGGATGGCCTCCGCCTCCTGCTTCATCAGGTCGCCCGGCTCGAGAATGTGGGCAATCAGCTCGACCACCAGCTCGCTGGCGGAGGAGGCGTAGATATCCTGAAAACTCAGATCCGTGCGCTCGAGGTCAATATAGGTTGCCGCCCTGCGGTGGTGGTCGATGACCACCAGGCGGTTCGCGCGCGCGAGCAGCGCGGGGGACTGCGCCTGCTCGGGCCGGTTCGTGTCCACCACGGCGACGACGGAGTTCGCATCGAGCAGCTCCTGCGCCTCCTCCTCGCGGATGAAGACCGTCTCATACTCCGGGAGGGTTTCGAGCAGGGCGACCATCTCCTCCCCGGGGTTTGGCTGGGGGTCGCGGATGATATAGGCGGGGATGCCCCTGGCTCTGGCGATGGCCGCCATGCCCGCCGCCGCGCCGATCACGTCCAGATCCGGGTGCCGGTGCCCCATGATGATCATGCGGGAGGCGCTCGAGAGCATCTCCGAGAGGGCGTTGGCGACGACGCGGCTCTTCACCTTCGTGCGCCGCTCGGACTCCTTCGCCTTGCCGCCGATGAAGTCATAGCCCTCTGCGGTCTTGATCACGACCTGATCGCCGCCGCGGGAGAGGGCCATCTCCATCGAGAGCGTTGCCGCGCGGAAGAGCTCGTGGAGCGAATCCTCGTCATTGCCGAGGCTGATGCCGATTGAGAGCGTCGCGGCGATGCCGTTGGAGGCGTGCAGCTGGCGCACGGACTCTAAGATGGAAAACTTTCCGCCCTGAAAGCGGGAGAGGTGGCTGTGTTCAAAGACGAAGAGAAGATGGTCTCGGTCATAGCGGCAGAGGATGCCCCCCGCCGGTTCCGCCCAGTTGCTGATGCGCTTGTTGATCTCGCTCAGGAGGACGGAGCGCTCCCCCTCCTCGAGTCCGCGCATCAGATCGTCGTAGTTGTCCATCAGGAGGATGGCGACGACGGGGCGGCTGTCCAGATAGCGCTGCTCGGTCTGGTAATAGTGGCTGATCTCCACCCAGTAGGTCATGGCGAGGTTTCCGTGCTCGCTGCCGCTGTCGATGAGATTGCCAAAGACCAGATATTGCCGCTCTCCCAGCTGCATGGGGCCGGGTGCCTGGCGCTTCCCGTCGAGCAGCCAGCGGCTCTGAAAATCGGGCACAACGGTGGAGAGATTGGTGTCATAGAGGTGGTCGCGGTTTCCGGTGATCTCTAGAAAGCGGTCGTTGGTCCATACGATATCGTCCGACTCGGAAAAAAACAGCGCCACCGGCAGCGGAGCGTTGACCACGGCGCTGCGCGTTGCGGCGTCCACATCGGTGGAGACCGACGCGATGTATTGCTGCATTCGCTGCTCCTGCTTGCCTGCAACGGCCCGAAGAATTCCATAGCAGAGCACTGCCGCGAGCGCCTCAAACAGACCGGCCAGGGGGCTGAAATATGCTGTGACTGCCGCAAAGAGCAGGGCAAGAGCGAAGAAAAAGCGGTAGCTGTTCTCTGCGGGCAGCGGTTTGTTTCGTTTCATAGACCGTGTCCTTCCTTTTTTTACGGGGGGCTGCCGCGCTGCAAGGGCGGCGGGGGCGCGCGGATCCATTCAGTGTGCACACAGCATAACAGAAAAGAGGGGAAAAAACAAGATGAAAGGCGAAAGCCGGCGCTGCGGATCCAGCCTACTCAGGGAGTTTTCTGCGATACCAGGCGCGGCTGACGATATTGCCGACAAAGAGGATATTTCCGCAAAAATAGAGCCAGAGGATGAGAACGACAAAGGAGAGCAGGGAGCCGTAGACCAGGCTGTAGCGCGTGGAGAGGTTGATGACCCAGGAGAAGAGCATGGAAAAGGCCCAGAGCGTGCAGGCGGAGAGGGCGCTGCCGATGAGGATGGGCCTTCTGGGCGTATGCCTGGGTGCCGTGAGCAGGGAGATTGCCGTTAAAAAGAGCAGGAAGAGCAGGAAGAGGAGGGGGAAGCGCAGGTCATACCAGAGTTGGAGTGCGCGCTGCCACGCAAGCTCCCGCGCAAGCCACTCAAGCAGCCAGTCCCCTGTGACGATTACGATAATCGAGAAAAAGAGCATGCCGATCAGGGCGAAGGGGGAGAGCAGGTTGATGAAGAGGCCGCGCAGGCCCCGCTGCACGGGCATGTCATAGATCTCCGCCATGCTCCTGGTGATGGAGCGAAAGGCCGCGAGCGAAGTGGTAAAGGTCATGATCAGCCCCGCCGTGAAAAGCCCGGCCGACTGCTGCTTGAGGATATATGCGAGGTAGAGCTCAATGAGCGCCAAGACCTCCTGCGGCATAAAACCCTCCAGATAGGCCACCACCGCCGAGGGGTCGAGGTGCAGAAAGCCGAGAAAGGCGCAGACGCAGATGAGAATCGGGAAGATGGTCAGAAGCAGGAAATAGGCGAGCGCCGCAGAGGCCTGCGGAATGTGGTGCCGCAGGTAGAGCTTGATGCACAGGCGCAGATAGGAAATGGGGCCGCTCTTCCAGAGTGTTTGTAAGACGTTCACCCGAAGGCCTCCTTTTTAGCGTAAATGTTGAGAGGGAACGCGCCCGGCGGGCGCTTTGCAGGCCGCGCTGCCGGCGGGGGAAAATCTCCTGGACATATTTTTCCTCTGCGGCACATAGAGTTAGGACGTACAGGAGATGATTTACTATGATGAACGGAAACAGGACAAACCGCAGAGGAAAGGCGCTGCTTCGGCGCGTCGCCGCCTGCGCGCTTGCCGTGCTCGCGCTCTGGATGCTCTCTCTGAGCAGCAGCGGCGGGCTGCCTTTTCAGCTCTTCTCCCAGCTGGGCGGCAGTGCGCGCTTTGTCACCGGGGCGCTGGCGGCGCAGATTTCTTCTGCCGGCACGCAGGAGCGGGAGGCGGAGGGCGCGCTCTGGCAGCAGCTGCTGGGGCAGCAGTCCCCCCTGCTGGCCGATTGGGGAGAGAAGCAGACGCGGCAGGCGCTCACAACGCGCCCGGCACAGGAGGACGAGGAGGAGGCCCTGCCCCTTGCGCCTGCCTCGGGCGAAATCATCGAGCGGTTTTTCCAGCCGCTCTCAAGCGAGATCTACGAGCAGGCGCAGGGTGTCTACATCTTAAACCGCACCGAACAGGAGCTCGACATGGCGCAGCTCGCGGCAGCGCAGCTGAACATTTGCCTGCAGGAGGGGCAGCCGCAAATTCTCATCATGCACACCCATGGCAGCGAGGCCTATGCGCAGGAGGGGAAGAACGTCTACCAGGAGACGGACACGGCGCGCACCACGGATACACAATATAATATCATACGAGTGGGCGATGAAATAGAGCGAATTTTTACGGAGATGGGCCTCTCCGTGCTCCACGACCGCAGTTTATATGATTATCCCTACTACAACGGCTCCTATGAGCGCTCCCGCGCGGCGGTGGAGCAATATCTCGCGGAGTATCCCAGCATCCAAATCGTCCTGGATATCCACCGCGATGCGCTCATCGGGGAGGACGGGACGGTATACAAAGCCGTCACGGAGATTGACGGGGAGAAGGTCGCGCAGGTGCTGCTGGTTCTCGGCAGCGATGACGGCGGTGCGCGGCATGACCACTGGAGGCAAAACCTCAGCCTCGCCATGCATTTGGAGTACAGGATGAACACCCTCTGGCCGGGGCTCGCGCGCCCGATCGTCCTGCGCAGCTCCCGCTTCAACCAGCAGCTCACAGAGGGCTCCATTCTGGTGGAGGTCGGCTCCCACGGGAACAGTCTTGATGAGGCGCTGCGCGGCGCGCGGCATTTCGCCAGAGCCGCCGGGCAGGTATTCCTGGAACTCAAAGAGTAACACGGAAGGGAGAAAAAAACAAGCAGACCCTCGGCAGCGCTGACTAACCGCCGCCCGAGGGGAGCGCAGGATATAAAAAGCCCCCAAACGCAGCGGTATGAACCGGCGCTTGGGGGCTTCTCTTTGCCGCGTATTTTCCCGGCTGCGCCGCAGGGGGCGAAGCGGCATCCGGCCGGCCTTGCCCGCGCGCATTCGTAAAGAGGAAAGCGCGGGGCTTGCGGCGGCTTTGGGCTAGGGCAGGTAGATCTGCGGGTCCACCTGCGTGCCGTCGATGCGCAGCTCAAAGTGGCAGTGGTTGCCCGTGGCGCGGCCGCTGGTGCCCATGGTGGCGATGGCCTCACCCTGCAGAACACCCTGCCCGACAGACACGCCCATGCTGTTGCAGTGCGCATAAGCCGTCTGATAGCCGTTGCCGTGGTCGAGGATGATCAGGTTGCCGTAGGAGCCCTTGTAGCCCGCGAAGCTGACGATTCCGTTGTCGGCGGCCACGATGGTCGTGCCGCGGCTGTTGGCAATGTCAATGCCGCTGTGGAAGGAAGTGGAACCGAAGATATAGCGGTAGCCGAAGGGGGAGGTCAGCTGGCCCTGGCAGGGCCACTGGAACTGTCCGCTGCCCAGATAGCTCGGGCGCTCCTTGGTGCCGACGGCCATGAGGGTCTCCGAGGCGGGCAGGAGAACAAACTCGGAGACGCTCTCCGCGTGCAGCGCCTCCCCGTTGAGCTTGGTGACATCCGTGAGCGCCAGCAGCAGGCCGGGGCTGCCCTCAAGCAGCAGGGCGCTCTCGCCTTCATAGCGCTCCGGGTCGGGCACTTCGCGCACAGGCGGGGCGATCTCCTCCACCGTGCGGATGCGGTCGAGCGTGAAGACGGAGAGCAGGGGCATGGCCGCCTCGCCCCCGGCGCCGGAAGCCACGGTGAGTTCTGAAGTCTGATAGACGGCGCTTTGGGCGAGCAGTCCGCCGGCACTCGCCCCGCCCCCGCGGGTGGCGCTGCTCATCAGCTGCGGGATTTGCACAGGCTCGCCCTTGGGTGCGCGCGCCGCTGTCAGCAGATCGGAGCGCATGGCATAGGCGCTCTCCGCGGGGATGTATTGCCGGCTTATGCGCGTCTCATTGGCGAAGACAAGCGCCTGCGTGTCGGCCGTGTGGTATTGGGCCTGCAGGTCGTCCAGCGCGCCGTGCAGGGCCGCGCTGCTGACCGCCGCGCCGATCTCTACGCCGTCTACGGAGAGGACATAGGCGGGTTTGATCGCGGGGCAGTGGTCATAGAGCGCCAGTGTCAGCTCCGTGTAACTCAAGAGAGCTTCCTTTGCGGCAAGGGTGGGGCGGAAGGAGAGCGCCAGCGGAATCGTATAGCTGCGCCCGAGAATCTCGCCGATCTGCCCCTCCGCCTGCTGCAGGGCGGTCTGCGCCATCTCCCGGGCGGCAACGGGGCCAAGCTCCGTCTCGCCGAGGGAGAGCGTGTATGCGGGCGTGTAAAAAATGAGGGAGAGGGTGAGCAGGGCGCCCGCCAGGGTGATGCCCAGTGTGAGCAAAAGAGCGCCGATAGGTTGCTTGCCGCTGCGGGCGGCGGCGGCAGTATCCGCGCCGCCGCGCCACGGCTGCCCTGCTGTAACAGAATGGGCAAATGAAATCATGAGACAAAAAGCCTCCTTCTTAAGAGATGTCAATAGAATTTCAAGAAATAACAAAAGAGAAATAAAAAATTACAAAACAGTAACAAGGGCATCTTACACAGTTTTTATTCTCAAGTCAAGCGTTTTTTTATATTTCCTAAATTTTTATTGAAATGGGGCGAAAAGGAGAGGGTTTTCGAGGAAAATCCAAACAATTCGCGCCCTTTCATCTTTCCTATTTACAAAAATGGAAAAAAGGTCTAAAATGGAAGTGAAAGCGTGTGTTCTTCCTAACCTTTTGTTATCTTATTTTTATAGGAGACTGTGATATGAACAACGACTTTTCTCGCTCCCTGGCCTTTCTGCGCCGGGAGAAGGGCGTCAGCCAGCGGGTGGCGGCCAGTGAACTTTTGGTGAGCCAGGCGCTCCTCTCACACTATGAAAACGGCATTCGTGAGCCGGGCTTAAACTTTGTGGTGCGTGCCTGCGATTACTATCAGGTGTCGGCTGACTTTCTCCTCGGGCGGACGCTCTCGCGTGACGGCACGGCCGTCATCGCGCTTGACAAACTGCGGGACATTGCCCGGGGCAAACGGCCCGCAGACCCGGGGAGCCTCGGCCTCTTGGCAAAACGGCTCCTGGGGGATAGCGTAGAATTCCTGCTGGACATTCTCGCACGAACCGGAAACGAGGCGATCATCCGCGCAGGCGTGCACTCCCTCGGCACCGGAATCTACACACTCTTTCGGCACTTCTGCCTCGTGAGCGGCGCAAACAATCAAGACATCTTCTCTGTATCCGCGCAAAAATTTTCCCTCTCCGCCGCCACGATTGACGCGCTCTCCTGCGAGATGGAATATGTGGAGGCGCTCCTTACCCATGCAGGGCAGGAGGGGGAGTTCCCCGACCTGAGCGAGGAAGCGCTTGATGAGCAAAACGCGCTGCATCAGTCCCTGCTGCAGATCACCTATATCACAGGTGAGCGCATCAACCGCCGCCTGGGAAGCTGAAAAGCTGCCCGATCGCGGCGCCGCCCCGGCCCGGGCGCGGGGACAAGGGGCAGAGATCGATGAAAAAAAGACCGGATGCCGCCCTGCGGCGTTCCGGTCTTTTTCGTGTGATGGGTTTGCGGCTGGGGATCCGCTGGCAGATCATGCCTGCGTTCCGGTTTCCTTGGCCAGAGATTTGCGCCAGATCCCGCTGCGCTCGTAGAGATAGCCGAGGGGGACGGAAAAGGCCGGGGCGATCATGCAGGCCCAGAAGATGCCCGGAAGGGCGAAGTAATGGTTGAGAATGATGGCGAGGATCAGGCGCGCCACGATGCTGTTTAAGGTGCTCGAGAGCAGGGCGATGCTGGTGTGCCCGGCCCCGATGGGGAGCGCATTGTAGACCATGAAGCTCGCGTAAAAGAGCTGCGCGAGGATTTCAATGCGCAGGTTTTGGATGGCAAGGGCGCTGGTGAGGGCATCCTGATTGAAGAGGGAGACAATCTGCGGGGCGAAGAGCTCGACAATGAGGATGATCAAAAGGGAGGCGCCGATGGAGATGCGCATCGCCACATGCACCGCGCGGCGCGCCCGCTCATAGGCCTCCGCACCCAGACACTGGGCCACCATGGTGGAGGTGGCGGAGCTCATGGCGATGGTGAAGAGCTGCGCGACCTCCCGCACGCGGGCGGTGATGCCCGAGGCGGCGGAGGCCTCCACGCCGTATCCGTTGATGAGAAAGGTCATCGTCAGCCAGGAGACGCCGACGAGTGTCATCTGCAGCGAGGTCGGAATGCCCAATTTCAACATATGCCGCAGCTTATCGCGCTTAATATAGAGGCGGTTGAGCTGGTAGAGCGCCCGCTGCCGCAGCGTGTAGATGAGCGCGAGAAGAAAGCTTATGGTCTGTGCGATCACCGTCGCCCAGGCGGCGCCCGCCACGCCCCAGGAGAACACGCCCATAAAGAGCAGGTCGAGGATGACGTTGAGCAGGGCGGTGGCGAGGATGAAGTAGAGCGGCTGCTTGGAGTTGCCGACACCGCGGAGCATGGCCGAGAGGGCGTTGTAGCCGAAGACGGGCAAAAGGCCCAGCGCGCAGATGCGCAGATACACCGCGGCCTCCTCCAGCGCGGGGGCTTTGAGAAGAATCAGCAGCCAGCGCCCGAAGACAAGGAGCAGCAGCGCGGCAAAGAGGCCGCAGAGCATCGCCATCGAAAAGAGCGTGCGGTTGGTGTGGATGCGGCTCTCCTGATCTCCGCGGCCATAGTATTGCCCCACGAGGATGCTGCCGCCTATGGTGATGCCCATGATGACCTGCGTGAGCATGTGGGCAATCTGCCCGGAGTTGGAAATGGCGCTCATCGCCGTATTTCCCACGAAGGTGCCCGCGATGACAAAGTCAGTGAGGGAGTAGAGCGCCTGCAAAAAGGAGGAGAGAACAACGGGATAGGCATAGCGCAGCAGTGTTTTGCCGATGGGGCCTTCCGTGAGATTCAATTGTGACAATGTGAGAACACCTCGTTTCGTCCGCCCGAGATTCCATTAAGGAGAAAAACAGGCGAGCAAGTGCCCGCCGCCCACATCCCGCAGCGGCGGCGCCTCCCGCCGGCACGCATCCCGGCAGAGCGGGCACTGCGGCGCATAGGGGCAGCCGCCGGGCGCGGGGGCGGTCTGCGCCGGCTGCAGCTCGGGCGGGGCCATCCTGCGCGCGGGGTCTGGGTTGGGGATGGCCGCCAGAAGCGCCCTTGTGTAGGGGTGGAGCGGGCGGAGGATCAGCTCATCCGCCTCGGCCTCCTCCACGAATTTGCCCTGAAACATCACGGCGATGCGGTCGGAAACCTGCCGCACGACGGAGAGGTCGTGGCCGATGAAGAGATAGGAGAGCTGCATCTGCGCCTGCAGCTCCTGCAGCACGCGCAGAATCTGCGCCTGAATGGAGAGGTCGAGCGAGGTGACCGGCTCGTCGCAGACGAGAAAATCCGGCTCCGTGGCAAGCGCCCTTGCAATGGCGACGCGCTGCCGCTCCCCGCCGGAGAGCTCGTGCGGATAGGACTCGAGCTTGTTCGGGCCAAGCCCCACCAGCGCGAGCAGCTGGGAAACCCGCGCCAGCCGCTCCCGTTTATTCGGGAAGAGCCGGTGGATCTCCAGCGCCTGCGCGATGGCCTGGCGCGCGTTCTTGCGCGGGTCGAGGGAGGCGCCGGGGTCTTGAAAGATCATCTGCATCCGGCGGCGAGAGCGGGCGGCATCCGGCTGCCGGGCGAGGGCATCGTCAAAGAAAACCGCCCCGTCAAAGAGGATCCGCCCCGCGTCCGGCTCATAGAGCCGCAGGAGCACCCGCCCGAGTGTGGTCTTCCCGCAGCCGGACTCCCCGACCAGGCCGAGCGTCTGCCCCCGGGCGATGGAGAGCGAGACCCCCGCCACAGCGGGCGGAAGAGCGCCCTGGGCGGCATAGCTCTTGTATAGATTCTCTGCATGTACAAGCGATTTCATACCCCGGCGCTCTCTTTCCCCGCCTCTGCCCGCAGCAGATGGCAGGCGGCGCGGTGCGTCGGCGAGAGTTCCGTCAAGGGCGGCCGCTGCCG
This sequence comes from Evtepia sp., assembly GCA_040768225.1. Classification (GTDB taxonomy): domain Bacteria; phylum Bacillota; class Clostridia; order Oscillospirales; family Oscillospiraceae; genus Evtepia. Next base: position 1,176,317 of record JAXGMZ010000001.1, read on the forward strand.
GGTGCACAGGGGCATCACATGGGCGCAGCGCGGCGCAAAGGGGCAGCCGGGCGGCAGCGCCGCGAGATCGGGCGGGCTGCCGGGGATGCAGGAGAGCGTCTCCCGCTGCAGCAGACTGGGAATGCTCCGCAGCAGGCCCTGCGTATAGGGGTGCGCGGCCTGCGCGAAGAGTTCGCTGACAAGGCCCTCTTCGAGTATCATGCCCGCGTACATGACCAGCAGCCGCTGGCAGAGTTCCGCCACGACGGCGAGGTTGTGCGTGATAAAGAGAATGGAGAGGCCGCGCTCGGTCTGCAAGCGGCGCAGTAAGCTGAGAATTTGTGCCTGCGTGGAGACATCAAGGGCCGTGGTCGGCTCGTCTGCGATGAGCAGATCGGGCTCATCCATTAGGGCGATTGCGAGCATGACGCGCTGCTGCTGCCCGCCGGAGAGCTCATGCGTATAGCGTTTCATGCAGGCCTTGGCGTCGGGAATGCCCAAGTCCTCTAAGAGAGAGAGGGCGCGCGCGCGGCGCGCTGCGCTCCCCCGCGTGGGCAGCGCGCCCCCGCCCGCTTCCATGAGCTGGCGGCCGACGGTGTAGAAGGGGTTGAGGCTGCTGCCGGGGTCTTGGAAGACCATGCCGATGCGCTTGCCGCGCAGGCGGCGCAGGACGGCGGGCTCCTGCAAATCCGCCCCCTCAAAGGAGAGCGCGCCGCCGGTGATGCGCCCGGGCGGGGGGAGCAGGCCCAGCAGGGCATAACTGTGCACCGTCTTGCCGGAGCCGGACTCGCCGACGATGCCCAGCGCCTCCCCGCGCTCCAGGCGGTAGGAGATCTCGTTCACGGCGGAGACACTGGCCTTGGCATCGGAGAAGGCGATGCGGAGATTGGAGACCTCCAGCAGAGGGTGGTTCATGGCAAGCGCTCCTTCCGGGGGAATTTCACAAAGAGATTGTAGCACCAAAGGGGGGAAAAGGCAATTGCAAGGGGGAGGGAGATGTGATATAATACAGTTATTTTTTAGGGGGACCGTATTCTCCCGCTGCGAAGGGGCGCGGCAGGAGGGGGCGGGGGCGCCCGAAAACGAACAGAAAGAGGGAATGGGGGTTCCATGAACATTATTATTGTCGGCGCGGGCAAGGTCGGCTTCACCCTCGCGGAGCATCTCTCGGGGGAGGAGCATGATGTGACCGTTATTGACCAGAATGACGAGACCATCCGCCATGCCTCTGACGCGCTGGATGTGATGTGCATCAAGGGCAACGGCGCTTCGCCGGAGGTGCTCAAGCGCGCGGGCGTTGCGGAGAGCGATTTTTTTCTCGCCGCAACGAGCCTGGACGAGGTCAATATGCTCTGCAGCCTTGCGGCAAAGCAGCTGGGCGCAAAGTATACCATCGCCCGCATCCGCGATGTGGAGTACACGGAAAACCTCGCGTCATTTCAGCGGGATATGAACATTGATATGGTCATCAACCCCGAATATGCCACGGCAGTTGAGATCTCCCAGCTGCTGCGCTTTCCCAACGCAACGAATGTGGAGCATTTCTTCCGCGGGCGGGTCGAGCTGCTGGGAAACACCTTGCAGGAGGGGGATCATATCATCGGGAAATCGCTCTCGGAGATGTCCCGCAAGCTCAAAAGCCAGCCCTTTTTATTCTGCGTGGCGGTGCGGGAGCAGAAAATCATTATCCCCAACGGGCACTTCGTGCCCCAAGAGGGGGATCAGCTCTACGTGATTGGCTCTCCTGTGGGCATTGCGCGTTATTATCGCTTGATCGGGCGCTCGATGCAAAGGGTGCAGTCGGTTTTCATCGTCGGCGGCAGCCGCATCGCCCACTATCTGGCCGATATGCTCCTGCAAATGCAGGTGCGCGTGACCATCGTGGAGCACAGTGAAGAGCGCTGCCGCTTCCTCTCCGAGCAGCTGCCAAAGGCGCTCATTCTCCACGGGGACGGCACCGACCCGGAGCTTCTCGCCAGCGAGCATTTTATCAACCACGACGCCTTTGTGGCGCTGACGGGCCGGGATGAGGACAACCTGCTCATCTCCCTCTATGCGCAGCAGCAGGGGATCAAAAAGGTCGTCGCCAAGTGCAACCGGGACAACTACGTCAGCATTGTCCACTCGGCGGGGCTTGAGAGCGTCGTCTCCCCCAAGCTCATCACCGTGGGGCGGATTTTGCGCGTGGTGCGCGGGCAGCAGAACAGGAAGGGCAGCGTCATGGTCGCCCTGCACCGCTTCTCCGAGCACGACGCGGAGGCGATGGAGTTTGAAGTCAAGCACGAAGTGCGCCATTTGAACACGGCGCTCAAGCATGTGAGCCTTAAGCCGGGCGTGCTGATCGCCGCGATCCTGCACAAGGGCAATGTGATTATTCCCAACGGAAACAGCGTCATCGTGCCGGGTGACCGGGTGATCGTGATCTCGCACGGTCAGCTGATCCAGGAATTCAACGACATCTATCGGGAGGAGTAAGGGTGAACTATACGCTCATGCTCAGGCTCTTGGGGCGCTGCCTGCTGCTGGAGGCGGCCTGTATGCTGCTGCCTCTGTTGACCGCTTTCTATTACGGAGAGAGCCCCCTGCCCTTTGTCTACGCGATCCTTGTCACGGCCGCTGCGGGCTCCGCCCTCTCCGTCCTGCCGGCAGAGCGTGCGTTTTTTGCGCGGGAGGGCTTTGTCATCGCCAGCGCGATCTGGCTCTCCTTCTGCCTCTTCGGGGCGCTGCCCTTTCTCTTCTCCGGCTGTTTTGAGAGCTTTGCCGACTGCCTGTTTGAAATCGCCTCGGGCTTTTCCACAACGGGCGCCACGGTTCTCGGCGACGTGGAGAGCCTGCCGCGCGGCATTCTTTTCTGGCGCTCCTTCTCCTCCTGGCTCGGCGGAATGGGTGTCTTGACATTTACCCTCGCCTTCCTCCCCGCAAGCGGCGCGCGCACGCAGAACCTCCTCCGCGCAGAGCTCACGGGGCCTGTTGTCAGCAAGCTGGTTCCGAAAACGGCGCGCTCCTCCCAGATCCTCTACGGCATCTATATCTCCCTGACGGTGCTCGAGGTGCTCTGTCTCTCCCTTGCGGGCATGCCCTTTTTTGACGCGCTGCTGCACAGCTTCGCCACCGTATCCACAGGCGGCTTTTCCATCAAAAACAGCTCCATCGCCGCCTATGGCTCCCCGCTGATCGAACATGTGATCCTGCTCTTTATCCTCCTCTCCTCCATCAACTTCTCCGTGTACTTCCTCCTGCTGACCCGCCGCTTCCAGGGGGTGCGCAAGAGCGACGAATTGCGCTGGTTTCTTGCCATTGTCGGCATCTCCGCCCTGCTGGTCACCCTCAACCTGCAGCTGGCGGCTCCCGCGGGGGGCACCGGTCTTGCCGAACATGCGCGGCAGGCGCTCTTTCAGGTGGCAAGCGTCATGTCAACGACGGGCTTTGTCACCGCAGACTTCAACCAATGGCCGGAATTCTCCAAGATGCTGCTCCTTGGGCTGATGCTTGTCGGCGGCTGCGCCGGGAGCACCTCAGGCGGCATCAAAGTCTCCCGCATTCTGCTGCTGCTCCGCTCCATCCGGCGGGATGTGCGGCAGATCTCCCACCCCCGGGCGGTCAAAATTGTCACACTGGACGGCAAGGAGATTGAGGAGCGCGCGCTCTCCCATGTTGCGGTCTTTGTCGGCGCATACCTCTTCCTGATCGCCATCGCCTGCTTTTTCGTCTCGCTCGACGGGCTCCCCCTGACGACGACGGTGACGGCGGTTATCGCCTCCATCGGCAACATTGGGCCGGGCTTTGACCTCGTGGGGCCGATGGCGAACTATTCCATCTTTTCGGGCCTGAGCAAGCTGGTTCTCTCGCTTGTGATGATCATCGGCCGGCTGGAGATCTTTCCGCTTCTCCTGCTGCTGACCCCCTCCACCTGGCGCAGGGCCTGATGCCCATGCGGGGAGAATCGCCCGCGCCCGTGCGCTCTGGTGAGGCTGCACGGAAACAGCTGCAGCTTTTTTGATTTTTTCGTAGAAAGCGTCAAAATGAGGGGGCGATTGAAAATTCAGGAATGAAATCCTTGCAAATCTTATTTTATATGCTAATATTAGTGTGTTAACTTTTTGTGAATAGTCAAGTTCGCTTGAATACAGCTCCGTGTTCAGGCGGCAGACCTGTCTGCCGCGCGCGCGGAGGTGTTCTCTGCGTTCTTGGCTATAAACAGCAGGATGAACACCGTTTCATCGTGTGATAGACGGTGCGCGGCCTGTGCTGCGGCTGGGAAGATGCCCGGGCGTGTTCACAATGCACCCGCTCTGGCAAACAGTAGTGAAGGATTGAAGAAAAGGAGTGTAGTTCGTGGAAAATATTTTCTGGATTGGCTTTGTCGGCGCCGCGTTGGCCTTGATTTTTGCGCTGGTACAAAGCCGAAAAGTCATGACCTTCTCGGAAGGCAACGACAAAATGGTCAAAATCGCAAACTCGATTCGTGAGGGAGCCAACGCATTCTTGAAACACCAGTACACCACGGTGGCCAAGGTGTTTGCAGTTGTCTTTGTGCTGCTTCTGATCATGGCGTTTGCAACCAATGGGGAGATGCTCTCCAAATATACCCCCTTCGCCTTTCTGACCGGCGGTATGTGGTCGATGATGGCGGGCCTCATCGGCATGAAAATCGCCACCAACTCGAACGCGCGCACGGCACAGGCTGCATCGGAGAGCCTCAACCGCGGCTTGCGCGTGGCCTTCTCCTCGGGCAGCGTGATGGGCTTCACGGTCGTTGGCCTCGGCATGCTCGACATTACGCTCTGGTACTTTATCCTCACGCTCGGCGCAGGATATACGGAAGCATCCATGGTCGGTAACATCATGGTTATGAACGGCATGGGCGCCTCCTTCATGGCTCTCTTTGCCCGTGTGGGCGGCGGCATTTTCACCAAGGCTGCCGACGTGGGCGCAGACCTTGTCGGTAAAGTCGAAGCGGGCATTCCCGAAGATGACCCCCGCAACCCCGCCACCATCGCCGACAACGTGGGCGACAACGTGGGCGACGTGGCCGGCATGGGCGCCGACCTCTACGAGTCCTATGTCGGTTCCATTCTTGCAACCTTCGCGCTTGCGGGCGTTGCGGGCTACGGCTTTAAGGGCATGATTCTGCCCCTCGCGCTCTCGGTCTGCGGCATCGTCTGCTCCATCATCGGCTCCTTCTTTGTGAGAACCAAGGAGCAGGCCGATCAGAAGGCGCTTCTGACCTCCCTGCGCACAGGAACCTATCTGGCCGCCGCTCTGGCTGCCATCGTAGCGGCCCCGCTGACCTATTATTTCCTTGGCAACTGGGGAGTCTACATCGCCATCCTTTCGGGTCTTGCGGCCGGCGTCCTGATCGGGTACTTTACAGAATACTTCACCTCGGATAACTATAAGCCGACGCAAAAGCTTGCCGCCTCCTCTGAGACAGGCGTTGCAACGCTCATCATCGGCGGTGTCTCCCTCGGCCTGATGTCCACGCTCTCCGCCATCCTGATTGTTGCTGCCGCGATCATCGTCAGCTTTATCGCTGCCGGCGGCCTCCAGGCTTTTGAGTATGGTCTCTATGGCATCGGCATTGCCGCGGTCGGCATGCTCTCCACCCTTGGCATCACCCTGGCAACGGACGCATACGGCCCCGTCGCCGACAACGCCGGCGGCATCGCTGAGATGTCCGGCATGCCTGAAGAAGTCCGTGAGCGCACCGACGCGCTCGACTCCCTGGGCAACACCACCGCCGCAACCGGCAAGGGCTTTGCCATCGGCTCCGCCTCTCTGACCTCCCTGGCGCTGCTGGTCTCCTATGTTGACATTGTGCAGAACAAGACGGCAGAGGAGCTCTCCTTTAGCATCACCAACCCCACCGTTCTCGTCGGCCTCTTCATCGGCGCGATGCTGACCTTTGTCTTCTCCGCCATGACCATGAATGCCGTGCAGACGGCTGCACAGTCTGTCGTGGTTGAGGTGCGCCGCCAGTTCCGCGAGATCGTGGGCCTGATGGAAGGCACGGCCGATGCGGACTACGCCACCTGCGTGAGCCTTTGCACGAAGGGCGCGCTGCGTGAGATGGTCGTTCCGGCGCTCTCCGCAGTCGTCGTTCCCATCCTGACGGGTCTGATCCTTGGCCCCACGGGCGTGGTTGGCCTCCTGGCCGGTGTCTCCGTCACAGGCTTTGCCATGGCGATCTTCATGGCCAACGCCGGCGGCGCCTGGGACAACGCGAAGAAGTATATCGAAAGCGGCAAGCACGGCGGCAAGGGCTCTGAGCAGCACAAGGCAGCCGTGGTCGGCGATACGGTCGGCGACCCCTTCAAGGACACCTCCGGGCCGTCCCTGAACATTCTCATCAAGCTCTGCGCCACCGTTTCCATTGTCTTCTCCGGCTTTGTCCTCTCCTTTAGCTTCTTCTTCTAAGATTCAAACAAGTTAAAAGGCCGCCGCATGAAACGCACTCTGCGTCTCCTGCGGCGGCCTTTTCGTTTGCGCTGTGCCCTGTGGCGGCGGATGCGAGGGCACCCGCGCAAGATCTTACAGGCGGGGGCATGGCACGCGCTCCGCGCCATCATACAGGGGGCTTCCCGCTTAAAGGGCTGTGGGGGCGGAACTTTGTGCCGCCCCCTCTGCCCTCTGTCTGCTGCGTTTTTATAGTGCCTCCCGGTGTTTGCAGGGGGCTTAGGTTTCGCTCGCGTTCAGGTTGAAGAAGGCCGCGCGGCCGGGATATTCAGCGACACTCTCGAGCTCCTCTTCGATGCGCAGCAGCTGGTTGTATTTCGCCACGCGGTCAGAGCGGCTGGGCGCGCCGGTTTTGATCTGCCCGGTGTTGAGCGCGACGGCAAGGTCGGCAATGGTCGTGTCTTCCGTCTCGCCCGAGCGGTGGGAGATCACGCTGGTGTAGCCCGCGCGGGTGGCAAGTTCAATGGTGGCAAGGGTCTCCGTGAGGGTGCCGATCTGGTTGACCTTGATGAGAATGGAGTTGCAGACCCCCTTGGCAATGCCGGTTTTCAGCCGCGTCACATTGGTGACAAAGAGGTCGTCACCCACCAGCTGAACCCGCTCGCCCAGGGCGCGGGTGAGCAGCTCCCAGCCTTCCCAGTCGGTCTCGCCCATGCCGTCCTCAATGGAGATGATGGGATATTTCGCGGCGAAATCCTGCCACATGGCAACCATCTCCTCGCGGGACATGCGCTTTTGGGCCTTGGGGAGGAAGTAGTCGCCGCTCTCTTCGCGGAACCACTCGGAGACCGCCCCGTCGATGGCGATGAGAAAATCCTCTCCGGGCACATAGCCCGCCGCTTCCATCGCCTTGACAATGGCGGCGAGCGCGGCCTCGTCGTTCTCCAGGTTCGGCGCATAGCCGCCCTCATCGCCGACACCGGCGGCGGGGGTGCCCTGCTCCTTCAGAACAGGCTTGAGTGCGTGGAAGACCTCGGCGGACATGCGCAGTGCCTCCCGGAAGCTCTTGGCGGACACGGGCATGACCATGAACTCCTGAATGTCCACCGTGTTGGTCGCGTGCGCGCCGCCGTTTAGAATGTTCATCATGGGAACCGGCAGGGTGCGCGCGGAGACGCCGCCGATGTACTGGTAGAGCGGCAGGCCCAGAGACTCCGCGGCCGCCTTGGCGCAGGCAAGCGATGCGCCGAGGATGGCGTTTGCGCCGAGGCGTGTCTTGTTCTCCGTGCCGTCGAGCTCGATGAGCAGCTGGTCGATGAGCGCCTGATCGAGCACATTTCTGCCGATGAGCGCCTCGGCGATCTCGCCGTTGACATGGGCAACAGCCTGCGTAACGCCCTTTCCAAGGTAGACATTCTTATCGCCGTCGCGCAGTTCGCAGGCCTCGTAGATTCCTGTCGAGGCGCCGGAGGGAACCGCCGCGCGGCCCACCGCGCCATCTTCCAGAAAGACCTCCACTTCAACGGTGGGGTTTCCGCGGGAGTCCAGAATCTCCCGGCCCAGTACGTCCATGATCTCAATGATTTGTTTCATCGCAGGGGTGCTCCTCTCGCTTGATAATAGTTGATAATGGGATAGAACTTCCGCTCGCCCTGTTCAGGTTGCGGCGGCGGCAGGGGGCTTAGTTGCTAATCAGGGTCTCCCCGTCCATCTCGGGCGGCTTTTCAAGGCCCATGAGGTCGAGCATGGTCGGCGCAATGTCGGCGAGGCGGCCATTGCGCAGGTATACGTCTGCGCCGATGATATAGAAGGGAACGGGGTTTGTGGTGTGCGCCGTCATCGGCGCGCCCGTTTCGTCGCGCATTCTTTCGGCGTTCCCGTGGTCGGCGGTGACAATGCAGGTGCCGCCCACCCTCCGCATGGCCTCGACGACCATGCCGACACAGAAGTCCACCGCCTCCACCGCCTGCTTTGCGGCCTCATAGATGCCCGTATGGCCGACCATGTCGCAGTTGGCGAAGTTTAAAATGATCACGTCATATTGGCCGCTCTCAATGCGGCGCACCGCCTCTTCCGCGACGGCGTGCGCGCTCATCTCCGGCTGGAGATCGTAGGTGGCAACCTTGGGGGAGGGGATGAGCACGCGGTCCTCCCCCGGATAGGGCAGCTCGCGCCCGCCGTTGAAGAAAAAGGTGACGTGGGCGTACTTCTCCGTCTCGGCAATGCGAAGCTGCGTGAGCCCCAACTGGCTGATATATTCCCCAAAGGTGCCAAGCAAGGGCAGGTGCGGGAAGGCGACGCTGACGTTCGGCAGGCTCGCGTCATACTGCGTGCTGCAGACAAAGTGCAGGGGGAAATAGCCCCGGGGCCGCTCGATGCTGATAAATTCCGGGTCAACCAGCGCGCGGGTGAGTTCGCGTGCGCGGTCGGGGCGGAAGTTAAAGAAGATCACCCCGTCATTTTCTTGCAGCTGCGCGTCCTCCTGACAGAGGAAGGGCGCGACAAACTCATCCGTGATCCCCGCCTGATAGGAGGCAGCCACCGCGCCAAGGACATCCGGCTCAAAGGGTGCGCTGCCGGAGACGATGGCATCGTAGGCGCGCTGCAGGCGCTCCCAGCGCTTATCCCGATCCATCGCGTAGTAGCGGCCCGAGACAGAGGCGAGGGCGCCGCAGCCGATCTCACGGCAGCGGTCGATACAGGCGGCGAGAAAGTCAAGTCCCGAGGTGGGGGAGGTATCGCGCCCGTCCAAAAAGGCGTGGATATAGACCTTGGAGAGGCCCCGCTCCCGCGCCATGCGCAGCAGCGCATAGAGGTGCTCCACGTGGCTGTGCACGCCGCCGTTTGAGAGCAGGCCCATCAGGTGCAGGGCGCCCCCGCTGCCCTTGAGCTGGTTCATCACCGAGAGGTAGGCCTTGTTCTCGAAAAATGTGCCGTCCTCAATGGCGCGGCTGATGAGGGGCAGGTCTTGAAAGACCACGCGCCCCGCGCCGATGTTCGTGTGCCCCACCTCACTGTTGCCCATCTGCCCGCTGGGAAGGCCGACATCCAGACCGGAGGCGGAGAGCTGGCAGCCGGGCGAGTGGGTAAAGATATGGTCGAGATTCGGCGTGTTGGCGTTGCGGATGGCGTTGTGGTCAGAGGGCTGGCCAAGGCCGAAACCGTCGAGAATGATCAGTGTGCTTGGTGTTTTCATGGCTTACCTCAACATGATAGAATACATTCGTGCGTCCAAAGTCAGCGCATCGTCCTACTCCTGCGCGGTGGCGAGAATAATGTTCAGGAAGTCCTCGGGGTTCAGGGAGGCGGAGCCGATCAGGCCGCCGTCCACATCCGGCTGCGCCAAGAGCTCCTGTGCATTTTTGGGGTTCATAGAGCCGCCGTATTGAATCGTCGTGGCTCTGGCGACGCGGGCGCCATAGAGCTTGCGCAGCACGGCGCGGATGTCGCAGCAGACCTCCCCCGCCTGCTCGGGGGTGGCGGTCTTCCCTGTGCCGATGGCCCAGACAGGCTCATAGGCGATGACAACATTGCGCATCTGCTCCGCCGTGACGGAGCCGAGCGCGGTTTTGATCTGATAGGCGATCAGCTCCGAGGTCACCCCCAGTTCCCGCTGCGCGAGCGTCTCGCCGACGCATAGAATCGGGTGGAGCCCGGCGCGCAGCGCCGCATGGATTTTCTTATTCACGGTCAGATCCGTCTCTCCGAAGAGCTCCCGCCGCTCGCTGTGGCCGACGAGGACGTATTTGACTCCCAGCTCCGCGAGCATGGAGGCGGAGATCTCACCGGTGAAGGCGCCCTGCTCCTCCCAGTGCAGATTTTGGGCGGCGACGGAGATGCGGCTGTCCTTGAGCAGCTTGACCGCCGCGGGGATGTTGACAAAGGGCACGCAGAGAATGATGCTGCAGCGCTTGACGCGCGGCAGGGAGTTTTTCAGCGTTTCCGCAAAGGCGCGGGTTTCGGAAGCGGTTTTATACATCTTCCAGTTTCCGGCGATGATCGTTTTACGGTATTTCCGATTCATAAAGAGCACGTCCATCCTTTCCAAATGTAGAGTGACAAGAGCGTGGTTATCGGGAAGAAGGGCGAAGCGCTTCCTCCGGGTCTTTATCCAAGAGACAGGCGATGCCGGGGAGGTCACGCCCCTCCATAAACTCAAGCGCCGCGCCGCCGCCGGTGGAGATGTGGGTCATCTGGTCGGCAAAGCCCATCTGCTCCACCGCAAAGGCAGAGTCGCCCCCGCCGATGATGGTGACCGCGTCGTGCAGCTGCGCGATGGAGGCCGCCAGCGCGCGGGTGCCGCTTGAAAAGGCGGGGAACTCAAACACGCCCATCGGGCCGTTCCAAAACACGGTGCCCGCGCCCTTGAGGGCCGCCTGAAAGAGCGCAATGGTCTTCGGGCCGATGTCAAGGCCCATCAGCTCCGCCGGCAGAGTGGCCGACTCTGTGACCACAGGTGCCGCCTCGGCAGAAAATTCCGCCGCGCCCACATGGTCAAGCGGCAGGAGGATGGAGACGTTTTTCTCCTTTGCCGTCTGCAGCACCTCCCGCGCGAAGGAGACATAGTCGGCCTCGAGGAGGGATTTGCCCACCTCAAAGCCCTGCGCGGCGAGGAAGGTGTAGGCCATGCCCCCGCCGATGATGATGGAGTCGGCGGTGTCGAGCATTTTGCGCATCACGCCGATCTTGTCGGAGACCTTGGAGCCGCCCATGATGGAGATGAAGGGCCTGCGCGGGTGCTGCAGCGCCTCCCCCATGACGGCAAGCTCCTTCTCGATGAGAAAGCCCGAGACCGCGGGCAGATAGTGCGTCACCCCTTCGGTGGAGGCGTGCGCCCGATGGGAGGCGCCGAAGGCATCAAAGACGAAGAGATGGGCAAGGCTTGCCAGTTCCCTGGAGAACACGGGGTCGTTCTTCTCCTCCTCAATGCGGAAGCGGAGGTTTTCAATGAGCATGATCTGACCCGTGTGCAGGTTTCCGGCCAGAGCCTTTGTGTCCGCGCCGAGCACGTCCCGCGTGATGGGGACGGGGCGCTTGAGAACCGACTGCAGGCAGCCGGCAACGGAGGCAAGCGAGAGCGCCGGGTTCCAGATGCCCTTGGGCCGCCCCAGATGAGAGCAGAGGATGACCGCCGCGCCCTCGGAGAGCAGATATTCAATCGTGGGAACGGATTCGGCAATGCGGGTGACATCCTGGATGATGCCGGTTTGTTTGTCGTGGGGCACGTTAAAGTCGCAGCGCAGCAGGACTTTTCTTCCGCCCACGTCGATATCGCGAATGCTCTTTTTATGATAGTTCAAATCAAATGACCCCTTTCCTTGGTGCATCATGGAAGCGAAAAGCGCAGCGCTTCTCCCGCCTCGGCAGGGCCCGCCCCGCCCGGATACAGGCCGGGAAAATCGAGCTGCCGCAGCGCCTCATAGGTGACAACGGCGACGCTGTTGGCCAGATTCAGGCTTCTGGCCTCCCGCCGCATCGGCAGGCGGATGCAGCGCGCGGGATAGGCGGCAAGAAGCGGCTCCGGCAGGCCTGCCGTCTCCTTGCCGAAGAAGAGAAATTGCTCATCGGCAAAGCGCGCTTCGGTGTAGCGCCTCTCCGCCTTGGTGCTGCAGAGCCAGAGTTCGGGTGTGGGCTGCTGCGCAAAGAAGTCATCCAAACTCTCATACACGTAGAGCTCCACGAGATGCCAGTAGTCCAGACCGGCGCGCTTGACGGCGCGCTCGCTGATATCAAAGCCCAGCGGGCGGATCAGGTGCAGCCTGCTGCCCGTTGCCGCGCAGGTGCGGGCGATGTTGCCTGTGTTCATCGGAATTTCCGGCTCCACCAGAACGATATTGAGCATGACATCTCTCCTTGCCAAAGACGGATGCGGGGGATCACGCCCCTGCCTTGTCAGACCGTATCCGTTCAATTGTAGCGCAAAGAGAGCGGGAATTCAATTGAAAATAGAGAGAAAAGGGGGCAAAACTCGCCTGTGCGCTTCTCTCTGCGGGAGGGATGGCCTGCGTTTTTTAAGTCTCCCCGGCGGCGAATGGGGGAAAGCGGAAGGGGCGGCAGACCCGCCGGCGGAGGCTGCGCGGCTCAAATTAACGGTAAAAGGAATGTTTAACAGCCATTTTAACACGAAAACAGGGAAAAAGATAGGAATAAATCATAAAAAATTCATTAAAATGTTGTCCTTTCCCTCTCGTTTTCGAGCACTTTCACATAGATCATACAAAAGAAGAGCGCTTGTTTTTTGAATCTGAATTTAGTATACTGGTACAGGCTTGAATACGGGAGGGGCAAACCGGGCCCTGCCATCGCCCGCCGCAGCGCGGCGATGGGCCCGAATCAGAACATCCGGCCGGCCTGTTTGGTCAACATGCGGCGGCGATTTCTGCCCTCTCCTGTCCACAGGATAGAGAATACAGACGAAGGAGCGCGCGTGCAGTCTGCCGCGCGGGGAAAAAACCAATGAAGTTAGGAATTGTAGGCCTGCCGAATGTCGGCAAGAGCACGCTCTTTAATGCCATCACAAACGCCGGCGCACAGGCGGCAAACTACCCCTTTTGCACCATAGAGCCCAACGTCGGCATGGTGACGGTGCCGGATGCGCGGCTGGACTTTCTCAAGGGAGTTTATCAGTCCAAAAAAACCATTCCGGCGGTGATCGAATTTGTAGACATTGCGGGGCTGGTGCGCGGCGCGTCCAAGGGGGAGGGGCTGGGCAACCAGTTTCTGAGCAACATCCGCATGACGGACGCGATTGTCCACGTGCTGCGCTGCTTTGAGGATGACAATGTGATCCACGTGGAGGGCGGCACAGACCCCCTGCGGGACGCGGAGATCATCAACCTCGAGCTGATCATGGCGGACATGGAGCTGCTCGAGCGCCGCCTGGAGAAGACCAGGCGCGCCGCCAAGGGCGAGAAAAAACTCCAGCAGGAGATCGTGCTCTTTGAAGCCCTGCTCGCACATCTGGACGCGGGCAAGTCCGCGCGCAGCTTCCAGGCAGACGAGGAGGCGGCAGCGCTGCTGGAAGGCGCGCAGCTACTGAGCCACAAACCCGTGATTTACGCGGCCAACCTCGACGAGGCGGGCTTTGCGGCGGGCTATGAGAACAACCCGCACTATCAGGCCGTTGCAGCGCTTGCAGCGGCGGAGGGGGCGCAGCTGCTCCCCATCTGCGCCAAGTTTGAGCAGGAGATGACGCAGCTCTCCGAGGAGGAACGCCTGCTCTTTTTGGAGGAGCTGGGGCTGGAGGAGTCCGGCTTGGATCGCCTGATCCACTGTTCCTACGAGCTGCTGGGGCTGATCTCCTTTCTCACGGCAGGGCCCGAGGAGGTGCGCGCCTGGACGATCCGCGCGGGCACCAAAGCGCCGCAGGCGGCGGGGAAGATCCACTCCGACATCGAGCGCGGCTTCATCCGCGCGGAGGTGATCGCCTACGAGGCGCTGCGCGACTGCGGCACGATGGCCGCGGCAAAAGAGCGGGGGCTGCTCCGCTCGGAGGGCAAGGAATACGTGATGCGCGACGGGGATGTCACGCTCTTTCGCTTCAACGTTTAACTGCTGAGAGGGATGGTCATGCGGCAAAAAAGTATACTGATCACCGGCGCCTCGCAGGGAATCGGGGCGGAATGCGCCCGCCAATTTGCCCGCAGGGGCTACGCGGTGGGGCTCAACTATTTTCAATCGGAGGCGGCGGCCCTCGCGCTCACGGAGGAGCTGCGCGCGGAGGGCTGCACGGTCATCCCCGTCTGCGCCGACGTGTGCGATCCGAAGCAGGTGCAGGAGATGGTTGACACTGTGTTAGATAACGTTTGTCAACTTGACACTTTGCTTTGCAATGCGGGCATTTCCTCCTTCGGTCTCTTCACCGAATTGCCCAATGAGGAATTTTGGCGGATTATGCAGGTGAACCTTGGCGGGGTCTACAACGCCTGCCGGGCAGTCATCCCGCATTTTCTCGCGCACAAGGCGGGGAAGATCATCACCACCGCCTCCGTCTGGGGTTTGGTGGGCGCGTCCTATGAGACGGCCTATGCCACCTCAAAAGCGGCGGTCATCGGGCTGACAAAGTCTCTGGCGAAGGAGCTTGGCCCCTCGCACATCTCCGTCAACTGCGTGGCCCCGGGCGTGATCGACACGCGCATGTGCGACCCGCTCGACGAAGAGGCGCGGGAGATCGTCTGCGAGCAGACGCCCCTCGGCTGCCTCGGGAGCGCGAGAGACGTGGCCGAGAGCGTCTGGTTTCTCGCCAGCGAAGCGGGCAGTTTTTACACCGGGCAGGTGCTCTCGCCAAACGGCGGCTTTACGATATAAGGCGCGGGTGGGTGCCGCTGGGAGGATTTCCCGCCGCCCCCTTGTGCAAATTGACCGTTGACAATAAAAGACGGGCTCGTTATAATTGTCAACAATATCGCAGCCTGCCCGCAGAAGGATGAAGGGGATGTGCCCCCTGCCGGCGGGCCCTGCGGTTGCGGCCGGAAGAAACGGCAGAAGGCCGCGCATCATGAAGGAGGAAAAAATCAATGAAGAAGTATAAGATTCTTGCACTGCTCTTGGCCCTGATGATGGCTGTTTCTCTCGCCGCCTGCGGGGAAGATCCGGTGGAACCCGATCCGGTTGACCCGGACGATTCCGTCGAAGCGCAGACCCTGACCCTCGGCTTTATCGGGCCCCTGACGGGCGGCGCGGCGCTCTATGGCAACGCGGCGAAGAACGGCGCACAGATTGCCGTGGACGAAATCAACGCGGCGGACCCCGCATTTAACATCAACCTCATCCCCATGGATGACGAGCATGACGCGGAAAAGGCCTTCAACGCCTACAACCAGCTGCTGGGCAAAGACGTGCAGGCCATTGTCGGCTGCGTCACGACGACACCCTGCAACGCAGTCGCCGCGGTCGCCGTGGTAGACCGCATGTTCATGCTCACCCCCTCCGCCTCTTCCCCCACCGTTCTCGAGGGCAGAGACAACGTCTACCAGATCTGCTTCTCCGACGACAACCAGGGCAGCGCATCCGCCCAGTACATCTTCGAGAACCAGCTGGCGGAAAAAGTTGCGGTGATCTACAACAACTCCGACGCGTATTCCACCGGCATCTACCAGACCTTTGCGGCGGAAGCGGAAGCGATTGGCCTTGAGGTCGTCTCTGTGACCACCTTCACCGAGGATTCGAGCAACGACTTCTCCGTGCAGCTGGCCGATGCCCAGAGCAAGGGCGCAGATATGGTCTTCCTGCCGATCTACTACGAACCGGCCTCCCTGATCCTCAATCAGGCTAAGACCATGGAGTATGACGTGGCCTTCTTTGGCTGCGACGGGCTTGACGGCATCCTCAACCAGGAGGGCTTTGACACCAGCCTTGCCGAAGGCGTGATGCTGCTGACACCCTTCGCCGCAGACGCGGAGGACGCGCAGACGAAGGCCTTTGTGGCGGAGTATCAGTCCCGCTTCAACGAAGTGCCCTCTCAGTTTGCGGCTGATGGCTATGACTGCGTCTATGCGCTCTACTATGCCTGCCTTGAGGCCGGCGTGAACGTAAGCGACATGGGCTATGCCGAGCTCTGCGAGATCCTGATCGCGACCTTCTCCTCCGAGGCCTTCTCTGTGAGCGGGCTGACGGGTCAGGGCATGGTCTGGAGCGCGACGGGCGAGGTCTCCAAGGAGCCGAAGGCCGTCGTCATCCAGGAAGGTGCTTACGTCGGCATGTAATGCCGCCGCGCGAAGAAAGAGAGCGTACCCCTCGGATCGAGTGAATGCCAACACAAGGGGGTTGCCGGTTTCGGCAACCCCCTTGCTATCTTTCACGGCCGCAGATGCGCGCGCAAAACACCCCGCAGCCTGCGCCTGCGGCCGCACAATTGGAAACAAAGCTTGGAATCAAAGCTGACTGGGAATCAATGCAGAGCCCGTCCCGTTTCGGCGGCCTGTGCATTGGTTCCTAAACGAGAGAGAGAACCTGCCTCTTTGGCTTGCGCGGGAAGGCTGTATTTCCCTGCCGGAAGACCTGCGGAAGTGCCCGCGCGGGGAAGAGAGCAGGAAGCCGGGCGGGAGACGCTGCCCGCCGGCGATTACAATCACGAGGTGTTGGAATATGATGTTTCTGAACCATCTGGTCAACGGGATCAGCTTGGGAAGCGTATATGCGATCATCGCGCTGGGCTACACCATGGTCTACGGCATTGCAAAAATGCTCAACTTTGCCCACGGCGACGTGATCATGGTGGGTGCCTATATGGCCTTTGGCACGACGGTGTATTTGAACTGGCCGCCCTTTATGGCGGTGCTTTTGGCCATGGCGGTGTGCACCATTTTGGGCGTTACCATCGAGTTTCTGGCCTACCGCCCCTTGAGAAACGCGACCTCCCTGGCGGTGCTCATCACCGCCATCGGCGTGTCGTTTTTCCTGCAAAACTCCGCGCTCTTGATCTGGAAGGCGAACACCAAGAGCTTCCCCTCCCTGGTCCCCTTCAACAGTGTGCGCATCGGCGGACTTCTGATCTCCGGCGAAGCCCTCACGACCATCCTCACGGGCATCATCGTCATGGTCTGCCTGACCATCTTCATCAGCAAGGCGAAGATGGGCAAGGCCATGCGCGCCGTCTCGGAGGACAAGCCGGCCGCCCAGCTCATGGGTATCAATGTCAACAGCACCATCACCGTGACCTTTGCCATCGGCTCGGCCCTTGCGGCCGTGGCGGGCGTGCTGCTCTGCTCCACTTACCCGAATCTCACCCCCACCACCGGGGCGATGCCGGGCATCAAGGCCTTTACGGCGGCGGTGCTCGGCGGGATCGGCTCTGTCCCCGGGGCCATGATCGGCGGGGTGCTGCTGGGGATCATCGAGATCTTCGGCAGGGCCTATATCTCGACGGAGCTCTCCGATGCGATTGTCTTTTCCGTGCTGATCATCGTTCTGCTTGTCAAGCCCACGGGGCTGATGGGCAAGACGATCCGCGAGAAAGTATAGGGTGGGCGCGATGGAAAAGAGACGCATCTCCCGCGAGACGCGCGGGGCCCTGATCAACTACGGCATGGTGCTCGTGTTCTATGTCGTGATTCAATTTCTCAAAAGCGGTGGTCATGTCAGCCGCGCCTTTGCCGGGCAGCTGGTTCCCATCTGCGCCTATGTGGTCATGGCGATTGCCCTCAACCTTGTGGTGGGCATTTCCGGTGAGCTGAGCCTTGGCCACGCGGGCTTTATGAGCGTGGGCGCCTTTTCCGGTGTGATTGCCGCCGCCGCGCTCAAGCAGGCGGTTGCCTTTGACCCGCTGCGCCTTGTCCTTGCGATGATGATCGGCGCGGTCTTCGCCTCCATCGCGGGTGTGCTCATCGGCATCCCGGTGCTGCGCTTGCGGGGGGACTATTTGGCGATTGTGACGCTTGCCTTCTGTGAGATTATTAAAAACGTGATGAATATTGTCTACGTCGGGCTTGATGGAAACGGCCTGCATTTTAGCGTGAAAGACGCCAATGCCCTGGGGCTGGGAGAGGGTGGAAAGGTCATTCTCAATGGGCCGATGGGCGCGCTCGGGATCGACCCGATCTCGAGCTTTCTCGCGGGAATCCTCCTGGTCATTCTGGCGCTCTTCATCGTGCAGAACATGATCCGCAGCCGGACGGGCCGCGCCATCATGGCCATTCGCGACAACCGGATCGCGGCGGAGGCCAGCGGCCTTCACGTGAGCCAGTATAAGATGATCGCCTTCGTCACCTCCGCGGCGCTCGCGGGTGCGGCGGGCGCGCTCTACGCCATGAACTACTCCACGGTTGTCGCCAAGAAGTTTGATTTTAACACCTCGATCCTGATTCTGGTCTTTGTCGTTCTGGGCGGCCTTGGAAACATCCGCGGCTCCATCATCGCCGCGGCGCTGCTGACCATTTTGCCCGAGGTGCTGCGCCAGTTCAACGACTACCGCATGCTCGTCTATGCCATCGTGCTCATCGTGGTGATGATCCTGACCAACAACGAGCAGACGAAGGGACTGAAAACGCGCTTTGTCGTCTGGCTTGACGGGCTGCTCGCAGGCGTGCGGCCGAGGAAAAAGGAGGGGACGGGCAATGAGTGAAAAAGCGGACAATGAGCGCAGCAAACTGGTTCGGATGCCCTCCGACTCCATGATACCCGAGCGGGATATTGACAAGACCCCCATACTCGAAGCGCGCCACCTCGGCATTGATTTTGGCGGCCTGACGGCGGTGGATGACTTCAATATGGTCATCGGCCGCACGGAGATCGCCGGGCTGATCGGCCCCAACGGCGCGGGGAAGACCACGGTCTTTAACCTGCTCACCAAGGTCTACCAGCCGAGCCGCGGGACCATTCTGCTCGGGCGCAAGGACACCGCGGGGATGAGCACCGAGCAGATCAACCGCGCGGGCATCGCCCGAACCTTCCAGAACATCCGCCTCTTTGACAAGCTGAGCGTGGAGGACAACGTCAAGGTCGGCCTGCACAACAGCACAAAATACAACGCGCTCGACGGCATCCTCCGCACCCCCCGCTTTTGGAAGCAGGAGCGGATTGCACGCGAGCGCGCGATGGAGCTGCTCTCCATCTTCGATATGGAGTGGATGGCGGACAAGCGCGCCGGCTCTCTGCCCTACGGTGCGCAGCGCCGCCTTGAGATCGTCCGCGCGCTGGGCACCAACCCCGCGCTGCTGCTGCTCGACGAGCCGGCGGCGGGGATGAACCCCTCGGAGACGGCGGAGCTGATGGAGAACATCAAGAAAATTCGGGATACCTTCCAGATTGCCATTATGCTCATTGAGCACGACATGAGCCTTGTGATGAAGATCTGCGAGGGCATCGCGGTGCTCAACTACGGGAAGATCATCGCCAAGGGCACCCCGGAGGAAATCCAGTCCAACCCCGCCGTTATCGAGGCGTATTTGGGCAAGCAGAAGGAGGACGATGAGGCATGAGCATGCTCAAGGTGGAGGATATCCACGTGTATTACGGCAGCATCTACGCCATCAAGGGCATCTCCTTTGAAGTGAACGAGGGCGAGATCGTCACGCTCATCGGCGCAAACGGCGCGGGCAAGTCCACCACGCTGAAAACCGTCTCAGCGATGATGCGCCCCAAGCGGGGAACGGTGAGTTTTGAGGGAAAATCCCTCCTCACGGTCAAGCCGCACGCCATTGTGAAGCTCGGCATGGCGCACTGCCCGGAGGGCCGCCGGATTTTCCAGCAGATGACCGTGCAGGAAAACCTGGAGATGGGTGCCTTCACCCGCCCAAAGGCCGAGGTGTCCGGCTCGGTTGAGAATGTCTATGAGCTCTTTCCAAGGCTCAAAGAGCGCTGGCGCCAGGTGGCGGGCACCATGTCCGGCGGTGAGCAGCAGATGCTCGCCATGGGCCGGGCGATGATGTCAAAGCCCAAGCTGCTCATGCTCGATGAACCCTCTATGGGGCTTGCCCCCCTTCTGGTGGAAGAGATCTTTCGCATCATTAAGAACCTGAACCAGGCCGGCACGACGATCCTCCTTGTGGAGCAAAACGCCCGCATGGCGCTCTCCATTGCAGACCGGGGCTACGTGCTCGAGACGGGCAAGATCGTCACCGCCGCGCCCGCCGCCGCCCTGCTCAACGATGAGGCGGTGAAAAAGGCCTATCTCGGCGGATAGGCGGCCCCTGCGCGCGAAATCACCCGCCTTTCTGCCGGGGAACAGGGTGCATTTCTGCGATTCGCAGCAAAAATTTGTCCGCTGGCAAAAAGAATCTCTGGTAAATGCCAGAGAGCTGTGTTATGATGGTGCGGGTAAACTTAGGATCCACCCGCATTGACTTTGCTTGCGTGATTCCCCGTGATCCCCCTCGAGCGCGATTGCGCGCCGCAGAGGCAGGGAGGATGTCCTGCCTGCTTGCCATCACAGGGACACAAGAAAGGAACTTGCTTCATATGCCAAATTATGTAGCCCATGAAATCTTTGGGCGAGATGTGAGCTGCCGCCTGCCTTCCGAACTGCAAGAGGCTGTGGCAGCGGAACCGGAAATTTTCCGCAGTGGTTTGTATGGGCCTGACCCTTTGCTCTTTGTCCCGGGGGGACTGACCTATTCCCGCTTTTTGCACCACACCTGGCAGCAATCGAGCGCCGCGGCACTCCAGGAGATGATCCAATGGGGCACGCAGGCCGAGCGCAGCTTTGCCGCCGGTTACCTCTGTCACCTGATTTTAGACGACTTCTGCCACCCGTGGATTTACCGCTGGATGGCGGAGGACGGGCTCTCACACCGCGCGCTGGAGGTTGGCCTGGACTGGCTCATCCTCGACGCGGCGGGCTGCGGCAGCTTCCCAAACCCCCGCGTGGCGGAGCGCAAGCGGATTGCGCAGGCCGCCGTGAAGGTCTTCTCTCCTGCGGGCGCCCGGACGTATAGCTTTGGCCTTGCGAGCATGGGCTTCTGCTGCAGCCAGATGACGGCGGTGGGAAAGCTCTACCGCAAGAAGCTCGGCGCCGCCTACCAAAAGCCGCTGGAAGAACTGCAGGGCATCTTTCAAGAGGCGCTCGACTCGGCGACCATGCTCATCACCCTCTTTGCCGCCGGCGTGATGCAACCTGCAACAGCGGGTCTGCTGCTCCCCGCCGCCGCCTAAGGCGCAGCGGCTACTGGAACTCGGTGAGCTCCGCCCAATAGCGCTTGGGCATATGCGACATACGCAATGATGGATTGATACGGGACTCGATGGCGATGGTGTCATAAAACCGCCGCCAGAGGGTCCTGTATTGTTTTTCCGCCTCGTCGGCCCTCTCCCGCGTAAAGGATTCCACGGGCAGGATGCGCCAGCGGCCCTTCCCGTACAAGAGCGCCTCCTTGTGTGTCTTGTCGTAGAGGAAGAAGGACTCGTTGGGCAGGCGGCGGCAGAAATGCGGGCGCAGCAGAGGCAGCACCCGGTTTTTGGGCGCGATCTCTCCCACCAGTACGCCCCTGTCATCGGAAAAGCGCACAAAGCCGCGTAGCAGCTCCGCCTCGCCGGTCAAGTGGCGCACCGCCTCGCGCAAGATGAACACGCGCGCGTCGCTCAGATCCTGGAGCTGCTCCCCCTCAAAGTGGGCGCGGAGATAGCGGTAGATGTGCAGCTCCCGCTCCGGAAGGCAGCTGAGGAAGGAGAGGGAGGCCAGATTGCGCCCGCCCGGCGGCAGCTGCCGCGCAAGCGATTGGTAGACCTGCTTGGCGCGCGCCCTGTTCGTGTCAATCTCGCGGCAGGGGTAGAGAGAACACTGTGCCATCTCCGGGGAGAGAAAGGCGCAGGGCTCCTCCTCGCCGGCAAAGCTCTCCCAGATGCAGGAGAGGAAACCGGCAAAGCTGCCGTCATAGCGGTAGCTGACCTGAGAGCGTTCCAACATGATCAAACTCCTTTCATACTAAAGCGAGGGGAAGAGCGAGAGCTGCTCCGGGGACTCCTGCGGAAGGAGCGGGCGCTCCAGGGCGAGCAAGCGCCGCAGGATGCCATCGGGCCGTATCCGCAAGCCCTCGGGAGCTCGCCCTGAGCAGGTGATAAAATACTGCGCGCGCTTGAGGACGATGCCGAGTTGTTTGAGCGCCGCAAAGTCGAGCGCCCGCCACCTGCGCGCCTCAAGGATGCGCTCTGCCCCCCTCACACCGATGCCGGGCACCCGCAGCAGGCTGCGGTAGTCGGCGCGGTTCACCTCGATCGGAAAGCACTCAAGGTGATTGAGTGCCCAGTTGCACTTGGGATCAAGGAGCGGATTGAAATTTGGATCCTCCTTGCTGAGGAGTTCCTCCGCCTTGAAGTGATAGAAACGCAGCAGCCAGTCCGCCTGATAGAGGCGGTGTTCCCGCAGCAGCGGCGGCTGATAGTCCAGCGGGGAGGGCAGCAGGCGGCTCTCGGACACGGGGACGTAGGCGCTGAAAAACACCCGCTTGAGACCGTACTGCCGGTAGAGCCCCTCTGTCAGCGAGAGGATCTGATAGTCGCTCTCCTCCGAGGCGCCGATGATCATCTGCGTGGACTGACCCGCGGGGGCAAAGTCCGGCGCGTGGCGGGCGTGTTTTTGCGCCTCTCTGGCCATGTTCATCTCCTGCTGGATCTGCCGCATCGGCCCTAAGATGGCGCGCTTGTTCTTATCGGGCGCGAGCAGCGCAAGGCTCTCGGCCGAGGGCAGCTCGATATTCACCGACAGGCGGTCGGCCAGCTGCCCCAGCTCCCGCAGCAGAAGCGGATCGGCCCCCGGGAGCGCTTTTGCGTGGATATAGCCGCCAAAGCCGTACTCCTCCCGCAGCAGCCGCAGCGCCGCAATCATGCGCTCCATCGTCTCGTCTGCATTGCGCGCGACGGCGGAGCTGAGAAAAAGCCCCTCGATGTAATTGCGGCGATAGAACTCAATCGTCAACTCCGCAAGCTCTCTGGGCGTGAAGGCGGCGCGCGGCACATCGCTCGAGCGGCGGTTGACGCAGTATTGACAGTCGTAGACGCAGACGTTGGTCAGGAGCAGTTTGAGCAGGGTGATGCAGCGCCCGTCGGCGGAAAAACTGTGGCAGCAGCCCGCAGGCTGCGCGCTTCCAATGCGCCCCGCCCCCTGCCGCTGCAAACCGCTGGAGGTGCAGGCGGCATCGTACTTGGCGGCATCGGTGAGGATTTCAAGTTTTTGTAAGAGCTCCATGGAGAGGCCCCCTTTCCGCTGAACATGCGCAGGAAATGAAACGGATGTCCATCGAACGAAAGTACTGTGAGTATGACAGGGAGTCGAACATATGTCAAGTAAAAATCTGCGATTTTCAAAAGAAAATCGCAGATTTGTTTGAGTTCTGATCCGGGAGCGAGGGGAAAGGGGGGCTGAGAGGGGCTCAATCCGCGCGCAGGGCAGTCAGCTGCGCGATCAGCTCCGGCGGCATCTGGCGCTTGCTGCCGAGCGTGTGCAGGTGGAGCAGCACGCGGGCGTACTGCTCGATGGTCTCCATCCGGGCGAGCGCCTCCCAGAGGCTCTTTCCCCAGCTGACAACGCCATGATATTCCAGCAGCGCGCCCTTGTGGGTGCGGCAGAAGGGGGCGACGCTCTCCGCCACGGCCCGGGTGCCCGGCAGGGCGTAGGGTGCGAGCGGAACGCTGCCGAGCAGGACGATGGCCTCCTGCAAGACCGGCGCGTCCAGCGGCAGGCCTGCGGCGGCAAAGGCGGTGGCAGCGGGCGGGTGCGCGTGGACAACGGCGTGGATTTCGGGGTTTTCGGCATAGATCCCAAGGTGCATCGGCAGCTCGGAGGAGGGGGGCGCGCTGCCCTCGAGAACCCGCCCGTCCAAGCGGACACGCACGAGCATATCCTCTGATAAATAGCCCTTGGAGACGGAGGTGGGGGTTGTCCACAGCTCTGTCTCGGAGTTTTTCACGCTGAGGTTTCCCTCAAAGGCGGTGAGAAAACCCTGTTCATAGAGCCGCATCCCGCAGGCGACGAGCGCCTCTTTCGGCGGTGTGCGGCAGTCAAAAAATCCTTCTCTCATGCTTTGCCCTCCTGAAACTCGATGGGAAACAGGCGCGCCAGGCTCTCCCCATAGGGGGGGTAGGCGATGCCGCGCTCGGTGACAATGGCGGTGATCAGGCTCTGATCGGTGACATCAAAAGCGGGGTTATAGCAGGCGACCCCCGCCGCTGTGCTGGGTGTGCGGAAAAAGGCCTCGCGGATCTCCGACCCCTCCCGCAGTTCGATGGGGATGCCGCTGCCGTCGGGGCAGGAGAAGTCAATGGTGGAGGAGGGGCCGAGCACATAGAAGGGAATGCCGTAGTGCTTGGCGAGGATGGCAAGGCCGCTGGTGCCGATCTTGTTGGCTGTGTCGCCGTTGCGCGCAATGCGGTCGCAGCCGACCAGACAAGCGCCGACGCGCCCCTCCCGCATGACAAGACTTGCCATGTTGTCGCAGATGAGCGTGCAGGGAACGCCCGCGCGCTGCAGCTCATAGGTGGTCAGCCGCGCACCCTGCAAGAGGGGGCGTGTCTCATCGCAGTAGACCTGCAGCTCCCGCCCCTGCTCCTTGGCGAGAAAGACCGGGCCGAGGGCGGTGCCATAGCGGGAGGTGGCCAGCGGGCCGGCGTTGCAGTGGGTCAGAACGCTCTCAATCGTGGAGAGGAGCCCAAGACCGTGCTCGGAGATGGCGCGGCACATGGCGATGTCCTCCGCCTGAATCGCCTGCGCCTCCGCCTCCATGGCAGCAAGGGTTTTCTCCAGGCCAAGCGGCTGGTGCTGCTGCGCGCAGGCGAGCATGCGCCGGAGCATCTTATGCAGGTTGACGGCGGTTGGCCGCGCGCCCTCAAGATAATCGGCAAGGCGCCGGCAATGGGGCAAGAAATCGGCCGCCTCCCCCTGAAACTGCCGCGCCAGCGCCGCGAGGGCGAAGGCGGCAAAGATGCCGATGGCCGGTGCACCGCGCACCTGCAGGCTGCGGATGGCGTGGTAGCAGGCCTCCTCATCTTGCAGCTGCAAATAGCGGGTTTCACCCGGCAGCGCGCTCTGGTCAAGGATGACAACGGCACGGCCGTTGCTGTGCAGACGGATGTTCTCGGGAAGAGTGTTGGAATCCAAGCGGCATTGCCTCCTTATTGCGCTCGTGTGAAAACGGAACGAGTTACATTGCGGCAATTATAGCACGCTTTCTTCAAGGGGACAAGAAGGAAGCGGCCGCCGCAAAAAAGGAGGGGAAGACGGGCGCGCGGCAAACTCCCGGGGAAGCTTTTTATAAAAGAGCGGCGGCAAAGAGGAAGAAAGCAGGGCGCAGCGGGCGAGAAGGGGCTGCGCCTGATCAATGCGCCGGATGGAAAGAGAAAAGAACGGCAACTCTTTGTGCAAGTTGACGAAGATAATAATATTTTTATTTTAGCGCAAAATTAGAGACAATGGGATTGGAAAGACAAGGAAAGCAGAGGAAATCGAACTTAAAGGGCCTTTGGAGCGCGGTGCAGAGCAATCGATTCCGCCCCAGGAAAGGAGAAGGGGGCATAAAATCGTGGAAATGCTCAGGAAAGCAGGCCCGGAAGAGGCAATCCAAGGAATTATCTTTGTGGAAAATGTGCATTTCAATTTTGAAATGGAAGTGGTAGTATAGTAACAAGTGACAGGGAATGCAAGCCATTCTTGTATTTCCTGCTTCTTTCCAATTCCTCATCGTCAAATTGGCGTGCGATTTGCCAGTGAGGAAACGATACGTTCCTAGCGTGAATATTCTTAATTATTGATGGGAGGACTTTTCTTATGAGACTGAAAGACACTGGTTTGACCGCTGCTGAAATCAAGGAAAAAATCAAGAAGTATCACATCGAGACATATGAGCGTATGGATTTTGTTTGCGATACCGCAAAGGGCAACTATCTGTATGACCACAATGGCGACGCATATCTGGACTTTTATGGCGGCGTTGCTGTTAACTCCGTCGGAAGCTGCAACGACGAAGTCGTCGCTGCCATCCAGGCGCAGGCTTCTCAGGTTATGCACACCTTTAACTATCCGTACACCGTGCCCCAGGCTGTTCTGGCTGAGAAGATCTGCACCAAGTCCGGCATGGACAAGCTGATCTATCAGAACTCCGGCACCGAAGCCAACGAGGCGATGATCAAGATTGCCCGTAAGTATGGCATTGACAACTTTGGTCCCGAAAAGTATGAGATCATCACCTTTAAGTCTTCCTTCCACGGCAGAACCTTTGCTGCGATGACCGCCACCGGCCAGCCCGACGGCCCCATCCAGAAGGGCTACGGCGCCCTGGCCCCCGGCTTTAAGTATGCCGAGTTTAACAACCTGGACTCCGTGAAGGCCACCATCAGCGAGAACACCATCGCCATCATGCTCGAGCCGATCATGGCAGAAGGCGGCGTGTTCCCCGCAACCGACGAGTTCATGAAGGGCCTGCGCGCACTCTGCGACGAGAAGGGCCTGCTGCTCCTGCTGGACGAAATTCAGGTCGGCTGGAACCGCACCGGCACCTTTATGTGCTATCAGGGTTACGGCATTAAGCCCGACGCTGTCTCCATGGCAAAGGCAATGGGCGGCGGTATGCCCATCGCAGCAATGGCTTGCACCGACAAGCTCGCTGCCACCTTTAACCCCGGCTCCCACGGCTCCACCTACGCCGGCAACCCCGTTGCCTGCGCAGCTTCCGTTGCAGTGTTCGACTACATGGAGAAAACCGACCTCGGCGCACACGCCAAGGAAGTTGGCGAATACTTCATGGCTGAGTGTGCAAAGATTCCTCATGTCACTGCTGTCCGCGGCAAGGGCCTCCTGGTGGGCGTCGTGCTGGAAGAGGGCATCAGCTCCTTGGAAGTCAAGCGCGCCTGCATTAAGGATCACCTGCTGGTCACCTCCATCGGCACGAGCATCATCCGCATGGTCTCCCCGCTGACCGTCAGCAAGGAAGAGTGCGACGAGTGCGTGCGCCGTCTGACCCGCGCCATTGCAAACGTAGTTGCTGCGAAGTAATTAAATTTTACATAGCGATTCAGCTGCGGTAAAACCAATGGCCGCCCTCTCCGGAAGGAGAGGGCGGCTTTGTCCGTGTTAAGATGGTGTGAGGGGCTTGCGCCCGGGCGTGAGCGCGCGCTTCCGCGCGCCGGCAGGGCGGAAGCCGATCAAAGCCATCCATTTGGACAGAGGAACAGGGCATATCCGCCAGCGGAGCGGATATGCCCTGTGTCTGTGTGTTTCTTTATGCAAGGGCGGCGGTGATGATGGCCATTTTGTAGACCTCGTTGGCATCGCAGCCGCGGGAGAGGTCGTTGATCGGTGCATTGAGACCCTGCAGCACAGGGCCATAGGCGGCGAAGCCGCCCAGCCGCTGGGCGATTTTATAGCCGATGTTCGCAGATTGAATTTCCGGGAAGATGAAGGTGTTCGCGTAGCCCGCAACGGTGGAGCCGGGAAACTTGAGCTGGCCCACGGTGGGGGAGACGGCAGCGTCAAACTGCATTTCGCCGTCAATGTCCAGCTCGGGCGCGAGGGCCTTCGCCTTCTGGCAGGCGTTGCGCACCTTGTCGACCGCTTCGCCCGAACCCGAGCCCTTGGTGGAATAGCTCAGGAAGGCAACCTTTGGCTCGATGCCGAAGATTTTTGCCGTCTTGGCGCTCTCCAGGGCGGTTTCGACCAGCTCGTCCTCGCTCGGGTCGATCTGGATGGCGCAGTCACCCATGGCAAGGCGCTCGTCCGTGCCGTCCGCGTTCTCGCGCACCATGATAAAGCAGGAGGAGACGGTCTTGTTGCCGGGCTTGGTCTTGATCAGCTGGAGCGCGGGGCGCACTGTGTCCGCTGTGGAGTAGGTCGCGCCGCCGAGCAGTGCGTCGGCAAGGCCGAGCTTCACGAGCATGGTGCCGAAATAGTTGCCCGAGTAGAGGCTCTCGCGGCACTCATCTGCCGTCATCTTGCCCTTGCGCAGCTCCACCATGGTCTCCACCATGCGGTCCATGTCCGGATAGCTGCGCGGGTCGAGAATCTCAATGCCGTCAATGTCAAAACCGCCGGCCTTGGCGGCTGTCTGCACCTCGTCGAGCGTACCGACCAGGATGGGGGTGAGGAAACCGTCTGCCTTGAGCTGTGCGGCGGCCTCAAGAATGCGGGCGTCGTGCCCTTCGGTGAAGACGATCTTGCGGGGCGTTGCGCGCAGGGTTTCAATCAGTTGATTAAACATGGGCTGTGTCCTCCTCAATCATTTACAATTAAACTATGCTGCTATTTGTGCGCTCAATCATACGGCTTATCTTAACACTTTTTCACCATAGATTCAAGTGCCCCTCTCCTTGCGTTTGCGCTGCGCGGCTCGGGGGAAGCGGCTGCGGCGGGTGATTTCCGGGGCGGAAGAGGCGCAGCTTCCCGCCCGCCGCAAGGGCCGCGGCTGCGCTCAATTTCCCAAAACACACGCGTTTTGACAGATCCCACAAAAAAACCCGGGAATCCGGCGAGAAATCTCTCCGATTTTTGGTTTATCTGACGAAAAAGGTCACTCAGCTGCCTCTGGACGGTTGAATCCACATGAATTCGAACTAATTAACCGTCCAAGAGAATGGGGAGAGAAAAAGAGAGGGCAAAAAGGGCAAAAAACATATGTCCATGCCGTGCAAACGCTTGCATCCAAACAAGATTTCGTGTATAATCTGGGTACGATGATGAGAATGGGGAAAGGGCGCGCTTTGCGCCCTTTCCAATCTCTTGTTTTATGGAAAGGGCAGCGCGCTCTGTCCCTGCCGAAAATAAAAAATTCTTCTGTCCCAACGCAGAAATGAAGGAGTTTTTCTATGAGTGAACTAAACATTCGCCCGTTTAAGCGGGTTCTGGTCGCCAATCGCGGTGAAATTGCAATCCGCGTGTTTCGTGCACTTGCGGAGCTTGGGATCACGACGATTGGCATCTATTCTAAGGAGGATAAATACTCCATCTTTCGCACCCGTGCTGATGAGTCCTATCCCCTCAACCCCGTCAAAGGCCCCATTGACGCCTATCTGGACATTCAGGAGATCATTAAAATCGCCAAAGAGCGCAATGTCGATGCCATCCACCCCGGCTATGGCTTCCTTGCGGAAAACCCCGCCTTTGTAGAGGCATGCGACAAGAACGGCATTGTCTTCATCGGCCCGACGGTTGAGATCATGAACTCCATGGGCGACAAGCTCAGCTCCAAACAGATGGCGATCAAGGCCGATGTGCCCATCATCCCGGGCGTGGACCGCGCCATGCGCAGCCTTGAGGAAGTGCTGGAAGTGGCAGAGGAGATCGGCTATCCCGTCATGCTCAAGGCCTCCAACGGCGGCGGCGGGCGCGGCATGCGCATTGTCTACAAGCCGGAGGACATGGCCGTTGAGTTTGACATGGCCAGAAATGAGTCTAAAAAAGCATTTGGTGACGATCAAATCTTCGTTGAAAAATACCTCAAAAGCCCCAAACACATTGAAGTGCAGGTGCTCGGTGACCACTACGGAAACGTGGTGCACCTCTATGACAGGGACTGCTCTGTCCAGCGCCGTCACCAAAAAGTCGTCGAGTACGGCCCGGCTTTCAGCGTGCCGGAGAAGACGCGGAAGAAGATTTTTGACGCGGCCATCCGCCTGTGCAAAGAGGTGGGCTACATCAACGCGGGCACCCTGGAGTTCCTCGTGGACCTCGGCAGCAAGGAGCCGTATTTCATTGAGATGAACCCCCGCATCCAGGTGGAGCACACGGTCACGGAGATGATCACCGGCATTGACCTCGTGCAGTCGCAGATCCTCATTGCGCAGGGCTACCCGCTTGACTCCAAGGAGATCAACATCCCCTCTCAGGAGTCCATCCAAGTCAACGGCTTCTCCATCCAGACGCGTGTCACCTCGGAGGACCCCGCCAACAACTTCCTGCCGGACACCGGAAAGATCTCTGTCTACCGCTCGGGCTCAGGCAACGGCGTGCGGCTTGACGGCGGCAATATCTACAGCGGCGGGGAGATCTCGCCCCACTACGATAGCCTGCTCGTGAAGGTCATCACCCACGACCGCACCTTTGAGGGCGCCGCGCAGAAGTCCCTGCGGGCCATGCGGGAGATGCGCATCCGCGGCATTAAGACCAACATCCCCTTTTTGATCAACGTGATCAACAACGAGACCTTCCGCCGCGGCGCCTGCTACACCACCTTTATTGAAGAGACACCCGAGCTATTCATGCTCGGGCAAAGCCAGGATCGGGCAACGAAGATTCTGGAATTTATGGGCAACAAGATCGTCAACATCAGCGAGGGGAAGAAGCCCTATTTTGAGGACCGCATCCTGCCTGTCTATGACGAGACCAAGCCGGTATACGGCGCAAAGGATGAACTCAATCGCCTTGGTGCGGCGGGCTTTACCCAAAAGATCCTCCAGGAGAAAAAGCTCTACATCGGCGATACCACCATGCGGGACGCGCAGCAGTCCCTCATGGCCACGCGCATGCGCACGAAGGATCTTGCGGGCGCGGCCAAGGCGACCAACGCCTTCCTGCAAAACGCCTTTTCCGTGGAGGCCTGGGGCGGCGCAACCTATGACACCACCTATCGCTTCCTCAAGGAGTCGCCCTGGAAGCGCCTTGAAATCCTCAGAGAGAGAATGCCCAACACGATGATTCAGATGCTGCTGCGCGCCTCCAACGCCGTGGGCTACAGCAACTACCCGGACAATGTGGTGCAGGAGTTCGTCCGCATCGCCGGCGAAGAGGGCATTGACGTGTTCCGTATTTTTGACAGCCTCAACTGGCTTGAGAACATGAAGATGCCCATTGAAGAGGCGCTCAAGACCGGCAAGATCGTGGAGGGTGCCGTCTGCTACACGGGCGATTTGACCAGCCCCAATGAGAAGAAGTACACGCTTGAGTACTATCTCAAGAAGGCCAAAGAGCTCGAAGCGCTCGGCGTCCATATGCTTGCCATCAAGGACATGGCCGGCCTGCTCAAGCCCTACGCGGCTTACGAGCTGGTCTCCGCGCTCAAGCGGGAGCTGAAGATCCCCGTGCACCTCCACACGCACGACACCACGGGCGCGGGCGTTGCCACGGTGCTCAAGGCCTCCGAGGCCGGGGTGGACGTGGTGGACCTCGCCATCGAATCCATGGCCGGGAGCACGAGCCAGCCCTCCATGAACGCCGTGGTGGAAGCGCTGCGCGGCACGGAGAGAGACACCGGACTCGACTTTGACGAGCTGGGTAAGCTCAGCCGCTATTACGAGCACGTGCGCAAGGTCTACGCCTCCTTTGAGAGCGGAACGCTTGCCCCCAACGCGCAGATCTATAAGTATGAAATCCCCGGCGGGCAGTATTCGAACCTGCTCGCGCAGGTGACCGAAATGGGCGCGAAGGACAGCTTTGAGGAGATCAAGGAGCTCTACCGCCAGGCGAATATCCTCCTGGGCAACATTGTCAAGGTGACACCGACCTCCAAGGTGGTGGGTGACCTTGCGATCTTCATGATCAAAAACGAGCTGACGATGGAAAACATCCTCACCGAGGGCAAGGGCCTCTCCTATCCGGAATCGGTCGTGGACTACTTCAAGGGCATGATCGGCCAGCCGGACGGCGGCTTCCCCGAGGAGCTGCAAAAGATCGTGCTCAAGGATCAGAAGCCCATCACGGTGCGCCCCGGCGCGACGATGGAAAACGCGGACTTTGAGGCCATCAAAAAGCACCTGCGGGAGAAGTTTGACCTGAGCTCCTTCCGCGAAGATCAGGTGGACGCAAAGGCCGTCAGCTACGCGCTCTACCCCAAGGTCTATGAGGACTACTGCGAGCACTTCGAGGCCTACAACGACGTGACACGGCTGGAGAGCCATGTCTACTTCTACGGCCTTCGCAAGGGGGAGGAGACGACCATCAAGATCGGCGAGGGCAAGGAGCTGATCATCAAGTTCATCGAAATGGCCGATCCCGACCCCGCCGGCAACCGGATCCTGACCTTCGAGGTCAACGGCATGCTCCGCGAGATCACCGTGCTGGACCGCAAGCTCGAGGTCATCACCGACCGCAAGCTCCAGGCGGATAAATCCAACCCCTGCCACCTGGGCTCCGGCATCCCCGGAACGGTGGAGAAGGTGCTGGTGAAGGAAGGCGACGAGGTGAAGGTGAACATGCCGCTCATGGTGGTCGAGGCCATGAAGATGGAGACGACCATCGTCTCCAAGGTGGACGGCAAGGTTGACAAACTCTATGTCAAGCAGGGTGACCGGGTCAACAATGAGGATCTGCTCATCAGCTTTATCTTAGAGGAAACGGAAGAGAAATAAGGCATCTTACACAGGGCTGCTCGCCGGGCGAGCGGCCCTGTGTTTTGCGCTAAGAAGGGCTGCCAAAACAGCGGCAGGGGCTGGAAACCCCTGCGCGTTGGGCGCGGAAGCGCCTTCGGATGCGGGCGCGCGCTTTGCCGAGGGGCAGGGCGCTTTTCCCGCAGGGGGGAGAGGAAAGCGAGGCGCGGAAGCCTTGACTTTTTTGCCAAAACATGATAGCGTAGCAATGGCACTTTAACCTTCTGAGCGTTAAAGTGGAGAACTGAAACATGTAATAAAAAGTGCAATGATATTCCCATCCATACAGATGGTTTAGAAAGGATCTTCCTTATGCCCATCACCGAACTATTAGAGCGGAACGTGAGGCTCTACGGCGCAGAAATTGCCCTTGTCGAGCTCAACCCCGAACTGAAAGAAACCCTGCGCAGCGACTGGAAGGAATCCGCACTGATGGAGCCAAGCGGCGCCGCGCCCTATCGCCGGGAGATCAGCTGGACGGTGTTCAACGAGAAGGCCAACCGCTGCGCCAATATGCTCCTCTCGCGGGGGATCAAGCAGGGCGATAAGGTCGCCATTTTGATGCACAACAGCCTTGAGTGGCTGCCCATTTACTTCGGCATTTTAAAAACAGGAGCGCTCGCGGTCCCCTTCAACTTCCGCTACTCAGCGGAGGAGATTCTCTACTGCGCAAAGCTCGCCCAGGTGGATGTCCTCATCTTCGGGCCTGAATTCATTGAACGGGTGGCCTCCATTGCCGACGGGCTCAGCCGCGGCCGGCTCCTGCTCTACGAGGGAGATGCCTGCCCGCCCTTCGCCGAGAGCTACCGCGACCTCTCAGGAAACTGCTCCTCGGCAGATCCCGGCATCGCCATCTCCGATGAGGATGACGGCGCGATCTACTTCTCCTCCGGCACGACGGGCTTTCCCAAGGCGATTTTACATAAGCACAGGAGCCTCTCGCAGGCGGCGGAGATGGAGCAGCACCACCACGAGACCGGCCGGGGGGATAATTTCCTCTGCATCCCGCCGCTCTACCACACCGGCGCGAAGATGCACTGGTTCGGCAGCCTTTTGAGCGGAAGCCGCTCGGTACTGCTCAAGGGGA
Source organism: Evtepia sp. (assembly GCA_040768225.1). Taxonomy (GTDB): domain Bacteria; phylum Bacillota; class Clostridia; order Oscillospirales; family Oscillospiraceae; genus Evtepia. Next base: position 1,209,495 of record JAXGMZ010000001.1, read on the forward strand.
CGACGCCGGAGCAGATTTTGAAAGCCGTGTCGGACGAGCAATGTACCATTGTCTGGCTGCTGGTGCCCTGGGTGCAGGATATTTTAGACCAGCTCGATTGCGGGGCGCTGCGGCTGGAGGACTACGAACTCTCCCAGTGGCGGCTGATGCACATCGGCGCGCAGCCGGTGCCGCCCTCCCTGATCACCCGCTGGCAGGGCTATTTTCCGGAGCACCAATATGACACCAACTACGGGCTCTCCGAATCGGCAGGGCCGGGCTGCGTCCACCTGGGCATGGAAAACATCCGCAAGGTCGGTGCCATCGGCGTTCCCGGCTACGGCTGGCTCTGTCAGATCGTGGACGAGGCGGGGCAGCCCGTGCCCCGCGGGGAGGTTGGCGAGCTCTGCGTCAAGGGGCCGGGTCTGATGAGCTGCTACTACCGCAACCCCGAGGCCACGGCCGAATCCCTGCGGGACGGCTGGCTCTACACCGGGGATATGGCGATGGAGGATGAGGAGGGCTTTTACTTCCTTGTCGACCGAAAGAAGGACGTGATCATCTCCGGCGGCGAGAACATCTACCCCGTGCAGGTGGAGGCCTTCTTGCGCGCCTATGAAAAGGTGCGCGATGTGGCGGTGATCGGCCTTCCGGATCAGCGCCTGGGTGAGATCACAGGCGCGGTGATTGAGATCAAGGATGGCTACGACTGCAGCGAAGAGGAGATCAAAGCCTTTTGCAAGGCGCTCCCGCGCTATAAGCGGCCGGCGAAGATCATCTTTGCGGAGATTCCCCGAAACGCAACCGGCAAGATCGAAAAACCCGTGCTGCGCAAGCGCTATGGGGCGGATCAACTGGTCGCCATGCAGAACAGAGGCTGATGAAAGGGAACGATACGATGGCTAGAATAGCAAAAAAACAGAGGAGCAATGCGCTCTATGAGCACATCGCGAAGCTGGAAACGGTGGAAGAGTGCATCCGTTTTTTTGATGACCTCTGCGCCGTCACAGAGCTTCGGGCGATCGAGCAGCGCTTCGATGTGGCAAAAATGCTGCTCGATGGCATGGTCTATACCGCGATCCTCACAGAGACCAGAGCCAGCTCCGCAACGGTGAGCCGCGTGAACCGGGTGCTCCAGGGCGGGACCGGCGCGCTGGGTGAAGTGATTGAGCGGGTGGCGCAGCAAACAAAAGAAACAGAAGAGAAGGACGGGTCTGTATGAAGGAATTGATGCTTGGCAATGCCGCCGTGGCGCGGGGGCTGTATGAAGCCGGCTGCCAGATCATCGCGAGCTATCCGGGGACGCCCAGCACGGAGATCACGGAGGAGGCGGCGCAGTATCCGGAGATCTTTTGCGAGTGGGCGCCCAACGAAAAGGTCGCCCTGGAGGTGGCGCACGGCGCGTCCCTGGCGGGCAAGCGCGCCGCGAGCTGCATGAAGCACGTGGGGCTCAACGTGGCCGCCGACCCGCTCTTTACCATCTCCTATCAGGGGGTCAACGCGGGGCTTGTGGTCTGCGTGGCGGATGACCCGGGGATGCACTCATCTCAAAACGAACAGGACTCCAGACACTACGCCATCGCCGCGAAGCTGCCGATGCTTGAGCCTTCAGACTCGGCGGAGGCGCTGGAGTTTACAAAACTTGCCTATACGCTCTCGGAGGACTTTCAAACCCCCGTGCTCCTGCGGCTCTGCACCCGCATCTCCCACTCGCAGAGCATCGCAACGCCCGGGGAGCGGGTGGAAGTGCCGCAGAAACCTTACATCAAAGACCCAAAGCGCGTGATGATGACGACCAACTCCCTCGAAGCGCACAAGCGGGTGGAGGCGCGCACGAAACAGCTGGTGGAGTGGGCGGAGAAAAGCGGCATCAACCGCGTGGAGCTGCGGGAAGACCGCTCGGTGGGCATCATCACCGCCTCCACGAGCTATCAGTACGCGCGCGAGGTCTTTGGAGAGTCTGCGAGCATCCTAAAACTCGGCATGGCCTGGCCGATGCCGGTGGCGCTGCTGCGCGAATTTGCCGCCGAGGTGGAGAACCTCATGATTATCGAAGAGCTTGACCCCATCATCGAGAACCACTGTCGGCAGATCGGCCTGGAGGTGACGGGCAAGGCGCTCTTCCCTCTGGTCAATGAGCTCACGCAGGGTGTCGTGGCGCGCTGCGTTGGCAAAGAGGACAAACCCGCCCTGCGGCTGGAGGAGGAGATTCCGAGACGCCCGCCGGTGATGTGCGCGGGCTGCCCGCACAGGGGCGTGTTCTACATGCTCTCCAAACACAAGTGCATGGTCTATGGCGACATCGGCTGCTACACCCTCGGGGTGATGCCCCCGCTGCACGCGATGGACCTAAACGTCTGCATGGGCGCCTCCTGCTCCGGGCTGCACGGCTTTAACCTCGCCATGGGGCAGGCGGGGGAGCAGAGCAGCGTCGCGGTGATCGGGGACTCCACCTTTGCCCACTCGGGCGTGACGGGCCTGATGGACATCGCCTGCAATGGCACAAATTCCACGGTCTTTTTGCTCGATAACTCCATCACCGGCATGACGGGGCAGCAGCAGAACCCCACCACAGGCTTCACCCTGCGCGGGGAGCCGAGCAGCAAGGTGGATCTCGAGGCGCTCTGCCGCGCCGTCGGCATTGCGCGCGTGCGCGTGATCAATCCGAACCGGCTCGAAGAGGTGGAGGCGGCGCTCAAGGAAGAACTTGCCGCCCCCGCGCCCTCGGTGGTCATCGCGCGCAGTCCCTGCGTGATGATCAAGGGCGTGGAACTCGGCGATCCGCTGCGGGTGAAGCCGGAAGCCTGCACGGGCTGTAAACTCTGCATGCGAATCGGCTGCCCGGCGATCTCCTTCCGGGAGAAGAAGGCGCAGGTGGATCAAACGCTCTGCGTGGGCTGCGGCCTCTGCGTGCAGCTGTGTAACTTCAATGCCTTTGAAACCGTGACGAAAGGGGTGCAGGCACATGCAGAGGGGTAATCTGATGATCGTCGGCGTGGGCGGGCAGGGCTCCATCCTCGCGACAAACATCCTCGGGCAGCTCTTTATGGCGCAGGGGCATGACGTAAAAGTCTCCGAAGTGCACGGGATGAGCCAGCGCGGCGGGAGCGTGGTGGCCTATCTCCGCTTTGGTGAACGGGTCTATTCCCCGATCTTGGATCAGGGCGAGGCGGACATCATCGTCTCCTTCGAGCAGCTGGAGACCGCCCGCTGGCTGCCCTATCTCAAGCCCGGCGGCAGGATTCTGAGCAACACCCAGATCATGGAGCCGATGCCCGTCATCACGGGGCTTGCCGCCTATCCGGCGGATATTCTTGGGAAAATCCGCGCGCTGGGTGTAGATCTGGAAGCGGTGGACTGTCTCTCCCTCGCGGAGGCGGCGGGCTCTCCGAAGTCGGTCAATCTGGTGCTCGTGGGGCGGCTCTCCACCTATTTTCCCGACATAGCCGAAGCCGCCTGGCAGGAGGCGATTGCCGCCTGCGTCAAGCCGGAGTTTTTGGAACTCAACCGCCGCGCCTTTGCGCTGGGAAGAGAGCGCTAGGGGGCGGCAGAAACAACTTGCGCCTGCCGCTTGACTTTCGGGACAGGCTCCCGTAAAATAGATGGAATAGTGAATGTGCAGAACCCCGCTGCCTGTGAATCCCCCGCCCATCCTGCGGCGGCAGTGCGAGGCGAGCGTCTGTTATCTTCAGAAAGCGAGCGTGTCTATGTCAAGTATCAGCCCCATGGATCTCCTGCGCGCCTATGAGCGCAGCGACAGATTACGCCCCGCGCAGGCGGCGCAGGGCGGCTTTTCCTCTGCGCTGACGGCTGCGCAAACAAGCGCGCTCTCTTCGGATCTGGACGATATCTTCCAGCGCGCCGCCGACACCTACGGGGTGCCCGTGGCGCTGCTTCGCGCGATCGGAAAGGCGGAGTCGGGCTTCAACCCCGACGCGGTCTCCTCTGCGGGGGCGCAGGGTGTGATGCAGCTGATGCCTGCAACGGCGCGCGGCCTGGGCGTGACAGACTCCTTTGACCCTGAGCAGAACATCATGGGCGGTGCGAAGTATATCGCGCAGAAATTACAGGACTACCATGGTGATATTGAGCTTGCCCTCGCGGCCTACAATGCCGGGAGCGGAAATGTGAAGAAATACGGCGGCGTGCCCCCCTTCAAGGAGACGAAGGCCTACATCCAGCGTGTCATGGGCTATATGGAGGACGCGGGCCTGCGCGCAGCAAGCGTCTCCCGCTCCGGCGGGGCGCAGCAGAGCGGGCCGGCAGGGGCCGGCGTTGCGGATCTCAGTGCGCTTTTTGCCGCCATGGAGCCGGGTGAGGATTACGAAATGCTGGCCTTGCGCTGGCGGGCGGAGCTGAACATGCAGATGACGGCGCAGCTCTTTGATCTGCGCGGGGGAGAAGACGAGAAGAAAACAGGCTTGTTCAGCGCAGACCTCTCCGCCTTTTGAGCAGCAGATACTCGCTGCAAGACCATGAAAACCTGAAACAGCCTGACACCCTCACTTACAGAGGATGTCAGGCTGTTTTTTGTGCAGAACTTCCCGCGCGGTGGAACGCTTGCCCGCGCGCGCTAGAGGCCGCGCTCCTTGAGTTCGCCGAGCAGCTGCACATAGCACTCGCAGACGTCAAAACCGGGAATGTCGCGGCGGCTTAGATCAATCACATCCGCGTGGGAGATGCCCTCTGCCCCCTCCGCCCGCCAGAGCCGGAAGGCCCCCCACTGCATGGAGGAGAGGGCGACCAGGCCGTCGTTGTCCTCCCCCAGCGCGCGGATGAGCTGGTAGCCGAGATTCAGCGGGAACTCTGCCCCCTCGGCGCAGGAGAGCACAGAGCCGATGCTCTGGTAAAACACGCCGGGATCGTCGGGGAGGCTTTCGTTCCACTCCGCGGCGGCCTCTGCGCTCCAGTTGGAAATGCCGCTGTAAAAATCAGGGTCTTTGTCCGTGAGGCGGGAGAAGATCTGCTCCCGCAGCGCCGAGACCTTCTCTGCCAGCGGCTGCGGCAGGGAATCAACGCTCTGCGCTGCAAAATACGAGCCGCGGTGGGGCGTGTTGATGGTACTCAGGGAGGCCACCTGCCCGCCGAGCCCCAGCGCGCTGATGGCATAGCGGGCATCCAAACCCGCGCGGGAGTGGGCGATGATGTTGAGCTTTTCGCAGCCCTCCTGCGCCAGGATCTCCGCAACGCGCTCTTGCAGCTGCGCGGCGGCAGACCGGATATCGGAGGGGGTCTCCTGTTTCCCGTAATAGAGCCGCGCGCCGTTGGCCTCCAGCTCGGCGGGAATGCGCCCCCAATAGTTTGAACATGTCCAGTCGCGAAAGAGGATGCCGTGCAGCAGGAGGACGGGGTATTTTGTGGCGCAGATTTTCGCCTCTTCGCGCAGGCGGTTGCGCTCCTGCCGCAGGCGCACACTTTGATATTCCGCCCTTGCGAGCCGGTAAATGGGGCGCAGCACAAAGAGGTTTGCAAGGGGCAGCACGCCGAAGAGAATCAACTGCCGCCGGTGGCGACCTGTGAGCACTGCCGAGGCGGCGAAGAGCCGCGCCGCAGCGTGAAAGAGCATGGTGCCGATGAGCAGCAGAAACACCAGAAGGTTGATGATCCAGACGGGAAGCGAGAAGAGAAGCCTGCCGCCCGGGTGAATCAGCAGGGCCGCTGCGGTGATGAGCTGCGCCAGAGAGGCAAAGGCGATGCAGGCGAGCAGGTTGGCCCCGCCGGAGAGGAAGGTGGGCTTCCACTCCTCCCCCCGGCCGAGGGAAGGCACAGCGAGGAGGAGCGTGTAGGCGAAAATCAGCAGGGTAAACACGAGAATCCGCAGCGGCAGGGAGGGGGGCAGGAGGGCGAAGAGGAACGCACCATTGCACGCGAGCGCGGTGAGCAGGCAGGCGAGAGTGAGACGCAGCTTCAAAATAGGCAGCTCCTTTGATCAGTCAAGTTGGCACCATTGTAACATAAAAGCTCCGGAGAAGGAAGAATGTGTTTTCCCCTTGAGTGTGGGCAAAATTTGCGGTATAATATCCTTGAAGCGGATCTTATACCTGATCGGACCACAGATACCACAAGGGCGCAAGCGCCTGTGGTATCATACTGAGAACCCGAAGAGCAGGCCCTGCCCGCCCCGCCCGTCTTGCTGATGGGCGGGCTGACAAGGCGCAGCGCCGGCTGTGTCGCACCGGGGCGGAACCCGGCTGCGCCCGCTTCGTGCTCACGCCGCCGCCAAGCCCCGCGGTATCCCGTCCGCAAGAGAGATAGAAGGGCGGCGCCGCCAAAAAACTTTGGGGTGCCCGCCCGGACGCTTCCCGCTTTGCGGGGGATGAGGTGGCCGGGCGGAAAGAAACAAAAGGAGGAGAGCATCATGCCTGTGTATGATTTTCATTGTTTAAACTGTGACGGCGAGATTCAGGTCATCGCCTCGATCCAGGCGCTGGAAGAGGGGCGCATCCGCTGCTCCAACTGCGGGGCGTCCAACCTGCGGCGCAGCTGGAAAAAGGCGCCCTACGTGGGCAGGCTGGCACCGAGCATGGATCTTGGTGCCATGAACCGGAAAGATGACCCGGAGAGCTGCTGCGTCTGGGATCCGAGCGCGGAATAACTGCCGCGCGCGCTGCGGCAGAGCGCTAAGGAGAAAACAGAAGGGGGCATGAAGAGATGTTGCTTGAGCAATTGCCGCACGATCATGGCGGCGGCCTGCCTGAGCTGCTGGCGCACATCCCGCAGGGGGAGGCGCTCCACCAGTCGGCAGCGGTTTTTTCGCAACTTTCAGATCCTTCGCGGCTGCGGCTGCTCTGGCTGCTCTGCCACTGTGAGGAGTGCGGGGTCAACCTTGCGGCGGCCGTGGGCATGAGCGCCGCTGCGGTCTCGCATCACCTGCGCAGCCTGCGGCTCCACGGTCTGATCACCAGCAGGCGGGAGGGCAAAGAGGTCTACTACACCCTTTCCGACACAGAAACCGCCCGCCTGGTTCACCGCATGGTGGACGAGTGCCTCGCGCTCTAGCGGGCAAGCGCCCGTTTCGCGCTCAGGCAGCTGTAACCCTGAAATACGAGGAAAACGCACAAAACCCGCTGAGGGTTTTGTGCGTTTTGTTGCGCTTGGAAGGTGCCGCTCTCCAGGGCGGGGCGGCTTAGCGGTAAGAGGCCTCGTAGATCGCAAGACAGTCCGCATCGCTCAGCTCGATGCGGTCGGCCTTGAAGGCGTAGCCGCTGGTGGTCTTGGCATCGGACACATAGGTGGCAAACTCCTCCGCCCGAATGCCGTAGTCGGACATCCGCAGCCCGTCCACACCGCAGTGTTGTTGCAGTGCCCGGAGCATCTCGATGAAATCCATCGGGTCGTTTGCGTCCGCCTTGCCCATGGCCTTTGCCATATCGATGAAGCGCCCTCTCAGCTCGGGTGCGTTCTCGATGAAGTGCGTGTAGTAGGCGGCGCTGAGCATGATCAGGCCCGCGCCGTGTGGCAGCTTCGGGTGGTAGGCGCTCATGGGGTGCTCGAGCGCGTGCTTGGAGGTGGTGGTGCCCACCACCATGACGACGCCTGAGAGCATGCTCCCAAGGGCGAGCGCATCCCGCGCGTCTTCGTTTTGCCCGTCTGAAAAGGCAGCGGCAAGGTTCTGGCCGACGGCCTCGATTGCCCGCAGGGCGTAGAGATCGCTCATCTCGTTGGCGTAGCGCGAGATGTAGCCCTCCGTGCTGTGGAAGAGCGCGTCAAAGCCCTGATAGGCCGTGAAGGTCGGCGGGACGCTTCGCATCAGCTCGGAATCCACCACAGAGAGATAGGGGAAGCTGTTGTCATTGCCGAAGGCGAGCTTTTCCTGCGTCTCCTCGTTGGTGATGACGGCCCACTGGTCCGCCTCCGTGCCGGTTCCCGCCGTCGTGGGGATGGCGACGAGGGGCAGGGGCGGCTGCGCGGGCTTTTTTCTGCCGCCTGTGCCGCCAAACATATAGTCCCAGAATGTGCCCTCATTGCTTGCCATGCAGGCGATGCCCTTGGCGCAGTCGATGCTGCTCCCGCCGCCCAGACCGAGGATAAAATCGCAGTGCTGCGCACGCGCCATCTCCGCGCCATCGCGCACGTTGGAGGCGGTGGGGTTCGCGTGCACCCCGTCAAAGACGACGCTCTTCGCGCCGGCGGCCTGCAGCGCCGCTTCTACCCGCGCAAGATATCCGTTCTCGCGGGTCGATTTGCCGTTGGAGATGACGATCAGCGCCTTTTTGCCCGGCAGGGCCTGTTTGCCCAGAGAGTTGAGCGCGCCCTTGCCAAAGAGGATCCTTGTGGGGAGATAAAAGTTGAAGCTCAATCGAATAACCCCTTTCGTAAACAAATTATGGTGCGTTTGCCGTCCTGTAAACTGACGGGATCAAACGGGGGAGAGGCTGCCGCAGCGGCGGGCTGCGCCGGCGGACACTTGCGCCGCGTCTGACTCCCTCATGTGAGCGGAAGTTGCAGGGAAGCGATAACACCTTCACTTTATCATGAAAACAGGCGGACAGCAAGCCCCATCTTGGGCACAAAAGCCCCCTTGGCGTGATGAGTTTGGCTTGACAAAGCCCCGAAAGTTTTTTATAATAGGCAGGCACAAGCTGCGCGGCACTGCGCGCGGCGGCAAAGGGCATATGCGTCCGTAGCGCAATGGATAGCGCATCAGATTCCGGTTCTGAGGGTTGTGGGTTCGAGTCCCTCCGGGCGTGCCAAAGTGAAAAATCCTGCAAACCTTGATTCGCAACGGTTTGCAGGGTTTTTCTGTTCCTTTCGCCGGCAACAGCGGCACCACAGTGCGGGGATACCGCGGATCGATTCTGCCGGATTTCCCGCCCGCCGTAAAGCGCCCGCAGAACCCCTTCCGCGTGCTCTGCTTGCGCCTGCGCTCACTCGCCGACGTCCGGCTGCGGCGCGGCGAAAAAGAACTTGCTGAAAATGGAATTCCGCTCTATAATGGATGGAAGGATTCGTAAATTTGTAACATTGCGCGGGATCCGTGCCCCCTTGCCCTTCCGCCGCAGCGCTGCGGGGAGAGAGCGGGATAGAGACGATTCAGGTCGCCTTGGGCGATCGCATTGAAGAAGGGAGCTTACGAAATGAAGGTCATCATCATCGGCGGAGATGCGGCCGGCATGTCCGCAGCGGCGCGGCTGAAACGAAATCTGAAGGAACAGGTGGAGATCACGGTCTACGAAAAGGAAGGGATTGTCTCCTACGGCGCCTGCGGCATTCCCTTTTACGTGTCAGGCCATATTCCGGATGCGGCCTCGCTGATCGCACGCACACCGGAGCAGTTCATAGAGAGCGGAATCAAGCTGAAGACCTTTCACAGGGTGGAGCAGGTGGATACGAAAAACAAGCGCGTCACCGTGGCGGATCTCAACGGGGGGCAGCGCTTTGAAGAGCAGTATGATTACCTGCTCGTTGCCACAGGGGCAAGGGTCAACGACATCGCGGCGGTTCCGCCCGGCGTGCAGGGTGTCTACAGGCCGCGCACCATTCCCGAGACGGTCGCGCTCAAGGAGGCGCTCATGGCGGAGGGGACGCGCCATGTGGTGGTTTTCGGCGCGGGTGCCATTGCCCTTGAAATGGCGGCAGCCTGCCGGGAGCAGGGGAGAGAGGTCTCCATCCTGGCGCGCTCAACCGTGATGTCCCCCCTGGACGGGGAATTTTCGGAGAAAATCATCGAGGAACTGGCCGCACATGGGATCCGGGTCTACCAGAAGGCGACCCTGCTCCAGGTGGAGGCGGAGAGCGGGCGCATTTCCGGGCTGAGGGTGAAAGTTGGGGAGGAAGCGCTCCAGCTGCCCTGCCAGCTGCTCATCAACGCTGCGGGCATTCAGGCCAACACAGAGCTGATCGATGTGGAAAAGCTGCCCAACGGCGCCATCATGGTCGACGAAGAGATGCGCACCTCTGTGGACTCCGTTTTTGCGGCGGGTGACTGCAGCGCGATGCGCTCCCATATCACCGGAGCGTATCAGCACGCGCCCCTCGGCTCCAACGCGAACAAGCAGGGGCGCATCGTGGCGGACGTGCTGGCGGGCAGACCCGCCGTCAAGCTCAAGCTCATCGGGAGCACAGCCATCAAGCTGATTGACTCCGATGTGGCAAAGGTCGGCCTCTCGGAAAAGGACGCGAAGAAGCTGGGCCTGCCCTATCGGACGAATGCCGTCTCCGCGCACAGCTATGCGGGTTACTATAGTGATGACATGGTGGACATCAAGCTTGTCTATCACGCGGAGACGCGCAAGATTCTCGGCGCGCAGCTCTTTGGAAAAGGCAGCGTGGCGGAGCGGGCAAGCTACTATGCCATTGCCATGAGCGCAGATGTCGGAATCGACGAGATGGGAATGATGGATCTCTGCTACTCCCCGCCCTTCAACGGCGTCTGGGATGCCGCACTCGTTGCGGCGAACACCGCGAAATAAGCTGCCCCAGCCGGCAAATCCAAGCGCAGCTTCGGCACAAGCCCCAAAAGCACGGGGGGCTTGTGCCGCTTTCATTTTCCTGCGTGCGCCGCCTCCTGCAAGCGCGCCCTGCGAATCTCTTTGTAGCCCGCCCAATCAAAGCGCTCCAGAAAGTCTGCGGCGGCAGACATCCCCTCTTGGAAGAGCGCAAGCTGTTCGGCCTTTTCCATGTGGAAATTCAGCCAGTGGTGCCCGTCGGTGGGGATGTAGCTGATCAGGGCGCGATAGTCGGGGTTTTGCTCGATGAAGTCCTCATCATTGTAGCGGCGCAGGGAGCGCAAGAGCGCCCCGCAATAGCTGCCGAGGCTGTCAATGGACTGCGCCCGCGCGGCGGCGGAGCCGAGCCTTGCGCCGAAGGTGGGCGCATTGGGCATCCGCTCCTGGTGGAAGAGGGAGATGGGGAAATTGGAGAGAAGCCCGCCGTCAACAAGAAGAGTGCGCGGGGGAAGCGCGCTCCCGCCTGCCCCCGCCTGCCCGGATATCGACGCTGAACGCGCGGCTTGGGGCATCGCCCTGAGCTCCACGGGCTGGAAGAAAGCGGGGATGGACATGGTGGCCCTGCCAAAGAGCGCGGGATGGGGGGCATCGGCATCCGCCCAGTAGAGCGGCGCCATCGCGGGGAAGACGGCCTTGCGCCCGGCTGTGATGTCTGCGGCAACGAGTTTCAGGGCGGGGGCGGGGCGGATGAAGGCAAGCCCCTGCTCCCGATGAAAGAGATCGGCGGGGAGCAGGTCGATCTGCCGCTGCAGCGTCTGCAGCGAGTCAACACCGAGCTCCTGCAACTGCGCGGAGAGCCAGCTGAGAAAGGCATTGCCGGGGTTGAGGCCGAGTGTTCGAGAGAGCGTCGGCGCGCTCAGGAGGGAGAGGAGCGCAAGGCGGGGGCCGCGCAGCGGCGCCTCGTCCCGGCCGAGCAGGCGGCTGAGGCGGCGGCAGAAGAAGTTCCCGTCGAGGAAGTCATTCATGTCCATCGCAGAGAGGATAGCCGCGAGGCGCGCGCTTTTTTCCTCTGTGTGCGGCCCGGCGCCGGCGAGCAGGAGCGCGACGATGCCGCCCACGGAGCTGCCGCCAACACTCAGAAAGCGGATCTTCGCCTGCTCCATGGCGTAGAGATAGCCGACGAGGGCGATGCCCAGCGTGCCCCCGCCCTCCATGACCAAGTCCACAAACTGATACTCCGTATTCCCCTCTCTCCAGAGCAGGTCCGAGACCGTATAGCGGCCGGCCTGCGCCCGTCTGCGGAGCGTCTGCGCCAGCTCCATGACCTGCGGATCGCGCAAGAAATCCAACGAAAGCACCTCCCGTATTCCAAGCCCGTCAAGCAAGGCCCCGCGAAATGGGGCGGCAGCGCGTTGCACTCGGCAGGCAAATGATCCAGATGCTACAGTCTATGAGCGCGGGCAGGAAAAGATGGCAGGAGAAGGGCAGTTGGCAGCTGCGCGGCGGGTGGATGGGGAGGCAGGGGAGGTTTGCGCAAAAAAAACCGCCCGCCGGAGGGCGGACAGTTTGTTATGATTCAGGCTTTCTTTTCCTCCAGCTGGCTTGGACCAAAGTGCTTGGGGAGCAGCGCATCGAGCCGCGCCGCTTCAAAGGCCCCGCCCTCCTTGGCAGCCAGCACCGTCATCTTCGGCGAGAACTCTGAGAGAAGCTGGCGGCAGGAGCCGCAGGGCCAGCAAAACTCCGCGCCGCCGATCACGGCAATGCTGCGAAAGCGCCGCCGCCCCTCGCTGACGGCCTTCGCCAGCGCGACGCGCTCGGCGCAGAGGCTCTCCCCATAGGCCGCGTTTTCCATATTGCAGCCGCCAAAGATCGTCCCGTCCTCACAGAGCAGCGCCGCCCCGACCGGAAAGCCGGAATAGGGCGCATAGGCGCGCGCCTGATAGGACGCCGCAATGTCAATGAGTGTCTGCTCTTGCATGGTCTTTGCTCCTTCCTATTCCACGTGGACGTGGGAGTTGATGTGGTCTGCGCAGTAACAGTAGTACCCCTTGCACTTAGAACAGTAACGAAACTCCAGCTCGGGATTGCTGCTGTCGGTGCGGCCGCAGACGGCGCATTTGTGCAGGTAACCCTTTTTCTCCCGGGCGTGCCGCTGGGCGCTCTGGAAATCCACCGTCTTTTGGCGCTTGCGCAGCTTATGCGCGCCAAGGGAGGCGCTTTGCCGCAGGTAGTGGGAGAGATCGCCGGAGAAGAGGATGAAGTAGTTTAAGAGCGCAAAGAGCGGCAGCAGGGACGCAAAGGGAACGCCCTGAGAAAAGGGCATGAGGATCTCATAGAGAAAGACGGCGGCGGTGAGCCAGGCGGCCCATTTGGCCTTGACGGGCAGGATGAACATGAGATAAATCGTCATATCCGGGTAGAGCAGGGCGACGGAGAAGAACATGGAGAAAAAGATATAGTAGAGCGAGATCAAGACCATGGGCCCGCCGGAAAAGCCGATGAGAATGCCCGCCAGGAGCGTGAGCAGCGCGCCCGAGAGCACGAAGAGGTTGAATTTCGCAGTGCCCCAATGCCGCTCCAGGGTGCTGCCGATGAAGTAGTAAAAGACCATCATGATGGCAAAGAAGATGATGCTGCGGCTGCCCGGTGGCAGCAGCACGAAAGTGAAGAGCCGCCAGAATTCGCCGCGGAGGATCCGCGCCATGTCAAAATAGAGCAGGGAAGAGAGATAGTTCGAGCTAAAGGCATCCAGAAAAAAGATCACGCCGTAAATCATCAGGATGACGAGCATCAAATTGGGGATGCCGAAACGCGGATGCCGGGCACAAAACCGGTCGATTTTATGTTGTAAGAACTGCAAACAGAACGCCTCCTTGCGCGTGCGTTGGGAAAAGAATTGGATTAATCTTACCCGCAAATGCATAAAAAGTCTATAAGAAACTGTTAATATTTGTCGAAGCAGTAAAAATTCTAATAAAAGATCACCCGAACACGCTTTACAAACTGGAAAAACCTCAGTATAATGGAAATGCTTTTCAATATGAGCTAATTTAAACTTTTTAGGAGGAACTTGAATGAAACGCAAGCTTTTATCTCTGCTTTTGGCACTCGGCCTTTGCTTTGGCATGGCAGCACCGGCACTGGCTGTGGAGGGTGAGACACCCGAGGACACAAATGAAGCCGAAGTAACCAGCGAAGCCGCCACGGAAGCCCCGGAGGACGCGGAAGAGACCGCAGAAGCCACGGAAGACGCCGAGGAGACCGCAGAAGAAGCCGATGAGGACGACGCGGTGGATCGGGCAGCCATGGCACTGGAGGCAGCAGATGCACTCTACGAGCTGGGCCTCTTTAAGGGCGTGGGCGACAATGAAGACGGCAGCCCCAACTATGAGCTCGAGCGCGCCGCAACCCGCGCAGAAGCCGTGACGATGCTCGTCCGCCTCCTGGGCCAGGAAACTGCCGCGCAGAACGGCGACTGGGAGACCCCCTTTGTTGACGTGGCAGACTGGGCGAAGCCCTATGTCGGCTATGCCTATGCCAACGGCCTGACCCTCGGCACCGGCGAGACGACCTTCGGCAGCGACCAGGCCGTGAGCGCCGCGCAGTACCTCACCTTTGTGCTCCGCGCGCTTGGCTACAGCTCGGAGACCGACTTTGCATGGGACTCCGCATGGGAGTTTGCAGATGAGATCCTGCTCACCGACGGCTACTACAATGCGGAGAGCGCATTTGACCGCGGCGAGGCTGCCATTGTCAGCAACAACGCTCTGCTCATCAACATCAAGGACGGGGAGAAAAATCTCCTGACCGTGATCGAAGAGAACCTGGCCGCTGCGGAAGAGGCCGCTGCCGAGGACGCGGAAGCTGCGGAAGACGCAGAGGAAGCGGATGAGGACGCGGAAGCTGCAGAAGATGCCGATGAAGGCGGCGAAGAAGAAGGCGAAGCCGGTGAAGAGGGCGAAGACACCACCGCCTGAGAACTGACAAATTTGCCCCTGCGGCATAGAATGACCCGACCCGTCTCTCCAGGCGGGTCGGGTTTCGCTTGGAAAAAAGTCTTGCGTTTTGGGGGAAGAGCCTTTATAATAGAGTGACAAAATGAAATAAGGCCATTATCAAGAGTGGGTGAGAGAGTTAGCTCGGTGACCCCACACCAACCTGCCGGCGGGGCAAGGTGGTACTGCTAACGCGATAAGGAGGCGATCGAGGGCAACATGGCTTCCGGGAGGAAGCTTTTTTTGTATCCTCTTGCCGCCGTAAAAAAAGGAAAACAAGGAGGATGTCCGCAGATGAGTATCGTAAGGGATATGCAGCAAAAGGACGCGGGCCTTCAAAAAATCAACTGGGTTCGCGGCTTCATGCCCGCCCTTGGCGAGATTGAGCGCCGCTTTCGGGCGGAGCAGCCCTTCCGGGGGCTGCGCATCGCCGTGTGCATCCATCTGGAAGCGAAGACGGCAAACCTCGGTCTCGTGCTCCAGGCCGGCGGCGCTGAGGTCTACCTCACGGGCTCCAACCCCCTCTCCACGCAGGACGACGTGGCGGCAGGGCTTGCGAGCCTTGGCGTTTCGACCTTCGGTGTGCACAAGGCAAGGCCGCAGGAGTATGAGGCGCATCTGCTTGAGACCCTAAAGCCAAAGCCCCACCTGATTGTCGATGACGGCGGCGACCTGATCCACCTGCTTGCCGCCCATGAGGCGGAGTTTGGAACGGAAGTCATCGGCGGCTGCGAGGAGACGACCACCGGCATTCTGCGGCTGCGCGCGCGGGAGCGCGCGGGCATTCTGCCCTGCCCCATGGTGGCGGTCAACGATGCGAAGGCGAAGCACTACTACGACAACAAATACGGCACCGGGCAGAGCGTCTGGGAGGCGATCATGCGCACGACCAACCTGATCGTCGCGGGGAAAACCGTCGTCGTCGCGGGCTTTGGCTGGTGCGGGCAGGGCGTGGCGCTGCGCGCCGCGGGCATGGGCGCCGATGTGATCGTCACGGAGGTGGACCCCTTTAAGGCGCTCGATGCCACCATGCAGGGCTACCGGGTGATGAAAATGGAAGAGGCCGCGCCGAAGGGCGACATCTTCGTCACCGTGACGGGCTGCAAAGACGTCATCACGCCCGCGCACATGCGCAGCATGAAGGACAACGCCTACCTCTGCAACGCCGGACACTTCAACTGTGAGGTGGACGTGGCGGGGCTCGAGCAGATGGCGGTGTCCAAGGCGGAGCGGCGCGAGAGCGTGATGGGCTATACGCTGGAAAACGGGAAGACCATCAACCTCGGTGCGGAGGGAAGGCTGATCAACCTCGCCGCGGGAGACGGGCACCCGGCGGAGATCATGGATATGTCCTTTGCCGTGCAGGCGCTGACGCTTGAGTGGCTCGTGAAGCACAGGGGCGGCCTCTCCAAGCAGGTCTACCATGTCCCCGACGAGATTGATGACGAGATTGCCCGCATGAAGCTGGCAGCGCTGCACTTAGAAATTGACACACTCACGCCCGCGCAGCAGGCCTATCTGGACGGCTGGGGCGGAGAATAAGGAGAGAAGACTATGAGCCATCGTGTATTTACCTCAGAATCTGTAACCGAAGGGCATCCGGACAAAATCTGCGACCAGATTTCAGATGCCGTGCTCGACGATATCCTCGCAAAAGACCCCAACGCGCGCGTCGCCTGCGAGACCATCTGCACCACGGGCATGATCTTTGTCATGGGTGAGATCAGCACCGACTGCTACACCGACATTCCCGCCATCGCCCGCAAGACGGTCGAGCGCATCGGCTACACCAACCCGGACTACGGCTTTGACTACCAGAGCTGCGCCGTGATGAGCGCCATCGATGAGCAGTCCTCCGACATTGCCATGGGCGTGGACCAATCGCTTGAGAGCAAGGAGGCGGGCACTTCGGAGGACAGCGTCGGCGCGGGGGATCAGGGCATGATGTTCGGCTATGCCTGCGATGAGACGCCCGAGCTGATGCCCGCACCCATCGCCCTCTCCCACGCGCTCGCGCGGCGGCTGGCGCAGGTGCGAAAGGACGGCATTCTCCCCTGGCTGCGGCCGGACGGGAAGACCCAGGTGACGGTGGAGTATGATGAGACGGGGAAGGTGCTGCGCCTGCCCGCGGTTGTGGTGTCCACCCAGCACAGCCCGGAGGTCTCCCTCAAGGATCTGCGCGAAGGGGTGATCGAGACTGTCATCCGCCCGGTGATTCCGAAGGAGTACCTCGACGGGTTGACGAAGTATTTCGTCAACCCCACCGGCCGCTTTGTCATCGGCGGCCCCGTGGGCGATTCAGGACTCACGGGCAGAAAAATCATTGTGGACACCTATGGCGGCAGCGCGGCGCACGGCGGCGGCTGTTTCTCCGGGAAAGACCCCACCAAGGTAGACCGCTCCGCCACCTATATGGTGCGCCATGTGGCGAAAAACATTGTTGCGGCGGGGCTTGCAAAGCGCTGCCAGATTGAAGTGGCCTATGCCATCGGCGTGTCGGAGCCGGTCTCGGTTCTCGTGGACACGCAGGGGACGGGCGTGCTGCCCGATGCACGCCTGGCGGAGATCGTCCGGGAGGTCTTTGATTTGCGGCCGGGCAAGATTATCTCCTATCTGAACCTGCGCCGGCCGATCTACAGCCAGATCGCCGCCTACGGCCATTTTGGCAGACCCGATGTGGAGCTGCCCTGGGAGAGTACGCATCGTGCAGAGGAGCTGCGCGCGTATTTATGAGGACAGAACCTGTAAGGTGTTTCTGCATGACAGGCGCTGAGAAGACGTTAAAAAAGAGTAAGATGAAGACGATGATGAGAAGGAGATGCTATGCCTGAACTATCTGTCATTGTGCCCGTATACAAGGCGCAAGAATTTCTAATCACCTGTACGGATTCGATTTTGAAGCAGAGTTTTACAGACTTTGAGCTGCTTCTGGTGGAGGACGGCTCGCCGGATGACTCGGGCGCGCTCTGCGACGCCATTGCCAAAACGGACCCCCGCGTCCGCGTGTTCCACAAGGAAAACGGCGGCGTGAGCTCCGCGCGCAATCTGGGCATGGAGGAGGCGAGGGGGCGCTTTCTGGCTTTTGCCGACTCGGACGACTGGCTCGCCCCCAACGCGCTCGAGCTGCTCTACCGCGCAGCGGTGGACAGTGGCGCGGACTCCGCCGGCGGCGGACACTACCGGGCGGAAGTCGACGGGCAGCTGACGGAGGAAAAGGGCGCGCTGCCCGCAGGGGTCTACGGGTTTGACGAGATCCGGAAGGGGATTGTCATCCGCCTGCTGGGCGAGCGCCTGGGCCAGCCGGGCACAGTGCTCAACGGCTTTATCTGGCGTTTTCTCTTTACCAGGGAGATCGTGATGGAACACGAGATCCGCTTTGAGGGCGCGTATTTAGAAGATGAGCTGTTTTTAATGGAATACTTCTGCCACGCAAAAAAACTTGCCATGGTGGATGCGCCCATCTACTATTACCTGCAAAACCCCGTCTCCGTCACCAGGCGCTACCTGCCCGATTATATGGAGACCTTTACCCGCTTCATGGAGAAGAAGGAGGACTTGGCGCGCCGCTTTGGCCTGGACGAGGCGCTCCCGCTCTGGCGGGAGAACTCCAACTGGTCAGGTCTTCTCATTGCCGTTGGCAACGAGTTTGCGCCCGGCAACACCGCGCCGCTTGCTGAGAAGAGAAAGGCGGTGCAGGCGATGTGCGCGCGGCCGGAGATGGCGGCGGCGCTGCGCGCCATTGAGCCGAAGAATCTCGGCCGAAACAAGCAGGTGGTGGCAGATCTGCTGCGCAGCGGGCGCTTTTTCCTGCTGAGCCTGCTCTATGCGATGAAGAATCGGAAACGCTAGGCGCGCCGATTGTGCGCCTGCCTATTGAAAGGGGGGGATTCTTTGCGGGCAATTCAAAACAGCGCCCTCGGCGCGGGGATTTGGGCGGTCTTGGTGATCCTCCACAGTTGCTATGAGAACAGCGCCCTGGCGCAGTGTCTCCGGGGGAGCGCCGCCTGGTGTTGCGCGCGCTGGAAGGAGAGCCGAATTGGTGGCTTCCTGCGGCGGGAGGGCGCCATTTCGCGGGGCTGGCGGCACAGTCTCTTCAGCCTGCTGCTGAGCGTGCTCATCAACCTGCCGGGGCTGCTCTGCCGGGCGATTTATCGCCTGTTACAGCCAATCTTTGACCAGAGCGGTGCGGTGCGGCTTCTCTTGGGCGCGGCGGAAGAGGCGCCCATCGCCGCCGCCTGGCTGATGCTGCTCTTCCTTGTGATCCCCTATGAACAATGGAACAATGCCTATAGCCTGATGGGCTTTTCTCTGCTGCTGCTCTTCGCCGTGCTCTCCTCTTGCCGCAAGCCGCAGCAGCGGCTGGACACCATGGGCATCGGGCCCTATCTGGTGGCCTTTGCGGGCTTTGTCTTTGCCGCCTGGGTGCTCTCCATCTCCACGATGGAGTCGCAGCGCTACCTGATGTATCACCTCTCCTGCATCCTCTGCGTTCTGGTGATCGTCAGCACGGTGGAGCGCGCCGATCAGCTCACGCGGCTTGCGGGCATGGCCTCGCTCGGCCTTCTAGTCATGTCCGCCTATGCCCTCGTGCAGCGGATACAGGGCGTGGAGATTATCGAGTCCTATGTCGACCTCACCCTCAACAAAAATATGCCGGGCCGTGTGTTCTCCTTCTTTGAAAACCCGAATGCCTTTGGAGAGGTGCTGGTGCTGCTCATTCCGCTGGCGGTGGCGCTGCTTGTGGGTGCGCGGGGCCTTGGCTGGCGGCTCTTGGGTCTGCTCGCCGCCCTCTCCGGCGGCGCTGCGCTGGTGATGACCTATTCCCGCGCCGGCTGGGTGGGCCTTCTTGTCGCGGCGATCGTCTTTGTCTTCCTCTGGAAGCGGGCGCTGCTGCCGCTCTTCCTTCTGCTGGGGCTTGCCGCCCTCCCCCTGCTGCCGGATGTGGTGCTCAACCGCATCACGACCATCTTTAATATGAAGGATACCTCCACCTCCAGCCGATTCCCGCTCTATGAGGGCGCTTGGAGCCTGATTCGGGAGCATCCCATTTGGGGCGCGGGCCTTGGGAGTGACGCGGTGCGCACGGCGGTGAAGGAGGGGGGGCATTACCATGGTGTCGCCCCCTTTGTCCACAGCCATAATGTCTATCTGCAGGTCTGGGCGGAGATGGGGATTCTCGCGCTCGGCTCGCTGCTCGCCGCGGTGGGCTGGACCTTCAAGCGCGCCGCCTGTGTGGTGCTGGGAAAGCGGGGCAGTGCGCCGGTTCGCATCATCGTGATCGGCGGGATCAGCGCGGTTGTCGGCATCATGGTCTGCGGGATTGCGGACTATATCTGGCACTACCCCCGCGTGATGCTTGTGTTTTGGTTCGTCTTCTCCCTCACGCTGGCGGGCATCCGCCTGGCGCTGCGCGAGGAGCAAAACGCTGAGGCAGGCGCGGCGCGCACGGGGGCGAATCCCCCAGGGCGGGGAAGAGCACGCCGCCGCACAGCGCGCAGCGCAAGGCGCACGATGCAAGAGAGGGGTTTGGAAAATGAAGCTTGATATTCTGCTCAGGCGGGAGACGCCCTGTCTTTCCTTTGAGGTGTTCCCGCCCAAAAAAGATACGGAAATTGAAACTGTGGAAGCGGCGGTGCGGCAAATTGCCGCGCGCAGCCCGGATTTTATGAGCGTCACCTACGGCGCGGGCGGCGGCACCTCTGCCCACACGGCAACGCTCGCGGATCTGGTTCAGCAGCAGGGCGTGCGGGCGCTCGCGCACCTGACCTGCGTGTCCTCCACGCGCGAAGAGGTTCGCGCCCAGCTCACGCAGCTGCGTACCCTTGGCATTGAAAACATTCTCGCCCTGCGCGGGGATCTGCCGCAGGGCGCGCCCGCGGAGCAGGCGTGCACATTCCGCTACGCCTCTGAGCTGATCGAAGAGATTCAGGCCTTTGGCGGCTTTTGCGTGGGCGGCGCCTGCTACCCCGAGGGGCATGTGGACGCGCCCAGTCAGGCGGAGGATCTGAAGCGCCTCAAGGAGAAGGTGCAGAGCGGCTGCAGCTTTCTGATCACGCAGATGTTTTTTGACAACGCCGCACTCTACAGCTTTCTCTTCCGCGCCGAGCGCATGGGCATCCATGTGCCCGTGATCGCCGGCGTGATGCCCGTGACCAACGCCAAACAGATTGCAAGAATCTGCGAGCTCTCGGGCACGACCCTGCCCACGCGCTTCCGCATGATCGTCGATAAGTTTGGCGACAACCCCGCCGCCATGAAGCAGGCGGGCATCGCCTATGCCACGGAGCAGATCGTGGATTTGATCGCAAACGGCGTTCCCGGCGTGCATGTCTACACCATGAACAAGCCGGATGTGGCCGCCCAGATCGCGGAGAATCTCTCGGAGATTTTAGGCTGATGCTCGATCGACAGGAGATCGCCCGCTACCTCGGCTATGGGGGCGCAACGCTTGATGCAGCGGCACTCGCGCTGGCCGAGCAGTGTGAGGCGGCGTTTCTGGCGCACTGCCTGCCCCGGCGGGGGGCGCGCGGCCTGCCCCTGGGGGATCTGCCCTTTTTAGAGGCAAGCGCCGACCTGCGGGGGCACCTGCGACACTGCCAAAGGGGCTATCTGATCGCCCTGACGCTCGGCGGCGAGGCGGACCGGCTCCTTCGCCAGTGGGCGGCGGTGAACATCGCCAAGGCGGCGGTGGGGCAGGCGGTGGCGGCGGCGTGGATGGATCTCCTCTGCGACGAGTATATGGAAGCGCTCTCGGAGGACCTCCCAGAGGGGGAGTATCTCACCACACCCTTCAGCCCCGGATACGGGGACTTCTCCCTGCACTTCCAAGCGGAACTGCTCCGCTATTTGGATGCAAACCGGCTTGGCATCTCCCTGAGCGCGGGCGGGATGCTGCTGCCGCAAAAGAGCATGACGGCGGTGCTTGGCATCAGCCGCGTGCCGGCGGAACACTGCCGCGCAAGCTGTCAAAACTGTGGAAAAGAGGACTGCCTCTTTCGGAAAGGAGCACGCAGATGAAGATCGTAGATGCCATCGGGAAGGGCCGCTTGTTTTTTGACGGGGGCATGGGCAGCATGCTCCAGGCGGCGGGGCTGCCGGAGGGGCTTCTGCCCGATATTTGGTGCATAGAGCGCCCGGAAGCGGTGGAGTCTGTGCACCGCGCCTTTCTCCGCGCGGGCAGCCGCGTGCTCACGAGCAACAGCTTTGGCGCAAGCGAGGAAAAGCTTGCGCCTTATGCGTGTTCGGTGGAAAGGCTGATGGAGGCGGCGGTGGGCTGCGCGCGCCGCGCCATGGAGGCGGAAGGGGTCGCGGCCTTTGTGGCGGCGGACATCGGCCCGACGGGCCGCCTGCTTGCGCCCTATGGGGATTTGGATTTTGAGGACGCCCTCTCCCACTTTGCAAGGCTCTGCCGCGCGGCGGAGCGCAGCGGGGCGGACTGCATTTTGATCGAGACCATGAGCGATCTCTATGAGATGAAGGCGGCGGTGCTCGCGGCCAAGGAGAACAGCAGCCTGCCGATTTTGGCAACGCTCGTCTTTGACGCGGGGGGAAAACTGCTCACCGGCGGCAGCCCCGCCGCGGCGACTGCCCTGCTCGAGGGGCTTGGCGTTGCGGCCTTTGGGGTCAACTGCGGGCTCGGCCCGCTGCAGATCGGCCCCGTCATGGAGGAGCTGCGCCGCCACAGCAGCCTGCCGCTGATCTGCCAGCCGAACGCGGGCCTGCCGGAAACCGTGCAGGGGAAGACGGCGTATCGCCTCTCGCCGGAGGAGTTTGCCCGGGAGATGCAGGCGCTTGCGCCCTTTGCCGCTGTGCTCGGCGGCTGCTGCGGCACGACGCCGGCGCATCTGGCCGCGATGATTGCCGCCTGCCGCGAGATTCCCCTGCTGCCGCGCCCGCAGAGCGAGAGGCTGCTCGTCTCCTCCTATTCGCAGGCGGTGGTGCTGGGGGAGGGGCCGGTCATCATCGGCGAGCGCATCAACCCGACGGGGAAAAAGCGCCTGCAAGAGGCGCTGCGCGCCGGCGACCGGGACTATGTGCTGCGGCAGGCGCTCGATCAAGAGGAAGCGGGCGCGGAAATTTTGGACGTGAACGTCGGCCTGCCGGGGCTTGATGAAGTGAGCCTGCTCACGCAGACGGCGGAGGCGATTCAGACCGTGACGGGGCTTCCGCTGCAGCTGGACAGCTCCGACCCTGCGGCGATGGAGCGGGCGATGCGCCGCTACAACGGCAAGCCGCTGGTCAACTCCGTGACGGGGGAGGAGGAGAGCCTCTCGGCCATCCTGCCGCTGGTCAAGCACTACGGCGGCGGCCTGATCTGCCTCTGCCTCGACGAGGACGGGATTCCGGAGACGGCGCAGGGGCGGCTTGCCATCGCCGCGCGCATTGCCGCACGCGCCGAGGCATACGGCATCCCGCGGCGGGAGCTCTTGATCGACGGCCTGACCCTCCCGGTGAGCGCAGGCGATGAGAACGGTGCCGTGACGCTTGAGACCCTGCGCGGGGCAAAGGCGCTCGGCCTAAAGACCGCCCTTGGCGTCTCAAACGTCTCCTTCGGCCTGCCCCGGCGCGAGCTGCTCGGCAGCAGCTTCTTCACCCTCGCACTGGAGGCGGGGCTCGACGGGGCGATCATCAACCCCAACAGCGCGGAGATGATGGACGCCTATCACGCTTGGCGCGCACTCAAAGGCCTGGACACAAACTGCGCGGACTACATCGCCGCCTACCAAACTTACAAAGCGCCCGCGCAAGCCGCCGCCGCTGCGGCAGCCGAGCCTGCGGGGGAAGGTCTTGCCGGGGCGGTGAAACGCGGGCTGCGGGACGCGGCGCTGCGGGAAGCTGCGCGCGCGCTCGAAGCGGGCGGCGCGGTGCTCGATGTCATCAACAGCCAGCTGATCCCCGCGCTCGATGAGGTTGGGCGGGGCTTTGAAGCGGGCCGCGTCTTTCTGCCGCAGCTGCTCATGAGCGCGGAGGCGGCAAAGGCTGCCTTTGAGATCTTGCAGCGGGCGCTGCCTACGCAGGAGGCCCAGTCGGACGAGTGGGTGGTGTTAGCGACGGTGAAGGGCGACATTCACGACATCGGAAAGAACATCGTAAAGGTTCTTCTGGAGAGTTACCGCTTCCGCGTGCTGGATCTGGGAAAGGATGTCACAGCCGAGACCATTGTGGAGGCGGCGCGGGAGCATGAAATCCGTCTGGTCGGCCTCTCCGCGCTGATGACCACCACCGCCCCGCAGATGGAGAAGACGATCGCCCTCTTGCGTGCAGCAGGGCTGAACTGCAAGGTGATGGTCGGCGGTGCGGTGATCACGGCGGACTATGCCGCCGC
Source organism: Evtepia sp. (assembly GCA_040768225.1). Taxonomy (GTDB): domain Bacteria; phylum Bacillota; class Clostridia; order Oscillospirales; family Oscillospiraceae; genus Evtepia. The sequence goes on from JAXGMZ010000001.1 coordinate 1,233,182, forward strand.
CATCGGCGCGGACCACTACGCGCCCGACGCGCTCTCGGGCGTGCACTACGCGGAGCAGGTATTCGCGCGGGAAGCGAGCGCCGGGGCCGCGCACTAAATGGCAGCTTGCGCACCGGCGGCAAGCAAAAGCGGATCACCGCCCTGCCCAAACAGATCAGACCCTGCAGGAAATCGGCGGGGAGCAACTTCGCGCGGCGGCGGAAGAAAGCGCGCTCTTTTGCTTGCAATGGCAGATGCAATTTGCTATACTAGTACAAATTTAAACAGGCGATGGCGCAAGGGCTTGGAAGCGTCTGGCGCTTCCCCGGAACAGACAGCTGCCCTCTGCGCCCCCCGGCATCGGACAAGGCTGCGTGCCCATCCGCGCGCAGCGGCCGCCGGCGAATTGTATGCCGTTCATAGACAAACAATGCGCGTTGCGCAAGGGGAACATAAGCACTTATCTTCCTCTCTTTGAAACTGCGTGGCGGTTTTGAAGTTGTTTGTCTATCTCACATTTCACTGTAAATTTTGCGTATTGATCCTAGCATTCCGCGCACGCTGGCATTCCGCGCGCGGCGGAATATTCCTATTCAGAGAAAGGCGGTGAGTTGTTTGCGCTTAAAGGCACTGGAGATGCAGGGCTTCAAATCTTTCCCGGAAAAAACGGTTCTGCTCTTTGACGCAAGCATCACCGCCATTGTCGGGCCAAACGGCAGCGGCAAATCGAATATTTCAGACGCCCTGCGCTGGGTGCTGGGAGAGCAGTCCACCAAGGCGCTGCGCAGCGGGCGCATGGAGGATGTCATCTTCGGCGGCACGGAGGAGCGCAAAAGCCTTGGCTTCGCGCAGGTCTCCGTCATCTTTGACAATGAGGACGGCACGCTGCCGATCGAGAGTACTGAGGTGGTGCTCACCCGGCGCTACTACCGCTCGGGCGAGAGCGAATACTACATCAACCGCCGCCTGGTGCGCCTGCGGGACATCAACGAGCTGTTTATGGACACGGGCGTTGGGCAGGACGGATACAGCCTGATCGGACAGGGGAAAATTGACGAAATTTTAGCCGTGAAGAGCAAGGAGCGTCGCGAGGTCTTTGAAGAGGCCGCCGGCATCTCCCGCTTTCGCCACCGCAAGAGCGAGGCCGAGCGCAAGCTTGAGCGCACGGAGGAGAATCTGCTGCGCATCGGGGACAAGATGGAGGAGCTGCAGCTGCAGCTCGACCCGCTCTCCGAGCAAGCGGCGCGCGCCCGGCGTTTTTTTGACATACGGGAGAGACTGCGCGCGCTGGAGGTCTCCCTCTGGATCAAGCGGCTCGGGCTGCTGCGTGAGGATCGCCGCGCGGCGGAAGAGGCCTATGAGGCGATGAAGCGCCAGTTGGAAGAGACGCAGAGAGAGACGGATGCCAGCTACCAAAAGGCGGAGCGGCTTTCCGAAGAGATGCGGGAGAAGGAAGTGCAGCTGGAAACGGCGCGCATGGCGCTCTCCCGCAAGGAAGAGGAGTCGGCCGCCTGTGACGGACGGATTTCCGTCCTCGAAGCGCGGATGCAGGGCAATGAGGCGAGCCGCCGCCGCCTGTGCGAAGAGGGCGCGGGCAGAGGGGCGCGCCTCTTGCAGCTCGATGAACAGATGCGGGAGAAGCGGACGCGCCTTGCACAGCTGGAAGAGGAGGAGATCGGCGCGAATGCCGCCCTCACAGAGGAAGAAGAGGCGCTCGAAGCCATCCGCGCGGCGCGGGATGCCTGCCGGCAGGAACTGCACGGATTGGAGGGCGAGAGCCGGGAAAAGGAGGCCGCGCTGGGCGAGCTGCGAACCCAGTGGAGCGCCCTGGAGGCCTTTGCACAGGAGATCCGGGCGCGCCGGGCGGATGTGGAAGCGGAGCTGGCGCAGCGAGGGGCGGAACTGGCCGCGGCGCGGCAGGAGGAAGAGGCCGCGCGCGATATGCAGCTGCGTTTGGACGCGGAACGGGGCGCGGCGCAGACTGCGCTCGGCGCGGCGCAAGCTGCGCTGCTGCGTGCCGAGCAGGCCGAGGCGGCAGCCAAGGAAGAGGGCACGGCGCGGCGCATGGAGGAACACGCCGCCTCCAGCCGTTTGCGGATGCTTGAAGAGATGGAAGCGCAGCGGGAGGGCTACTCCAGAGCGGTGAAGCGGGTGCTTGAGCGCGGCGCGCGGGACGGGCTTCGCGGCATCCATGGCCCCGTGGCAAGCCTGCTTACGTTGCCGGCAGCGTACACCGTGGCGATAGAAATCGCCCTGGGCGGCGCGATGCAAAACCTCGTTGTCGAGCGGGAGGAAGACGGCAAGGCGGTGTTTGAATACCTCCGCAAACACGATGTCGGCCGCGTGACCTGCCTTCCGATGAACGCCATGCGCCCCGGGCAGCTGCAGGAGAGCGGCCTGTCCGAGCAGGAGGGCTTCATCGGCATTGCCGCCGCGCTCGTCTCCTATGCGCCGGCCTATGCGCGCGTGTTTTCAAACTTACTCGGCCGCGTGGTGATCGTTCGGGATCTCGACTGCGGCATTGCCATGGCGCGGCGCTATCAATACCGCTTCCGCATCGTCACGCTCGACGGGCAGGTCATCGCCCCCGGCGGCGCGATGACAGGCGGCGCACTCAACCGGAAGAGTGGCATTCTCAGCCGCGCCAAGGAGCTTGAGCAGCTGCGCGAAGAGCAGAAAACCCTGCGCGCGCGCCTTGCCGATGCGGCGGCGCTGCACGCGGCGGCACAGCGCGATGCCGCGACCGCCCGCGCGGCAAGGGAAGCGGCGGAGCAAGGGCAACGTGCTGCGGAGGAAGCTTGCTTGCTCAACGTGAGTAAAGCAGAAATCCTTCACACAAAGGCCGAGGCGCTGGAGGAGCAGATCAGGCGGCTCGAGCAGGCACGCGTACAGCTGGATGCGCGGGCGGAGGACTCCCTCTCTCAGAGCAGCCGCACGCAGGGGCAGATGGACGAGGAATCCGCCCGCACCGGCGGGCTCTCCAAGGAGCGCAGCCGCTTGGAGGCACAGCTGGCGGACTGGGAGCGCCAACAGGCGGCGCGGGAAGCGGATGCCGGAGCGCTGCGGCAAAGGCGCGCGGGGATTGAGAGCGAGATGAGGGTCGGCCGCGCCTCCCTGCAGGAGCTTGCGCAGCTGCGAGAGCTGCTCGCGGCGGATGATGACGCCCAGCAGCGCGAGCTGCAGCGGCTCGAAGCGGAGCAGCAGTCGCTGCGCTTGGAAGAGCAGCGCGCGCGCGCAGAGCGGCAGACTTTGGCGGCCGCGCGGGCGGAGAGCAAAGAGAAGCTGGAGGCCCTCGGCCAAACGCGCATGGAGCTGGAAGCGGCGCGCACGCAGGCGGAGCGAGAGGGCCGCAGCCAAAACGAAACGCTGCTGCGCTGCCAGCGGGAGACGGCGCTGCTGGAGCAGAAAAAGCTCGGCAGTGAGCAGGAGGAGGCGCAGCTGCTCGACAAGCTCTGGGAGGGCTACGAGCTGAGCCACCAAGCGGCGCTGCAGATTGCGGATCCGGACATCCAGCTGCGCGAAACGGAGCGGGAAATCGGCACGCTCAAGCAGGAGATTCGGGCGCTCGGAACGGTGAACCTTGGGGCGATTGAAGAATATGAGCGCATCCGGGAGCGCTTTGATTTTCTGCTCGAACAGCAGAAGGATGTGGCGGGGGCGGCGGAGAACCTGCTCTCGGTCATCGCGGAGCTCACGGGCGAAATGAAGGAGATCTTCCGGCGGGAGTTTGCAAGGATCAACGAGGCGTTTCAAATGACCTTTCAGCGCCTTTTCCAGGGTGGGCGGGCAGAGCTGCTTCTGGAGGACGAGGAGGATATCCTCCAGTGCGGCATTGAGATTCAAGTGCAGCCGCCGGGGAAGAAGCTCAGCAATCTCAACCTGCTCTCCGGCGGGGAGAAAGCCTTTGCCGCCATCGCGCTCTATTTTGCGATTTTGGAGGTGCGCCCGACGCCCTTCTGCGTGCTCGATGAGATCGAAGCGGCGCTTGATGAGGCGAATGTGGCCCGCTTTGCAAACTATTTGCGTGAGATCTGCGAAGAGACGCAGTTCATTCTCATCACCCACAGGCGCGGCACCATGGAGGAGGCAGATCTGCTCTATGGGGTGACGATGGAGCGCCGGGGGGTGAGCAAGCTGCTGCGCCTGAACCTGAGTGAGACGGAACAGCTGCTCTCAGGTGTGTGAGCCCGCTCTGCGGATTCACAAAATCGACACAAATAGCGCGACGGAACTGTGATACCATTGCCGCAAGCGGCAATGATATTGGATTGGAATGATAGATCACGCACGGCGCACGAAGGGGCGGAAGGGCCTGCAGCGCCTGCGTTTGCGCCCGTGATACAATGCCGCAAGCGGCAACAAGAGTTGATGGGGCGGCTTTGCAAACAGCGCTCCCAAAACGCAGCGGGCGGACGAGGGAAAAAGACCAAGCTGCCCCGCGCGGCTGGGGAAGAATCAGGAGTGTTTAAAAGATGGGTTTATTTCAACGCGTAAAAAAACTAGCGATTTTTTCTGGTTTTTTTTCTCTGAGCGAGGAATTCTATGAAGAGCTGGAAGAGGCGCTGATCCTTGCCGACACGGGCGTGGAGGCGGCGACGGATGCCGTCGAGGAGCTGCGCAGCCGGGTTAAGGCGCAAAAACTCAAAGAAGAGGAAGAGGTCAAGGCGTGCCTGCGGGAGATTCTGCGCGAGCGACTGACACAGGCGGAGAGCGACCGCCCGCTGGGCAGCGAGCCCAGCGTGATCCTCTTTGTGGGGGTCAACGGCGTCGGGAAGACCACGACCATTGGCAAGCTTGGTGCACGCCTGCAGAAGGAAGGCAAACGCGTCCTGCTCGCCGCGGGGGATACCTTCCGCGCGGCGGCGGCCGAGCAGCTTGCCATATGGGCGGCGCGCAGCAACTTGGAGCTCATTCGCCACGAGGAGGGATCCGACCCCGCCGCCGTGGTGTTCGATGCGATGAATGCCGCGCGCGCGAGGAACTGTGAAGTGATTTTAATTGACACCGCGGGCCGCCTGCACAACAAGCAGAATCTGATGAATGAGCTCAATAAGATCTCTCGCGTCATTGACCGGGAGGGGGCGGGCATGGTGCGGGAAACCTTCCTCGTTTTGGACGCGACGACGGGGCAAAACGGCTTGATTCAGGCGAAAATTTTCGCCCAGAGCGCAGACGTGAGCGGCATTGTGCTCACGAAACTCGACGGGACGGCAAAGGGCGGCGTGGTGCTGGCCATTGCGGCGGAGCTCGGCATCCCGGTCAAGTTTGTGGGCCTTGGTGAAGGGGTGGAGGATTTGCAGCCCTTCGACGCGGAGGCCTTTGTGCAGGCGCTGATCTAAATAAAAAGCGCGCAGGGCTGTGCGGATGAGTTCGCAGGCTGGAAGAAGGATGAAAAAGGAAGCGGCAGGGGGCCTGTTCTCCTGCCCTGGAGGGATAAGCGGAAAAGGAGAGGCGGCTATGAAACGAATTGACGGAAGAATTTTTGACGCGCTGCGGCCGGTGCAGCTGGTGCCGAATGTGAACAAGTTCGCGGAGGGGAGCTGCCTGATCCACTGCGGGGACACGCAGGTTCTCTGCACCGCGACGGTGGAGGAGCGCGTGCCGCCCCATGTGCTCTTTGGAGAGGGCTGGGTGACGGCGGAGTACGCCATGCTCCCGCGGGCCAACCGCGAGCGCACGCGCAGGGACATCTCCCGCCTGAAACTTGCGCCGCGCTCGGCGGAGATTCAGCGGCTCATCGGCAGGGCGCTTCGCTCCTGCGTGGACATGAAGCTTTTGGGCGAACGCACCATCACGATTGACTGCGATGTCCTGCAGGGGGACGGGGGCACCCGCACCGCCGCGGTGACGGGCGGCTTTGTCGCCATGGCACTCGCCTGCAAGCGGCTCATCAAGGAAGAGGTGATCCGCCAGATGCCCATCACAACCCATGTTGCGGGCATTTCCGCGGGGATTGTGGAGGGGGAGACGATTCTCGACCTCTGCTATGAGGAGGACTCGGCCGCCATGGTGGACCTCAACTGCGTGATGAACGCGGAGGGCGCGCTCATCGAGGTGCAGGCGACGGCAGAGGGGCGGCCCTTCAGCTTTGAGGAACAGCGCCGCCTGCTCTCTCTCTGCGAGAAGGGTGTCTATCAGCTCATCAAGATGCAAAAAGAAGTACTGGGGGGCCTGTGAGGTGAAAGCGCTGCTTGCCAGTAGGAACGAGAAGAAGCTGCGGGAACTCTCGGAAATTTTAAACGGCCTTGGCATGGATGTGATGCTGCAGTCGGAGGCCGGGCTCGCCATTGAGGTGGAGGAGACGGGGGCGAGCTTTGAAGAAAACGCCATCCTCAAGGCGGAGGCCGTGCGGGACGCGACGGGGATGATCGCCCTGGCGGATGATTCCGGTCTGGTGGTCGAGGCGCTCGGCGGCGCGCCCGGTGTGCACTCCGCGCGCTACGGGGGCGAGGGGCTGGACGATGCCGGCCGCTGGCAGCTGCTGCTGCGGGAGATGGAGGGGGAGGAAAACCGCGCCTGCCGCTTCGTCTCTGTGATCTGCTGTGCCTTTCCCAATGGGGACCGCCTGCTCGCGCGCGGCGAGTGCGCCGGCATCTTGGCGCGGGAGGCAAGGGGCGCGGGTGGATTTGGCTATGATCCGGTATTTTATCTGCCGGAATTGGATAAAACCATGGCAGAGCTTTCTGCCGGGGAAAAGCATCAAATTTCCCACAGGGGCAAGGCGCTTGTGGCATTTCAAAACGAATTGGAGAACTATCTGCATGGAACTAAGCAGTAAACAGCGGGCGCAGCTGAGGGGCCTTGCCAACGGGCTTGACACCATTGTGCACATTGGAAAAGACGGAATCGGGGAGAACCTCATCCGCCAGACGAGCGATGCCTTGGAGGCCAGAGAACTGGTCAAATGCAAGGTGCTGGAAAACGCCATGCTCACGGCGCGCGAGGCGGCGGAAGAGCTGGGCCGGCGCAGCCGCGCGGAAGTGGTGCAGGTGATCGGAACAAAGTTTGTTCTCTACCGTCCAAGCCACAAGAAGGACAAGAAGGACAAAATCGTGCTGCTCAAGCGCTAAGGGAGCGCTGTCCCGGCACAGACGGAAGGGAAAACTGCCCCAGCCCCCGGCGGAAGCCGCCTGCAAGCGCAGGGAAACACAGGCGCACAGGAGAGACTTCCCCGTGCGATGATGAGAAAGACAGGAGTGCGCGGCATGAAAATCGGAATCTACGGAGGGACCTTTGACCCTCCGCATCTTGGACATATGGAGGCGGCCTGCGCGGCAGTGGGCTATTTTGGCCTGGATCAACTGTTTTTGATCCCAAGCCGCATCCCGCCCCATAAATTTCTCCCGCCAAGCGGCGCGGAGACGGAGCACCGCCTCGCGATGACGAAGATCATGGCCGACGGCGTGGGAGAGCTTGCGGACGTGCTGGAGCTGGAGCTTGCGCGCGAAGGGCCGAGCTATACGGTCGACACCATCGCCGTGCTGCGCGCGCAGTATCCGGAGGCGAAGTTTTTTCTGCTCATGGGCACGGATCTCTTCTTCGGCTTTGAGCACTGGAAGGACGCGGCGACGATTGCAAAAGAGGTGACGCTCGCGCCCTTTGCCCGGGAGGAGAGCGGCTCGCACGAGCTCTTTGCCCTGCAGAGCGAGCAGCTGAAGCGGCAGTTGGGCGCTGAGATTGCAGTTTTGCCCCTGCCGAAAATCTATCCCATCTCCTCCACGCAGATTCGAACCCTGCTGGAGAACCCGCAGACGCGGGAGGAGGGCGGCGCGCTGCTCTGGGAGTCGGTCTATGGCTATATCCTGCGCCACAAGCTCTACGGCTGCGAGGAGGACTTGACGGATCTGAGCGACCGGCAGCTGCGGGCGGTCTGCTACTCTATGGTGCAGGCCAAGCGCATCCCCCACATTCAGGGCACGGAGGAGACGGCAGGCCTGCTCGCCCAGCGCTGGAACGTGGACGCGAGAAAGGCGCGCAGAGCTGCGATCATGCACGACTGCACCAAGCACCTGACGCGCGCGGAGCAGCTGGCGCTCTGCGAGACCTATCAGATCTCCTGCAGCGAGATGGAGCGGCGGACGGTCAAGCTGCTGCACGCCAAGACCGGCGCTGCCATCGCCAAGGCACTCTACGGTGCGGACGATGAAATCGCATTGGCGATCGAGAGCCACACGACGGGAAAACCGGAGATGAGCACCTTTGCCAAAGTGCTCTACCTCGCCGACTATATCGAGCCGAACCGCAACTTCCCGCAGCTGGAGACACTGCGCAAGCTCGCCTATGAGGATCTTGACCGGGCGATGCTGCTGGGACTTGAGATCACCGTGGCAGAGCTTGCGGAGAAGGGGAGCGAAGTCCACGCGGACACGAGGCAAACCATATTGCAGTTGAAAGGAAACGAAGGCGATGCAGGGAAAGCGAGTCGCAGCGGAAGATAAAGGAAAAGGGGCTCCCAAGAGCGCCGCAGAGCGGGAGGCTGCGCTCCGCGAAGAAAAGCGGGCGCGGCGCAAGAAAATAGCCTATCGCTCCCTTGTGGCGCTGCTCGCGCTGCTTCTGGCGCTCCTGATCGGTGTGGCAGCCTGGTGGAAGGTTTTTATCCAGCGGCCCATCCTTCCCGATCCCCCCGCAGGGCAGGGGGCGGGGGAGAATCCCGGCGCAATCGCAGGGGATCTGGGCAGCCGGAAGAAGGAATTCTTCACCTTCCTGGTGATCGGCCGGGACACCGGCGGGGGGGGAAACACAGATACCATCCTGCTGGCGGCCTATGATATCCCGAATCAAAAGCTCAACATGATGAGCATCCCGCGCGACACCATGGTCAACGTCCCCTGGGAGATCAAGCGGATCAACTCGGTGTACAACTACTATGGCGGCAAGGAAGAGGGCATTCAAGCGCTGGACGAGGAGGTCTCCCAGCTGGTCGGCTTCATCCCGGACTTTCAGCTGGTGCTCGAGTGGAAGGCTGTGGGAGAGCTGGTGGACGCGCTCGGCGGTGTCAGCTTCGATGTGCCGCAGAATATGTACTACCGCGACCCCACCCAAAACCTGACCATCAACCTAAAGAAAGGAAAACAAGTGCTCTCGGGCGATCTGGCCATGCAGCTGGTGCGCTACCGGAGCTACCCCTCGGGCGACCTGGGCAGGATAGAGGTACAGCAGGCCTTTTTGAAGGAAGTGGTCAGAGCCTGCCTGAAAATTGAGAATATGACCAAGGTGAACGCGCTCATCAAGGTCTTCAAAGAGAATGTGACGACGAATTTGAACGTCAATGAGCTGGCGTGGTTTGCGGACAAGGCCATTTTTGGCGGCCTGCGCATGGAAAATGTGAACTTCTTCACCATGCCAAACAGCCCCGCGAGCATCTGGAGCAATACGTATCGGAACTACCAGTCCTATGTGGTTCCGCTGGAGGCGGAGCTGGTGGAGCTGGTGAACCGCTACCTGAACCCCTACCAAGAGGCGCTCGATCCCAGTGCACTGGACATCATGTCGGTCACTGGCGGAGTGATCTCCTCAAGCACGGGGAAGCTGGAAGATCCCGCTGTCAACAGCAGAAAACCCAGCGGGGCAGGCCGCAGCGAGACCGGCCAGCCGGCGGAGAACAAAGGCGAGACGGCGCAGAGCGGCCAAACAGGCGGGGGGACCGCAGAAGGCGGCGGCGCAGCTGAGCCGCCGCAGGGCGATCCGCAGGGCAGCCCCCCTGAGGAGGCGGGGCAGGGCGAGGCCCCGCCGCCGACCGAGCCCGCGCCGGAGCCGCCGGCGGAGATGCCTGCTCCGAGTGAAGCGCTGCCGGAGGCCTCCTAGCACAAAGGCCCGCCGCTCCTCGGCGCAGCAAGGCGCGAACAGGCGCAGCGCACCCGCGGGGTGCCGCGTGTCAGTATACGAAATGAGAGACTGAGTAAGGAAAGGGAGAATGGAATTGAACGCAAAAGAGATGGTGGTCAAACTTGCCAATGTCCTGGATGGGAAAAAGGGAAAGGATATTTTGGTCTTAGAAACACAAGATGTGACGACCCTTGCCGATTACTTTATTTTATGCACCGGCACCTCCGCGCCGCATTTGAAGGCGCTGGCGGACTCCTGCGAGCTCGCTATGAAGGAGGCGGGGGCACCGCCCCACCACATTGAGGGGCGGCGCGGCGGCACCTGGGTGCTGCAGGACTATGCAGACGTGGTGCTGCACCTCTTCTCCGAAGAGGCCAGAGAGTTCTATGCCCTCGACCACCTCTGGGCGGATGCCAAGAGGGTGGAGCTGCAAGCGCTCGCGGCGGAGTGAGCGGCGATGGAAACGAGAAAAAGCTGGAGAGAAAGAAGCGTGTGCTTGTGAAATACGAATTTGATCAAATTGAAATCAAATGGCAGCGCCGCTGGGACGAGGCCGAGTGCTATAAGACGGAAGAGGACGCAGGGAGAGAGAAGTTTTATGCGCTTGTCGAGTTTCCCTACCCCTCCGCCCAGGGGCTCCATGTGGGGCACACCCGCCCCTACACCGCCATGGACGCGGTGGCCAGAAAGCGCCGCATGCAGGGGCAAAATGTGCTCTTCCCCATGGGCTATGATGCCTTCGGCCTGCCGACGGAGAACTACGCCATCAAAAACCGCATCCACCCGGCGAAGGTGACGAAGGAGAATGTGGAAAACTTCCGCGCCCAGCTCAAGCGTCTGGGCTACTCTTTTGACTGGAGCCGCGAGGTGGACACGACCGACCCCGCCTACTACAAATGGACGCAGTGGATCTTCCTGCAGCTCTATAAAAAGGGGTTGGCTTATAAAAGCGCCATGCCCGTCAACTGGTGCACCAGCTGCCTGTGCGTCCTCGCCAATGAGGAAGTGGTCGGCGGCGTGTGCGAGCGCTGCAACGCGCCGGTGGTGCGCAAAGACAAGAGCCAGTGGATGCTCAAGATCACCGACTATGCCCAGCGCCTGGTCGATGATCTGGGGGAGCTGGATTTTATCGAGCGGGTCAAGGCCCAGCAGATCAATTGGATCGGCCGCTCCACGGGCGCGGAAGTGCGCTTTCAGACCACGGCGGGCGATGAGATCCTCGTCTACACCACCCGCCCCGACACCCTCTTTGGCGCAACTTACATGGTGCTCTCACCCGAGCACCCTTACGTGAATCAGTGGAAGGACAGGCTGAAAAACTGGGACGAGGCGGCGGCCTATGCGGAGGCGGCGGCCCATAAGTCCGACTTTGAGCGCACGGAGCTGGTGAAAGAGAAGACCGGCGTGCGCCTGCAGGGCGTCTCGGCGCGCAACCCCGTGACGGGCCGAGAGATTCCCATCTTCCTCTCAGACTATGTGCTCCTCTCCTACGGAACCGGCGCCATCATGGCTGTCCCCGGGCATGACCAGCGCGACTGGGAGTTTGCAAAGGCCTTTGACTGCGAGATCATAGAGGTCGTGCAGGGTGGGGACATCACGAAAGAAGCCTTCGCCGCAACGGATGAGGAGAGCATTCTCGTCAACTCCGGCTTCCTCGACGGGATGACGGTCAAAGAGGCGATCCCCGCCATGATCGCCTGGCTCAAGGAGCGCGCACTCGGCTATGAGAAGGTCAACTTCAAGCTGCGCGACTGGGTCTTCTCCCGCCAGCGCTACTGGGGCGAGCCCATCCCCATGGTCTCCTGCCCGACCTGCGGCTGGGTGCCGCTGCCGGAGGAGGAGCTGCCGCTGCTCCTGCCGGAGGTGGACAGCTACGAGCCGACGCAGACGGGGGAGAGCCCCCTCTCGAAGCTGCCCGACTGGGTCAACACCACGTGCCCGCACTGCGGCGGCCCCGCCAAGCGGGAGACGGACACCATGCCCCAGTGGGCGGGCTCCTCCTGGTACTTCCTGCGCTATATGGACCCCCACAATGACCAGTGTCTGGCCGACCGCGCCCGCCTGGACTACTGGGGCATGGTCGATTGGTACAACGGCGGCATGGAGCACACCACGCTGCACCTTCTCTACTCCCGTTTCTGGCATAAGTTCCTCTATGACATCGGCGTGGTGCCGCACAAGGAGCCCTATGCCAAGCGCACCAGCCACGGCATGATCCTCGGGGACGGCGGAGAGAAGATGTCAAAATCCCTCGGGAATGTGGTCAACCCCAGCGACGTGATCCGCCAGTACGGTGCGGACACCATGCGCACCTACATCCTCTTCATCGGTGACTTTGAAAAGACCGCCGTCTGGTCCGATCAGGCGGTGCGCGGCTGCAAGCGCTTTTTAGACCGCGTCTGGAATCTGGCCGGGAAAGTGCAGCCGGGGAAGGACGCGGCGCTGCGCCCGGAGACGGAATCCCTCGTGCATAAGACGATCCAAAAGGTCGGGGCCGACATCGAGTCGATGAAGTTTAACACAGCCATCGCCGCGCTCATGACGCTGGTGAACGAGTTTTATGACAAGGGCCTCGGCCGCGCGGAGATGAAAATCCTGCTGCTGCTGCTCGCGCCCTTCGCGCCGCATCTCGCGGAAGAACTCTGGGAGCGCCTGGGCGAAAAGCGCCTGATCGCCACCGAGGCCTGGCCCGCCTTCGACCCCGCGAAGACCGTGGATGCGGAGGTGACACTCGCGGTGCAGGTCGGCGGGAAGCTGCGCGCCACGGTGACCCTGCCAGCGGACAGCAGCCAGGAGGAGGTCATGGCCCTCGTCCTGGCGGAGCAAAAGATTCAAAAGCTGATGGAGGGCATGGAAATTGTCAAGACCATTCTCGTGCCAAACAAGCTGGTCAATCTGGTGCTCAAGCCCAAAGGGTGAGGGATGCGCAGCGAAAAGCCGCACCGCGCAGGCGGAGTGCTTGCAAGCAATTTGCCGCGTATTGTGAAACTTCTGTGAAAAAGAGAGCAAATCTCAGGCTGCTTCTTGACAAAGGGCGCTTTATTGCATATAATACGAATGTTGAAGCCATGAAATGGCCCTTTGGTGAACGGGAAGTAAGCTCGTCACTTCGGAGGGAGGGAAAGTAAATGTCAGAAGTCCATCTGAAAGAGAATGAGTCACTGGAGAGCGCCCTCAAGCGTTTTAAGCGCAGCTGTGCAAAGTCTGGTGTCTTGGCTGAAGTGCGCAAGCGAGAGCACTATGAGAGCCCCAGCGTGAAGCGCCGCAAGAAATCCGAGGCGGCACGAAAGAACAAGAAAAAATTCTATTAAAAAGGGTTTTTGGCCGCCGATCCATCCGGGCACAGCCGCACCCACCCGTGCAAGCTGCCCTGCCTGAGCGGACAAACAGAATAACAGAAACGGGATGCAGTCCTCAAACTGCATCCCGTTTTAATATCCCCGCTGCTGGCCCGCCCCGCAGCACAAGAACCCCCGCCTGACTTCAGGAGAAGTCAGGCGGGGGTTCTCAATTCGTATCCACCTCTCAAGGGGCTTAGATCAATCGATATAGACCACAGGCTTGATGAGATCCGGCTCCTTGCGATCCATGAGCAGGAAGGCATCTTCGATCTGCTCAAAGCCGTGGAACTTGTGCGTGAGCAGCTTGCTCGGATCCACGCGGCCGTGGCGGATGACCTCCATCAGCCGCTCGATGCGCACCGCACCGCCGGGGCAGAATCCGCCGCGAATGTCCTTATTCGCCATGCCGAGCCCCCAGGAAAAGGAGGGCATGGAGAGTGTTTCAGCGGCATCAAAGAAGTTGACGTTTGCGATGATGCCCATCGGGCGCGTCATGTCAATGGCCTGGGTAAAGCTCTCATGGTTGCCGCCGGCGATGATGACTTTATCCGCGCCGCCGCCGGTGAGCGCCATGACCTGCTCCACGAGGTCGCCGTCTTTATAGCTGACAATATCCGTTGCGCCGTATTCCCTGGCGAGGCTCACGCAGTTGGGCCGTGTGCCGATGGCGACAATCTGCCCCGCGCCGCGCAGGGCAGCGCCTGCCACGGACATCAGGCCGACGGGGCCGATGCCGATCACGACCACCTTCTCGCCGAACTCAATCTCCGCAAGCTCCACCGCGTGGAAGCCGGTGGACATCATGTCAACCGTCATGAGCGCCGCCTCCGGCTTGATGTCGGAGGGGAGCAGGGTCAGGTTCGCGTCTGCCTGATTCACGTGGAAGAACTCGGCAAACACGCCGTCCTTAAAGTTGAGAAATTTGAAGCTGGCCGTCAGGCCGTGGTCATGCGCGTTGTATTTCATGAGCTGCATATTCGGCGCCATCCAGTCCGGGGTGCAGCAGGGGACGACGACGACATCGCCGGGCTTAAACTTCGTGACCAGTGCGCCGACCTCGACAATCTCACCGATGGCCTCGTGTCCTAAAATCAGATTCGTCTTCGGGCCCGCACCGCCGTGCATGCTATGGGTGTCCGAGCTGCAGGGGGCGATCAGCTTGGGTTTGAGAATGGCATCGAGCGGGCCGCACGCGGGGCGCTCCTTTTCCATCCAGCCGGGCTGATCGACTTGCAGCATGCCGTAGCCCTTCATCATTTGTTTGCTCATCTGCATGTCCTCCTTTTGTCAAGAATGAGGCTTTGCTCTCTCGGCTCTGCGCCTCTGGGATCTGCGCGCGCATGCCTTCTTAGAGTATAGCAGAAAAGACCGGCGGAACATAGGGATTTATTTCTTTTTCCGGCGGAATAAAAGACTGACAAAGAAAAGGAGGGCGAGGTAGAGCGTAATGCTTGCGCCGGCGGAGGTGCCGATGTAGTAGGAGGTGACAAGCCCCGCAATCCCGCAGAGCAGGGCCGAGAAAATGGAGAAGAATTGATACTGGCTCATACTCTTGGAGAGGTTTCGCGAGAGGGCACCCGGCAAGACCAGGAGGGAGTTGATCACCAACAGGCCGATCCAGCTCATCGAGAGCGTGACCACCACGGCGATGGAGGAGGTGAAGATCACGTTCTGCCAGAAAATGCGCACGCCGCGGCTTTTGGCAAGCGTCGGGTGCATGGAGCTGAGGACGAGCGAATTGAGGCTGCGCAGCCACAGGAGCAGAAGAACGAGCAAAATGAGCGCCAGAATGCCGATTTTCCGCGGCTCCACACTGAGAATATCGCCGATGAGCAGGGAGTTAAACTTAGAAAAGCTCTGCCCCCCCAGCGTGGAGAGGAAGATGCCCAGCGCCAGGGCGGAAGAGGAGAGCACGCCGATGATGGTGTCGCTGTTCATGCTGCTGTGCTGCCGCACCCAGGTGAAGATGAGCGCAAAGCTGAGCGAAAAGCCGACGGCGCACCAGGTGGACTCTGCCAAACCCGCCAGCGCACCGATGGCCATGCCCGTGAAGGCGGAGTGGCCCAGTGCGTCGGAAAAGAAAGCCATGCGGCTCTCCACCACCATGGTGGAGAGCAGGCCGAAAAGGGGGGAGATGACCAGAATCGCGAGCAGCGCGTTCTTCATAAAAAACATGCTCCCCGGCGCGGCCCATTCAAAGGGGAGCAGGGAGACCAACGCATACCAAAGCTTCACTCAGACCAGCCCTCCTTCCGCGGCGAGCCGGTCAGGTGAAAGGTCTCTGCAAACTCTGGGGAGTGCAAGACTTCCGCAGGCGATCCGATCTTTCGCATCCGGTTTTGCAAGAGGATGACCTTGTCTGCATAGCGCTCAAGGGTTGCAAAGTCATGCGTGGAAAAGAGGATGGAGAGGTCATACTCCTGGCGTATGGTCAGGAGCAGCTCCATCAGCTGCAGTTCACCTTCAATGTCCACCCCGGAGAGGGGCTCATCGAGAATCAGGATATGGGGGGGCGGTTCGAGTGCGAGGGCCAGCAGCACCCGCTGCAGCTCGCCGCCCGAGAGGCTGCCGATGCGCTTGTAGAGCAGCGCGTCCGCCTGGACGCGGGCGAGGGAGCGGCGCAGCTGCTCGCGCAAGCGCTTGGGAATGGGGAGGAAGATGGGCCAGGAGGAGATGGCGGCGGTGAAGAAATCAAGCACCGTCACGGGGTCGCCGGGGTCAAAGCGGGGGCTTTGGGGCACATAGCCGATCATGGGCCGGCTGGGAAGACCGCCCGCAGAGGTGAATGCGATCTCGCCCGAGTAAGGCATCTGCCCTAAGATACTTTGCAGAAGAGAGGTTTTCCCCGCGCCGTTTGGCCCGATGAGCGCCATGATCTCGCCGCAGTGGAGGTGAAAGCTGATATCCTGCAAGATGACGCTCTCTTCAAGCTGCAAGCCCAAGTTCTCCACGCGAAGGCAGCAGAGCGCGCTGCAGCTCTCGCCCTGCGCGTGGTGGTGCGGATAGCTGCTCATCCCAGAGAAATATACAAGCTCTGAACATTCTCGAGCATGATGGCGATGTAGGCCTCAATGCCGCGCGCATCTCCGGAAAAATCATCGCTCATGAGTGTGGAGAGCGGGACGACATCAATCCCTGCCTCCCGGCCGATGGCCTGGGCGGTTGCATCCGAGCTGTTCACCTCCGTGAAGATGGCCGGCAGCTGGTGCTCCTCGATGAGAGACAATGCCTTGGCAATCACCTGGGCGGAGGCCTCCTGCCCCTCTTCCTCCTCGACGGCCATGAGGATTTCCAGGTCAAAGGAGCCGGCAAAGTAGGCAAAGCCGTTGTGGAAGGTGATTAGCTTCCGGCAGGAGATCTCCTCGAGCACGGAGAGCATGGTCGTCTGAAAGGTTTCAAGCTTTTTAATGGCATCTCTGGAGTCGAGACGGTAGTTGTTGATATTGGTCGGGTCCACCGTGGAGAGCTCGATGGAGATGCCCTGCGCCGCCTGGGCCGCCTGCAGCGGTGACATCCAATAGTGCGGGTCGAAGCTGCCCTCAAGAACGGTGCCATTGGCATCGGTCAGCGGGAGCAGGTCAACATAGTCGGAACAGTTGACCACCACGGGCCGCTCCTCTTCCGGAATGCCCGCGAGCGCATCGAGCACGAAGTCGTCCAGCCCCGCGCCGCTGATGATGAGGACATCGGCATGTTCCAGCAGCTTCATCTCGTTGACCGTCATCGTATAGCTGTGCAGGCAACTGAGTTCCTGCTCGATGAGCAGGGAGAGTTCCACCGACTCCGCCTCAATGGAGACAGCCTCTGTCAAGAGATAGATGGGATAGGTGGAGGCCACGACGGTGAGCGTCTCCTCGGATTTGGCATTGCTCTGCGTCGCGCTGCAAGCGCTTAACACGAACAGGCAGAGAAAAATGGGCAGTAGTTTTTTACTCATGTTCAGTACACCTCATTATTTAATGGCTGTGATTTCCAAGCTGCGCCGCAGCGGATGGCCAAAGGGGCCCGGTGCGCGCGCCGGCGCAGGCAAGCCCTCTGCGCCTTTGCTCTGCTGCCTGAGAAGAAAAATCCAGCTGGGTGAAGGGACGTTAGGGGTATTATACGTGAAAGTACCGCATTTGTAAAATAAAAAAGACGAGAGACGCCCGATCCCGCCGCAGAAGGGCCCGCGCTGCGGGCGCAAAGGCACACCCGCCCGCAGAGGGGAGGCGGCACGCCATGGAAGCCGATGCCGCGCCAAAAAGCCCCGGCATCGCGGGGCTTGGCTTAGCTGCCGGGGGCGTTTTGGCCTCCCGCCGGCAGGGAAAAGAGCTCGGTCACCGCGCCCTGCACATAGTCCATGTCCTCAAAACGAACACGGTTTGTGACCAGAAAGCGGAGCATGCCGCCCTCGTCCGGCGGGGCGCTTGCAATGCCGAACTGCGCATGCAAATACGCGGCGGCAGTCCGGCTCTCGAGGCGGGGCAGGCGGATGTCCACAAAGCCCCAGCCCTCCGGGAGGATACCGCTGCGCACCTGCAGACCGTCGGGAAGAAACTCCTCCATCCGGTTGCGCAGGTGGCGCATCTTCCGCGCAATTTCTGCCCGCTCTGCGGGCGGGGCGCTGCCGGCTGCCGTGGATAGATCAACAGAGCGCAAGGGTGCCACCTCCTCTTGGTAAAACTAGTAAAACGTTTCGCTCGGCGACCAAAGCGTATACATCTCGCTGTGAAGCTGCCGCAGGATGCTCGAGAGCGTGCCGGCGGGGACATCGTCGGCGATGAGCAGGCGCGTGGTGCCTTTGAGCGGGTGTAAGCTCTCGAGAACTGCGTGATAGATCTGGCTGCTGCCGCGCCCGCCCGCTTTGACGGTCAGCCGCGGTGTCCAGAGGAGAAAGCCCTCCTGCGAGAGCGCGGCGGCGGCCTCGTCCTTGAGTGTATCGCCCAGGACAAAAAAGACCCGCTGGTGCAGCAGGAGGGAGATGTGCTCCGCCCCCTGCCGAATGCTCTCGTGCTGCGCTGCGGCATCGCCCCCACCGGCAATCAGACCGATGCGGCTGCCCTGGTTGATAATGTCAATCATAGAGTCGAGATTCTGTTCAATCTGTTCCACGGGGAAGAAGAAAATGGCCTTGGCGTTTCGCTGCCGCAGGGATTGCAGCAGGCCGGATACGCTCCCCCCCTCCATCTGCAGGGCAAGGAGGATGTTGCTCTTCTCGCCGGGCTGCTCCGCCTCCGGGAGAGGGAGAACGGGGTCGGGCGTGCTGGGCTGGGGCTGCTGTTCGGCGTTGTAGCGCGCGATCCAGCTATCCAAAATCGGCCTTGCCGACTGGAGATAGCTCGCGTCATCGAGCACTTCGCCGCCGCTTTTAATGCGGAGAATGTGGCAGCCATCCGGCTCCAGGTAGCTGGTTCTCAGGCCAAAAAAGTTACAGCTCTGTGTTGCGGGGACATAGGGCAGCCCGTTTCGCATGAGCGCGGGCTGGTAGTTATATTGGTTGCGCCCCGGGTAGTCGCTCACGATGCCGGTTGAGAGGTTAAAATCCAGAATGACCGTTGCACTGCTCAGGGAGACGATTTCGTCGTTCTTGTTCCAGTGGTAGGTGACACCGAGGGAAACCCCGGTGTATTGGCTGCTAAAGACCGTGCAGGGGACATAGGTGATCCCGTTGACATAGATGGGCGTGGTGTAGACGGAGCTGTCGGGCAAATTGTCGTTGACCACCAGAAAATAGGGCGTGTTTGCCGCGCCGGTGGAGAGAGAGAGCAGGCCAAAGAGCAGGCCGGCCGCAAGCAGCGCCGCAAGGGCACGCCGCGCCGTGGTGTGGAGTTTCTGCATCCCTTCACCCCCCAGTGACATGTTGTATCATAATGGAAACTATTATAACACGGGCGGGGGAAAAAAGTAAAGCCGGCACAGCGGCGGAAGTCCGAAAAAGGGGGAGAAAAAGAACAACTTCCTTTTGTTGAAATTTGTGCTATAATAGACTATTGAAGCAGATCAGAAAACAGGGGAGGCGGCTTGCGCTTGTTTAGACGGCCACCCGCCGCCTGTTTTAGCCTTTACAAGGAGGTGCTCCTTTGAGCAGAGACAGACGACCCTCCCGTCCTCCGGAATACCAGAGAGGGCGGGACTACGATACGCGCCGCAGGGAGCCGGCACAGGAGAGCGGCCGGCCCTCTTCGCGCTACTATGATGAATTTGAGCGACCCAGGAGCAGCCGCTCCCAAGAGGGCCGCGCTCCCGCCGCGCGCCCGCCCGGGAACAGACCGCCGAGCAACCGCACGCCAAACCAAAACCGCCCCCCCGTGCGGCGGCCGGTGAAACGCAGGCGGCGGCGCGCCCCCGTGTTTCCCATCCTCTTTCTCCTGGCCTGCGTGGTCATCCTCATTCTGCTGGTGAAGGCCTGCGGCGGGAAGGAGACGCCGCCCGCGGGCAGCTACAGTTTGGAGTTTATCCCCTCGCAGTCGCTGATCGTCGGAGACAGCGGAGAGGTGCGCGTGGTCGGCCTGCCGGAGGACTTTTCCGGCAGCATCCGCTGGACAAGCAATGACTCCTCCATCCTGAGCATCAGCGACGGCATCATGAAGGCGAAAAGCCCCGGTGAGGCAACGGTCACGGCCATCATCAACGACGTGACCTACAGCAACACCGTGATGGTGTACCCTGTTCCGGAGAATATTCAATCCATTACGCTTAACCACGCCGCCTCCACCATCCTCTCCGGGAAAACGCTTCAAATGGAGGCTGCCATCGTCCTGGAGGACGGCACGGAGCCGCCGAGCCTTCCGATCAACTGGAGCAGCACCAACGTGGCCGTTGCCAGCGTCACGGCGGACGGGCTCGTGACGGCGCGGGATGTGGGCACCGCCGCCATCACGGCAAAGCTCGGCAACCAGTCTGCTGTCTGCGTTATCACGGTGCAGAAAAACGCCGACGGTGTCCCGGTGGACTCCGGCGAGGCCTATGGGGACCCCTCCCGCGTTGTAGAGGGAGATCATGCGGCGCAAGCGGGCGGCACTGCGGCTGAGCCGCCTGCCGCCGCCCCGGCACAGACGCCGCCCGCCGCCACCACCCCCGCGGCAAGCACGCCGGGCGCAAGCAGTTCATCCTCCGGCAGCCAGAGCACGAGCGGCGGGGGCAGCGCCTCCTCGCTCTCGCTCTCCCAAAAGCTTGGGAACCTGAGTGTTGGCGGCTCCCTGACGCTGGATGCGGCCGTCTCACCCTCGAATACCGCCGTTGTTTGGAGCTCGAACAACCCCTCCATCGCCACTGTCTCGGCAGAGGGCGTGGTCACGGCCATCGGGGTGGGGGATGTGATCATCACGGCCAGCGCGGGGGGGCTGAGCTCCCACTGCTCCATCCGGGTGGACACGCCGCTGGAGATCAACCCGCAGGGGGAGGCGGGCGCAGCGTCCGATGGCGGCCAGAACTGAGCCCTGCCTGTTCGCTTAATGAAAATCCATGAGAGGTCAATGGCTGTAAAGGACATTTGCTTTTCTGATTTTACGCAATAAAAAGCCGTGAGCCCTTGCCTTGGCTCACGGTTTTTTGCGCGCATTGACGTTTATTTTCGATGTGCAGACCGGCGGAGCTTGGCGCTCTCGTAGAGCGCGCGCTCTTCCTCTGTCTCCGGTGTGTAGGGCGGGATGGGCTGAGGTCTTCCGTTTCTGCCCATGGCCACCATGGTAAAGTAGGCGGAGAGGGCGCGCTGCGGCCCGATGTTGGACTTGAGATCCTCCACATCGACATTGACGAGAATCTCCATAGAAGTCGTGCCGACGTAAACAACCGTGGCAACGCAGGTGACAAGCGCGCCCACAAAAACGGGCAGGTGGAAGAGGAGCTCATCCACGCGGGCGGTGACGCAGTTCGCCTTGGAATACTTGACGGCAACCGCGCCCGCGGCGGTGTCCATCAGCTTCATAATCTCGCCGCCGTGGACATTGCCCGCGACATTGGCCTGATGCGGCTGCATGACCATGCTGGTCACAACGGTGGTGTCTTTCATAAATACCCTCCTTAAAAATCCATTCTCAACAGCCCGCGGTGGCCTGCTGCGGCCTGTGGAATCGTTCTACTGCAGGATTGTATGACATATTGTTCAAAAAAGGAACAGGTCAAACTGGCGAAATGCAGCGCCCGGTGGGAACGAGCAGGGCGGCTGCGTTATGGTTTTTTCTGCAGGGGCCGGATCTCCCCATCCTCCCCTTCAATAAAGGTGTTTTCCAAGTGAAACTCCAAACTCCTGCGCACAGAAGCCACATATTCCTCGCGCAGCGCCTGCCGCTCCTGCGCCTCCTCTTCGCTCAGGCCCTCGGTTCGCTGCTTCCAGGCCAGCTCGTTGATGCGGTCAATCTTCGACTGTTCCATGCCTTGCACCTCGCTTCCTCAATATCAAATGGGCTGTCGCGCTGCCGTCCTATCACAATTTGATCAATTGGGCGCACAGCTTCGTCTCCGGTCTCGGATGTCCCCCCGCCCCTTGCCAGGGAGCAGCCGGCCGCTGCGCCGGCTCAGGGTGAGAACATTTGTAATTCAATCACGGTGCGCCCCTTCCTGCTCGTCCCGCCTGTTTCAAGCAGGATGCACTTGCCAAGCCCTCTGCAGCTGAGCACATCGCCGGGTGTAAGCATCCTGTCGATCTTATCGCAGGGAAAGTGGTTGAGGGAGACGCGGCCCGCGGTGATGCGTTCGGCAGCCCTGCCCCGGGAGAGGGAGAAGGCCGCCGCGAGCACCGCGTCAAGCCGGAGGGAGGCCACGGTTTTTCGCAGAAGCTTGCCCGGCGGGGCGCTTGGGCGCAGCGCCTCAAGCGGGATGGGGCTTCGCAGCAGCGGGCAGCGCCCGGCGCTCTCCCACTGGTCGAGAAGGATGGGCAGCACATCCGCAAGGACGAGCGCCTGACAGCCCTGCTCTGTGAGCAGGAGGTCGCCCAAGGTTTCGCGGGAGAGGCCAAGGCCCATGAAGGAGCCCAGATAGTCCCGGTGGGTCAGGCTGGCTGCCGGCGGCGGCGTGAGCGAAAGCGCCCGCAGCGGCGCTTCCTGAAGCGCGGTCTCTTCCTGCATCCATTCCGGGTAGAAGATGCAGATGCAGCGCTCTGCCTCCGGATAGCCGCCCCAGAAGAGGGGGGGATTGCCGGAGAGGCGGGAGAGCATCTGCCGAACCAGCGTCTGCTCTCCGGGGGAGAGGAAGCCGCTGTTCACCGGAACGCTCCGCGCGGCTGCGCGCTGCTGTTTGTCGAGAATTTTCGCCAGGAGCAGCCGCTCGCCGGGCTGGGAAGCGTATTGATCAAGCAATTGGGTTTTGGTCAAGGGATGCCCTCCGCTCCTCTTGTGACAGGCGGCCATGCCGCAAGGATAGGTTTTCATTAGTATATCGCGCCTTTGCAACACTTGTCAACCGAAGAAAAAGGGAAGAAGCTCTTGTAAAGTTGCGCGTTCTTGGCTAAAATTGAGTACACGGGCGGTGCCCGTCCTCTGCTCTGCTGATGGGAGAGGGCCCTGCATTCCTCATGGCTCCCCGGGGGAGCTTTTATTGAGCCGAAGGAGATTGAATATGAAACGTCTTTTATTTGTATACAACCGCCACGCGGGGAAGGATAGAAACTGGGCGGCGCTCTCTGAGATTCTTGATGTTATGACAGCCCAGGGGTATCTGGTCACAAGCTACCCGACGCAGGCGCCGGGGGATGCCGGGGAGGCCATCGCCCGCTGGGGCGGCAGCTATGACCGCATCGTTGTCGCCGGCGGCGACGGGACGCTCAACGAAGGGGTGAGCGGGATGCTGCGCCTGCCGCAGCAACCGCCGATGGGCTATATCCCGATCGGCTCGACCAACGACTTTTCAAAAAACCTCTCCCTGCCCGCCAACACGGTGGACGCTGCCCTCACGGCGGTGGGCGGCGTGCCGCGCCCCTGCGACGTGGGCCGATTCAACGGCAAGCCCTTTATCTACGTTGCCGCCTTTGGCGCCTTTGTAGACGTGCCTTTTACCACACCGCAGCCCATTAAAAACATCTTCGGCTATACGGCCTATCTGCTTGAGAGCGTCAAGCGCCTGGGCTCCATCCGCCCCTATGCGCTGCGCGTGGAGCATGATGGGGAGCTGCTCGAGGGGGAGTTTATCTACGGCATGGTGAGCAACACCAATACGGTCGGCGGCTTTCGCAACTTCCCGCCGGGGAAGCCGGAGCTGGATGACGGGCTGCTGGAAGTGACGCTGATTCGGGAGCCCAGAGATATTTTGCAGCTGGAGCAGTTTGGGCGGGCGCTGCTGCTGGGCGATTCGCTGGAGGGAAATCCCATGCTCTGGAGCTTTTCTGCCGCGAAGCTGCGCTTTGAGGCGCGGGAGGAGCTGATCTGGACGGTGGACGGGGAAAACGGCGGCATGCACCGCAGCGGTGAGGTCTCGGTGGAGCCGAAGGCCTTCGTCATCGTCCACGGCGCCTGAGTTGCCGCACCGCCGGGCGGCAGCAGCTTGCGCCGGAGGCTTGCCTGCCCCTGCCCTGCATAAGCTTACAAAAAACCTTGCATTTGAGCGAAAACTTGTGTATAATCATCCTGAAACAGGCGCAGCGCGCTGCAAGGGAAACCGGCGCAGGGCACCGCGGCTTGTCACGCAAAGAAGTGGCTTCTTTGTAAAAATGAAGTGAGGTTAAAATATGAAAAAGTTGATTTCTCTTTCCCTGGCCCTGCTCGTTTCGCTTGCGCTGCTGACCAGCTGCGGCGAGAAAACACCCCCCGCAGATGACAATGGCGGGCAGGAGGGCGCCGCTGTGCTCTCCATCCTCCCGACGGCCTTTGCCAATGAGGACTATGCCATCGCCGTGAACAAGGACAACAGCGAGCTGCTCGACGCGCTCAACGGTGCGCTCGCGGAGCTCAAAGAAGACGGAACGCTCGACGCCATTGTTGACAAGTATATCAACGGCGTGGAGCATGATCTGCTCTTCCAGCAGGACGTTGCCGCGGATGCCCCCGTTTTGACCATGGGCACCAACCCCTACTTCCCCCCCTATGAGTTCTATGACGCGGACGAGATTGTCGGCATTGACGCGGAAGTGGCCAAGGCCATCGCCGACAAGCTCGGCTATAAGCTCGTGATTGAAGACATGGAATTTGACGCGGTTCTCGTTGCCGTGCAGACCGGCGCGGTTGACATCGCAATGGCGGGCATCACCGTGACGGAAGAGCGCGAGCAGACCATGAGCTTTACCGACAGCTATGCCGCCGGCGTGCAGGTGGTTATCGTCAAAGAGGGCGGCCCCATCAAGGACGTTGCGGATCTCACAGCAGAGGGCGCAAACTACAAGATCGGCACTCAGATTGCCACCACGGGCTACCTCTACTCCCTCTGGGACATTGAGGAGGCGGGCTTTGGCACCGCCGAGGCGTACAACAAGGGTGCGGACGCTGTTCTGGCGCTGCTTGCCGGCCAGGTTGACTGTGTGATCATCGACAATGAGCCTGCCAAGGCCTTTGTGGAGTTCCATAACAACAGCGGCAACTGATCAGAGCGGAAGAAAGACGCTGAAAAATGAATAGGAGCGGTGAAAACCGCTCCTATTTTAACGCGAACGCGGAACGGGGAGTGAAACGATTTGTCAGAATGGCTTGCAGGCATATCGTCATGGTTTGGCGCCCATCAGGCGCGCTTTATCTATAACTTTATCGAGAAAGGGCGCTGGCATTACCTGGCCGACGGCGTGTTGGCAACGCTGAAGATCACCTTCTTTGCCTGTCTGATCGGCATTGTCATCGGCACCTTCATCGCCATCATCCGAACGACGCATGACAAAAATATAGAGACGATGCGGCGGCGCAGCCCGCAGCGCTTGATCCTCAGGCTTGCCAACGCCCTCTGTAAGGTCTATCTCACGGTGATCCGGGGCACGCCTGTGGTGGTGCAGCTGCTCATTATGGTCTTTGTCGTCTTTCCCGGTCACAATAAGGTGCAGATTGCAATCTTGACCTTTGGTGTCAACTCGGGTGCCTATGTGGCGGAGATCATCCGCTCGGGCATTATGTCCGTGGACAAGGGACAGTTTGAAGCCGGGCGCAGCCTGGGCTTTAACTACATTCAGACCATGCGCTATATCATTTTGCCGCAGGCGCTCAAAAACGTGCTCCCGGCGCTCGCCAATGAGTTCATCGTTCTGCTCAAGGAGACAAGTGTCGGCGGTTTTGCCGCGGTCAATGAGCTGACACGGGCAGGTCAAAAGATACTGAGCAATACCTACGATGCCATGTATGCGTACATTTCAATTGCCGTGATCTACCTGCTCTTGGTGCTCTTCTTCACCTGGCTGGTCGGCAAACTCGAGAGGAGGCTGGAGCGGCGTGATCACTGAGGTGCTCATTGATGTCAAGGGTGTGGAAAAGCACTTTAAAAAAGGTGCGATCAAGGCGCTCGACGGGGTGGATGTCAAAATCCACAAGGGCGAGGTGGTTGTGGTCATCGGCCCTTCCGGCTCCGGAAAATCCACCCTCCTGCGCTGTTTGAACCTGCTGGAGATGCCGACGGCCGGCACCATCCGCTTTGAAGGCCACGATATTACAGACCCGAAGGCCAATATCAACGTCCACCGCCAGAAGATGGGCATGGTCTTTCAGCACTTTAACCTCTTTCCGCACATGACCATCCTCCAGAATATGACCCTTGCGCCCATCAAACTGTTGGGCCGCTCGGAGAAGGAGGCGCAGGAGAAGGCCTCGGCGCTTCTCGAGCGCGTCGGCCTTGCAGACCGGAAGGGGGCCTATCCGAGCCAACTCTCCGGCGGGCAGAAGCAGCGCATCGCCATTGTGCGGGCGCTGTGCATGGACCCGGAGGTGATGCTCTTTGACGAGCCGACCTCCGCGCTCGACCCGGAGATGGTGGGCGAGGTGCTCGACGTGATGAAGCAGCTGGCCCACGAAGGGATGACGATGGTGGTCGTGACCCATGAGATGGGCTTTGCCCGCGAGGTGGGCGACCGGGTGATCTTCATGGCGGAGGGAAAGATCGTCGAAGAAAACGCGCCGGAGATTATCTTCTCAAACCCGCAGGAGGAGCGGACGCAAAACTTCCTCTCAAAGGTGCTCTAAGGCCCGCCGCTTTCCGCGAGTGCGTGTGCTTCTGCGCCGCACGCCAATCAATCAGACAATAAAATGCACAGCGCTTCCCGATTCGACGGGGGCGCTGTGCATTCTTTGTTGTGTGCTGAGAAAAGGCTGCGCCCGCAAGGGGAAATTCCCGATGCGGGGCGCTGGGAGGCTTTGCTTAATACTTGATAAACATGCTGCCCGGAACGCCGCAGATGCTGCACTTTTCCGGCACGAACTTCTCGATGTTGCCGCAGACAGGGCAGAGATAGTAGAAAATCTCTTCCTTCTTGTCGAGATTGTCCAGGGCGTCCTGGTAGAGCCCGGCATGCACTTCCTCCGCCTTCATCGCGAAGGTAAAGGACATCGCCGCGGCCTTGTTGCCCTCTGCCTCGGCCTCCTTGACAAAAGGAGGATACATCTCTTTGTATTCGTAAGTCTCCCCTGTGAAGCCGTCCTTCAGGTTCTCCTCTGTGGAGCCGACCTTCCCTGCCACCTCAAAGTGCTTAAGCGCGTGGATGGTCTCCGCATCCGCCGCGGCGCGGAAGAGTTTGGCGGCGTTCAGGTGGCCGTCCTTCTCCGCTTTCTTGGCATAAGCGGTGTACTTTCTGTTTGCCTCGGACTCGCCGGTGAAGGCAGCCATCAGGTTTTTTATTGTTTTGTTTTCGCTCATAGTATGATCCTCCTTATTTGTTTGAAATGCTTGTAGTAGTTTGCTCACCGCCTCGCTCGGGAAGCCTTCCGGCTGATCCCGGTCGAGAAGAGACTGCAAAAATGTCTGGGCGTTCTCGCTCTGCGGCAGCATAAAGCCCGCTTCGCGCACGATATCCTCCGCCATAATGTGGTTGGAGTGCACAATGGCCTCCGCAAGCACGCCGGGCAGCCCTGCGGCAATGCGCTCCTGCTCGCATTTGCTGCGCATCAGAGCGTTGAGCGCGTGAACCACAGGCTCGGTCTTCTCCTGCTGCTTCGGGTACTCCCTCGGCACCATGGAAATTGCGCCGGAAGGACAGGCATCCGCGCAATCGCCGCAGCCGATGCAGGTTTCTACATCAATGATGCTGTTTTCCGTATCGCTCGCCCCGGTGGGGCAGACATAAAGGCACAGACAGTCTTTTGTGCACAGACGGATATTTCTGACTGCATATTTCTCAGCCATCTCACTACCTCCCTTCCTTTTTCTCAAACTTCCAGTTGGGCACCTTGCACACGGGGCAGACCTCGGGCAGGGCATTGCCTATGTAGATAAATCCGCAGATGGTGCAGACATAAACGCCGGTATGCGTAAGCATGGCGTCGCCTTCCTTTTGATAGCGGCTGATGATGGAGTTTAAGATCCGGGTCACCTTCTCGCTCCACACCAGCGCGCGCAGCGCACCCCGGTCCGCCGCCGCGCTTGCCGCCGCATTGGCCGCGGGGAAACCCTCGCTCAGATCCTGCTCAATGAGCGCCATCAGCTTCTCAAGGTTCGGCTCGGCGGCAGGCGCCGCCGCCGACTTGAAATAGTCAGAGAGCTGCTGAAACAGCGCCGCCTCTTCGGGCTTATATTGCTTTTCGCAGCCGCGCGCCAGATTGGTGCACAGCGCGCTGAGCTCCAGGGCGGACATCTCCTTCTCATCCGCCTCGGGCATGGCGGCTGCCGCCGGTGCTGCCTGCTTCGGGGCGGGTGCCGCCGCTGTCTCCTCCTCCAGCTCAAAGACGGATTTGTCCGCCGCACAGAGGGGGCAAACCCAGTCCTCAGGCAGATCTTCAAACTTAGTTCCCGGGGCAATGCCGTCTTCGGGAATGCCCGCTGCTTCATCGTAGACATAGCCGCAGACGGAACATACGTATTTCGCCATATTGTGAAACCTCCTCACCTGTTTTTTATATCACAAGGCAGCGCTGCCGCGGCCTTGTCAATATATTCCGCGCTGGGCCAGTGTGTACAAAGGCGGCAGTTAGTGGCCGCATTCATCGTGGTGATGATGCTCGTGGCAGACGGAGCCGGTCGATTTGAGCGCGCCCTGCAGGTAGGCCTCTATGGCGGCGGTCACGCTGCCGGAAACGCCCACCACGACCTCGACGTTCCGCTCGTTAAAGATATCAACCGCGCCGCCGCCCATGCCGCCGCTGATGATGACGTTGACACCGCGGTCGGCAAGGAAGTTGGGCAAAAAGCCGGGCTTGTGCCCGGGATTGGGGACATCTTCGCGCTTGAGAATGCGCGCGTCTTCCGTATCAAAAATCAGGAAAGTTTCACAGTGGCCAAAGTGCTCCGTGACCATTCCCGCTTCGCTGGCAATCGCAACTTTCAACATTTTAACGTCCCTCCATCGTCTCTAACACGCTTGCAACCGGCTCAAACCAGGTATCATCAAGCAGCTCGATCATGCCCTTGTCGCAGGCGGCCGAAATCCGCGGGTCGAGCGGCAGCTTGGCAAGAACCTTCAGCTGATGCGCCGCTGCGATCTCGTCAATGTGGCTCTCGCCAAAGACCGCGTATTCCTTGCCGGTGTCCGGGGCCTTGAAATAGGACATATTCTCAATCAGACCGAGGATGGGGACGTTCATCATCTCCGCCATCTTCACCGCCTTGAGCACGATCATGGAGACCAGCTCCTGCGGAGAGGTCACAACGATGATCCCGTCAACGGGGATGGACTGGAAGACCGTGAGGGGGACATCGCCTGTGCCCGGCGGCATGTCGATGAACATGAAGTCCACGTCCTTCCAGATTACGTCCGTCCAAAACTGTTTTACCGTGCCCGCGATGATCGGCCCTCTCCAGACGACAGGGTCGGTTTCGTTCTCAAGCAGCAGGTTGATGGACATCACGTCGATCCCGCCCTTGGTTCGAATCGGGAGGATGCCCAATTCGCTCGCGGCTACCTTTTCCTTCAGGCCGAAAGCCTTCGGGATGGAGGGGCCCGTCACGTCGGCATCGAGGATGGCGCTGCGGTAGCCCATCCGCTTCATGCTCACGGCGAGCATGGAGGTGACGAGAGATTTGCCCACGCCTCCCTTACCGCTGACAACGGCGATGACTTTTTTGATCTGGCTCATTTCATGCGGCTTCTCCGAGAAGTCCGTGAGGGCCTCGTCGCGCTCTGCGCAGTCCTCCAGGCAATTGCTGCAATTTTGGTTGCATTGTTCGCTCATCATCTTGCTCCTTTATTTCAAATTATCGCTCTGCATACGCCCTTCGCAGCAGAGCCGGGCAGGTGCCTTTGCGCCCGCCAAAGAGATGCGCCTTGAACCCGGCGCATGGGATCGCCTGCTCCTTGCGGCCTCTCCTCGATTCCGCAGACCAGGCGCTCTGTTTGCCTGCGATTGATACCACAGGCGCTGTGCGTCGTTGTGGTGTCTGCAGCGCAATCAGGTATGGTATCCGCTTTGCGGATATGATACCACAGGCGCTGTGCGCCGTTGTGGTGTCTGCAGTGCAATCAGGTATGGTAT
Source organism: Evtepia sp. (assembly GCA_040768225.1). Lineage (GTDB taxonomy): Bacteria > Bacillota > Clostridia > Oscillospirales > Oscillospiraceae > Evtepia. The sequence continues at coordinate 1,262,826 of JAXGMZ010000001.1, forward strand.
CCGCTTTGCGGATATGATACCACAGGCGCTGTGCGCCGTTGTGGTGTCTGCAGTGCAATCAGGTATGGTATCCGCTTTGCGGATATCATACCATATTTTGATGGATCAGACTATCTAAAAATGGAATAAATTTAACATTTTTATAATTCAAGCACGCCCCGCCTGCGCGAAGAGCAGCTGCATGGTCTGCTGATAGACTTCCCGCACCGCCGCGCCGGAGGGGCAGTCGATCTCCACGATGGTCTGCCCCCTGTTCACTGCCGTGACGGCGAGGGGGTCAAAGGGGATCCTGCCGACAAAGTGGAGGCCCCGCTCCCTGGCAATCTGCACAATGCGCTCCGTATTCTCCAGGTTGCTGTCATGTTTGTTGACGCAGATGGCGCTTTTTGTCCCAAATTTTGCCGCAGTGCTGAGGATGCGCTCCATATCGCTGATTCCGGAGATGGAGGGCTCCGCGACGAGCAGAACCATATCCACGCCGCTCAGGGAGGCGATCACCGGGCAGCCGATTCCGGGGGAGCCGTCAATGACGGCAAGCTCTGTGCCCTCGGGGGCGGCGGCGCTCATCTGTTTTTTCACCTCGGTAACCAGCAGCCCCGAGTTTCCGCTGCCCATCTTGAGCTGTGCGGTGGAAAAAACCCGCTCCGCATCGGCATAGAGCATCTGCTCCCCCGCCACAGAAGGGGCCATGCGGACGGCCTCCGCCGGGCAGACATAGGCGCAGACTCCGCAGCCCTCGCAGGCGAAAGGATCCACCTGATAGTGCGGCTCAGGAGCGATGGCGGAAAAGCGGCAGTGCAGCCGGCAGAGGTCACAGGCGATGCACAGCTGCGGGTCGATCTGCGCCTTGGGCAGGCCATAGTAATCGCGGGTCTCCGGCGGGCTGCTCCAGCGGCTGATCAGATGCAGGTTGGGCGCGTCCACATCGCAGTCCGCATAGGCCTTCGCATCGGCAAGGCGGATGAAGGCGCTCGCGATGGTGGTCTTCCCCGTGCCGCCCTTGCCGCTGAGAATGAGCAGCTGCTTCATGATTGCACCTCCTCAAGGAGCGTCTCCAGCAGGGAGGAGAAGAGCTTACGGTAGCGCTCGTGTTCATAGACCACGATCTTGGCCTTGGAATTGAGCGTGCCCAATTCGCCCTCAAAGGGAATCCGCCCGAGGATTTTGATCTTGTGCTCCAGGCAGAACTGCTCCGCCGGATTCTCCCCCTCCAGACATTTGTTGAGCACCACGCCGAAGGGCTTTTGAAAGAGCGTGACGAGTTCATAGACCATGTTAAGATTATGCACGCCAAACAAGGTCGGTTCTGTGACTAACACACAGTAATCGGCATCCTTGATGCTCTCCATCGCGATGCAGGCGCTCCCGGGCGGGCAGTCGACCAGTTGCAGCTGCTCGCCCGCGTCACGGTTTGCTTCCAGCAGCCGCGTGATGATCGGCACCCCCGTGGCCTCGCCTGTGTTTAAGATGCCGCTCCACACGCGCACCTCGCCCGAGGTGCCCCTCTGCACTTTGCCGATGGTCTTCGGCCGCTCGCCGAGGGCGCTTTTGGGGCAGAGCAGCACGCAGCCGCCGCAGGAGTGGCAGATATCGTCAAAGACGATCAGCCGGTCTTTGACATAGGCAAGGGCGTTGAAGCGGCAGAAGTCAACACAGGCGCGGCAGCCGTTGCAGAGCGCCTGATCCACCACGGGGATGGGCACGGAGACCGCTTCCTCCACAAGCCCTTCCGGCCGGAAAAAGAGGTGCCCGTTCGGCTCTTCCACATCGCAGTCGATATAGGTGGAGCTTCCAGCCGCTGCGGCGAGATTCACAGCAAGGAGCGTCTTCCCCGTGCCGCCCTTGCCGCTGAGCACAGCAATGTTCATCCTACTGGCCCCCGTGCCCGTGAAATCCGGCGTGGATTTCAGCCAGCGGGGAGAGCCTCCCCTCGAGATAGGCGGCGATGTTCTCCCTGGCGGAGGCAGCTGTCGTTTGAAAGAGCATAATCCCCGCCGCCTGGAGCACATCAGCGGCGTTTTGGCCGCAGCGGGGTGTGAGTAAAACGGCAGCCCCCTGGTCTGCGACGGCCTGCGCCGCAAGAATCCCGGCGCCGCCCGCGCTCGCCGCCGCGGCATTCTCCAGAAAGAGGCCCTCTTTGCGCTCTGTGTCATAAATCAGGAAATATGGCGTGCGCCCAAAGGAGGGGCAGACGCCGGAGTCCAAGTTTGTTTCATCAACCGGAATTGCGAGTTTCATTCAAATCCTCCGTTCTTCTTGTATCAGTATTGTGTTGAATCCTTCCCTGCGGCGCGCCGCCTTTCCCTAGCGCTGCCGCCTTGAGCGCCCAAATCAAGGACAAGCGCGGCGCCATTTGCGGCTCGCGGCCGCTGCGCGACGGGGCGGGCGTGCTCAGCCGCTCTCCTGCGGCTCTGCCGGGCGGCGCCCGCCTCTGTGCCGGTGGCAGCCGCGGCCGCAGCCGTGCCCCATGCCGTCACAAAGCCGGTATTCCCCGCCCTCAATCGAGAGCAGCTTCCCCTGCACCAGAGACTGCGCGAGCTTCTTGCGCGCTTCCATATAAATCCCCTGCACGGTGCTGCGCGCCACATTCATCTGCGCGGCGCACTCCTCCTGCGTAAAGCCCTCCAGGTCGATCAGGCGAATGGCTTCGTACTCGTCAACCGTCATCCTGACATGATCCCCTGGATTGGCGGGCGAATCAAGCGGCCCAAAGCGATTGCGCTCCGGCAGGCAGCAGACCTTTCTCCACTTCATGGGCCTTGCCATGGGCTCTCACCTCCATTCCAAACAGAAATAACCAGAGCGTCCTCCGGTTATCTCTGCGCTCTATTTATAGGCGCTCCAACTGCTGATCAATGGCATCGAGCTGTTCCTGCAAGCGTCTCTTCTGCTCGTTGAGCAGTTCTTTTTCTGCAGCGGGGGAGGGCTGCTCTCCCGCAAAACCCCGGCCAAGGCCGCGGCCGAAGCCATGCCTGCAGGCAAGTCCAAGCCCTAAGCCCATTCCAAGGCCGGCTCCGTACTTGAGCGCGCCCGCGGCGCTGCACCTGCCAAGGCCTCTTCCGGTCCTTGATCCGGCGCCCATTGGCCCCGTTCCATCTCTTCTAGGCATACGATTCACCTCCTCGTGGTTATTGACATATGCCATCTATGCCTATTATACATGGTTTATGGCGTATGTCAATAACTGTTTTTGCACCTTCCTTCCCCGGCAGGGGGATCCCGCCGAAAAAACGGCGCAATCCACTTCGAAACAGCTCAAAATGCTATAAAAAAGGTCACCGCTTTGGTGACCTTTTACAAAACACTATTCGGTTTTTATGCAATGTCTGGATGTATAAATCCTGTTGATAGCGGTTCCGATTATCATGGTAAGAACGGGGAGCGAGTAGGCAATATACTGCGTGATGCCGCCGTGCGCAATTAAAAGATTATAGATGGCATGAAAGACAATCGCTGCGCCCAACAGCCCAAAGGTACCCGCGACCCTGAGCCATCCGTGCTGCCAGACGAAAACAAGGCCATAGCTTGCAATGGCACCGCAGACGATGTGCATGGCCCCTGTGCCGAAGCCTCTTATAAGGATAAAAGAAAGCTGCGCCGCGCCGTTTTCAATGAGGTAGCAAATGTTTTCAAAGGTGGCAAAGGCGGTGGCCACGATGAGAACGGCCATCGCAATCTTCTTCGCTTTCGGCTCGAAGATGAGCAGGTAGAAGAGCAAAGGCAGCAGTTTCATGATCTCTTCCACCACGGGGGCGATCTGGGTTGTGGCATTGATAAAATCCGCATGATATAGTTTGGCGAAAAAGGTGTTGATATAAGCAGACAGCAGACAAGCGCCCATGCCTGCGATGCAGAAGAAAAACACACGGTAGTATTGTTTTCCCATGCAAAGAGTCGCCAACAAAAGCGGCGCCGTGATGCAGAGAAAAATATTTTCGATATAGGTCATATGCCCAGCGCCTTTCTTGTGGCCGGAAGAAGGGAGAGGAGGGAGGCAGTCAAGAGAAAATCAATCCAGAAATAGGGGTTGGTGTAGGTGTCGCTGATCCAAAAACAAGAGGAAGTCCACAGGGAATACATCAAGATGATCATGCACAGAACAGCCAGATGAAAAAACTGCATCGACCTCTCCGCGCCGCTCTGCCGCCTGGCATAGATCAATCCGCGTGCGGAATACCACGCAATCACCATTGTGAGGCCGCAGATGAGCAGATTGAATAAGAGATCACCGTATAATAAATACAAAATCAATTGCGGAACGCAGAAGAGGGGGGCAAGCCACAGGGCCGGATGCCGAAAGCCCCTCTCATCAGGAGTAGATAGCGTGTGCGCCAGCGTCAATAAAAACAGTTGGCTGGAAATCCACGCAAGCTCTGATACATAGAAGATTTGGGGCGTATGGTGAAACAAGAGAAAATGAAGCGTCCAATACAGTGTGCCAAGCATAAACGCGCCGAAAAAACAGCTGAGAAGTAAGTATGCTTGCCGGCGGCTTTTATAGAATAAAATTCCTGCACCCATTGCCGCGAGCAGGGTTGCTAAGAGCTGGAAAAGATTATTAAGAAGCTCAATCATCCGTCTCCTCCCCGTCCTCCTTAGCTTCCTGATCAAGCTGATTGTTCAGCTTAAGTTTATATGACAAAATGGTCACACTAACCCCAAGGGCAAAGGCAAGCACGCCGATGAGAACAAATCCAAACACATGGCTTCCATCAAATATACTGGCGGCAGCACCGAAATTTCTGTATTCACAGTCAGAGATGGCGGCCATGACACCCGGCATAAGAAAGGAGAGGCCCGCAATCAGAGCGAAAGAAAGGGTGAGAGAAGCAAGCGTGAGCATGCGCCCCCGGCGCGCTCGCTTTTGCGCCTCCATCTCCCTGGCACGCAAGGTGACGGCCAAAACGCGCGCTTTAGTATTCCGCATTTGTAATCCCCTCCTGCTCCAGGTGTTTTCGCAGGGAATTCCTTCCCCGATATACGAGATCCGATACCTGTTTTTCACTCTTCTTCATCACGCGGGCAATCTCCGCATGCTGCATGTTTTCGAAATAGACAAGATACAGCGCTTCTCTGTAATCAGGCTTGAGCCGATCCATGCAGAAATATAGGCTCTGATTTCGCTCCTGCCTCCGCAGATGTTCTTCTATGAGTGTTTTACTCTGGGGCTCTCCTTCGATCTCATCAAAGCTAAAGCTGTGATTGGAGCGCCTTCTTTTCACGAAGCGAAGGGAGAGGTTTCGGGCGATTTTATATAAATACGCCTTGAAGCAAGCCTCTCGAATGCGTGGTTTTTTTGAGACAAGATAGGCAAAGGCTTCAATCATCAGGTCCTCTGAATCGTGCATATTGTGGAGGTAGCCATTGATGTAACAGGTCAGCCTATCCCCGTATTGCTCTATTAACAAGTTTAAGCCGGAATCATCTCCATCAAGATAAGCCCTGTATAAAGCTTCATCCGTCATCATGCCGACTGCTCCTCTCTCCTCAGAAAAAGATAAGTCCTCTTTATAGTATACTATAATATAACACCTTTTCCCAACAGATTTATTGATTTCTATCACGCAGCAGTCAAAATGAGGCGGATCCCCTCTCCCTTTTTCCCTGCAGAGTGCCCCGCCGCCTTCTCTTCCTTTGCCAGCGCGTCTTCAAGCAAAACGGCCCACCCCGTCGGGTGAGCCGTTTTCTCGCGTTTGCGTCCTTACTCGGTTTAAATCTTCTTCTCCCGGCAATCCGGGCACAGACCTTCAAAGAGTATGCGGTGCCTCTCGATGGTATAGGCCGTTTTTTCAGCCGCCTGCCCATCCAACTCCGAATGGTATGGCAGGGGCACATCGCAGAGCGCTGCGCATTCTGTACATAACAGGTGGTAGTGCCGCTCCAGTTTTCCCTCAAAGCGGTCCATCGTTGGCAGCTTGACCTGGAGCACTTCTCCCTGCCGGGCTAACAAGTTTAAATTGCGATATACCGTGCTCCGGCTGATCTTCTCATCAACGGCTCGGACATCAAGGTAGATTTGGTCCGCACTGGGATGGTCGTAGCGTGCCCGAACCGCATCTAACACCATCTGGCGCTGTTTGGTATTTCGCCGCTGCTTCATGAGTGAACACTTCCTTTGGCGTGCGTGCTTACGGTGAGCTGATAAGTGTGGCCTGAAGCAGGCCCTTGTGGTCGAGCTTGGAGAGCTCCTGCACCTTGTCCATCTTGAGTCCGGCAGCCCTGGTAAAGCGCTCGCCATATTCGGGATCCGCCAGATAGCAGTGCGCCGCATGGCGATACTTAATGTTTTCTGTAACGGGGGCCATGTCCTCGACCGTGTTTTCAATCAGCAGCTGTTTTTTATCCTCCGTCAGCACGCGCCACAGGTCGCCGCCGGCGCGGAAACAGTCATCCGTCGGATCGTCCTTCGGATCGTAGCGGTACATCGCGCCTTCCAAATCCAGGGGCGGCTCCATCACCTCGGGCTGCGCAGTCCATACACCCTGGCTGTTGGGCGTGTAGGCCGGAGCGCCGCCGTAGTTGCCGTCCACCCGCATGGCACCGTCACGGTGGTATTCGTTGACCTGGACCTTGGGGCGGTTGACCGGGATGTGGTTGTGGTTGACGCCCAGGCGGTAGCGCTGCGCATCGCCATAAGAAAAGAGTCTGCCCTGCAGGAAGCGGTCGGGGCTAAAGCCGATGCCCGGGACAACGTGCGCAGGGGTGAAGGCTGCCTGCTCCACCTCGGCAAAGTAGTTCTCCGGATTGCGGTTGAGTTCAAGCACGCCGACCTCGATGAGCGGATACTCCGCGTGCCGCCAGATTTTTGTGATATCAAACGGATTTTCGTAATGATGCTTTGCCTGTTCTTCCGTCATGATCTGCACATACATCGTCCACTTGGGGAAGTCTCCGCTCTCAATCGCCTCGTAGAGATCCTTGCCGTGGTGCTCGCGGTCCATCCCGTTGATCTTGCAGGCCTCCTCGTTGGAGAGGTTTTTGATGCCCTGCTGGGTTTTGAAATGGAACTTGCACCAGACGCGCTCGTTCTTCTCATTGTAGAAGGAGAAGGTGTGCTCCCCGAAGAAGTGCATATTGCGGAAGGAGGCGGGGATGCCCCGGTCGCTCATGACAACGGTGATCTGATGGAAGCACTCGGGCAGCAGCGTCCAGAAATCCCAGTTGTTTTGGGCGGAGCGGCGGCCGGTGCGCGGGTCGCGCTTGACGGCGCGGTTCAGATCGGAAAAGTTATGTACATCGCGAATAAAGAAGGTGGGGGTGTTGTTGCCGACCAGATCCCAGTTGCCTTCCTCCGTATAGAACTTCACGGCAACGCCGCGGATATCGCGCTCGCAGTCAGCCGCGCCGCGCTCGCCCGCCACGGTTGAAAAGCGGAGGAAGAGCTCGGTCTCCTTGCCGGGCTGGAGGACATTTGCTTTGGTATACTGGGAGATATCATGGGTCACGGTCAGCTTGCCGTAAGCACCCCAGCCTTTGGCGTGCATGCGGCGCTCGGGGATCACCTCGCGGTTGAAGTGCGCCATTTTTTCCATGAGCCAGACATCCTGCATGACAACAGGGCCTCGCGCGCCGGCGGTAATCGCGTTTTCATTGTCGGCGACCGGGGCACCGGCCTCGTTTGTGAGTTTTTTATAGTCGTTCATGATCATTCTCCTTTCGTTTCTTTCTATGTAAATATCGCGGGGGATATTCGCAGCTACGCGGCTACAATGAGAGACACATCAGCAGGATCCATACATAAGAACAGGTCTTTGGCAGCATGAGCATCCCGATTTTAGGGTTTTGATTCGCCCAGAGCACGACCGGCAAATAAAAGGCAAAGCTGAGGAAAATGGCAAGCCACATCAAACTCAGCCCCGGCAGCGTGCCCCTTTGCAGAAAGAACAAGCTCGCAACGATTGCGCCCAAGAGAAAAAAGGGGATATTGCGCGCCACTGCCCATGTGAGCGGGGGATAGCGGTCCTGCCATTGGTTCTGGGGCAGGAGGCAGAGAACAATCCGAACAAGCGCCAGGCCATAGACGGCATAAGAGCAGAGACCTATGCCCGCCGGTGAAAAAACGAGAAGGGCGATCTCCCAGAGAAGCAGGTAAAACAAGGTCATGGTGATGGAGGCCACCTGCTTCCCCTTTCCGAGCGCCCTTCGCAGCGCTTCCTCCCTGCCTGTCCGGATGAGGAGGACACGCGGCAAGAGATGAAAGGCATCCCCCCCAGCCAACAGAAGGGCCATGAGGCCCGCCAGCATGCGCGCAGGATTTCCCTGGCTGTGAAAGAGAAGGAGTGCGGCCAGGAGCAGGGCGGAAAAAAGATACAGGAGATCGAACACGGCCTCCACAGTTCCAAACACACGCTTCATTCTATCCTGTCCTTCTTTCTCTCTTTGGCTTTGGATATATGCAGGATATGAATGGTAACGGAGACCCCGATGAGAAAGAGCAAGAGCGCCATCCCAGGACTTTTCATTAGAATCATAGAGAGTCCAAGCATTCCCCAAAGCCAGAGCATACTCAAGCAGAAGGTTTTGGGGGAGAGGCCGTTTCTGAGTTCGTAGTTTTCAACGTGTTCCCTGAAAAATGGTATCCTAAGGATTTGAGCCTTGATTCGAGGTGAGGCAGAAAAGCAAGCGACAGAGACCAAAACGAAAGGTGTTGTCGGCCAAATGGGCAGCAGCAAGCCGATCGCACCCAAAGCCAGAAAGAGAAAACCGAGTGCGGTGAGCAGGATGATTTTCAGATGCAATGAATCGCCACCCTTCGCAGTTGTTATTAGGACTTGTTACTATTATAATATAAAAAAATAATTTTACAAGAGCGAAATAAATTTACCAAAAAGAATATGACCGTGTTTTCTCAGGGTTCGGATGCCCGGCATTGCGTGATTGGCCTCACATCCGCCCTTGTATAAAGTCCAAAAAAGCATCTGCCTGTTTTTCCAAATAGGAAGCGCTTCTTGTTAGCGCCAGCGCCCCTCCCTTGATATATAAATCCGGCAGCCTGAACATCCATCCGGAGCCTTCAAGTTTGGGACCGCCATCTTTCCATATTTCCTCCCAAAAGTTGATAATCCAATCAATATCATTATCTTCAGCATACTTCTCATCGGCAGCTTGAACAGCTTTTATCTGCTTGTCCTGATTTTTCAGTAGCCTATAGCCCTCCGGATCTATAACTTTCAGTTCTTTCATGAAAGTCTTGTTATTCTCTACATTTCTATTGTCAATATCGGCATGTTTTTTCTCGATAATTTCCACGTAATTGCTTTTATCACCAGCGCCCAACAATTGATTTAAGTCCCATACCGTAAATGTAGTGTATTTGCTGTGACTATGCATATATGGCACATATGCATTTTCTTCAAGTTCAGCTTTACCGAGATTTGTAAGTTCGTATTTACCTGTTTTATCATTAATTATAAGGTAACCACGCTCCACCAGTGACTCGTAAACGGAACCCACATCACGAATACCATATTTATACCACCAATACCCGGGATATCCATTCTTAGGGTTAGGATATTTTTTGCAAAAGTGTAGCATTAAAATTTCAGGAACATACAAACCGCTATCAGATGGAATAGAAGTTTCCTTTCTCTGCTCAAATGATATTACTTCACTTTCAAAAGGTGTTCCTTCATGCGACTTCGCCATGTAATATGAGTCCGGCTGATAATATTTTTTCTCAGATTCAGGAATAGTAGCTGTCTGCTTTAATAGTGTTTCCTGCGCTATTGGTGCTGAACCCTTCTCTTTGGTTTTCTTTTTGAAAATATCAAATAATCCCACTTTATAACCTCTCTTTATTTGGCTAAGTTTGTTTATATATTTTAACCACAATATCCGCAATTGCTTTTCCTAAGCCTTTAGCGGATAACTTTTTACACTATTTCCATATTAATCATAACACAATAAACACCATTTTTGATGTATTGTTTGTAAAGAGAAAAGCTACCAACAATAAAACCCTCAGCGTGCTGAAGGTTTTATTCTTAGTAGTTTTCAGCAGGAGTGGAAGCTCCACTCCTGCATACTTCTGCATACTGAAATATCTATTGTTGCTTTCATAGTTATTTTAATCTTCATAAAATGCAATTTCTTGTTCCATGACAATACCATATTTAAAGTGGATTTCTATTTTGGATTCATGGATCACCTTGATTCTAAGTATAAGGCGTCTTATTAAATCCTCATCAAACTCTCCAACTTTGCAACTTACCCTGCCAAGGCAAGAATCCATTCCTTCCAGCCTTTGCCCATATTCGCCAGCAAATTTCTGTTCCCTTGCATACTTTAGTTTCTTCATTTTAAGAGCTTGCATTTCTTCCGCAATTTTCTTATATTGCTCATCAAAGTCTTCATTGACGGCTCCCTGCTTGGCATTTTCTTCAATTAGCGTTAATAACTGCTCTTGTAGTTTGGATATTTCGTCATCAAACTCTGTTTTTATGTTCTTAGTAGTGTAGTTCCCAATCACTCGGATCACATTCTCTCTGAATGCTCCCACAACATCTCTTTGATTTTCTACTACGCTGTTCACAGCCGTCATAATCGCTTCATGCAGAGGTTTCTCTTTCAAGGTAGGTCGACTTTCCCCGTCATGCAGTCATCAATCATGGCATTAAAGTCATCTCTTTTTTTCATATTGGTTGCAGACTTCCCGTCATCTGCATAAATGCCCGCCAGTTTCCAGTTTTGATTCTGCTGAATTTTCTCTGTATAATAAGATATCTGAGCATCATAACTACTTTCCTGCTGTTCCAACAAGGTACTGACACGGCAGTAGGCAGCTACTCTTAATGCTTTTAACTGTACCTTGATGTTCCTGTCATATGCAGGCTGCGAAGGTATAATCGATACATTTTTCTTTTTTACTGCTTGCATATTTTAACCTCCTTCAACATAGTTTCATGGACGATAAACCCATTTATAAATTCAACTTCAATGCGTCCATCTTCATAAATGACCAGCTGTTTGATTATCTGTAAAAATAATTCTTCGTTAAACTCTGTTTGCTGTTTTATGTCCGCAAAAGCTTGCTTTATCTTTTCCGTTTGATGTTCGTAATCATAAATCTGTGCCGACTGGTAAAGAAGTGTTGCTCTTTGAAAAATCAAGGTTGACAGTTCCTTAGATGAGAATTGTTCATTTGCTTCCATGTCCTTTATTTTTTGATCCAGCTTTAAATATTCGGGAGAATATCGCTTTGGGAGTTCCTTTTGTTTTTTCTGCAGCAGGGAAGGTTTTTTTATCAACTCGTTCACAGCAAGGATAAAAACCTCTTTTATCTGTTCATCTGTCATTACCCCACAGTTGCAATGGACTCTGTTTTTATAAATATAATGCTTACATTTCCATTTGCTTTTTTCTGAAACTTTCCCGCAATTCTCTATATATTTTCTAAATGGCTCCCCACATTCTCCGCACCAAAGCCTGCCGCTGAATGGGCTTTGATTATTCATACTATTTGGCTGCACAACCCTCCCGAGCTTTTTACGCTGTTCCTGTCTTCGGTTCTGCACCTGTTCAAAGATTTCTGTATCTATCAACTGGGGGTACATTTCATCTCCCAGATACTTGATATTTTCTAAGATTTTGCCTACAGAGCCATGATTCCAGGATGGCTTATTATTTGCGTTTAGAATCCCACTTGCTGTAAGCTCTCTTGCAATTGCATATGTTGATATTCCTGAAAGATAATCTGTAAAAACCTTTCTTACTACATTTGTTGCCAAGTCCCGAATATGGGGTAATTTGTTATATAAATAGAAAATCTGTCGAATAAAAAAGTCAGCACCTCGCTTTTGGCAAAATGCTGACTTTTTTAACTTTGCACGATTAAATTGTAAAGGTGAAGAAGGGTATGTACGGGTTGCTTTGTCTTTATCTACACCTTGAAAAGGGATAAAACCTAAATATCTTCATGTGGATACCTCTCTCGCCATAGTCAGCGAAAGCCAGTATCCTAATGCCTGAAGCATCCGTTAGAAACCGCAAAGGCCTGACATCCGGGTATGAAGGGCAGGTCTTTGTATAACTTGTCAGCAGCCAGACTATCATAGCGTCCTAAGACATCTTAGACCCTCGGCTTTGCGTCTCCAGCCTTTGCCAGGTTTGCCCATAGCTTTATTGATTTGTTGTTTTTATTTACTGCCCTGGCACTTGGAGTATATCTCTGGGATGGATGAGGGAGAACCGGCATTTGTTTTTCAGCTACTAATCTGCTTCCAATATAATCCACCTATCTACTTTTGATATCTGTCCTGTATGCCCCCATCAAATTTGCTCATTTTATATTTTATTTCAACGTCTACAAAGCCAGAAAACCAGCCTTTTGGCTCTTAGTCAAGGGTAATTGTCCATTTCTAAATTGCCCGTAATTGTAGTGTATTTAGCCCTTACAGTAATCTCGAAGTATCAGATTATCTGAAAACATCGCTTAGCCTTGGAAAATAGCCGCTATCTCCGTATGTATAAGGAATGATAAGTTTCATTTTCTTTTCATTTTTATCCCAATAATCCCATACAGATGAATCCCAAGGGACCTCACCGCTGACCTTTTGAGCCACTGGTACTCCTGCATATTGAGCCGGTAATGTTTCTCCATCTACTGTTATATTGAAGTATTGCGGTTCGTAGCTATAGTGGAGGTTACTTTCACTATCAGCCCAAAATGTCATCGTATCTTTTACCTGAAAACGAGCGTTGTCATACATATGATCAGTGCTTCTTTCAAGCTTTCGATCGATAACGACCAGCTTGCTATCCATAAATGAATCGAAATACATTATAACACCATCTGCGCATTGGGGAGATAGGTCAAGACTAGTGTCAGCAGAACCTATACCTCGCTCAATCTCAGTTTTTCTGCCCTCACTTTTATAGATCCACTTAAATCCCAGCTCTTGATTTAAATCTGCATATAGGCCATCAATCCAATCTTGGTATTTATCCTTGATCCCTTCATCGAATTTGCTCATTTCATATTTTATGAGAATTTGAGCAGAGCCAGTATATAGGCCAAAGGGTCCTCTGTCACTTTCCCTCATCTTACCCTTTTTCTCAAGGGAAATGTTGAATGTCCATATTTCTAAATTGCCTGGAATCCCAAAAAACTTAAAATACCTGCTGTCTGTGGCATCCATGGATATTCTCCAATTTTCACGCCCACTGTGTGCAATATTTCTTAAATTGTAATTTGCCTTATCGTAAAAATTTGTTAACATCCGTTTGGCGTTTATGGCGTCCACCCTGTCCTTCCATCTTTGCTTATCCTGTTCGTACTTTTCAGATAAAAACATGAGGGCTTCGGTAACCTGTAAAACCGGTCCGCCTGCCTTCCCCAATAGCAAGCTGGCAGCTTTATCCTCCGCAGCTCCTACTGCAGTATCCAAAAGAAATTCATCCAGCGGCCGATGCTGCTGCGATAAATTATAAACGCCGATGTAGCTGCTATGAGCAGTGCGGCAACAATGATAATTGAAAGAATACGACCTCTCGGGTTTTGTTTTATTTTTTGAATGCCTTCCATTGGCAAATACCTCCTAACAAACACGCACTATAGTGTTCAATATAAGTATAAAAGGAAGTGAAAGGGTATTCCTCTTACTTCCTTTTACTACATAGTTACTATTTACTGACTGCCTTATATGAGCGGAGGCTCATGGCAATTGCTTGTTCCCGTGTTGTTGTACCATACCCCGCCGCTGCTTGTGCAGTTGTAGCTGCCTTGGGCATGAACTTTCCGTCGGCACCTTGGATGACACCAAGCTTGCTCATATATTTTACGTGCTCTAATGCCCAAGGAGAAATATCTTTTTCATCTGTGAAAGTTGGAGCGCCTGCGATAGAAAAATCACCATTCGGCACCATTTTTCTGATAGCACGACTGAGCATCGTAGCAACCTGTTCGCGGTTTGTCAGGTCATTTGGTGCAAATTTAGTGTCTGAAATGCCCTTTGCTATTTCAAGCTTATAGGCTTTTAGTATTTCCGGGTTTGTCGTGTCTGTGAAAGGATTCGGAGAAACTGCCTGTGCAGCGGTGCCTGTCGTCTTCTCATATAATATAACAGCAAGCTCTGCAAACTCCTCTCGGGTGATAGGTTTTGTCATGTCAGCACCAATGAGCGATTTGGGGATCAGCCCCTTTTCATTGGCCTCATCAAGAGCAGGCTTCGCCCAATCGGATGCCTTGATGTATTCTGCCTGATTTCCTAAGGTTACGATGTTAGAATACGGGGATGTGATATCTTTAAAGTTCTGATGGGAGTAAAAATATGCCCGGAAGCTATTCACCTCTGCCTTTACATTGACGCCCCCTTGTGCATCCTCCACTTCCGCTGGATAATAAGCGTAGACATTACCACCTTCAAAATAATCAGCGGCGAATGCAAACGATGTTTCCTTCCAATCATTATTTCCGGTCTTGTGTTCGATTTTTATAATCGGGGTAAGGCAAGTAAAACCGGGAAAGTGCTGCGGGTCATTACCTAAAATATCGACAAGTGCCAAAACACTTTGGGGCACATCCATCTTGATATCGTAGCAAATCCTGTCATTTTGGTCACGCTTCAATTCGACCGTCAAATTTGTAGGCGGCTGATCCAGTGTAAAGGGTGCCGAATTTGCAGCTAAGGCGCTAAGGGGCATTAGGCCAAGAGTTAAGAATAGTGCCAATGTAAACGCTAAAACTTTAGATTTCATAATCTTTACCTCCAAGATTTAAATTTTTTCAAGACGATATCTACTGCTACTGCTGGGGGGCAGTTACAGTAATCGTTAATACCTCGCTCATATACACAAGGCTTACGTTAATCCCTGCATCATTACTTCCGCTGATGGTGATGAAATCCGTTGCTATCATCTCATATACATCTTTGGGAAAGTCTTTTTTGATTGTTTCCCAATAGGCGGACACATCCTCTTCTTTGACCGACTCTAATGTGATTACTATGGAATCAGCACTTTCCAACACACCGTTCACTGTTCCGTCCTTAAATTCGGGAATGTTTTTTGCCAGCTCGGATGTAGGCCACTTATTGTCACCAAAAGTCACTTTCTCGCCGTTATCTCCCTTGATGGTAACCTTGTCCCCATCTATATCCAAGTCACCGCCACCGGCTTCCTCAAAGACTTTTTCTGCAACCTTTTCCTCCAATTTTTCTTTTGCACCGCATCCAGTAAACGAGAACAGCA
Organism: Evtepia sp.; assembly: GCA_040768225.1. Taxonomy (GTDB): domain Bacteria; phylum Bacillota; class Clostridia; order Oscillospirales; family Oscillospiraceae; genus Evtepia. Next base: position 1,278,012 of record JAXGMZ010000001.1, read on the forward strand.
ACATAAATGTTAAAAGACAGATTAGAATTTTCTTCATAATATCAACTCTCCTTCCGGTTCAATGTGTCGGTTAACAACCGCTCCTTACTGTTTATTTACCCAATTTGGAACGCCGTTTTCGTCCGTTCCATCTGGGTTTTCAGGATCGAAGAACGAGTCCACATAAATCTGAATTTTTGCTACACTTGTGCTGGAATCGTGCTGTGCGGTAAACACTAAGCCTTTATTGTCGTGCCCCGTAACGCTATACAGTCCGCCTTCATCAATCTTAGTACGCTTGAGAGGGAATTTCTCCATGACACTTTCCGCATACTCGCGGAGGTCTTCGTTGCTCGTCTTGCACTCGATTATAAACTCATCAGAACCGAGGATATTCATATCGGTGACTTTTAGCTCCGAATACTTCCCAAGTTCAGGGATGTTCGCCGCAGCACCATGGGTCGGCCACTTATCGGAGGTAGATGCTGTGTCGCTGTTCTGTGCGTCACCCTCTGAATCTACGGAGTCACTTTCCTCCTTTAGTATAGATACTGTCACGCAAATCTTACCATTATATAGCGAATGCCCCTCATAGGTATCTGCGCTAATCAGAGTTGTGTAGAGCGAGCCATCTTTCTTTGCGGAGATGTAGTAGCCATCCTCCCTGTCTTCGATTTTTTCGATCCCCTCGCCAAAAATCTGCTCGTAATGGTCACGCAAGCCGTTTATGCTCCCATCGCTTGCAAGCACGACATCAACACCCTTGGTGCCTTCCTTTTCACGCACGGAGACGATTTCAGCATAATCCGGAATTAGTCCCAAGTCCTTTGGGAAATAGTCGGGTAACGAGTTACTATTATCAATTTTTTTGCTCGAAGAAGCATTTTCCTCGTCATCCGAATTCTGCGTCATCGCGCACCCACCAAGCGTTAATATGAGTACAAATGTTAAAATTAAATATAAAATTTTCTTCATATGAATATCCTCCATTTTTCTTATTTCATCAACATAACAATGCCAAAAGGGATACATCCTTCGCTATCCGGCAGAGGGAAGAGCAGTGCGCTATGGTAGTCGTCCGGAACCTGATAGCTCCAGCTCTTACAAAACAACTCCAAAGGATAGGAGAGACGGCTTAAAAGCGCTGTCTTGCCGTAAAATACTCCTTCAACAGCTTCCGCAAGAGCAAAGTTTTCGTTGGTGATGCGATCCAGAAAACTGATTTTTCCAGTTGGTATTTCATTCCTACTGATATCTGTTTTTTCAATGAGTATATGGTTTGCTTTGCATATCACACCCCCTCTCGAAAAAACAGCCACTGGGCATGGAAAGTGATCAATTACTGACAAATGATCTCTTTCATTTTGCATCAAGGATTGAACCTGTCGAATAAAGTTCGCCTGAACAACAAGCTTATCTTCAATATCTTTTTGCATAGAAACGAGTTCAGCAAAGTGTTGCATAGTCTTGTTTTTCTGTTCCAATTCAACCACCGCCTTTCTCCAGAGATTTGGTTATATCTATTGTATAAAAAGAAAACACTGCACAATAGCGGATAAAAACTTAAAATCATTCATTTATGCTCATTGATATCTGGACAAAAAAAGCCCCTGTATTCGTTGTTTTATCTGAATACAGGGGCTCGTTCCTATTCTTCTATCAATCCATACTCTTCCGGTATTGTGATGGGGTCATACCTACTTGCTCCTTAAAAAACCTTGCAAAATTGCCGGGATATTCAAAGCCGCAGGATAAAAATGCTTGAGATACACTTAAATTCTTATCTCGAAGTGCTTCCTTGAGCCGGGACACCTTAATATCCTGATAATAGCTGTAGGGTGTCATACCGGTGTGTTTTTTGAATAGCCGCACAAGGTGGGAAGGACTTATACAGGCAGCTTTCGCAATGCTGTCAATATTGAATTCTTCTCGCCAGTTGTTTTCAAGATATTCCCTGGCCTTTGCTACTTCCGATTTACCCTGATATATCCTGCTCGTAAAAAAGATAGCCACCATATACGCCATTTGGCCGTCTGCACCCGCAACAGGAAAGTTCAGGATATCCGTGTAGATCGCTTCAATATCATAAACGGGGCTTCGTGTCTTATACCACTTCCAAAAGTTTTCTAAAGGAATTCGAACATCTGGAATCAGAACAATCTCTCCCTTAAAAGCTTTACGGATACCATCTTTCAGCTCTGGCTGTCCGTTTGCGAAGGGGTCGCGAATTAAATTGTATTTCCCAATAATCTGAGAGGTGTCCTTGACGTTCCACATTTTGAGCACAGCCTCGTTGATAAAAACGATGTCGCCATTCCTCTTGAATATCTGAATGGGGATAGGAAAAAGTTCGGCTGTTTGAAAAAGTTGTTCTTCTGATTCACAAATAGGATGGAAAGTAGTCATGGGAAAAAGCTTGTTCTGCTCCGGCTGCTTCCTACTATTGCTTATCTCAGCTTGCAAGGTCTTTCTATACTCTGAGGGTGTCATCCCTGTCTTTTTTTTGAAGGCTTCTGCAAATCCGCCGCTATAATCAGCACCGCAAGAATTAAATGCCTCGCTGATATTTAGGGTTAAATCCCCCAGAGCTCCTTTGATCTTTTCAAGCTTAACCTCTTGATAATAGCTATAAGGAGTTATGCCGATAAAGCTCTTAAACAACCGCGTCAGATGGTGACGGGACAAGTTGGCGTGATTGGAAATCTTGTCTAAATCAAAGTCATCCAGCCAGTGAGTATCAATATATTCCTTGGCCTTGATGGTATCCAGCCTCGACTGATAAATACGCTTTGTCATAAACACCGTAATAACATAGGCCACTGTTCCATCCTCACGCAATAGCGGGAAGTTGGTAATTTCCTGGTAGGTCTCATGCTCCATAGGGTTTCTCCGTGGGGACTGGTAACGGTTGTCGATTTCCTCAAAGGGCACCTTTACATCGTAAACCGATAAAATCTCTCCGGAAAACACGCGCTTTAAATACTCTGTTAAGCCCAGCTCGTCGTTAATAAAGGGGTCTTGCAAGACGTTAAATTTCCCGATAATATCCGAAGCGTTTGGGATGCAAAAAAACTCTATAAATACTTTGTTCATAAACAAGCAAGTGCCATCGGGAGAAAACACCTCCATGGGAATTGGAAAAAGATCAAGCACAGAAAAAAGGGAATCCTCCTGCTCTAAAAGTGTATAAAAAGAGGGAGCATCTTTCTTTCTACGCCTGTCTTGGGGTTTATGGGAAGTTGCAGGTATCAGCCACATGTGCCCTTTTTTAACAGCACCCTCAATACGCCCTGCAACCAAATGATATGTAATCGAGCGTGGGGACACTCCCCATTTCTCGGCTGCCTCGCCCACTGTAATATAGTCCACCATTTAACCCCCTTCCGTAATATTTTCAATTAAATTATACTTCTTTTTACGGAAGAATGCAAGATAGAGTAATATCATGTAAAGAATGTTTGAATATGCTGTAGGATAGTTATAAATCGGTAGCTTTACTCCTTGCTGCAGGCCAGTAGGCCTACCCTTTTCAAGTACGATTTTTAAGATATATCTAGAAACTCACATCCAGTAAAAAACTCACCTGCGATGCTCTGTTTACCCCTTAAAAACTGAAGTATAAGGCAATAGCCCACCCTTGATGATGAAAGGGTAGGCTCCGTGCGGTTTTGGTAGCCAGGCTGTCACAGCGTTAGATGCACCTTAGACCTTATAGCTTTGTGCCCCGGCTTTAACCGGGTTTGCCCTTGGCTATATTCATTTTGTTATTCTGTCTTATAGTGGTTCTTGTGTATTTCTAATTAAGTTTCGCGCCGCAGGCTCCGCAAAAGCGAGCACCCAGAATAACCCCGTTTCCACATTTCGAGCAGAATTTGATTTGCGAAACAGTCTGAAGCGTGGCGGGTAAATCCTTATCTGTACTGGAGCCTGTCAGAAACAGCCAGTCGATGTCCTCGCCGTCCTCGCATAAGCCGATGGCTCCGTCGGGCGAAACCACATAAAAGCTGTCCTCATCGATGGGGTTTTCACTGTCGCTTGTCTCGGCAAGCACAAGCAAGCCTTTTACGTCGTATCTATCATCGGCAGTGGCAAAACTCCAGCTCTTGCAGCGTATGGCGGCAAACTCCGCCGCCTTCAGCAATGTGTTGAATTGTTCCATTACAGATCCTCCTTCTTTATTTGAACAGTAGATTATTACACCGCTTGCAACGGTCGTTTTGGATGGGGTTCATCATGGAGCAGACGTTACAGTAGATAATGCGGTCTTTGGACTTATCGTATTTCTCGTATGTACCGAACATCGGATGAAACCGCACCCGCTCGCCCACAGACAGATAATCGTACATATCCCGTCCGCTGCCCTTTTCCACGATGGTCTTTTTCTTGCCTTCGTCGGTGTTGATGACGGTGGTGTACTCCGTGTAAGTCCTGTGATTATCGTCCTCGCCGCCCCGGTGTTCGCTTTTCTCCTTGCTGTATTGCTGGACAACAACGCCCTCCCACATGGGCTTTTTCTGGCGGCGAAGCGCGATGAGGTTGAAAATGAGCATCACGACGGCGATGCCCGCGCCGATGATCACGGCCTCGCCAAAGGGCAGCTCGTCTATGAGAAGCCCGGCAACGGGAAGCCCGATAAGCGGCACGAAAACCAATACCCACATACAGCCGACAGCGAATTTTTTGTTTCCCTTTGCGGCGGCAAGTATCTCCGGGTGGTTGTAATAATCGGAAAAGCCGATAAGCCTTGCGCTTGGCGGCGGCGCATAGGCCGCGTCGCTGGGCGTAGGCGCAGCCGCTCCGCTACCTTTGGCGATGCCGCAGCTAATACAGAAATCCGCGTCGCTGGGCATTTCCGCGCCGCAGGAGGCGCAGATATTGGGTGCGGGCGGCACGAGCTTCGCGCCGCAGCTCATGCAGAAGGCCGCGCCCTCCGGCAGCTTGCTTCCGCAGTTAGGACAAAACATATCCGTATCACTCCTTGCTTCGATTATTTGAGGCGCGACGGGCTTTCCCGCCGCCTTTTTCTTCTGTTGCGTTTGCTTCTTTTGGGTGCGGATCACTAAAAGCAGCAGGAGCAGGCAGACGACGGGCGATAATATGTGATAGATAATGGCAAGCTCTCCCATGCTGCTAAACTCACAAAGGGCGGAGGGCTTATTGATATATGGGAGAAACGAAAGGTAGCTGATGCGCTCGGAACGTGTTTCACCCTCGTCCAGATTCGGCCACGCCTCGTCGCTGGAATACATCACATGGCCCCGGTATTCCTTGCCGTTTGCCATGAACCAATAGCCCTTCGATATGGTGCGGGAGCGATTTTCCTGCGCCGTCATATCCTCCCGGCGGCTGTCATAGCTGTCCACCGTACCCATTACGCTGTCGCCCCATATCGCCAGAGCCAGCGTAGATAGGCTCAAATACATGGCAAACAGCAGCACGGCGTAAATCAGGATGAGGATGGGCAGGGGGATGTTTTTGCGTGTTTTCTTCTTTGCCATGGTTTATTCTCCCGCGTATGGCTGAACGCCGTAGCGCATTCCGTTGGGAAGCCCCCGGCTTTCAGGGGTCATATAGCTGTCAAAACTCCGCATGGTATAAGGACCGTTTAGATATGCCGCGCCCGTGTCGAAGTTGATTTCAATGGTTTCGCCGTCGCCATATGAGGCGGTAAATATGTTCCCGGACGCATCCAAAGCCCCGGCGATACCGTCCTTGCCCAAGGCGTTCAGCGGCGATTCCTCTTTGCCTTTCAGCGCGTCAATCACCGTCAGCACAGCGTCCGCGCCCTTTCCCTCGACTGTAATGATATAGCTGTGATCCCGTTTGAATTCGTCCAGACTGCGGCCTTCGCGCATTGAGCCGTGGGCGTCGTAGAATTCATCTATCGTCCTGCCGCCGTAGTATGCTCCTATCTCAAATGTATCCTGATACAGCAGATATTTTTTCGCTACGCTGCCCAGCGGGATCACCGTCCGCTTTTCCGTCACCTTAAATTCCTGGGTCAGTATGGGAGCATCCTCGTAGGGGTCGTCACCCTTGTTCCATAGGCGAAGCTGTGTGGGGATGCCCGCTTGCATATACCCTAAGATGGTGGCGTCTATTGTTGCCCGCCCATCCTTGTCCAGAACCGTCGCCCAATTTTTGTCTATTTGGGCATCGGGCCGGCGGATGTCAACGGTACAGCCCGCGTATTTGCTCTTTTCACCGTCAGGAATCCCCTCAATTATTTCAAACTCCAGCGGTGCATTGAGTGCCTGCCGCAGCTCAGTGGCATTCGCGCTGTAAGTCTTACGGTTGTCGTAGTTTATCTTCTTAATAACGTCGTCCAGTACAGGCTGAAGCCTTTCGCCCAAACGGGCCATATACTGCTCGATGCAATACTCACGGGCGGCGTCTGTTTCGGGGAGAAGCCCCGTAGTATAGGCATGTAGACCTGCCTCATTGGTTGCTACAAGCTGCTCCTCCGGGTTGTCGTAGAAGTAACGGGAGCTGTAGTTCTCCATAATACCGCGTAGAGCGGCGTTAAACTTTTCAGGATTGTTGCCTCGTGTTCTGTATAGTCCCATAATACGATCGTACCATTCGGCCTCCGTCCATGGATGAATTTTCTCGTTGTAAGCAATGACCACATTAAACAGGGCGTCTTTATAAGTCTGGTCAGCTGCCACCATGAATTTGTTCAGAGAATAATCGAGAGCAATGACCCCCAGCATGGAGAGCTGAACCATGCCGGTGGTGACTTTTTTATAGTCCAGTACCGCCACGCCCACATTGTAGGACAGTTTATACGCCTCCGCCGCCACCGTTTCAGCGGATTCGTTGCCTTTGTATGCGTCGATCATAGTGTCGCCCAGCGATAACGCGGAAAGCCCCAAAAGCATATAACCGCCTTTTTCCCAAAGACTTGAAAAGTATTTGTTTCCGACGCCCTGCTCTGCCAGCTCAAACGCGTCTGTCAGCCAGCTAAAGACCTCATGAAGCAACCCCGCTTCAGGGTCACCAAGATTTGGAATGTCTAAGAGTTGTCCGTAGAACTCTCTCAATAGACTGTCACCTACCTCACCGGGCTTCCCGGATGTTTCAAACTCGCGCAAAAGGGCAAGGGCGGTTTCATCGTCCAGACGCTTGCTTGTGAATTTTGACAGCAGAGCGTAGGGCGAACGTGAGTCCGTCAGGGTGACGGTGCAGTATGCCGATAGATGGTCGGTGGTGATGGTAACGGTGTTGTCGGTTGTGTTTACGGTGTAGTCCACAAGCTCCCATTGGTCGGTTTCGGGGTTGTAGTACTCCGCCAGCACGGAGCCTTCCTCATCGGCAGCATCGGCTCCGCTTTCGTCATAGGGCAGGGTGATGGTCAAAAGACCGTCAAACTCCGTGCGTTCACCGGCTGAAATGTCATATGCCGTGCGTGTACCACCTTCAATGCTGTCCTTGTCTTCGGACAGCTCTTTTATTGAAACCTTTTCTCCGTCCATTGAATTGTATGGTCCAAAATCAATCATCACACCTTTGTCGGTTGAAACTGCTGTCTGCCCTTCCTGCAAGGTAAAGCTGTCGATCTTCTGTATGGAAGGGAGCTTGACCCCACCGCCCACCATAAACCCCGGCCAGCCGTAGAGCGCCACCGCCGCGATCTGTATTACGAGCAGGACGGACAACACAATGCACAGCGTATTCCGCCCGCCGTTTCTTTTTGGGACTGCGGAGCTTCTCCGTTTTGGTGTCGCAACGGGCGGAGTATATTCTTGAGGCTGCACCTCGGTTTTAGTCTGCGGCTGTGGTTGCGGCACAGGTTGCGGCTGTGCCACGGGAGCAGGATTCGCTGGCGCGTCAAGCACCCCCGCGCCACATTTGGCGCAGAAGCGAGCACCGGTATGAAGCTCATTGCCACATTTGATACAGTATCTTCCCATTTTCGTACCTCCTTATGGCCGTACCAGCGCCACAAGCGCCGGTATCCCGTCGGGCGTATCCATTGTGCCGACGGCGTATTGCTTTCTATTAAGCTCGTAGAACTGCGTCAGGTGTATGGTCCCCGCGCCGGACGCCCACAGGCCGTCGTTTTCCCACTTGCCGAGAAATACACCGTCCTCCATATCCGTTTCATCGAAGCTTTCTCCCTCGTTTGCCAAAAAAATTTGATACCAGTCGAGGGTGAGGCTCAAATCGTCAGCCGTACCCGCAAGAGCTATATTGAGAAATTCATAGGCGTTAGAGTCCATACTGTTGTCCGGGTCGTAGATAATAAGAGCTTTCCAGCCGCCGGTGAGCATATCAAGGCTCGTAATGGCGGCGGCGTCAGACGGTGCGCCGTTATAGAGCACATCCTCCGTGTACCACAGGAAATCCTCCAAATCGGGGCGTTCCGTGGTGGAGAGGTTCTCCGGTGCGGGCGCGTCCGTCGAAACAGGAGCGTCCGTAGACGCAGGGGTATTGTCGCCCCGGTCTACCGTACCCGGCTCGTCTGTACTGACAGGCGCGGTCTGCTCCGCTCTCGGCGCGGGTGTATTCCCGCCTGCCGCCGCTTTCAAATTCGGCGGTATCGTAAGTACGCCTATGACCAGCATCACCAGATTGGCGGCGATCAGTACGGCAATCAAAGCTCTTTTCCCGCCCTTTGGGGGCGCGTTTTGATTTGTCATTATATCCTCCTGTCTGCCTCCCGGCGAGGCGGGCTGCCGTCAGTCTATTTTGGTTCCTTTGTAATTAAAGATAGTTGTTTCATCGATTTCTTCATTCGAATATCTCCAAGAACCGGACAGACTGATTTTGCCATCCTCAGCGGTGAATATTAGCTCCGTCGTCCCTTTGCCTGCTTCATTCTCATATGACGAGGTAGCGATACCTGTTTTGGGATCATAATCGTAGACCAAATCACCGGTTTCATCTACTATCTGGCTATTACCTTTTTTTGCGAGAAGCCATGTGCCCTCAGTATCAGTTCCAACCAGCGCCACATGATACGTCCCCACAACTTCATCTATGGAAAGCCCGCCGCTTGCCGCCGGGGGAGCGGCAGATTCTTCGGGCGGCTCCTGGGTGGGCGGCGTTTCCGAGGGTTCCTCCTCGGGATTCAGGAACATATCGTAGAGCAGATTGCGCAGGCTTTCTATGACCTCATTCAGCTCTTCTTCCGTGTAATAGTATTCCTCCTCCAATTCCTCCGCCAGCTCTGCGGCGGTTTTTGCCTCCTCGTCCTGCGGCAGAGAGAGGCCGGCATTTTCAAGCTCTTTCTCGATCTCCTCCGGGGTCTTGCCCTCCACATCGATCTCGGTCATGGTGACGGTGGTCTCGCCGTCCTCGCCCACGGTGATGAGCCCGCCCATTATCTTGCCGTCACGGACAAGATCAAGCAGGCTCTCGCCGATATAGGACAGCTTGTCGATACTGCCCACCTTCTCCGCCGCGTCGCCGGCAAATTTTATCCCGCCGGTCAGCACGTTTACGCCTCCGGCTACGGAGGAAATGGGACCCATTAAATCCTTGAAGTCATTCGCCGCCATGGTGATTTTGCTGTTCTCGCCGCAGATGATGGTGCTGCCGGTGGAGGCGATGTCCACAATGGTATCAACGCCGCCGATAATCATGCCGCCAGCTTCCAAAATGCCGTTGGCTACGCCGCCGCCAGCCACCACGCCGCCGATATAGAGTCCGGTCTTGCAGACGGTTTTAGTCGCCATGGCCGCGTTTTCGAAGCTCTGCATCGTGTCGCCTTCGGCAGAATAGGCTTCGCCCTCCAGAATGTTTTGCGCTATTTTAAGTTGGGCGTAAGCCTTTTTCGCGTCTGTACCCAGATTCTCGGCCAGTTGCTTGACCTTTTGCCCTGCGGGATAGGAGTCGTATTTTTCGGTCAGCTCCTTTGCCCATTTTACAGCGGCGTTCTCCTCGGCTGCGTAGGCCACCGTTGTAAACAGGCCCGCCGCCGGTTTTGCCGCGATATAGGACATGGTTGCCGCCTGAGCAGGCGCGGAACCGCGCAGACTTTGAGCATAATCTGCCAGTTCCACTGCTTTGACACTGGCCAGCTCACAAAGCCGCCATGCCTCCAGCGTGTCGTCAGTCATGGCTTTCAGCTCGTCTATACTGCCGTTTTCAATGTCATACTCAATCAGCGCCTCAGTTTTGAGCCGGGCGATGATGTACTGCTGTGTCGCTATCGCGCCCGCCTGTTCCACGGCGGCGCGTTCTGCGGCTACTGCGGGAAGGGATACCGTGGTGTTTTCATCTGTTCTACCGCCGCAGCTGGCAAGGGTGAAAATCATAATAAGCGCCAGAAATAAAGACACATACTTTTTCATTGCATTACCTCCAATGTTTATATTTTGCTTCTTGTGTTACCATCCGGTGATGTCTGCCGTTACGCCAATTTCATGAAGCAGCTTTTGAGCGGCATCCAGCAGCGCCTGCTTTTGAGTCATTCCGTGCAGCAACTCTACCCGCATGGTCTGGGCCGCGTCGCCAAAGGTCAGGCACATCCGTTCCTGATCAATATGGGCGGTGTGCAGCCGTACTCCATGCACCCCGTCGAGACCCCATCGGTAGATTCTGCTGCCGATGAGGATACCAAAGGTAGATACTACGGTTTCCTCGGTGTCCTTTTTCATTTGGCGGCCCAGCACGGAGATGAGAGCAGATGGCACCGCAAGTATGCGATTATCCCAAATGAGTGTTGCGTCATAGAGCAGACGACTCTGCCTCACCAATAACAGGAGAGAGATAGCGCTGATGGCTCCCAAAGCGAGTGCCGCTTCCAGCGAAAATGCCATGCCGGACCACACCGCCAAACAAATACTGGCTGCGAATAATAAGACATATCCATTACGTCGTTTGCGGATTGATTTCATTTGCACCAACCCTCCTCCAGTATAAATTTTAGGGAAGGATGCCTCAAAAAGCATCGTTCGAAAGGATGAATTTGCAGAAAAAAGCCCCTCATACTTTAGTAGGAGAGGCCAGTAAAGCCCTGTATTTATGTGGTTTTATCTATCATTCAATCGTTTGATTCTTCAGCAGGGTGCTTATGAGTTCTGCCCGACTACCTACATCATATTTTGAAAAAATGTTCCTTGCATGTGTTTTTACAGTACTCTCACTGATAAACAAAGCCCCGGCAATTTCCCGGTTGGATTTGCCTGAAAGGATTAGCTGCAATACCTCCTGCTCCCGGACAGTCAGCGGATCAAGGGTTTTGACCTGCCGTACAATGTCCGTTTGCTGTGACTGACTCATATTGTCATAAGCGGCAAGGTAGGCATGGCTTTTCAGCAGTAAAACAAGCTGGTGGTTCAGCAGCGGCAGAATAACCAGTGTAACGCAAACCACAGTAAGTGCAATCACCGCCACCTCCGCACCGGGAAGCCCCATGGATGTCACAGCCATCCCCAGGACGCCTCCGCAAAGGACGCCGAATACATTGGCGGAAAGACCGATGCCAAAGGTTTGTGCTGAGTTATCGCTATAATCGAGCATTTCTCCGAGGATGCTCCACCAAAACAGGTCGAAAATACCGCAGGCGCCGAGCATCAGCGTATCCACAATCAGATAGTCGGAGGTATTTCGCTCCAGCAGCATAAAGCTGATGAACGCTCCTATAATCATTGCCATCCCGATATGCAAAATTCTGGAATGCTTTGCTTTCATAGGCAGGTTGCGCATAATGGTGAGCGCCACGATATAAGGCGCGGCCCAATACCAGCTCACCAGTCCCGTTAGATGCCCAAAAGCGGGGTTGATGACCTGATACATCAGTCCGGAATTAATTGTAATGATAAAGACAAAAAGACACAGCAATATTAGCGGGTTTTTAATACCGCCATGCGTCTTATTTTTAAATGTTTTGTTCTGCTCATTCTCCTGCTCCAACGGCAGCATCCAAATAAACACCGCTCCGATTACAAGACAAAGCACAGAGAGGCATAGCCCAATAAAAGGCGACCGGTTCATGGCCACCACGTTGAATGCAATCATCAGCAGATTGGAATCAATCAGAGCATCGGCGCAGGATTTAATACGCTCGTTCTTGGGTGTAAAGGCCCTGAGAAAATATCCCCATGCCGCTACCGCACAGCCGCTAAAATATCCGCTGACAATCAAGCCGCCCATCCATAGAGCGGGGAAAGGAAAAAAGAAGGAGACAGTGGCGGCTAAGCATAAGCCCATGCCGCTGAGCATCATGCTTTTAGCCGCCGCCTGGAATTTGACAAACAGACCGCAGGTAAAAAGCCCTGCAAAATGTGCGATAATTGCAGCCAGTATGTAGCGGTCGGCGTCTGTTCCACGCAGATCCAGCAGGCTGTACAGCACCTGCCCTTCAAACTGAAATGACAGAATATAGGCAAAGAGAAATGAAAATCCGGCAACAGAAAGCCTGCGGGCATTTAAAGTCTTAAATCTGTTCATTTTATAACCTCCCGCTCATCGGAGGCTCCGCCTTTTTTAACCCATTCGTCTATATCAGCGGTTTTGAAACGCCAGAGCTTTCCCACCTTGGATGCAGGCATATCGTGGCGGCGATACCACAAATCATCTCATCGCTTATTACGGCAATTATCGGGAGTATTCCGCAGCTTGTGGCGGCGGGCATCCAGCTTTTCGTGTCCTTGATAAAGAACCTGCCAACCATCATCGTGGAAATCGTAAAAGCGATACCTCAGATTATTACGGCCATCGTGAAAGGCTTCACCGGTAACATCGGTAAAATTGTGCAAGTCGGCAGCGACCTAATCAAGGGTCTGTGGCAGGGAATTTCAAATGTCGCCGATTGGATTTGGGGTAAAATCTCCGGCTTCTTCGGAGGGATCGTCGACGGCATCAAAAACTTCTTCGGTATCCATTCTCCCTCCACCTTATTTGCCGGGCTTGGTGAGAACATGGGTCAGGGCATCGGCATTGGCTTCGAACGGGCGATGGATGAAGTCGCCGAGGATATGCAGAACGCCATCCCCACCGCTTTTGATATACCCGGCATAAATGTGGGTGATGTGACCGGAAGTTATGGCGGCTTGGCGGTGTCAGGCGCGCCTGCACTCATCACCATACAGCAGATGATTGTCCGTAGCGAGGACGACATCCGCAGAATTTCACAGGAACTGTATAACCTGATGCAGACCGGCTCTCGTGCGCAGGGACGGTTTAGCCCGGCATAGGAGGTGTTGGCGTGGGCTTTATTTTTAACGGAATATCATCGCAAAGCATGAACATCAAGGCTCGGCTGACCTCTTGGCAGGCTTCGCCGCCTTTACGCAACTCCTTTGTATCCATACCCGGCAAGCCCGGTGTGGCGGACTTTGGGAGCGACAGCGCGGAGCGGGTTATCACCCTGCGCTGTAATATCGCACCAAAGCACAACCTTGCTTCGCTGGTTGGTGTTTTGGACGGACTTGCCGAGTGGCTTGACCCTGACAAGGGACTAAAACAGCTTGTACTTGACGATGTGCCGGATAGATACTTTACGGCACGGCTGCAGGACGCCGTTAATTGCGAACGACTTATTCGCTCGGCAGGCGCGTTTGACTTAAACTTCGTCTGTCCCGATCCACACGCTTACGCTTTGACGGACGAGAGCTTTACATTGACCCAGACAGGAGCAAATACGGTCACAAGGATAAAGGGTAATACCGACTCTCTTCCTGTCTACCTTTGCCCAACAGGAAAGCCAGTCACTAAGCCAAAACGTAAAGCTGGGGTTACAATATCGCTACCAACAGGGTGAAATTCAAGTCAACTGCGCTCGGTTTCTCGGCTATACCAAGGATGAAAACAAGCGTCTGGTGGTTGTTCCCGAAGAAGCTGAAATCATCAAGCGCATCTACCGGGAATACCTTGAGGGTGCCAGTATGTTGAAAATAGCTCGTGGTTTGGAAGCGGACGGTATCCTAAACGGTGCCGGCAGGGAACGCTGGCATACAAGCAACATAAATCAGATCCTGCGAAACGAAAAGTACATCGGCGACGCTCTTTTACAGAAAACATATACGGTTGACTTCCTTACAAAAAAGCGGGTCAAGAACAACGGTATCGTTCCGCAGTATTATGTAGAAAACAGTCACGAAGCCATTATTCCGCGTGAAATATTCATGCAGGTGCAGGAGGAACTTGTCCGCCGTCGCATTGTCCACACCAGCCCGAACGGAAAGACCAGAACCTTCAGCAGCAACCACTGCTTCGCTCAGATAGTCATCTGCGGCAAATGCGGCGAGGTTTTTCGCAGGGTGCATTGGAACAACCGTGGCAAGAAATCCATCGTCTGGCGCTGCGTAAGCAGACTGGAGAACACTGGCCTTTTCTGCGATGCCCGCACGGTACTGGAAAGCACCATTGAGCAAGTGCTTGTCACCGCTATCAATCAGACGCTCTGTGACAAAGACACTTTTCTCCCTACTCTAAGGGACAACATCGCCACCGTCATAAATTGCGAAAGCGACAAGACCTTGGCGAATATTGATAAGCGGTTAGAGGAACTGCAAAATGAGCTTTTGAAGCTTGCCACCTCCAATGCGGATTATGATAAAGTTGGCGATGAGATTCACCACCTTCGTGACCAGAAGCAGAAGCTGCTGCTTGAAAGCGCTAACCGTGATGAACTCAAAAAGCGGATTGCTGACATGAGCGCATTTCTAAAAGAACAGCCCACCGACATTACCGAATATGACGAACAGCTTATCAGGCGGTTGATTGAGAAGGTCACCATCTACGAGGAGAAATTTACTGTGGAATTTAAATCAGGCGGGTAAGGTACAATAAATTGCGCAAATTGAAAAAAGCCTGAAAAAGAGACACGGTATGCAGATCTCTGATAGAATGAAGTTACCACACCACCATTCTGAAAGGAGACTACAAACCATGTCCGAGAAAATTGTACAGTTAAACGAGGAAGTAATCAAGGGGCAAATCAAGGAACTAGTGCGTGGGAGCGTGGAAGAAACGCTCAACGGCCTGCTGGAGGCCGAAGCAGAGAAGCTGACGCAGGCTGCCAAATACGAGCGCAGCGAAGAACGTCAAGGCTACCGCAGCGGTCATTACAGCCGAAATCTCACTACTACCTCTGGCGACGTCACCCTCAACGTACCCCGCCTCAAAGGAATTTCTTTTGAAACCGCCATCATTGAGCGCTACCGTCGTAGAGAAAGCAGTGTGGAGGAGGCCCTTATCGAGATGTACCTTGCCGGTGTCTCTGTGCGCCGTGTAGAAGACATCACCGAAGCGCTCTGGGGCAGCAAGGTCTCACCCTCTACCATCAGCGAGCTGAACAAGAAAGCCTACGTTCACATTGAAGATTGGCGTAACCGCCCCCTACAGGGCGGGCGGTATCCGTACGTCTATGTGGATGGCATCTACCTGCGCCGCAACTGGGGCGGAGAGTACGAAAATGTGGCTATTCTGGTAGCTATCGCCGTGAATGAGGACGGTTACCGTGAGGTTTTAGGCGCAGCGGAGGGCATGAAAGAAGACAAAGCCAGCTGGGTTAGTTTCTTTCAGTGGCTCAAAGGTCGGGGTCTGGACGGCGTCAAGCTCATCGTCGGCGACAAGTGCATGGGTATGCTGGAGGCCGTTGGAGAAGTGTTTCCGGAGGCCAAATACCAACGCTGCGTGGTTCACTTCTACCGAAACGTCTTCTCTGTTGTCCCTAAATCCAAGGTGAAATTGGTCGCTAAAATGCTCAAGGCAATCCATGCTCAGGAGAGCAAGAAAGCAGCCAGGGAGAAGGCCAAGGCCGTGGTGACAGAACTTCGTGCCATGAAGCTGAAGGAGGCGGCCAAGAAGATTGAGGATAGCGTGGAAGAAACCCTGACCTATGCGGACTTCCCCTCGGAGCATTGGACTCGCATCCGCACCAACAATGTCATTGAGCGCCTGAACAGAGAAATCCGTAGGCGCACCCGCGTGGTTGGCTGCTTTCCGGACGGTAACTCGGCGCTGATGCTGGTCTGCGCACGACTTCGCCATGTGGCCGGAACCCAGTGGGGCAACAAGAAATACATGAACATGAAGCATCTGGAGATCGTTCTGGACGAGGGCTCCATTGCGGGCTAACTTTATTCTCTCAGAGACTGCAAACCAATTTGCGCATAATTCTTGACACTACCATCAGGCGTAACGGTGGATGTAAATGAATAAGGTTGAAAACAAACGAGGCACTCTACGGGTCAGCGTAGGGTGCCTTGCTTTATCTCGTGTTCAAACTTGAGAACAAAATTAGAATTTGCTCAGTTACTTGTATTCATTCGGAATAGGAATATTAAACCTCTCGCACAAAAGTCTTACATCATGAACATCATTTTCATCATGCTCATATCCCAGGTGAAATAAAACTTGATCTTCGGCACCAATACACTTTACCACTTTATCACCTATTTTCCCAATACCGCTGAATACACTTGAGGGATATGTTTCTCCCTCAAAAATAAGGTATCCTTTTTCGTTAAACTCAAATATATGAAGATCAATTATCCTGTCTTTAGCGTCTTTCCAAACCGTGTGAGAAGTAGTTGTATATGCTTCTTCAATTTCAGAAAAGCCTTTTTCTTTTATTATATCTATAAATTTTCTTCTATTGATTTTTTCCACAAATAAATCGATATCATTGTGCGCTCTTGTTTCTGTTTCTAATAGCGCATCAACTCCCCAACCGCCGTCGAGCCAAATATCAATCCCGTTATTGTCTGCATATGAAATTATCTCAACGGCATCCGCTTTATTTACCATAAAACCCTCCGTTCAAATTTAAATTATTCGCTTCAATAAACAACATTGTCTGGTGTGCCTTAATTCATTTAGCTTTAACTCCAAATATTGAACCCTCTCTACGATATCCAAGTTTTTCGTAATATAGATCGATATCGCTCATAACATAAACGGGTTGATCCGGAAAGTCTTGGCATACCCGTTCCATTAGGCTTTTTCCAATTTGCCTTCCCCGATGTGTTTTTCTTACGAGCAAATCATATACGTAAACACCAAAACCATCATCTTCCCGACAGCGCGCATAACCGCACACGAGATTTTCATCGCAAGCTATATAAGTTATGCTCGATTCAAGTGCTTTAATGTACTTATCACGACCGGCTTCCCCATGGTAATCACTCCACTCATCTCCCTCATCGATGAGTAAATCAAAAAGCAAAGTTTCATCCGCTTTGCTGTATTTCTTAATTTTCATATATTCACCGCCTATTTTATGCTTTTCCTAAAATCAGAAAGCATGAAAACTGCCTCAAACATTTCATCTGAACGAAGGTCAAAAACAAGAGGAAAGTAATTCAGTTTTCCCATTTGTCTTGAATCCGATATTATTAGTTTAACCTCATTATCAAGCGGAAGACTCAATACATCTGCACGGGATTTTTCAGGGAAATAGATGGTCACCTTGAAAAAGCCGTCCCAAATCGACAGCCAAAAAACGGTTGTTTTATTCTGACCGCCACGAACGCCTGTCCACTTATAGAGTCCTTTTGCCAGCCACGCCTTGCCATCGTTGTAGTAACGCCATTCCAGCTGAATATCGTGGTTTGCAAGCTCATTAATAAACTTTATATAGGCCTTATTCGATTCTCCAAGCGCCTTTGCAATAACCTCACTTGACGGATCTATATCAGGATTTCTAAGTAATTGTTTGGTTGATTTCATAACTTCAGTTTCCGATTTTTTATTATCCATTTCCCACCTATATTTTTTATTCATAAGTAGTGTATCTATATTACAATTCAAGCATAGTCCGTTGTGACAGCAAATAGTAGCTCCGCACTCTGCGCAGCGCCATTTGTCATGTTCCTTCGTTAAGAATTCCTCCATGCCAAATTCGTTGATGTAGTTAAGGTTTTCTATCATGCTCATATGATATTTTGTACGGTAGCGCTTATCCAATGCCTTCAGTCTCTTACAAGGGAAGCTTTCGCATTCATAACAAAACCGGATGCTACCTTTTGCCAGCAATTCGCACGAATCTCCCATATGCGTGCAGTTATCTCCTCTTAGAAAGCATCCCGGACAATATTTTTTGTGAAACCCCCGTCTGTTTATATCATTTTCCTTGAATTGATAAGCGATGCATAAACTGCAGTTCATCCCGCAAGGGGCGATCAATTTTTCATCCATAGATACACCTCTTGATTGATAAGCCTGCTTTTTTATCCGCACATCCGGCGAAAGAAAGCACGAGCAGAAACAGCAAAACTGATATCACTTTACTTCTCATAGCATCACCACCCTATTCCTTAACCGTAAGCACCGATGTTAACCCCGTGCCGCGGTCCAGATTTAAAACACACGCTACCTTCATGAGTTCTGAAGCATGAGGCAATCTGTCAGCAAATCTCTCCACTAATCTCAAGTATCAGCAAAAAAGGAATTGTAGCCTATATCTATGCCACATCATTTATTAGTACTCGTTTCAAAAAACTCAATTGTTCGTTAATAGCCTTACTAAAAAACTCTCCCCTATATATATCGAAATGGCCAACAGGATATTTGATTACAGTCGCTTTCTCTCCCAGGATTTCCGCTACTTTCTTGTAAGAATCAGGTGAAACTGTGGTGTCTTTCTCACATACCAGAATCAGTACCGGGCATTTGACATTCTCAGCCACCTTGGCAACATCTGGTCCTTGCAGCATGAGCATACTCCTGCCACAAATCCCATTTATAAAATGCTTTGAATTAGACATCAAACTTCGGTAACCTTCCAATGCTCCTGGAGCATTAAGCAAAGCAAAGGATCCGGGTTTGCCAACTGCAGGAATGAAGTGAGTAGATAATCCAAACCTGGAACGTCCTTTATCTCTCTGAGCATGCATGAAGAGTTTAAGAAAATAACCAATGCCCTCTCTTTGATAAATTAACTTATCATCCTTGCCATGATCCAGACTGGGACACTGGGATATGACCCCTGCAATTTTCTCATCTTCTGCTGCGATAATTATTCCGTATCTTCCTGCCGCTGAAGTACTCCATAAAACAATTTTGTTTTCATCAATATTTTCTTGGTTTCTGGCATAATCGATTGCAGCTCTCAGATCTTCCATTTGTTTTATTCCGTTAATAAGCTGCCTGGGTTCTCCGCCGCTTTCTCCAAAATAACGATAATCATAAGTAATAGCAGCCACACCAATATCTACAAATTTAAGGGCATAATCTTCTAAAACAGCATCTTTTGTTCCGCAAAATCCGTTACTAAGAATTACGCATGAGGCCGGTTTCACTATATCTTCCGGCAGATATAGCCACCCGCTGATAAATGTATCATCTATTGGAATATTGATGCTTTGGCGGCATAGTGGAGTTGTTTTATCTTTATGTCCCTTGTTGATAACCTCAGCTTCAATTGATAAAAATGGACTAAAAATCACTACAGCCAAGTAACATAATACCAACCCAATAATAATGACAAAAATCTGAATTGCCATAAGCAACACCCCGTTTCAACTATCCACAAAAAGATATTAAGCTATCCATTAAAGTTTCAGCCGCCCTGAAAAATACAGCACCACACGCTGTTGAATCCATAGTATCATCTCCGTTCATTTGGAAGAAAATTATAATATATACCTATTCTCTACCAACATCCAACCTGACCACACAACCCTGCCAATTTCAAAAAACATCTAAATCGACCACTCGTCAAACACTGACATCTAAATCGCTCTGTCACCTAAAAAATCACGCCTCTGGACTTATTCCCTTGAACCGAAATTTTCACGATTTTAGCACATCAGATTTTTGCTCTTAAATCCTGAAAAGCCCAGTAATATTGGAATTTTTACATACTTATTTCTAAACCCTTGTTATCAATACAACCGTCTCAACATGGCACGATAGCATCAGATTGATGTCGGGTACTTTTTATACTGATTTTCCGTGCAGGGGAACAGGTCGAGCATAATTTTTATGGGTAGTTTCTGTTCGCGGGAACAGGTCAACTGTTTTTGCCCGTTCGTGGGAATAAGTCAATATATGTTCAAATCTCGCCAACTCCACTGACAAAGAATGAGAATCGCGGTATCTGATCACTACATAAAATACCTGTATTCATAGATTGCCCCTTCATATTGGGAAAGCAATCTACCTATTCGTGCTATTTCATTTGATGAATCAATAGTACATGGCAGCTTTGAGTATAGACCAAAACTATTCCAGTTCATTTTTGATAATCCTAGAATTTCAGTAGCAATTTGAGGCAGCGTACCGTTACCATGGTGTTTTACAATTTTTAGTGGCAAAGGTATTGTCTTGCCTCCTTGAATATAACGATAATTCGGATTCCGCACTGATGGTGCAATACCATGAGTATATAAATACATTGTGTTGTCATTAAGTGGGAAACACAAACCCCGGCGAACTGGAAAACCATCAATCGCATCCATATTCCTAGTGAACTCAAAACATTTCAAGTCGTCTTCAAGTGTAATTTCTAATAGATCAATGTCTTTAATACCTGCACTTGATAAGCTAGTTACTAAGCCTTTTATTTCGTCACGACGAAACGGGGTCCGCTTATGTATGACCACACGCTTGGGCATTTCAGAGAAAGATTTATAAAACAACTCCTTAATATTTAGCCCAAGACGATAAGCCTCATCTTCAGACAAATAGGGGTTTTTCTTATGGTCAAAGGTACAATCATCAATTTTAGATAGTTTGTATTTCATACCTTGGCCATCTGCCGAGTAAATATGGCTACAACCAACCACTACATTAGAATTACTTCCTGTTCTATTAAGAGAATATCCAATGCCAGCAAAAGCCGTTTCATTATTAATTCCGGAAACGACCCAAGGAATACGACTTGACTTCACATATATAGCTAGAGATAAGGCCCACATTATCTGGCAGTTCATATCACTTTCTAAAGTTTTCTCCCGTACAAATTGAGTTGCAATATTTCTTTGAGCAGCATATGCTTTAACATAATCATGCAAATCAAAGTTTTCGTTATCATCGACGTAACCCGTTAGAGGTTCGTATTCTTTGGGAATGTAAATTAAAGCGACATCTACAGACGAAGCGCTTAGTCGATCAAGACTTTTACATAGTGACTTCCCGAAATCTACAGCAGCATCATAGATATTGTATGACTGCGGAACTGTTACATCCAACCATGCATTTGTATCCGTTGCAGGTATGCTTAAATTTGTTTTAAATGCCTCAAAAAAACCCGGAAACGGAATAACATACTCGAGATTATATTTCACACCTTGTCGGCTGTTCAATTGGTTAAGAAAACTGTGAAATCTCTGGTTATGTGCTGATGGACATATTACACCCAACGAAATCGATGAACGTAAAATATTGTTATTTAGTGAATAATCAAAAGGTGCATTGTTTATTAATCCACGCATAGGATGAAAATCTTTCGCTATACGATTCTGTGCGGGGTTAAAGAATATCAAATCGGTATCGCGGCACTCCATTCCCTTAAATATGATTCGCTTTTCACTTATCGTTTGAGGTATTCTTACTTGATATTGTGAACCAGTAGACACTCCAAGTATTACGCTCTTTGGACGAATATTGAATACGAAACTCGTTGCTGCATTTGGTGGAAAGGTTGCTTGTATGCCATTTTGCCCGAACAAACGTTTAGCCCATTTGTCAATATATTCATAAACGTTTAAGTTTGGTTTGCCTAAATTTACTTCGGTAGTAAAACTATCAGCAAATTGCTTTTTTTCTTCACGACTTAGATTAATACTACTATCGAAAATAAATGTAGGTGTCGCCGTTATATAACTATATTTCGTATCAAAAAACAAGGAGAAACGGACTCCTTTATATCCCACTATTGTACGATTACCTATGCACTTATTGATTTTTTGTGTTGTGTCCCAAACCTTATCTTTAGAATAAGGTAACGAATTAATCCTTCCGATTATTGCTGTTACTGTTTTGAGAAGCAGTTCATTAAATGAACCAATCTTAATCGGATTATCGC
This sequence comes from Evtepia sp., assembly GCA_040768225.1. Classification (GTDB taxonomy): domain Bacteria; phylum Bacillota; class Clostridia; order Oscillospirales; family Oscillospiraceae; genus Evtepia. Next base: position 1,299,916 of record JAXGMZ010000001.1, read on the forward strand.
GTGTAAATGGAGTTAAAGATAACTCACCTATCATTCTTCCACTGCATAGGGTTTGTATTTTCTCTTTTTCTCCCCATGCATATAAGAAGTTGTTATGCGGCACAGCCATAACATCATTTGAGGCAAGATATTTACAGAAATCCCACGGTTTTTCACCCTGATTAATTTTTATTTCTAATTGGTAACAATTTTTAGGAAATGTAATCGGATAGACATTAGTATTCGTTATTTTCCCTGCTGCTGCAATTGGTGTTTCAAAATTACTAGTGAATTCAGAAACTGCTGAGACTAACTCTTTTTTTACGACATCAATCTTACGCAGAAAATCAGCGTCCTCACTCATACAATAACGAGCAAGGCTGTAAAATGTTTTATCGAATCCGTCAGTCGGTACATAAAAGGCGCTACGACCATTTCCATTTACTAATTGAATCAAATTCTTAACTGGTTCAGGAGGGTTGTTACCATAGCCACACCAAAACAGCTTACCTGTTCCTTTTTTCTGATAGGCAGAAGCTAGTGCAGCCATAAGTGATTTATCTCGACCACTGTAACCAATTACAAGCAAATCACGTTTTTCTAATTCATAACTAAGTGCACTGACGAATATGTCATTTTGTGCATCCAACTCAGATGCTGTGTTTTTCAATGCGCCATATTTGTAATCACCATGGAGAGCAATATATAATAATTCTCCGTCCCCATCTCCACGATAAATACGATCAGGTGTCTCTGCAGTCACTTCAATAGGAATAAGATTATACTTATGGGCGCATTTAAGCATAAGGCCATCAAAATTAGTAGTCCAGACACTTTTGAACAAGCCTTTCTCGGCAAGCATAGCTATAAGATGATAGCCAATGCTCGGATTTGCTCCAGCGATCAAGTTCTGAAAGTACTTCCGTCGGTCATCAGGAATGGGAAAGGCTTTTTCTGCATAGAATGAGTATTCTTCATCAGAATCATTATTCGGATATACACCCTTACTGTCGAACCAACGTTGTATAGCATTACGAACGCTTTCTACTTTAAAGTTATTATAAATATCGACAAAAGCAGGATTTTGCGACAAGAATATCTCTCGTTTCCACTCCCAAACGCAATCTGAGGCTGATCGAATACCAGACTCAACAGATGCTCCCGCACCTAATAACAGCGAATGCGGGGTATCTATATTTTGCTTGAACGAGCGCAATAATTCGTCAAATGTCAAAGTCTGCATTTTCAACCTCCTTGTATTTTTCTATGCCTAAATCTGTAAAGATATCAGTATAAGTCTGACCCGTTATACGCACGGGCTTTTACAATTCCTCCGCCTCACTTGCTTCAACGTCTTTTAAGGTTTTGCCTGTAGCGGTTTTCCAAGCGGTATAACCATTGGAGCTTGCGCCTGTTACAAACATCGAAGCAGCAGATGGTGACGAAAAAAGCACATCTTCTAAAAGCATATTGTTTTCATCTATCTTAGCTGTTTCTCTAGCTTTTTTTGCTACCCCCGAACATGTTTTATCGTTAGTTTTAGAATTAATAATACTGCCCCGTAAAACGATATATCCTTCACTTGAGCGTTTACATTTTGCTTTTACTGTCATTCCTGTGTTCTGCATTTTCTGATCCATAGAAAACTCCATATAGTCGTCGTTCTCTACATGAACAGTGTTACCGATTGTCCTATTTTGAACTAATGGCTCGAATACCAAATGACCGAGAACGCCCATTACAATTTTGGCATACTCCACATATTCCTCAAGTTCGCTCTCTTTTTCTTCTGTGACATTCCCAGCATTAGGTTCATTCCCATTCTTAGCCTCGTATCGATTAGCGGTTAAGGCAAGAGTAAAGAATCGATTTTCCAGCCAACTAATTTCGGTTGCACCAAAAATGTTGTTAGAAGTCGTGAAAGCTATCGCCTCATACCAATCCTCAAGACCTTGTTTTGGGGATGCGTGATGTTCTTTCAAACGGTTCAAAATGCCTTCTCCGTTTTTTCGAGTTCCAGATTGACCAACATAAACTAAAGGCTTGTCGCCGTCACTTTTACTGAAAAGAAAATACACGCCACTTTGTTTAAGGTAATCTATATTCTTGCAATCTACAAGTTTTACTCGTGGAATTCTGTAAGCAACGCCCGTCCAGTTTGCAAGCGTACACTTTATGCGCCCGTTTGGGGTGCTATCCATAAGATAATAATTCATATTTTTACCGGCCATAACGTTTACTTCCTTCATAATCATTAATTCAGCGTTGCACTAGTCTGTAAATTTTGCAGATCCACCCACTCCAAAATATTTCTCGAAGAAGGCTTTCAATTTGTCTATTACTGTTTGCTTCTTCTTTGTACGGTTACCACCACCAAAACGGCTCAGTGGCGGCATGATTCTATCAATATCAGTGCCGACAGTCTTTATTTCGCCTTCTCGGAATGAGTTCTCTAAGAAAATACGTGTTTCCTCAGGTTTCAGCTTTTCTTCTTGAATGAGTGCGACAAGGTCATTCTCACGCTGCTGAGCAACGAAGCCATTCCATTCATTCATAACATCGTCCACATCATTGATTCCGGCGATAAACGTCTCTATCAGCTGTTTTTTGCTTCGAAGCTCCGGACTTGCATCAATTGCCTTCTTGATGGTGATCAGAACTTCTTTATCCTCACAATGAGTATCATGATACTTTTTCACCAGCATGAGGATGTAGTCAATGTTAATTTCAATTTGCTTAATAAGCTCAACTTCAAATACGATATCGTCAATGATATCGGTTCTTTCACCGTTTTCGCGTTTTCGTTTCCACTCATCTCTCAAATCCTGATATCTACCAAGATAATCCTGCAAATCACGCTCGCTAATAATCTCTTTCTCAGCAAATTCATCAAATGAAGAAAGTAGATTTCGCATGCGCAAAATCGCCCCAAACAAAGATATAAAATCTTTTTGGTTTTGTTCACCAATAATCTGCGGCTCTGATATTGGAAACTTAGTGGTGAGATCCTGTATCATATCAACATAGCCCGGCACGTTCTTATTATCGGAGATATAACCCTCGTAGTAGTCTTTGAAGCTGCGCAGCAGGACAATTCCGCCTGCGTTTTTATCTCCAAACAGAGAGATGGCTGCATCGACACGCTTTTGTAAGCTACGGAAGCATACAATGTTACCAAATGTCTTAATGCTGTTCAGAATACGATTTGTGCGACTAAAAGCTTGAATTAGTCCGTGCATTTTAAGGTTTTTATCCACCCATAGCGTGTTTAAAGTTGTTGCATCAAAACCAGTAAGGAACATATTGACCACAATCAGAAGGTCGAGTTCCTTATTCTTCATGCGAAGAGATACATCCTTATAATAGTTTTGGAACTTGTCCGATGATGTGTCGTAATTCGTATGAAACATCGTGTTATAATCAAGGATTGCTTCTTCTAGAAAGTCGCGGGAACTCTTGTCCAGAGCAGATGTATCTTCAGGATTTTCCTCTTCAAGGATGCCGTCAGCTTCTTCTTCATTTTGAGCAAAACTATAGATAACAGCTATCTTTAGCTGTTTGGTTGGGTCTGCGTTCATCTGTTTGCGAAACTCATCATAATACAACTTTGCCATCGGTACAGAAGCAACCGCAAATATTGAGTTAAACCCACTAATTCGTTGCTTTTGTTTTATTTCTTCAACAGCACCTCTTTCTGCAGATGCAACATCAGAAATGTTGGTAAGTTGATTAAATATGTAGGATTTATCTCCACGGTAAGTTTTCTGATCAAAATGATCTAAAATGTATTTAGTGACGAGAGAAATTCGCTGTGGGGCCATAAATGCTTTTTCTCTATCAATATCCCAAACTTGCTCATCATCAATATCCCGCTCGGTGTCCATGGTTTTTATATAATCCACGCGGAAAGGTAATACATTCTTGTCGTTGATTGCATCCACAATGGTATAAGTATGGAGTTGATCACCGAAAGTCTGCTCAGTGGTTAAAATCTTACCATTCCTGGTTGAACCCGAATTAATAGGAAAGATTGGTGTTCCGGTAAACCCAAATATATAGTATTTGTTAAAGCTGTTTACTATTGCGGTATGCATATCTCCGAACTGACTACGATGGCATTCGTCAAAAATAATGACTACCTGTTTGTTATAAACCGGATGCTCCTTATTTTTCTTGATGAAATTAGAAAGCTTTTGAATGGTAGTAATAATAATATGCGACTTCCTATCGCTAAGCTGCTTTGCAAGGATAGCTGTTGATGTGTTGCTATTAGCAGCTCCTTTTTCAAAGCGGTCATATTCCTTCATGGTCTGATAGTCAAGGTCTTTTCGGTCAACCACAAAAAGCACCTTGTCAATATAAGGGAGCTGGGAAGCAAGTCTTGCCGCCTTGAAGGAGGTCAACGTCTTTCCCGAGCCTGTAGTATGCCAAATATAACCGCCTCCGGCAATATCCCCATATTTTTTATAGTTATGAGCAATCTCAATTCGATTTAGAATTCGTTCTGTTGCTGTAATTTGGTATGGACGCATAACCATCAGCATATTCTCTGCGGTAAAAACGCAATACTTTGTCAAAATATTTAAGAGAGCGTGTTTGGCAAAAAAAGTCTTTGTAAAATCAATTAGATCAGGAATTACTTTATTATTCGAATCAGCCCAAAAAGAGGTAAACTCAAAGCTATTACTGGTTTTTCCCTTTTTTGCTTTACTAGAATTCGCATCCTTAATTGCATTAAAACGCGTACTATTCGAGTAATACTTGGTATTAGTGCCATTAGAAATGACAAATATTTGTACATACTCAAAGAGACCGCATCCTGCCCAGAACGAATCCCTCTGATAACGGTTTATTTGATTAAAGGCTTCACGGATGGCAACCCCTCTTCGTTTTAGCTCGATATGAACTAGTGGAAGTCCATTTACAAGAATGGTCACGTCATACCGGTTGTCATATGATGCTCCATCTTCTTTGCCAATAACATATTGATTGATAACTTGAAGTCTGTTATTGTGTATGTTTTTTTTATCAATCAACATAATGTTTTTTGATAGCGCGTCATCTCTCTTTAGAACCTGAACATAGTCTTCCTGAATCTTTCGAGTTTTGTCTACAATACCGTCATTTTTATTGGCAACGCAATCGGAAAAGAACCTCTCCCACTCGGTATCGGAAAAATGGTAGTTGTTTAGTTCCTCCAGCTTTTTGCGAAGATTGGAAACTAAGTCTGCTTCTGTATGGATGTTTAGGTACTCATATCCTTGCTCACAAAGTAGGCGAATAAACTCATTTTCTAAAGCCGCTTCACTTTGATAGCTATCCGAGCGAGCCTTGACGGGCTTATATTCTGTGACTACGGTATTTTCGTTGGTTTCAGCCACAATATTAAAATATGGCATTGCATTCGCCTCCTTTTACGATAATTCCTTAAAGGTCAAAAGTCTATCACGATAGTATTCATATTGCTTTTGCCTCGCCTCAATTTCAGCAGGGAGGCCAAAAGAGATATCTGTTGTCAGCACATCAAATTTGTCAAGTATTGCTACAATGCGGGCTTGTTCTTCAAGAGGCGGTAATGGGACTTCAAACTTTTTAAATCTGCCCATATCTACAGAAGCAAAATGTCCAACGGTTAAATTATCTTTGCACCATTCATCTAGAATAAAACAATAATAATAAAAGTATTTTATATTCAAGCTTTTTGCATACTCATTTTTAACAGTAAGCACCGTAAACCTTTGGTTTGCCAAAAAGTCTCTAGTTATAAGAGCATGTTCTCCTATTGTTGCGGAAGTGGCGACTATAAAAGAGTTAGCAGCAAATGCTCTCCCTTTAATAGCTTTATCTGATACGTTCTGTATGGCATCCGATAGGATTCTTCCATTATCTCGAATATCTTCCATTCGAAACCACGGTACTGTGCCGTTTTCCCAATATTCATTATTTGCTTTTGATGGAGTGTACCCATTACGAATATTAAATAGTTTTTCGAGAGTCACCCTCGGCACCTCATCGCCAAAGGTAAGCAAGCTATCTCTATAATACTCATACTGTTTCTTTCTCGCTGTAAGCTCTGCTGTAAGCTCTGCTGTAAGCTCTGCTGTAAGCTCCGTGAAATTGTCCAGTATTCGGACAATTTCACGTTGTACTGGCAGAGGGGGGACGGGGATTACGACTTTCTCCATCAATTTCTTTGATACATTAAATCTTGTTACTCCGCTAGCCGTCTTACCAATTTGATATCTGAGCTTTGTTGAACGAAAAAGATGCTTTGCAAAATCTGGTTCAATAATATTAAGGTCATTAAACCGAAAGAAAAAACAAAAACTATTAAGGTAAAGTGGTTTCTCTGGTTTCTTAGTAACAACAGATGAAATCCCGCATTCATCTGGTGTTTCCGATGATCCCGTAAATATGACATCTCCATATTCAAGAGTTCGTTGTTTTTCTTCTTCAGTAATTTTAACTGTATCATCAGGATTGATATTCAAAGCAGGGTTGGAGTACACATTTTTATATGTTATGAATGCAGCATTCCCATTGGTAAAATCATCTTTGGATTTTCCTGTAATTCCGCCAAAAAATTTCCCGAGTTCTGCAAGTGGTTTAAAGGGTACTCCGTTGGGACAGAGCTCCGCTATCAAATCTTCAAGCTTACTCATTGCTGTCCCTCCTTCAATATAAGTTGAAGTGTATTTCCACTTTCATCTTTCCACGCAGTAAGACCATTTGTACTAGAACCTGTTACAAAGTTTGCAGCTGTTGAGGCGCTCTTAAAATATGCATCCTTTATAACGATCCCATTTTCAACATATTCGGAGCGGCTTTTTTCAATAGATTTTGCACCACGGAATTTTTCTGAATGTGCAATAGTAGATGAGACCGTGCTACCCTTCAAAACGGTCACTGAACCATTTTCAAAATCATATTCAGCAACAGCTTCAATCATTTTGCTTTTTCTCTTGATATATAACTTCATATCCCCACCTCGATTTCTTCAATTATGGTGCGAATGGCTGCACGCAGTTCGTCCTCTCGCGCCACAATTCTTTCAATTTCGGTATTCAGCTTAACAATATCTATCTTTTCACGGGTATCCTCTGTCTCCACATAGGTAGAAACTGAAAGATTATAATCCTTCTCAACTATTTCGTCATAGCTCGCAAGATGAGAAAAATGCTTGATTTCTTCTCGATTTGCAAATGTATTTACAATGCGCTCGATGTTTCTAGGTGTCAGTTTATTGTTGTTCGTAACCTTAATACATTCGTTAGTTGCATCAATAAACATGGTTTTGTTATCGTTCTTGTTTTTCTTCATTACCATAATGCAGGTGGCAATACTTGTGCCGAAGAACAGGTTACTTGGCAGTTGGATGATGCAGTCTACATAGTTGTTATCAATTAAATATTTGCGAATTTTTTGTTCTGCACCACCACGGTACATAATACCAGGGAAACAAACGATAGCAGCAGTGCCGTTGGATGAAAGCCACGAAAGACTATGCATAATAAACGCCATATCTGCCTTGCTCTTGGGTGCAAGAACGCCGGCAGGAGAAAAACGAGGATCGTTGATTAGCAGAGGGTTCTCGTCACCAGCCCATTTGATGGAATAGGGAGGATTTGAAACGATCAGTTCAAAGGGTTCATCATCCCAGTGTTGAGGATTTGTCAAGGTATCTTCGCATGCTACATCAAACTTATCAAATCCGATATCATGCAGAAACATATTGATACGGCAAAGGTTATAGGTAGTTATATTTATTTCCTGACCATAGAATCCAGTTGTAACTGCATCCTTGCCAAGAATTTTCACAGCTTTAAGTAACAACGAGCCGGAACCGCAAGCTGGGTCATACACTTTGTTAAGAGTTTTCTTCCCAACCGTACCAAGACGTGTGAGCAGTTCTGAGACATCAGCAGGAGTAAAAAACTCACCACCTGATTTTCCTGCATTGGATGCATACATAGTCATCAAGTATTCATAAGCATCTCCAAAAGCATCGATGTCGTGGTCCTTAACAGAACCAAGGTTCATCGCTGCTACTCCATCCAGAAGTTTCGCAAGTCTTTCATTTCTCTTTGCAACAGTGCTGCCAAGTTTATTGCTATTGACATCAAAGTCATCGAAAAGGCCAGCAAAACTATTTTCAGATGCACCACCTTTTGCAGATTCTTCGATGTTATTAAATACACGTTCTAGTGTTTCGTTTAGATTGTCGTCAAGCATCGCCTTAACCGGCACTCCCAGCAGCAACGGTCTCATGGATTTATGGGCAGAATTTCGGCTGTTGGACATGGGCGCTCGGCTCGGAAGGTTTATCAGCCACTATCGGCTTGAATACTTTCAGCCAGACAAACGCAATGGGCAGGTCATCTTTACCTACAAACCTCTGCCCGGAGCGGAACAACGCATCTATAACAAGATAGCTGACATCACCATTTCCATGCGCTCCACCGACCTTTTGAAAATGCCAGAGTTAGTCAGCAGCGAATATACCGTCAGGCTATCCGACGAGGAACGTAAACGATATGACGGCCTGAAGCAAGACCTAGTCCTGCAACTTCAGGACAGCGAGATCACCGCTGCGAATGCAGCTGCTCTCACTGGCAAGCTCTGTCAAATGGCAAACGGCGCAATCTACACCGACGATGGCGGTACCGTGAATCTTCACGACCGGAAACTGGACGCACTGGAGGACATTATTGAAGCCGCTGGCGGAAAGCCACTTCTGGTAGCTTACTGGTTCAAACATGACCTTGTCCGAATAACAGAGCGGCTGAATAAGCTACATGTTCCGTTCTCCAAGTTGGACAGTTCCGAGAGCATCAAGCGCTGGAACGACGGTGAGCTTCCTGTAGCGCTTATCCATCCCGCTTCTGCCGGTCACGGGTTAAATCTTCAAAACGGCGGCTCCTGCATTGTCTGGTTCGGGCTGACATGGTCACTGGAGCTTTATCAGCAGACCAACGCCCGACTCTGGCGGCAAGGACAAAGTGCCGAAACTGTTGTGGTGCAGCACATCGTTACCAAAGGCACGATCGACGAGCGGATTCTGAAGGTATTGTCCAAGAAGGACAGCACTCAGGCGGCGCTGATCGATGCGGTGAAAGCCGATCTGCACATCTGAGACAATCTACGACAATCCGTGCCAATCCGAGAGAAATACAAAATATCGGAGGTACAGATTATGAATCCATACGAAGAACTGGCAAACGCCATCGTACTGCAAGCAGTCAAGGATTACCGGCTTTATGAGGATAAGCGGGAGCTTGCCAGTATCGAGCGCTTCTTCCGTTCTGCCTGGTTTAGCACATTGACAAGCATCAACCCAGAAATGCTGATTTCCAAGCTGAGAAAGGAGAAAGCTTGCTATGAATACTAAGACATACCTTTCTCAAGCGCGTTATCTGGACATGCGTATCAAGTCAAAGCTCCAGCAAATAGAGTCCTTGAACGAACTGGCGACAAGCTGCTCCTCTGTCCTAACAGGCATGCCTCGCAATCCTAATAACGGTGGCTCCAAAATGGCGGATGCTGTGTACAAGATGATTGATTTACAGAATGAACTAAAGCGCGACATTGAAGCGTTGGTAGATTTGAAAAAGGAAATCATGAACACGATCCGACTGGTAACTGATGCCGAGCAGCAGACGCTCTTGGAAAAGCGATACCTTTGCTTTCTTTCATGGGAAAAGATCGCGGTCGAAATGCATTATAGTATCCAGCACATCTACCGAATGCACGACGAGGCTTTGAATGTAGTGGACACAATCCTGTCCATGAGAGTAAATGAGAGCGAATGAGAGTAGCCTCTCATGATAGTATTATAATGGCAAAAGAATAAAGACAGGCCTTCGCGGTAGCAATTCCGTGAGGGCTTTCTTTTTACCCACAAGGAGGTGAACCGATGCCGTATAAACCCAAGCGTCCCTGTGCCTATCCCGGCTGCGGTCGGCTCGCTGTGCGTGAGCAATACTGTGCCGAACATCAGAAGGTCATGGACAAACAGTACAACCAGTATGAGCGTGACCCCGCTTCCAACAAACGCTACGGTCGTAGCTGGAAACGAATCCGTGATCGCTACATCAAAGCACATCCACTCTGCGAAGAGTGTCAGAAGCAAGGAAAACTGACGCCTGCAGAGGAGGTCCACCACATCCTCCCGCTTTCTCGTGGTGGCACCAACGTCGAGGACAATCTCATGGCGCTGTGTCATAGCTGCCATGCCCGAATCACCGTGAAAATGGGTGATCGCTGGCATGCCCGATGACCCCAGTGGGGTATCAAAATCTCTACAACTTTTTAAGCGGACAGCGGCGTGGGGCTTCGTGTTGAAAAACGCGCTTTCAAACAAGGGAATAGCCCCAGCCAGCAAAGTGAGGTGATAACTTTGGCAAAAGACGGTACCAACCGTGGAGGCGTTCGTATCGGCGCGGGCGCAAAAAAGAAACCATTAGCCGACAAAATCGCCGAGGGCAATCCCGGCGGTAGAACACTGACGGTCATGAAGTTTTCAAACACTGCCGATCTGCATGGTCATGCAATGCCAGAGCCCAATAAAATGCTCGAAGCTGTCCAGAAGGATGGCAAGACACTTGTTGCAGGTGAAATATACAAAAACACCTGGCAATGGCTGAAGGAGCGCGGCTGTGCGATGCTCGTTTCTCCACAGCTTCTGGAGCGGTACGCCATGAGCGTAGCCCGATGGATTCAATGTGAAGAAGCGGTTACCGAATATGGCTTTCTGGCCAAACATCCTACAACGGGTAATGCGATTCAAAGTCCGTATGTGGCGATGGGCCAGAACTATATGAATCAGACAAACCGTCTGTGGATGGAAATTTTCCAGATTGTGAAGGAAAACTGCACTGGTGAATACAGCGGCTCAAACCCACAGGATGATGTAATGGAGCGGCTTTTAACCGCTCGGAAAGGAAAATGATATGGCAAAATACTTAACTGCCGAGAGTGTCTGCAAAGGTCACCCGGATAAACTCTGCGACCTGATTGCTGACAGCATTCTCGATGCTTGTCTACGCAAAGATAAATCTTCACGTGTGGCCTGCGAGGTCATGGCTACAAAAGGCAAGATCATCGTAGCGGGCGAAATCACCTGCTCAAAGAAAATTGACATCCGCTGGGTAGTCCGCAGAGTTCTGAAGGATGTCGGTTATAATCCTTGGAAGTTCGCGGTGTTTGTCTTCGTCCACAAGCAAAGTAAGGACATCGCCGGTGGTGTGGATCGAGCACTTGAGTCCCGCTCCGGAGATACCTCTTGGTATTCCATGCTCGGCGCTGGCGACCAGGGCACTGTCTATGGTTATGCCACAGATGAAACGGTTGAAAAGCTACCACTTCCGCTCGTATACGCTCATGCCATTTGTCGGAAGCTTGATAGCGCCATGAAAAATCGTGTCATCAAAGGGATCGGCCCTGATGGAAAAGCACAAGTTACCGTCGAGTATGAGGATGACACTCCAAAGCGTATAAAAACAATCGTAGTTTCCGTACAGCATCGCGCTGACAAGGACTTAGAGGTTCTCCGCAGCGAGATCATCTCTCAAGTGCTGTGGCCGGTATTCGAGAAGTTTCCATTTGATGATGACACCGAAATCCTCATCAATCCCTCCGGCCGTTTTGTCGAGGGTGGTCCTGCTACTGATACAGGTTTAACCGGCCGAAAGATTATGGTCGATAGCTATGGGGGTCTTGCTGCTCATGGCGGCGGAGCGTTCTCCGGTAAAGATCCAACGAAGGTTGACCGCTCCGGAGCATACATGGCAAGAGCTGTCGCGAAGAACATTGTCTGGTGTGGTTATGCCAAACGCTGTCAGGTGGCTATCTCCTATGCAATCGGTAAGGCTGACCCCGTTTCAGTTGAGATTGAGACCTTCGGTACAGGTACAGTTTCTGATGAAGTACTCAGAAAAGCTGTCCTTGAGGTTTTTAACCTGCGTCCTGCAGCAATTATCGAAACACTGAGTTTACGTGATGCTATTTTTGCAGATACAGCGACCTATGGCCATTTCAGTGGAACACTCTCTCGCTGGGAATGGCTGGACCGTTATAAAGAGCTACAGGAGGCGGTAAATAAATATGCTGATTGAGAAAAAGAATACCGTCGATCTTCTGCCTGCGGATTACAATCCACGAAAGGATTTAAAGCCCGGCGACCCTGAATATGATAAGCTAAAGCGTTCAATTGAACAATTCGGATACGTCGAGCCGGTCATCTGGAATAAGGTGACCGGCCGTGTTGTAGGTGGGCACCAGCGTCTAAAGGTGCTCATCGACATGGGGATCACCGAGGTCGAGTGTGTGGTAGTCGAGATGGATGCCGAAAAGGAAAAAGCCCTCAACATCGCACTGAACAAGATATCCGGCGAATGGGATAAAGAGAAGCTGGCACTGCTCATTGCTGATCTGCAGGGTGCGGACTTCGATGTATCTCTCACAGGCTTCGACCCTGCTGAACTGGATGCTCTGTTCAAGGATAGTATTAAAGATGGCATCCATGACGATGATTTTGACGTGGAAACAGAGCTAAAGAAGCCTCCGATCACAAAGCTCGGTGACATATGGACGCTCGGTCGGCACAGGCTGGTATGCGGCGACAGCACAAAGGTCGACACCTTTGATTTACTGATGGCTGGGGCCAAAGCCAATCTTGTCATCACCGACCCACCCTACAACGTAAATTACGAAGGTAATGCTGGGAAGATCAAAAACGATAACATGGCCAATGACGCCTTTTATAGCTTCCTGCTTTCTGCTTTTCAGAACACCGAAGCTGTCATGGCGGATGATGCCAGTATCTATGTTTTCCATGCCGACACCGAAGGGCTAAATTTCAGGAGAGCCTTTTCGGATGCCGGTTTTTATTTGTCCGGTTGCTGCATCTGGAAAAAGCAATCGCTGGTACTGGGGCGCTCTCCATACCAATGGCAGCACGAGCCTGTTCTCTACGGCTGGAAGAAAAACGGAAAGCATCAGTGGTACACAGGCCGTAAGGAAACCACCATTTGGGAGTTCGATAAGCCCAAGAAGAATGGCGACCACCCGACAATGAAACCTATCCCGCTGCTAGCGTATCCCATTATGAACAGTTCAATGAGTAATACGCTGGTGCTCGACCCCTTCGGCGGCAGCGGCAGTACGCTCATCGCCTGCGAACAGAGCGATCGCTCCTGCTACACCATAGAGCTCGACGAAAAGTTCTGTGACGTCATCGTAAAACGCTACATCGAGCAGGTCGGCTCGGCGGACAAGGTTTCGGTTCAGCGCGATGGGCTGTTGTATTCGTATGCGGAGGTGACTGCTGGGGAGGATTGCAATCCTTGATGATGACCTGATTTGGACACCACGATATGAAGTACAAATAAGCGTAGATTTTCCGACTCGATTTGGTACATATATTTCTCAAAAGCGACTTGCTATTATGTGCGTTTAGAGTGATGTATGTATGTACCAAAACGAAGGAGGTTTTGATTTATGGAGTTCAAATTTAATGTTACTGGCAGCGACCGCAAACGGCTGGTCGCTGCGATCACAGAAATTACCGAGTGCCCGGCAAAATACCTGGGCGCACCAAGCTTTGCTTATGAGGTGGACTACATCACCGTCGACAAGAATGGCACAGTGAGCTTCGATGACCGCGTCGATAACGACAAGATGGAGATGCTCGTAGAGGCGCTGCTTGAAAAGGGCTTCGAGCTGGAAGCTCGGATGGAGGATGAAACCGAAGACACTGGTGACTCGCTCATCATTTCCTATCCACGCAAGTATATCAGCGATACAGCACTGGAAAACCTGCGCTTGCTGGTAGCAAGCAAGGAATCACTCATCAAGAAGGCGCTGGGCACGGACGCGCTACCGATTGATGTCACAGACGAAGTAATTAGTTTCCCGTGGTTTGTGGGCCTACCACAGCCAGAGGAAATCAATGCCTACGCCCACTTCACCGGAAAGCTCATCGACATGGCGAAAACACAGAAGCGCGTCACCGCTAAGGAAAAGAATATCGACAACGAAAAGTACGCATTCCGCTGCTTCTTGCTACGTCTTGGTTTTATCGGCGACGAGTACAAAGCGGCAAGAAAGATACTGCTTCGCAATCTTTCCGGCAGCGGCGCGTTCAGGAGCGGTAATCCGAAGGTGCAGAAGCTGGCCGAGCGCATCGAAGCAGACACATGTCTCTACGACGATGTGATGAGCCTGCAGGACACGGAGGTGACTGAAAATGAATAACCACTTTCCTTCAAGAGAGCTCGTCGAGAGCCTCCGAAAGCGTTACCCAGTTGGATGCCGTGTGCAACTGGTTCGCATGGATGATCCGCAAGCGCCTCCGGTCGGCACCAAAGGCACAGTACGCGGCGTGGACGACATCGGCAGCATAATGGTTGCATGGGACAATGGCTGCGGCCTATCGGTTGCATACGGCGAGGACACATGCAAGGTGGTAAGCGAGGATGAGTGAAACGGTCAAAAAGCAAATTCTCGTTATCCGCGACACTGGCCTTACGAATATGTTCGACGTCCATATGGTGGAGCGTATCGCGAATGACATGGGCTTCTACGAGCTGGTTATATACCTCAAGGAACACCGCAAGGAATATGCGCATTTTATCCTAACCGGCGAAGTATAACTACTAAGTCCGGCATAAAATCTGGGAGCAGCCCTCAGCGGGGCTGTTTCTCGTACATGTAAATTTAAGGCACCGAATGGTGTCTATTTTTATGCAATGAAGGAGGCGATGGCGTATCAGACGACTTAAGAAATACTCTCCGACGCGTTTTAAAGCGGTGGATTCTACCTACGACAAGGCGGCCGCCGACTATGCTGTTGCTTTTATCGAAGCCCTCTCACATACCAAAGGCACGTGGGCCGGTAAACCTTTTGAGCTTATCGACTGGCAGGAACAGATTATTCGTGACATCTTTGGAACACTCAAACCCAATGGCTACCGACAATTTAACACCGCCTATGTGGAAATTCCGAAGAAGATGGGTAAATCTGAACTTGCCGCCGCTGTAGCACTCCTGCTCACTTGTGGCGACGGAGAAGAACGCGCCGAGGTCTACGGCTGTGCTGCTGATCGGAATCAGGCATCTATAGTATTCAATGTAGCGGCTGACATGGTGCGGATGTGTCCGGCCCTTGCAAAAAGGGTTAAAATTCTTGATTCCATGAAGCGGCTAATCTATCAGCCGACCGGGAGTATCTATCAGGTGCTGTCTGCCGACGTTGGCAACAAGCATGGGTTTAACACTCACGGTGTGGTGTTTGATGAGCTTCATACCCAGCCCAACCGAAAGTTATTTGATGTTATGACTAAGGGTAGCGGTGATGCGAGAATGCAGCCGTTATATTTTCTTATCACCACGGCTGGCGACAATCAAAACAGCATCTGCTGGGAGGTCCACCAGAAGGCACTGGATATTATCGATGGCCGCAAGACTGACCCAACCTTCTACCCGGTCATATACGGCGCTGCGCAGGAGGATGACTGGACTGATCCGAAGGTGTGGAAAAAAGCAAACCCTTCCCTTGGCATTACGGTAAGTATGGAAAAAGTAAAAGCTGCATTTGAATCAGCAAAACAGAATCCCGCCGAGGAGAATAGCTTTCGCCAGTTACGCTTGAACCAGTGGGTCAAGCAGGCTGTACGCTGGATGCCGATGGACAAATGGGATGCCTGCGCTTTTGCAGTTGATCCAGAAGCCTTACGGGGGCGAGTTTGCTACGGGGGCCTTGATCTATCTTCTTCCACAGATATCACTGCATTTGTGCTTGTTTTTCCACCGATTGACGAGGATGACAAGTATGTCGTACTTCCATTCTTCTGGATACCAGAGGACAATATAGATTTGCGAGTCAAACGCGACCATGTGAACTACGACCTGTGGTCTAAGCAGGGCTTCCTGCAAACCACTGAAGGTAATGTCGTCCATTACGGATACATTGAAAAATTTATTGAGCAACTCGGTGAGAAATATAACATTCGTGAAATAGCCTTTGACCGCTGGGGAGCAGTTCAGATGGTGCAAAATCTCGAGGGTATGGGATTTACAGTCGTTCCTTTTGGTCAGGGCTTCAAGGATATGTCCCCACCGACCAAGGAACTCATGAAGCTAACCTTAGAGCAGAAACTTGCTCACGGTGGTCACCCTGTTCTGCGCTGGATGATGGATAACATCTATATTCGCACTGATCCGGCGGGCAACATCAAAGCGGACAAAGAGAAATCTACCGAGAAAATCGACGGTGCAGTTGCCACCATTATGGCGCTTGACCGGGCAATACGATGCGGAAATGTTACGAGCGAAAGCGTGTATGACTCACGCGGACTGCTCGTTTTTTGATTGGAGGTGAATGCCTATGAACATCTTTCAAGGAATATTCAAAGCACGTAACAAGCCTAAGGATGCCCTTGGCGGCGGGCGCTACGACTTCTTCTTTGGGAGCACAAGCTCAGGAAAGCCAGTCAACGAACATACTGCCATGCAGATGACTGCTGTTTATTCCTGCGTGAGAATACTTTCCGAAACACTGGCGGGTCTTCCGCTTCATGTGTATAAGTACAACGACAGTGGCGGCAAAGAAAAATACCTGAAGCACCCGTTATATAAGCTGCTCCATGACGAGCCAAATCCGGAGATGACTTCATTCGCGTTCAGGGAAACGCTGATGAGTCATCTTTTATTATGGGGCAATGCCTATGCGCAGATTATACGCAATGCTAAAGGCGAGGTCATTTCCCTCTATCCGTTGATGCCAAACAAGATGACAGTCGACCGTGATGCAAACGGCCGGCTTTTCTATTTATATCAGCGCAGCTTGGAGGACGTACCTACACTCGGCAAAGACAACCAGGTCTATCTTTCCCCTGCCGATGTACTGCATATTCCGGGCTTGGGCTTTGACGGTCTGGTTGGCTATTCGCCCATTGCTATGGCAAAGAACGCGGTGGGCCTCGCCATCGCCACAGAGGAATACGGAGCTAAGTTCTTTGCTAATGGGGCTGCACCGGGCGGTGTGCTTGAACATCCCGGCACAATTAAGGACCCGCAGAAGGTCAAGGAATCCTGGAATGCCGCTTACCAAGGCTCTGCCAATTCACACAGGGTGGCCGTGCTCGAGGAAGGCATGAAGTATCAGCCCATAGGGATTTCACCGGAACAGGCGCAGTTTTTGGAAACACGAAAGTTTCAGATCAATGAGATTGCCCGTATTTTCAGAGTGCCTCCGCATATGCTCGCTGACCTTGAAAAATCATCCTTCAGCAACATCGAGCAGCAGAGCCTTGAGTTTGTTAAATACACGCTCGACCCGTGGGTGGTGCGCTGGGAGCAGTCCATGTGCCGCGCCCTGCTCTCCGACAGCGAAAAACCTACAGTATTTATCAAGTTCAACGTGGACGGACTTCTGCGCGGCGATTACGAAAGCCGTATGAGCGGTTATGCGACCGCAAGACAAAACGGATGGATGAGCGCGAATGATATCCGTGAACTTGAAAACCTCGACCGCATCCCTGCGGAACTTGGCGGCGATCTTTACCTTATCAACGGTGCAATGACCAAATTACAGGACGCAGGCGCGTTCGCAAATTCAAAAGGAATGGAGGAAACAACCGAATGAAGAAATTCTGGAACTGGGCGCGGGATGAAGATTCTGGTATCAGAACACTCTATCTGGACGGAACAATTGCCGAAGAGTCAAGATACCCAAACAGAACACAGGTACACCCATTGAGTCGCTTGAGAAGCGGCTTTCTTTAATTTCCCACTAAATTTTATGGAGGTAATATCAATGAACAAAATTCTTGAACTGCGCGAAAAGCGCGCCAAGGCATGGGAAGCCGCTAAGGCTTTTCTCGATACCAAGCGCGGTACTGACGGTCTGGTTTCCCCTGAAGACACCGCTACCTATGAGAAAATGGAAGCCGACGTAGTCGCTCTCGGAAAAGAAATTGACCGTCTTGAGAAGCAGGAAGCCCTTGACCGTGAGCTTTCAAAGCCGCTGAACACACCCCTCACGGGCAAGCCTGCCGTTCCCGGTGTGGAAACCAAAACAGGCAGAGCATCTGATGAGTACAGAAAAGCATTTTGGAATGCCATGCGTACTCGCGCCGGTGAGGGCCTTGATCCTATCGTGAAAAATGCTCTGCAGATCGGCACCGATTCTGAAGGCGGATACCTTGTCCCGGACGAGTTCGAACGCACACTTGTAGAAGCTCTTGATGAAGAGAACATTTTCCGCAGGCTGGCAAAGGTCATTACTACTTCCTCTGGGGATCGTAAGATTCCGGTCGTAGCTTCAAAGGGTACAGCCTCCTGGATCGATGAGGAAGGTGCTATCCTCGATAGTGACGACAGCTTCGGTCAGGTTTCTATCGGCGCTTACAAGCTGGGAACAATGATCAAGGTTTCCGAGGAACTGCTGAACGACAGTGTATTTCCTCTTGAATCCTATATTTCGAGAGAGTTCGCAAGGCGTATCGGCAGCAAGGAAGAAGAAGCCTTTTTCACGGGAGACGGCTCCGGTAAACCGACCGGCATCCTCGCAGCTACCGGCGGTGCGCAGATCGGCGTAACTACGGCGGGCGCTACCGCTATCACTATTGAAGAGGTTCTGGATCTCTTCTATTCGCTGAAAGCACCTTATAGAAACAAAGCTGTGTTCGTAATGAACGACTCCACTGTAAAGGCGATCCGCAAGCTGAAGGACGGCAACGGTCAGTATCTCTGGCAGCCCTCTCTGCAGGCCGGCACTCCTGACACCATTTTGAACCGTCCGCTGTATACCTCGGCATATGTACCCGCAATTGCCTCAGGCGCAAAGAGCATCGTGTTCGGCGATTTCAGTTATTACTGGGTAGCCGACCGTCAGGGACGTGTGTTTAAGAGACTCAATGAGCTCTACGCTGCAACCGGTCAGGTAGGTTTTGTTGCCACCCAGCGTGTTGACGGCAAACTCATTCTGCCGGAGGCTATCAAGGTACTCCAGCAGAAGGCTTAACGGAGGTGCGGTATGAGCTATAACACGAAAAACTACACCGAACAGGGCGGCGAGAAAACCGTAATCGGCGGAACGCTTGAAATTAAGGAGGGAGCCTCGGTAACGGGGCTTCCTTCTGCACCGAATCAAGCCGCGAGTACTGCTACAAATGTTGCCGGACTCAAGGACGACCTCAACGCGCTGCTTTTGAAATTGAAAGACACAGGACTGATGAAACCCGATACATGGAATGTCTCAGCAGCTAATGTCACCACTGCTCTGAGCGAAGATATGACAGCCAATCAGGGAAAAGTCGAATCCATCACTTTCGAGGACAATGTCATTACAGTCACTGTTCCGGTTGACGAGCTGATTGCGTATGAAAGCTTGAATCCCGCGCAAGGAACCCACAAATGGGTTGCCATCCTCATAACAACAGGACTTCCTGCCATCACGGCAGTTAAGTATAACGGCAGTCAGCTGACCTCAGCCGATGTAGCTGAGGCTGCTGCTGTCGGCGGGCAGGC
>JAXGMZ010000002.1:0-15000 GCA_040768225.1 Evtepia sp.
AGGCAGTTTGAAGGGCTTTGGTTCTTCCTGCCTTTTTTTCTTCGCAGGAATATATTCAATACCCTGTTCACCGCCTAACAATAAAATTACCGCATCAGGGAAAGACAGGTTATAAAAGTTCTTAACGAAATCTATGGCATAGCCGCCACGCTCTTTTGAATGATCATACCATTCGTTACCACGGACAGTGATGCTGCGGTCTGACGCAAGCCGTTTTTCTCTGCCGCTGGCAATGAGCTTTTCACCTTGACGATATAAAAAATCTACAAGATCAACATTATTAGCACGATATTTCTGATCCTCTGTAAAATGAATATAGTTTCCCATAGGAGCCTCCTATCTATGGCGATTGCCGATGCGATGAAAAAGCACCGGGCGATTAACGCTCCGGTGCTGCTTTGGCATGAGTAATTTTTTGAGGTGCGACTTAATATTTTTTTCTTTCCGTTTCTTCATACAGATCCTCCAATCTTTATAATGTGTGCATCCTTTTGCAGCTTCCAGACTGCGGTATAACCGTCAATATGCTGGGCATCTTTAACGGCTACAGTGAAATTTCTTCCATAATGGATTGTTTCAGGGATTGTAAATGTGTACTTCATCACCGGCAATATATTTACCCTTTGGCTGTTAGAAAAGCTGCGGCCGAGATAATCGGTCATGGTAGCAGTAAGGACATATTCTCCATGAGACTTAAAGTTGATTTTGCCGCCTTGGGCATTAAGATTGCCGCTGAATGTTTCACTTAATGAAATGCTCTTACCGTCTTTTTCTACTGTCCATTCCACCGGAAGCACATTGTTGTTTCCGAAGGTGCGCAGATCAATGACCGTATCGGTATAGGCAAGCCCCGGAAGTTCAAATCCGATTGTCAGTACGGGTAAGACTTCACACTTGCCGCCCGGTTCAAATAAGAATACCCTGCCTGTTTCATCGGTGAGCCTTGCCACTAACTCATAGATACCGGCTCGTTTGAACCTGATAGTACCGCCGTTATTAGCAAGACAGCCGTCTATAAAGGTGTTCCAATCCTGAAAACCATAGGTGTTATCCACCAGCCATTCAATGGCAAGACCATCCAGATTAGCGGAATTGGTATTGACTACAATATCAGTATCGGTGTGTGCGTACCTTGGCAGACTAAAGCTTACAGTTGGCACAGGATATACATTGAAGCTTTGTTCATAGCTATAACTTCTGCCACCTTCATCGGTAAACTCTGCCTTTAAAAAGTAGCTGCCCTTTTCCTTAAATTGCAGACTACCTCCCGTATTACTGAGTGCACCTATGGCCGCATCAGATAGAGCAATTTCTTTTCCGTCACGAGTTAATGACCAAGCGGCGATATCACTGCCGATTTCATTAAAGACTGCCTCAACCGTAACGCTTTTATCCGTATGGAAGATTTCGGGCAAATAAAACCCGGCTGAGCCAACAGGATATACCGTGATCGTAGCCGTATCGGCAAACACCCTGCCCGTTATATCGGTGACAGAGGCTGTCAGGGTATACACGCCTTTTTCCTTGAAGCGAACACTGCCTTTAGTGAGATTCCCTTCTATAAATGTACTGATATTGGCAGGTTCACCGTTTCGACTCAGAGTGTAGGCTATGGTTAAGCCGTCTGCTTCCTTGGTTTCTGTCTGCATAGCAACGGTTTTGTCTGTATGGGAAACAGCAGGCAATTCAAGCTTTACTTCTGAAACAGGGTAGACATTGATGGTATCGGAGGCATTAACTGTTTTGCCAAGTCCGTCAGTGATAGCAGCGTTCAATACATAATTACCTTTTTCTTTGAACATCACTGTGCCGCCTTGGGAGTTTAGCTCCCCTAAGATACCTTCCGTGATATCTATAGCTGTGCCGTCTTTTTCCAGTGACCAAACCACTTCATTAATTCCAAGGTTTTCAGTTGAAAGCTCTACGGCAACAGCTGTATCGGTGTGTGCTGTCTCAGGCAATTTGAAACCTGCTGAAACCACCGGATAAATTTCAATAGCCTGCTCATGACTTGCCGTAACACCACGACTGTTTTTAACAGTGGCGGTAAGGGTGAAATTACCGGCTTGTAAAAACTGCACTTTTCCGCCATCTGCCGTCAGCTCACCTTTGATAACATCTGTTAGCTCCATAGGGACACCATCTCTTTGAACTGTCCACAAGATGCTACTGACATATCGGCTATTTGGCTTTACTTCAATTTCATCGGTTGTGTAGGCAGTTTCCGGCAAAAGAAAGGAAAACTGAGGAGTCGGTACATAGGAAGAGCCGCCGCTGCCTGAAGATTTTTCCTCTGGTTCTGTAACAGACGGTTTTTCCGGTTCTTCATTTTTAATCTGTTCCTTAGCCTTTTCTGTATCCACCAGCATCTCAAAGGCTTCACCACGAGTTGCGTTCTTATCGGGGCGAACTGTGCCGTCCGGATATCCATCTATAATGTGGTAGTGCTTGCCGGTACAGATGTATGCCTTCTGTTCCTTGCTAAGCTGGCTCCCATCTAAGAATCCAAGCATGCAATGACAGGAGGGATCGTGATTTTCCTTGCCCATAGCCCTCACCAGCATGCGAATCATTTCCATTCGGGTGATAGGTTCATCAGGTAAAAATTTATTGCTAAAATCACCTTTTTGAATAATGCCCGCAATGATAAGTGCCTCCACATCTGATTCGGACCAGTGCCCTGCAATGTCAGTAAAGTGGATTGTGATATCCTTGTCTGTAGTCTTTGGCAGTTCCATTGTCCTTGCAATGAGGGCCGCAAACTCTGCCCTGGTAATAATATTGTCGGGGTGTACCAGACCATCTGGATAGCCTGCAATTACACCTTTTTCCGCAAGGATATTTATAGCTTCCTCTGCCCAATGCCCTTTGGCATCTTCAAAGTACCGATGGGCTGCATAGGCACTTCCTGCAAATAGCGAAAGCACTACGCAGAGTATCAGCAAAAAACTGGTAGGTCTTTTTATCTTTGTACTCATTGACAATCCTCCTTACATTCCGGCCATCTGCTGGCTTTGTTCTTGTTTTGGAGCTTCTTGCACCTGTTCCTTGGACTGCTTTTGTGCCATCGTCTGCTCATAGGCAGAAAGCACTGCTTTGTCAAAGGCTTGCTTTGCCTCCTTCGTGCAGGGAAAGCAGATGTCTTTGTATTCCCCGTTTTGCCCTTTATATTGGGGCATGGATACAAACAGGCCTTTTGTACCCTCTAAAATGCGGACTTTAGATACGGCAAAAAATCCGTTGATATTGACCGATGCATTGGCTTTCAGTGTACCGTCTGTTTTCACAGGATAAATGCGCACATTAAACTGCATCGGGTTTTCTTGCGGCAGCTCCTGCTTAGTGGCTGCTTGTGCTGCTGTTTTTGGCATAACTTATTCCTCCTAAAATGATTGTGACATGGACTCTGCCATGCCCTTGATTTGACCATCTTCTTCAAAAGCAATCTGCTTAAATCCGAAACGGTCGCAGTAATGATATTCACTGCCTTCCTCGTCATATAGTTCCACCACATCGGACATAGACAGCGAATGCCCCCTATATCCGGGAGGATGATTTATATTGCAGCGGGTATAAATGGCCTCAAGGTCGTTTGTTTCAAGCTGTCCATCGTACACGATGCCGTAATGCTCCGGAGAAGGCTCTCCGAATTGGCTTATCATTTCATCAAAGCTGATGAATTTCATATACACATCCGTATCAGGCTTAAGCTGCCAGATACGAACACTTTTCAGAGGTGCAGCAGCCTCTATACTGCCTGCTAACTGTTCCCCGGCAAGAAGCCGTTCCATGACACCATCTGTCCACTGTGGAACTAATCCTTTCTTTTGCAGCCAACTTTCCAGTTCTTCATTTTGAAAGATAGAGTCCATAATGGCATTTTCTTTATTGACGTATCCGGCAGGATTGCCATAATAAAAAACGACACCGCCTTTCTTTGTAATACCTTGCATTTTCATCACCTGCCTTTAATCTAAAGCTGCTCCCGGAAAGTTAAAGCGTTTCTTATCATTAACTATTAAAAATTTCTCCCTGCCCGTAGACAACTTCCTCCAGCATGATCAGTTCATCAAGCTTTGCAAGGCAGATACCGGATGAGGCAAGAATTGCAACTATGCCGGAAGGCACATCAGTAATATCTTCTTGGATATCTGCTTCTGCAACAATAATTTCGCCGCTGTCCTCATCAGCATAAGCTTCTAATTTAGCATCTGTCGGGATACCAGCTTCCTCCAGGATATAGTCTGGAATACGAACATCCCCGCTTCCATCCAGTAAGCTCTGGCAAAGCTCGCACTGAGCTACCCAGCTTTCCGGGGTATTATGACAGCTCGTAGCTTCACAATCACTTTTGTTGTCTGAATCTTCACATGGTTGTAAATCTCCGCAGTTATTGCAAAAACCACAGGCCTGTGCCAGTATCACTGTAAGGTCAGAAGCAAGTGTGTTTAGGGTATCTATTACCTTTGTAAGTTCCAGCACTGTCATATTTCCGTCTAAAATTACACAGACATTTTCACCAGTTACGACATCAAGCACCTCAGCATCAGCAAGGGATGTTCCCTCCAGCATTTCGTCAAGGATATCTTTTTCTGCTATTTTCTTGCTTTGATTTTTCTTCATAGATATATTCCTCCATTAAATTATTGCCCTTAGATTGAAACTGTCTTATTCCTCATCCGATGTAAAACCGGGCGCTCTTATATCAAACAGATTCATCTGTGCCGGGATGCTTAAGCCTCGCTCCTGCATATCGTAATTAGCAATGAGAATTTCAGGAAACTGCGCACCTCCGTCATATCGCTGTTTGATATTGTTGATGCGGGTATACGCATCAATTTGAATACCTGGTGCATCATAGAGTGTTCTAATAAATTCACAATCATTGTAGGAAAGCAGGAATTTGCCTTGGGCTTTCATCAGAGAATCCCTTAAACGAATGTGGTCTTTTTCTGTAAATCCGTCCTCCCCGACATTTTTGTAATAGCCTTCAGTTTCAAAATACGGCGGGTCACAGTAGAAAAAACTCACCGGCCGATCATATTGCCTGATAAGCTTTTCAAAATCCTTATTTTCAATCACCACTTTCGCAAGCCTGCGATGTGCCTGCTCTATCAGCGGAAAATTGCTCCAAATATCGTGGGGCTGGCTGCCGAAACTGGTTAGCCCAGAAGCGTAGCTATAGCGAATTTGCTGATAGAACCATGCCGCTTTTTGTACATCGGAGACAGGACTGTCACGGGCAAGACAGTTTTTTATATAGTCAAAATCTTCTCTGGAGTTGAGGCAATACCGCAGTGCATCCATCAGCTCATTTGGTTCTTCCCTTACACAGCGATAAAGGTTGACCAG
Organism: Evtepia sp.; assembly: GCA_040768225.1. Taxonomy (GTDB): domain Bacteria; phylum Bacillota; class Clostridia; order Oscillospirales; family Oscillospiraceae; genus Evtepia. The sequence continues at coordinate 5,353 of JAXGMZ010000002.1, forward strand.
CAGGCTATTATAATCGTTGTATACTTCAAAATCATTACCGGGATTTTTATGAAAGAGTATCCAACCGGCACCGCCGAACACTTCGATATAGCGTTCGTAGTATAGGGGAAAAAGACTTACAATCAATTCACGAAGTGACTTTTTCCCGCCTATCCAGGACATGAAGCTATTCAGAGTCCTCACCCCCCTCCATAAAGGGCAGGCGGGTCTGTGCCTTGTCAAAATTTGAAAGAGAGCGGTTCAATCCACGAATAGCGGCACTGATACCGGCAATCCTGCGCCTCATATGACGGATGGTGGCTCGCAGTTCGCTTTCAGTTTTTGCATAGTAATAGCCGCTTTGGTCGCTGGCAATAGGGGTTGCTTCACGGCGCAGGATATTGATAATGTCTCGGAGCTCCTTGCCATTTACACAAAATAACTTCTCCAGCTCTCGGCTTAGGATTGCATTTTCCTTACCGAGATGATGGGCTTTGAGATATTCTGCAAGCTGGTCTTTGTCCATTCTTGCCTCCTTTCCGACCGCTTGCCCGAAAGAAAAACAAGATAGAGTAAAAAAAGCAAGACCGCTTTCTTTGGGGAAAACGGCCTTGCTTTTTTGATTGATATATGAAAAACACCGGATGTTATACCGGTGTCGTTTCGTTTTTATTTACTTACTGATAGATGAGCTTTCTTAATTTAAAGTAAAAAACATTACTGAGTTGAAATTTAGTAATGCCTTTTGGTCATTCATATAGGTTTATAATTTCAAGGTTTTCTCTTTCTGCCATGCGGACAGTCTGTGCTGTGCCGCTTCTGGCTTGCCCGTTCCAGTAACATATAATCCTATTGCTGCGTTCTACCATATACTGATTTCGATGAGCATAACATCGGCTGTTGTAATTGGTATTTAAGATAATGACATCATCGCATTTAGGCATGATTTCATAATATAGTTCATGATCTGAAAGCGAGTACCTCACTGCCTGTTCTTCAAAGGGGATTACGGCAATCAGCCGAATATACCGTGGATTGTTAAAGTCAATCACTGTTTTCTTTTTAATCACTTCCTCCGCTGCCATAAGGTCCCACCCGTAGGCACCTCCAAATATAAAGGTGTTGTAGCCATCTTGTATTGCTTTTTCAATTTCCTCTGACAGCTTTATTCTCAAATGTTTCAAGGCATCTCCTTTTGGAAGCTTTTCACTTCGATGCCCGGTAAAGCATACTGTTTTTTCTCTGATAAGTCTCCGGTTCACATTTAATCCTCCAGTCATATTGCTCATTTTGCATATAGATATACTCCATACACAGTATAAACAACATGACTGTCACAGTCAACTTATAGGGATATACTTTATATTGATAATATCCATATTTGGAAGGAGTGATATTTATAGAACGTTTAAAACAGCTAAGGGAAGCTAAAAGCCTGACACAGCTTCGCCTTGCAATGGAGCTTAATGTGTCGCAGGAAACCATCAGCGGCTACGAGATCGGAAAAGCGGTACCGCCTGCGGAAATGCTTGTGAAGCTCGCTGATACCCTTGATACTTCGGTGGACTATATTCTTGGCAGAACCGACATAAAATCCACGCTTCGGGCTTCTGAACTAAGTGAGCAGGAGGCGGAAATACTTACAATCCTACGCAAACAGCCGGAGGATAAAAGAATTTTTGTTTTTGATTTGATAAAGGGACTTGAAAAATAGGGAAGCGGCAGGGTGTTTTGCATCTTGCCGTTTTTCCTATTTCATCGTTAAACCCATGCCTTGTTCTTCTTCCGGTTCAATAACTGAAAAGCTGTCCTCGCCAACAATAACACCAAGACTGCGCCTATTTTCGAAGCTGCAGTGTAGTGTACCGATATCATCCACAAAATCTACTATCCCTTCAATACCAGGCGGAATTGGTGCATAGGGATCAGACATAGATTCCATACGGATTTTAGTACCGGGTGGATATTTTTCTTTGATTCTTTCAACCTGTTGTCTTGTAGGAAATCCATTCATTTCACATACCTCCAAACTTCATTTCATATTTTTGTTCTGTAATTCCCATTTCTTCAGCGGTTTTCAGGCTCCAATCACAAGAATTCCAAAGGCTTACATATACCTCCTTGCCGTTACATTTTATTTCATGCTGTTCAAAGCCTTCTCCAAAGCCGTCAGAGCATTGACCCTCGATAGCTTCCTTAATTTTTATAAGCTCTCCTTGATTTAAGGGTGCATTAAGAGTAAGAACTGCAACTCCCATCAGCTCTCCATCAATTACTTCTACATCAAACAGATACTTTTGTACTTTTGCATTCACCGTATCGGGCTCATCATAGTAATCCATCATGCCACGCTTTTCACTATCCAAGCGATGGTTTATAACGGCGGTTCGGATTTCATCTTCGAATTCCGCAAGTTCTTCAGGGTACACATCTATTTCATAATCTACCTGATATAGATCTCCATAGTCATTTTCATCCTGATAGGTAACAGCCTTAAGAGGCATGTAGAGTTTAAGCTCCTGGGGTTCTTGCAGTTCTTTGATTTTAAGCCCGATATTTTTATTCAAAACACTCTGCATTTCCACGTTATATCCGTGATAAAGCAGATAACCTTTTGAAGTAAATGCCCCGGTTTCTCTGCTGAGTTTGTCTTGACCATATGCTTTAAAATCAATATAATCTCTGAGATTTTCATCATATTCAAAGCGACCGCTATCGCAAATCATATGTCTGCCGTATTGCTCCGGAGTATGGATATCGGAAAAACTTTCAAACTCATACATACAGCCTGCCAGTATTTTAAGTTCCTCTGAGTTGGTGATTTTTGCAAAAGCGGCAAGGTCAGATAAAGATATAACCTCACGCTGTCCCATCTCCTTAAAAATTGAAGCGAATTGGTTGAGGGCATATATGTCTGACTGATCTTTAACTGCCATATGTGCAAGATTATCAGGGATATTGTGTTCCTCCACTTGCCAGTGTATTTCTTCAAGACTCTTTACGCCTAATCGCTCTAAAGCCTTGTTCAACTCACTTTGCTCTATCGGCAAATACAGATATTCGCTGCGATTTTGAGCACTCAGCAGCAGTGTAATGGGAGTATTCTCATATTGGTAATAGGGAAAGTTTTTGCCGTCATAAGTCTGTACAGTTTCATTGCTGTTTCTATATACCACTCCATATGGTGTTATCACAGGATTAGGGTTTTCTGCAATCATGCTTTCAAAGTATTTTCGTCCGTCAAGGCTCTCTAATTCCTCTGTACTGACTGCCATTTGCTCCGTTAGGTACATCTGCCTGCCTACGGCATTTAAGTCGCTAAAATCGGCTACAAGGCTGTAGCAATGGGTATTAAAACTGAGATTAATAAGTTCCGCCATTGTTTCAGCTTTTTCGGCATAAGTCGCTGCATAAAAGGTGGCAAGCTCCTTTTGATCGAGGCTGTCCAGTCGCTTCATAAGGAAGTTTAACTCATCAAGATTTACTGTTTTATCAGAGAGCAGAGTCGACAACTTTTCATCGTTATGGACATTTCGGACTGTAATCTCGGTTTTTGTGTTGTTGCCAATACCGAGACTGTCGCATAAAATCTGCAGTTCTTTTTCCTTACTGGGAAAGGTAAAGTTTTGATAATTGTTTTCATGCATACATTGAATCATTGCTCGCATATCTTTTTCCTCCTTTGATTAATTTTTTGCATATCGGTTCTTAGGCAATCTCCTTCACGGCTATAACATAAAAAGCCGTGGGATGCATAAGGGCATTCTCCACAGCTTTTAAAGGGGCCAACAAGGCGAGGGGGCGGATCAGGCTTGCCGGTACTTGTAAGGCTTTCAGAATCGTAACAGGCAAATTTTCTATTTCGTTTGTATTTTACAAGCATATCGTGTCCTTTCTGAAAACAAAAAAGCCGGAGAGTTAGAGTGCAATGATGCACTTTAACTCTTCGGCTATATATGTTTTTCTATAGTTATTTTATTTTATAATTCCTTTTGTCATAAAATGACTTTGCATCATTTTGAGAGCTATATCTGAAAAATCACCTTCTGCATCAGTATTTTTCGCTGAAAAAGGGGGCTAAAATCATGCATTTTTAACCCCCTTTTTTGCTCATTTTTTACCTCTAAACCACTACATGTAGTGGTCAAACCCTACTTTTTGTCTTTCAAACCACTACGCTGCATCAGAATCACGCACTCAACGTGCACCGTTCTTGGGAAGAGGTCGAAGGCCTCCGCCGCTTTGAGCACATAGCCCAGCTGCGCAAAGCGCTTGACATCCCGCGCGAGCGTTGCCGGGTCGCAGGAAATGTAGACCAGACGGCTCGGTGCCATCGCTGCGATCGCATCAATCACCTCCGGCGAGAGCCCCTTGCGCGGCGGGTCGACCGTGATCACATCCGGCCGAAGCCCCTCTTCCGCGAGCCTTGCGGCAACCTGCCCTGCGTCGCCGCTCAGAAAGCGGGTGTTTTGAACGCCGTTCTGGCGGGCGTTGCGCCGCGCGTCTTCCACCGCTTCGGGGACGATCTCCGCGCCGATGGCAAGCTTTGCGTCTTTGGCCAAGCGGAGCGTGACGGTGCCGATGCCGCAGTAAAGATCGAGCAGTGTTTCGTGGCGTTGCAGAGCGGCAAACTCCGCCGCGCGCTGATAGAGAAGCTCCGTCTGCGCGCGATTCACCTGAAAAAAGGAGGGGACGGAGAGCTGAAAATCCAAACCGCAGAGGCGCTCCTGCAAGTGCGCCGCGCCCCAGAGCGTGCGGTATGCTGTGCCGAGGATGACGTTCGTCCTCTTCTGATTGACGGAGAGGACAATCCCCTGCAGCTTCGGCTCCGCCTGCCGCAGCATGCCAATCAGCTCCGCCTCGTGCGGAAGGCGCGTCGCGTTGGCGACAAGGGCGCAGAGCGTCTCCCCCCGGTGGTTGCTGCGCAGAAAGACATGGCGGATGAGCCCTTCGTGGCGGCGTTCATCATAGGCGGGGACGGAAAAACGCTCCATCCATGCCCGAACCGCCGCGCGCAGGGCGGCGGTCTCCTCCGGCTGCAGAAGACAGTCCGCCACGTCAATCACCTCGTGACTGCGGCGGCGGTAAAAACCGATGCAAAGTTCACCGCTCCGGGCGGAGACGGGAAACTGCACCTTATTCCGATAGCGCAGGATCTCCTTCGCGCCGTGGATGCGGGAGACGGTGATGTCCGCGCCGCCAATCCGGGAGAGTGCCTCCTGCAGCCGCTCTTGTTTAAAGGCAAGCTCCGCCTCGTAGCTCATATGCCGTGTCTGGCAGCCGCCGCAGGCGGGGTAATAGGGGCAGTCGGCTGCAATGCGGGCGGGGGAGGGGGTGAGAATCTCCACCGCCTCCGCCCAGGCGGCACGCGCTCCGACGTTCAGCAGGCGGGCGCGGCAGCGCTCTCCCGAAAGGGCGCCGCGGACAAAGACCACCTTGCCGTCCGCAAGCTGTGAAACCCCTTGCGCATCGCTGCCATAGCCGTGTATTTGCAGCGTGAGAATCTCCTCTTGCCTGATCTGCTCCATCGCGTGTTCCTCCAAGTCTTCCGATACAATTTCTGTGTTTTGAGTATACCATACGGCGGGCATCTTGTGGGGCAACTTTTTTTGCTGCGGGAGAATTCATAATAATTTTCTTTTTTTAGAGGAAAATTTGTGTTATACTCAATCCGAATGTTAAGGGTTGGCAAGCCGCCCAAGTGCGGCATGCATCAGAAGGAAGGAACACAAGCTATGGGTATTTTCAGGAGACTCTTCGGGACAAACTCTCAGCGTGAGGTCAAGGCACTTGATCCCATCGTGCGGCGGATTGAGGCCATGGAAGAGGACTGGCGCAACTTGAGCGACGAGGCGCTGCAGGCAAAGACCGCAGCGCTCAAAGCGCGCTATCAAGCGGGAGAGACGCTCGACGAGCTGCTGCCGGAGGCCTTTGCAACCGTTCGGGAGGCGGCGGACCGGGTGCTGGGCCTGCGGCCCTATCGCGTGCAGCTGGTTGGCGGCATCATCTTGCACCAGGGGCGCATTGCCGAGATGAAGACCGGTGAGGGTAAAACCCTGGTGGCAACGCTGCCGGCCTACCTCAACGCCCTCTCGGGTAAAGGGGTTCACATTGTCACCGTCAACGACTATCTCGCCAAGCGCGACAGCGAATGGATGGGGAAGATCTACCGCTTTTTGGGTCTCGGCGTCGGCCTGGTTGTCCATGGGATGAACACGGCCGAAAAGCAGGCGGCCTATCAGGCGGATATCACATACGGCACGAACAACGAGTTCGGCTTTGACTACCTGCGCGATAATATGGCGATCTACAACACAGAGATGATGCAGCGCGGCCACGCTTACGCCATTGTCGACGAGGTGGACTCTATCCTCATCGACGAGGCGCGCACGCCGCTGATCATCTCCGGTGTGGGCGAGAAATCAACAGAGCTATACACCATTGTGGACAGCTTTGTGGCAAAGCTCAAGGGGATGAAGATTGCCTCGGTGGACACCAAGGCGGAGGAAGCCGAGGACATTGACGCGGACTATGTGACGGATGAAAAAGCCCGCACCGTCACGCTGACGCTGCGCGGCATTGAAAAGGCGGAGCAGCAGTTCCAGCTGGAAAACCTGGCGGATCCGGAGAACACGACCCTCTCCCACCACATCAATCAGGCCATCCGCGCGCGCGGGCTGATGAAGCGCGACATTGACTATGTGGTCAAAGACGGCGAAGTGATCATCGTTGACGAGAACACCGGCCGCCTGATGTACGGCAGACGCTACAACGAGGGGCTGCACCAGGCGATTGAGGCCAAGGAGCGGGTGACGGTGGCAAGGGAGTCGAAGACGCTGGCAACCGTCACCTTCCAGAACTACTTCCGGCTCTATGAAAAGCTCTCGGGCATGACGGGCACGGCGATGACGGAGGAGGAGGAATTCGGCCACACCTATACGCTCGACATCGTGGAGATTCCCACCAACCGGCCCATCGCGCGCATCGACCACCCGGACGTGGTGTATAAAAACACGGCGGGAAAATACCGCGCCATCGTCCGGCAGATCAAGGAGTGCCACGAGAAGGGGCAGCCGGTGCTGGTGGGTACGGTTTCGATCGAAAAATCCGAGCTGATCTCCAAGCTGCTCGACAAGGAGCGGATCAAGCACAACGTGCTCAACGCAAAGAACCACGAGAAGGAAGCGGAGATTGTCGCCCAGGCGGGCCAGGTGGGCGCCATCACCGTGGCGACCAACATGGCAGGCCGCGGCACGGACATCGTCCTGGGCGGTAACGCCGAATACTTGGCGCGCGCGGAGCTGCGAAAAGCGGGGCTGACGGAAGAGATCATTGTCGAGGCGACGGGCTTTGCCGAGACGGACAATGAGGAGATTTTGAAGGCGCGCGCGAACTATGCCGCCGCCGAAGAGCGCCACCGCGCCGCCATTGAGCCGGAAGCGGAGAAGGTCAAGGCCGCGGGCGGGCTCTTCATTCTCGGCACCGAGCGCCATGAGTCCCGCCGGATTGACAACCAGCTGCGCGGCCGCTCCGGCCGCCAGGGTGACCCGGGCGAAACGCGCTTCTACCTCTCGCTGGAGGACGACATCATGCGCCTCTTCGGTTCCGAGCGGGTGATGAACATGATGGAGTCCATGAAGATAGAGGACGACATGCCCATCGACGCAAAAATGCTCACCGGCGCCATTGAAAATGCGCAGAAGCGCGTCGAATCACGGCACTTCCAGTCCCGTAAGAACGTGCTGGAATACGACGACGTGATGAACACACAGCGCGAGATCATTTACAAGCAGCGCCGCCAGGTGCTCGACGGGGAGGACATGAAGGCGAGCATTCGCAACATGCTGCGCAAGACCATCAGCAGCAGCGTGGGCGACCACATCGGCGAGCAGGCCCAGTTGGACGCGGAGACCTTCAAGGAGATCACCGCCCCCTTCCGCGGTCTCTTCCTCGGCGCGGAGGAACTCAAGCTCAGCGATGCGGAGCTCAAAGACTACAGCAATGAGGATCTGGTGCAGCTGCTCGAGGAGCGGGCGACCGCCGTCTATGACGCCAAGGAGGAGCAGCTGGGCGAGACCATCATGCGCGAGCTTGAGCGGGTGATGATGCTGCGGGTGGTCGATGAGTACTGGATGGATCACATTGATGCCATGAACGAGCTCAAACAGGGCATTTCCCTGCGTGCCTACGCCCAGACCAACCCGGTGACGGAGTATAAGCGCGAAGGGTATGACATGTTTGAGGCAATGGTCAACGCCATCCAGGAGGAGACGGTGCGCCGCGTCTTCCTCGCGCGGGTGCAGACGGGGGAGGTCAAGCGCGAGCGCGTGGCGAAGATCACGGGCGAATCCGGCGGCGGGGACGGCACGCTCAAACAGATGCCGGTGCGAAAAGCGGCGAAGATCGGGCGCAATGAACCCTGCCCCTGCGGGAGCGGCTTGAAGTGGAAGAAGTGCACCTGTGCGCAGTACCACTCCAACAATCCCGGCGGCGCGGCGGAATAGACGATGTCCTACACGCAAATGCAGGCGGGGCAGCTGCACTACCTCTCGTCTGACCTTCTGCGGGCACAGGGCGGCGCGCTGCACGGGTTTTCCACGCGTCTGGGCGGTGTGAGCAGGGGCGCGTTTGACTCGCTCAACCTTGGCCTAAGCCGCGGCGATGCAGCGGAGAGCGTGCGGGAAAATCACCGGCGCTTCCTGCATGCCATCGGCGCGGAGGGCGCAAAGGCCGTCTTCTGCCGGCAGGTGCACTCCAATCGGGTGCAGCGGGTCAGTGAGATGGATGCCCTCGTCGATCCCCACGGCTTCTCGCGCGGGGAGGCGGACGGCATGGTGAGTAATACGCCGGGCCTTGCCCTCGGGGTGTTCTATGCGGACTGTATCCCGATTTTACTTTACGACCCCTGTAAAAAGGCGGTTGGAGCGGTGCATTCCGGCTGGCGCGGCACGGCGGGCGCGATTGTACAAGTCGCGGTGGAGCAGATGGTGACGGCCTTTGGCAGCCGCCCTTCCGATCTCCTGGCAGCCGTTGGCCCCGGCATCGAGGCGGCCTGCTTTGAGACCCACCGCGATGTGCCGGACGCCCTGGCGGAAAATCTTGGTGGGGCGGTGCTCGAGCCCTTCCTCCGGCGGGCTGCGGGCGGGAAGTATTGGGTGGATCTCAAGGGAATCATTGCACTGCAACTGGAGCAGGCTGGCCTGCGCAGAGGGCAGATATCCGTCTCTTCGCTCTGCACCGCCTGCCACCCCGAGCTCTTCTGGTCGCATCGGCGGCTCGGCGAGCGGCGGGGCAATCAGGCGGCAATGATTGCGCTTGCAACGCCTTAACAATTAAAAAAGAAGGCAGGAACCGGTGTTCCTGCCTTCTTTCACTTGCTGCGGTGAATTTTCCTTGTGCCGCAAGGGGTGGGAAGCTGCTGGCCCGCCCCCTGCAAGCGGCGGGGGCGATCAGTCGATTACCTTCATATAATGGACGACCGTGAGGACGACCTCCCCGTGCTGGTTGGTCATTACGCAATCTGCGGTGGTGAGCTTGCGGGCCTCGTTGAGTTCTGTGAAGGTGTAGCTTGCGGTGATGGTATCTCCGAAAAAGACGGGCCGCTTGAAGCGCAGCTTGTCATAGCCGTAGGCGAGCAGATTCTGCCCGCTTTGCTGCGCCACCATGCCG
>JAXGMZ010000002.1:20000-325000 GCA_040768225.1 Evtepia sp.
ATCAACCGAGATTACGCAAGTAGTGGCGAGCGAACGCGTAAGAGGGCAAACCGAAGGATATATCCTTCGGGGTTGTGGACTTGCAGAAGACTGACTAGTTTAGCTGAATGGTATGGGAAGGCCATCCATAGAGGGTGAGAGACCCGTAAGCGAAAGACGATGTTAGTTGGCGAGGATCCAGAGTACCGCGGGACACGTGAAACCCTGTGGGAAGCCGGGGGGACCACCCTCCAACCCTAAATACTACCTGATGACCGATAGAGAAGCAGTACCGTGAGGGAAAGGTGAAAAGGACCCCGGGAGGGGAGTGAAATAGAACCTGAAACCTTGCGCTTACAAGCAGAGAGAGCCCGTTAAGGGGTGATCTCGTACCTTTTGTAGAATGGTCCGGCGAGTTATTGTTAGCAGCAAGCTTAAGAGATTAAGTCTCGAAGGCGCAGGGAAACCGAGTCTGAATAGGGCGTGAGAAGTTGCTGGCAATAGACCCGAAACCGGGTGACCTATCCATGGGCAGGTTGAAGTGACGGTAAAACGTCATGGAGGACCGAACGCACGTACGTTGCAATGTCCGGCGATGACCTGTGGATAGCGGTGAAATTCCAATCGAACCCGGAGATAGCTGGTTCTCCCCGAAATAGCTTTAGGGCTAGCGTTAGTTTAGATTACCGGAGGTAAAGCACTGAATGGGCTAGGGGCTGCAAAGTTACTGAACCCTATCAAACTCTGAATGCCGGCTAATTGATGACTAGCAGTCAGACTGTGTGAGATAAGTCTCATAGTCAAGAGGGAAAGAGCCCAGACCCACAGCTAAGGTCCCCAATTCATGCTAAGTGGAAAACGATGTGGAGTTGCGAAAACAACCAGGATGTTGGCTTAGAAGCAGCCACTCATTGAAAGAGTGCGTAATAGCTCACTGGTCGAGTGACTCTGCGCGGAAAATGTAACGGGGCTAAGCATGAAACCGAAGCTTGGGCTGTGGACACTGATTAGGACACATAAAAAAGAGCGCCGGAGCCGCGAAGCGGCGCAGGCACTCTGCGTTTATAAAAAAATGTAACGAGAGTTGCAGAGAATGTAACGAGAGTTGCAGAGAATGTAACGAGAGTTGCAGAGAATGTAACGAGAGTTGCAGAGAATGTAACGAGAGTTACAGAGAATGTAACGAGAGTTACAGAGAATGTAACGCGAGTTGTGTGTTGTAATCAGTGTCCACGGGGTAGGGGAGCGTCGAATACGGGGTGAAGTCGTAGCGGAAGCAGCGGTGGACTGTATTCGAGTGAGAATGCCGGAATGAGTAGCGAGAATTATGTGGGAATCATAATGGCCGAAAATCTAAGGTTTCCTGGGGAAGGTTCGTCCGCCCAGGGTAAGCCGGGAGCTAAGGCGAGGCCGAGAGGCGTAGTCGATGCACATACGGTTGAAATTCCGTAGCCACCGAAGAATTTAAGCACACTGACACTTTCAGATAGCCGGACCCCGGCGATGGTAGACCGGGGCGCAAGGGACCGAAATATAGTAGGGAAGCCGGCGATGCTGGGAGGCGAGAAAAGGTGTGTGGGATATTCGAGGTGCCCGTACCGCAAACCGACACAGGTAGATGAGGAGAGAATCCTAAGGCCAACGGGAGAAGGGTTGTTAAGGAACTCGGCAAAATTACCCCGTAACTTCGGAATAAGGGGAGCCATGTGGGTTAAGCCCATATGGCCGCAGAGAATAGGCCCAAACGACTGTTTACCAAAAACACAGGTCTGTGCTAACTCGCAAGAGGACGTATACGGGCTGACGCCTGCCCGGTGCCGGAAGGTTAAGGGGAGAGGTTAGCCGCAAGGCGAAGCTTTGAACTGAAGCCCCGGTAAACGGCGGCCGTAACTATAACGGTCCTAAGGTAGCGAAATTCCTTGTCAGGTAAGTTCTGACCCGCACGAATGGCGTAACGATTTGGGCGCTGTCTCAACAGCCCACCCGGCGAAATTGTTGTACCGGTGAAGAAGCCGGTTACCCGCAACTAGACGGAAAGACCCCATGGAGCTTTACTGCAGCTTAATATTGGGAATCGGTAATACATGTACAGGATAGGTGGGAGACTGGGAAGCAGGGGCGTCAGCTTCTGTGGAGTCAACCTTGGGATACCACTCTTGTATTGCTGGTTTTCTAACCTGCGGCCGTGAATCCGGTCGGGGGACATTGTTAGGCGGGCAGTTTGACTGGGGCGGTCGCCTCCAAAAGAGTAACGGAGGCGCTCAAAGGTTCGTTCAGCACGGACGGAAATCGTGCATAGAGTGCAAACGCATAAACGAGCCTAACTGCGACACCGACGGGTGGAGCAGGTACGAAAGTAGGAGTTAGTGATCCGGTGGTATGTGAGTGGAAATGCCATCGCTCAACGGATAAAAGCTACCCTGGGGATAACAGGCTTATCTCTCCCAAGCGTCCACAGCGACGGGGAGGTTTGGCACCTCGATGTCGGCTCGTCACATCCTGGGGCTGGATTCGGTCCCAAGGGTTCGGCTGTTCGCCGATTAAAGTGGCACGCGAGCTGGGTTCAGAACGTCGTGAGACAGTTCGGTCCCTATCTGTTGCGGGCGTAAGAGATTTGAAGGGCGCTGTCCTTAGTACGAGAGGACCGGGATGGACAGACCACTGGTGCACCAGTTGTCCTGCCAAGGGCACAGCTGGGTAGCTACGTCTGGAAGGGATAAACGCTGAAAGCATCTAAGCGTGAAGCCCCCCCTAAGATAAGATCTCTCATCCTTTATGGAGTAAGGCTCGACGTAGACTATGTCGTTGATAGGCCGGAGGTGTAAGTGCAGCAATGTACGCAGCTGACCGGTACTAATCAGCCGAGGACTTGACCCCAAAATGATGAAATCATTTTGGGACCCGATTTCATCCTAGTTTGCCGGAAGTGAATTCCGTCAAACATAATTGCCAGAGGCAATTGACGCCGGACTCCCGGCGGGGGACGAGATTGCAGGTTCCAAGATGGTGGAAGCAAGGAACTGGTCAAGAAACACATGCAGGCATGACGCTGCTTCATCAGAAGTCAATCGCATATTATTCGGTTTTCAGGGTGTGAACATGCGCGATGCCCTGAGCGAGTTGGTGCTGATTGCAGCGAGGGTCCACCCGTTCCCATCCCGAACACGGAAGTTAAGCTCGTTTGCGCTCACAATACTTGGCTGGAGACGGCCCGGGAAGATAGGTAGTGCCAACACAGAAGAAACCCGCTGAAGAGAGAAGAATCTTCAGCGGGTTTCCTTTTGCCATCAGGGAATGTAAAGTGAATGAGCTTTACAGAGGTGTAAGTGGGGGTTGCGCGCGAGGAGGACAGTCGCGCGCGCTCAAAGCGTCTCCGGCAGCAGCTCGATCCATAGATCTGCCAGCGTGCGCATCCCTGTGGCGTCGGGGTGAACGCCGTCCACGGAAGAGTATGGAATCTCCCGGGCGGCAAGGTCAACAAGTGTGCTCCCCTGTGCGGCGGCGGCGCTGCGAATCTCTCGGTTATACGCCGAGAGCGGATGGAAGCCGGGCGCGTCAAGGTTGAGGAAAAGGGGGATGGTGGGACTGCGCGGAAAGCCGCGGCAGAGCGTTCCGCAGAGCAGCGCGGCAGCTGGGAACTGCCCCTGCGCGTGCCGGAGCATGTCGCGGTAGTGCTGCCCGAATTCCTCCGGTGTTGTATAGGAAGCCAGGTCGTTGAGACCGCTGTAGATGAGGATGAGATCCGGATGAGTCGCACCCCGCTTGAGTTTTTCGATGCGCCAAGGCGCGCTGGCAGGCTGATAGCCGAAGCGAGCGACGGAACTCCCCATATGGGAGTTGTTGACCAAAAGCTCAGCCCCCAAGGCGCGGATGACCTGCATCCACCAGGTATCCTCCACAGAATATACCTTAGAAATTGAGGCATAATCAGGGGTATAATAGGCATCATATTCGGGGGAAACCCCCTCAAAGGTGCTGATGGAATCCCCCAAAACAGAAATCAGCCTGGGCTGTTGTGCTTGCATACGAAAGCGCTCCTCTCTCCGGCAAGGCGTATGGCGCCTTTGCTTCACCCCGCAGGGGTGGCAGTCAAAAAACCCCGCAGGGGGTTTGGCGCAGCGCGCGGGAAGGCACTGGAAACGCAGGGGAGGCCGCGTGCCGGATGCCCCAAATCGTTTTACATTGTAATCTGCTTCTACTATAGCAGCAGAATCGAAAAATACAAGATTAAGCGCATTAAAAGTGAAGAAAAGCGGAAAATCACGAGGGGATAGAAACATCCCCCCGTGATTTCTTGCCTTTATGCTATGCTGTGATTTACGGGGAGCTCAACTGAAAGGAACAGCATTCCGTGCAGTCTGGGTTGGACTTTGCAGGGCCGCAGCAGCCGACCTGGATGCTGCTGAGCGAGCAGGTGCGCTCCTTTGCGTTTTGGAATTTACAGTGTTCCACGGTGCAGCCAATACTCATGTTGCTTCTATTTGACTCCATGTGAGGGAACCTCCTTTTTCTCATTTGCAGTCTCAAACGATTCGCCGAAAGCGTGACAAGATCCGCACTTCAGCGCAGAAACGCGCAGCGCCCGCAGAGAGCTTGCTTCTGCTCAGCTGTGGCTGCGCATGCATTCCGGCTGGTGATGGGAAAATCTCAGCAATCCGAATCGACGATATTATGCCCGTGCACGGCTTCAATTATGCCCAGGGAAGGGTCAAGATGGAGCAAATGTCTCCATCCAAATTGAAATGCACGGCAGCATGACTGAAGAGAAGGCGCACTCCTGCTGTCACAATCTGTCGATCCTGCACAGAAAGAAGGAAATGATTGGCGCTTCCTGCATAAGATAGGGTGGAGGTGATTTTGTGGACCTGAGAGACAACCGCATTACCGTAGGGGAACTCTTGGAAGATCCCCGCTCAAAGCGCGTGCTGACACGGCGGTTTTCCAAGGCAATCCACTTGCCGATTGTATCCAACTCCGGCTCGATCTCCCTGCAACGGGCCATGAAGTTGGTTTCTGCATATATTCCGCAAAAAGAGATTGAAGCAACTGTGGAAGAACTCAGACGACTTTAACGCGCGGCGCGCGAACAGCTCTTTTGGCGGGGAGATAGCATCTGTCAAGGGGTTTTCCTTGTGTGCAAAAACGCCTGAAGGAGAGCGAAGGCGGCGGGGATCGCAAGCGGGCCCGCCCTCGCATCCGCCGCGCGAAAAGAACCCCCGGAGAGGCAGTTGCCTCTTCGGGGGTTTGGCGCTTAGATATGCTTTGGTTCAGGCGGCGCCTCCGAGAGCCCCAGGAGCTTTGCAGCGGTTTGGGCATTGCGCGCCTCCACCTCCCGCAGCCTTGCAACACCCTCGGCAAGGAAGGCGCGGTCCGTGCTGCGCGCAACGGCCAGGTCAATCTGCCGGCAGAGACCCTCCCTGTCCGTTTCCGCAAGCTCCAGGCAGAGATCCTGCCCGATGTAGGAGAGGAAGGAGCGCACCTTCGGATCATACACAACGCCCACCAGCGGCACGCCCTGCCCCGCAGAGAAGATCAGCCCGTGCAGGCGCATGGAGACCACGGCGCGCATCTGTGAGAGAAATCCGATCGTCTGTGCGGGTGTCTGAAGCGCGGAGAAGAGGTGGTGCGGAACGCTGAGCTCGGCGGTGACCTTTTTGGCGGCGGGGATGTCGAGTCTCGGCTCAATGGGGACGAAGACGGGGGTCAGGCCGTGCACCTGATATGCGTAGTTCGCCGCCTCTGCAAAGACGGCGGCCTTTTCGTCAAAACCGGGCCAAGGGCGCACGATGAAGCCGATGTAGGCCCCGTCGGGGTCCATCTGCTGGCTCTGGAAGAGGCCGCGGATCAAGTCCTCCGGCGCCGCGGGGAGGGTGACGGTCGGGTCGGCGGAGAGGATGAGTTCCGGCGCGTCAACGCCCATCTCCTCCAGCTCCTGCAGCGAATGCGGGTCGCGCAGGGTAATGGCATCCACGCAGCGCTGGAGAACCCGCGCCGTGAGGCGGCGGTTGGAGGGCGCGGTGATGGGGCCGATGCCGCAGCCGTACATGAGCACCTTGCAGCCGAGGCGCCTGCCCGCGTGGAGCGTCCAGAGGTAGAACCAGAGGGAGCGCCAGCTGGTCACATCCTGCATGAGGGAGCCGCCGCCGTTGATGTAGAGGGAGGCCTTTCGGAGGCGGGCGGCCACCTGCGCGAAGTGAAAGGTATACACGGCGTTCACGCGGTAGTGCAGCCGCGTCTCCTTGGGGTTGCGGGAGAGGACATGGAAGGAGAGGTTGGGGCTGAGCGCTCGCAGCTCTGAGAGGATCGCCAGGAGAATGGCATCGTCGCCGGCGTTCCCCTTGCCGTATGCGCCGCAGATGACAACTTGCTCGCGCTTTTCCCAGCGGAGGACGGTCTCATAAATCTCCAGCTGCCGCGCGACCGTCGCCTCCAGGGAAAACTCCCGCTTTGCCTTCTCGTAGAGCCGCGTGCCCATCTCGCGCCGCAGAGCCGCATCCCGACCGAGGAGGAGGAGGTAGTGCGAGAGCATATCCGCATCCCCGGGCGGGAAAAGAAAGCCGTTTGCGCCGTGGTCAATGAGATAGGGCACGCCGCCGACCTGGCTGCTGACCGTCGGCAGCGCCGCCCTTGCGCCCTCGGTCAGGGCATAGGGGAAGGTCTCCGAGATGGAGCTGAGGGTGTTGATGTCAATGGACTGGTAGAAGCGCGCCGTGTCGTCAATCCAACCGGCAAAACAGACGGCGGAAGAGACGCCCAGCTCCCGGCTGAGCGCTTGCAGCGCCTGCATCTCCGCGCCGTCCCCCGCGATGAGCAGGCGCAGGGTGGGCAGCGCTGCGTGCGCCTTGGCAAAGCCGCGAATGAGCGTCGCCACGTCCTTGACGGGGTTGAGGCGCGCGGCAATGCCCACCACAACGCTCTCCTCATCGGCGGAGAGACCCAGCGCGTCCAGATACTCCTGCCGCGCGCGCTTTGGAAGCGGATGGGAGAAATCCAAACCGTTGTAGATGGAGAAGAGGCGCTCGGGGTCGAAACCGCGCGTGATGAGCAGGTCCACCATGGCATCGGAGACGCCGATGCGGAAGTCCATCTTGCGCAGGGCAAGCGTATTGATGAGCCCGTACGTCCAGCGGGAGAAGGGCCTGCCGAGGTAATCGAGCCGGTAGTCGCTGTGCACCGTGGAGATCACGGGAAGGCCGGTGAGCCGCCCGAGCAGCACGCCCATGAGGTTGCCCCTTGCGCCGTGGCAGTGGATGAGCGCCGCACCCTCATCCTGCACCAGCGCCTTGAGCCGCCGCAGCGTTTTGATGATGTGAAAGCCCCCAAACACCTTCGTCGGAATGCCCAACTCCCGCGCCTCATCGACAAAGGGGCCTTCCGTGAAACAGATCATTGTCACGTCAATGGAATTTTTGAGCATGTGCAAGAGGGAGTGGACGTGGGTTTTTGCGCCGCCGGTGTCGCCCCCGCTGATCAGATGAATCACGTTCATGGCAGTCCCTCCAAAAAAGACGGTGAAAAGGCTTGTGAAACCTACCAAAATATTATACAATAGTGAAGAATGCTGGTCAAGCAATGGAGGGTGTATCATGGCAGTGATAGACGAAAAAGGCCGTATCTTTGGGAAGTTCAATATCATTGACCTTCTGGCCATTGTGCTGATCCTCGCGGCAGCCGTGGTTTTGATCGGGAAAGTGATGGACAACCGCAATGCAACAGAGCATGCCCAGATGAATTTGCGCTACACCGTACAGGTTAAAAACGTCGATGCCAATGTCTGCCGCGCCGTCAGAGCCATCTCCCTGCCGGATCAACTCATGGCTTCGGGTGAGCTGGTGAGCGGCTATGTGACCGCCGTGCGGGAAGTGGCCGCGCAGGAGCCGGTATTCCAGTTTACTGAAAATGACGAGGGTGTGCTTGAGGTCACCAAGGGGATCAATGAAGGCTTTGACCTGCTCTTTACTGTGGAGGCCTATATTTCTGACCGTGTGTCCAATGAGCTGGGTACGCAGGAGATCCGCATTGGAAAAGAACATATTTTAAAGACCTGCAATTTTGAATTTGAATCCGGAACGATCGTAAGCTGCGAGTGGCTGGATACGGGGGCTTAGCGCCTATGGATGCAGCCTTTGCAGGTGGTGATGATTGGCAGGAACCCGCACGAGAGGGTTCTTGCCTTTTGTTCATCGCAAGTCGAATCCCCACTGATTCTGCCCCCGAATCCCCCGCGTGGAGGATTCAAGGGACAAGAGAATAATACCGGGTGAAACGGCCGAAGCTTGGAAGGGAATCAATCGCAACGAAAGAGGGAGGAAGCAAACTTTGATAGACATTCATCACACGAGGGAGGAAGTGCTCGAAGCGCTTCAAAGCGATGCACGGCGGGGGCTTTCCGCGCAAACGGCGCGCGAGCGGCTCGCGCAATACGGGGAAAACCGCCTGAAAGAGCGGAAGAAAACAACAACGTGGCAGCGGTTTCTCGGGCAATTCAAAGATGTGATGATCGTAATCCTTCTTGCCGCCGCTGCCATTTCCTTTGGCATCGCCTGGGTGGAGAGAGCCCCCAGGGAGTTTTTTGAACCGGCGCTGATCCTCCTGATCGTGCTGCTCAACGCCATCATGGGCGTGGTGCAGGAGAACCGCGCCGAGCGCTCGCTCGATGCGCTCAAAAAGCTCTCCGCGCCCCACGCCCGCGTCATCCGTGAGGGGGAGGAGCAAATCATAGACGCGGCGCAGCTCGTCCCCGGTGACCTCATCCGCTTGGAAGCGGGGGATTTTGTCCCCGCGGATGCACGGCTGCTTGCGTCGGTAAGCCTCAAGAGTGAGGAGTCCGCCCTCACGGGGGAGTCGCTCCCCAGTGAGAAAGATGCGGATGCCGAGGTTGCGCAGGGCGCGGCGCTCGGAGACCGGACGAATATGCTCTTCACCGCCTGCAGCATCACCTACGGGACGGCCCTCGCGGTGGTGACTGCCACCGGCATGGACACGGAGATGGGCAAAATCGCCCTGCTCCTGCAGGGGGAAGGGGAGCGCTTGACGCCCCTGCAGCTGCGGCTGGGCAGCCTTGGAAAACACCTGGGCATCGTCGCGCTTGCCGCCTGCGCGGTGATCTTTGGCATCGGCATCTGGAGCGGTCTTGCGCCCAGAGAGCTGTTTATGACGGCGGTCTCCCTCGCCGTCTCCGCGATTCCCGAGGGGCTGCCCGCAACGGTGACGATCGTCCTTGCCATCGGCGTGCAGCGCATGGTGAAGAAAAACGCCATCATTCGCAAGCTCCCCGCAGTGGAAACGCTGGGGAATGCCTCCGTCATCTGCTCGGACAAAACCGGAACGCTCACGCAAAACCGGATGACGCTGCTGCGCGGCTTTGTGGACGGGTCTGCGGCGGCGGAGGAGCTCGGCGCAGTCTGCTCCCCCGGCCTGCGGCGCCTGCTCTCCTACGGCACGCTCTGTTCGGACGCGGCGGTGCGCATGGAGGAGGGGCGTGAAGTCCACATAGGCGACCCCACCGAGAGCGCCATTGTGCTCGCGGCCCACCGCTGCGGCCTGGAACAGGCGGCGCTCAATGAGGCCCATCCGCGCGTGGCGGCGCTCCCCTTTGACTCCGACCGCAAGCGCATGAGCACCATCCACCGGATTGACGGGCAGCTTGTCCTGATCACCAAGGGCGCCTTTGATGTGATGGCGGAGCGCTGCATCAGCGGGGACTTGCCCCGCGCAGCTGGGGAACTTCGCCAAATGAGTGAAGCGGCGCTGCGGGTGCTTGCGGTGGGCTGGCGCGTGCTCGATGCGCTGCCGGAGGAGCTCTCCCCGGAACTGCTCGAGCGGGATCTGCACTTTATGGGCCTGCTCGGGATGATCGACCCGCCGCGCCCGGAGGCGAAGGAGGCGGTGGCGCGCTGCAAGGGCGCGGGCATCCGCCCCGTGATGATCACCGGCGACCATGTTCTCACGGCCTCCGCCATTGCAAAGGAGCTTGGGATCTTGGAGGAGGGCGACCTCGCGCTCACGGGCAGAGAGCTCGATGCCATGCCGGAGGAGGAACTCGAGCAGAAACTTGCAGGTATTGCGGTCTATGCCCGCGTGTCCCCGGAGAATAAAATTCGCATTGTGAAGGCCTGGCAGCGGCGGGGGGATGTCGTCGCCATGACGGGTGACGGGGTCAACGATGCGCCGGCGCTCAAAGCCGCAGACATCGGCTGCGCCATGGGCATCACGGGAACCGATGTTGCCAAGGCCGCCTCAGATATGATCCTCACAGACGATCACTTTGGAACGATCGTGGAGGCGGTCAAGGAAGGGCGGGGCATTTATGCCAACATCAAAAAGGTGGTCGGCTTTCTCCTTGGCACCAACATCGGTGAGTTGATCAGCGTGTTTCTCGCCATGATCCTCTGGCAGAAAACGCCGCTGATCTCCGTGCAGCTGCTGTGGATCAACCTTGTGACCGATTCGCTGCCGGCCATTGCCCTGGGCATGGAGCCGGTGGAGGAGGGTGTGATGCGCGAGAGACCGAAACCGAGCACAGAGGGCATCTTTGCGGGCGGCTTCGGCCTGCAGATTCTCCTGCAGGGGCTCCTCTTTGCCCTTCTGACCCTCATTGCCTTCCAAGCGGGAGTGCGCGTGAGCGGGCAGCTCGCGGGCGGGCAGACGATGGCCTTTTTGGTGCTGGCGCTCTCGCAGGTGGCCCATGCCTATAATATGCGCTCAAAAGAGTCGCTCCTTCGCATTGGCCCATTCCGTAACCGCAAGCTCAACTGGGCGGCTCTGAGCTCGGCAGGCCTGACCTGCCTGCTGCTCTTCACGCCGCTTCGCATCGCGTTTCAACTGATTTTGCTGCCGGCCCCCCTGTATCTTCTGGCCGCGGGCCTGATCATCACGCCTGTGATTCTCATGGAGCTTGCCAAGGCGGCGGGGCTGCTGCGTGTCAGAGAATAATCGATTACCAAGGAGAAGTCCGCGCGTGCGGAAGAAAGGAGGGGAAGCATGAGCCAGCCCAAGAAGATCATGACAAGGCTCCGTTTTCAAGCGCTGCTCTTACAGCGGGTGGTGACGGGGCTGCTGATCATCGGCCAACTGGCGATGATCCTGTATGTGATCCTCTCCAACAGCAGACAGTCCATCTCCCTGCAAATGCTCTTGACCCTGATCAGTGTGATCACGGCGCTGCACGTTATCACCCACAAGAACAAGGGCGCCTATAAGATGTCCTGGATCTTCCTGACCCTGGTTTTCCCCATTTTCGGGGGCGTGCTCTATTGGATGTTTAACCTCCAAATCGGCACGCGGGGCCTGCAAAAGAAACTCGAGCAGATTGAACGGGACAGCAAATATGCCTTCCTCCTCGTGGAGAATGCCTATGAGCGCGCGCAGGAGGTGGCGCCCGACCACATGGCGGAAATCCGCTATCTGCAAAAATACACAGGTTTTCCTGTCTATCAGCACAGTGAAACGGAATACTACTCCACCGGGGAGGCGGCCTTCGCGGCGATCTTAGAGGAACTGGAGCGGGCCGAGCGCTATATCTTCCTGGAATATTTCATTGTCGAAGAGGGCATCATGTGGGGCAGTATGCTGGAGATCTTGAAGCGCAAGGCTGCCGAGGGCGTGGATGTGCGCCTGATCTATGACGACCTCGGCTGTTTCCTCCTGCTCCCGAGGGATTACCCCAAGATCCTCAGAGGATACGGCATAAAGTGCCACGTGTTTAACCCCTTCCGCCCGCTGCTGACCTCCGTGCAGAACAACCGCAACCACAGAAAGATCCTCTCTGTGGACGGGAGAGTGGCCTTCACGGGGGGCATCAACCTTGCCGATGAGTACATCAATGAAAAGCAGCGCTTCGGAAACTGGAAGGACTGTGCCATCAAAATAGAAGGGCACGCCGCCTGGAGCTTTACCGTGATGTTTCTGGAGATGTGGAGCCTGCTCAACCAGGAAAAGGAGAGCTACACGCACTATCTACCCTGGCAGAGAGAGCCCTGTGGGGCTTCACACGACGGGCTGGTCCAGCCCTACAGCGACAGCCCCATGGACCAGGAGAACGTATCCGAGCACGTCTATCTACGCATTATTGAGAAAGCACAGGAATACTTATATATTACAACGCCATATCTTGCCATTGACGATAGCATGATTTCCGCGCTCATCCTCGCGGTCAAAAGCGGTGTCGACGTGCGCATCATCACGCCCTATATCCCCGACAAGAAGCTGGTGCAGTTCATCAGCCGCTCCTTCTACCGTGAGCTCATCCGCGGGGGTGTTCGCATCTACGAATACAGCGCGGGCTTTATCCACTCGAAAACCTTTGTGAGTGATGACAAGATTGCAACCGTCGGCTCGGTGAACATGGACTTTCGAAGCCTCTACCTGCATTTTGAATGCGGCACCTGGCTCTATCAGAGCAAGGCCGTTGCGCAGGTGAAGGAGGATATTGTCAACGTCCTGCCCGACTGTCGGGAGATCACCCGGGAGAACATCCACGGAAATGTGTTTGCGCGGCTGTTACAGGATATGTTGCGCCCCTTTGCGCCCCTGATCTAAACGAGGGCGCGGGGGTGCGTGCGGAAAGACGCAGAAAAGGAGGGATGTGCCTCGTGAGCGGTGTAGCGCTTTTACTCATTGCGGTCGGCCTGTCCATGGATGCCTTTGCCGTCTCCCTCTGCAAGGGGCTCTCCCTCAAGCGGCTCTCCTATGCAAAGGCTTTGCTCATCGGCGCTTGGTTTGGTTCGTTTCAGGCGCTCATGCCGCTGCTCGGCTATGGATTGGGGATGTATTTTGCCGCCTATGTGGCCGCTGTGGGCCATTGGATTGCCTTTGCCCTGCTCTTCGCCGTCGGCCTTAAGATGCTCTGGGAGTCCTGCGGTGCGCGGCAGGAGGGCAACGCCTCCCTCGGCATTGCCACCATGCTGCCCCTGGCGCTTGCCACCAGTATGGATGCCTTTGCTGTCGGAATCACGCTGGCGCTTCTGCCGGCGGTTCATATTCTCGCGGCGGTGGGCTTCATCGGGCTGACAACTTTTCTGCTCTCCGTGCTGGCGGTTGGCATTGGGCATATGCTCAACCTGCGCTGGGGCCGCTTTGCAGAGCGGGCGGGGGGCATTCTTCTCATCCTCATCGCCCTGAAAATTCTGCTCGACCACTTGCTCTGAATGCACCCAGAGCGCCTCATACAAGCAGCAAAACAATGGAAGCGGGGATTCTAAGGAGTAGAATCCCCGCTTCCATTCTCTGTTTCCTCCTCCTTCTGCGGATCCTTGCGAATCAATTCCGAGATGCCGATGATCAGCAGAAAGCCGCCAAAGAGCTTGCGCAGCAGGGAGACGTCCATGCCGTTTGAAATCCAGGCGGCGATGCCCGAGAGGATCAGACCGCAGAGCACGGCGGGCAAGACGGTCTTTTTATCAACGAAGTGGTTTTTGATATGGAATGGGAGCGCGGTGAGCGCCGCGGGGATGAAGTAGACGAGGTTGATCGCCTGCGCCTCCTGCTGCGCAATGCCCGCAAAGCTCGTCAGGTAGATCAGCAGCAGCGAGCCGCCGCCCACGCCAAAGCCGGAGAGGATTCCCGTGAGCGTGCCGACGGCAAAGGCAAGGAGAACGCTGCTCATAGCAAAGCCCTCCAGGCGCCGTAGAGAATCAGCAGCGCGAAGAGGCGGCGCAGCCAGCTCATGGACATGTTGCGAAAGATCTTCCCGCCGATCAAGCCCCCCACGAGGCCGCCGGCGAGATAGGGCAGCGCCCTTGTGACGTTCAGGTTCCCGTGGTAGAGATAGATGCAGGAGGAGAGAACGCAGAGCGGCAGGATGATCGCGATTGAGGTGGCAAAGGCCTTCTGCCGCGAGAGGCCGCAGCGGCGCATCAAAAGCGGCACCAGCACCATGCCGCCGCCCCCGCCAAAGAACCCATTGACCAGCCCCGCAGCGCCGCCTGAATAGGCCGCGCGCAGCCTGCCCCTGCCTTTTTTCTCCTGAGACATGAACGAACATCCCCCTTCGGCCCAGAGCGCACCCCTGCCCCCGCAGAAGCGGGAGGCGTGCGTTTCTAGTGTGCTGAACGGGGGATGTTTTATGCATTGCCCTTCGTTTTTTTGCCCAGGAGATCCAAGATCACTTCGCCCGCCAGCAGGAAACCCGCCACGGGCGGCACCCAGGGCACGCTGGAGGGGATGCTTCGCCGGCCGGGCGGGGCAGTCTCCGCTCGCTCGGGCGCGTCTGCCGCCCCCGCCCGCTGGGGCAGTTCGGGGGAGAAGACCACCTTGTGGTGGACAATCCCGCGCCGGGAGAGCTCCCGCCGGAGCACCCGCGCAAGCGGGCAGCCCATCGTCTTGGAGAGATCCGTGACGCGGAAGAGGGAGGCGTCGAGCTTATTCCCCGTCCCAAGGGCGGAGATGATGGGAAGGCCGCGCAGGAGCGCCTGCTCAATCAAATCCAGCTTTTGTGAGACGGTGTCAATCGCGTCAATGATATAGTCATAGCGGCTGCTAAAAAACCTCTCCCGCGTCTCCGGCTGATAGCGCTCAACCCTCGCGTGCACGCGGCAGGCGGGGTGAATGTCCAGAACACGTGCGGCCATCGCTTCCGCCTTCGGCTGGCCGAGGGTGGAGTGGAGCGCGGCAATCTGCCGGTTGAGGTTGCTCGGGCTGATGCAGTCGTGATCCATGAGCGTGAGCGTGCCGATGCCGGCGCGGGCCAGGGCCTCTGCCGCCGCCCCGCCGACCCCGCCAAGACCGAGCACCGCAACGTGCACCCCCGCCAGCTGCGCCGTGGCAGAGCGCCCAAGGAGCATTTCGCTGCGCAGAAATTGATCGTTGTACATGGTTTCTCGCCTTCCCTTTCCAAGATGGGCAAGCACACAGGGCGGGCCGGGGGCGCTCTGCGCGCTGCTTGCCCTGCGGCCTCGCCGATAGAAGGCCCCGCGGCCGCCTTTCCGGCAGCCGCGGGGCGCTGATTGCTCTTGTGTTGTCTGCTGCTGCTTTACTGCACGCCGACCTTGGCGAGGCCGTCAAGCGTCACGATGGGGAACTGGGCCTGAAGCTCGGCATACCAGAGTTCATAGTCGCGCGCGCGCAGCCCGTCCTCGGCGTTTGCCTCCCAGAGGATGGGGCCGAAGTCCGCCAGATAGACCAAGCGGTATCCGCTGACCGTGCCGTCGCCCTCCTCCATGGGGATGACGGCATCCGCGTGGAGTGTCTGGCCGGAGGCGAAGACAAAGCCGTCAAAGGCGTCCCCATAGTTGCCGCGGGTGACCGCATCGAGCATTTGCAGCTGCGGCGCCGCAGGATCCGCGGGAGCGGCCTGCGCCGTTTCTCCGCCGGTCTCCGTCTCCACCGGGTCGGAGGATTCTGCCGCCGGCAGCAGGGCGCGGAAGGCGTCCTCACTCCGGTCTGTGCTCTCCGCCCAGGCGCTCTGGAGGGCGAGGGCCTCCTCATAGGCCGCCGCAAGCTGCGCTTCGGTCGGCGCAGCGCTCACGTTGCCGTCCTCATCCGTAGTTTCGGTGGTTTCCGCCGTGACAATAATGCTCCAGACCGTCGCGTCTCGCCGCGCTTCCCGGTCAAGGGCGCGCTCAGTGAGCAGGATGACATGATAGCTGTCGCTTGCCTCCACCACGCCGACATCGCCGGCCGCGCGCCCGTCCTCCTGGAGCCAGTCCCGGAAGACGAGGGAGAGCTCGGAGCCGAGCACCTGCTCCTCGCGGTTATACGTGGGGTCCAGAAGCAGTTCGCGCGTGGTCTCGTCCACATAGGGGCTTGCGGCG
This sequence comes from Evtepia sp., assembly GCA_040768225.1. GTDB lineage: Bacteria > Bacillota > Clostridia > Oscillospirales > Oscillospiraceae > Evtepia. The sequence goes on from JAXGMZ010000002.1 coordinate 35,732, forward strand.
GCGGAAAAGCCCGCGCCGGCCCTCAACTGGGCGGCCACGGCCTCCGCGTTTGCCTCGGCCTCTTCCATGGCGGCTGCAAACTGCTCGTCTGTGGGCTCGAGCGCTTCGCCCGTCTCCTCATCCACCTCGGAGGGGAGGACGGGGGAGATGGCAACTGAGCGGTAGCTGAAGCTGTCAAAGAGTGCGGCGTTCTCCTGGTAGTAGGCCTCGAGATCCGCGTCCTGATAGCTGTAGCCCTCGCTCAGGTGTGCTGCGTAGTCCGATGCAAGCGTCTGCTGCTCCAAAACCGTTCTGAGCATCTTTTTTGTGGCATTTGGCCCGTAGAGCGCCTTGAGGTAGGCCGACTCGCTGCTGCCACGCATCAGGCTGGCATAGGTAATCTGCGCCTCCACCGCGGCGAGAGTGTCCGCATACTCCTGCTGGGCTTCCGGGGAGAGGGTGTAGCCCTCCTCCGCCGCTTGGCGGTTGAGAAGCGTGACGGTCTGCAGTTGGTTGAGCGCGGTGTTGCGGAAGTAGTCGGCATAGGTCTGCGTCTGGTCATACATCTGCAGGTGATCGGCAATCGTGTAGTCAAAGCCCTGCGCCTGTCCGAACTGTGCGTAGAAGCTTGCCATGTTCGCCTCCTCGTTGCGGATGGAATAATAATAGAAATTGACATCGGCGACAGAAAATGTTTCGCCGCCAATTGTGACGGCGTCCGCGTTTCGAACCAGAATGCCGGAGCTCCAGATGAGAAGGGCCGCAATGGCCAAAGCCAGGAAAATGCCTAGAAAGGTATAAAGCTTGCCACGGTTTGATTGTGGCTCTTTTGTGCGCTTTGATGTGCTCATAGAAACAGTGTCCCCCTTACTTAATTCGGTCAAACGATAGACAGAAGCGCTCTGCTCAAACATGGGTGCAGAAATGAAGATACCAAAATATTATACAAAAGATATCCTCGCTTTGCAAGGGTGAAAAAAGAAAGGAAGGGGCGGCGGGGGGGAAAATCAATTTTTTCCAAGATGTTTCTCCGTTTTCCACAAAAATAAATCCATCCCCGCAAGAATTTGCGTGCAGGGAGTAAATATAGCAGGAAAGCGGTCTAATGCGATCGAATCTTGTCAGATTCTGTCGATCGAAATTCCTTTGCAAAGCAAAAAAACTATCTTAAGATAAACTTATCAGGCAGAAACAACAGGAGGGAAGGGAGAAAATGCGCGAGATTTGGGTTGGAACCGGTGCAGACACGACAAAGGAAACAGAGATCATTACCTGTGAATATTATATCTTAGTTCATGAGATGGATACGGACTTCGGATGGGAGAGCTATGGTATAAAAGTCACGCGTAAGGAGACGGGAGAGAGTGTGAGAGTGGCAGATATCACAGTCAATGCAGATAAGATGATGGATTTGGCGCTCCTACTCCGGCGCAACTTGGTGACCCCCTGCACGCTGCGCGAGGTGCTGGAGGAGTTGCTCTAGCCCCCAGCAGCGGGATTTCCGGGTTGTTTTGCCCCAAACTTTGAAAATAGACGATGAAATACGTACCGCCTGAAGCGCTGCATCATATGCTGAGATAAGAACACTCAGAAACGGAGGCTCAGCAGTGATGCAGACAAGAGGCAAGATGGTTTATTTTCTCGGGGCGAACACCCCCTTGGGCTTTTACTCATTCTATGAGCAGTGGATCGACGAGCGCCAGGCGGCTGCGTTTTATATACTCAAGGGCGGCCCGGGCTGCGGAAAGTCCACGCTGATGAAGCGTGTGGGGGAAGCGATCGAGGCGGAAGGGCTCGCGGTGGAGTATATCCTCTGCTCCGGCGATCCCGATTCGCTCGATGGGATCTACATCCCCGCGCGGGGGATTGGAATTGTAGACGGCACCGCGCCGCACGTGATAGAGCCCGCTTATCCGGGCGTGACGGGGCACTATGTGAACCTCGGCGCATACTATGCCCGCGCGGAGCTTGCCGCCCACCGCGAGGCGCTGGTCGCACTGACGCAGCGCTATCAAAGGCACTACGCAGCGGCCTATCACTGCTTCCGGACGGCAAGAGAGGTGCGGCGGCACGAGGAGGCCGCCTTCCTGACACCGTCCGCATGTGCAAAAGCCGAGAAGCGGGCGAAGGGCATCCTCTCGCGGGAAGCGAAGCGGAAAAAAGAGCGAAGGGGCCGCGTCACAGAGCGCTTTCTCAGCGGCCTCTGCGCGCAGGGCCCCCTCCTCCTGCTCGAGACCATCTATGGGCAGGCAAAGCGCGTGTATGAGCTGCAGGAGAGCTGCGGCCTTGCCCCCGAGATGCTGCGCGTGCTGGAAGCGGGCCTGCTGGAGGCGGGTTATGACATCATCTCCGCCCCCGCAGCGGAAGACCCGGAACAGCTTGCACACATTCTGATCCCCGAGCTCTCGCTCGCCTTTGTCACAAGCTACCCGGGCAGGCGGCTGGAACAGCGGCCCTACCGGCGGATTCGGATGGATTCCATGGCGGAAAAGGAGCTCTTGCAGGCGAGGCGGGGCAAGCTGCGCCTTGCAGGGCGCATTGCTGACAGGCTGCTTGCGGACGGTGTGGAAGAGCTCAAGGCCGCCAAGGCGCTCCACGATGAGATGGAGGCGCTCTACCGGGCGCACACGGACTTTCGCGGGATCGACCGGCAGACCGAAGCGCTGCTCGCCGAGATCAGGGGGAAGGATGGAGAAGAGAAGCGCTGAAAGAAGAGAGGATCCGCCCGATGGGGCAGATCCTCTCTGAACCTTATCCTCACAGTGTGAAGTCCTCGCTGCACAGGCGGCTGAAATCCGGCGTGGCCGGGCGGGGGGGGACGCGCTTGAGCGGGTCGTAACGGAACTTATCACAGGCATCGTCCACGGATAACACGCCCCGCTTGATGCAGAGCACCTGATCTTTGCCAAAGGGCGTGGCCCTCTGGCAGTACGCGCAGCGCGGCTGTTGGTTTTTCGAAAAAAGCATTGTGCTCCCTCCCCGGGCGAGTATTCTGCCTCTATTATAGGGCAGAGGGCGGCTCTTTGCCAGCCTTTTTTCGCGGAAAGAGCGAGAAAATTCCCGAAAGGGCGAAGAGAGCCAGAATCTCATGCTGCAGCAGGCGGGCCGCAGGCAGCGCCGCAAGCCCCATCGGGGCGAAGCTTGCCGCCGCCGGATCGTAGAAGAGCGGGGCGAAGAAGGCCGTGAGGGCAGCGGCGAGCAGCCCGTGGAGAAGCTTGCCCAGAAGATAGGGCCGCAGCGCGCCGGGGCAGCGGTTGAGATAGGGGAGGGATTGGCAGTGGACGGACAGGCCCCCAAAACCGAGAATCAAGGCACAGAGCGGCAGCGCCAGCGGGGCCCTGTGATCGAGCGCCAGGTGATAGGCCCCGGTGGAGAGCTCAAAGAAGCCGATCAGGAGGCTCTCAGAGAGCACCACAGAGGAGCCCTCCGGCAGAAGCTGCGCGAGGGCGTGAGCGAGCAATGGGAGCAGGCCGAAGACACGCAAGAGCGCAATGAGAACAGAGAAGAGAATGATGAAGGCGGAGACGTGGAGCGTGGAGAGGAAAGCCTCGCGCACGCTCTCAGGGAAAGCAGCCGTAAAGTGAGATCGCCTTACGCTTGTCTCCGGAACGTGGGCTGGGCTCTGCCGCTGGGCACAGAGAAAGCGGGAGAGGAAGGCCAGAAGAAGCGCCGCCGCCCAGTGCGTGAGCAGGAGCAGATAGCCCGCCTCCTTCGCGGCAAAAATGCCGATCCCGGCGACGCTGAGCAGGAAGGCGGGGCCGCAGTTGTTGCAAAAAAACGCCAACCGGATGCACTCCTCCCGGCTGCACTGGCCGGATTCGTAGAGCTCGGCCGCCGCGCGAATGCCGACGGGGTAGCCGCCGAGCAGCCCGAGGATGAGCGGCGCGGCGGCGGCGCCGCGCAGGCGGAAGAGCCGCCCCATCAGCGGGCGGAGCAGCCGGCCCAAGTCCTCCGCAAGGCCGAGCGAGACAAAGAGCGTCGAGAAGACGAAAAAGGGGAAGAGGGAGGGGATAATCAGGTTCAGGCAGAGCGCAAGGGCCTCCCGCGCCGCATCGGCGGCCTGCGTGGGGAACGAGAGCAAGAGGGCAAAGAGACACAGCAGCAGCGCAAGCAGGGGCAGACGCGTCCTCATCCGACTCACCTCCATGGAGAGTGTATGCGGGGGGAGCTGAAATCTTGCCTTGCAAAGCTGGCCCGCGCGCGGAAATTAGGAGGAAGCTGCGGCATGTGCAGAAAAGCAATGCCCCACCGCGCAAGGCGATGGGGGTAATTGCCGCAGGGCGCGCCGGTGCGCGCTCAGCTTTCCATATGCTTGCCGAGAAAGCCCGCAATGGTTTGGGCGAGCTTAAGCTCAATTTCATCTGCGCGAAGGCTCTCCTTTGTGCCGGAAAAGATCACGCAGCCGAGCACATCCCCCTCAGAGAGGATGGGTGCGACGGTTTCGAGAAAAAACTCATCCGAATGCTCGCTCACGGGGATGGGTGCGGCATTCTCTTGATGCTGAAAAATCTGGCGGCTCTCCATAATCTCCTCAAGCTGCGCAGAAATGCGCTGGTCGCTGAGCGCGCGCCGCCCGCTCCCCGCCACAGCAATGCAGCTGTCGCGGTCTGCGATGACAACGACACGCCCTGTCGTCTTGTGAAGGGTTTCGCACAGCTGGGCGGCAAAGTCCCCCAGCCCGTTCATCAGGGAATATTTTCTAAAGATCACGCCGCCGTCCTTATCTGTATAAATCTCAAGGGGGTCGCCCCCTTTTACAACATGGACAGCGGCGGAGCGCTATGCGCTCTCCATGGTCTCGCTGGCGGAGCGTTTACATAGGGACGGGTGATGGGGAAGAGAGACTCGGGCGGGCGGGGGCAGAAATTGGGCGGAAATTGTCTCATTTTCCCGAATTATGCACAAGCAGGGGCCGGCAAAAAAGAAAAGTTGATGCGTTTTTCCTTGCTAAACGGGTAAGGATATGAGATAGTAGTCAAATATGAGCCCTCTTGTCTCATATTCTGCATCGCTAAAGACGCATGGAATTCCTGCGGACGAGCTTCCTCTCTTGCGCGGAGCATGCAATAAAAAACTGACAAATGAGGTGGAAAAGCATCGCTGTACGGATTATATGTGACAGTACCTGTGATTTATCCTTGGAGGATCAGCTGCGCCTGGATGTGACAGTTGTGCCGCTGACGGTGCATTTTGAAGAGGAGAGCTTCTACGACGGCATAGAGATCACAGCGGAAGAGTTCTACCGCCGGCTTGACCACGCGCAAACGCTGCCGACAACCTCTATGGTGCCGCCTGAGCGCTTTCAGACGCTCTTTTCCGAGTGCCTTGCGGCGGGCGATGAAGTGCTGGGCCTCTTCATTTCGAGCGAAATCAGCGGCACCTACCATGCGGCCTGCATCGCCAAGGAGTCCTTCCCCGGGGCAGATATCGTTGTGATGGACTCGAGGAGCGCCTCCATGAGCCTTGCGCTTCTGGTGGCGGAGGCGGTGAGATACCGCGATGCGGGGGAGAGCGCCGCGGAGATTGCGGCGAAGCTGGAGCCGCTCATCCAAAAAGTGCGCTTTCTTGCCGCGGTGGACACCTTAAAATATCTGCGCAAAGGCGGGCGCATCTCTGCCACCAGCGCGATTGTCGGGGAAATGCTGGGCATCAAGCCGATTGTGACGATAGAGAACGGGGTGATCTACTCGATCGGGAAGGCGCGCGGCATGCAGGCAGCTATGAGGCATCTCATAGCCGAGGCGAAAAAACACGTGCCCGACCTGCGCCACAACTTTGTCTTTGCGCACTCGGGTGCGCCCGAGCTGTTTGAGCGCGCCATCTCCTGCATGAAGGAGCCGCTGAAGGTGAAGGAGTGGATCTCCTGCGAGCTGGGCGCCATAATCGGGACCTATGCGGGGAGGGGCTGCATCGGCATCGCCTTTATCGCAGAGTAAAGAAGATTGAAAGAGCCGCAGGAAATCTCCTGCGGCTCTTTATCTATGTCCCCATATAGCGCTTGAACAGTATTTCCCCACGCGCGGGGCGGCCTAGTATTTCACCAGGTATTTGGAAATTTCCCAGCTGCTCACGCGGGTTTTGTACTCAAGCCACTCCCGCTCCTTGCCGGCAATATATTGGTTGACCACGTGATTGCCGAGCGTTTCGAGGATGACGGGGTCGCGCCGCAGCTCATGGAGCGCCACGTTCAGGGAACTTGGCAGGTCCTCAATGCCGTGCAGTGCGCGCGCCTCCTCATCCATGTCGAAAATATTCTCCGTGACCTCTTCCGGCGGCATGAGATCGTTCTCAATCCCGTCCAGCCCTGCGGCAAGGCAGGCGGCAAAGGTCAGGTAGGGGTTGCAGGAGGGGTCGGGTGAGCGCAGCTCAATGCGCGTGCTCTGCCCGCGCGCGGCGGGAATGCGCACCAGCGCGCTCCGGTTGGAGGCGGACCAGGCGAGGTAGCAGGGCGCTTCGTAGCCGGGCACCAGGCGCTTGTAGGAGTTGGTGAGCGGGTTTGCAATGGCGGTGATGGCCTTGACGTGGGAGAGAATGCCCGCGATGAAATTATAGGCCTTGCGGGAGAGCCTGCGCTCGCCCTCGGGGTCGAAAAAGACGTTCTTGCCCTCCAGATCGAAGAGAGACATGTTCGTGTGCATCCCGGAACCTGCGACGCCGTAGATCGGCTTTGGCATGAAGGTTGCGTGCAGGCCGTTCTTGTGGGCGATGGCTTTGACCGTCTGCTTAAAGGTCATGATATTGTCCGCAGAGCTGAGCGCATCGCCGTATTTAAAGTCTATCTCATGCTGGCCGGGGGAGCACTCATGGTGGGAGGCTTCGATCTCGAAGCCGAGGTCCTCCAGCGCAAGGCAGACTTCGCGGCGGGTGGCCTCGCCGTGATCCGTGGGGCCGAGGTCAAAGTAACCGGCCTCGTCCCGCGTTTCGGTGGTGGGGGCGCCGTCCTTGTCCAGGTTGAAGAGGAAAAATTCGCACTCCGGGCCGACGTTAAAGGTATAGCCCATCTCGGCGGCCTTGCTGAGTGTGCGTTTGAGAACATGGCGCGGGTCGCCGACGAAGGGGGTGCCGTCAGGATTATACACATCGCAAAACATGCGCGCGACCGTGCCGTGGCCCGTGCTCCAGGCGACGGGGGAGAAGGTATCCAGATCGGGGTGGAGCATTTGGTCGGATTCGTGCACGCGCGTAAAGCCTTCAATGGAGCTGCCGTCAATGGTCAGCTTGTTGCTCAGGGCTTTTTCCATCTGAGTGTGGGTGATGGCGAGGTTTTTCATCTGACCAAAGATGTCGGTAAACTGCATGCGGATGAAGTCGATATTTCCTTCCTTCACCTTGCGGATGACATCCTCTTTGCTGTTTTTGAATTTGCGCGTGCTCATCGTCAATACTCCTTCTTGAAACAATCACTCTCGTGTAGATACAGTATTGAAATTATAGAGGGCGCGCTCAGAACTGTCAACTAAAACATATGGGCCAAGGCCGGCCTGCCGCGCGCGGCCTCCCGGGCAGAGGGGCAGGCGGGGCCGCTTTTCCCGGGGGAGAGGTCGGATTCCGGTTTGACTATTCATAGAAAATATGCTCTAATAATACAATCATGTATAGAGGCAATCACGCAAACCTTTGGCAGCCTTGGAGCGCGCGCCCGCAGAGACTTCAGAAGCGAAGCGCCCGCGCGCCCTGCCAAAGCGATGACAATAGATGGAGGGAACCCAAATGTGTGGTATCGTTGGATTTACAGGCAATCGTCAGGCCGCGCCGCTCATTCTTGACGGTCTGAAAAAGCTGGAATATCGCGGCTACGACTCGGCGGGCATTGCCGTTGCGGCAGAGGGCAGGCTCGAGATGATCAAGGCCAGCGGAAAGGTTCAAAATCTGCTGGAGAAAACAGAAGACGGCGCGCTGCTGCAGGGGGTCACAGGCATCGGCCACACCCGCTGGGCCACCCACGGCGCGCCGACGGATCTCAATGCGCACCCGCATATGAGCCAGAGCGGCACCTTTGCCATTGTGCACAACGGCATCATTGAAAACTATGCCACCCTGCGGGAGGAGCTGAAAGCTTCGGGCTTTGTCTTCCAAAGTGAGACGGATACGGAGGTGGTCGTGCACCTGCTCGAGCACTATTACGAGGGGGATTTTAAGCACGCCGTGATGAAGGCCGTGAGCCGCCTTGAGGGGGCCTATGTGCTGGGCATTGCCTGCGCGAAACACCCGGACACCCTCTTTGCCGTCAAGGAGGCCGGCCCGCTGATCCTCGGGCTCGGTGTGAAGGAGAACTACTTTGCATCCGATGTAACGGCGCTCATTTCGCACACAAAAAATGTTGTCTACATGGAAGACGGGCAATTCGCGAAGCTGACGCCGGAGGGCGTGACCCTCTTTGAGAGCACGGGCGCGGAGATCCCCGCCGAGGTCACCCGCGTCGTCTGGGACGTGAAGTCGGCGCAGAAGGGCGGCTTTGACCACTTCATGCTCAAGGAAATTATGGAGCAGCCGAGCGCGCTAAAGGCGACCATTGAGCCGCGCATCCAACACGGGGAGATCGTCTTTGAGGACTTCCATCTGAGCGACGAGGCGCTGCGGGGCATCAATAAAATCGTGATCACTGCCTGCGGCTCTGCCTTTTACGCGGGCTTTCAGGGCAAGTTCTTCCTCGAAGAGCTCTGCCGCATCCCCGTTGAGGCGGAGCTTGCCAGCGAGCTGCGCTACCGCAACCCCCTCGTCGATGAGCACACGCTGCTTCTGGTCGTCTCCCAGTCGGGTGAGACGGCGGACACCATCGCCGCACTCAAGGAGTGCAAGGCGCGCGGCGCGCGCGTGATGGCGATTGTCAACGTGGTCGGCAGCACCATCGCCCGCCTCGCGGATGATGTGATCTACACCTGGGCGGGGCCGGAGATCGCCGTTGCGACAACGAAGGGCTATACCACGCAGGTGGCGCTCATCGCGATGTTGTCTGTTTATTTTGCCCGCCGCCTGGGCAAACTGGAGGAGGAGCGCAGCCGCGCGCTGGTGGAGGAGATTGCAAGTTTCCCCGGCCTTGTGCAGCGCGCCATTGACCTCAACCCGAACATTGCGGAGCTTGCGCGGAAGTATCACAAGAAGGAGAACGTCTTTTTCATCGGCCGCCATGTGGACTACGGCGTGTGCATGGAGGGCTCCCTCAAACTCAAGGAGATCTCCTACATCCACTCGGAGGCCTACCCTGCAGGTGAGCTCAAGCACGGCACCATCGCCCTGATTGACGAGGGCAGGCTGGTCATCGCCATCGCCTGCTATGCGGAACTTTTTGACAAGATGATGAGCAACATCCGGGAGGTTCGCGCCAGAGGCGCGGAGGTGCTGGGCGTTGCGCTTGAGGGCGATACGCGCATCTTCGCCGAGGCGGACGAGGTGATTAGTATTCCGCACACGGAGCCGCTCTTTGGGGCGCTGGCAGAAATTGTCCCCCTGCAGCTCTTCGCCTATCATGTGGCAAAGGAAAACGGCTGCGATATCGACAAACCGAAAAACCTCGCAAAATCCGTCACGGTGGAGTAAAAAACGTTATAGGGAGATGCGGGGCGGAGTTGCTTCGCGCCCCCCTGCACGAAGGAGCGCAAATAAAGCGATAAAGGATGGTTCCATGAGGGATTACCAAAGAGAACTGGAAGGCCGCGTCGCCTTCATTCAAAAAACAGTTGCCGATGCCAAGGCAAAGGGTATCATCTACGGCAACAGCGGCGGAAAGGATTCCGTCCTGGTCGGCATTCTCTGCAAGCTGGCCTGTGAGAACACGCGGGGCATCATCATGCCCTGTGCGTCCCGCCGGAATTTTGGCTCCGACATGGAGGACGGTCTTGCCGCGGCGGATCAGTATAACATTCAGACCCGCACGGTGGATCTCACGGCGCAGAAAGAGCTGCTGCTCAAGAGCCTCGAAGGGGTCACGGAGCCCAGCGACGCGGCCGTCAGCAACATTGCCCCGCGCCTTCGCATGCTCACGCTCTACACCATTGGGGCGAGCGAGGGCTGCCTTGTGGCGGGAACGAGTAACCGCAGCGAGCGCTACATGGGCTACTTCACCAAATGGGGGGATGGCGCCTGTGACTTCAACCCCATCAGCGACCTGACGGTGACAGAGATTTTGGAGTTTCTGCGCTTTTTGAAGGCGCCGCTGAGCATTATTGAGAAACCCCCCTCCGCCGGGCTCTACGAGGGGCAGACCGATGAGGAGGACATGGGCGTGACCTATCAGGCCATCGACCGCTATCTCGCGACCGGCGAGGCCAATCAGGGCGATCTGGCGGTGATTGAACGCTATCACAATGCCAGCGCGCACAAGCGCGCCCCGGTGCTCTTTTATCAGGGCGATTAAAAAACAGAACCCGGGGAGTGCCTTGCGCCCATCCTCGGGTTTTCTCCTGCGCCAAGGTGGCTCTGCCCTTGTCAATCGGCGGGAAATCTGCTATATTAATCTGGATTTTGAATCGCAGCACGGTGGGGAAGCGCCTGCCGCGCCGCCGCGAAAACGCAGCCGCGTGGGCAGGGGCTCCCGGGGCGCTGTTGAGGACTTTGCCGGGGCGCTGCAAGCGGATCGAAGAGGAAGGGGATGCGTGGAGATGGGCTATCAATTTGATGAGATCATTGACCGGCGGGGGAGCGATTCCGAGAACGTGGAGGGCTGGCGCAAGGCGCTCTTTCGCGGGGAAGAGGCCCTCGAGTTCCCCGTCCCGGAGGACGAGCTCATCCGCATGTGGGTGGCGGACATGGAGTTTGCCGTTCCGGATGTGATCCTCGATGCCATCCGCGCGCGCGTAGACCGCCGCATCTTGGGCTACAGCAATATATTTGACGCGGAGTATTACGAACTCTTTGCCGCCTGGACGGAGCGGCGCTACGGTTGGAAGTGCCGCCGGGAAGAGCTGGTGACCTCCAGCGGCGTGGTGCCCGCGCTCTATGAGCTGGTGGATTACATCACCGCGGCGGATGAGCGCGTGCTGATCATGACACCGAGCTACGCGCCCTTCCAAAAGGCGGCGGCCTACCACGGGCGAAGCTGCGTCTACTCCCACTTAAAAAAGACCGGCAGCCGCTATGAGATCGACTTTGCGGACTTGGAAGCAAAGTGCGAGGATCCGAAGCTGACGCTCTGCATCTTCTGCAACCCGCACAATCCGACGGGACGGCTGTGGACAGAGGCGGAGCTGCGGCGCTTTGGCGCCTGTATGGAGCGGCGCGGCATCTGGGTGATTTCCGATGAGATCCACTGCGACCTGCTGCGCAGCGGCAAGCGGCACATTCCGCTGGCAAAGCTCATTCCGGACTACAAGCGTATCGTCACCTGCATGGCGCCGAGCAAGAGCTTTAACATCGCGGGTTTGCAGCACTCGCAGCTGGTCATCCCCGACGAGGGCTTGAGAAAAACCTGGAAGATGCGGCACCTGGGCGGAGAAAACCCGCTGAGTTTGGCGGCCTGCCGCGCGGCCTATGAGAAAGGGGAACCCTGGCTTGAAGCGCTGCTGCGCTATGTGGACGGGAATCAGGAACTGGTCAAGTCCGTCTTGCAGGCGCAGCTCCCCGAGGCTCTCTTTGAGATCCCCGAGGCGGGCTATCTCGCCTGGATCGATTTTGGGGCCTATTTCCCCGCCGGGGCGAAGCTTGCGCGCTTTTTCGCGGAGAAGGCCGGTGTGCTGCTGGAGGATGAGCGCATGTTCGTCGCCAATGCAGAGGGCTGCGTGCGGCTCAACCTCGCCATGCCCCGCGCGCAGCTGGCAAAGACGATGGATCAAATCTGCCGCGCCGTCAAGGAACTTTGCCCCTGAGCCATCGCGCGCTGCGGCAAGACAAAAAAAGAGAAACCGTTCAAGAAAGAAGGAGAGAGCCGATTGAATCAAGATTTGGACTCTACCAGCTGCTGCGGCGGCTGCCATTCGGGGGGACAGGGCTGCGGGGGCTGCGGCGGCTGCGCCTTCCAAGCCCAAGGCGGGGAACTGCTCCTCTGCCCGGAGGAGATCCTGCTCCTGGAAGATCTGGCGCAGTTTGCCTTCCTGCCGGTGATCAGAGAGCAGGCGGGGGACACGCAGCGCTGCCTGCCGGTGGAGCCGGCGCTCTTTGCGGGCGCGCTGCCGCTGGAAGCGGAGCTGTTTTCCAAGGTGATTGAGAGCCTGCTCTGGAAGCGGCTGATCACCCTTGATGCGGAGCTGCCGATGGAACAGGTCGATTACGGTGCGGCGGCCGAGCGGGAAGGCCGCAGCCGCGGGAGCATCGCCCTGACGCTGCAGGGGCAGGAGGCGCTCCGCCTGCTCTCACTTGAGGGCTGGGAGAGCTGAGCTGCCTGCCCGCTGCGGCGCGCGGGCTCAGCCGCCGAGCGTCACGTCGCAGTTCTGATACCAGCGGAGCGCATCATAAAAATGCTGGGGTTTAAAATCGGGCCAATAGTCCTCGATGACATAGATGTCGGAATACACCGATTGCACGGGCAGAAAGCCGCTCAGGCGGCAGCGGCCGCCCCAGCGGATCACCATGTCCATGCGCGAAATGTCCGCCGAGGCGATCCGCCCGGTTTTTGAGGCGGCGGCCAAGTCCCACTTCCAGTCGTAGTTGACGAGAAAATTCAGCGTAATCCTCCCCTCCCCAAAGCAAACTGTTTGCTGGGCATACTCCTTGAGCTGCTGGGGGAAGGCGGGGGATTTTGTGTTGCCGATCACGCGCAGGTTTGCGTCCCGGTGCGCAAGCATGTCCACAGCCTGAATACAGGCATCGGTGAAGGCCTGGCGCTGGTCGCCGGGGCGCTTATTGTTGTCCTTGGTAAAGCCGTAGAAGGTGGCCTCCTCAACGCCGCTCTCGAGCAGCAGCTCGTAGAGCCGGAACCCGGGGTCGATTCCGCTCTGGTAGCCGTCCTTTTTGTGAAACCCATGTTCAAGCGCCCAGCGCCTGTTGCCGTCGGGGATGATGCCGATGTGACGCGGCACTCTCTGCTTCATGTGCAAACCCTCACTTTTCCGATCTGACCTGCAGGCTCTGCCTGTGTATTGCTATAGTATTCCCAGGTGAAAGGAAAGTTATTGCAGGAAAGTCATATTAAACCGTTTCCTTATGCTTTATTTTTGCTGGAAAATAGAAGCATTTTGCCACTTTCTTTTTCGACAAAATTCGATTATAATTTACAAATAGCGCGTTTCCGGCAGTGCCTTTGCGCCGCCGCCTGCCGCTGCAATAGAATCTGATCTCTGCGCGATGGGTGCGGGAGAGATGCAGGTTATGGAAAGAATATTCGATGCGTGAGCGCGCCGCTTCCCAGCTGTGCGGCATCGTTGGAAGGCGCATGGAACGCCGGGTAACATAAGGGGGGAGAACATGAAACGTCAAGCTGTTGTGAGGACGCTGCCGGAGGGAAGCAAGCAGAGAAAGCTGTTTGTCATCTCGGTGGTGGCAGTGCTGATCCTCTTGGCAGGGCTGTATCTGTCCTTCGCCTGGAACCGCTATCAAAGCATGTTCGAAGCAGAGGCCATTAAGCTTGCGGAATCGCTGGAGGCGCTCTTGCCGGATCAGCACATTTCTGATCTGGTGGCAAAGGATGAAGATCCGAACAGCGTGGAATATGCGATCATTCGCAAGAAACTCATTGAGCTCGTGGAGAAGACAAAGCAAATCCACTATGCCTATCTGCTCTGTGAGCGGGATGGAGAACCCATTCTCCTGGTGGACTCCAGACCCGCGCCCCAATCGCCCTACTCACCGCTGGAGGGCTTTGAGGAGGGCATCCCCGATCGCAGCTGGGTTCCCTTTCAAGCGCAGCGGAGCATCCTCACAAAGCCCTTTCAAAACGAATGGGGCAGCTGGATCCGCGCGCTCGTGCCCCTGGAACCCTCCGCGGGCGGGCGCAGTACGGCAATCCTCGGGCTGAGCTATTCCGCCGCGGAGTGGAACAAGGGCGTGGGCAAGCGCATGATTCCCGACATCATCGTTACGCTCAGCCTGCTGATGATCCTATGCGCCTTTTTGTACATCGTCTTCAAGCATGAGGAACTCAAGGAGAAGAGCAGGCAGCTGGCCTTTGACGAGCAGCTCTACCGCAGCGTGTTTCAGCAGGCGCCGATCGGCATTACGCTCAACGACTATAAGTGTGATAGGGAGAGCAGCATCTTTGTCAGCGCAAACCCCGCAGCAAGGCAGATCCTTGGTGTGGAGGACGAGCTGCACTTGCGCAAAGCGAACTGGATGGAGATGAGCGCGCGGGAGAGCCTGGAAGAGGAGCTGCGGCTCTTTGAGCAGTTTAAAAACAAGGAAATTGACGGCTATTCCTTTGAAAAAAATATCACAAGGCCCGATGGGTCAAGTATATGGGTCCAGATCAAGGTCTCATCCTTTATCGGCAGTGAGGATTCGGACTTTACCTATCTCTGTTTGATTGAAGACATCTCCGCCCGAAAGGCCATGGAGGAGACGCTCCGGGAGAGCGAGCGGAGCAAATCGGTGCTCCTCTCCCATCTGCCGGGCATGGCCTACCGCTCTCACCATGCCCCTCAATGGGCGATGGAGTTTGTCTCGGCCGGCTGCGAGAAGCTCACGGGCTATCCGCCCGAGGATATCCTCCATAACCGTGAGAGATCCTTTTATGACATCGTCTCCCCGGAGTATCGGAAACTGATCTGGGAGAAGTGCGCGAGGGCTGTGGAGCAGAGGCAAAACTTTCGCTGCGAGTATGAGATCCTCGCAAAAAGCGGAGAGCGCAAGTGGGTGCTCGAGCTGGGCCAGGGGATCTATGACCCGAGCGGGCGGGTGGAGGCCATGGAGGGGATCATCCTTGACATTTCCGAGCAAAAGAAGCGCGATGCGCAGATTACATATCTCAATGAGTGCGATTTTTTAACCGGACTCTACAACCGCAGCTATCTGGAGCAGGAAAAAGAGCGCCTGAGCCAGCCGGACCATCTGCCCCTCTCGATCGCGATCTGCGACATCAACGGCCTGCGCATGATCAACGATGCCTATGGGCAGGCCCAGGGTGACCGGCTGATCATGGAATCCGCAAAGCTCCTCAAAAACCTCAAACGGCCCGACGATGTGCTCGGGCGGGTGGGCGGAGGAGAGTTCATGCTGCTGATGCCCAACACGGGCAGCGAAGAGGCGCATGCGCTGCTGGAGGAGGCACAGGCCACGATTGAAAGCTATAACCGGAGCAAGCGGGAGCCCCTGTATGAAATCAGCCTGGCAATCGGACAGGGCACGCTGGAGGCCGCCGGCCAAAGTCTCAAAGAGGCGGTGAAGGAGGCCGAGAGCCACCTGAAGCACCGAAAACTGCTCAGCCAGAAGAGCTTGCACCACTCCATCCTCTCCTCCATTATGGCGACGCTCTATGCCAAAAGCCAGGAGACCGAAGAGCACGGGAAGCGGCTGGGGCAATACGCGGTCATGATCGGCACGCAGCTCGGGCTGGAGCAAAAAGAGCTCGACGATCTGCAGCTGCTCTCCATGCTCCATGACATCGGCAAGATCGGGATTGACAACAGCATTCTCAACAAGCCCGGCCCGCTCGCGGCGGAGGAATGGGGGCAGATGAAGAAGCATCCCGAAATCGGCTACCGCATTGCGATGTCCACGCCGGAGCTTGAGCACGTGGCCGACTATATCCTTCGCCACCATGAGCGCTGGGACGGGACGGGCTATCCCGGCGGCATTCGCGGGGATGACATCCCCCTCTTCTCGAGGATTCTGGCCGTGGCGGACGCTTACGACGCCATGACGGAGAACCGAACCTATCGCCGGGCACTTGCGCCCCAAGTTGCCCTGGACGAGATCAACAAAAACGCGGGCAGCCAATTTGACCCGGAGCTCGCGGCCCTCTTTGTGCAGCAGATGGAAGATCGGCTGGATCGAAGCGCCGCCGCCCCGACCTAGGAGGTGGCGATGGATAAGATGCGACCTGAGACCAACTGCGGGGCCGGCCCGGAACAGAGATCCCTGCGCATTTGGCGCGGAGGCAGCAGATGGCACAGAGCCGTCTGGCTTGTGACCATTGCGCTCATCTGCCTGGTCATCAGCCTCTTCTACCTCTTCTCCTATCAGCAGATGGGGGAGATTTACGAGAGCGAGACGCGGGTGACCATCGTCGAGCTCAAGAAGATCTTTTTAAAGAACACGGTAGATAATCTCATTGTCGGGCTCGAGGCGACAAGGCAGATGGAGGCGGAGCGGCATCAGCACGTGGTAGACAAGCGCTATGAAAGCTGCCTGGATGGGAGCCTCTCCTGCGATGAATGGATTGAAAGTTTGATCGAAGACATCCGGCCCGCCGGCGATGGGCTGCAATGGAGCGCCCTGATCTGGCGGGAGGATGGCGCGCTGCTGCAAGATTCCCTCGGCGTGTTTGAGGGGGGATATCAACGCTGCGATTGAACGCATGAAGCCGCTCATGTCCCACTATAGAATCCTCCACCGAGGGGAGATCTCCTGCCTCTTTGGCTTTAGCAAGGAACATCTGGATGATCTGGTGAAGCAATCGATGGAGAAGACGATTAAAACTCTCTCCTTCGGAAACGACTCCTACATCTGGGTCAATGAGCTGCTCGACTATAATGGCGGCAAGGACTATGCCATCCGCCGCATCCACCCCAACCTGCCGGAGACCGAGGGCATGTATCTCTCCACCGATATGGAGGACATCCAGGGAAACCTGCCCTATCTGACAGAGCTGGAGGGCGTGAAAGAGGACGGGGAGTTGTTTTTTACCTATTTCTTTAAAGAGCTCAACAGCGATCGCATCTCCGAGAAACTGACCTATGCAAGGCTTTATGAGGACTATGACTGGATCATCGCCATGGGCATTCAAAACAACGAGATGGAAAAGTATATCCTCCAGACGGGGGAGAAGAGCCAGAGCCTTACCTTTGCGAAGACGCTGGAACTGCTTGCAATTCTCCTGCTGCTCGTGCTCAGCTGCCTGATGCTGGTCTTTTTGCTCGAACGCTGGAACCTGAAGAACAGCAAGCGGGCGCTGGAGCTGGAATTTCAATTTGACCCCCTGACCAGCGCGAAGAGCCGGCGTTTTGGGGTCAACTACATGGAGGAGCGCTTCCGAGCCTTCCAAGAGAGCGAAGAGCAGCCCGTCGTGGCGATTATGCTCTTTGACATCGACAACTTCAAACAGACCAATGACTGCTATGGGCACGCGGAAGGCGATCAGGTTTTAAAAGAAATCGTCCCCGCCGTCTATCGGGCCATCCGCAGCTCGGATGAGCTCTTCCGCTGGGGTGGAGATGAATTTGTGGGAGTCTTCCGCGTTGCAGACGCGGGGAATACCCTGCAGCTGATGGAAAAGATCTTGACGGCCGTCTCCTCTCTGGAGCTGAAAACAGGCAATGGGCTCGAGCCCATCAAGACCAGCATTTCCATCGGCGTGTCGCACTTCAAGCGCGAAGACGCGGGATATTGCGACGCCTTGGACCGCGCGGATCAGGCGATGTACCGCTCAAAGGCGAAGGGCGGCAACACCATCACGGTATTCTGATCCGGATTCAAATCTTGCGGGGGGCTGGGGCGCCGCGGCCATCAAAGGTGCTCAGGGGAGGGCGGCCAGTCATACGGTTTACATCTGCGAAGGAGGCGGCTGATGGTTCCAAAGCGCATTGCCAGACGGTTTTTGAACAGCTACTTTAACCCGGCCTTTGATCTGCGCATTCATCTCTTCAACATTCTTGCGCTGGCGGGCGTGATCGTCAGCCTCGTGGCGGCGCTCTCCTCCTATGTCAACGGGGAGAGCGGTTTCAACATTGTCAGCGGCCTGCTGGGGGCTGCAATCGCCGCCGCGCTCCTGCTCTACGCATCCCGCAGCGGGCGCTACCAGCTCTGCTACAGCATGACCATTGCGCTGGTGTTTTTCCTCCTCTTCCCCGCGATCTTTTTTACCGGGGGCGGGATGGACTCCTCCATGCCCTTCTACTTTATTTTTGCAATCCTCTTTACTATCTTTATGCTGGACGGGAAAAAAGCGCTGCTCATCGCAGTGCTGGAGCTGCTGCTCTATACGGGGCTGTGCCTCTTTGCCTGGCAATATCCCGCCGCGATTACTCCCCTGCCCTCGCCGGAGGC
Organism: Evtepia sp.; assembly: GCA_040768225.1. GTDB lineage: Bacteria > Bacillota > Clostridia > Oscillospirales > Oscillospiraceae > Evtepia. The sequence goes on from JAXGMZ010000002.1 coordinate 53,780, forward strand.
GGTCATCAAGGATCGAATCGTGGGGCTGGTGGCGGTCAGCCTGGCGCTCGGCAGCACGATGTTTTTGCATTTCCGGGCCTATATCAAGCTGCTGGGCGCACTGGAAAAGCAGAACATTGAGCTGGCAGAGGCCGACCGCACGAAGACGGAATTTCTCCAGGACATCGGACATGAGATCCGCAACCCCCTGCAAGCCATCTCCTACGGCATCGATTTTGTCCGCAGCGATATCGGAGAGCAGGGGGGGCGCGAGCTGCAAACCGCCCTGCACGTCATGCAGAATGAAACCGTTCGCCTGGGGCTGATGATCAACGGAATGGTGGAGCTTGCCACCATGAGCGGCAGCGCTGCAAACCGGGAAAAGCTTGATTTCGCAGCCATGCTCCGCCGCAGCGCGGAGAGTTTGCGCCTTGCCTGCCTGCAGGCGGGCAATACCCTGCACATTGACGTCGCCCCGGATCTGCCGCCGGTTTACGCCATCGCCGAGCAGCTTGAGCGCGTGCCGATCAATTTGCTGCAAAATGCGCTCGACGCGACCAGGGGCGGGCGGATCTCCCTGCGGGCGGTGGCGGAGAACCACGCCATCGCGCTGGAGATCTCCGACAACGGCGCAGGCATCCCCCCGGAGCTGCTCTCGCAGGTCTTTGATCGCGGGATCGGCAGCAAGGGGGGAAAGGGCTATGGTCTCTCCATCTGCAAGACCATCGTGGAGGCGCACGGCGGGACGATTCAAATCGAAAGCGAAGCCGGGCGGGGAAGCACGGTGCGTGTTACCATCCCCGCCTATGGCGGACAGAGTGAGGTGAGAGTGTGAGCGAGACGGTCATCCTCTGCATTGAGGACAATCCCCGTGTGCAGATGTTCAACAAACCCCTGCTTGAGGCGAAGGGCTTTGTGGTCAGACAGGCGACAACGCTTGCGCAGGCGCGGGAGAGCATGGCGGCCGTGATGCCCTCGCTCATCATCCTGGACATCCACCTGCCGGACGGGAACGGGCTCGATTTTTTGCGGGAGCTTCGAAAAGGCTCCACCATCCCTGTCATTGCGCTGACCAATGACGGCGCGGAGAGCGATCTGGTGCAGGGGCTTACCAGCGGCTGCGACGATTATGTCACCAAACCGCACACCTTCCCCGTGCTCTACGCGCGGATTGAGGCGCTGCTGCGGCGGGCGGAGTGTGTGCCCGAATGGGTGCATAAGGAGGGCTTCTCCTTCGACCTGACGGCGGGGGTGGCAAGCTTTGCCGGGCGGGACTTGCTGCTCTCCCCCAAGGAGTTTGCCCTGCTGCTGTTCTTTGTGCAGCACGCGGAGTGCTACATGAGCGCGGAAGAGCTCTATCAAAAGGTCTGGAAGCGGGCGCTGGCCAATGACAGCAGCGCGCTCAAATCCGCAATTGGACGCTTGCGTGAGAAAATCAGCGGCAGCGGCTGGTGCATCAGCTGGTCAAGGAACGAGGGCTATAGCTTCGAGAGAGATTAAAAGAGCCAAAGCGAGAGCTGCAAAATTGCAACTCTCGCTTTTTTTAATTTTCTCCTTTGGTAAAATAGAGCCATACAACTTGCAAAGGCGGATGAGAAACTCCGCAAGACTCTCTAGCCCCGTCGGGAGGGCTGCCCTTCAAAAACAGTGGGATCCGGGGTGATGATATGGAACTTTGGCTTGCGGCCACGCTCTCTCTGGCGCTGATCGCTGCCCTGATCCGACTGGGGCTGCGGCGGCGGCTGGGGGGAAACAGGAGGCAGCTTCTTCTCATGGTGACCCTTGCCACGCTGCTGCTTCTTTTGCTCGCCTACAGCGCGCTGGCGCTTCTGTTGGTGGGCGCGGTGCGCTGACAGAACCTACACGATGGGGCCTTATGCCAGATTCCGCTGCTCTTCCCCGCCGAAAATCGCGCCGCCCCGCCGAAAGGGCAGCGGAGCGGGTCTCAAAGCGGGGCGGAGAGCAAAGGGGAGGGGGAAAGGAAAGGAAGCATCCGGGCGATCACTTGCAGTCTCTGAATATGGAAGCAATGAATGGAGGAAGGAATGATGAAGAAGCTGATCTTGGCCCTGCTGACACTCCTGCTGATCCTCACAGCCGCCGCCTGCGGGGAGGACACGAAGCCGGGGGGAGAAGAGCCGGCGGCCAATCAAGAGGACCCGATCGAGAACCCGCAAGATGCGGGAGCAGAGGAGGAGCCCGACGCACTCGTTGATTGGAACGGCCTGGATTTCGGGCCAAACCTCTCCTATGCTGAGGAATACAACTCCGCGGCGGATCCCGGCGAATACCTGAGCGCTGCCGAAGCGGCAAAGCTGAGCTTTGGGCTGGCAAAAGCGCAGGGCGCCATCCCCGGCTACAGCGATGACAATGAGTATACGATGACGCTGGTGGATCTGGCAGCGGTGGAGGGGGAAGAGTGCTACATCTACCGCTGTGACGGAGACATGGTTTCCGCCCAATTCGCATATGCCTTGGAGAGCGGGCTGCTCTACACGCAAAACCAGGGCGGGGCATGGCTGCCGCTCTTGGATGGTGCGGACGCAGAATAAAACAGAAAGAGCGTCCATCCTCCCGCGCAGGCGCCAAGATGGGTGGGCTGAACTTAAAATAGGAGTTGTGAGGATGAAAAAAATTTATATTCTGCTCCTTGCGGCCGCAATGCTGCTCTTTTGCATGACGGGCTGCGGGGAGAATGGCAACGAGCCGATTGACGATACAGACGAGGATATGAGCCGCGATCTGGAAGAGTTGGAGTTGTTTTCAGGCCTCTGGTGGTATCGGGAAGAGCCGGTCGAGGGCATGTCCATGGATATTTTCGCTCTTGACGGCGCGGGCGTGATCTTTTATGATGAAAACGGAAACGAGATGATGCGCGGCGACGTGAGAAACGATGGCGAGGGGATCTATACCATGATCCTGGAGCTCTTTGGGGAAATCGAGTTCCAAATTGACGAAACCGAGGAGGGCTGGGTGCTCACGACCCTGGGAGATGGGGCAAGCTTCACGCTCGGCGCGCCGATTGACAGCATGGAGCTGGCCGGAGACTTCACCGGCCGCTGGTACGAAAAGGGCGACCCGGATGCGGACTATATCGAGTTCAATGAAGATGGGAGCTATGGCCTCTATTCGGACATTTTCGGTGAGATCATCGCCCGCGAAGAGGGCAGCTGGGCGCTTGAGAACAGGGATGGGAACAAGAAGCAGATCGTCGTGGACGCCTCGTTCTCCAACTCCTACTATTTTCTCACGGATGACGGCAAGGCCATGTGGAACAGCGACGATGCGTACTTCCTGAAGGAAGCGCTCATCGACACGGAAGAGGGGGAGATCGCCTGCCGCAGCATCAGCCTCTTTGCCGCAAGGCATTGGGAACCGGAGAACAAGGGGGCGGACGCAATCTACCTCGTCTTCCGCGAGGATGGAACGCTCACGGTGCAGGTGGCGGGGCAAGATGGCTATATCGAGGACCGCGGCAGCGGCAGCTGGGCGCTCTTCGAGGGCAATTCTTACGACATGACGCTTGATGACGGCACAACGCACCACTTCCGCGTTGATAACGAGGTGATGACACTCGATGACGGCAGCCAGCTTACGCGCTTTAGCTACTTTGGCTGAGCATGCCACTTACATGAGTCGACCAAACAATGAAGATAAAAAAACATCAATGGAGGAATGAAAAATGAAACAGTGGATGAAAGCAATGGCGCTGCTGCTCTGCCTGCTCTTTGTCAGCGTTGCTCTGACAGCCTGCGGAGAGAAGGAAACCCCGCCCGTGGAACCCGACCCCAACCAGATTGAGAACAACGAGGTAGACCCGCAGGAAAACGATGAGCTCGGCATGCCGCAGCGCGTGGAAATCGATCTGGTGGGCGATCTCTCCAACGGGAACTCTGAAGGCAGAGCGCTCGAGAGCAGCTATGAGGTCAGCGCCGCCACGGTGGACGGCGCCATCCTCTCCGCCGCCGAAGGGCTCAGCGAGTGGACAGGGCTGGACTTTGCGCTCAACAGCGTCACGGTGGTGGATAACGCCGCCATCGTAGACTGGTCCGTCAACTCCACTCTGGTGGCCGGTCTAGACGATCGCGAGCAGAAGGAGGAATTTTTCTTCTTCGACGTGGTGAGCCTCAACTGGTTTATGATGGACAGCATGGCTGCCACCATCAAGGCGAACTTCCCGATCGACACTGTCTACTACACCATGGACGGCGGCAGCGAGCTGGCCTTTTCTTCGCCGGAAGACATGGCCTCGCAGGGCCTGCCGGTGCTGCCGGTTGACCAGCCTTACGAGGGCAGCGCCTTCTTCGTCGGACATGCGGGCCTACAAGGAGAGTAAGCCGCAGAGTAAATTGTGGCCTTTACGGTGAAAAAACGCACCCCGCTCAAGGAATGAAGTGCACCCCAAACGTTAGACAGTATGATAAACTGTTTAATGGAAGGGGTGCATTTTCATGCTTCATGCGGTGCTTCAAGTGCGCCCGGCTGTGAGGCATTCGCCCTCAACCGCCCTCTGGCTGGAGCAGCGCCTGCAACTCCGGAAAGATGCCGAGGCTGCGGGGCAGAATGCCGTTGATGTGGGCAATGAGCGTTCCGTAGTTGGTGATGGGAACGCCCTGCACCCCGGCGGCGCGCACGCGCTGCGAAACGGTGCGCTCGCTGAGCATGCAGCCGCCGCAGTGGACGACCAGAGCGTGCTTGGAGAGATCCTCTGGAAAGTCCTGTCCGGAGGAGAAGGAGAGACCGAGCGCCGCACCGCTGTATTCCGCGAGCCAGCGGGGCAGCTTGACGCTGCCGATGTCGCCGCATTGCCGGTGGTGGGTGCAGCCCTCGCAGATGAGAACCTCGTCCCCGTCCTTGAGCGCCCCGATGGCGGCAATGCCCTGCACGGCGGCGGCTAAGAGCCCCTTGCGGCGGGCCATCAGAATGGAGAAGGAGGTCAGGGGGATGTGCGCCGGTGTCTGCGCCGCCACCGCGTCAAAGACCTGGCTGTCGGTGATGACAAGGGCGGGCGCCTGCGCGAGGGAGGAGAGGGCCCGGCGCAGTTCCGTCTCCTTGCAGAGCAGGGGCAGGGCGCCGGCATCCAATAGCTCGCGTATGGTCTGCTGCTGGGGCAGGATCAGCCGGCCCTTGGGCGCGCTCTCGTCAATGGGGGTGACGAGAAGCACCAGATCACCCGCCTGCACGAGGTCGGCAACGAGGGGGGGCGGTTCCCTGCGCGCTGCCGCGAGCGCTGCAATGGCCTCTTTGAGCTGCGCGATGTTCTCTCCGCTCTGCGCGCTCACGCGCAGCCCCGCCTCCATGTTGGAGGGGACACAGAGGTCGGACTTCGTATAGACCCGCAGAAAAGGAAGCTTCCGCTCGGAGAACAGGCGCTCGAGGGTCTCGTCCGCCTCTGTTTTGCCCCGGCAGCCGTCCATCACCAGCAGGGCGAGGTCGATCTGATCGAGTATCTGCCGGCTGCGTGCCACGCGCAGCTCGCCCAGCCCGCCCTCGTCATCAAAACCCGGGGTGTCGATGAGGAGGACGGGGCCGATGGGCGGGAGCTCCATGGCTTTTCGAACAGGATCTGTCGTCGTGCCCGGCGTCTCTGAGACAAGCGCCACCGCCTGCCCCGTGATGGCGTTGATCAGGCTTGATTTTCCCGCGTTGCGCTGGCCGAAGAGGCCGATTTGCAGGCGCTCGCTGCTGGGTGTCGCATTCATTCCCATGAGATTGCCCCCCTTAGAGGAAGAGATCACGCACGCCGCCCTGGGCGATGCGCTCGAGATTGTCCGCGCACATCAGCCGCACCTTCTCTTTGGGGATGTTGGGCAGCTCCGCGGCGATGAGATCTTTGCCGATGCGCAAGGTGTCCTCCGCGGCATAGTCGCAGAGATACTCCTGCAGGGTCATCAGGGCGTTGGGGTGGCAGCAGTTGTGAATCTGCCCGCTTTTGAGCAGCTGCATGAAGCGGTCGCCCGTGCGGCCTTCGCGGTAGCAGGCGGTGCAGAAGGAGGGGATGTAGCCCAAGTCCATCAGCCAGTGCACCACCTCATCGAGCGTGCGCCGGTCACTTACGTCAAACTGCTCGCTCTTCTCGTCCTCCGCCTCGGGCTCCACATAGCCGCCCACGCTCGTGCGCGAGCCGCCGCTGATCTGCGAGATGCCAAGGCGCAGCGCCTTGCCGCGCACCTCCATGTTCTCCCGCGTGGAGATGATCATGCCCGTATAGGGCACCGCAAGGCGGATGATGGCGATGATCTTCAAAAAAGTCTCATCATCGATGCCGTTGTCAAAGCTATCGGGGTCCACATCGTCCGCCCGCTTGATCCGAGGCACGCTGATGGTGTGCGGGCCCACGCCGAAGGCGGCTTCCAGATGCTCCGCGTGCATGATCAGGCCAGCCAGCTCGTATTTATAACCCTCCAGGCCGAAGAGAACGCCAAGGCCCACGTCGTCAATTCCGCCCTCCATGGCCCTGTCCATGGCCTCGGTGTGCCAGCGGTAGTCGTGCTTGGGGCCGGTGGGGTGCAGCTTTTCATAGGTCTCCTTGTGGTAGGTCTCCTGAAAGAGGATGTAGGTGCCGATGCCCGCCTCGTGCAGCTTGCGGTAGTTCTCCACCGTCGTCGCAGCGATGTTCACGTTGACGCGGCGGATGGCGCCGTTTTTGTGCTTGATGCTGTAGATGGTCTTGATGGATTCGAGCACATACTCAATGGGACTGTGGATGGGGTGCTCGCCGGTTTCCAGCGCCAGCCGCTTGTGGCCCATATCCTGCAGCGCCATCACCTCGCGCACGATCTCCTCCTGGGAGAGTTTTTTGCGGGCGATGTTCTTGTTCTGCGCGTGATAGGGGCAGTAGACACAGCCGTTGACGCAGTAGTTGGATAAGTAGAGCGGGGCAAACATGACAATGCGGTTGCCGTAAAAGTCCTTTTTAATCTGCTCCGCGAGGCGGTACATCTGCGCCTGCCGCTCAGGATCCGCACAGGCGAGCAGCAGGGAGGCCTCCCGATGGGTCAGGCCCTGGCGTGTGGCGGCCTTTTCTAAGACCTTGTCCACGAGTGCGAGATCATGTTTGTTTCTCTCCGCCCAATCGAGCGTGTCTAAAATCTCCTCATGGCTGATGAATTCCTCTGCATTTCTGGATTCCGGTTTGTACATCTACAATCCAACCTTTCTTTCGGGTCAGCGCTGCTTTCCCGTTAGTTTATACCTATAAAATCTCCGCCCGCAGGGAGTCCCCCCGCTGCGGCTCGACGGTGTAGCCCTCCGCCTGAAGGCTCGCTTTGAGCTGCTCAATGCCCTCCGCCGCCTCGCTCCCGCTGATCTTTTTGCCGTCATAGAGCATGTATTTTTCGCGCGCCGAGAGCGGGGAGAGATTGGGCATGATCACATTGGCGCCCGCCATCAGCCCGCGGAGCTGGCCGTCCTCCGCCGCGCTGCCGAGCGCCGTTGTCGTGGGCAGGAGCACATCGGGCAGCAGCAGGCGCACGAGGGAGAGCAGGCGCAGCGTGAGGGGCACAGAGCCGGCGGGCTGCGCTGCAAAGGGGGTGTCCTGATGGGGCAAAAAGGGGCCGAGGCCCACCATATGGGGCTGGAATTCCTGGAGGAAAAGAAGATCCTTCACCAAGTGCCCCATCTGCTGGCCGGGGGAGCCGACCATGAAGCCGCAGCCCACTTGAAAGCCGATCTCCCGCAGCTCCAAAAGGCAGTCCATCCGCCTCTGGTAAGACATGCCCGCCGGGTGCAGGGCGGCGTAGTGCGCGGCATCGGCGGTCTCATGCCGCAGGAGGTAGCGGTCCGCCCCGGCTTCGCGCAGCCGCCGGTAGCTCTCCGCGCTGCGCTCCCCGAGTGAGAGCGTGAGGGAACAGTCGGAAAAGCGTGCCTTGAAGCGGGTGACTAAATCGCAGAGCAGGCCGTCGGTAAAAAAGCCGTCCTCCCCGCCCTGGAGCACAAAGCTGCGCAGCCCCGCATCGTAGCCCGCTTCGCAGCAGGAGAGAATCTCCTCCGGCGTGAGCCGGTAGCGCGCGGCATGGCAGTTGCTCCTGCGAATGCCGCAGTAGAGGCAGTCGTTGCGGCAGTGGTTGCTAATCTCAATCAAACCCCGCAGGAAGACGCGGCGGCCATAGAGCCGGTCGCGCAGGGCGCAGGCCTCGCGGCGCAGCGTCTCCGCCAGTGTTTCATCTTGGCTCTCGAGCAGAAAGAGCAGTTCAGATGCACCGAGTGTCTGCCCGGCCAGCAGCCGATCAAGCGCCCTCATCATGTGCCGACGCTGGAGTAGGCGGTCTTGCTGCTGACATTGGGAATGCGGCCGATCTTGCCCGAGAGCGCGTTGATGATGTCGTTGGGCGCATCCACCGCGACGCTGATGATGTTCACCCCGCGCGCGCGGTAGGGAAGCCCCATCCGGCCGACGATATGCTGGCGGTACTCGTGGAGGACATCATTGAGCTCGGGGGATGCCTCGTTTTTTTCAATGATAATGGCGATGACGGCAATTCGTGTTTCCATGATCGAGTTTCCTTTCCGAAGTGATCTGAGTAAGCGATCCAATAAAAAAAGCCGCGCCAAAAGGGCGCAGCTTACTCAACAAAACAGTTGAAGAAGTGCTCTCCCTTTCGTCTCAATGCGTAATTTCAACGTCAGGTTCGCTGGGGACACTGCAGTGTCCCTCCTATGCAAAATATAACATATCCGGCAGGCATTTGCAATAGAAAGTTGTGAGAAAAGGAGAAGAAATTGGCGGCAGGGCAGAGTGCTGCAATTACAGAAAAAGTGCGCCAAAAAAGCAGAGATGGTGCAGCCTTGCCCCGCCCGCCCTGTCCTTTGCCTGCGCATTTGATCCAAGGGGAGCGATTTTTAGAGCAGGGAAGGGAGAAAACAGCTTTCTTTTCAAGAAAAGTTTGCTATACTAGGCTATACGGCGATTACGAAACGGAAGAGGATAGACGCACACATCTGCGCAGAGCAAAAGGAGGATGGCCTGTGGATCGAATCCTGCAAATCAAGAGGGAACTGGAGACGCACTGCCCCGCGCTGGAGCTGCGGGAGGGGGAGCCGATGGCGCGGCACACGAGCTTTCGCGTCGGCGGGCCTGTGACGCTGATGGCGCTCCCCAAGCGCGCGGCGGAGGCCAGGGCGGCATTCATGGCGGCGGCGCGCGCAGAGATCCGCCCCTATTGCTTCGGGAAGGGCAGCAACCTGCTCGTGGCCGACGGGGGGCTCTTCGGCTTTGCCATCAAGTGCGGCATAGAGACGCTCGAGTGGATTGCGCCGGACACGCTCTATGCGGGCAGCGGTCTGGGCCTTGCCCAGGCGGCAAGCGCCGCGATGGAGAAGGGGCGCGCGGGCATGGAATTCGCGCATGGAATCCCCGGCACGCTGGGCGGCGCCCTCTGCATGAACGCGGGTGCCTATGGCGGGGAGATGGCGCAGATCGTCCTCTGGGCGGACTGTGTCAACCGGGAGGGGGTGCAGGAGCGCTTGGAGCTGGCGCAGTTGCAGCTCTCCTACCGGCACAGCATTTTTAGCGCGGACGACAGCCGCCTGATCTTAGGCGCGGCGCTCAAGCTCACCCCCGGGGAGCCCGCCGCGATCAAGGCGCGGATGATGGAGCTGATGGAGCAGCGCCGCAGCAAGCAGCCTTTGGAATTCCCAAGTGCCGGCAGCACCTTTCAGCGGCCGCCGGGGCAGTTTGCCGGCGCGCTGATCGAAGCGTGCGGCCTGAAGGGTCTGCGCATCGGCGGTGCGCAGGTCTCCGAAAAGCACGCAGGCTTTGTCATCAACACCGGCGGCGCAAGCTGTAAGGATATCCTGACGCTGATGCGGCAGATCCGGCAGCAGGTGCAGGAGAAGTTTGGAGTTTTGCTCGAGCCGGAGGTAAAGCTTTTGGGCTGTACACTCTAGGCAGCGTAGTGATGATGGCTTCGAAGAACAGGAAAAGGCCCCTGAAGGCATGGCGGGCGGCGGCGCCTGTTCTTCCAAAGGCGCGCGGCGAAACAAAATCAAAACAGAGCGGTGAGGGTGGAGCATGGAGCAGAGAGTTCTCTTAAAAATTGAGCGGGCGAGTCAGGCTGAGGAGGCGGGCGCGGGGCTCTTCTGCTTTCAAAACACAGCCGAAGCGCAGGCGCATCTGCGCCATTGGCTGGAATACGTCTGCGGCCTGCACTGCTATACGGCGGCGGAGGAAGCGGCCCTGCGCGAGAAGCATGGCGGCCGGCTGCCGCCCCTCGGCTTTCTCTGCCCGCAGCTGCGGCATCCGCGGGATTTGGAGGGCTACAGCGGCCACTATTTTTATGAGTTCGGCGGGGCGGTGAACCTCTTCGTCATGGCAATTTGGGATGCGGAGAGCGCGCGGCGCTTCCGTCTGGAGGCGACGAGGGAGTTTGCCCTGGACATAACGCCCGGCGAGGAGGCCGAAGAGATGCTGGATATGCTCGCGTACTTGGAGCGCTCCTTCGCAGAACCCTGCGGGGTGGAAGCTGCTAAGCTCGATGCGGCAACCGAAGCACTTGACCGCTTGATCCGGCAGGACGGCCTCTCCTTCTTCTGAGAGGGGGAGGGAGGAACAACTTAAGTTTGAATGCGCCGCGCGCGGGAGCTATGCTTCTGCGCGCGCTTTGCGTTCAAAACAGCTAGGGACGCACGCTTTCTGCCGCTTGGAATAGAATAGAGCGTAGAAAGGAAGGGGTGCCAATGGAACGAGAGCGAAACTTTTGGATTGCGGGCGGAGATTTGCGCCAGTTGAAGTTGGCGGAGCTGCTGGAAGCGGATGGCCATACGGTTCATACGATCGCGCTGGAGCAGGCGCTGCCGGAGGAGGCGCGGGGAGGCCCGCAAATGGACCCGCGCCGTGCACACTGCGTTATTTTACCCTTGCCGGTGTTGAAAAACGGGGGAGAGCTCAACGCGCCCTTTGCCCTGAGCGCGTACCCGCTGACAGAGCTGCTCGACCTGCTCCACCCCGGTCAGATTGTCTGCGGCGGCATTCTCTCCGGAGAGGTGGAGGCGGCGGCAAAGGCGCGCAGTCTGCGCCTGTTCGACTACTACGAGCGCGAGGAGTGCAAGGTTGCAAACGCGGTGCCCACTGCGGAAGGTGCCATTCAGGTGGCCATGGAGAACATGTCCAAAACGCTGCACGGCTCGCGCGTGCTGATTATCGGCTTTGGCCGGGTGGGGAAGCTCTGCGCGCACCGCATCAGCCAGCTGGGCGCCAGAGTGACCGTGGCGGCGCGGGACTGTGCCGTCTGGGCTTGGGCCGAGGCCTATGGCTATGAGACGGAGGACTCCGGCCGCCTGCACTACTGGCTGGGGAGCTATGATTTGATCATCAACACCGTGCCTGCCATGATGCTCGACCGGGCGCATTTGGAGCGGGTGCAGCCCGCTGCGGTGATCATCGATCTGGCCTCCAGCCCCGGCGGGGTGGATTTTGCCGCAGCGCGGGAGCTGCAAATCAAGGCCATGAGCCTCCCCGGAATTCCCGGGCGCACGGCGCCCGTCACAGCCGCCAAGGCGATTCAAACTGCGATTTATAATATCTTACATGAACTGGGGGTGTGATAGATGAAGGAGATCCGTGTTGGATTTGCACTCTGCGGTTCGTTTTGCACCCACAGCCAGGGGCTCGACGCGGTGGAGGCAATGACAGGGCGCTATGAGACGGTCATCCCAATCGTTTCGGAGTACACAGCGGAGACGGATACCCGCTTTGGAAGGGCGGAAGACCTGCTCCGAACGCTCGCGCAGCTCTGCGGGAGAGAGGTGATCCAAAGCATCCGCGCGGCAGAGCCGATCGGGCCGCAGAAGATGCTGGATGTGTTGATTGTCGCCCCCTGTACAGGAAATACGCTTGCCAAACTTGCAAACGGAATTGCGGACAGCGCCGTCACGATGGCGGCGAAAGCGCATCTGCGCAACGGGCGCCCGGTGGTCGTGGCAATCTCAACGAACGACGGCCTCGGTGTTGCGGCAAAAAATATTGGGGAACTGCTCTGCAGGAAACACTACTATTTTGTTCCCTTCCGGCAAGACGACCCGGAGGGCAAACCCGCATCGCTGGTTGCGGATCTGAACTTGCTCGAGGAGACGGTGGAGAACGCGCTGGCAGGCCGGCAGATCCAGCCCCTGCTGCTGCCCGCCTGCAGAGCGGAGTGATCTGCCGGGATCAGGGCCGCGGCGCGGGGGAGCATAGGAAAAAAGCGAGCCCCGAAGCAATTCCTGCGTTGAGGCGGGCAGGGGGAGGCCGCGGCGGTCTTACACAGCGTTGATGAGCAGAAAGGTAAGCTGCTTGGTCAAAAGGACAGAGTCAAGGCCGATGAAGGCGGCAGACAAAAAGCAATCGGGGCCGCAAGACGGCTCCGATTGCTTTTTAAATCCGGATTTGTATGATCCGCCGGGGCTGCTGTGTATGCGCGCGGCAACGAAGCCGTTTAGAGGGGGCGCTCCCCTACAAACAGACAAATAACCCCCCCGCCGGCGTGAAGTGCACCCCAAACGTTAGACAGTATGATAAACTGTTTAATGGAAGGGGTGCATTTTCATGGCAAAAGGAGCGCCGAATAAAAAGTACACAGGTGAGTTCAAGCAGCATGTGATAGAAACAATGCACAAAGAAGAGCTCAGCCAAAAGGAAACGGAGCGACAATTTGAATTGCCGCACAATCGAGTGGCCTCATGGGAAAGAATTTATTTAGAAGAGGGGCCAGAGGGCCTGCATAAGGAACGCCGAGGTCGAGGGAGTAAGGGGCGTCCATCCAAGTTGGATAAGGCGGTGGAAGAAGATTTGATAGCAGAGAATCAGCGGTTGCGTGCGGAGAATGCCTACCTAAAAAACTTGCAAGCCTTGGTTTTGGAAAACGAGCGACACCGGCAGAAAAAACGCAGGTGATTTCAATGCTGAGGCAAGAACACACTTTAACCCTCCTGCTCGAAATTGCGAACGTGCCTCGTGCAACCTACTACTATCACGCCAAGCGGCAAAGCAAGCCGGACAAATACGCTGACATGAGAGAACAAATCACTCATATTTTTTATGAACACCGTGGCCGATATGGCTACCGTCGAATCACGATGGAGCTGCACAACTGCGGCTGTGTCATCAACCACAAGACGGTGCAGCGGCTTATGCGGGAAGAGAACCTGGTCTGCCGGGTTCGGATGAAAAAGTATAAGTCCTACAAGGGTGAAGTGGGCAAAATTGCACCCAATCTTCTGGAGCGCAACTTTGAGGCAGAGAAACCAAACCAAAAGTGGGTGACCGACGTCACCGAGTTTCACCTGTTTGGGCAAAAGCTGTATCTCTCGCCGATTCTGGATTTGCACAGCCAGGATATTGTGAGCTATACCATTTCGAAGAGACCTGTTCTCTCCATGGTGACCCAGATGCTGGACAATGCATTTCAACAAATTCCGGATGACACCATTCTCATTCTTCATTCTGACCAAGGCTGGCAGTACCAGCACAAGCAGTATCAACGAATGTTGCACAAAAAGGGCATTCGACAGAGCATGAGCCGAAAGGGTAACTGTTTGGATAACGCTGTGGCAGAGAATTTCTTTGGCCATCTGAAAAGTGAGCTGTTGTATTTGCAGAAGTTTGACTCCTTGGAGCATTTTGAGCGCGAACTGATTGCATATCTCGACTACTACAACTACCGCCGCATTAAGGCAAAGTTGAAGGGCTTGCCGCCTGCGGTTCACAGACAACAAGCCCTTCAGGCTGCTTGATTTTATATTTGTCTAACTTTTTGGGGGCAGTTCAGCGAAACGCTGGCGGGGGTTTGTTCTGCAGAGAAGATCAGGGCTCGCCCAGCACAAAGGAGTCCAGCGGGAGCGGTCCTCCGGGGCTGTAAAAGTGCGCCTTGCCCTTTCCCGCGCGTTTTGAGGCATACATCGCAAGATCCGCCTTTCGGATGAGGTCGCCCGTGTGCACCGCATCCTGCGGGAAGGCGCTGATGCCAAGGGAGGCGCCCACCTGCGCCTCGCCCTCGTTCAGGGGCCAGGGATTCGAAAACATATGCCGGAGAAAGGCGATGACCGCATCGAGGCTGGCGTGGCTCTCTCCCTCCACGAGAACGACGAACTCATCCCCGCCGTAGCGGTAGCTCTTATGGCGGGTAAGCGGGTTCTTTTGCAGTGTGGCGGCGATTTTTCGGAGCAGCTCATCCCCGGCTTTGTGCCCCAGCGTGTCATTGACGGTTTTAAAGCCATCCAGATCAAAGAAGATCAGATAGAAGGGCTTTGCGATGGGGTTGGAGGGGTCCGCCCGGAGGTCAATCAGCTGTGAGAGAGCGTAGCGGTTGGGCAGGCCCGTGAGGAAGTCAAACTCCGCCATTTGGCGGATGATCTCCTCGTTGCGCTTGCTCTCTGTGATATCGACGCTGCTGACCACCCGGGCCATGCGGCCGTTAAACCACTCAAAGACAGAGCAGAAGACGCGAAACCAGGCCCCGTCGCGCGCGCGCTGAAAATCACTCGCGTAGCTCCGTAGCGCCTTGCCGCTACGGCTTAATTGCTGCGTATTCCTGGCAAATTCGATCTGCGCGTCCAGCCTGTCGTGGAAGACCTCGTGGCAGGGTTTTCCAATCAGCGCTTCGACCGGGCCGTAGGGCGCTGCCATGCTGTGATTGAGGTAGAGCAGCTCGTTGGTCTCTAGGTCGCTCACGTAGACATCAACCCCCATGTGGTCGAGCACGTTTTCCAGGCTGGCTTTGGCATCTTCCGCTTGCACTTTTTGGGTTTGTAAGCTGACATAGCTGCTCAAAATAGAGAGGATGGAGGCGCAGAATTTCAAGTCGCTTTCCGCATGCCGGCGCTCGCTGCGCCAATTTGCCAGACCCATTAGGGAAGCGAGCCCTCCTTCGGGGCCGGGCAGAGGGATCAGCACCATGCGCTGCGCGCGAAAGAGCGCTAAGAGTGCCTGATCCAAGGGGTCATCAAGATCTTCACCGCTCGGGATCAAAAGTTCATCGCGGAGGCGAAGGCGGGCAAGAAGGGGCTCCCCCAAGGCCTCGGCCAGGGGGATGGAGGCGGGAAGCTGCCTGCCCCCATCGCGCGTATAAGACGCATTCAGACGGAAGAGATTGCTGTAATCTCGCTGGTAGGAAAACCCGCAATCAAAATGGAAGCTTTGGCACAGCTGCGCCAAGCTTTCCGGAAGCAGCTCTTCAAGATTGCGATTGAGCTTGAGCTGGCGGATCAAATGAAGGCCGTCCTCTTGATTGTCCAAACGCATAAACAACACCCCAATATGATGATGACTTGCAGAAAAAGTTCAAGGAAGAAGAAAATGGAACTTTATGATACCATCATATACCAAAAGGACAGAAAAAACAATCATTTTGCATGAGGAAGGAGCGATGGGAATCGCAGAATACCCAATATGAATAGGCGCCCCCACAAGGGGTGACTATAGTAATGTGATCCCCGCGTCGCGGCAAACGGAGATGGTGTCGGCATCCCAGATGGAGGCCTGCACTTCGCCGATGTGCGCCTTGCCGAGCAGGAACATCGAAAGGCGTGATTGGCCGATGCCGCCGCCAATGGTGAGCGGGAGCTCGCCCCGCAGCAGCATCTGGTGGAAGGTAAGCGTGCGCCTGGCATCGCAGCCCGATTGGCTCAGCTGCAGATCCATCGTCGCGGGGTCGACGCGAATGCCCATTGAGGAGAGTTCCATCGCCTGCGAGAGCACGCTGTCCCAGACCAGCAGATCCCCGTTGAGCGACCAGTCGTCATAGTCCGGCGCGCGGCTATCGTGCGGCGCACCGGAGCGCAGCGGCGCGCCGATCTGCGTGAGAAAGGTGGCGGGGTGCTCCTTGCAGTAGGCGTTTTCCCGCGCCTTTGCGTCCAGATTCGGGTAGAGATCCTCCAGCTGCTGCGCGCTCACAAAGCTGATCTCCTGCGGGAGCAGGGGCAGGACGGTCAGCTGCGGATAGACCGCCCGCAGGGTGCTCTGGGTGGAGGCGATGGCCTTCCAGATGTCCTGCACCGTGCGCTCAAGGTATTCCATGCAGCGGTCGCGCGGGGCGATGACCTTTTCCCAGTCCCACTGGTCCACATAGACGGAGTGGAGGTTGTCGAGCGTTTCATCACGCCGGATGGCGTTCATATCCGCGCAGAGCCCCTCGCCCACGGAAAACTGATAGCGGTAGAGCGCCATGCGCTTCCACTTGGCCAAGGAGTGCACCACCTGCGCCTCGCGCTTGGCATCGGGCACGTCAAAAGAGACGGGGCGCTCCACGCCCGAGAGGTCGTCATTGAGCCCCGAGGAGGCCTCGACAAAGAGGGGAGCCGAGACGCGGCGCAGATGCAGAAAGCCGCAGAGACTGTCCTCAAAAACCCGGCGGAGCAGGCCGATGGCTTTTTGCGTATCATATAAGTTCAAAATCGGGGTATATGCGGCAGGAATGTGGGACTTTGCCATAGTTGAACACTTCCCTTGTCAAGATTTAAGATTCCACCCCTGCGGGCGGCCGCTCTCAGCCGTGGTAGAGCTTTTGCGTCTCGTATTTGGCCTCGCAGGTCAGGTGAACGCCCAGCCGACGGAAGCTGTCCACATCCGCATCGGAGAGGATGACGGTGGAGTGTACCTCGCTCCCGCGCAGTTTTTGCAGCTGGTCGAGGGCGAGCTTGGCCTTCGGATCGGTCACGGCGCAGATGGAGAGGGCGACGAGCAGCTCATCAATATGCAGCAGGGGGTTTTTGTTGCCGAGCACATTGACCTTGAGCTCCTGCACCGGCTCGATGACTTCCGGGGCGATGAGGTGAACCTCATCCGCAATGCCGGCGAGCTGCTTCAAGGCGTTGAGCAGCAGCGCAGAGGCCGCGCCGAGCAGATCGGAGGTCTTTCCGGTGAGGATGATCCCATCCGGCAGCTCGATGGCCGCCGCCGGCCCCCCCGTGCGCGCGGCAACGGCCAGCGCGGGAAGCACGACCTTGCGGCTCTTGGCATTGATGCCGAGCTCCTCCATCAGAAGCTCGATTTTATAGACCTCCTTGCCCTCTGTGATGCCAAGGCGCTGGCGGTGCAGCTCATGGTAGTAGCGCCGGAGCACCTCCTGCCGCGCGGCCTCACATACGACGGCATCGTCAATGATGCAGTTGCCGGCCATGTTGACCCCCATGTCCGTGGGGGAGAGGTAGGGGGAGACCTCCAAAATCCCGTCAAACATGGTTTTCAAGACGGGGAAGGTCTCCACATCCCGGTTGTAGCTCACGGCGGGCACATGATAGGCCTCCAGGTGGTAGGGGTCAATCATATTCGTGTCGTTTAAGTCCGCCGTTGCCGCCTCGTAGGCGAGGTTCACCGGGTGGCGCAGCGGGAGATTCCAGATGGGAAAGGTCTCATATTTTGCATAGCCCGCGCGGACATTGCGGCGGTGTTCATGGTAGAGCTGGGAGAGGCAGACGGCCATCTTCCCGCTGCCGGAGCCCGGCGCTGTGACCACGACGACGGGGTGCGTGGTCTCCACAAACTCATTGCGCCCATAGCCCTCGCTGCTGACAATGTGGGAGACGTTGTAGGGGTAGCCCTCGATGGGGTAGTGCTTGTACACACGCAGCCCCTGCGACTCCAACTGGCGGCAGAAGATGTCCGCATCCGGCTGGCCGGAAAAGCGGGTGATGACAACGCTGGAGACCGGCAGACCGAAGCTCCGAAAGGCGTCAATCAGACGGAAGGTGTCATAGGTGTAGGGAATGCCAAGGTCACTGCGGATTTTATTGGAGGCAATGTCCTCCGCAGAGACGGCGACGACGATTTCCACCTGCTCACGCAGCTGCAGCAGCATGCGGATCTTTGAGTCCGGCTGAAAGCCCGGCAGCACGCGGGAGGCGTGGTGGTCATCAAAGAGTTTTCCGCCAAATTCCAGATAGAGCTTGCCGCCAAAGCGCTCGACCCGCTCGCAAATCCGCTCCGATTGCATCGCCAGATACTTTTCGTTGTCGAAACCGATCTTCTGCATACTCTGTTCCACTCCTTTGTCACGATGCAATCTATGGCGAAGAAAGCATAAAAATCAGGCATGACTAAAAGATCATTTTACAAAAGGAAATTTAGAAAGTCAAGGTTCGACGCGGCAAAAAGATACTGCAAAAGCGGGAGGAGAGGGGCTGTGCGCGCCGGGCGTGCCGGCTTCCCCCGGCAAAAGAATCCCAAACGCCTGTCTTGTCAGGGAGAAAAAAGCGTGATATAATAGGTGCACGGCGGCGCGTGAGACCGGCGGGTGCCTGCTCTGTGAGAGCACCCGCAAGGCCGGCCGCAGGAGAGATCGAACGGAACAAAAAGATTTGGCTCAAACCTGCGCCGCTGCGCAGGGGAAGCGAGGAGAATCAGCAATGTTAGAGCTTAGAAATGTAAGCTACCAGGTGGAAGAACCTGAGGGCAAACTAGATATTTTACGGGGCATCGACCTGACGATTAAGCCCGGCCGCTTCGCGGTGATCACGGGGCCAAACGGCGGCGGAAAGACAACGCTCGCCAAAGTGATCATGGGAATCATCAAGCCCACCGGCGGGGAGATCCTCTGGAACGGGACGGACATCACGCAGATGGACCTGGCCGAGCGGGCAAAGCTTGGCGTGAGCTATGGCTTCCAGCAGCCGCCGCGCTTTAAGGGGCTGAAGGTTCGGAACCTGCTGGAAATTGCGGCGGACAACCGGGCGATGAAGCACGATGAGTGCTGCCGCTATCTCACGCAGGTGGGCCTGTGCGCCACGGATTATGTCAACCGCGAGATGGACTCTTCGCTCTCGGGCGGGGAGATCAAGCGGATTGAAATTGCAACGATTCTTGCAAGACCCGCCGGTCTGATGATTTTTGACGAGCCGGAGGCCGGCATTGACCTCTGGTCCTTTGCAAAGCTGACGGAGACCTTCCGGGACCTGCACGCGCGGCGCGAGAGCACGATTCTGGTCATCTCCCATCAGGAGCGCATCATAGAGCTTGCCGATGAAATCGTGGTTCTCTCGGCGGGAAAGGTTCTGCGGCACGGGCCGAAGGACGAAATTATGCCCACAATATTCACCAGCACGGCCGACTGCGACCGCCTGTGCTGCGGCCTCTTGCAGGCGAAATAGGCGAAGATGGGAGAGGCAGGAATGGCAACGATAGACAGCAGACTGTTAAAAGAAGTTGCGGAGCTCGAGGGCACGCCTAAGGGTGCGTATAACATCCGGAAGAACGGCCAGCTCGACTCGCGGCAATCGACAGAGAATATCGAAATTGTCTCGAAAGAGGACAAGCCCGGCATCGACATCTATGTCAAGGCCGGAACGAAGAATGAATCCATCCACATCCCGGTGATCATCACCCAGAGCGGCTGGGAGGAACTGGTCTACAATGACTTCCACATCGGGGCGGATTGCGACATCCTGATCGTGGCGGGCTGCGGCATTCACAACGCCGCGGATCAAAACAGCGAGCATGACGGCAGCCACACGTTTTACATCGGCGAGAACTCGAAGGTGCATTACGTGGAGCGGCACTATGGCGAGGGTGAGGGCAGCGGCGCGCGGATTATGAACCCGCAGACCTTTGTGCACCTGGAAAAGGGCGCTTCGATGCAGATGGACACCACGCAGATGCGCGGGGTGGACTCCACCAAGCGCTATACAAAAGTTGTCGCGGCGGAAGAGGCGGAAGCGGTCATCACGGAAAAACTGCTCACCCACGGGGCGCAGTGGGCCCAGTCGGAGATGGACATCATCCTTGAGGGCGAGGGCTCCAGCGCGCGGGTGATTTCGCGCTCCGTTGCGCAAGACCAGTCGGAGCAGATCTTCTACCCGCGCATCGTGGGGGAGACGCGCTGCTTTGCACACGTGCAGTGTGACGCGATTATTATGGACCAGGCGAAGGTGAAGGCAATCCCCGCCATTACGGCAAACCATATGGACGCGGCGCTGGTGCACGAAGCCGCCATCGGGCGCATTGCGGGCGACCAGATTATCAAACTGATGACGCTGGGCATGAGCGAGCAAGAGGCGGAGGAGGAGATTCTCAATGGGTTCCTGCGCTGAAGCGAGCAGGGAGGAACAGCAGGGCAATATCATAGAGGATCTCATGGCCGAGGGGCGGCGCACCATAGACCCCTTTATCCAGAGCCTGAACATGGAAATCCTCTGGGCCGGCCCGCAGGAGGCGGAGGGCGTGATCTACGTCGACCAGCAGGTCTTAAACCCTTACGGCACGGTACACGGCGGCTGCATGATGACGCTGGCAGATTCGGTTGCGGGGCATAATGTCATTGCCGCAGGGCGGATGTGCGTGACGCTCAGCAGCAGCTCAAACTTCCTGCGCCCGGCCAACTGCAAGCGGGTCTACTGCCGCTCCAGAATTCAAAAACTGGGCAAGCAGATCAGCGTAGTCGCCGTGGAGCAGACGGACGAAAAGGGCAACCTGCTCATGACCGGCACGCTCACCTTTCACACAATTAAAAACGTGCCCCCGCACATCATCGCCCCGAGAGAGCCCAAGGAGCGGCCTGAAGCGCTGCCCTATCTCGGCGACTAAGGGGGGATGCGGCGCAAGGGATGCCAGAGCGGCATCCAGCGCGGCAGAGAAGCAAAAAATCCAGAGCGGCCTTGACCGCTCCGGATTTTTGGCGATTTCGCGGGGGAGATTCAGATGCCCCAATCCTCATATTCATCTGGATCGCAGTGGGCGCTGCAGGCGCAGCGCCTGGCGGCAACTTTTTCTTTGAACGTGAGAAAACAACCCGTGATCCGCTCCAGGTTTGCCAGAACACAGAACGTCACAGCGGCGAGCGCCAACACGATGGCCGCGACCTTGAGAATCCAACTGGCAGCTTTCATGAAGAAAACCTCCTTATTGAGTATAGGTCTATTCTACACGAAGTGAAAGCAAAATACAATTGTGCAGAGAAGACTTTTCGCTGTTTTTCTAAGCTTAGCCCCAAAAACGCGGCGAGAGAAGGATTCCTGCTCAGAAAGGAAGGCATAAGACCATGAAAATACAAAATGAACTGGGTACAATCCAGATTGCCAATGACGTATTTACCACCATGACCGGCGCCGTGGCGACGAATTGTTTTGGTGTCAAGGGCATGGCAGCCCGCTCGAAACGGGACGGCCTGATCCATTTGCTGCGCAACGAATCCATGGCAAAAGGTGTGCAGGTGATCTATCAGGAGGATGATACGGTTTCGATCGAACTCCACATCATTGTGGACAACGGCGTGAACCTGCCCGCCGTGAGCGAGGCGATTATGAGCGAAGTGCGCTACACCGTCGGCAGGCTGACGGGGGCGCAGGTCAGGGCGGTGGATGTCTACATCGACTCGATGGATATCGACTGAGCGAAGCACCGAAGGAAAGGAAAGTGGAAATATGAAACAAGTTCTTGAGGGGGAATTGCTTGCCAGGATGATTATCCACGCATCGGCCTCGCTGGATGCGCAAAAGCAGATGATCAATGAACTCAATGTCTTCCCCGTTCCGGACGGCGATACCGGCACGAATATGAGCCTGACACTCGGCGCAGCGGTGACGGAGCTGAAGAAAAAGAAAGCAGGCACCGTGGATGAGGTTGCCGCCGTCGTCGCCGCCGCAATGCTGCGCGGTGCGCGCGGCAACTCAGGCGTGATCCTATCGCTGATCTTTCGCGGCTTTGCCAAGGCGGTCAAAGACATGGCCGTGATCGACGGCCCGGCGCTCGCCAAGGCGCTCTCCGACGGGGTCACCGCAGCTTACAAAGCCGTGATGAAGCCCGCAGAGGGCACGTTGCTGACCGTCTCGCGCGTTGCCGCGGCGCGGGCAGAGGAGGCGGCGGAGGAGAACCAAGCGGCGGAATTCGTTCTGGAACAGACGATTTTTATGGCGGAGCGCGCCCTGGAACAGACCACCGAACAGAATCCGGTGCTCAAGAAGGCCGGCGTGATTGATGCGGGCGGCATGGGCTATGTGCTCATACTCAAGGGAATGCTCGATGAACTGCGCGGCGTTGCCCTGCCGGAAGGGCAGGCAGCGGCAGAAGAGGCGCCGCCGCAGTCCGTGTTCCAGACGTTTTCAAATGAGGAGATCCGCTTTGGCTACTGCACGGAGTTCATCTGCTCCAGAGATAATCAAAAAGACCCGGAGGCGCTTCGGCGCTTCCTCAGTGAGCTGGGCGATAGCCTCGTGCTGGTGGATGACGATGAGATCATCAAAGTCCATGTCCACACGAACAATCCCGGCAGAGTGCTGGAGGAGGCGCTGCAGTACGGCGCGCTGCTGACGGTGAAGATCGACAATATGCGTGAGCAGCACACAGAAATCCTCAGCGCCGAACTTACTGAGCCGGCAGAGCCGGAGGCAACGGAGCCGGAAAAGAAATACGGCTTCGTGGCCGTCTGCGCGGGCGAGGGGCTGCGCCATGTCTTTGAAGAGCTCGGTGCGGATGGCATCATCAGCGGCGGGCAGACCATGAACCCCTCCACCGATGACATTTTGCGGAAGATCAACGCGACCCCGGCTGAGATCGTCTACGTATTGCCCAACAACAAAAACATTATTATGGCGGCGCAGCAGACCGTCGGTCTGGTCAAGGGCAAAAAAGTTGTCGTCCTGCCGACGCAGACGGTGCCCGAGGGGATCTCCGCCATGCTCACCATGGATTTTGAAGCGGAAGAGGCGGAGAACACCGCCGCGATGGAAGCGGCGATGGATGCTGTGACCACCATAGAGATCACCTGCGCGGCGAGAAACTCCGAGTTTGACGGGCAGCAGATCTCCGAGGGAGACTATCTCGCGCTCAAGGACAACCAGCTCTTTGGCACGGCGGAGGAGTTTGACAACTTGCTCGCGCGCGTCGCGGCGGATGTTGCCGAAGGGCAGGCGGAATTCATCAACGTGTTTTACGGGGACGACATCGCCCCGGAAGAGGCGCAGCAGGTGGTCGAGCGCCTGCAAGCCGCCTCCCCGGAGGCGGAGATCACGCTGCTGATGGGCGGCCAGCCGGTCTATGCCTATCTGATCTCTGCGGAATAGGCCGCCGCGCCCGCGTGAGAAGCATTCCACGAAACTAGGAATAAGAAACAAAGAGCAAACCGGAGCAGAATGAACTGTCCCGGTTTGTTTTTCTGTCCTCTTTTCTGTTTCCCCCGCAGCGATGCCGCCCCCCTGTGCGCCGCCCGCCAAAACCACCCGGAGGAATCCTTGCCCCCGCACTGCGCGCACTGAGGCCTTCTGCTGTACGGTAAATACCCTTGACAGTCGGCTCAGGAGAAGCCCTTGCGAAGGGCAAACGCCACCACAGCCCACAGTTTCCTCTTTTGCAAGTGCCGTTGACACGAACGGGAGGGCGAAAGTGAAAACTTTTAAAAATATGGAGAAAACAGGAGATTCCGCTGGGAAGTAAAAATACTTTACAGAGACTGAAACTGTGGTCATTGCGTGGGAAGTTGAGCCTGCTTGGGAAAAAGCTTCCGAAAAAAAGAAAAAGATTCCTCTTTTCTTGCGTTTGTAACCTTTTGAGAACTTTTGGCTGTTACAATAGAGCCATAGAATCAAAAAAAACAAGCACAGAAAAATTGTGGCGCTGTTTTGGCAGCTCACAGCGGCAGGACGCAGAAACCCTCTGAAACCCGGCTGAACCTGATGCCGAAATAGCTTATATCAATTCATTTAATGTGTCGTGTGTCAATGAAAAGAGGAGGAGTAACCATGAAAAAGAAGATCATGAAAAAAGGCGTTTCGCTCTTACTCGCAGCGGCCTTGCTGCTGAGTATCAGCAGCGTTCCGGTTCTTGCGACGGATCACTATACCGACGGCGGAGCCGAGAGCAGCACCGAAGGCAGCAGTACTCCAGCAGATTCTAATGTAGGCCCCGCAGAATCCGCAGAACCCACAGGCAATACAGAACCCACAGGCCCTGCAGATCCCGCAGACCCTGCGGATCCCGCAGATCCCGCAGATCCCGCAGATCCCGCAGATCCCGCAGATCCCGCAGATCCCGCAGATCCCGCAGATCCCGCAGATCCCGCAGATCCCGCAGATCCCGCAGATCCCGCAGATCCCGCAGACCCTGCAGACCCTGCAGATCCCGCAGACCCCGCAGACCCTGCAGATCCTGAAGACCCCGCAGACCCCGCAGATCCTGCAGATCCTGCAGATCCCGCGGATCCTGCAGATCCCGCAGATCCTGCAGACCCCGCAGATCCCGCAGACCCCGAAGCCCCGGAAGCACCTCAGGCCCCTGCAGCTCCTGTAGAGGAGAGCGTGACCGTCTATAATACGGTCAACGGCGTAACCATCATCATCAGCGGTTTGCCGGCGGGCGCCTCTTTCACGGCGGTGCCGGTTGAGGTGGAAGTGGACGGACAGATCGTCCTGGCAGCCTTTGACATCACCATCTATGTGGACGGGCAGGAATGGCAGCCCGGCGAGGGAGACAACGTTGTGGTCACCTTCAGAACCCCGGAGCTTGTCGATGTGGACGAGGTCTCCGTCTACCACATGGAGAACCAGTACGCGGAACCTGAGTACAAGGACACCGTCCGCGTGCGCGGCACAGAGGCTGAGTTTGACGCCGAGAGCTTTTCCGTCTACGCCATTACGGTGACGAATGATGGAAATGCTGCCAACGAGACACTCTACGCCGCTGGTTTCGGCCAGGCGATTACGGTTACTTACCTTACGAGCTCAAGCTCAACAACGACCCCCAAAGTGACCAACAATAACAAAACCGCGCTGCAGCTCTCCACCCCAGTCTATCAGGGGAAATCAGGCAACTATTACAAGTGGACACTTACAGCTACACTGATAGAGGGAAAGGCGAAAGCGGGCACGACCTATACATTTTCCTTAAAGCCGGCCAGCGGCAACTATAGCGCCACCGAATACAAAATCACAGCGGACGCAAAGACGCTGAACGACTTTTACGGAAAGACCCCCGACCATATCGACATTCGCATTCCGCACGCCACCTTTAATATTAGGACGATCCTAAAAGACGAGAGCGGGGTTGTGATTTCTGACACCACCGCCGCCGTCTCCGCAACTGTTACTGCGGTGAACTTCCTAACGATTAATGGCAATAAGATTACGGGCCTTACAAACAATACAGATGAATACCCTGAATACCGCTACAAGAACGCGCAGAACGGAGAATATAAGATTAACGCAAGCCTTACAATTTCGGCAAATGTAACCCTGCAACTGACCGGCGGAGGAACAGAGACCGTCACCATAAACTTCTCCAAGGCCGAAATGCTCAAAGCAATTATTGACTGTGATACCTATAAGACGAAAAATAGATTCGGGGGCATGGATTTCTTTATCACGGCCAACACGGAAATCGTCAATGAAAAAACTGTGCAGCCCGGCAGCCTGAAAATCACCAAAACCTTTGAAGGCCTGCCAGTCGGAACCGAAACCCCCGAAACCGTGAGCTTCACGGTGACCAAGCCAGACGGCAACGTTGTGCCTGTGGCGCTGACCGGCCCGACTTGGAGCACGACCATCGAAAATCTGGCTCCCGGCACCTATACCATCGAAGAACTGAACGCCGCTGTGACGGGCTACAGCTATACAGCGACATACACTGGCGCTGACGAGAACGGCACGGTGGTCTTGGGTAGTACGTACAATGACCAAACATTTAAAACCACCGTTGAAAACAAGGAAGTCACGGTCAAAAACACCTACACCCCCGCCAACGGCACAAGCGTCCCTGGCAACATCACCATCAGCGGCACGAAGACCTGGGAAGGGAAGACCAATGGCGTCTATCCAGCTTATGACAGCCTTGCCCTGACCCTTCAGGCAAGTGTAGATGGAAGTAACTGGACGGATGTTTCTAGTACGCCCACTTGGAGCGGCAACAAGTACACCTTCACCACGCCCTTTATCTCCTACGCAACCCAATATCGGGTGGTGGAGGCAGCGGTAGAAAACTACGACACAACACAAGACGGTGCGCAGCAAGGCTACGCCATCGCGCTTGGGGAGCTAACGAAACAATCTGATTGCGACTTCACAAGCTGGGGCCCGTACTCCTCAAACGTCCTCATTGTGAAGCTGACGACTGGAAGCAACTTTTTAGTTTGGACCCCCCGCGCGCTGAATGACAATGAGAAGGATACCTTACTCGATCAGGCAAAGAATCAATCTGAGATCAGTCAAATTGAGAAAAGCAACCCGACCTTTATCAGCGGCAATGGCGCAACGCATCAAAACGGCAGTAATGGAACAGCGACTTTTGCCTACAATAATGGAGATGTCAGCGTAAGCTTCACCGCGGAAAATCTCTGGTCTATGTTCTTCTACGGCACCATGACCACCAGCTACACCCCGGCGAATGCAAACTTCACAAACACCTACAACCCCCCTGCCCCCACCACCGGCAAGCTGACGATCGAGAAAACCTTTGAAGGCCTGTCGGCCGGCACCGCCAACCCCGACGTGAGCTTCAATGTGACGGGGCCGAATAGCTACAGCAATACTGTGACGCTGACCGGCGCAGAGGCCACCCCTTGGAGCGCAACCCTCACAGGTCTGGTCGCCGGCAACTACACCATCACGGAGCTGAACGCCGATGTGGCCTCCTACACATGTGAGACGACATACTCCACCAATGTGGTGAATGGCGAGGTAACTCTGGCACAAG
Organism: Evtepia sp.; assembly: GCA_040768225.1. Lineage (GTDB taxonomy): Bacteria > Bacillota > Clostridia > Oscillospirales > Oscillospiraceae > Evtepia. The sequence goes on from JAXGMZ010000002.1 coordinate 80,343, forward strand.
ACGGAGACGGCGCGATGGCGGAGACCGTCGCGGTGACGAACAGCTATACCAAAAACTTTACTGAGACAGACATAAACACCCCCGCCACCCTGACCATCGAAAAGACTGACGAAGTCACAGGTGCCCCCCTGCAAGGCGTGACATTCGGACTGTTTAAGGAAGGAAGCACAGCGGCCGCCTTTACGGCAACCACCGGTGCAAACGGTAAGGCAGTCTTCACCCTCGGGGCAGATTCCGAAGGCACCTACACGCTGCATGAAACCAATGGCCTTGAAGGCTATGTCTGGGACGCGGATATGGTTATCGACACCATTACCGTCACCAAGAGCCTAAGCAGCGAGACGCTCATCAATGGTAAGTGGCAGAGAACCTACACCTGGTTTGTCGCGACAAGCGAGATCCCTGCCACCGAAAACCCGACAATCCTCGTGAAGAACGTCCCCACCCGCGCTCTGACGGTTACGAAGGAAGTGGACGGAATTGGTGCCAGCGAGACCCGCTACTTTGATTTCACGGTTGAATTTGGAAATGGTTTTGTTCCGAACAATCCGGAGGATCTGAGCTTCTCCCTGCGGCACGGTGAAACTAAGACCATTGAGAATATCCCCGTGGGCACGGCATATCAGGTCACAGAAGCGGGTCAGGCGAACTACACCCCGCACGTTGGCGAAGCGCAAACAAGCATCGCCACTGGTGCCGTGATGGTGGACGGCGCAAGCGTCACCTTCCTGAACACTTATTCCAGCGAGGACGGCACGCCGGATAGAGGTTTCCTCTCAATCGAAAAGATTGACGACGACGACGATAGTATCGCTCTGGAAGGTGCAATCTTCGAGCTGAGGAAACTTGATGGCTCCCTTGTGGCATCTAAGATGACCAACGGAAGCGGCATTGCAACCTTCGAGCTGGAGGATGGAGACTACACGCTGAGAGAGACGCAAGCACCGGCCAATTACTATCTCGGAGATGGTGAGTGGACTATCAGCGTAGATCAGGGCATTGTCACGGTGAATAACGAAGAGCTCGAGCTCCTGCAGGTAACAAACAAAATGAAACCCGCTCACCTGACCGTCACCAAAAACGTGACCGGCAACAGAGCCACAGCTGGCCAAGCGTTTGAATTCACCGTAACCTTAATGTCGATGCCAGTATACGCCAGATCTGCGGCTATCACACCGGCAAATGGCAGCTGGTCCACCAACATGGGGCAGAGCGGTACCTGGAGCTTTGATCCTGAGACTGGCATGGCGACCATCATTGTTTTCCTCGTAAACGGGGAAACCCTGACCGTCAACGGTCTGGAGCCTTGGATGAACTACAGCGTGGAGGAAACCCCGGTGAACGGCTACACCCCCAGCGCAACAGTGAATGGCGCACCGGCTGACTTGACGAATGGCGCAGTCGTGCAGGGTTGGGTAGAGTATGGAGAAGAAGATGTCATTGTGAACCCGGCGATCATCTTCACCAACGATGCAGGGGACAATCCCCCCCCGAGAGACCGGGACAGAGACCGGGACAGAGACCCCAGACCCGATCCCGAAATTGAAGTTCCCGATGAGCCCGTTCCCTTGGATCCCTTCCCCGCAGAGCCCGATCCCGAAGTTGAGATTCCCGACGAGCCCGTCCCCCTGGATCCCTTCCCCGCGGAACCCGAGATTGAGATTCCGGATGAGCCCGTCCCCCTCGGCGCTGCGGATCCCACCGTTCCCCAGACAGGCGACAACAGCAACCTGGCACTCTACGCCATCATGGCAGCACTCAGCGCCATCGGCCTTGCTGCTCTGACGCTTGGCAAGCGGAGCCGGAACAAGAACTAAATCTTTTGATTGACATGGACACAGACTAGGAATAAGACCGCAGGGGCTCTCCCCTGCGGTCTGTTCCGTTTTATGCAGAAAAACAGACTCGGGGACCCTGTTTATAACCTCTGGGGAACCGCGGCATGCTAGAGTGTTCTTGAGAGACTGGCAGCTATGCCATCTGTTATGGAGGGATCAATGATGAACAAAACGCTGCGCCTGCTGCTTGTGCTGGGCCTTGCCGCCCTGCTGCTCTTTAGTCTGGGGCGGATTGCAATGATACAGTGGGACTATTGGAGCGCCAAAAAGCTCTATGAGGAGCTCCGTGATGAGGCCTTCCGGGTGGAGCTGCCGCCGCCGCCCCCTCAGGAGACGGAGGCGGGGGAAGAGACGGAGGAAGAGGCGGAGGCCTTCCCGCAGGTCTATATCGATCTGGAAGGGCTTCAGGCGGTGAATCCCGATGTGCTCGGCTGGCTTTGGATCCCGGATACAGAGGTCAGTTATCCTCTTTTGCAAGGCGCTGACAACCAAAAATACTTAAATAGAAACTATCAGCTGGGCTATGATGTGGGCGGCAGCATTTTCATGGACTTCCGCAATCAGGCGGATCTCTCCGATGACAACACCGTGCTCTACGGCCATAACATGAAGAACAAGGCCATGTTTGGGGGGCTCAAGCAATACGCCGCCCCCGAATACCGGCAGGCGCACCCGTATATTTACCTCTTCACAGAGGCGGGAGCCTTGAAGTACAGCGTGTTTGCCGCCTATAAGACCGAGAGCACCAGCGAGAGCTATGCCCGGGAGCTTGGCGAGGGGATGGGGGAGTTTCTGGCCTATATCGCCTCCTGCGCGGGGGAGACGCTCACAGAGCTGCCCGATGAGGGCACGCGCCTGCTCACCCTCTCCACCTGCACCTCCGTGCGCAAGACGGAGCGCTTCGTGCTGCACGCCGCCCTTGTCGGGATGGAGCCCTAGCACATCAAAAAAAGACGAAAGAGCAAAGCGGAGCAGCTTAACCCTGCCCCGCTTTGCTCTTATGTCCCCTTATATTTGCGCCTCGTGGCGATACCGCCCCGTATGTGCCGCTCGGCCTTGTTCTGATCCAAAATGGCCTTAACCCGCAAGTAGAGCGGCCGGTTAAACGCGGGCAGGCGCTCTGAAATGTCTTTGTGTACGGTTGTCAGTATCAGTGACGCTATTTTCGGGTGGGGGCATCAGAAATGTGCCGGACAAAAGAATGCGGAAGTTAAGCCCCTCCACCTCCTCGCTGATGTTGAAATACACATAGATTTCATCTTCGGACACAATCTTGATTTCCTTGACGATCCTCTTCAAATCCTCGTTTTCGATATTCTCCGTAAAGTCGAATTTATCAAAGGTCTCAATAAACCGTCTCAGGCTCTCTTTGATGTTTCGGTTGAGTTCTCTGGTCTTGTCGGTGCTGTCCAGCTTGAAGGACAGCCTTTCAATTTCGGCGTTAATGGGAACCATATCCTGTTTGGCTTCTTCCATGGTAATCAGCCCGTCAACAGCCAGATTTTTCAGCCGTTCTCTTTTGCTTTGCAGCTCGGCAAGCTCTTCCTTGACTTCTTCAAAATCAAAACCGTTGTTATCCCTGATATATTCCCTGACCAAGCTGTTGCACTTGCGCTCAACCTCATCGAAAAAGTTTGCTTTATCCATGACCAAATAACTGAACAGTTTATCTAAACCGGCCTTTAGCCAATCCTCGTTTATTCTGGTATATTCCGCTGCACAACGATTTTTGCCATAGGCACTTCTCTTGGAGCATGTCCACCAAACGTATAATGGGCCATCTTTAGAGTGCCTTCTTTGATACCGCCGGTAAGAAAATCCGCATGAGCCGCATTTAATCAAGTTAGAAAACAAATGCTTGTTGCTCCTGCGTGAAAAGGTGTCTTGATAGAGTTCGGCGTTTTTCTTCGTCTGTTCCAACGCCTTATAAAATTGTTCGTCCGATATAATTCTGAACTCCGGCCTTTCCACTATATACCACTCTTCCTCCGGGTTTTCCTTCCTCTTGTTGGTGAAAATATCGGTGCTGCTCTCTTTGCCGTTGATTACCTTGCCGATGTATATTTCATTTCTCAAAATATTGCCCACTGTGTTTTGCGACCAATTATAGTTGGGCTGGCCGTCTTTCAGTTTTTTGGTCTGCACTCGATTCTCAAATAGATAGGAAGCTATCCTTGCCATACCCCATTCTTCTTCCGTATATAAATCGAAGATTTTCTTAACCCATTCGCTTTCTTCGGGATTGGGTTCTAATGTATACGCATCGATTCTGTCATAGCCAAAGACGAAATTAGGCACACGGCCTTTTTCCTTGCCAGATTGTTTTCCGAACTTCACCTTTTCAGATATGCGCTGGGATTCGTTTTCCGCAAGCATGGCCATAAGATTCAGGGTAAACCCGTCGATGTCTTTACCTTCGCCCATATTCACAAGGTGCAAATTAACACCGTATGAGCTCAATTCTCTGGTGACAGTGATAAAGTCAAGGGTGTTTCTAAAAAGCCTGCTGATATCTTTCACATAGAGCTTCTCAAACTCTCCACGCTTGGCGGCCTTTCGTAGTCGCTGCAAATCTTTTCTGTTCTGCATCTTTGTAGCAGACTTGCCCTTATCGCAATAAATATTGATCAGCTCATCCCCTCTTTTAGGGATATAGCTCTCAAAAAATTCACGCTGATTTTCCAGCGAGCTTTGTTGTTCCTCTTTATCGGTACTCACTCTTATATAAGCGGCGGCCTTCATGGGGATTCACCTCTCTATTATATCTTTTCACTATTCAATGGTTCTATTGTAACGAAATGGATTTCTCCCGTCAAGAAGCAAAAACAGGGCAGCTTAAGCGCTGTCCTGTTCGGTGTATGTATGCTCCGTTGCGTTGACGGATTTTATTGCCGCCGCTACGATGCTTTTGGCAATCCCTTGAGATAGTGCGTCTAAAATGTGATTCCGGATTGCAGGATCCATGTTGCTTATTTCACCTTTTTTCTCTAAAACCCCTTGCACCATCTCACCCCCTTTGCCCCTGTCCTCTTTGCTAATGTATATTGCGGCTTGGGTGGTTTTATTCTCCTTAATTTGGCGTGCTGCGCTTTTGTAAATAACTGGATTATCCATGTTTTTCCTCCTTATTCCGTTATCTACTAAGAAATATCCACACGCTCTGTTGCTTAGATTCAGCTAAAACCACCCATGATTAGGCCATTTGAAATACACGATTAGATGGCTAAAGGACGTTCTGATGCAATTCTAAGTTCACCTGTCAGCACTCCACTTTACAGATATCAGTTTCCCATCGGCCATCATAAACACTTCGGGATATTTGAACATTTCCAGATACTTGCTGGACAATTCATCCGTCAGGCCTTCAAAATCCTCGCTATCCGGCCTTGCCAAGCAGATAAAGAATGTCCCGGCTATGATTTCATATAAATCGCCCCTGTCATCGGCAAGACCTCTGTTTAACTCCAAGCCATTAATTTTGCCTTCTTCGTTACAAACGATTGCTACAGAGTCGGCAAATGGATAGATTGCCTCTATATAGCCGCCTACAGCCTTTTGCATGGACTTTAGCCCTGAATTTATCTTCCTAATTTCCGCCGCCTTGTTTGGCTCTACATAAACAACCTGCATTTTTCATCTCTCCCGTATTGGTAATTTATATCTTTATCTCTATCCGTTACATAAAATCCCTCTGGGGTTGCTCTGGGTCAACTTTACCCTTAAACCCATATCTATCCCTTGGAACCGCCACAAAACCCTTTGGAAACCATGAACGAAGGTTTAGATAACCTTTTCAGAATGTTTGGAGCTATGCTTTTAGTTTTTGGAGAGCTGATTTTATAACCTTGTTTATAGTCCGGAAATTAAAAAATATTTTTTCAAAATAAAAACCAGCCCAAAATCCATTACGCTTGGATTTTAGGCTGGTTTTGTTTCCTCTATCAAGTTCCGTTCCTTTTATAAATTATCACAATGTAGTTATTATATGAAAAAATATATGCTGATAGCGAGATTTTACTATGCGATCTATTTTATAGACATTGGTATTATGATAAATCTCTTTGCTTAAATATAATGTGAACCAACCATTTCCGTTTCTCTCTTTTTTCTCATATTCTACGTTTCGTAGTTTATCTAAATTAAGTATTCGGTTTTCTTCATCTTCAAATAACAGTATGTTATCTTCGAAAAAACCTACTTTTTCACCAATAAACTCAATTAATTTATCGCCATCAAACAGATATACTACTTTTTCATTTTGTACCATATCTAATACTGCTTTTTTCCCTTTATCCATACGCACCTCAAATAAGTTTTATTCTTATCCAAAGTATTATAATATTTATTGCGTTGGAAATCAATGTAAACAAGTTACCCCTGCATTACAACTGTCACCCCCGTGAATATGTTTTCCCCGGTCATTTTCTTCCCCTGCACATACCTCTGGATAACAGGCCCCCCGACTAATATCCATTATTAAACCAATCCTCTTTACGCACATCAATTCCTTGCCTTAGTTTGGCTATATCACCGTCCGTATATTGCTCCCGATACAGTCGATTTTTAATCGTCTTTTTATCGCAGCTATAGTATTTACCTATTTTTGTAAGACTTTCGCCAGCCACCAGTTTATCCATAATATCATCGGCATTTATATTTTCCTTAAAAGCAGGGTGCTTTTTCATTAAAGTCTCATTGAACTTCTCAAGTTTATCAAGCTCGGCCAATGTTTTATCTGCAAACCAATTCAAGCGCAATATCTCCTGCACCAAGTCCTTCCTCGACATATTTTCAAAATTGTAATTCTTGTAGTACTCCATGTGATCCATGCTCTCAACCCCCATTTTCTAACCCTCTACAAACTTTAGAAATTTATTAATTTAATATTTAAGCCCTTTTTCTTCCTCTGTATCTGCAATTTACCCGATCTGTACTAAATATCAAATCCGTCCTGATCTGTTTTTTCATTGCGTTGCTGTTGACCGGCTATAGAATCAAATCAAATACTCACAATCGACTTGAATTTTGATATAATGCAGATAGCTAAATCCTTGTTATTCAGATTTCCAAACCGTATGACAGGGATTCTCAAAAGCAACGGGGGACAGGTTAGCCAAAATCAATCTCGCTGCTATCCTCATGCTCCTTCATTTTCCTATAAAAAGTTGAGCGTGATACCCCTAACAGCTTGCTTGCCTTAGATATGCTTATCTCATCATTTTTTACAGCGGCATATAGCTCCGTAAAGTTATCCAGTGATTTTTTAGGTCTGCCTTTATATTTACCTTGCTGCTTGGCAACTTCAATACCTTCCCGTTGCCGTTGCAACATGCACTCACGCTCAAACTGCACCAATCCGGCAAACACCGTAAACATCAATCGCCCCTGCGGTGAAGATGTGTCAATATTCTCTTTTTGGCTGACAAACCGCACTTTCTTCTGATTCAGCTTTTCTACCAAGTCCAGCAAGTCCTTTGTAGAACGTGCAAGTCTTGAATAACTTTCCACTACCACAGTATCCCCATCACGAACAAAGTCCATCATCAGGTTAAGCTGCGGCCTGTTGGTATCTTTCCCTGACAATTCTTCACGAAATAACTTTTCCACCCCCAGTTTCTCCATAATCACTTCCTGACGGGCAGTATTTTGTTCTGTTGTTGATACACGAATATAACCTACCTTCATTGTCCATTCCTCCATATAACAAGTAATGTTATAGTATCAAAACCCTAAATCCCATATGGCCACGGCTTAACAGAGCAAATTTCCAATATACCCATATAGCGCAAAAGCTGTTCCAATAAAACTATTTTGGAATTTTGGAACACCTTTTAGAGCGTTGTACTATTTAACACTCTTTTATCATTTTAGAGCAACCATTCTCGCCATTTGTGATTTTAGCCATGTTAGCACAAGCCAAGCAAACGCAGCAGAGTACCATTTATTGTATTTTCAAACTTTCTGTTGCTCTAATCTCTGCTCTTTTTGCTGACACTGTAGTAGCGGAACATTTAAGAATTGCTCTGATTTCCTTTATGGAATAACCCTGTTCCGATAAGTATTTTACCTGCTCTTTAAGGCAGGAACCTTTTAATTTTCTGCCCGATTGCATCTTGCAATGTTTCATCAGCAATTCCTGATTGGCAAGCAGCTCATCTAATTTTTTATCCATGTTTTCAATGGAGATTTTCTTTTCTGTCATCTTTCCATTTCACTCCTTCACATATATTTTTCTATTGCGGAAAATATTTTTCTTCAAACACCAATTTTCTTACTTTACATCCCCATTTTTACACCCATATTAAAATCAAATTTAGTTAGTTAACTAATTTCCCTTTAACTAAAACCCATCTTTGTCAATATTCCGTTGACACATGGCAACACGCACTTATAAACAATGTCAATCTCCTTTGAGAGAGCAGGGGAGGGCAGTCGGTGCTGCTTATTTTCCTTCACAACCAGCTATCAGACTGCACCAATTATCCCCGCATTCTTCATTTTTCTCATTTTCCATGCCGATTGATAAAGCCGTTAATGTCTCCGTTATACATAGGAGTTTATCAGTTTGATCGCCCGAAGCCGTGCGGGCATTTCCTTTAAGCCGACCGCTGATTTCAACAAGTTCATTCAGGGCATTTGAAAATCTTTCTCTGTCTTTTTTCAGACAAATCATTTCCCTCACTTGAGCCGTTCTACTCTTAAATCGAATGTCGCTCACCACGGAATTCTCCTTATCGATTAGTTCCAATATGTCCAGCATAAACGCTGCTGCCTGTTTATCTGTCATATTTGTTTTCGTCGTGTCAATGCGTATCATTTATTTCACCCCTTACAATTTCTAACACAATGCCATGAAATAATCTTTGCGTAGCTGCACTCGGATTTTTCAGCCTTTTTAATAGTCTTACGTTTGAAGAAAACACCTAACAAGTCATTGCATCTTGGCAATGACTATGGTAGTGTCAAGAATTATGCGCAAATTGGTTTGCAGTCTCTGAGAGAATAAAGTTAGCCCGCAATGGAGCCCTCGTCCAGAACGATCTCCAGATGCTTCATGTTCATGTATTTCTTGTTGCCCCACTGGGTTCCGGCCACATGGCGAAGTCGTGCGCAGACCAGCATCAGCGCCGAGTTACCGTCCGGAAAGCAGCCAACCACGCGGGTGCGCCTACGGATTTCTCTGTTCAGGCGCTCAATGACATTGTTGGTGCGGATGCGAGTCCAATGCTCCGAGGGGAAGTCCGCATAGGTCAGGGTTTCTTCCACGCTATCCTCAATCTTCTTGGCCGCCTCCTTCAGCTTCATGGCACGAAGTTCTGTCACCACGGCCTTGGCCTTCTCCCTGGCTGCTTTCTTGCTCTCCTGAGCATGGATTGCCTTGAGCATTTTAGCGACCAATTTCACCTTGGATTTAGGGACAACAGAGAAGACGTTTCGGTAGAAGTGAACCACGCAGCGTTGGTATTTGGCCTCCGGAAACACTTCTCCAACGGCCTCCAGCATACCCATGCACTTGTCGCCGACGATGAGCTTGACGCCGTCCAGACCCCGACCTTTGAGCCACTGAAAGAAACTAACCCAGCTGGCTTTGTCTTCTTTCATGCCCTCCGCTGCGCCTAAAACCTCACGGTAACCGTCCTCATTCACGGCGATAGCTACCAGAATAGCCACATTTTCGTACTCTCCGCCCCAGTTGCGGCGCAGGTAGATGCCATCCACATAGACGTACGGATACCGCCCGCCCTGTAGGGGGCGGTTACGCCAATCTTCAATGTGAACGTAGGCTTTCTTGTTCAGCTCGCTGATGGTAGAGGGTGAGACCTTGCTGCCCCAGAGCGCTTCGGTGATGTCTTCTACACGGCGCACAGAGACACCGGCAAGGTACATCTCGATAAGGGCCTCCTCCACACTGCTTTCTCTACGACGGTAGCGCTCAATGATGGCGGTTTCAAAAGAAATTCCTTTGAGGCGGGGTACGTTGAGGGTGACGTCGCCAGAGGTAGTAGTGAGATTTCGGCTGTAATGACCGCTGCGGTAGCCTTGACGTTCTTCGCTGCGCTCGTATTTGGCAGCCTGCGTCAGCTTCTCTGCTTCGGCCTCCAGCAGGCCGTTGAGCGTTTCTTCCACGCTCCCACGCACTAGTTCCTTGATTTGCCCCTTGATTACTTCCTCGTTTAACTGTACAATTTTCTCGGACATGGTTTGTAGTCTCCTTTCAGAATGGTGGTGTGGTAACTTCATTCTATCAGAGATCTGCATACCGTGTCTCTTTTTCAGGCTTTTTTCAATTTGCGCAATTTATTGTACCTTACCATGACTATCCAAAAGTGAACAATGATTGGCTGGATTAGTAACTAGCCTAAAAAGCAATCCCAAAACCGTCCTGTTGTCTTTTGGAATAAAATAATTCCCATAGTTCTAAGATTACTCTTAGCACCATGGGAATTATAAATTTATAAAAACTATTAGACTAGACCAAAATACTTCTCAAAAAAAGTTTTCAGCTTTTCAATAACTGTTTGCTTTTTTACCGTTCTATTTACCCCGCTTGAAAATCTTGAAATAGGTGGTAGTATCTTATCAATGTCTGTCCCTGTAGTTTTTATATCCCCATCTCTAAATGAATTTTCAATGAATTTCTTTGCTTCATCTGCTTTTAGTTTTTCCTCGTCAATGATCAACGCTAAGTCTTGCTCTTTTTGTTTTTTCACAAACTCCTTCCAGTCTTTGTCCACATCTGTTTTTACAGTCATTTGAGCAACAAATCCTTCAATAAGTGCTTTTTTGCTGCGGAGCTCAACACTTGCATCAATAGACTTGTTAATGTCAGCAAGTATGGTTTTATCTTCACAGTTAGATTTATGATAATTGGCAACCAGCATTAAAATATAATCAATATTGACCTCAATCTGTTTGATAAGCTCAATTTCAAAGACAAGATCATCATTGATGCGCTCTTTTTCAACGTCGCTTTTCTTTGCATAGTCTTGATATAGGTCAATATACATGGACTGATAATCTTGTAAGTCTCGTACGGGTACTAAGCTATCACTCTCAAATTCGTCAAAGCATCTTAAAATATTTTGTAGACGCAAGATACGACCAAACAGTTTTATAAAATCTTTCTGGGCATCTTCACCTACTATATCACAGTCAATTGGAAATTCATTCAGAAGCTTTGCGACTAACTCAATATAGCCATCTACATGTTTGCCTTTATCATCATAACCGTTTATATATTCATTGTATGTCTTTAGGATAACTATACCACTTGTGTTTTTGTCTCCGAAAAGAGCCAAAGCATCATTAGTTGCAGTCTCAAGATTTCTGAAACAAACAATATTACCAAACGTTTTTACGGAGTTTAAAATACGATTTGTTCTTGAAAACGCCTGTATTAAACCATGGTCTTTTAAGTTTTTATCAACCCATAGCGTATTGAGCGTAGTAGCATCAAATCCGGTTAAGAACATATTTACGACAATCAATAGATCAATTTCCCTGTTCTTCATGCGTAAAGACACATCTTTATAATAGTTCGGAAACTTGTCGGCAGAGGTATCATAGCTTACGTTAAATTGCTTATTATAGTCTTTGATAGCACTATCAAGAAAATCACGAGAAGTCTGGTCAAGACCGCTAGTATCAAAGTTTTCATCTTGTAAAATATCATCGGGATCTTCTTCGTTTGCACTAAAGCTGAAAATTGTTGCTATGTTTAATTGGTGGGCGGTTTCTTCCATTTGCTTTTTAAATTCACTGTAATAAGCAATGGCAGCAGGAATAGATGCAACTGCAAAAATCGAGTTGAATCCATTTACTTTAGTGGTTAATTTCTTTTCTTCCACCGTGTTGTTTTTGGACTTCGCCATTTTCTCTACATTCGTAATCACCCTATGGTCATAGTAAGACCAATTTTGATTGCGATAAGTCTTTTATTCCTTTTAATGACGGTTGGCCCCAGCTTATTGCTGTTTACGTCTATATCGTCAAAAAGCCCTTTGAAATTTTCTTCACTGGGGGTGCCAATCGCAGAGGCTTCAATACTTTTAAAATTCTTTTGCAATATTTCATTTAGATTTTCATCCAGATCAGCAACTTCAAGTTCCTTTTCTTTGGCCTCTTTATCAGCTTTGTTAATCCTGTTTAACAAGTTCCCAAACAGCTCACTTGGACGAATAAAGAAGCCCTTTGTTTCTACCATATCGGCTCTTACATTTTCAGCCACATCATCGTCAATTTTAGCGTAATCGAAGTCAGCATTTCCGGCTTCCCATTCGCCTTTATTAAGATATGTGGTTAGGTTTTCAGAAATATATCTATAAAAGAGCATCCCTAAAACATACTGTTTAAAGTCCCAGCCGTCAACACTACCTCTCAGGTCTTGTGCCACCGCCCATATTGTGCGGTAAAGCTCATTTTTTTCTTGCTCTCTTCTATTATCAGCCATTTTCGTTTTCTCCCTCTACAATAAAACTCATCATACCCGCATATCATGATTTTACTAAATGACTTTTTAAATCTGCTCTAACGCCAACCCAATAATCCTATCAGCATGATCTGCCATAAACAGCGGTATATTCAGCAGGTCATCATCCAAACGCAGGTTACTCAACGAAAAACGGACGCGCAGCTTCACTTTATCGCCGTATTTTTCCTTGTACTTTTTCAGACTTCGGCTTTCCACATTGCTCTCCGATTTAACCTCTACTGGTAAAATGTCATTTTCTCTTTGGATAAGAAAATCAACCTCATACCTCGGGTTCTCAATAGTCCAATAGCGTGGCATAGCCTCAAACTGGTTTTGCAGTGCTTGCAGGACATAGTTTTCACTTAACGCCCCCTTAAACTCCACGAACAGCCGATTCCCCTCACCAAAAGCCGAAGGTGCCAGAAGGGATAGACGGCGTAATAGCCCCACATCGGCCATATACAGTTTGAATGCAGATAGATCATCATAAGCCGAAATAGGCAACCCCGGGGCAGTGCTGCGGTATATCTTATAAGTCAAGTTCGCATCACAAAGCCACTGCAAGGCATCTTCATATTCCCTCGCTCTGGCACCTTCCTTGACAACCTTATAGATAAACTTTTTATTTTCCCTTGCAAGCTGAGACGGAATGGACTTCCAGATCATTGATATTTTCGGAAAGTCCTTAGGGTCGGGGTGTTTGGCGAAATCTCTTTCATATGCCCCCAAAATGTTAGATAATACCTGCTGCATCAACTCCACATCCCGATCTTGCGCCCAAGAACGAACAGACTCCGGCATACCGCCTGTTACAAAATACATTTTTAGTTTTTCATATAATGGGTTGAAAAACGCTTCAGGAATCGGCTCGATTCTATCCACGCTGTTCATGTAATCGGCAAAGTTGCCGTCACCATTGGCCATTAAAAATTCCGTAAAAGTCATCGGTGTAATTTCTAAAAAGTCCACCTTGCCCACAGGGAAGGAAGCAGGCTTAGACAAGGTTATCCCCAATAACGATCCTGCACAAGCCACATGGTAGTCGGGCGTGTTTTCACAGAAATACTTCAGCGTGTTCAGTGCATTCGGGCACTCCTGTATCTCGTCAAAAACAATGAGCGTGTCCTCTGGATGGTTACGTTTAATGACTTCGCCGCTGGCCATCATTAGGTTTTGCAGGATACGCTCCACATCCTTGGTGCTTTCAAAAAACTGTTTATATTCCGGGTGCTCGTCAAAGTTAAAATAGGCCATATTTCCATAATGGCGTTTTGCAAATTCCTTGAGCAGCCAGGTCTTACCCACCTGCCGCACCCCTTTTAAAATCAGGGGCTTTCGATATTTGGAGTTTTTCCAGTCCAGCAATTTTTGCATAACTAGTCTTTCCATAGCTCCACCTCCAAAATAACACTTTATTATACATATTTAGCGCATGGTAATCACATTTATATTGAATAGTATATCCGATATCCCAATACCCGTCAAGGCAAATCACATTATTATAATAAAATACTCAATTAAAATCACATAATCGTGAAAATGTGGTTGTGCGGCTCTATCAATCGAGTAGGAGGCTAATTATTATTTAATTAGCCGACCTCTCACACCACCGTACGTACCGTTCGGTATTGTCTTTGAGATATTGTAGAAGATGCTCTACTTTCATCCCATCGACTCCGTGTGCGCCTTGATTCCTCTTAACTTGCTTGTAGGCTTGATTAAGATTAGCTCGGCTTAAGATTCTCTCTAAAAGCTCATTCTCTTGACTGGTTGTGTTGGTGTTGTTGTTTTCAGTTATCCTCTTGTCAGTAAGCGCTCCCGCATACCCTTCGTGTTCCGCACTATCTCTTTGCGGGTAGCCCTTGCCACAGCAAGGTATTCTGCTTTCTTTTATCCCGACTTTGGTAACTTTCATTGACTAACATCTCCTTAGGTTCAACCCTTCATAACGCCGTCGACTGCGTTACTACTATGGTATCTGCTGACTTCTCACGGCAAATCTTGTTTCAACCGCATGTTGCAAAGACGCTTCATGCGTCCGTGAGACCTCCCACGGTAAGACACGTAACTTTCATCCCATGTACCCGCCGTATTTACATCCTCGTGTCTGTGCAGTTTATTGGATTTTGTCTTGTTTAGCAGACTTATCCCACTTTGGATGCCTGATACGATTCGTGTTCCTCGGGTCGGGACTTTGCCTCCAGCTTCCTTCAGATTCCACCTCACGATGGACACCCTTGCTCTTGGCTAATGGTTGGCAACTGCCAGCCCCCATAGCGGACTTTCACCGCCTAGCTACGTGCCATGCGTGGCGCACTAACAAAACCTGCCCCGATAAACAAGGCAGGTTTTGTTTGCGATCATGTATTCTTGATTTTACCTGTAAGTATGGTCTTTATGCCGCATACTCGAACACCCAATGCAACCGACACCGATTATTAATACTGTCTGCACCGTGCTTTTGCTGATGCCAAACTGCGCCGCGGCCCCTCGCACGGTTGTTTTCTTCTCTATGATGTAGTGAGCCAGCTCGTTGGCCCTCTCCTCGATATTCTCTTTCACAAACAGCAACACTCCTCGCGTGGCTTTCTGATGGAGTATATGCCTGCGAAAGGGCGCATATGCCACCTTCCCGCGCCCCTGCACCGTGTTTCGGGGCGGCCCGGGAGGGTTTTTTATATGGATAGATGAAAAGCAGCCGCACCGCATACGCAGCGCGACTGTTTCTTGCCTGTGAAGAGAAAAGCTACGCCTCGCTCTCTGCGCACTCCGCCGCTTCCGCCCGCATATTTCGGGTCAGAAGCAGTGCGCAGGCAATGGCAAAGACACCGCCGAGCGACTTGGTGACGATCATCACCGGCAGCGCCTGGGGCAGATTCGCCGAGAGATAGGCCAGATAGTCCCCCACGACGAAGGAGGCGGGCACGGAAAAGGCCATCGCCACCACCTTGCCCCGGGGGTTCATGTCCTTGACCACGCCGAGCATGGGGATGTTGTTGGCAAGGCAGGCGAGCATGCCGCCCATCGCCATGTCGTTGATGCCGATGTGCGCGCCCGCGCGCGTCAGGGGCCGCCGGAGCACCCGGGTGAGAAAATGCATAAAGGGATAGGTGCCCGCGAGGGTGATGCCGATCATGCCGACGATTTGAAGCTGCGGGGCGATGGGCGCCATACCGGGGATGATGACGATTTCTGTCAGCCCCTCGAACACCGCCGCCGCGAGCGTCAAGTAGATCACAGCGGTGATGAACTGCGAAAAGATCAGGAAAGCGCGCATCGTCTGCTGCGGCAAGCGCCAGAGACAGAGCGCGAGGAAGAGCGTGAAGAGCAGCGCGGGCAGCGAACTGAGGAGCACCATCTTACGCGGGAAACCAAAGAGCAGAGCGCCCAAAAGGCAGGAGGGCGCGATGGAGAGCAGCCCCGCGAGCATCCCTTGTGTGAAGTAGAGCTTATCCTCCCGGTTCAGGATGCCGAGCGCCACCGGAATGCTAAAGCAGATCGTGCAGCCGAGGGTGGAGGAGTAGAGACAGCCGGCAAAGACCGCCGCCTCCGGCGACTGCGCAAGCTCCACCGCCAGCGGGTAGCCGCCCATGTCCATGGGGAGAATGGTGCCCGCGAGCATGGCGGGGTCTGCGCCGAAGAGCCCGAAAAAGGCCGTTGCACCCGGGGCGAGCATGCGCCCGAGAACGGGGGCGAAACACATCAAACCGAGCATCGCCGCCGCGAGGGGGCCCATAGCGTTGAGCCCGTCCAGAAAGGGTTCCGAATAGCCAAGGCGGCCGCCAAGCAGCCCCTTGTCCACTGCGCCGATGACCATGAACACCGCCATGACCAGCAGAATGGCAAAACTAAATTGCATGGTTGGATCAATCCTCCTGTTTTTAAAAAAGGGCAAGACAAAAGAGCCGTGCAGAACATGCAGGGCTCCCAAACAGTGGATATCACCTCCAAGATACAATCAGTTTTATTATACCTGAAAGCGCCCGCCGCTGCAAGAGGATTCATCTCCCGAACAAAAAAAGAGGAAGCCGAAGCTTCCTCTTTTTTGTCTGTAAGATAGGACTTAGAAGAATTAACCGAGCAGCTGCAGGACGCCCTGCGGGAGCTGGTTCGCCTGTGCCAGCATCGCCTGTGCGGACTGGACAAGGATGTTGTTCTTCGTGTAGGCCATCATCTCTTCTGCGATGTCGGTGTCGCGGATGGTGGACTCTGCGTCCTGGATGTTCTCCTGCATCACGCCGAGGTTGTTGATGGTGTGCTCCAGGCGGTTCTGGAGGGCGCCGAGGTCACCACGGGTGGAGGAGACGCTGTTGATGGCGTTCTTGATGGAGTCCATCGCTGCCTGAGAGGTGCCCTGTTCACCGATGTTCAGACTATCCAATTCAAGCGCAGCGGCGTGCATGTCGCTAATGCCGACGGTGAGGGTATTGTAGGTGTCAGCGGTGTCGCCGATCTGCAGGGTCAAGCCGCCGGTAACCTCGGTGATATCCTGACCAGCCTTCAAAACAACCTTGCCGTCGCCGGCTGCCAACGCAGTGCCCTTGTTGCCTACCACGCTGTCAGTGATGGTCACCTTGCCGGCGGCAAAGCTTACCTTACCGGCGGCAAAGCCGGCGGTTTCAAACGCGGTAGCAAGCTTAGCGCCATCCTTCGCGTCTGCCAGCTTAATCTGCCCGGCTTCCACGGTTGCCGCGTCGTCTGCTACGACAGAAATCGTTTTGCCGCCGATGACCAGCTCGTCGCCTGCCTTCAGCTTGCTCAGATCCAGATCATAGGTCGCGGTGGCAAACTTGCCGGGGTTGGCGGCGCCTTCGGCCTCGCCCAAGGTGTAGGTGCTGGCGATTGCGCCGGCGGCGCTCTGGCTCACACGCACAACACCCAAGTTGCCGGCCTCGCCGAGATTCGAGCTGTTGGCGGTGAGGCTCAGGGTGTATTTACCCCCCGTAGGTGCTGCGGCAGGCGTTGCCGCAACATCGAAGGTACCGCTCATTGCAGTGTTGACAGCTGTCCGGATCGCTGCGGCTGCGCCCCATTGACCTGCAGCGTTAGAGGCGCCGGCAACTCCCAGGTCAAGGCCGGAGAGGTCGATCGCGACATTTCCAGTGCCGACAGCTCCGCCGCTGGTGGAGATTTCAAAGGTCTTGTCGCCGATGGTAAAGGTCTGCCCGCCGGCGATCTTCGTGAAGTCGAACGCAAGGTCATACTGCGCCGCTGTGGCCGCTGTGCCCGCGCCCTCGTTCTTGCCGGCCACGACCTCGAGGCTCGTTGCACCACCGATGGCATTCAAGGCAGTCATCACGCCGGTGGCCAGCTCGCCGCCGTTTTTGGCGGTCAGTTCGATGGTAGCGCCGCTGGCGATAGTAGTCCCGGCATCGCTGGTCCAATCGAGGTCCAAGCCATTGACCTTCAGGTCAAAGAGGGCGCTAAGGGCGGTGGTGCCAGCCGTCAGAGCACCGAGGTTTGCAACTGTTGAGGTGCCGCCGGTAATTACAATACCGGTGGTGGCAGTGGTGCCATTCAACTGAATGGTCGCACTGGCCTTCGTGGCTGCCGCGGGCGTCACGCCGTCGGTGAGCGCAACCTGACCCAGCTTTGCCGCCTCGGCGATGGTGGTGGAGGTGGTCTTCAGGCTGCCGTCGAGCAGCTTCTGGCCGTTAAAGTTGGAGGCGTCAGCGATGCGGTCGATCTCGGTGCGCAGCGCGTTAAACTCCTTCTGGAGGTTGTTGCGGTCGACCTCATTGTCATAGGTGCCGTTGGCGGACTGCTCGGCCAGGGAGAACATACGGTTGAGCATGGCGTGCACTTCGGTCAGCGCGCCTTCTGCGGTCTGCACGAGGGAGATGCCGTCCTTCGCGTTCTTCTGGGCAACACTCAGGCCGGTGATCTGTGCGCGCATCTTCTCGGAGATGGCAAGCCCGGCAGCGTCGTCGCCGGCGCGGTTGATCCGGTAGCCGGAAGAGAGCTTTTCCAGGTTTTTCGCAACGGATCTCACGTTGCTGGTGTAGTTGCGATACGCATTCATTGCGGGAATGTTATGCTGTACTCTCATGATAATCCTCCTTAAATATAAGCGGCGAAGTCCTTTTCGCCGTGCGGGGTTGCGCTGCCCCCGTCGGGGCCTTGCGGGCCTCCGCCCTTCCGGCTGCCGCTGGATCCACTCACAGCGCCGGCGCGGGCGGGTTTTTGGGAATTTGCTTACACCCTAGTTATCGGTGATATTTTGCAAAAGATAAGGCCTTTATAAAAAGTTTTGTAAAAACTTTTGTTTTGGCGGCGGAGAGGCGCGTGCCGCTTGACTTTGCCGCCCCGCTGTGTTATTGCTGTGAAGTAGAAAATGGCCGTTTGGCTGCCGCGGGCGCGTGCCTGCGGGGGAGGGAAATGGAATGATACAGAACATTGAGCCGATTGTGTTTGAAAATGCCTACCGAAACCGCGCGCCGCAGGACGGGGACCAGATCCTCGCCTATCAGGGGCGCTCTGTGTGCCTGCGGGAGGGGGCGGGGCCGCGCTTCCCGGATTTTGACGCGCTCTGCAACGCCTTTCAGGCGGAGGGGCGCGCCATCCCGCCGCTGCGCTACCTCTTTTCTGCCGACGGGCGGGCGTATTACCTCGCGGATTTGGGCGAGATGACGCTCCCCGGCTGCTCCTACCGGAAGCTATTTGATCTGCTGGCAGAGGAACGGGGGGAGGCGGCGCTTGCGGCGGTGACGGGCTGGCACCTGCACGAGTGGTATCGCACGAACCGCTTTTGCGGCGCCTGCGGCGGGCCGCTGCTGCACGACGGGAAGGAGCGCATGCTCGCCTGTGCCGCCTGCGGGAACATGGTCTACCCGAGGATCAGCCCCGGCGTGATCGTGGCGCTGCACAGCGGCTCGAAGCTGCTGATGACCCGCTACAGGGGGCGGGCGTATAAGCGCTACGCGCTGATTGCGGGGTTTAGTGAAATCGGTGAGGAGATCGAGGCGACGGTGCGGCGGGAGGTCTTCGAAGAGGTGGGCCTGCGGGTGAAAAACCTGCGCTACTATAAAAGCCAGCCCTGGGGGATGGACGGCGCGCTGCTGATGGGCTTTTTTGCCGAGGCGGAAGAGCCGGGCGCGGAGATCGTCATGGACGAGGAGGAACTCTCCGCAGCGGAGTGGGTGGAGGCGGCGGAGATCAAGTATGAAGCAGAGCCCATCAGCCTCACGGGGGAGATGATTCAGGCCTTTCGCGCGCAGCAGCTGCGCGAAGGGAATTAAAAAAGGGCACAAAAAAAGGAATAAAAAAACAGCGCGGGAAGGGGGAACTTCCGGCGCTGTTTTTCTTGTCTTATCGCGGGGCTAAGCTGTGGACAATCAAGTCACCCCCCGAGACGGAGAAGCTGACATCCAGATTCTGAAAAGAGAATTTGTAGATACGCGCAGGGTCGTCCTGGTAGGAGGGGCGCGGGTCGAGCGCGAGGATGGCCTCCAGCTCCCGCAAGAGCTGCGGATCAAGCGCCGGGGCGGGGGGCAGCTGCACGCGCAGCCGGGGCGCGGGGGCTGCAAAGCCGCTCTTTGCCTGCGGCGGTGCGTCGGAATAGGGCAGGTAGGGCTTGATGTCGTAGATGGGCGTGCCGTCCATGAGATCGGCACCCAGAACATGGAGCAGCGGGCCCTGCGCGCTCTGGGGGACGATCTGCGCAAGTTCCACGCAGGAGAGGCCGAGGCCGTTTGGGCGGAAGGGGGAGCGCGTGGCAAAGACGCCCATGCGCTGGTTCCCGCCCAGGCGCGGCGGGCGGACGGTGGGTGAAAACTCGCTCTGCGGGTTCTCGGAGAAGCCCCAGATGAGCCAGATGTGGGAGTAGTCCGCAAGGCCGCGCAGTGCGTCCGCATTGCGAAAGGGCTCGGTGAAGACGATCGTGGAGCGCAGCGTCGGCACGAGGCTGCTCTGTCTTGGGATACCAAATTTTTCCGGGAAGGCGCTGCGCATATGGGCGATGGGGGTCAGTGTCATGGCTGCTGCTCCTTTCCGGCGGTGGGCGGCAGGCTTTGCAGATGCGCCTCAAGAAAGAGCTGGTAGACCGGGGCGAGCGCTTGGAAGGCGCGGGCGAGTTCCTGCGGCAAATCCGGGTGGAACAAGCCGTCCATATCCCTGCTGCGGTGGATCAGGAGCAGGTGTTTTCGCTCGAGCCATTCGCGCTTTGTTTCCGTCTCCTGCGGATAGCGGCTGCGCTTGTAGCGCTCCCCCTCCAGCGCGAAGTCGGGCAGGGCATCGAGCGCCGCCTGCGCCTTGCGATAGCGCGGATCATCGCTGCGCACCCACTGGCGGACGCAGTCCATCACGCTGCCGGGCCCCGAATGGCAGGAGACGCCATAGCGGTAGCCCCGGGGTGAAAATTCGAAGAAGAACGCGGGGTATTCCATCCCCTTGCCCCGGCGGAAGAGCAGCCACATGACATCGCGAAAGAGGGTGCCGTCCCTGTTGTAGCGCATGTCCTTCCAAATGCGCGAGAGGGTGCGCTTGGGCACAAGGGTCATGCTCGGGTCAATGGCCGCCATCGTGGGCGCGAGCGCCGCGGAGAGGGCAAGCATCGGCGCTTCGACCAGCGCGCGGTAGCGGGGTTTGTGTTCCTGAAACCACGCCCGGCTGTTGATGATGTGGTTTTCGGCGAGAAAGTCCAGCGTCTCATTTGAAAAGCCCATAGAATTGCCTTCCTTGTGATTGAATTTGCAGCAGGGATTCACAGCGAAGCCGCCGCGAATCCCTGCATGATGGTGTTGCTATGGCTGCCTGCCGTCATCGAGGAGAAGCGGCAGCTCCAGGCGATATTCCGCCAGCTGCTCAAGCTCAAAGCTGTCGTGCGTGACAAGCAGAGTCGTGCGCCCCCGGCGATACTCCCGCAGCAGTGCGATGGAGCGGGCTTTGCTCTCGGCATCAAGCCCCGTGAAGGGTTCGTCGAGCACCAGCAGCTCGCCGGGTGCAAGGAGCGCGCGGACGATGGAGACCCGGCGTTTCATGCCGCCGCTGAGACTGCGCACGGGGAGGAAGAGGCTCTCGCCAAGGCCCAGCGCCGTCAGCGCGGAGATCACAAGGGCGCGCTCTCTGCCCGAGAGGACGGCGCAGACATTGGAGACGGCAGAGAAATCTTCAAAAAGCCGATGCTCCTGAAACACGGCGCTTCTGCCGGCGGGCAGGCCGGCGATCTCGCCGGAGTCCAGCGTCTCAAGCCCCAGGAGGATGCGCAGCAGCGTGGTCTTGCCGCAGCCGGAAGGGCCGCGGATGCTGCTGATCTTCCCCTCGGGAAACACGGCCGAGAGCGCGGAGAGGACGGGGCGCTCGCCATAGTTCTTGGAAACGTTCCGCAGTACAATGTCAGCCATGATAGAGCCTCCTGAAAAAGCGCGCCACGAGAATGAGAAAGAGCTTCTCGAAGATCACGCACAGGAGCACGACCATGACCGTCCAGGCGAAGAGCTCCGTCGTCTCCAGATAGATTTTCGCGTCATAGAACCTTCTGCCGATGGAGCCTGCGGGTATGCCTAAGATCTCCGCGGCGATGCCGGACTTCCAGGCAAGGCCGATGCCGACACTCGCCGAGGAGAGCAGGAAGGGCCGCAGATGCGGAAGCCAGATGAAGCGCAGCCGCCGCGAAAAGGGCATGGAAAACACGCTTGCGCACTCCTGCAGCGCGGGGTCTATCGTCTTAACGCCTTCGAGTATGTTCCCGTAGATCATAGGCAGAACCATGAGCATGGGGATGAAGACGGAAAGGCGTTCCGCGGAGAGCCAGATGAGAAAAATGACGATGAATGAGGCGACCGGAACCGAGCGGATGGTCACCGCAAAAGGCTCAAGAAGGATTTCCACCGGATGATAGCGCCCGGCGAGCGCGCCGCAGAGCGCGCCGATCACAAGGGCCAGCAAGAAGCCCAGGACAATGCGCCAGAGGCTGTGCCAGACGGTGTGCCAGGTGGCTGCGTCCTTCCAGAGGGCGAAGAGGCTCGCACCGACACCGAGGGGGTTGGGGAGCAGGATCTGCTGGGAAACCAGCATGGCGGCCGCCTGCCAGATGAGCAAGGCAAGCGCAACGGAGGCGGCCCGCTGGAGTCGTCGTTGATTAAGGGATATAATAGAACGCATCCGCTGGGAGCTCTCCGCCGACGGCCTTGGCTTCCTGCGCATAGAGCACCTCCAGGTAGCCCGTAAGGGCATCCTTCATCGCCGCTCCGCTCAAGAAGGTGAGGTTGCAGTAGGGAATGGCCTCTTCGGCAATGGCGGCGGGGATGATGCCGTACTGCTCGCAGAAGGCGGCTGTTTCCGCAATGTTCTCCGTGGCAAAGGCGATGGAAGCTTCATACTCCGCCAAGAAGGCCGCAATGGCTTCGGGATGCGCCTGGGCAAAGTCACGGCGCACGGTCATCACGCCGGTGATCAGGCTGCTGCCGCTCTGGAGTGCGTCCCACTCCGCCGTCAGATCCAGGGCGATTTCCAGGCCTTCAACCTGCTTTTGCGCGGAGACGACATAGGGCTGCGGCAGCATGGCAATTCCGCCGCTCTGGGCAAGGAGGGAGACGACTTCCGCCGGCTCGCTCTTAAAGTCGAGCGTGACATCCACGTCCGGATCCAGGCCGTTTTCCATCAGGAGATAGCGCAGGGTGTACTCGGGCGTGCTGCCCTTGGAGGTGGCATAAATGGTCTGGCCGGCGAGGTCGGCAATGCTCTCAATCGGCTCGCCGTCCTTCTGGACGATGTAGAGAACGCCCAGTGTGTTGACCGCAAGCACCTGAATTTCGCCCTCGGTCTGCTTGTGGAGGATGGCGGCAAGGTTTGCGGGGATGGCCGCCATGTCCAGCTCGCCTTGGATGAGGGAGGGGGTCAGGACATCTGCTGCGCCAGCGAGTGTAAAGCTGTAATCATTTGCAGCCAGGCCGGCCTCGTTCTTAGACATCAGCTCTGCCATGCCGATGGAAGTCGGCCCCGTCAGTCCGCCGACGCGGATGCTGACCGCTTCGGTTTCAGGGGGCGTGTCCGGCTCGTCGACCGGCGGGGTTTCCGCGGCACCGCAGGCGGCCAGCGCGAGGACGAGGAACAGGGCAAGAGAAAGGGATAGAATACGTTTCATACAATTAACCTCCTAGTCGTATCATCTCATCGATGCAGCGTTTTGCGCCGATGAGGGTCTGTTTGCTCAACTCTATTTCAACACCGCCGTTTCCGAGGAGACAGTGGTAGATATCCATGAGGGTTGTCTTCTTCATCTCAGGGCACATCAAGTTACCCGAGAGGGCGAAGAACTGCTTCTCAGGACAATCAAACTGCAGATGCTCGACAATGCTGCCCTCAGTTCCGATGATGAAAGCGCGGTGGGGGGAGGCTTTGGCATAGGCCATGATCTCTGTGGTGGAGCCCACATAGTCCGCAAGGGCGGAGACCTCGGGGGGACACTCCGGGTGCACGAGCAGGAGCGCGTCGGGGTGGTTGCGCCGCGCGGTTTCCACATCGGCAACGGTCATGGCCGCATGGTAGGGGCAGCAGCCGTCAAGATAACGGATGTTCTTTTCGGGAAGCTTTCCCGCCACATAGCGGGCGAGGTTTTGGTCGGGAAGGAAGAGAATGTCTTGTTGCGGAATTTTGCTGCAGATCTCCACCGCGGAGGAGGAGGTGACGCAGACATCGCAGATGGTTTTCAGCTCGGAGGTGGTGTTGATATAACAGACCACAACATAGCCCGGATAGTCCTCTTTCACCCTGCTGATCATCTCTTTGGTCATCTGATCCGCCATGGGACAGCCGGCCTCTGCGTTGGCCAGATAGACCTGTTTGTCCGGAGAGAGCACCTTGGCGGTTTCCGCCATGAAGCGAACGCCGCACATGAGAATGTTTTGCTCTTTGGCCTTGCTCGCTTCGATGCTCAGCCCGTAGGAGTCGCCCGTATAGTCGGCAACTTCGAGGATTTCCTGGCCCTGATAGGCGTGCGCGATGATGCAGAAGTTTTTCTCTTGCTTCAAGCGGCGAATTTCTGCTTGAATTTCTGATATGGTCATGAATTCCATCTCCCTGATGTTAAGGTAATTTAATCTTCTTGTTCCAACTCCCACGCGGAGGGGGGAGCGAGAAAGTGATGTTCCTTGAGTGCCTGCTCAATCAAATCAAGCCGCTCTTCGTTCATGGCCTCCACCAAGTGATAGTGGTAGCCTCCCGTTGCGTTGCTCAGATGGCGCGAATGGCCTGAGCAGAGCGCGCGGATGTATTCTCTCACATCCTGCCGGGAACTGATGTTCATCTCCGCCGTGACACGGCCGTAAAACTTATGGCTGATGCTCACGTTCTGCACCCGCCCGCCGAGGTCTACAATGAGATTGAGCTCTTCCTTTGCGCCATCGTCATCATGGCGAACTTTGAATTCGCGGGAATAGGTGGTCTCCAGCTGGAGCAGGTATCCGCGGTAGGTGGAGATAATGTTGGGGTGGGCAACGCGAATGACGGCAAGATCTTGCACAATGACCTGGCGGCTCACGCCAAAGCGGAGGGCCAAATCCTTTGCGGCAATGGGCTCATCCGTTTGCCGGAGAATGTTGAGTATTTCCTTTCGTCTCTGTGCGACAGCCAAGGGGCTCCCTCCTTTTTTAGTTACATGTTCTCTGTGCGCCCAAAGGGCGCGGTGCAGTGCGTGCCGGCAGGCGGCGCTCAGTCGAGCGGGCGCAGGTGCTTCATCGAGATGTCCAGAATGGGCGCGGAGTGCGTGAGCGCGCCGCTGGAGATGAAGTCGACCCCCAGATCCCGCAGGGCGGGGAGCCGCTCAAGGGTGACATTGCCGGAGCACTCGCTCTCTGCGCGCCCGTCAATAATGGCGAGCGCCTCCTGCATCCGCTCAATGGGCATGTTGTCAAGCATGATGATATCGGCGCCGGCCTCCACGGCCTCCTTCACCTGCGCGAGGGTCTCCGTCTCCACCTCGATCTTTCGAAGGAAGGGCGCATAGGCTCTGGCCATGGCGACGGCGGCGGTGATGCCGCCGGCGGCGGCGATGTGGTTGTCCTTGAGCATCACGCCGTCCGAGAGGTTATAGCGGTGGTTTTTGCCGCCGCCGACCTTCACGGCGTATTTTTCAAACAGACGGTTGTTGGGAGTGGTCTTTCTCGTGTCGATGAGCGCTGTCTTGCTGCCCTTTAACAGCTCTGCCATCTTGCGGGTGTAGCTTGCGATTCCGCTCATCCGCTGGAGGTAGTTGAGCGCGACGCGCTCGCCTGAGAGCAGCACGCGTATGTCACCCGTGACGGTGGCAAGGAGCATGCCCGGCTGCACCTCGTCCCCGTCTTTGGCAAGAAGATCAATGCGCATATCGGCATCGAGCAGGGTGAAGACTCTGGCAAAGACGGAAAGCCCTGCGATGACGCCGGCCTCTTTGCAGATGAGCTGCACCTCTCCCTTGCGCGCCTTGGGCATGACGGCGTTGGTCGAGACATCCTCCTGGTTGATATCTTCTCTCAGTGCCTGGCGAATGAGGTCATCCGCATGCAAGAGCATGGTGATTTCGTTCATGGCGTTTGGCTCCTTTCAATGGCATCGAGCACGGCCTGCTTATAGCCGGCAAAGAGCGCCTCCTGATCCGCATAGCGGGAGAGATCGGGCGGGAGAGGAAGGCTCGCCGCGTCCGGCAGCGCGCCGTGTCCGCTGCCGAAGGCGATGTCCTCGGCAGCCCGCTGGGAGAAGACCAGCGCCTCAAGCAGGGAGTTGCTGGCAAGGCGGTTGTTCCCATGCACGCCGTTGCAGCTGGTCTCGCCGCAGGCATAGAGCCCCCGCATGGAGCTCTGGCTTGCGAGGTTGACCCGAATGCCGCCCATGAAATAGTGCTGGGCGGGCACCACGGGGATCAGATCGGTGAGCACGTCGATGCCCTGATCCAGACAGTGCTGGCGGATGCTCGGAAAGTGCGAGCGGATGGCCGCTTCGCCGATGAGGCGCATGTCCTCCCAGACGTGATCCGTGCCGTCCTTCTCCATCTGCGCCCAGATGGCCTCGCTGAGCTTATCTCTCGGCTGCAGCTCGTCGGTGAAGCGCTGCAGGTCCTTGTTATAGAGAACGGCGCCCTCCCCGCGGACGGATTCGGAGATCAAAAAACGCCGCCCGGGTTTGGTGGTATAGAATGTGGTGGGGTGAATTTGAACGCGGCCGAGGCTCTCGAGCGCAATCCCGTGGCGCAGCGCAATGGCCACCGCGTCCCCCGTGATGTGTGCGTAATTGGTGCTGTGGGTATAGAGCCCGCCGATGCCGCCGGTGCAGAGCACCGTGATGGGTGCGCGCAGCAGCCCCACGCTGCCGTCTTTCTCCGCGGCGACGATGCCACCGCAGCAGTTGTCCGCCGCGATCAGGTCGAGCATGGTCACATGCTCGCGGATGCTGATGTTCGGCTTTGCCCGCACATGGCGCAGGAGCGTTTCGGTGATCTCCTTGCCGCTGATGTCCTTGTGATAGAGAATGCGCGCGCGGGAGTGGGCGCCCTCCTTGGTATAGGCGAGGCTGTCCTCCTCCGTCCGCTCAAAGCGAGTGCCAAGGCGGAGCAAGGTCTGGATGACGCTGCCGGAAAAGCGGATCATCTGCTGGACGGCTTCTCTGCGGTTCGTTCCGTGGCCTGCCTTCAGGGTGTCGTCAAAGAAGGCTTCATAGTCCTCTTCGCCGCGCATCACGCAGATGCCGCCCTGCGCCAAAAAGGAGTCGGAGGCGTCTGCGGCCCGCTTGCTGATCATGGTGACGCGAAGGCGTTCCGGCAGATGCAGCGCGCAGAAAAGCCCCGCAGCTCCCGTGCCGACGATGAGAACATCGCAGTCAAATTTCATGGATCTCATCTCGCTTCATATCAATAATATTCCCCCAAAAGGGGGGGCGGGGGCGGTTTGCCCGCATCCGCGGTGCGCCGCCGCTGGCGGGGCCCTGCGAGGCAGACAGCGCCGGGAATCAGATGCCCGCAAGGGGGCGGAATCCCCCGCCCGAAGACGGCTTTCAGGAAGAGATTGGAAGCCGGGAAGGGGGGATTCTATTTTCGAGTGCATTGACTATATCACAAGAAAAGACAGATGACAAGACACTTATCAAGATTAGTGAAAATAAAATAAAAAACTGTGGAATCGCCGCCCTCTTTTCGAGCGAAAGAGCGATGGCAAGGCGGGATTGCAGATTGCCAAACGAAGGCCTTTGTTGTAGAATAGAAGTATACCCTGCGGGAAGAGAAGGCGGGGCAAAGAGAACGCATGGGAGAGACAATATGCTGGAACAAGAATACCATCCGCGCTTTTGCAAGGCACGCCGCAGCGCCATTGCTCAGGAATTTTCGCATCTGAACCCCGAGCAGCGCGAGGGCGTGTTGACAACGGAAGGCCCGCTTTTGCTGCTGGCGGGTGCGGGCAGCGGAAAGACAACGGTCTTGATCAACCGCATCACCAATCTGCTGCGCTTCGGCCGCGGCTCGGACAGCGCGGAAGTGCCCGGCTGGGTGAGCGAGGATGATTTGAACTTTTTGGAACACTACCCCGGCAAGGAGGGCTGCACGCCGCAGGAGCTGCTGCGCATGGAGCGCCTTTGCATGCTGGAGGCGGCCAAGCCCTGGGAGATTTTGGCCATTACCTTTACGAACAAAGCCGCGGGCGAGCTCAAGGAGCGCCTGGCGCGCAGCGTCGGCCCTGCGTCTGCATCTGTGTGGGCGGCGACCTTTCACTCGGCCTGCGTTCGGATTCTGCGCCGCGAGATTGAACGGATCGGCTACCCCGCTTCCTTTACGATCTACGATACGGACGACTCCATCCGCCTGATCAAGCGCTGCCTTAAGGATGCCAACCGCAGCGAGAAAGACTTCGTCCCAAGGGCGGTGCTGGCGGAGATCTCAAGAGCCAAGGGGGACATGCAATCCCCGGAGGCGCTCTTTGCGGCGGGCGGGGCAACAGGCAATGTCTATCGGCAGCGGGTTTCAGAACTGTATGCGGACTATCAGCAGCGGCTCGAGCGGGCGGGCGCGCTGGATTTTGACGATATTATTCTCAAAACGGTGACGATCTTGCAGGAACATCACGCTGTGCGGGAGTTTTACCAGAAGAAATTCCGCTACGTGCTGGTGGACGAGTATCAGGACACGAACCACCTGCAATACCTGCTGGCAAAAATCCTCGCCGGCGGGCGCGGAAACTTCTGCGTCGTGGGGGACGATGACCAGTCGATCTACCGCTTCCGCGGCGCGACGATTGAGAACATCTTGAGCTTTGAGCAGGAATATCCCAAGGCCAAAGTCATCCGGCTGGAGCAAAACTACCGCTCCACGGGCCACATCTTAGACGCGGCGAACGCCGTCATCGGCAACAACGAGGGCAGAAAGGGCAAAAAACTCTGGACAGAGCAGGGACAGGGCAGAAAGATTCAAATGTTTCAGGCCGCCAATGAGCTCGATGAGGCGGGGCAGGTCGCCGCGCAGATTCTCAGCAGCGTGCGGGACGGGCGGAAATTCCGCGACCACGCCATTTTATACCGCATGAACGCGCAGGCAAACCAGATAGAAATGGCGCTGCGCCGCAGCGGGATTCCCTATAAGGTCATCGGCGGCTTCCGCTTCTTTGAGCGCGCGGAGATCCGCGACGTGCTCGCCTACCTCTGGGTGATCGCAAACCCCCATGACGACCTGCGCCTTGCGCGCATCATCAACGTGCCGGCGCGGGGCATCGGGCAGAAGACGATGGAAGAGGCCATGGCGGCCGCCCGGCGGGAGGGCTGCAGCCTCTGGACGGTGCTTCTGGAGGCCGAGCGGCACCCCGCGCTCGAGAGAAGCCGGGCGAAGCTCCAGAAGGTGACGGATCTGATCCGAACCCTGCAAGAGTGCGCCGCGAACCTCCCGCTCTCAGAACTCTATGAACAGCTGCTCCAGCAGAGCGGCTACCGCCGGATGCTGGAGGAAAAGGGCGCGGAAAACGAGGGAAAGCTCGAAAACGTGAAGGAATTTCAATCGACCATCCTCGGCTATCTGGAAAACGCCGAAGCGCCGAGCCTTGCGGGCTTTCTGGATGAAATCGCCCTCTACAGCGACCTGGACGGGCACGATGCCGAGGCCGACAGTGCTGTTTTGATGACGATGCACTCGGCCAAGGGGCTGGAATTTCCGCTGGTCTTCCTCGTGGGCATGGAGGAGGGGGTCTTCCCCGGTTTCCGCAGCCTCGGTGAGAGCGAGGAAATGGAGGAGGAGCGCAGGCTCTGCTATGTGGCGCTCACAAGGGCGCGGGAGGAGCTGCATTTGAGCTGCGCCGCCCAGCGGATGCTCTATGGAAAAACCGCGGCCTACCTGCCCTCCCGCTTCATCCGGGAGATTCCGCCGGACTACTTGGATGTGCGGGGCATGGAGGGCAGCTGGCACGGCGGCTTTGACTCCTTTGATGACTGGAACCAATCCGAGCGCCCTGCGCAGCGGACGCAGCCGGGGCAGAGGGCTCCTTGGGAGGGGGCGGCCCCCCGCCCTGCCCGCGGGTGGGAGGAAGCGCCGCGGCAGCGGGTCTCTTACCGCCCGCCCGCAAAGAAGGGCGCGCCGCTGCCAAGCTATGCCGTCGGAGACATGGTGGAGCACCAGGTCTTTGGCAAGGGGATGCTCCTCTCCCTGCGGCCGATGGGCGGGGATGCTCTGCTGGAGGTCGCCTTCGATCAGGTGGGGACGAAGCGCCTGATGCTCAAGGCCGCCGCGCAGCACATGCAAAAGCTTTAGGCGCGTGCCGCCGCGCGGCGCGTGCAAGAAAAAAGTCCTGAGGGAAACAGCTCTCAGGACTTTCCTTTAAAAACTGGGCGGTGCAAAAAACGCGCGCTTCGCAGCGGTTAAATCTGAAACCGCCAGGGGAAGTGGATCGCCTCCTCCGCGTAATCGATGCCGACCCGCCCGCTTCGGCGAATTTCCGCCGCGGGGGGCGGCTGGTAGTCAGGCATGCCAAAATCGGCGGGATCGTCGCAGACAAAGAGCTCGGGCTGCGGCAGGCGGAGGCCATTTTGCGCCCGCGTCACATGGAGCGCCTTGCAGAGCTTTCCGGGCCCGTTGAGAAAGTGCTTGCGCTGGTAGGCCGTGAGTTCTTCCGGCTCCGCCCCAAAGCGGTAGCGAGCGAGCAGAGCTTCGCCATAGACCGCCTCGCCCGCGCGGATGAGCACGCCGCAGGGCTCGTCCTGCCGCTCTGTCACAAAGTTGAGACAGTGATACATACCATAGATCAAATAGACATAGGCCACGCCGCCCCGGGAGAAGAGGGACTCTGTCCGCGCCGTCCTCCGATAACCATAGGCGTGGGAGGCCTTGTCCATGCGCCCGACGTAGGCCTCCGTCTCCGTGATGCGAAGGGCAACGCGGCCTTCCGGCAGTTCCCGCACCAGATAGCGGCCGAGCAGCGCGGGCGCCACCGTGAGCGTATCGCGCGCAAAAAAAGATTGGGTTAAAATCGCCAATGCAGTCATTCCTTTGTTTACGTGATGTCAAAGCGCCGCTCTCTTGATCCATGCAGGGTTGCAGGCGCAGCCGGGAGGGCTTATGTTGCCCGGCCGGCTTGAAGTTTATGAACGTGCGCGGGGCGAGAGCCAGCAGATCTCGGGGGGCGGCTCCGACCGGCCGCAGATACTTGCGCACCAGCCCTCCCCGGCGTAATGGCGGTAGAAGAGCCCCTCCTCGGCGGGCGTTTTCCGCAGGCTTTTCCCAAGGCCCAGCCCGGTATACTTACACCAGGCCTCTTTCTTCGTCCAAAGCGTGTAGAAGGCGGGCCAGTCCCCGCCCAGCAGCTGAAAGCTGTGATATTCCGGCGGGGAGAGCACATAGGCTGGCAGCGTGGCCCTGCGCGGGCGGATCCATTCAATATCCACGCCCACGGGCTGCGTGTCCAGCGCGCAGAGGATGAGCTCTCTGCTGTGGCTCAGGCTGAAATGCAGCTGCGGGTGCGCGGGAAAAAAGGGTTTTCCACCCGCTTGAACTTGGATGGAGGGCAGCGGCGCGAGCTGATGGGAGTGCTGCACCGCCCAGGCAAGCAGCTCCCGCGAACTGCCGCCGATTGCGCCGTAAAGTTTCATGGCAAGCTCCCTTTCTGATCGTATAAACCCGAGCGGCATATCGAATGCCCGGCGGGGATGGGACGCTGGGGGCAGAGAGGTATGCGCCGCGCCTCTGCGGCGAATACTGAGGGCAGGTGAGACAAAGCGCCCAAGACAAGAGAAAAGCTTGCCAAGATTCGGCGCGGGGATTATAATCATGATAAGTGCGGGGCAAGCGGCGCAGAGGAAGCGAAAGCGCATCGCGGCCCGCCCGTTCCGGGTCAATAGAACTGGCTCGAAAGAATAAAGTTCGCGCATTGAAAAGGTAGGCTTAACCCTTTTCATGCGCTGATGAAGGTGTGTAGACGGATGAGAGCAGATCTGATCCAGGAGAAGTTACAAGCAGGCCGCCGCGTCCATCTGGTGGGAATCGGCGGCGTATCTATGTGCCCGCTCGCGGAGGTGCTCAGCGGCAGAGGCATGATCGTGAGCGGCTCGGACATGGCGGAGAGCGCCTCAGTCGCGCGGCTGCGGGGGCTCGGGATTCCCGTTGCCATCGGCCACCGCCCGGAGCAGATCAAAGGCGCGGAGATGGTCATCCGCACCGCCGCCGCCCACGATGACAACCCCGAAATTGCCGAGGCGCGCCGCCTGGGTATTCCGGTCTTTGAGCGGGCGGAGGCCTGGGGCGTGATCATGCGCCAGTACCGCAATGCGCTCTGCATTGCCGGCACGCACGGGAAAACCTCCGCAACCTCCATGTGCACGCACATTGCCATGGCCGCCCGTGTGGACCCCACTGTGATGATCGGCGGAACGCTGCCGCTCCTTGGGAGCGGACACCGCGTGGGGCAGGGGGAGACCATTATTATGGAGTCCTGTGAGTATTGTAACTCATTTTTATCATTTTTTCCAACAGTTGCGGTAATTTTAAATATTGAGGCCGACCATTTGGACTTCTTTAAGGATTTGGACGCCGTGAAGGAGGCCTTTCTCCGCTTTGCCCGTCTGGTGCCGGAGCATGGAAGGGTGGTTGCAAACGCGGAGGATGCCAACACCATGCAGACCCTCCGGGGGAAGGTGCCAAACTTGCTCACCTTCGGCATAGAGCAGGGAGATGTCCGCAGCGCAGAGCTTGTGTGGGAGCAGGGCATGCCCTCCTTTGATCTGGTCTATCAGGGTGAGACGCTCTGCCGGATCCGTCTGCAGGTGCCGGGGCGTCACAATGTGCAAAATGCGCTTGCGGCGGCCGCGGCTGCCCTTGCGCTGGATCTGCCGCCCAGCGCCATTGCCGAGGGGCTGGCTGATTTTCGCGGCGCGGGCCGGCGCTTTGAATACAAGGGGACGGTGAAAGGGGCAAAGGTCTACGATGACTACGCCCACCACCCGAGCGAATTGCGGGCGCTCCTGCAAACGGCGGCAACGCTCGGCTATGAGCGGGTGATCTGCGCCTTCCAGCCCCACACCTATAGCAGGACGCGGGCGCTCTTCTCCGACTTTGCCGAGGTGCTGACCCTTGCCGATATCGTATATTTGGCGGAGATCTACGCCGCGCGCGAACAGAACCAGGTGGGGGTGAGCGCGGCGGAGCTTGCGGCGGCGGTGCCCGCTGCGGTGGCGGCGGGGAGCCTTCCAAATCTGCAGCAGATGCTCTATGAGATTGCAAGACCGGGGGATTTGATTCTGACCGTCGGCGCGGGGGACATCTACCGCGTGGGAGAGGCCCTGGTGGCAATGGGATAAGGCCGGAGCAAAGAGGACACGATAGAAGGGGAGAGGCATCATGAGAGTGATCGTTACAGCAGGCGGCACACAGGAGCCGATTGACTCCGTGCGCAGCATCACAAACCACGCCACGGGGCGGCTTGGCGCCTTGATCGCGGGGGCCTTTGCAGCCCTGCCCGCCGTGCGCGAGGTGGTCTATGTCGCCTCGCGCAGGGCCGTGCGCCCCGAGGGGGAGAAAATTCGTTTTTATCCCGTTGACAGCACCGCTGATTTGGAGTACGCTCTCTTAGATCTTTGCCGGCGGGAGCCCCCCGCGGCGATTATCCACGGCATGGCGGTGAGCGATTATCGCGTCCGCCGGGTGACAACGCTCGGTGAGATGGCCTGCCTGACGGAGGAAGCGCCCAAGGAGAGGCACTATGAGACCCTTGCGGGCGCCGCGGGGCTTGACATCCAGGGAAAGCTCAGCTCCTCTGTGGACGATTTGGTCATCCTGCTGGAGAAAACGCCAAAGGTGATTGCAAGGCTGCGCGGGCTTGCACCGGAAACCGTTCTGGTGGGCTTTAAACTGCTCGACAATGTGCCGCATGAAGAGCTCATGGCGGTGGCAGCGCAGCTGCTCGAGGAGAATGACTGCGACTTTGTCCTTGCCAACGACCTGCGGACGGTGCACAGCGACACGCATGAGGGCTATCTGCGGGACAAGCAGGGGAAGACAGAGCACTTCTTAGGGAAAGAGGCCATTGCGGAGGGAATCGCCAAAACAGTGCTGCGCACATGGGAGCAATCCCGCCCGGCCGGGGAGAGAACATAGCGCAGGCGCTCTGCGCTTGCAGCGCGGAAGAAAGGGAGGAAAACCATGGGAGCGGAGATTCTTTTGGGTGTCAGCGGCAGCATTGCCGCCTATAAAGCAGCGGAACTGGCAAGGGGGATGGTCAAGGCAGGGCATCGGGTGCATGTCATTATGACGCGCTCTGCCGAAGAATTTATCACCCCGCTGACCTTTCAATCGCTCACGGGCAACAAGGTGCACACGGAAATGTTCCAGCGCCTGGACGCGCCCTCCATTCACCATATTTCTCTGGCGAAGCGCGCCGATCTGCTGCTGCTCGCGCCGGCAAGCGCCAATTTGATCGGCAAACTGGCCAACGGCATTGCCGATGATATGCTCACGACCGTGTGCCTTGCGGCCTGGCGCGTGCCGACCTTGCTCTGCCCCGCCATGAACACCGCGATGTATGACAACCCCATCCATCAGCGCAACCTCGCCCTCCTGCAGGAGACACTGGGCTATCGGCTGATGGAGCCGAAGGATGCCATGCTGGCCTGCGGCGATGTGGGGCGCGGGGCGCTCGCGCCGGTAGCGGAAATCTTGAGCACGGTATTTTCCATGCTGGACAACCACAGTGAATAGGATGAAGTCAAATGAATGAGATTCGGATCGAAGAAATACCGGGCTTCCGCTTCGGGCAGGCGGAAGATGTTGACGCCGCCACCGGCTGCACGGTCATCCTCTGCCCGGAGGGGGCCGTGACCGGCGTGGACGTGCGCGGCGGCGCGCCAAGTACAAGGGACACCGATGCGCTTGACCCGCGCTGCAACCGGAAGGTGGTGCACGCCGTGCTCCTGACGGGCGGGAGTGCCTACGGGCTGGACGCGGCGGGCGGTGTGATGAAGCGCCTGGAGGAAGAGCAGATCGGCCGCAATGTGGCCGTGACCGTGGTGCCCAATGTCTGCGCGGCGGTGCTTTTTGACCTCAAGTGCGGCCCGATGCACATCCGTCCCGATGCTGATATGGGCTACGCGGCCTGTTCCAAGGCGATGGAGGGCCAGCGCTTTCAGTCGGGCTGCTTTGGCGCGGGCACGGGGGCCACACTTGGGAAAATGCGCGGCCCGCGTTTTGCCATGAAAGGCGGCATCGGCGCGGCTGCCTTCCAGACGGGCGAGCTGATGGTGGGTGCCGTGATTGGGGTCAACTGCGGGGGCGACGTGTGGGAAAACGGCCGCATTCTCGCCGGCTGCAGAAAGGAAGACGGGCTGCACTTTGCCGACGGGGAGGCCCTGCTCTTGCAGCACTATACGAGACATGTGGATCCCTTCAGCGGAAAAACGCTGGAGGATCTGGGCGATTCTGCGGAGGAAAACACGGTGATCGGCTGCATTGTCACCAATGCGATCCTGAGTAAGGCGCAGGCGGCAAAGCTTGCCTCGGTTGCGCACAACGGGCTTGCCCGCGCGATCCGCCCCACGCACACGAGCTTTGACGGCGACACCATCTTTGCCATGAGCAAGGGCGCGGTGCGCGCAGATCCCGATGCGGTCGGCGTTCTGGCGGTTCGGGCGGTGGAAGCGGCGATCTACCGGGCGGTCAAAGAGGCGCGCAGTCTGCACGGCTTCC
This sequence comes from Evtepia sp., assembly GCA_040768225.1. Lineage (GTDB taxonomy): Bacteria > Bacillota > Clostridia > Oscillospirales > Oscillospiraceae > Evtepia. The sequence goes on from JAXGMZ010000002.1 coordinate 115,762, forward strand.
CCGCGCTGTGCGAACTAGGTACATAAAGAGCAATCCCTTCAAAATCCGGTAGGAAAGGAAGCAAAAGAATGTATTATCTCACGGCAGAAGCCTCGTTTGACGCGGCGCATTTCCTCGATGGCTATCCGGGAAAGTGCGCGAATCTCCATGGGCACCGCTGGCGGGTGATCGCAAAAATCGCCGGAGAGCGCTTGCAAACAGAGGGCGCCTGCGCGGGTATGCTGCTCGACTTTTCCGAGATCAAGTCTGAGCTGCGTACCCTTGCGGAGACACTCGACCACCGCACCATCATTGAAAAAGGCTCCCTTGCGCTCGCGACGATGGACGCCTTCGAGAGCGAGGGCTTTGAGCTGGTTGAGCTGCCCTTCCGCCCGACGGCAGAGCAGCTGGCACGTTATTTCTTTGAAGAATTGAAAAAAAGAGACCTGCCCATCTGCGCCGTGACAGTCTTTGAAACGCCGGACAACAGCGCGACCTATGAGGAAAGCGAATGATGAACTATCTAATCGCCGAAGAATTTGTGAGCATCAATGGCGAAGGCCGCTGGGCGGGTGCCTTGGCGCACTTCCTCCGCTTTCCCTCCTGCAATTTAAACTGTAGCTATTGTGATACAAGATGGGTCAATGAAAAAGACTTTACAGCAAGTGAGATGACACTGGAGCAGATTTTAGATCTTGTGCGCAGCAGCGGCCTGCGCCATGTCACCGTTACGGGCGGGGAGCCGCTCTTGCAGAAGGGCATTCTCCCGCTGCTGCAAGCCCTCTCCGCGCTTCCGCTGCTTCAGGTCGAGGTGGAGACCAACGGCAGCATCGCCCTCGCCCCGCTGCTGCGCGCGCTGCCGGCCGTCAGCTTTACGATGGACTATAAACTCCCCTCCAGCGGCATGGAAGCGCGGATGCATCTGGACAACCTGAAGCATCTGCGCGCGCACGATGCGCTCAAGCTGGTCTGCGGGAGCCGGGAGGACTTGCTGCGGGGCAAGGCGCTGGTCGAAGCCTATGGGCTGGCGGGGCGGCTGCCGATTTTCCTAAGCCCGGTCTTCGGCGTACTTGACCCGCAGGAGATGGTAGAATTTATGAAAAAAGAAGGGCTCTCTATGCTGCGCTTACAACTGCAATTACATAAATTTATCTGGTCGCCAACACAAAGAGGGGTATAGGAAATGGCAATTGACCTGGAAAAAATCAAAGAACATGTGCACGGAATTTTGCTTGCCCTGGGAGATGAGCCCGAGCGGGAAGGCCTGCGCGAAACACCCGAACGCGTTGCGCGGATGTATGCGGAAATGTTTGAGGGAATGAATTACAGCAACGAAGAAATTGCCAAGATGTTTGAGAAGACCTTTGAGGAGGACTGCCCCGAGAGCGCATCCGATCTCATTCTGGTCAAGGACATCGCGGTCTTTAGCTACTGCGAACATCATCTGGCGCTGATGTATGACATGAAGGTGAATGTTGCCTATTTGGCGCATGGGAAGGTGCTTGGCCTCTCCAAGATCGCCCGTATTGTGGACATGGCGGCCAAGCGCCTGCAGCTGCAGGAGCGGCTTGGAAATGACATTGCCGAGATTATGACCCTGGCCACCGGCTCGCCCGATGTGGCGGTTTTGATTGAAGCCTGTCACAGCTGCATGACGGCCCGGGGCATCCAAAAGTCATCGGCCAAGACAGTGACCACGACGCTGCGAGGGAAATTTCAAAGCGATCTCTTGCTGCAAGCACGCATTTCTTGAAGGAGGTAGTGAAATGAAAGCTTTGGTACTCTGCAGCGGCGGCATGGACTCGACCACGCTGCTGGCGATGGCCGTGAAGGAACACGGCAAGGAACATGTGATGACGCTCTCCATCCGCTATGGACAAAAGCACAGCAAGGAGCTGGACGCGTCCCAGGCCGTCTCGGGTCACTTCGGCGTAGAGCAGGTCTTTCTGGACATGGAAGAAATTTTTCTCTACAGCAACTCCTCTCTCCTTGCCCACTCCCCCGCAGAAATCCCCCACGGCAGCTACGGCAGCCAGAAAGGGCCGGACGGGAAGAAGATCGTCTCCACCTACGTGCCCTTCCGGAACGGAATGTTCCTCTCCGCAGGTGCGGGGGTGGCGCTCTCAGCGGGCTGCGCGCTGCTCTATTTCGGCGCCCACCGGGACGACCGCGGAGGCAGCGCCTATCCGGACTGCTCTCCCGCGTTTACAAAGGCGATGGACCTTGCCATTTACGAGGGCAGCGGCGGACAGCTTCAGGTCAAGGCGCCCTTTATCGAGTGGAGCAAGGCGGAGATATTAAAATATGGCTTGGAGCTGGCAGTGCCCTATGAGCTGACCTGGTCCTGCTATGAGGGAGAAGAAAAACCCTGTGGCAACTGCGCCACCTGCATTGACAGGAGGAATGCCTTTACAGCAAATAACGCGGCAGACCCCCTCTTGAAGGAGTATGGCTGATGAGCGGACGAAGCCGGGAGGAGCTGGGGGAGATCACCCTCTTGGGCAGCGGGAAGAGTGCCTACCCCGACCATTACACGCCGGAGCTCTTGGAGAGCTTCCCCAACAAACACCCCGGGAATGACTACTTCGTCAAGTTCAACTGCCCGGAATTTACTTCCCTCTGTCCCATGACGGGGCAGCCGGACTTTGCAACGATCTACATCTCCTATATCCCCGCCGCGCGTCTGGTGGAGAGCAAGAGCCTTAAGCTCTATCTCTACTCCTTCCGCAACCACGGCGACTTCCATGAGGACTGCGTCAATGTCATCATGAAGGATCTTATCCGCCTGATTGAGCCGAAATACATTGAGGTCTGGGGAAAGTTTACCCCGCGCGGCGGCATCTCCATTGACCCCTATTGCAACTACGGCATGCCCGCGGGTAAGTGGGAGGAGATGGCCTGGCAGAGGCTTTCCAATCATGACCTCTATCCGGAGAAGGTGGACAACCGCTGAGGAAAACGGAGCACCGCCGCAGCAGGCAGGTGCGCCCTGCTTCGGCGAGACAATGGCAGCAGAGACAACGGAAAAGGAGCAAGCATGAGAACAGTTTCACAACTTCCCTACAAACGCTTGACGCTCGCGGAGATCGAAGAGGAGGCCGCGCAGATGATGGCGCAGCTCGAAGGCGCCGCCTCGGCGCAGGATGTGCTGGCGGCGCGGGAGCGGGCCGTGCGCCTTTCCAAGCGCTACCACACGGCGGCGGCGCTCTCCTACATGCGCTACACCCTCGATACGGCAGATGCGTTTTATCTGGCGGAGAAGGATCATTATGACGAGATCGGCCCGAAGGTGCAGCATCTCTTCCTCAACTACAGCAGAGCTTTTTTGCAGACGCCCTTCCGCGCAGAATTGGAGGAGTCCGGCGCGGTGATCCCCCTGGTCTTTCGCGCCTGGGAACTGGAGCAGAAGGCCATGTCGGAGGCGATCATCGAGGACATGGTGGAGGAGAACAAGCTCACCAGCCGCTACTCGCAGCTCATGGCGGGCATGGAATTTCCCTTCCGCGGGGAGCTGCTGCCGCGGCCGCTCCTGATGAAGCACGCCAAGAGCGAAGACCGGGCGGAGCGCAGGGAGGCCTATGAGAGCCTTGGCAGGACACTCGAGGCCCACAAAACGCAGCTTGATGAGATCTTTGACCAGCTGGTCAAAGTGCGCCATCGCATGGCGATAAAGATGGGCTATGAAAACTTTATCGAGCTGGGCGACTATCGCATGGGCCGGCTTGGCTATGGGCGGGCGGAAATTTCGCGCTTTCGCGAGAATGTCAGGGCGGATATCGTCCCTCTGGTCTCGCGCCTGCGCTTGGAAAACGCGAAGCGCATCGGCCTGGATGAGATGAAGCTCTATGACAACGACATCATCATTCCCGGGGGCGACCCGAAGCCGCTCGGCGGGGCGGAGCAGATCTTCCGGGCGGCGCGTGAGATGTACGCGGACATGGGCGAGGACACCCGGCGCTTCTTTGACTTCATGCTCGAGACCGAAGCCTTTGACGTGGAGTCGAGAAAAAATAAATGGGGCGGGGGCTACTGCACAGAGTTTCCGGACTACAAGCAGCCCTTCATCCTGGCAAATTTCAACGGCACCGCCGGGGATGTGGACGTGGTGACCCACGAAGCGGGGCACGCCTTCGCGGCCTTTATGACGGCGGAGAACCGCTTCTTTTCCGAGCTGGGCGTTGGCGGCATGGAGACGGCGGAGACCCACTCGATGAGTATGGAGTTTTTTGCCTGGCCCTATGCGGAGAAATTTTTCGGTGAGGGCGCGCACAACTATCGCTTCATGCACCTGATGGAGGCGCTCTCCTTCCTGCCCTACGGCACGATTGTTGACGAATTCCAGCGGCAGGTCTATGAAAAGCCGGAGATGAGCCCGGCGGAGCGCAATGCCTGCTGGCAGGCGCTGGAGAAGGAATTCCGCCCCTATTTGAGTGCAGAGGGCATCCCCTATCTGGAGGCGGGAACCCGCTGGCAGTATCAAATGCACATCTACGAGGTGCCCTTTTACTATATTGACTATTGCCTCGCACAGACGGCGGCGCTGCAGCTGCTCCTGCTCTCGCAGAAGGATTATCCGGACGCCTTCGCGCGCTATGTGACCTTTCTGAAGCAGGGGGGAGAGCAGCACTTTGCGGCGCTCTTGCGCGAGGCGGGGCTGCAATCGCCCTTTGAGGAGGGCGCGCTGCGCCAGCTGGCACAGGAGGCCGAGCCGCTCCTTGCGGAACTTGCCGCCCGCGCAGGGCTCGGGGAATAAAGGCATAAACAGAAACAGCGCTCGGGAGCAAAACTTAGCCCGAGCGCTATTTCTTGTGTTAACATCTATTATTTCTTACGCAGCAGGAAGCCCAAGATAATACCGCAGCCGCCGCCGATCATATGCGTCAGGTGTGAGATGTTATCCGCTGTGAACAGACCGGCGTAGATCTCTTTGGAGAAGTAGATCACTGCGACGAAGATCAGTGTAAGGGGGATTCCCTTGCCATTGGAGCCGGACAGGGATGCAAGAAAGATCAGCATGAATACGATGCCGCTTGCGCCGAGCAGGGCGCTGCCGGGGAAGAAAAAGCAGTGGATCAAGCCCGTGGTCAGCGCCGTGACCGCGAGGAGGAGAAGCGTGTTCCGGCTGCCGTAGCGCTCCTCCACCATGGGGCCGAGGACGAGGATCATGAGCATATTGCCGCTGAAATGCGTGAAACCGCTGTGCCCCAGCACGTGGAGGAAGAGGCGCAGATAGCCAAAGGGGTCGGCCCAAGAGGCGCGGTAGACCGAAAAAAGTTTCTGGTTGCTGTAGCCGCCGGTGAGATAGGCGAGCAAGAGGGCCAGCGCGGAGAGCAGGACAAAGCTCAAGATGACGGGCGCGTTATATTGAATTCGTTTCATAAATCCTCCCGCTGCCGCCCGGGGCAGACTTTGTTTGATGTGTGTTGATGCGTGAAGGCACCCGCGCGCGGGCGATATGGGCGGCGCTGCCGAGCGTTCACGCGGCGGCTTATGCCTCTGCCAAGCCCCGATAGCGCAGCAGGGAGATCTCCGTGGGGGACTCTTTTGTGACGCTGCGCTGGGGATCCGGATAATACACGACGGGGTAGTTATGAGAGAGCGCCAAAAAGTCCTCCAGCTTGGCAAGGGTGTCAAAGCCGAAGTGCGCGCTCCGGTAGTGCATGGGGAAGATGATTCTGGGGCGAAGCCGCTCGATGAGCGCGCGGGCCCCAGTGGGGTCAATGGTGTAGCAGCCGCCGATGGGGATCATGGCGACATCTAAGTGTTCGAGCAGTTGCAGGCGGCGCTCGTCCAGGGATTCGCCGAGGTCGCCGAAATGGGCGATGCGAAATGCGCCGCAGCTGAGCAGGTGGATCGTGTTCGCGCCGCGCAGACGGCCCTCCTCCGGGTCGTGCCAGGAGGGGATGGCGGTGATGCGGAAGGGGCTCTCCCGTTGCGGCAAGCGCGCAACGAGCGCCTCGGCGCTGTGGTCCTCGTGCCCGTGGGAGCAGAGCACCTCGTGTGCTTGCAGTTGAAGCGGCGCAAGGCCCGGCACATAGTGATCCTGATAGGGATCGAAGACAAGCTGATACCCGCCGCAGGAGAGCTGAAAGCAGGCGTGCCCATGCCACTGTATCTGAAGTTCCATTGTATGACCTCCAATCAAAATCAGGTCGGATGGTGTTCTTCTCTTATCCTAGCATATTGGCGGCTCTTTTTCCAGATGAGAGAGAAATAGAGGAAATGGGTGGAAAGCATTCGTGTTTCTGTGTATAATAGGGATATTATGTTAGGAATGGAGCGATGAACATGAAGGCGGCGCTTGTCATTATGGCGGCAGGACTGGGATCCCGCTACGGCGGCGAAAAACAGGTGGACGGTATGGGGCCAAACGGAGAGACGATCATGGAATACTCCATGTTCGATGCGGTGCAGGCCGGCTTTACAAAGGTGGTGCTGATCATCAAGCCGCACATGCGGGAGCTGGTGGAGGAGATTTGGAAGCGGAGGCTCGCTGCCCTGCGCAGCCGCGAAGGTGCACCCATTGAGCTGGTCTGCGTGGCGCAGGATTTTGACAGCATTCCGGCGTTTTACAGCATCCCCGCAGAGCGGGTCAAGCCCTTTGGAACCGTGCACGCGGCGCTCTGCGCGAAGGATGCGGTCTCGGAGCCCTTTGCGCTGATTAATGCGGACGACTATTACGGGCCCGACGCCTATGTGGCGATGTTTGGCGCACTCAAGGAGATGGCAGCGCGCGGCAGCGCGGCAATGGTAGGCTACCGGCTCAAAAACACCGTCAGCGCCCACGGAACGGTGACGCGCGGGGTCTGCATTCAGGAGGGGGGCAAGCTGCGCGGCCTGAAGGAGACCTATCAGATTGGAAAGAAGGCCGATGGGACAATCTGGGACATGGAACACGCGGCGCAGCCGGTGGAACTCCACCCGGAGACGCTGGTATCCATGAACTTTTGGGGCTTCACCCCTTGGATTTTTGAGGAGATGGAGCGCTATTTTCACGCATTCCTCCGCGGCCTTGCGGCGGATGATCTGAAAGGGGAGTGCCTGCTGCCCGCCATGGTGGACGCGGGCATTGCCGCCGGCTGGCTGGAGGTCTCCGTGCTCTCGACAGATGCCCAGTGGTTTGGCGTCACCTATCGGGAGGACAGGGACTTGGTGCGCGAGGCACTGCGCGCCGCCCGCCCCACCCTATAAGAGAAGCAAGTATCTGCGGCCTGTGGGCTTCACCCATGGGCCGCAGTTGTTTTGTGCGGCGGCACAGCTGCCTTTGTGCTGCCCATCCGGCCTCAGGCGAGGATCTCCACCCGGCTCCCGCCGCCCCGCTCTTTCGTGACGACAATCTGCCTCTCGATGCGCTCTTTCAGCTCGGCCACGTGGGAGATAATCCCCACGAGCAGGTGGCTCTCTGCCAAGTCGTTTAAGACCCGCAAGGCGTGGGAGAGCGTCTCCTGATCCAAGGAGCCAAAGCCCTCGTCAACAAACATGGCGTCCAGGCGGATGCCGCCGGAAGCGGACTGAATCTCGTCCGAGAGGCCGAGCGCCAGAGAGAGGGAGGCCATAAAGGACTCGCCGCCCGAGAGCGTTTTGACGCTGCGCTCCGTCGCGTTGTAGTGGTCAATGACCTGGAGCTCCAAGCCGCTCTGGCTTCGCTGATCCCCGGCGTCTGCCGCCCGCTTTAACTCATACTGGCCGCTGGACATGAGCATGAACCGCAGGTTGGCCCTGCGGATGATGCGCTCAAAATAGGAGATCTGGACAAAGGTCTCGAGCGTGAGCTTGTCCTTCCCGCTGATGCTTCCGTTTGCCGTGTCAGAGAGGGCTTTCATCCAGATCAAACGCTCCTCCAGAGCGGCGCTCTCGCGTATGCGCGCAAGAATGCGTGCGTGGATGTCGCCGTTGGCAGAGAGCCGGGAGACGATGGCGGCGAAGTCCTCCGTGTGCGCCCGCTTGCGCGCGAGGCAGAGGGATTTTTGCTCTGCAAGCGCTGTAAGCTCAAGCGGCTGGGCATCCTCCAGTGAGGCGCGCAGCGTCTGCATCTGCGCGTCTAAACTGCCCATCCGTACCTTATGCCCGTCCAGAGCCTCCTTGGCGTTGCGGATGCGCTCCTCCAGCCGCTGCTTTTGCGCCTCGAGCTGCGCGACCGCCGCTTCCGCCTCCGCCTTCGTGGAAAAGGGCAAGCTGGCCTCTTGTTCGCTCCGCGCGGATGTGAGCGCATGGCGCTGCGCGGTGAGGGCTGCAAGGGCGGTCTCCTGCTCTGTAATGGCTTCGCGCAGTTGGTTCACACGCTCCTCCGCCTGGGGCAGCTGGGCTTCCAGTTGGACTTTCCGCCGGCAGCCCGCCTCCGCCGCCTCGATCTCGGCAGCGCGTGTACCCATCTGCGCGGAGAGCCGGCACATTTCGGCATGGATGCCCTCCCTGAGCGCTGCGGGCGCGGGGTCAAACAGGGCCTGTGCGGCCTTTGCGATGTCTCTCTCCTTGGATTCCAGCTTGGCCTCTTCCCCGGCGGCTTTGGCACTCGCATCGGCGGCGGCGCGCTGCGCTCCGTCGGCATGCTCTTTGGCGGCGTGGACGCTATGCTCCGTCGGCGCTTCCTTTGGGAGCGCGGCGGGGGAGGGGTGTTCCCTTGCGCCGCAGACGGGGCAGGGCGCGCCCGCCTCAAGCGTCTGGGCAAGCATGCCCGCCTGCGCATCTAAAAACGCGCGGTTGCATACAAGATATGTGAGGCTTGCGGCATCGGCAGCCTCACGCAGTTCCTGATACTGCGCTTGTGCGGCCTGATGCGCGGCCCGGAGCGCTTCGGACTCGCATAACAGTTCCGAGAGCCCCTCCAGCGCGCGCTTGCGCTGCGCGTCTGCTTCCTGCCGTATTTCAAGCTGTAACTTTCGGGTCTCCACACCCTTGAGCGCGGCGTTCTCCTCCGCCCAGGCCCGCTGTTCTCCCCGCTTTTGACAGATCTCCGTCTCCAAGGCAGCCTTTCGCGTTTCGCATACTTGCAGTTCGCGCTCTTTTGTACGGATCTGCTCGCCCATCGCCTCCAGCGCATCATACTGGGGGAGCCGGCTCTGTTCGGTGGCAATTTGCCCCGTCAGCGGCGCAATCTCAGGCTGATGCCTTGCCGCGGAATCATACTTGCTTTGCAGCTGCGGCAGCTGCTCCCCTGCCAAAACCCACTCGGCCTGCACCCGCGCCCACTCCGCCCGCGTCTTCTCCGCCTGCGCCGCCTTGCCGAGGGCTTCGTCAATCGCTGAGATCTCTCCCTCCAGCGCGTGCAGCGCCGCTTCGCTCGCTTGCCGGCGCAGCGTATCCTGCTCCATCAGCGCAGAGAGCAGCGCCAAGAGCGCCTCGCTGCTCAGCCTGCCGTCTTGCGCCTGGCGCAGTTCCGCGCCGCGCGCATCGTCCGCCGCAAGCACAATGCCCTCCGTATACTGTTCCACGCTCCGCGCGATGTCTTTGTACTGCGTTTCCAAGCCGTCCGCCTCGCTGCGCAGCCGGGACTGGAGCGTCTTGTAGGGCGTTGTCTGAAAGATGTGGCGAAAGACCTCCTGCCGCTCCTTGGTAGAGGCGAGCAAAAGCTTTAGAAAATCCCCCTGCGCGATCATTGCGATCTGCGTGAACTGAGCGCGGCCGATCCCAAGGAGCTCCTTGACGGCCTGCGTGACCTGCTGGCTCCCGCTGACGACGCTGCCGTCCGGATAGCAGAGGGTGGCCTCCGCCTTCTGAGCAGTCCACCCGCCGCCCCGCTTTTTGGGGCGCTGATATTCCGGGTTTCGGACAATATTGTAGCTGGCGCCGCGGTAGGAGAAGGTCATTTCCACATAGGTATCCACATCTGCCCGGGCATACTTGCTCCGGAGCATGGAGGGCTCGCGGATTTCGCCGCTCGGCTCGCCGTAGAGGGCAAAGGTGATGGCATCAAAGAGGGTGGTCTTGCCGGCGCCCGTGTCGCCCGTGATGAGATACAAGCCGCCCGTGCCGAGAGCGGAGAGATCCAGCTCCGTTTTGCCCGCATAGGGCCCAAAGGCGGAGATGGTAAGCCGTTCCGGTCTCATCGCTCCCCCTCCCACACCTGCGCCATCAGCGCGCCAAGAAAGCGCTGCTGTGTGTCGGACATGGACTGTCCGTTCTGCGCTTCATAGAGCAGGCAGAAGAGCTGCATCGGCGTGTGCCGGCTTATGTCTGAGCGCGCGTTGACCGAGCGCTCCGTCCGCGTTCTCGTGTTGTCGTAGTCAAGCCGCATGAGGTTGGGATAGATCACCCGCAGTTTCGCCATTGCGTCCGGCTGATCCTCCTCATCGGTGAGCGTAATCCGGTAGTAGTCATCCTGCTTGAGCGACTGATAGAAGGGCCGGGAGCTGACTTCAAGGTAGCTGCCGCGCAGCTCACGCAGATCCCGCTTGGGAATCAGGGGGAGGGTGCGGATGGAGATATTACCTTTTTCGCCTAGCTCCACAAGGGAGACGGACTTTGTGTGCTTCACCTCTGAAAAGGAGTATTTCAGCGGGGAGCCGCAGTAGCGAACCGTCGCCCTGCCGACGCTTTGCGGCCCGTGGAGGTGCCCGAGGGCAACGTAATCAAAGGGGGCAAAGAGCGCCGCATCAACTTGATCTGCGCCGCCCACATGCAGCTCTTCCGACTCGCAGCTTGCCGCCCCGGTCACAAACTGGTGCGCGAGGAGCACATTGCGCTCGGAGGGGTCGAGCGGCATCTGCTCGATGGCAAGCCGGACGGCATCGTTCCAGGATGTGATCTCCTCCTCGGGGAAGGCGCGCTTGACTTGCAGGGGCTTGAGAAAGGGCAGCAGGAATACCTTGCACACACCGAAGGCATCCCAAAGCGGATAGGGTGTGATGCTGCCGTCGTATGCCGGTGCGATGTGCACGCCGCTCCGCGCCATCAGCCGCGCGCCGAAGGCCAGCCGATCGGCGGAGTCGTGGTTTCCGCTGATGATAAAGACTTCGATCTTACGCTGCACGAGCGCGTCCAGAAAATGATCAAAGAGCCGCAGCGCCTCTGTGGGCGCAACGCTGCGGTCAAAGACATCGCCGGAGAGGAGGAGCGCCTGCGGCCTCTCTTCATCGGCCATGTCCAAGATGAGGTTTAAGATATATTCCTGATCCTCCAGCATGGAAAACTCATGTACCGACTTTCCAAGATGCAGGTCGGAGAGGTGAAAAAACTTCATATACACGCATCCTTTTCCAGTATCAGATCCAAAGGGGCGCGGCGGGCTGCACGGTTTCCGCCCGCCTTCCCTTCGTGAAAAGGGAATGTGACTGTATTATATGCCAAAAAGGCGGCTAACACAATCCGTCTTCCGTAAATGCGCCTGTCTGCAATGTCAGCACGGCGATTCCGCTGGGGCCGCGAAAAAGTTTGCGCGGGCGCTTGAAAGCGCCGGTTCTTTGTGCTAAGATAGGGCAAATGATCAAAGTGTTCCAGTCGGCTTGGATTTCATCGGGAATGATGGTGAAAGGAGGATGCCGCCTGGATTAACTGGGAACGCAGAGGGTGCGCAGGCGCCCAGCTGCACGGTACCGCCACTGTATGCACGTATCCTTGCTTGTTGACGGGAGTCAGCCACTGTGGACACACGGTAAGGCAGAGCAAGAGATTGTGGGAGAGACCACGAGCGTGAGAGTCAGGAGACCGGCTTTGATCAATCGCCGAACCTGCGCGTACAGGTTGCCGGTGTGCTTTGCGAGGAATCGGTCGCGGAGATGCCAGACGAGCATCTCCGCGTTTTTGTTTGCTTCACCCGATGGGCAAAGAGAAATGCCGCCGCCGCAGAAAGTGTGTTTTTCCAAGTAATAGGGATGAAGGAGAGCTTTTATTATGAAAAAAAGAAGGTATTTGGCGCTTTTCCTGGCAGCGTTTCTGATGGTATCATTTCTTGCGGCCTGCTCAAACAGCGGCAAGGGCGGCCCTGATGCGCAGGGGAGCGGATCAGAGGGCTACGAAGCGGGCACTTCCGAGACGGACAAGATCGTCAACACCACCGCCGCGGAGAAAGTGATCCTCGTGGTCAGCTTCGGCACGAGCTTTAACCAAAGCCGGAACCTGACCATCGGGGGCATTGAAACGGCCATCGCCAAGGCCTATCCGGACTATCAGGTTCGCCGCGCGTTCACCAGCCAGATCATCATCGACAAACTGGCCGAGCGCGACGGGCTGACGGTGGACAGCGTGACAGAGGCCATGGAGCGGCTGCTGCTCGACAAGGTGAAGGAAGTTGTCATCCAGCCGACCCATGTCATGACAGGCTTTGAGTACGACGATGTCATGGCCGAGGTGGCGCCCTATGCCGATCAGTTTGACAGCTTCAAAATCGGCAAGCCCCTGCTGGTGGATGAGCGCGACTATGATGCGGTTGCCGCCTGCATCGTCGATGTCACCTCCGCCTACCGAAACGAGGAGACCGCCATCGTCTACATGGGTCACGGCACGGAGCATGAAGCGGGCGCAACGTATCACAAACTGCAGGCGCTGCTGGAGGACAAGGGATATTCCGACTATATCATCGGCACCGTCGAGCACGGCACTGACATTGATGCGGTGGTCGAGATCCTCGCGGGTATGGACGTGAAGAGAGTGATCCTTCGTCCCCTGATGGTGGTTGCCGGAGATCACGCGAACAACGACATGGCAGGCGGCGAAGAGGACTCCTGGGACTTTATCCTGGAAGAAGCGGGCTATGAAGTCATCTCTCTCTTAGAAGGCCTTGGCCAAATTGAGGGCATTCAAGCGCTCTATATCCAACATATCCAAGATGCGATTGATTCAGAGAATCTGAGCGCAGCGCCGGCGGCAACTGCCGCCGGCGTCTCTGCCGCGCGGATCAGAGACGGCAGCTACGCGATTGATGTCAGCTCGAGCACCTCCATATTCAAAATTGTCGACTGTGTTTTGACGGTGGAGGGGGACACGATGACAGCGGTCGTAACCCTCAGCGGAAAAGGCTTCGGCAAGCTGTACATGGGTACGGGGGACGCGGCGCTGCATGAGAAGGAAGAGAATTTCCACCCGTATACGGACAATGGCGAGCGGCATTTCTTTACCGTTCCCGTCGCGGCGCTCGATCAGGATCTCGACTGCGCGGGTCTGAGCATCAAAAAAGGGACATGGTACGATCACATTGTCGTCTTCCAGTCCGACCGCATGCCCAATGATGCCTTTTTGCCCTGTGAAATCAAGGTGGAACTGAGCGGGGGGACAGGCCGCGCAACGGTGCAGTCGCCCACGGCGCTTTGGCATCAGGACGGCGGGGATTACGCGAGAATCGTCTGGAGCAGCCCGAATTATATCTATATGCTCGTCGACGGTGTGGAATATCTGCCGGTGAACAGCGGCGGCAATTCCGAATTTGAAATCCCCGTCAACTTGGATCAGGACATGAAGGTGATTGCCTGCACGGTTGCGATGAGCGAGCCGAAAGAAATTGAGTATGTGCTGCGTTTTGATGCCGCGTCAATCCAATGCGACTGACAGGTGTACGAACGCGGGGATACCTCCTGCTGTTTTTTGCCTTCCTACTCAGCGGCTGCGCGGCAGAGGCGCCTGAGACAAGCGCCGGCCTGCCGGAGACCGTGGGGCATATGGAGCTGCAATACGCCGATCAGTTTGCCGTGGAGTACCTGGCAGACGGCTGCGCTCTGGTGACGGTTGTGGGGGGCGGACGTTTTTTAGTCGTCCCGGAGGGGCAGGCCCTGCCGCAGGGGCTGGATGAGGCGATTACCGTGCTGCGGCAGCCGATTGAGGATATCTACCTTGCCGCCACCTCTGCCATGTGCCTCTTCGATGCGCTCGATGCGCTCCCGGCGGTTTCCATGTCCGGCACAAAGGCGGAGGGCTGGTATGTCGAAAACGCCAGAGCTGCCATGGAGCGCGGCGAGATCCTCTACGCGGGCAAGTACAGCGCCCCGGATTATGAGCTGCTTCTGGCGCGCAATTGTGCCCTTGCCATTGAATCCACCATGATCCATCACGCGCCGGCGGTCAAGGAAAAGCTGGAGGCGCTGGGCATTCCGGTGCTGGTGGAGCGCTCCAGCTATGAGAGCCACCCGCTGGGCAGGACGGAGTGGATCAAGCTCTATGGCCTGCTGACGGGCCGTGAGGCGCGCGCGCAGGCCTGCTTTGAGGAACAAGTTGCCTATCTGGAACAGGTAAGCGCCGAGGAGAGCGGCAAAACCGTTGCGTTTTTTTATATCAGCTCCGCCGGCAGCGCGGTGACGCGAAAGAGCGGCGATTATGCCGTGAAAATGATCGAGCTTGCCGGCGGGCAGAGTGTCTTTTCCGGTCTGGGTGACCCCGAGCGCGCGAGCGGTTCGGTCAATCTGGAGATGGAGCGCTTTTATTCCGAAGCGAAGGAAGCTGATTTCATCCTCTACAACAGCGCCGTTGACGGAGAACTCCATACCATTGACGAGCTGCTGGCAAAGAGCCAATTGCTGTCTGGTTTTAAAGCGGTGCAAAACGGCGATGTCTGGTGCACCAGCAAACACCTCTTTCAGGAGACGACGGAGTTTGGGCGGATGATCGCGGAGCTGAGCCGTATCCTGAGCGGTGAGGCCACGGACGATCTGATCTATTATGAACGATTGCGGTGAGGCGGATGAAGAAGCGAATTCTCTTGTTTACAGGAATCCTCCTGCTGCTCTTTGCCGCCCTGCTCCTGCTCAATGCGGGAATGGGCAGCGTCAAGATCATGCCGGGGGACGTGCTGCGCCCGGGCACAACGGAGTATGACATCCTCTGGAAGGTGCGGCTTCCGCGCGTGGCGGCCGCCGCGATCCTCGGCGGGGCGCTGGCGCTCTCGGGTTTTTTGCTTCAGACCTTTTTTGCAAACCCCATTGCCGGGCCCTTTGTGCTGGGCATATCCTCTGGGGCGAAGCTTGCGCTCGCCCTTGTCATGGTCTTCGCTTTGAGCCGCGCCTACGTGGTCAACTCCGCTGCGATGATCGCGGCGGCCTTTGCCGGCGCAATGATGAGCATGGGCTTTGTGGTGCTCATCGCCCGCCGGGTCAGGCGCGCCTCCGTGCTCATTATCAGCGGCGTGATGATCGGCTATATCTGCTCCGCCATCACGGACTTTGTGGTCACCTTCGCCAACGACGAGAGCATTGTCAACCTGCACCACTGGTCACAGGGGAGTTTTTCCGGCACCTCCTGGGGCGATGTGAGGGTGATGGCGCTGGTGATTTTCATCGCCTCAGCCTGCAGCTTTCTGCTCTCCAAACCCATCGGCGCCTACCAGCTGGGTGAGGGCTATGCCCAGAGCGTGGGGGTCAACATCAAGCGCTTCCGGATTGTGCTGGTGCTCTTATCGAGCATTCTCTGCGCCTGCGTCACGGCTTATGCGGGGCCGATCTCCTTTGTCGGCGTGGCCGTGCCGCATCTGGTCAAAGCCTTTGCCAACACGTCGAAACCCATCGTTGTGATTCCGCTCTGTTTCCTCGGCGGCGGGGTGTTCTGCCTGGGCTGTGACCTGATCGCCCGCACGATGTATGCGCCCCTTGAGATGAGCATCAGCTCGGTCAGTTCCCTCTTCGGCGCGCCGGTTGTCATCTATATCATGGCCAGAAAGGCGGCGCGGGATTGATGGAATACTTCTTTCAGACGAAAATGTTCACCGTCGGCTATCAGGGCAAGCCCGTTGTGCACAATGTGGAGGCCGCCATTGGGAAGGGTCAGATTCTCAGCCTCATCGGGCCAAACGGCGCGGGCAAGTCAACGATACTCAAGAGCATAAGCAAGCAGCTCAAACCGCTGGGCGGCATCGCCTGCATCGGCGGGAGCTCAATTGAGGACATCAGCGCGCAGGCGCTCTCCCGCCGGGCGGCGGTGGTGCTGACCGAGCGCCCAAGGCCCGAGCTGATGCGCTGCTATGATGTGGCGGCGGCGGGCCGCTACCCCTATACGGGGATGCTCGGCATTCTCTCAGCCGAGGACAAAGCGGCAGTGGAGGATGCCTTGCAGATGGTCAACGCACTGGATTTGAAGGAGAGAGATTTTACACAGATCAGTGATGGCCAGCTGCAACGCATCCTCTTGGCACGGGCGCTTTGTCAGGAACCTGAGATCATTGTGCTCGATGAGCCCACAGCCTTTCTGGATATCCGCTATGCCATCGAAATTCTCGATGTCCTGCGCCGCATGGCCGATGAGCGTGGCATCACCGTCATCATGTCGCTCCACGAGCTCAACTACGCAAAGCGCGTGTCCGATCTGGTCCTATGCGTCAAGGATGGCGCGGTGATGCATCTGGATACGCCGGAGGCCATCTTCACGGAGGATGTCATCAGCCGTCTGTATGATCTGCCGCGCGGCGCATACGGGCAATTGTTTGGGGGATTGTGATATGGACCATCGTTTCGTCGGAGGGAAGCTCCTCCGCCGGGGCTATACAACGGGAAGCTGCGCCGCAGCCGCCGCGAAGGCGGCGGCGGCAATGCTGCTCGGCGGGGCAATGGTGCAAACAGTTCGCCTGCGCACGCCGGGCGGGAAGCAGCTCACGCTCGATGTGCTGCACGCGGAAAGCACGGAGGATGCCGCATCCTGCGCCGTGCAAAAGGACAGCGGCGATGATCCGGACATCACAAATGGCTGTCTGGTCTATGCCCGCGTGCGCCGAAGGGCGGAGGGGATCGTGCTCTCTGGCGGCGAGGGGATCGGGCGTGTCCGCAAGCCCGGCCTTGAGCAGCCCGTCGGCGCATATGCCATCAACAGCGTGCCGCGGCGGATGATAGAAGAGGCCTGCACCGCCGTCTGCAAGGCCTATGATTATCGCGGCGGGCTTTCCGTGGTGATCTCCATTCCGGGCGGTGAAGCGCTTGCGGCAAAGACATTTAACCCCCGCATGGGCATTGAAGGCGGCCTCTCGATTCTCGGCACAACGGGCATTGTCGAGCCGATGAGCGAGGCGGCGATTGCAGAGACCATCCGCGCAGAGCTGCGTCAGCTGCGCGCGGCGGGGCGGCGCGAGCTGGTCTTGACCATCGGCAACTACGGCGAGGCCTTTGCGCGCGAAATCCTGCATCTGCCGCTGCACAGCCATGTCAAATGTTCGAACTACATCGGCGAGGCCCTCGCGGCGGCCGCGGAGCAGGGCTTCTCTCAGGTGCTGCTCATCGGGCATATTGGAAAACTCTGTAAGCTCGGCATCGGCATCACCAACACCCACTCGCGCCACGGGGACGGGCGGATGGAAACCCTGCTCGCCTGCGCATTAGAGGCGGGCGCTCCGGTGGAAACCCTGCGCGAAATTTTGGACTGTGTGAGCACGGATGCCGCGCTCGATTGCCTCAAGGCTGCGGGTCTGCTCGATAAGACGATGCACTTGCTGCGGGCGCGCATCGACCACACGCTGCAGCGGCTTGTTGCGGGGCAGCTTGCCGTCAATTTCATCTGCTTTCGCGGCATGGGAGAGAGTATGGAGGAGGTGTTTTCCCTGTGAGCATGGTTCATTTTGTGGGCGCGGGGCCGGGTGCGGTGGATCTCATCACCCTGCGCGGCAAAGCACTTTTAGAAGTTGCGGACACGGTCATCTATGCGGGCTCTCTTGTGAATCCCGCGCTGCTTGCGCTGACAAAGGCGGGCTGTAAGCACTATAACAGCGCTGAAATGACGCTCGATGAGGTGATTGCCCGCATGGAAGCGGCCGTGTGCGCGGGAGAAGAGGTTGTGCGCCTGCACACGGGCGACCCGAGCATCTACGGCGCAATCCGGGAGCAGATGGACAGGCTTGCGGCGCTTGGCATTGCCTATGAGATCTGCCCTGGCGTGTCCAGCCTTGGCGCAGCTGCCGCCGCGCTCCAGGCGGAATATACCCTGCCCGCTGTGACACAGACGGTCATTATAAGCCGCGCGGCAGGGAGAACGCCCGTGCCGGAAGGGGAGGCGCTCCGCTCCCTTGCGGCGCACGGGGCAACGATGGTGCTGTTTTTGAGCGCGGGCCTGCTGGAAACCGCGTCGCGCGAGCTGATGGCGGGGGGCTACCCGCCAGACACGCCCGCCGCCATCGTCTACAAGGCGAGCTGGCCGGAGGAACAAATCCTGCGCTGCACGCTGGGTGCCCTTGCCGCGCGGGCAGCGGAAGAGGGGATCACAAAGACGGCGCTGGTCTGCGTGGGCAAGTTTCTGGGCGATGACTATGCGCTCTCGCGCCTGTACGCCGCCGATTTTTCCACCGAATACCGGGAGGCGAAGCGATGAAGCTTGCTGTGATCGCCTTCTCCCCGCGCGGGATGAGATTGGGAAGGCGCATCGGCGGGATCGCCGGGTTGGAAACGTCCTATTACGCCCCCCGCCGCCACGCCGCGGGCACGGACTGCGAAGCCTTCGATTCCATTTATGCGCTCTGCGCCCGCCTCTTTGCCGAGCGGGAGGCGCTGGTCTTCGTCGGTGCCGCGGGCATTGCAGTACGCGCCATTGCGCCCTGGGTCAAGAGCAAGTTGGCAGACCCCGCCGTCGTGGTCTGCGATGAGACGGGGCGCTTTGCCATCAGCCTGCTCTCCGGGCATGCGGGCGGCGCAAATCAACTCACGGAGCAGATTGCCGCCGCCATCGGTGCGCAGCCGGTGATCACAACCGCCAGCGACTGCCATGCCGCCCTGAGTGACGAGGCGCAGCCGCGAAATCTGATTTTGGGCATCGGCTGCCGCCGGGGCCTCTCGGCGGAGACGATCGAGCGGGCAGCAACCATCCTCTTATGGGATCAGGGTATCCCGCTTGCGCGCGTGCGCGAAATCGCGACCATTGACCTCAAGCGAGGCGAGGCGGGCTTGCTCGGCTTTGCGGCGGCGCATCGGCTGCCCTTGCGCTTTTTTACAGCGCAGCAGCTGGCGGGTCTGCCCGGAGACTTTTCCGCTTCCGAGCGGGTGCTTCGGGTCACGGGGGTGGACAATGTCTGCGAGCGGGCGGCAGTTCTCTGCGGAAAACAGGGCAGATTGATCATGAAAAAGGCTGCGCGGGACGGTGTCACCGTGGCGGTGTTTGAAAGGGAGTGAAGAAATGGGAGCACTCTATGTCGTGGGCTTCGGCCCGGGTGATGCGGGGAATATGACGGAAAATGCCAGGCTCTTCCTTGAACAAGCGGATGTTATCGTGGGCTATTCGGGCTATATCAAGCTGCTGCGCCCGCTCTTTCCCGACAAGTGTTTCTACCATACAGGCATGACGGGGGAGCGGGAGCGCTGTCTGGAGGCGCTGCGGCTTGCGAAAGAGGGCAAGCAAGTCGCACTGGTCTCCAGCGGGGATGGCGGGGTGTATGGCATGGCAAGCCTGATCTATGAGCTTGCCGAGGAGGACGCGGGGATTCCCATCACGGTGATCCCCGGGGTGACGGCGGCGCTCAGCGGCGCGGCGCTTCTGGGCGCCCCCCTCGGGCATGATTTTGCCGTGGTCAGCCTGAGCGATTTGCTCACGCCCTGGGATGTGATAGAAAAAAGGCTGCGCGCGGCCGCTTCGGCGGATTTTGCCCTCTGCCTCTACAACCCCGGCAGCCGGGCGCGCGCGGGACATCTGCAAAGCGCCTGCGACATTCTGCTCGAGTGCATCCCCGCAAGCCGGCTCTGCGGCATCGCGCACAACATCGGCCGCGCGGGGCAGGCGATCACACTTTTAAACTTGGGCGAACTGCGCAACACCGCGGTGGGCATGGAGGATACGGTCTTCATTGGCAACACGAGCACCCGTATGATCCGCGGAGGGATGGTTACGCCGCGGGGGTACCTCCATGAGTAGGGTAGTCATCTTCGGCGGCACAAGTGAAGGACGAGCGCTTTGCGAGCTCTGCGCCCAAAGGAAGCTGCCGCTTCTCTGCTGCGTGGCAACGGAGGACGGCGCGCGCGCGCTTACAGCCCTGCCGGATGTGGAAGTGCGCGTGGGCAGGCTGGAGGCCGCACAGATGGCACCCCTGCTCTCCCGTGCCGCCCTTGTGATCGACGCGACCCACCCCTATGCAGAAGCGGTCAGCCGGAACATTGCGGCCGCCTGCCGGAGCGCAGGGGCGGCGCTGCTGCGCGTGGCGCGGGAGGAGGAGAGGAAAGACGGCGTTCTGTATTTCTCCTCCATGGACAGCTTGCTCTCTTGGCTGGAGGAAACACCCGGCGGCATCTTTGTGGCGCTGGGTTCCTCCTACGCAGCCGCACTCTGCAAGCTTTCGAACTATCAAGATCGGCTGTGGCTGCGCATGTTACCCAGCATAGAGAGCCTGCGCAGCTGCCTGGAACTGGGCTACCCCCCCAAACGCTTGATCTGCATGCAGGGGCCCTTCTCAGAAACGCTCAATCGCGCACTGTTTGAAGAATCCAAGGCAAGCATCCTGCTGACAAAAGAGTCCGGCAGAGCGGGGGGCTTTTCCGAAAAAGTACAGGCGGCCAAGGCGCTTGGGATGCACATTGCAGTTCTATCCAGGCCCGAGGAGCGCGGGGGAGTTTCCCTGCAAGAGGCGGCCAAGAGACTCGGGGAGCTGAACATATGAAACGAATTACCATGATCGGAACGGGCTTGGGCGCAGAGAGCATCACAGCGGAGGCGCACAGGGCCATTGCACAGGCTGAGGTTTTGATCGGCTCGCCAAGATTGCTCGCACTGTGGGAAACGGGTGAAAAACCTGCCTATCCGCTGCAGCGCCCGCAGGAGATCGCGGATGCGGTGGCGCACTGTGATGCGCGGGAGTTTGCCGTTCTGCTCTCGGGCGATGTGGGCTTTTACAGCGCGGCGGCGGGGCTTCTCGAGCTGCTCTCCGGCTATGAGCTGCGCCTGCTTCCGGGCATCTCCAGCGTGGGCGCCTTTTTCGCGAGACTGAAGTTACCCTGGCAGGATGCGGCCTTTGTCAGCGCCCATGGGCGGCAGGCAAACATCGTGGACACGCTGCGGCGCAATCGGCTGTGCTTCTGCTTGACAGGGGGCAATGTGAATGAGATCGGAGCGGATCTCTGCCGCGCCGGTTTCCGGGAGATCAAGACCTATGTTGGTGAAAACCTCGGCACGGCGCAGGAGCGGGTGTATGAAACGAGCGCGGAAAGGATCGCAGACGGGGACTTTCCGCCGCTGACCGTGCTGCTCTTTGTGAACGAAGCCTTTGACGCAAGTGTCCCCTGCGGCCTGCCGGATGAGTGCTTTGTGCGCGGGGCGGGCATCCCAATGAGCAAAAGCGAGACGCGGGCGCTCCTGCTCTCCAAGCTCCGCCTGCGCCCCGAATGGCTCTGCTGGGATGTGGGCGCCGGAACGGGTTCGGTGACGGTGGAAATGGCGCTCTCCGCCTATCGCGGGCAGGTCTACGCGCTGGAGCGGCGCGCGGAGGCAGTGGCGCTCATCGAGCAGAACTGCCGGGCGTTCCACCTCGGCAACGTGACGGCACTCTGCGGGGAGGCGCCAGCCGCGCTGCATGCGCTCCCCGCGCCCGATGCGGTCTTCATCGGCGGCAGCGGCGGCAAGCTGGCTGAAATCATTGATAGTGTGCTGCAAAAAAATCCGGATGCAAGAATCGTCCTGAGTGCTGTAACGGTCGAGACGCTTGGGGCGGCACTGCGCACCTTTGGAAACGTTGGGCTGGATCCGGAAATTGTGCAGTTGCAGGTTTCGCGGGCGAAAGCAGCGGGCACATCGCACTTGTGGCAGGCGCAAAACCCCGTCACCATCCTGAGTGCGGGGGGAAAGAGATGAGGCGCTTGCTCATTGCCGGAACGGGGAGCGGCTGCGGGAAAACCACCCTCACCTGCGCCCTGCTGGCGGCGTTTGCGGCGCGTGGCATCAAACCCACGCCCTTCAAATGCGGCCCGGACTACATTGACCCCATGTTTCACCGCGCGGTCTCAGGAAGGCCCGCTTATACGCTCGACCCCTTCTTTTTGGATGGGGAGGGGCTGCGCCTTCATCTGGCCGCCCATGCCGGTGAGATGGCACTCATTGAGGGTGCGATGGGCTTTTATGACGGCATTGCGGCGGGCGATGCGGCCTCCGCCTATACGGTCGCGCGGGAGACGGGAACACCCGTTGTGCTGGTGGTCAGCGCGAAGGGCGTGGGCGCATCCCTCGGCGCGCTGCTCGAAGGCTTTCGGAGGCACAGGCCGGAGAGCGGGATCCGGGGCGTGATCTTTAATGATGCGCCGGAGAACCGCGCGGCGGATTTGGAGCGGATTGCAAGCGGGGCGGGACTGCGGATGTATGGAACGATGCCGCGAAACGAGGTCTGGTCGCTCCCGAGCCGCCATCTGGGACTTTGGACACCGGATGAGCTAGAAGGCTTGCAGGATACGCTGCGGCTGCTGGGGGAGCAGGCGGCGCGCTCGCTGGATCTGGAGGGCTTGCTCACGCTCGCGGAGCGCGCACCCGAACTGAGGCTGCTGCCGCAAGCGCAGGCGGCACCCCGGGGGCAGGTGCGGCTGGCGGTGGCAAAGGATGCGGCCTTCTGTTTTTTATACGAGGAAAATCTCGAATTGCTGCGCGCGCTTGGCTGCGAGCTCGTCTTCTTCAGCCCCCTGTGTGATCGCGCGCTGCCGGCCCACGCTCAGGGGCTCTACCTCTGCGGCGGCTATCCGGAGCTGCATGCGAAGGAACTCTCAGCGAACGCCCCCATGCGCGAGCGCATCCGGCAGGCCATAGAACGGGGCATGCCCGCGATTGCCGAGGGCGGCGGCTTTCTCTATCTCCATGAGAAGATGGGGGACTTGCCCATGTGCAAAGTGATTGCCGGGCGCGCCGCGGAGACGGAACGCTTGCAGAACTTCGGCTACCTGACGCTCACGGCGCGGCAGGACAATCTGCTCTGCCGGGCAGGGGAGTCCATCCGCTCCCGTGCGTTTCACACCTGGCAGAGCGATGACCCCGGGGAGGGCTTCCTCGCGCAGAAGGCGGGGCGGGAGATCCGCTATTCCGCTGTGCATGCGAGTCATTCCCTCTACGCGGGTTTTCCGCAGTTGTATTTCCCTGCGAACCCCCGTTTTGCCGAGCGCTTCGTGGAAAGGATGATGGACTATGAGCCTTGATCAGCTGCTCTCTCAAATCGCCCCCGTGGATGGCAGCGCCGCCGGGGATTGCATCGCGCGTTTTGACCGGGTCGCAAAGCCCGTCGGCAGCCTTGGAAAGCTGGAAGAGCTGCTCAGCCGCATTGCGGCCATCACAGGCTCTGCGGAGATTGATATCAGGAAGAAATCCATTCTTGTCTTCTGCGCGGACAACGGCGTGGTGCGGCAGGGGGTTGCCCAGTCGGGGCACGAGGTGACTGCCGCCATCGCCGGCATGTTGCAAGGAAATAGGGCCAGCATTTCGCGGATGGCAAAGGCCACTCACGCAACAGTCCTTGCGGTGGATGTGGGCATGGTGGATACCGTTGCCGGTCTGCGCGCGCGGAAGCTGATGCGCGGCACAAACGACATCACCCAGGGCCCTGCCATGAGCCGCGAAATCGCCGAAGAGGCGATCCGGATTGGCATGGAAACGGTCGCCGAGCAGAAAGCGGAGGGCTGCCGCCTGCTGGCGACGGGGGAAGCGGGCATCGGCAACACCACGGCATCAAGCGCGCTCTGCTCCGTCCTGCTTGCGCGGCCGGTGCCTGCGCTCACCGGGCGCGGCGCAGGCTTGGACGACGCGGGCCTGCAGCGGAAAATCGCCGCGATCGAGCGGGCGATTGCCGTGAACCGCCCCGACCCGTCTGACCCGCTCGATGTGCTGCACAAGCTCGGCGGGCTTGATATCGCGGCGCTCACGGGCGTGTTTCTGGGCGGCGCGCTGCAGCGCATCCCTGTTGTGATGGACGGCTTCATCTCGGCCGCGGCGGCCCTCCTGGCTGCGCGCCTTTGCCCCGCGGCGAAGGACTATATTCTCCCCTCGCACGAGAGCAGCGAGCCGGGTGCACGCTTCCTTCTCGAGGAGCTGGGCTTTTCGCCCATCCTGCACGGGGAGATGCGGCTGGGTGAGGGGACGGGGGCTGCGCTCCTCTTCCCTCTGCTGGACATGGCAGCGGCGGTCTATCGGGACGCGGCGACATTTTCGGACATACAGGTCGAAGCGTACAAGAGGTCGCCATGATTGTGCTCATTTCAGGCCCCAACGGGAGCGGGAAGAGCGCCTATGCCGAAAGCCTTGCCTGCAAGCTCTCAAAAACGCGCTACTATATCGCGACGATGAAGCCCTATGGGGCGGAGGGCGCGGCGCGTGTGGAAAAACACATCCGCCAGCGGGCGGGGATGGGTTTTCTCACCTTGGAGCTTCCGCATTCTGTGGGGAATGCGCCCCTCCCCGCGGATGCTCTTGTGCTGCTTGAGGATGTGTCGAACCTGCTGGGCAATGTCATGTTTGAACGCTGCGGCGGCGCAGAAGAAGTGTTTGCGGACATTGCGCAGCTCTCTCAGAGGGCGGTACACATGCTCATCGTGACCATCGGGAGCTTTGATGAGGGTAACTACAGTGAGGAGACCAAGGCCTATATTCAATCAATGGGGCAACTGAACGGGAAGCTCGCCGCCTTGGCGGATGTCGTGATAGAACTGCGCGGTGGAGTGCCGTTTTGCCGGAAGGGGGATGCCGATGCGCTGGCTTAGAGCGGCTGTGATTGCCTGTTCTACCTATACAAAAATCCCGATGCCGCAAGCCAATTGGGATAAGGGGGCGATGCGGCTTGCCATCGGTTTTTTGCCCCTCGCCGGTGTGCTGGTCGGCGGCGCCGCGTGGGGGTGGTATCTGTTTTGCGCTTATATTGGAATCAGCGCGGTGTTCTTTGCCGCGATTGCCGCGCTGCTGCCCATTGTGATCACCGGCGGCATCCATATGGACGGCTACTGTGACACAGCCGACGCGCTCGCCTCCTATCAGAGCCGGGAGCGGCGGCTCGAAATTCTCGCTGACCCGCATGTGGGCGCCTTTGCCGCAATCCGCTTGGGTGTGTATCTGCTCGCGAGCTTCGGCTTGTATTACGAGCTCTATCTGCGCGGGCTGCTGCTGGCACTGCCCTTTCTCTATGTGCTCTCACGCGCTCTGGCGGCGACAAGCGCCCTGACCATGCCAAACGCCAGAGGGAAGGGGATGCTCGCGGCCTTCACCGAAAGGGCGGATCGGAAGCGGGTGGGCCTGACGCTGGCGCTCTTTGCGCTGCTTGCGTGCGCGGGCTGGCTTTGTCTCAGCTTCCCCTTCGGCGTGTTAAGCCTTGCGCTCTCTCTGCCCCTGACCCTCTGGTATCGCCGCATGGCGCGGAAAAACTTCGGAGGTGTCACCGGCGACACCACGGGCTATTACATCCAACAGCTCGAACTGGTGTTACTCTCGGGGCTGCTGATCGGGGGGCTGGTGGCAGGATGACGAAACGATTTCTACTGATTCGGCACGCAGCAACAGAGGGCAATCTCCAGCGCCGGTATCTGGGCGAGCAGGATGAGCCGCTTTGCGAGGCGGGCATCCGTGAAGCGGAGCTGCTGCTGCAGAGCAAGCGTCTGCCCCCCATTACAAGGCTCATCTGCGCGCCGGCGCTTCGCTGCCGGCAGACGGCGGCGATCCTCTTTCCGGGGCACAAACCCCTAAGCTGCCCCCTGAAGGAAATTGATTTCGGCCTTTTCCGAGGGAAAACCGCCGGGGAACTTGCGGGCAATCAGGACTACGAGAACTGGCTGGAGACGGGCTGCATGGGAAGGATCCCAGGCGGGGAGAGCGTCACAGAGTTCAAGGCGCGCTGCTGTAAAATCTTCAAGGAAAGCACAGAACAGGCAGTCCATGGAACGACCGCCATGGTCATCCACGGCGGGAACATTATGGCGATCATGGAGCGTTTCGCCCGGCCGAAACAGGATTTTTACGCCTACCACCTGCCAAACTGCGGCTTTTTTCTCTGCCGCGAGGAGGACGGCGCGCTCGTGATTGAGGGGGAGAGGCGATGACGATTCCCCTGTACTCGCTCGGGGCCCTGCTCGCGGGCGTCTTGCTCGACCTTCTCTTGGGTGACCCGCAGCATTTTCCGCATATCGTGCGCTGGGCCGGAGGGCTGATCGCCCGGCTGGATATGCGCCTGCCGCACACGGTGGGCGGCGGCGCGTGCTTGCTGCTGCTTGTCAGTGTCCTTTGCACGGGCCTGCCCTTTGTTCTGCTCCTTCTCTGCTATCGCTATCTGCCGCCGCTCGGTTTTCTTCTTGAGAGCCTTCTCTGCTATCAGCTGCTGGCGGCAAGATCGCTCCGAACGGAGAGCATGCTGGTCTATCACAGCCTGCAAAAGGGCGATGTCGCGGGCGCGCGCGGGCAGGTATCTCGGATCGTGGGGCGGGAGACCGCGGCGCTCGATCAGGCGGGCATCACCCGCGCGGCGGTGGAAACCGTGGCGGAGAACACGTCTGACGCGCTTGTCGCGCCGCTCTTTTACATCATGCTGGGCGGGGCGGCGGCCGGCTGCCTGTACAAGGCCGTCAACACGATGGACTCCATGGTGGGCTATAAAAACAGGGAATATCTTCACTTCGGGCGCTGCGCCGCAAGGGCGGACGATCTGCTCAACTATCTGCCCGCGCGCCTCTCCGCCCTGCTGATGATTGCCGCTGCCTTTCTGCTGCGGCTCGATGGCAAAGCGGCTTTGCGTATCTGGAAGCGGGACAGGCGCAGGCATGAGAGCCCCAACGCCGCGCAGACGGAATCAGTCTGTGCCGGCGCACTGGGCGTGCAGCTGGCGGGGCCGGCGGTCTATCAGGGCAGGCTGCAGGAGAAACCGACGATTGGAGATGCGCTGCGCCCCATAGAGAATGCGGATATTCTGCGGGCAAACCGCCTGATGATGGTGACGGCGGCTTTGGCGCTTCTTCTGGTGATACTTGTCCGGATGGGAGGGATTGCACTTGCGCTGCGTTGAACACGGCGGGGATATCTACGGAAATCCGGGTATTCTGCTGGATGCCTCGGTCAACACAAATCCCTTGGGCATGCCGCCGGAAGTGCGGCAGGCGCTCCTCTCCCGCATGGAGGAATGGGGGCTGTACCCGGACGCGGAATGCCGGGCGCTTCGCGCCGCAATCGCGGAGAAGGAAGGCGTTCCGGCGGATTGGATCTTGTGCGGCAACGGCGCGGCAGACCTCATCTACCGGCTCTGCTACGCGCTGCGGCCCCGCACGGCGCTTGTCTGCGCGCCCGGCTTTTCGGAATATGAACGTGCGCTCAAACAGGTGGATGCGAGGGTGAGCCATCACACACTCAAAGCGGAAGAGGGCTTCGCCCTCACGGAAGAGATCGAAAGGAAGATCGTGCCGGGGCTTGACCTGCTCTTTCTCTGCAACCCGAACAACCCCACCGGCCGCCTCATCCCCGAGGCGCTGCTCGCGCGCATCTTGAAGCGGGCAAGGGGGACGGGCACTGTTGTCGTCATCGACGAGTGCTTTCTAGGTTTTGCAGGCGAGGGTCTCTCCTGCAAGCGCCATCTGCGCGCGATGCCGGCCCTTGTGATACTGGCAGCCATGACGAAGATGTACGCGCTGGCGGGGCTGCGCCTGGGCTATCTGCTCTGCTCGAACCCGAAGCTGCTTCAAAAGACGAAGGACGCGGCGCAGAGCTGGAGCGTCTCGACCCCGGCGCAGATCGCAGGCGCGGCCGCCCTCTCCTCTGCGGGCTGGGAAGAGAACACGCGCGCGCTGATTGCGCGTGAGCGCGCGTTTTTAATGGAGCGATTGCAGGAGCTGGGCGCGGAAGTGTTCCCAAGCGAGGCGAACTACATCCTCTTTCGCGCCAAAAAACCCCTCTATGCACCGCTGCTCGAAGCAGGCATTCTGATCCGCTCCTGTGTAAACTTCCGCGGCCTGGACGCCTCGTATGAACGCATCGCCGTCAAGACGCGTGATGACAACCTGCGCCTGATCGGTGCGATGAAGGAGATTTTGCATGGCAAAAACGATGATGATTCAAGGGACCATGTCCTCTGTCGGCAAGAGCCTGCTGACCTGCGGACTCTGCCGGCTCTTCCGGCAGGACGGCCTGCGCGTGGCCCCGTTTAAATCCCAAAACATGTCGCGTAACTCCTTTGTCACACCGGAGGGCTTGGAGATGAGCTCCGCGCAGGCCACGCAGGCGGAGGCGGCGGGGATCACACCGAGCCCCTTGATGAACCCCATTCTCCTAAAACCTGTGAACGATTTGGGCTCGGAGCTGATTGTAAACGGAACATCGCGCGGGCAGATGCGCGCCGCAGAATACTTTGCCCACAAAAAGGAGCTTGTGCCGGAGGTGATGGCCGCCTTTGATGCCCTCTCCGCTGCGTATGACATCATTGTGATCGAGGGTGCGGGCAGCCCGGCGGAAATCAACCTGAAAGAGAACGACATCGTGAACATGGGACTGGCACAGCTGGTGGACGCGCCGGTGCTGCTGGTGGGGGATATCGATTGCGGCGGCGTGTTCGCCCAGATCGTCGGCACGCTTGCGCTGCTGGAGGAGGCGGAGCGGGCACGCGTGAAAGGCTGCGTGATCAACAAATTTCGAGGGGACATCGAACTTTTGCGCCCGGGCCTCTCCATGCTGGAGGCGCACATACAAAAGCCGGTGCTGGGCGTGCTGCCTTATCTCGCGGTGGACATCGCGGAAGAGGACAGCCTGATTCGCGGGTCGAGGCAAAGAGCGGACAAGGGCAGGTCTGACGGTTCGGCGGCTGGTCGCCAAAGGCAGTACGATAATCTGGCCGAGGCCATCCGCACACATTTGGATCTGCCGTTCCTCTATCGCGTGCTGGAGGGCGGAGTATGAGGGCTGCAGCGCAATGGATCAAGGCAATTGGAAAGAGATGCCGCGCGCAAGCGCGCTTGTTCCAAGGTACCCGCGCCGGCTGTGCGGGAGAATTGATGCGGCGCAAGCGGCTCGCTAACTGTGCGCCCGCGAAGCGAGAAGGGATGGAATGCAGATGTTGGAGTACATGAGCCCCAAGGAGATCGAAGCGCGCAGCTTTGAACTGATCACAAGCGAGCTCTCCCGCCCGCTCGATCCGCTTCTCGCGCCGATCATCCTGCGCGTGATTCATACCTCCGCCGATTTTGAGTACGCGGATACCCTGGCCTTTTCCCCGGGGATAGTCGCCTGCGCGCTGGCGGCGCTGCGCCGGGGCACATCGATCGTCAGCGATACGAATATGGTAAAGGCCGGCGTGGACAAAACACGTCTGCACGCCCTCGGCGGCGACATCCACTGCTTTATGCAGGATGAGGCCGTTCGGCAGGCGGCACAACGGGAAGGGGGCACGCGCGCCAAAGCCTCCGTCGATCAGGCGGCAGCGCGCGGGGAGCCCTTCATCTTTGCGGTCGGCAACGCGCCCACAGCCCTCCTTCGGATCTGCGAGCTCAAGGAGGCGGGCCTGCTCTCGCCCGCCTTTGTCATCGGTGTTCCGGTTGGCTTTGTCAATGTCGTGGAGTCCAAGGAGATGCTCATGCGCTCGGGCATTCCCTATATCACGGCGAGAGGGCGCAAGGGCGGCAGCAACATCGCTGCGGCCATATGCAACGCGCTGCTGAGAATGGCGGAACGGGAGGAAGAAGGGCAGGTAAAATAGAAGGGCGGCAGGAGTGCTGCACGGGAAGCGGGAAGGATGAAAACAGATTGGCGCCGCCAATCTGTTTTCATCCTTCTTCTTGACAAAGGGGGCGTTCCGTGGTAAATTAGTTTCATTGCCAACTAATTGCGAAACGAGGTGGTTGAATGGAGAGCATTGGCAGATACAGTGCTGCAATTTACAGGCTCAGCCAGAGCATTCTCAACCATAAGCTTCGGGATCTGGATATCAGCAGCGGGCAGCATGATTTTTTTCTGGCGATATCGAAGAGGGAAGGCATGAGCCAGAAAGAACTTGGTGAAATGCTCTTTGTGGAGAAATCAACGACAGCCAAAGCGGTCAGGCAGCTGGAGACAAGAGGCTATATCTATAAAAAACGGATCCCAAACGATAAGCGCTTCTACGCCTTATATTTAACAGAGAAAGGGCAGAATGCCGCGCTGAGGATTCAATCTGAATTTAATGAGATATTAAATATCTTTTCGGAGAAGCTGAGTGAGGATACCATGAACGATACGATATGCGTGCTCAAGCAGGTGATCCGGAACCTAGAAAATAAAAAAGCTGAACTTGGGAGTTTGAAATGAAACACGATCATGGCAAATTAAAAAAAGAGCCGATATTTACGCGGAATTTTATTTTCATCGCGATCGTAAGCCTGTTGATCAGCCTTGGTTTTCAGATGCTCTTGCCCGTCTTGCCCTATTTTTTCGTCCAGATAGGCGGGTCGGATGCCTGGGCAGGTTTGGTGATCGGCATCTTTACCATCTCCGCAGTGTTGATCCGCCCCTTCGCCGGAAGTTTGCTGGACAAGCAGGGGAGAAAAGCTGTGTTTATCATCGGCTTGATCGTATTTTTATTCTGTGTTGTGGCATACAATTGGGTCACAAGCATCCTGATGCTGCTCGCCATCCGCTTTGTGCACGGCTTCGGCTGGGGGGCCACGAGCACCGCCACGAGCACCATCGCTTCGGACATCATACCGCAGTCTCGCCTGGCAGAGGGGATGGGATATTTTGGCCTGACCAATACGTTGGCGATGGCGGTGGCCCCGGCACTGGGCCTTCAGCTGCTAAAGAGTTTCGACTTTCATATGGTCTTTCATGCCTCCACGGCGCTCATCATCCTCTCTGTCATTCTTGCCTTTTCGATTAAATATTACAACCCAAATCAAGACAGAGAACGCAGGGTTGCAGAGGAGCACAAGTCTGCCCTGGCAGAAATGCTTGAGAAAACTGCCATCTTACCAGCTGTCGTGATCTTCTTTATCACAATGACCTACGGCTCCATTGTCTCCTTCATCGCCCTATATGCGGATGAGCGGAAGATTGAAAACATAGGCCTGTTTTTTTCCGTATACGCCATTGCGCTGCTGATCTCCCGCCCGTATTTTGGCCGCTTGACGGACCGGAAAGGCCCCTCCTATGCCATTTTGCCGGGGGCAGGCCTTGTGGTCCTCGCGATGCTGTTCATTTACTTTGCCCAAACGATTACAGCCATTTTAATCGCGGGCTTTGTATATGGAGTTGGCTTTGGCGCGGTTTCGCCCGCATTGCAGGCAATGGCCGTCAGCAAGGTCATCCCGACGCGAAGAGGCGCCGCCAACGCAACCTTCTTTCTTGGCTTTGACCTTGGGATTGGGATCGGCTCCATCATTTGGGGCGCGATATCTGAGGCGCTAAGCTACCAGCTGATCTATCTTGTCGCCATCATTCCGGCGGTGATCGGCACGCTCGTCTACATCCACTCGCGCGAACGCTGGAAGCTGATCACCGCCCCCCACTAAAACGCGCGCGCTATGCAGGCGGATGTCCTCAGAGGGCGCTTGCCTGTTCATGCAGATATGCGCCCAATACAACGGCGTGGTTGATTTGGGGGTCCTTTGCCCCGTAGAGCAGCGTGACAGGGGTGTTGGCGCTTTGCAGAAGAATCTCACGCATCGCCGCCTGTGCTTGGGCGCTTGCGTCCAGTTCGCTGCGATAAAGCAGGGAAAATTCTGCGAAGTGCTCCGCTTTGTGTCCAAACCATCTGCGGAGCTGATCGCTGGGGGCCAGCTCTTTGAGCCATCCGTCCAGCTGTGCCTTTTCTTTTGAAACGCCCCGCGGCCAGAGGCGATCCACCAGCAGGCGCAGCCCGTCACTCTCTTGAGCGGGCTCATAGATTCGCTTTATTTGTATCGGCATTAAGATGTCACCTTTCGATCATGTGATGAAGAACCTTTCGTGCTGTCGGAACATTATATCATAAAAAATGGACAATTCGGTTGACGTGCGCATGAAAATTGTATACTATTATACTATAATAATGACGCAGCACAGGAACGAGCAATCCGAAAGAGATCAGAATTTCATACATAGCACATAGAACAGCTAAAAATAAACGAGAGGAGTCATTGTCATGAGGGGAGATCCAAAACTAATTGAGACCTTAAACCAATTGCTTGCCGATGAGCTGACCGCAATCAACCAGTACATCGTCCACGCAGAAATGTGCGAGGATTGGGGTTATGGCAAGCTGCACGCGGGCTTTGAAAAGCGGGCCATTGAAGAGATGAGACACGCCGAAAAATTGATCGGTAGAATCCTCTTTCTTGGGGGCATTCCCATTGTGTCGAACCTGAAGGAGATTCATATCGGCAGCGAAGTTCCCGCACAGGTGGAAAATGACCGCATCGCCGAGGGAGAGGCAATCAAGGCCTACAATGACGCCATTTCCCTGGCAGGTGAGCTGCGAGATCATGCCACAAGAGACATTCTCATGCAAATTCTCAACGATGAAGATCGGCATATGGACGAAATTGAAGAGCTGCAAGATCAAATTGCGCAGATGACACTTCCAATTTTCTTGACGACCCAAGTGGGTTAAACAGACCGGCCGTTTGAGTTGGATGCCGGCGGAAGAACAACAGTTGCAATCCACGTCGGAATCAGAACAAGCAATCAAAAAAGAGCGGCTTTAACCGTAGTCCCATAGGGACATTTTCCTAAACTGTGACTAATCAGGTGGTATTGGGCAGACAGTGAGTTTTCGCTGTCTGCCTTTTGCTGTTTCTAAGCGACTTCTTGCTGTTCTTTTGTGGCAGTGTCCTCGATGACATCATCAAGCAATCCGATGTAGCGATAGTGGATTTGGATTTCTTGCAGTGCTGTTCTTGAGTATTTCTCGGTGCGTTCACCCACAACAATCTTGTCTATGAACCTGTGGAGGATGGTTGCCGTTAGCTCATTGATTTCGGTAATCTCCTTGGCTTCCTCGATGAAGGCAGTGACATTTGCAACCGAATCCTTAAGTCTTTCCAGTTTACTTTCCTTTATGGGAATGGTGGACTGGATTTCTTTTTGCTCTGCAAGGTAGTCATCGCTTAGCTTTGGCGATACGCTGACTTACACCGTCACCGCCACCAATGCAGAAGCGGCAACGGCAAGCCTTGAAAATATTGTTATGGGCGATATTATCTCTGATTATCTGGCATTTTCCCACGGCAGCGTACAGGTTGACGGTGCGACTGCAAAGTATTCCTATGACAGCGGGAGCAAGCTGCTTACCGTGGACTTGGGCGAAATCTCCGCAGGTCAAACTAAGACAGTCACCTTTGAAGCAGTGGTAAACGCCACCGCTTACGGCAAGTCTTTCAACAATGTGGCGGTACTCTCTGCTGACAATGACAGCGACAAGACCGCTATTGACGAGGGTACGACCATTGAGAACGGAACGGCTCGTATGTCGGCGGCGAAGTCCGTTGACAAAACCACCGTCAAGGTTGGCGATATACTGACCTATGCCATTACAGCAAGCAATTCCGAGGCTGCTACTGTAAACCTCAAAAATGTGGTAATGACAGACACCATTTCCGACTATCTCACATTCTCTCACGGCAGCGTACAGGTTGATGGTTATTCCGCAAGATACTCCTACGACAACGAGAGCAAGGTGCTTTCTGTTGAAATTGGAGATGTTGCCGCAGGTCAAACTAAGACCATCACATTCACCTGCCTTGTGAATTCCTCTGCTTACGGCAAGTCGTTCCAGAACACGGCAGTCCTCACCGCCGACAATGACGATGACAAAACCGTAACCGATAAGGGTGTTACAGTTGAGGATGGTACAGCCGAGGGCAGCGTTGGTGCAAAAACCGTCAGTTCCTCTACGGCTAAGGCCCACGATACGCTGACCTACAGTATCACGCTCCGCAATTCTTCTGCGGCAACAGCCGCATGGACAGGCATTGAGGTTTCCGATGTTATCCCCGAATATCTATCCTTTGTATCGGGCAGCGTTGAGGAAGATGGTCGTTCCTCCAACAATTTCTCTTATGATGGACAGTGCTCAGCACCGCATTTTTTCTTTTGCCACTGCGTGCAGTCACGGCAATCAGTGGATTCCTTTGTGTAGCGAAATCGATTTAGGATGGCAATTCCACTCTGACGCGGCTTAAACAATGGCGGGAGCATCATAGCGGATTCCAGTCCCGCCAGATTGGTGTCTCTCATAAAGTATCTGGACATTCTTTTCATCCTCTCTTGCCCTGAAAACAAAAAAAGGCGGAGTCTATACGGTCTGTGTGACCGCGGACTCCGCCTTAATATAGGGCTTATTACATTTTACATGGATTGTTCCTGAGATCTCCGCAGGCTTTCTTCTGTCATCTCATAAATCTGTCTGTTGATATCAGGGATGATCGCTTCAATCTGTGTCTGGATGCCGGAGAGCTGATCTGCCTCCGCGTCGCTTAGCTCATATCCAGCCTCAAAGGTGTCGTTTACACTCTGATAGATGTCCATGAGCTGCTTGTCGCTGAATAGCCGCTGTTCATCAATCAGGCCGGCTCGGATGGCAAAGTCCTGTTTTGCATCCGAATAATTGTCCAGATAGTAGTGCCCCCACATAACCCCGGTTCCATCATAGTCACGCTCCCATGTAACAAATTTATAGCCATGCTGGGTTTCCCGACCGGCGAGGACGGCTCCGTTGAATTCGGCAAGCAGCCGGAATTCCTCGTCCAGTGCCACGGCTTCGAGCAAGGGGGACTTTTCCATCGCCGTCATATATTCTTTTACCATGATGGCGATGGGTGCTACCTTGAAGTATAAATCACTGGCTTCCGGGCTGTCCAAGTCACCGGGAAATTTGCATAGCTCTCCGCTGGGGCCTACTCGACAGGCGGGATGGGTGCCATGCAGAATGGGGAGCGTATTTCTTTCCGGAGGCGCTGTCTGGATTTCATCCTTTCCAAGCATTCGGGAAAGCTCTGCAAAGTATTTTTTTGTATCCATATGTGTGTTCTCCTTTCGTTTTGTCTCTGGAAATAAAAAAGGCTCATACATTTCTGTACGGGACGATTATTTTTTCATATTTGATATAGATCAAATTCTTTTCTCACAAAGTCTGCTATACTGAACTCAGAAGAGCAAAATAAGGTTAAAGGAGCGAGTGAAATGGCGAACAAGCAGACATTTAATGAGGCAACGGTAAAGCATCTTGAGACACTTGAGCAATATGTGCCAATCGTCGCAAGAGTCCATGGTAAGAACCATCTTGAATTTCATGATGTACATAAGCTTTTCAACGCAATCAATCAAAAAATTGAGAAATCGGGCTCGCAGCGACCTGAATTAAACGAAGAATTTGAAAAGCTCCGGGAAATAACCAACAACTACACCGTCCCGAATGATGTATGTGAAAGCTATGAAGCGGTTTATAAGATGCTTGCAGAGCTGGATAAGGCCTATCAGGCTTAAGCAAAAATGGATGAATAAGACAAGAAGGTGATGAGATGCAGAGATTCATATTAAGTAAGAAAAACCACATAACATTGGTGAGTGCCATTTTAATTGTCATTGGCTTTACCAGTGAGCTCGGCTTTAAAAATGAAGCTGTGGCTGTTTGGGCCCTGGTGATTGCTTCTGTCTTAGGCGTCATGCCCATTGCGATACAGGCGGTTCAGGCGCTGAAGGTCAAAGTCGTCAGTATTGATGTTCTGGTCACCATTGCGGTCATCGGCGCGTTTTTCATCCGAAACTTTGAAGAATCGGCCATTGTTACCTTCCTGTTCTTATTTGGTGCGTATTTGGAGCAGCGGACGCTGAACAAGACCCGCTCAGCCATCAAAGAGCTGACGGAAATGGCGCCGGAAAGTGCTTTGAAGCAGATACCAAACGGTGAATTTGAAGAGGTCGACGTAGACGAGGTGGACGTAGGGGATATTTTGCTGGTGAAAACCGGAGCGAAAATCCCTGTGGATGGCACCGTGTTATCCGGCGAGGGCAGCATCAACGAGGCCAGCATCACCGGCGAATCCCTGCCTGTATCCAAGGAAAAGGGCGGGGCGGTATATGCCGGAACCATTCTCGATAATGGGACGCTCCAGATTGCAGCCGACCGCGTGGGCGAGGACACCACCTTCGGTAAAATCATCGAGCTGGTGGAGGAAGCGCAGGACTCCAAATCAGAGGCGGAGCGCTTTATTGACCGTTTTTCCAAATACTATACGCCCGCTGTTCTCTTGCTGGGCATTGTCGTTTGGGCCTTCTCCCGGAACCTCGAACTGGCCATCACTATCCTTGTTCTTGGCTGCCCCGGTGCCTTGGTGATCGGCGTGCCTGTCTCCAACGTGGCGGGAATCGGAAACGGAGCGCGCCATGGCGTACTGCTTAAAGGCAGTGAAGTCATCGGTGATTTCAGCCGTCTGGATACCATGGTGTTTGACAAAACAGGCACCCTGACCGCGGGAAACCCTACGGTTGCGGAAAAGAAATATTACAGCGACCATATTGATGAGGCCCTCGGCTACCTCGCCAGCATTGAGCGTGAGTCCGACCACCCATTGGCGAAAGCGGTTCTGGAAGAAATCGGGGAAACCACTCTCTCAAGCGTTGAAAGCACAGAGGTTGTAAAGGGCGGCGGCATCACCGCCACGGTGGACGGACACAAAGTCGCTGTAGGCAACGTTGCCCTCATGGAAAGTGAAAACGTTGCGCTAAGCGAACAAGCACAGGCAGATATCGCCCGCTTTGAGCAAGCTGGCAACTCTCTTGTGCTGACCGCCGTGGACGGAGAGCTAAAAATATTGATGGGCATCCGTGACCAGATACGCCCCGGCGTGAAGGAAGATCTGCGAAGGTTAAAGAAGCTGGGTGTTAAAAACCTTGTCATGCTCTCTGGCGACAATCAGGGGACGGTTGACGCGGTGAGCCGGGAGCTGGGCCTGACCGAAGCCCACGGCAACATGTTGCCCGAAGATAAATCGGCTTATATCAAAAAGCTGATTGAGGAGGAGAGACAAATCGTCGCCTTTGTGGGCGACGGTGTGAACGACAGTCCCTCCTTGGCTCTGGCACACATCGGCATTGCTATGGGCAGCGGCACCGACGTTGCCATCGAGACCTCCGACGTGGTACTCATGAATTCAGACTTCAGCCGTCTACCCCACGCACTGGGGCTGACAAAGGCCACCGCCAGAAACATGAAGCAGAATATTGTCATTGCTGTGGGGGTTGTGCTGGTGCTTCTCTCCGCTGTGTTCTTCAGCGAATGGATGAATATGTCCATCGGTATGCTGGTACATGAAGCCAGTATTTTGGTGGTAATTCTCAACGGTATGCGGCTGCTGCGGTACAAGTTGCGATAAAAACGAATTGAAGAAAGGAAGATTGAAAATGAAAACAGCAACTATTCAACTGGAGACCCTGACCTGTCCCTCCTGTGTTCTAAAAATTGAAAACGCGGTAAAAGCCTTAGATGGCGTGGACAAAGAGAGCATAAAGGTGCTCTTCAACTCCAGCAAGGCAAAGTTTGATTTTGACGATGAAAAACTATCCGTTGAGGATGCGGAAAAGGCCATCACCGCACTTGGATACGAGGTAAAAAAGTCGCAGGTAAAAGAGAAATAAGATAAAGCAATCCCCCGGATCAGGCCTGATTCGGGGGATTACTGCTTTTAGTGCGAATGCTCCTCAGCCTCGGCAATTTCCTTTGTCTCATGGATGGTTCCGAAGGGGTGCTGTGGGGGAGCATAGATGGAGTATACCTTTAAAGGTCTGTTTCCTATGTTGATGAGATTGTGCCATGTGCCCGCAGGAATCACAATGGCAGTATTGCCATCCACTCGCTGCTGAATATTCAGATTGTCCTTGCTGCTTCCCATTTTGACAAGACCGCATCCACTTTCAACCCGTATAAACTGATCGAGATGGGGGTGCGCTTCAAGCCCAATATCGCCGCCAACCCTTATGCTCATCAATGTAAGCTGAAGATGTTCGCCTGTCCATAAGGCTGTGCGATAATTGGGATTTGCGTTGGCGGCTCGGTTGATATTGACAATCAAAGGCTCAGGGCCATAGTCATGCAGCTGACCGTGGGACTTAAATCGATTCACTGTGTCTGCCCCTTTCATACTTGCGTTCTCTTTATACTATATGAATTTCATCAGCCTCTGTGTCAATAAAAGCTCAGACATTCAGATGAATCGTCCGATTATAAACGCCAATGATACCTTCATCCTTTAGTTTTTTTAACTCCCGGAATAAGGAGGGACGCTGCACACCAAGGTAATCGGCAAGCTGCTTTTTGCTGATTGGCAAAACAATTGTGTCTGAGCTTTGCAGTATAGACTGTTGTCTAAGATACTCCAGCAGATTTTCCCGCAAGGTTTTTTGTGCTACCATTGTAATCTTTTGGTTTAGCTTCTGCGAGTTATGCGACAGCATTCCGACGAACTTGATTGCAAAACTATAGTTGTGCAAAAACCTGCATATCGCGTTTTGAGTTACATGCAAAAGCCGTGCGTCAGACATACAGTAGATGGTCAGCGGATAGGTATGGCTATCGCCAAAGAGCAGGTTCGCCCCCAACATTTGGCCTTTGGAAAATTCAAACATGGTCATTGCTGAACCGTTCTCTGAAAGAGAGTACGCAACAAGACCGCCTGATAAAACGATATCAAGGGTCTTGCAGCTGTCGTTTTGATTGTAAACGGTTGCTTTTTTTGAATAATTTTTTATAAACAACTGATGATCAGCAATCATCGGTTTTATTTCATCCGCTTGCAGCGGGGAAAAAAGCGGTATCTTCTTGATAGTATCCAGCAAAGCATCATCCCTCCTTTTCAAATATAATAGCAAAAAGAAACTAAAGTGTCTATTCTTATACAGATCAGAACGATACAATACCTGTATTGCTATGCTGAAAGGGAGGATATGTATGGACGTTTTTACGTTGGCGGTTTGGGTCGGCACAATGGCTTTTCTCGTGCTTTCTTTTGCCAAAGATAAGGTGAAAACAAAACAGGCGCTAAAAATGGCGTTTGGCATGGGTAAGGGGATGCTTGCGAGCATTCTCTCCATTATTTTTGCAATTGGATTGATTTTAACGATCGTACCGCCCGAGGAAATTGCTAAGTTTTTGAGCACTCAATCCGTTCTTCTGGCAACGATAGGAGGGGCCTTATTGGGAACGATCACATTGGTCCCCGCGTTCATCGCGTTTCCGCTGGTGGGCACATTGGTGGGCGCAGGGGTCAGCGTCATTCCGTCCGTGGCTTTCCTGACGACTTTGACCATGGTGGGCGTGGTGACATTCCCCCTTGAAAAAAAGGAGTTCGGAGCGAAATTCACAGCGGTGCGAAACAGCCTCAGCTTTCTATTTGCGATTGTCATCGCGCTTGTAATGGGGGTGATCATATGACAATCCTGAAAAAAGTAAAAGAAAACCTGTTCTTAGCCATTGTTGCCCTGGTGTATATCGCCATGTTTATCATAAATCCGACAATGGGAACGGCTTCGGTGAAAAACAGCGGGTATTACATCAAGGAAATGCTCATGATCATGCCCGTCATCTTTATCCTGACAGCACTTTTGGATATGTGGGTTCCGAAGGAAAAAATCATGCGTTATCTGGGCAAAGAGGCCAAGGCGAAGGGTGTTTTCCTCTCCTTTGTGGTCGGCAGTATTTCAGCGGGACCGATTTATGCGGCCTTCCCCATGTGCGTCATGCTTCACAAGAAGGGTGCGTCGATTCGGAATATTGTTATAATCTTAAGCTCATGGGCTGTGATTAAGGTTCCCATGCTTCTCAATGAGGCAAAGTTTTTGGGGCCGAAATTTATGGCAATACGATGGGTGCTCACTGTTATTGCCATCATCATTTTCTCGTGGATAGCGGCAAAAATCACAAAAGATGAGGATCTGCCGGGAGAGGTGCTGACACAGCCCGGCTTACATATTAACCGGGACGCCTGTATGGGCTGCACCTTATGCGCGAAGAACTATCCCGAAGTGTTTGAGATGGAAAGCAAAAAAGCGGTTACGAAGCCATACGAGGGCTTAGATTTAGATATGGATAAACTGGAGAATGCCATTAAGTCATGTCCGGTAAAGGCGATATCGTATAATGAAGGCAAAAGTGTCTAGTGCTCCTGTTTTGTCTATGGAGTCTGGCTAAGTGCGAGTAAAGCTCAAAGGCCGGCATTTGCAATCATGCAAATGCCGGCCTTATGTACTTTTCATTGGGCGGGCAGGAGTTATTCAGCGAGACTGATTTCCCCCAGCTTCGCTTTGTCCTCTATGATGATTTTACGCTGTCCCTTTAAGAGGATCAAGCCTTCCTCCTGCAAGGTCGTCAGCTTACGGCTTAGGGTTTCCTGAGTCATGCCCAGCTGCGAGGCCAGATCCCCCTTAGTCATAGGCAGGAGTATCTCCCGCTTGTCCCCTGACAGCTCAAGCAGTGCGTTTGCAACCCGCTTGGTCACCGAGCTTAGACTGATGTCCTCGATGCGGTTTTCCGCTTTTTCCAGCCTTCGAGAGAGCTCATCCATCACCTTAAAGGCAATGGTGGGGTATTTTGCCATCAGCTCCTTGAGCCGCTGACCCTGTATAACGCACATGGTGGTCGTCTCCAGCGCCTGGGCATTATCGGTGAGGGGCAGAGAGGAAAAAAGAGATAGTTCTCCGATAAATTCTCCCGGCTCAACCATGTCGAGTGCGTAGTGTTGATGTCAAAAGTACAGAAGTAAATACCGAAAAAGGCTTGAAAACAAGGCATTTCCGAGAGTTGGGCGTCTTGGTTTGACGGCTGCCAAGCGGAAGATTTAACACCCAGCTTATGGTGAAAACGATAGGTTGAGTTGACAGGTCGAAAATGGGCAAAGTCGAGTGGACAAGATGATTTTGCCTATTGTTGAGTTGATAGAATAGTTAATTGCACGGCAAGGAGGAATGGAGTTGATTAATTTAGGAAAATTGAAAGAAATAAAAGACTTGAGAAAGGTATGGCCACATGAGGCAATAGACTTCACTCCTTGGCTGGCAGAAGAGGATAATCTTGCGTTACTGGCGGATGCCGTTGGCTTGGAGATTACCGTCGATGAAACGGAGTCCAGTGTTGGAGATTTCAATGTAGACATTTATGCAACCGAAACCGGAACGGACAGAAAAATCATCATCGAGAATCAGCTTGAAGATACAAACCATGACCATCTTGGTAAATTGATTACATATGCATCCGGTAAATCTGCTGATATCGTGATTTGGGTTGTAAAGAGAGCAAGAGAAGAACATCGCTCGGCTATCGAATGGCTGAATAATCACACTGATGAGAATATTGCTTTCTTCCTGGTAGAAATTAAACTGTATCAAATCGGAAGTTCTGATATTGCCGTTAAGTTCGAAGTGGTAGAAAAGCCGAATGACTGGACAAAGGAAATCAAGCGTAACACCAGCAATTCCCCTACGCTGCAAGCGAGATATGATTATTGGGTTGCTTTCAATGATTATGCATTCCAAAACCATGCATTTGCAAAGCAGTTCAATAAGAGAAAGGCAAGCAAAGACCATTGGATGACATTCAGTGTCGGCTCATCTGCTTGCCACATTAGTATGTCGCAGATAAGAAAATACAACCACGCTCTTGTGGAATGGTATATTTCTGATGACAAGGAACTGTATCATAAATTCTATTCCAACAAGGCTGCCATTGAACAGGAAATGGGTGTGCAGCTTGAGTGGAATGAACTTCCGGAGAAAAAAGCAAGCCGTATCCTGGTGTATAAGACGGTCGATTTCGATAACAAGGATACTTGGTCAGAACAGTTTGATTGGATGATGGATGTGGCAATCAAAATGAAAAAGGCGTTCAAAAAGTATTTATAAGCAATTGAATACTGAGGTGGCTTGAAAGCAAAACGTTCCGAGGGTTGGAGGTATTCTTCTGGCTCTCGGGTTTTCTTTATGGTTTGTTTGCAAGAAATATCATCAAATATCAAGAAACATCATATAAACCATTGAAAACAGAGTGCCTTCGTGATATAATAAGAATGGTATTATGTATCCATCAACATTTGACGAGGTGAAAATAGTGAATGAAATGATGAACGATAAATGGATAGGCATTGAAGAGGCCGCAGAATATTTAGGCGTTAAGCCTATTACAGTTAGAGACTGGATTAAAAAGAACACCGGAATTCCCGCCCATAAAATCGGAAAGCAGTGGAAGTTTAAATCTTCTGAATTAGACGCTTGGGTTAAAAGTGGAAAAAGTGCTATCTAACAGGAGGAACAATGAAATGGCTGATTTAGGTCAAGTATTTACAAAGGGTAATGTTGCCCGTTATATGGTTTCGTTATTCGATTTGCCTAAGCAAGCTGCCATTATGGATCCGTGCTTTGGTGCAGGTTCTTTTTTGGATGCACTTATAGAATATGAGTACGAAAACGTTACTGCTTGTGAAATGGATACTATTTTATTTGAAAACACAAAAGAGAAATACCAGCAGTATAAACTTATTAATGGCGATTTTCTTATTTATAACGCTTCCAATGCGTATGATGGTATTGTCATGAATCCTCCTTATATACGACAGGAGAAAATCGATGAATTAGAAGCATACGGGATAACAAAGGAGAGATTGCGTTCTAACTCCATATTTTCCGGCTTGCCAAGTACGGCAAATATGTATATGTATTTTATTATGAAAGCCATCGATTTATTGAAGAACGGTGGACAGCTGATTGTTATTTTCCCGAGTAGTTGGATGAAAGCAAAAAGTGGAATTGAGTTTCAAAAAACTATGCTATCCAAATGTGGCATAGAAAATCAGATACATATTCACGGAGATGTATTTGAAAGAGAAGCATTGGTTGATGTAGTTATTCTAAAGTTAGTTAAAGGGAAAATGGATATTGACACCGTCGAGGAATATTTAGAATCAAAGGATGGAGAGTTACAAAGTGTTTCTATAAGAGATGATAAGGCATTCGAGGAATTTGCTTATCCATTTTCTAAACTGGCTACAATTAAAAGAGGGTTAACAACAGGTTGCAATGAAATGTATATAAATCCAGACCTTCTTTGTGAAGATGGTGGATGTTTTAAGCCGATTATATCTTCGCCAAAAAGCATTGATGGATATACTACACTTAACGCTCGTTTAGACCGCTTGTTCTGTCCGGTGGAGGATGCTGTTTCTGATGAAATATCAAGTTATCTGGATTTTTGGAAAAATAAAATAATTCAGGAGCAGAAACCCAAGACACTGTATATGAAAGTTAACAGCAGTGACAAGTGGTATGAAATACGAGAAATCTGTGGGGAGGGTATTTTGTTTAGCTATTTTGTTCGTAACGACATGAAGTTTGTTATGAACGAAACAGGTGTGCTTGCGAGAGACAATTTTTACGTTATTAAACCTAAAGTTGATAAGTGGGTTCTGTTCGCCTTACTGAATAATTATTACACATATTATCAGTTGGAACTGAGCGGAAAAAAATACGGAGCAGGATTGCTTAAATTGCAGAGGTATGATATTGAGGGATTGTTCTTTCCAAACTATGAAATGATTTCTGATTCTGACAAAAATGAACTGATGGTTTTGAGTCACAAATTACTTGAAAGTGCAGATTCTGCCGTCATAGGAGAAATCACAAAACTGATTTCTAAATATAGTAGAATCAGTTACAAAGAAATAACGGATAGATATGTTGAAATAAAATCGAACCGATTGGAGGTTAAATGAAGTGAGCATAAATGTGGTTAGTTTATTCTCAGGTGGCGGTGGATTGGATTTGGGATTTATTGCCGAGGGCTATAATATTATCTGGGCGATTGATAACAACAAAAACGCTACTGAAACTTATAAGGCTAATATCGGTGACCACATTATGTGTGCAGATATTAACCAAATTGATATCAGCAAGATTCCACACGCAGATGTGGTCATCGGAGGCCCACCTTGTCAGTCATTTTCTTTGGCGGGAAATAGAAATGTAGAAGATGAGCGAGGACAACTTGTCTGGAAATACATTCATATTATAGAGCAGGTGCAGCCCAAGGCTTTTGTGTTTGAAAATGTAACGGGACTGTTATCTGCCCAAAATTCGCAAGGTGAAAAAATAATAGAACTTCTTAAAATTGCTTTTAAGAAGATTGGCTATACGATTGAACAGCAAGTTATGAATGCAGCCGACTATGGAATTCCTCAACGAAGAAAAAGAGTAATCATTGTAGGCTTGAAGGATGCAAAATTCGTATTTCCTAAACCTACGCACAGCGAGGATGGAATTGACTTGAAACGTTATGTGAGTGTGGAAGAAGCTCTTGGCGATTTGCCAGAAGCTATAGCAGATGAAAATGGTGTTGTAAATTAC
Source organism: Evtepia sp. (assembly GCA_040768225.1). Classification (GTDB taxonomy): domain Bacteria; phylum Bacillota; class Clostridia; order Oscillospirales; family Oscillospiraceae; genus Evtepia. The sequence continues at coordinate 159,868 of JAXGMZ010000002.1, forward strand.
AGTATGCCTGCACAAAGCGAATTTCAGAAATTCGTAAGAAGAAATGTGGCTATTACAGAACATTTTATACCACAGATGAGTGAACTGGATGAATATATAGTGCGCCACGTAAAACCCGGCGGGAACTATATGGATATACCTGCTGATGTTAATTCAAGCAGAATAAGAAGACTCCAGCGAGATGGTGGACACACAACTTGTTATGGTAGACTTGCACCTGACAAGCCATCATATACAATAAATACTTATTTTAATCGTCCGAATGTTGGATGCAATATTCATTATATGGAAAACAGGTTAATAACTGTGCGAGAGGCACTGAGATTGCAATCTTTCCCTGATGATTATAAGATTGTTTCAAGCAGTAAGCAGGGGCGAAACCTTATTGTCGGCAACGCAGTACCCCCAATGCTTGCGGGCGTAATCGCTCGTGAGTTGAAAAAATATATTAAGGAGGACTAATCCATGTGGATTTCATATTCGGATTCGGAAGTGAATCGATTCCATCCTATATGTGAACGTGCATTAAATTATGCATTGAGGTTAATTGGAAAAGATGACCAGTATAGGGTTTTGCATCACCAATATACGGGTGCTCTTGAAATGGACTATGTTGTTCAAAATATTGCAACAGGTAAATATCTATGCGTTGTAGAAGTAAAAAGAACACCCGCAGATGTGCATAGTGCGAGATATCAGTTCCAGGCAATGTCATATGTCCAAATGAATGCGGGTCAATCTGAAAAACCGTTTTATATTCTCACAAATCTGGAATATGCATTTTCTTTTAGATATGATGCAGGTAGACCACGTGTTTTTCAGCAGATGTTAAAGCCAGGTCTTTCCCACATAGGAAGCTTTGACATTGATGATGAAGAAATTTTTGTTGAAAAACTTGCAAGATATTTTAGTGAACGCCTAACTGACTACACTAACAATTCTTATGAGTATTTGGTTACTCTTGAGGAATTTGCATCTCATATGGAACATATAAAAGATGAACCCAAGAGATGGAAGACGCATTTGGCTGCTCTTTTATATGAATATATTAGAGGCGCATTTACTTTCATCAACAGAAATGAATTAAGAGATATCAGATTATTTAGAAATGATGTGGAAAGAATTTGCGATGAAGCGGCTCGTGTAAATTTTAAGGATATCTTTAATTATTCTGACGAGTCTTTTGAACGCACAGTGGATATAGAAAATGATACTCTAATTGATTTGTACGATTTTGGTAACCAAAACATAAATGGTGACTCTGTTGCTGGAATTTTACATTCAATAGTGTCAGCAGGACATGAACACGATGGAGAAGTTCCTACAGATTTGGAATTGGCAAGAATTGTTGCGGAATTAGCAAAATACAGCAGTGGTGATTTAGAGCCTACTGATTTGGTGTGTGACCCGGCAGCAGGAAGTGGCAACCTTATTAGCGCGGCCATACCTACATATAATTTGCTTCCTACTCAAATTGTTGTCAACGATGTAAATAGCAAGCTGCTTGAGTTATTGTCGTTACGAATCGGCTTGAATTATGCAAGTACAATAAGTCTGAGAAACTCACCTGCTATTTATAATCGAAATATAGCGGATATTGAACCCCTTTTCTTTAATGATGTCAAAGTTGTGGTAATGAATCCGCCGTTTTCTGCAGGCATAAATTGTGTAGCTCGAAAACAGCCAATGTATCGGACTATTAAAAGGTTAACTGGTAGTGATGCAAAAACCAGTATCGGTCAAATGTCCTTGGAAGCAGTATTTCTTGAGTTGCTCATCGAACTTGTTCAACCAGGCACAACAATATCGTGCGTATTCCCTAAAACGCATTTAATGGGAAGAGGACCCGAGGCAAAAGCAATAAGACGCTTGTTGTTACATCAATTTGGACTTCATCTGGTATTTACTTATCCCGGCGATGAGATTTTTGATGATGTAACAAAAGATACTTGTATCCTTGTTGGTAGAGCAAAGATGCCTGCGGATTCTGTGAAAGTCGTATCAAGCTACGATAAAATACCTAACATTGATATCCATAGATTCGCACAGACGTTACCAAATGATGCATCAGAGGATTTTGCACCTATGATGCCGGGTGTTGTAGTAAAGAAAATTTCCACGCAGGAATTATCTGATACTACAGAAGACGGTTGGAGAATGTTGAATAGCGAAATGGTTGATGCAATCACATTTGTCAAAGAAAATTTTCAGAGTTCTCCACAGTTTACGGAACTCTCTGAATTAGATTACCCGACAAAACGAGGTCAAGCAGGAAATAGCGGTGGCAGTGATATTATGTTCTTTGATTCAAGGCCTGATCTATATGGACAGTTCGAGAATCGGGATATTATTCTTTCTGCTGGAATGCGAAATGCTAAGCTGGATACGTTTGATATTGGAACGGGAGATAGTGATTTCTTGGATGTTTCAGATAATTCAGAGGAAATCGTAGATGCCATTATTGATGCTTACAATGCACTTCCTGATAGAGAAGGAAGGCAGCAACGAAGACGAAAGACAAATCAAGAGTGGAAAAAGATATTAATCAAGGAAAGCAGAGGCAGGTTTTCGGCTAATTCAGTTTTGGTTCCAAGAGCAATCAGAACAACCGGAAGAATTTACTTGTCACGTAATCCAGTGTTTGTATCTACAAACTTTGTTGTTTGCACATTGCCTTCTTTGAACAAGGCAATCATGTTATCAACATGGATGAGCACCATTTTTTATCAATTGATATGCGAAGTGTCCTCTAAAGACCAGGAAGGCATGAGAAAAATGGAAGTTTCGGATATAGAAAAGACCTATATTCCTGTATTGGATAATGTGACACAAGAAACGATAACAGCTTTAACAGGTGAATATGGTTCAATAGAATTCTTAAATCTTGCAACTCCTGAAATCAGAGAGGTGGATAGAATTTGGGCTAATGAACTATTTGGAGAAAATGCGGATGAAATATTGAATACTGCAAGAAGAATGTTGGAATATCTCGCCAACAGAAGAAATCCGTAATTAAAGGAGGGTGCTCATGGCAGCGGCACATCGTTCATTTGCTGAATATGTAAAAAAGAAATTTGATAATAATTTCTGGGCAGCTGCCGAAAGCTACCTGGAGGCAAACCTTGATTCTTTGGGTATCGAATTAAAGAGAATCCATCGTGCCGGAGAGACGGAGATTTCAGAGGTCAAGGTAGAACACGTGTGGGTTGAAGACAAACCGGGCATGGAGGTGCATTTCGATGTGGCCATTTCCATTTGGTTTGAAACCCATGAGGGAGATTACCATTACGACGATTATGATGAAAATATCGTGTGGATGATGGCTCATTGCCGTGGTGATCTGGATAAGAACCTGGATGATTTTGAAATCCTGCGGGTATCAAAATACAACGGCAAAAGCCGTGTGAAAGACCCGATGGACGATTCTCTTGTGCCGATTATCCCATATGAAAAGTTGGATGATGTGGCAACAGCATTCTTGCAGGAATATTATCCGGCGGCACTTCGCATTCCAATGCGTGGTCAAGACCCTGTATGGGTTGACCCGACAGAACTTGCAAAGAACATGGGGTTAACCGTCAAAAATCAGCGTATCCGTGAAGATGGTTCTGTATTTGGACAGATTTATTTTGATGATACCGATACAGTAATGTACGATGCAAACGAGGATGCAGATGTTCCTACACACATCAAAGGAAAAACAATTGTTGTGGACCCGCAGATTTATCTGCTTCGAAATCTTGGTTCATTTAATAATACCATTGTCCACGAGTGTGTTCACTGGGCGAAGCATCGTAAGGCATTCAAACTGGAACAGCTATTCAATACGGATGCTTCTTACATTAGTTGCGAGGTTGTTGGCGACGCAGATTCCCGCATATCCATAAAATCTACAAAGTATATGGAAAAGCAGGCTAATCAGCTTGCACCGAGAATCCAGATGCCGAAGGAACCTTTTACAATAAAGGCTAAAGAATACATAGCCTATTTCATGAGACAGACCGATGCAAGGCATACGGTTGATGTCATGGAAATGGTAATCGGGGCATTGGAGCGGGATTATGGTGTTTCAAGACAAGCCGTAAAAATCCGATTGGTAGAGCTTGGCTTTGAAGAAGCCATCGGCACATTTAACTATGTTGATGGACACTATGTAAAGCCACATGGTTTCCGCAAAGGTGCTATCAAAGTTAATCAGACATTTACTTTGAGCGCCCAAGACGCTGCAGTTCAGCGTTTTATGAATTTGGAACTCCGTGAAAAGACCGCAAACGGCGATTATCTTTTCGTGGATAACCATTTTGTTTATAACGCTCCCCTATATGTCGGTTATAACGAAGATGGTAAACTTGAACTGACTGATTATGCCCGAGCGCATATGGATGAATGCTGTCTTGCTTTTGATATGGAAATCACAAGCAAGGTAGAATCCACATACCATACTGCCTGTTTCCTTAATCGTGAGCCGAGCGATATAACCTTTGATATTACATATCACAACGGATATCAAAACGCGCCGCAATCGCGCCAGGTAGAGATGAGGAAAAAGCAACAGGCTGAATGGTTGGAAATTCGCAGGCAGATGACGGATGACCCTGAACAGTGTATGGATTTATTGCTTGATTGGCGTGGAATGAAGTACACGGACCTTGGTGATGCGATTGACCGTGACCCTAAAACAATCAGCCGAACAGTGAAAGGAACAACAAATCCATCTGTTGAAACAGCGGTTCTTATTTGCTTTGGCATGAACCTTCCTCCTGTTATCAGTGAAAAGCTGTTGGATGTTTTGAATTGCAAGTTAAAGCCTATGAATCCAGATCATCAGTGGATTAGCGAGGCTTTGCACGTGAAGTATCCGGAGCCATTGTGGGCAGTCAGAGAGTATTTGGAACAGTACGGTGTAAATATTTAAAAATTTTTTTCATAAAAAAACGGACATGGCGTGTCCGGTGAAATGGGGGTGACATGATGGGATTAACCATGCTTGAGATGATCAGCAATGCAAAACTGGCGAACATCATCGAATACGGCAAACACGGTCAGCCTGCCAAACCTTTTATGAAACCTGCGAAAACAGCATCCCGTGCTGCCTGTATCAGTGCCATGCAGAATAAATTCGAGGAGGAGGTCAGAAAGCTGTGAGTGTACTGTCAGATATCAATGCAACCCTGGAGCCGTTAGGCATTCCGCTTGAAACGGGTGTCTTTAAGGACGAGGCTCCGGATAAATATATCGTGGTAGTTCCTATGGCGGACAGCTTCGAACTTCATGCCGACAATACTCCCGAATATGATGTCCAGGAGGCACGAATTTCCCTGTATGCCAAAGGCAGCTACACCAAAGACAAAAATGCAATCGTCCGTGCTTTGCTTGGTGCGGATTTTACCATAACCGACCGCAGATACATCGGTTATGAAACCGAAACAGGCTACTTCCATTACAACGTGGATGTGGCGAAACACTATGAAATGGAGGAATAAACAATGGCTACTATCGGTCTTGACAAACTGTATTATGCCAAAATCACCGAAGATGATGCCGGGGATGAAACCTACGGCACTCCGGTGAAGTTGGCAAAGGCTATGAACGCCGACCTCTCGGTAGAACTTGCCGAGGCAACCCTTTATGCAGATGACGGTGCATCGGAAATCGTGAAGGAATTTAAGAACGGCACCCTTTCCCTTGGTGTGGATGACATCGGTGCTTCTGTGGCATCCGACCTTACGGGTGCGACCATCGATGCCAACGGTGTAGTGGTGTCTACAAGTGAAGATGGCGGCGAGCCTGTGGCTGTTGGTTTCCGCGCAAAGAAATCCAACGGCAAATATAAGTATTACTGGCTCTACCGTGTGAAGTTCGGCATCCCTGCTACGAACCTTGCTACCAAGGGTGACAGCATCACTTTCAGTACACCTACAATCGAGGGTACGATTCTGCGCCGTAACAAAGTGGATGGTCAGAACAAGCATCCTTGGAAGGCAGAGGTTACCGAGGGCGATTCTACTGTTGCAGCAGATATCATCACAAACTGGTATCAGGAAGTATATGAGCCTTCCTATGCTACCGAGGCCGCAGAATAAGGAGGATTTGACACATGGATAAAGAACGCTCTGCAATTATTAATATCGGCGGTGACGAGTATACTTTGCTCCTCACTACCAAGGCAACAAAGGAAATCGCAGGACGCTACGGCGGTCTTGAGAACCTTGGCGATAAGCTGATGAAGTCCGAAAACTTCGAGATGGCTATCGGCGAAATCGTGTGGCTGATTACCCTGCTTGCCAATCAGTCCATCCTTGTCCACAATCTGAAGAACAAGGAAAACAAGAAGGATGTCCTTACAGAGGAGATGGTGGAACTTTTGACCACACCTTTGGATCTGGCTGATTACAAATCTGCCATTACCGAGGCTTTGTATAAGGGCACCAAGCGAAATGTGGTCAGCGAGGCTGACTCAAAAAACGTGGCGGTCGAGTAAGTGACGATGAGTTATTTACTCGACTTTTATATTACGGCATCGCACATCTTCATCTGACACAGGAAGAGGTGTGGCTGATGCCGTTTGGTCTGCTCCTGGATTTATGGGAATGCCATAAACAGTATAACGGGCTTGCGAAGCCTGCGAGGGAATATTTCATTGATGACATTATTCCTGCCGGAATCTGATGAAGGAGGTGGTTTGAAGTGGCAGATGATTTTGGCTTAAAAATCGGTCTTGAGGGCGAGAAAGAATTCAAGAAGGCACTGTCAGAAATCAATCAGTCCTTCAAGGTTCTGGGGTCGGAGATGAAGGTTGTTACTTCACAGTTCGACAAAAACGATAATTCCGTGCAGGCACTGACCACAAGGAATCAGGTGCTGAATAAGGAAATCGAGGCACAGAAACAGAAAATCGAAACCCTTCGTTCTGCCCTTGCCAATGCCTCCGAGTCCTTCGGAGAAAATGACCGCAGGACACAGCAGTGGCAGATTCAGCTTAATAACGCTACGGCGGCGCTCAATGATATGGAGCGTGAACTCGACCGTAACAATGCGGCGCTTGATGATGCCGAGCGTGAAATGGATGACGTTGCTGACAGTGCCGACGATTTGGAAGAAGAAGTCGAAGATGCAGGTGATGCCGCCGATAAATCTTCCGGCAAATTTGAAAAGTTCGGAAGTGTATTAAAAGGCATCGGTGTAGCTATGGGTGCGGTAGCAGTAGCTGCAGGTGCTGCAGCAGTTTCTCTCGGAAAAGAAGTGATTGCTGCTTATGCTGATTATGAGCAGTTAGTCGGTGGTGTGGATACCCTTTTCAAAGAATCTTCGCAGGAACTGCAAACTTATGCTGCCAATGCCTATAAGACTGCGGGTATGTCTGCCAATGAGTATATGGAAACGGTCACATCTTTTTCTGCCTCCCTTATTTCTTCCCTCGGAGGAGATACCGAGGCGGCAGTAAAGTATGCGGATATGGCCATTACGGATATGGCGGATAACGCCAATAAGATGGGTACGGATATCGGACTCATCCAGAACGCATACCAGGGATTTGCCAAGCAGAACTATACAATGCTGGACAACTTGAAACTCGGTTACGGCGGCACCAAGACTGAAATGGAACGTCTGCTTGCCGATGCACAGGCGATTTCCGGTATTGAGTATGATATCAGTTCCTATGCTGATGTAGTTTCTGCCATCCATGTGATTCAAGAGAGCATGGGTGTGGCGGGTGCAACGGCAGCCGAAGCGGAACACACCATTGAGGGTTCTTTGAACTCCATGAAGGCTGCGATCGATAACCTTATCGTAGGTTTCGGTAATGCAGATGCAGACATTGAAATGCTCTGCAACAATGTGGTGGATGCGTTCCAGGATGTGCTGACCAATATTACCCCTGTCATTGAAAATATCATTGCAGCCTTGCCAACGGCACTGAATGCACTGTTAGCAACTGTGGGAGAACTTCTTCCGACACTTTTGGATACGGTAGTTGACCTGTTTTCGCAGGTGCTTAACACCATACTTACCATGTTGCCGGAACTCATCCCTGTGGTAATTGATGCACTGATGACCATCGTAAATACGCTGATTGAAAATCTGCCTCTACTGATTGATGCAGCTATTCAGATAGTGATGTCCTTGGTGCAGGGTATCGGCGAGGCACTCCCTACACTTATTCCCACAGCGGTGCAGGCAGTCATTACCATCGTGCAGAGTTTGATTGACAGTCTGCCGATGATTTTGGATGCAGCACTTCAACTTATCATGGGTCTTGCTCAAGGTCTGCTTGATGCCATTCCTGTGCTGATTGAGGCACTGCCGTCCATCATACTTGCCATTGTGGACTTTGTGATTGGTGCAATTCCTCAAATCATAGACGTAGGTATTCAGCTTCTGACTTCGTTGGTTTCTGCATTGCCGGAAATCATCGTGGCAATCGTGGAGGCTATCCCGCAGATTATTGATGGCATTATCACGGCGGTGCTTGGTTCGATTCCACAGATTATCCAGGCAGGCATTGACCTGTTGGTAGCACTGATTGAGGCACTGCCTGAAATCATCACAACCATTGTGGCAGCCATTCCGGAAATCATCTCCGGCATCGTCAATGCGGTTATCAACAATATTCCTCAGATTGTACAGGCGGGTATCAGTTTGCTGACTTCACTGATTAAGAATCTGCCGACCATTATTGCAACAATCGTGAAGGCTGTGCCACAGATTATCACGGGCATTGTGAATGCCTTGAGTAAAGGCGTCTCCCAAATGGCGCAGGTCGGCGTCAACCTTGTCAAAGGCTTGTGGCAGGGCATCCAGTCCCTTGCGTCTTGGCTCTGGAATAAGGTGTCCGGTTGGATATCTTCCATTTGGGATGGTATCTGTGACTTCTTTGGTATCCATTCGCCTTCGGATGAGATGGCATGGATTGGTGAGATGTTGGTGGAAGGCTTGGCAGGTGCTATCAATACCAGTGGTAAGGATGCAGTTGCAGCCGCTGAAAATATGAGTGCAGACATCAATGATGTGATGCAGAGCCTTGCGGATGATATGACCACGGCACTGCCTACGGATTTCAATGTAAATGGTACGGTCAATCGAAATGACACCGCTTCCGGTATGGGAACGGGTTACGGTGCGCTGATTACCATTCAGCAGATGATTGTCCGAAGCGAAGAGGACATCCGTAAGATTTCCCAGGAACTTTATAACTTGATTCAGAGTGGCTCCCGTGCGCAGGGTCACTTCACTACGGCATAAAGGAGGGTTTTGACCTATGGGGTTTATTTTTAACGATATTACATCGGCAAGCATGGGCATCAAAGCCCGTCTGACTTCCTGGCAGGTGTGTGGTAAACTTCGAAACTTTACCACCACCGTGCCTGGTAAATACGGTGTGGCGGATTTCGGAGCAGACTTCGATTACCGTGAAATAAAGGTGCAGTGCAATGTCTATCCGAAACACAGCTTTACGGCGTTGGTATCTGCCTTGGATGATGTGGCTGCATGGCTTGACCCTGTGCAGGGATTGCGTCAGCTTGTGCTTGATGATGTGCCGGATAGATATTTTATGGTGCGTCTGAATGATTCGGTGGACTGCGAAAGGCTCATCCGCTCGGCGGGCAGTTTTGAATTGAAGTTTTTCTGCCCTGACCCGTTCGGATATGCCATTACAGATGAAACTTTCTCCATTGTGGAAGAAGGAGTTCACACTATTACAAGAACTATTGGAAACATTGAGTCACTGCCTGTGTATCGCATTGAGGGTGTGCTTACTGCAGGGGCAAGCAATTATATCAGCATTACCACAAACGGCTCGGAACTGAAAATCGTAAACGCTACGCTTTCCGAGGGAGAAACCCTTGTTGTGGATACTGATAAAATGACCGCCTATGTGGTGGATGAAAACGGAGAAACGCTCCGTAACGGTCTGCCATATTTGCAGGAGTTGAACTTTCCGACACTGGCTGTCGGAGATAACACGGTCACCGTGGAAGTAAGCAATGCCACGCTGACAGAATTACAGATTGGTGCCAAGAGCAGATGGAGGTGATGGTATGTCTTTGAAAACAATTCTGAATAAACAGACGGATTTCACGGGTGAATTTCCCGCAGAGTATGCTGCCTCTGGTCTGTGGCGTTTCAACGAGTCTGCACCGGATGAGGATACGGCGCTTGCCGACTCTTCCGGTTATGGACGCAACTTTACTGTTGTAAATTGGAGTGGCACAACCGCCAATCTTAGTAAAAGTCCGAAAGGGCGTCAGATTCGCTTTAATATCAATAATCCGACTACGGAGAAAACCCACCTGCAGGTGACTAATGACGGCACAATTTTTGCAAACCTTGGTGAGCGTATCATCGTGGGCGGTTGGATGTGTCCTACCACTTATTCCGTAGGCAATACATTCTGTCCGATATTCAATACCCGTTACGGTCCGGGACAGCCGATTTTCTATCTGTCTCTGTATTCCGGCAAGCCGAGAATTATGCTTTATAATTCCTCCGGCAGTCTTATTTTGGATAAGACCGTAACGCCATCTTTCTCTTTGCAGAATGGCAAGTGGTATTTCATTGCCGGAGTTATTGAGCCGAACAACAAGAAGTTCACTTATGTTGTTGGTGACCGTTCTTCCGGTACGGTATGGAAATCCGAAGTTTTGACAATCGGTGGAGAATTGAATCGTTCCTGCACGGCTGACCTTGTTATCGGTATGCACGCCGACACCTATTATTACGCAGGTGGCTTTGATGAATGGTTCCTGGACTGTGATTCGCCGCTTACCGCAGATGATCTGGTGGATTATTTCAACGCCACCATTCTGTGCAACGGTGCAGACACTTCCTCTGGTGTAGATGCTTTTTCAGTGATGGGTGGTGTTACGCTGAAAGCAACGGATGGAGTTTACCCGGAAAGCGGTATCCTGTATACCAAAGCTGTGGAGTGCAATCTATCCGGCACAGGCAGAGTGTCTTATACCAGTGAATATATCGCAGGCACAACGGCAGTGGCATCGGTGGAAACATCCACAAGTGATGACCTTGTGGATTGGAGTGATTGGGTATCTGTCGGTGCAGATGGAAAACTGCAATCTCCGAACCGAAACTATATCCGTTTCAAAGTAACGCTGACCACCTCAGATACTTCCAAGACACCGAAACTTGTAGATATCCGCCTTTATGACATTCCGAAAGCACCCTATGAAAAAATCGGTTATGCCCGTCCTGTGGTTCTGGATGATAACGGAGCGTGGGAGGCCATTTTGGAGAATGCCTATGACATCATCGTGACGGGTGAAATCAATGGCGAAGATACGCTGACTTTTTCCATCCCCTTTCGTGACAGCAAGCGTAAGTATCTTGAAAACGAGAAGAAAATCCAAATCGTAGATGATGTGTATAAGGTGCGTACCATTACGGATGTGAAGGACAGCACCGGAAACACGGTAACGCAGGTGTATGCCGAGGCGGAGTTTTATGACCTTACTTTTTCTGTCCGTAAGGAAGAAAAGAAGTTTGATGCGGAAATGGCGGATGTGGCTATGGCGTATGCCCTTGCCGATACCGAGTGGAGTGTGGGAACGGTCAATGTGACTTCCAAACGTACCTGGACGAGTTCGGAGAAAAACGCACTTTCCATCTTACGCAGCGTTGCCAATCTCCACGGTGGTGACCTTGTATTTGACTGCCCGAACCGATTGGTGCATCTGCTTACGGTCAACGGCAAAGACAGCGGTGCCTTGTTTGCATACAAAAAGAATATGAAAAGCATTGAACGAGTGGTGGATACCCGTTCACTTGTAACAAGGCTTTATGCGGTCGGTGCTAACGGCATGACCTTTGCTGATATCAATGGTGGTAAGCCTTATCTTGAGGATTTCACTTATTCCAAAGATATCCGTATTACCACTTTGGATTGTTCTTCTTTTACCAATCCATATCAGATGAAGGAATACACTGCCATGCGTCTTGCAGAATACTGTAAGCCTGCCGTATCTTATGTGCTGAATGCGATGGACTTATCTGTGCTGACAGGATATGAGCATGAGGCGTGGAACTTAGGCGATTATGTCCGTGTGGAAGATAAGGATTTGGGCCTTTCTGTCACTACCCGTATCGTGCGCCGAGAGTACAATCTGCAGGAGCCTTGGAATACGGTATTGGAACTTTCCACTACGCTGAAGAACCTCGGAAGTTCAGTAAGTTCCATTGATACCATTGCCGATGCACTGGAAGGTACAGGAATGGTATCCAATAACGATATCCGTGAACTTGTGCCGTTCAATCATCTGCGAAATTCCCGTGCTGATGATGGCTTGGCATATTGGGTCAGTTCCGGTTTTGAGGCAGACGGAGAAAATGGAGCATCCGGCACGGCATCTTTTAAGGCGGAAGGTGTTGCAGGCATGACAAAAAGTCTGTATCAGACTGTGTATCCTTCCAACCGCAGCAGTTATACATTGTCGGCGCAGATTGCATCAGAGAATTTGAAGAAACTCTCTGATAATGCCCAGGTTGGCATTGAAGTAGTTATTGAATATGAAGATGGCAGTACCGAAACCAGATTCATTGACCTTTACTGATGGAGGTGTCTATGGCTTATTTTTCTAAAACATCGGAGAAGATAATGCCTGAAAATTACTTCTCCAAAGTGAAATCTATCACCGTGCGTGTGTGCGTGACCAACTGCGCAGGCACTTTTTATATTACAGACCTTCTGTTGCAACCGGGTTCGGTAGCCACGGGATGGGTAGGTCATCCCTGCGAAATGAAGTGGGTGCTTGATGGCTAATCCGGTATTTATCCGTCTGGCAGAGGTCATAAACAAAAAGCATGATATGCGTGTTGTGAGCGTTACCGTGAAACCTACCGTCACGGACTGCTCCGGAACGATATGGTTTACTGACCTGCAATTACAGGAAGGACCTGCGCTGACAGGCTATGTGCCACACACAGAGAGATGGTTGAAAGAAGGTTCCAAGGTATGGTTCAACGGCGTTGTGCGTTCTGCGGAAACGGTGATTATCTGTAATGTCGGTGATACTTCCGGTGGTTTGGATATTCATATTTATCCCAAATCCGATATGAAGGCAGGCTCGGTGCAGCTTGCCCAGGGTGTTGGCGGTCAGAAGGTTGTATTTCCAAAAAGCCTGTCTGCGGAGGATAATCTGGCTCTCCTTGCTTCTGTGAGAGAATGCACGAAGAACGGTGTGACCGAACTCAAAGAAGGTTTTTATCAATACAGTGCCGCTTGGGATTCCAAGCACATGGTTACCTTGGAGGACGGAAAGTCTGCCAGGGTGCTTTTTGAATTACAGCAGATGACGGATGGAGGTGTGTCGATTTGAGGGATAAACTGAAAGGCAAACGAATTATGGTGTGGACATTTATGGGAAACTCCAGAATGTATGAAGCCTTGCGTGACTACGGTGACCGTATCGATACCATCGGTCTGTTTTCTTTCAAGGTAGATAAGACAGGTACGATTACCGAGAGTGGTGTTCCCATCGGCAATATGCTGACCTATATCAACAAATGGCCACATATCCGATGGCTACTTACGGTAGCTAATGATGGTGCCAATTCTATTTTTAAGGCTCTGCGTGATAATACGGGCGGTGCACAGGATACCTTCTGTTCGGAACTTGTCCGAATTATGAAAAAGTATCCGTGGTGTGATGGCGTAGATATCGACCTGGAAAAAGGAGATGACTATTCCACCCACGCAGCTTCCACGGCAATGTTCAAACACATCTACGAAACGGTAAAAGCCTATGATTCCACCAAGGAGATGAATATCTGCCTTCCAGGTATGACTTCCGTCAACGGTTCGGTGGGTGGAGAAAACTGGTGTGTGTATGGTGACCTTGATAAGTATTGCGATACGGCATCCATTATGAGTTACGGTATGGCTTGGGCGGGTTCTGCACCGGGTCCTGTTTCTCCGAGGAGCTGGCTTGAGGGTATTTACGATTATGCTACGAAGGTAATGAACCCTGACAAGGTGTTCCTTGGTATGCCTGCTTACGGTTGGAACTGGCAGATATATGACACACCGGAGAACCTCGGTAAATATTATCGAGGTACATCCCACACCTATTATGCAGCAAAATACTGGATGCAGGGTGTTTACAATTTTACCGATGATGCACCTCCGCAACCATTCATTCCGATAGTTTCTTATTGGGACGATTACGATATGGGACCGTGGGCATTGCCTCACGTGTACGATTATATGGAAGGAAGAGATGCAACGGATTATTCTTATCCGCTAATGACTGAAACCTATAACCGCAGACGATATCTGACCGCTTATGCAAAACAGCAGCATACCAAATTCGGAGATATCATCACTGACCACGATGCCGAGCCGGACAGCTACGGCGGTGTGGTTTCGGTATCGAAAACACTGGTCACTTTGGGTGATGAGGGTACAGCCACCTACAAATTTAAGATTGATGAGGCAGGAACTTATGATGTAGCGGTTCGTTTGTGTTACCCGTTCTGGGATAAAAACAGCATCTACGCATCACTGGATGGTGACACCGTGCATTTTTCGGAAAGCCGTCTGTGGTGGCCGTATTGGAGAACTACCTTCTGGGCGACACTTGCCAAGGGAGTGAGCCTTTCTGCGGGAGAGCATACGCTGACCATTTCTGTCGGTGTAAACGGTGTGCAGTTTTATGGTTTCCGTGTCTGCACTGATTTTTCCGAAGAACCTACGGCAGGTGAAGCAGAATACACCCTTGCTCCACGAAAGTTCAAGGATGTGAGCGGAGATATGGTGGGCCCAGCAACGGGGTTCAAGCTGACATTGGAAATGCTCCGCCGAAAGCCTGACTCGGCTCTTGTGTGGTATGAGGACTTCCGTGATGAAGAAAAAATACCGGAAAGCTACTGGACGGTTCTCTCCGGTGAGTGGGATGTATGGCAAGACCCGGACAGCACGGCAAACCGACCATATTCACAGCTTGAGGGTTACGGTCAGCTTGCGTGGAATTACGGTAGTTTTTCGGATATTCATCTGAGGGCACAGATTATCTTTCCGGAAGACGGTGGTGGTAAAGCGGGAATTTTCCTTGGCTCATTATTTTGCTGTTATAACTATGACAGTCAGCGTGTTGAGTTGTATGAGGGTTCTACGCTAAAAGGTAGTTATGCTACCAGTTTTTCCAAGACATCAAAGGCAGGGCGATACCCTTTGGGATATTGCCGTGAAATATCTCGGCAAAGGCAGCAGATACACCGAAATTAAGAAACTGAATGGACTTTCTTCCAATGTGATTTATAGCGGTTGGAAACTCAAAATTCCGAACTAACACGATGCCCTTTGAGGATTTTTCCTTGAAGGGCATTATTTTTTTGCCTTGAGGGGGTTCGATTCAGCCTGTCTTTTCGCATATAGGCAGAGGGAACATTTCCACCGTTCCCCGGATTGGAGGAATCACAATGGAAGTAAAACAGATTGAGAATTTTAAGATACCTAACGCCGTTGCACACGAAATCACACAGGAAGAGCTTCAGCGAGAATTTGACTATTACAGGGCACAGCAGGTGCTTGAAACCATGTTCCTGTTCGGCATGATTTCTGTGGATGAATTCCACAAAATATCGGCTTATAATCGCAAAACTTTCTCCCCATTTCTGGCGGAGATTATGGGCTAAATGACTTGATAGTTCCGCGATAGTACGGGAATATATCACTACCCAAAAAGCGAGGTGAGTTGATGAAAAGGATAACAAAAATCGGGGTAAACGAAACCCTGGGTCAAAAGAAAAAATTAAAAGTTGCTGCCTACTGCCGAGTGTCTACGGCAAGTGATGAGCAGCTTATCAGCCTTGAAGCACAAAAGGCACATTATGAAAGCTACATTCGTTCCAATGACGAATGGGAGTATGTTGGTCTTTACTATGACGAGGGTATCACAGGCACGAAAAAGGATGTCCGTGCCGGACTGCTTTCTATGATTGCAGACTGCGAGGACGGTAAGATTGAGTTTATCATAACCAAGTCTATCAGCCGATTTGCCCGAAACACTACGGACTGCCTGGAGATGGTGCGAAAGCTGACAGATCTGGGCATTTCCATTTATTTTGAGAAAGAGAATATCAATACGGGTTCTATGGAAAGTGAATTGATGCTTTCCATCTTAAGCAGTCTTGCAGAAAGTGAATCGGTTTCTATTTCCGAAAATAGCAAGTGGTCGGTGCAGAAACGCTTTCAGAACGGCACCTTCATTATCGCCTATCCTCCCTACGGTTATGACAACGATAACGGCACGATGGTCATTGTGCCGGAACAGGCAGAGGTTGTAAAAGAGATTTTCGCATCCTGCCTTGCGGGTAAAGGTACGCACGCCATAGCCAAGGAACTGAATGCCAGAGGACTTAAGACCAAGAAAAACGGCAAATGGGGTGCGGGTGCTGTGAACGCCATTCTCACCAATGAGAAGTACACGGGCGATGTGATTTTTCAGAAAACCTACAGTGACAGCAGTTTTAACCGCCATCGAAATTACGGTGAGCGTGACCGTTTCCTTTGCGAAAATCATCATGAACCGATTATCAGCCGTGAGGATTTTGATAGAGTCCGTGCGGTTCTCGACCAAAGGGCAATGGAAAAAGGTAACGGAACAGACACCTACAGATACCAAAACCGATATTGTTTCTCCGGCAAAATCAAATGTGGAGAATGTGGCGGCACCTTCAAGCGTAGGCAGCATTACAAACCGAGCGGAGATTATGTGGCTTGGACTTGCGGAACGCACCTGGAAAGTAAAAAAGATTGTTCTATGCTTTACATTTCCGATGAGGGCATTAAGTTCGCATTCCTTACCATGATGAACAAACTGGTATACGGCCACAATGCGATACTGAAACCGCTCCTGCGAACCCTGCGTGGCATGGATGACAAAGACAGGCTGCTCCGTATTCAGGAGTTGGAATGCCAAATGGAAGAAAACACTGATAAAAAGCAAACGCTTACAAGCCTTATGGCAGCAGGGTTCTTGGAGCCTGCCGTTTTTAACAAGGAAAATAATGTACTTGTAGTAGAAGAACAACGTCTGCGTTCGGAAAAAGAGCAGTTGCTGAATTCCGTAGGCGGTGACAAGGTTAAGGTCAAGGAACTCCAAAGGCTGATGTCTTTTACTACCAAGGGTGAGATACTGACCGAATTTGAGGATGAAATATTCCTCGCCTTTGTGGACAGCATTACGGTTGAATCAAGAAAAAAGATTATCTTCCATTTGAAATGTGGACTGAATTTAGCGGAAAGGTTGGTGATGTAAATGACAGCACATATTCCCTACGGATATCGCATCGAGGACGGAAAAGCGGTTGTGGATGAAGTCCAGGCAGAACAGGTCAGAACCTTCTTCAAAGAGTATATTTCCGGCAAGGCACTGATGGTGGCAGCCGAAATGGTAGGCTTGAAGTTGTTCCACGGCAGTGCCGGACGAATGCTCCGAAACACTCATTACCTTGGGGATGAATATTACCCTGCCATCATAGATCAGGAATTGTTCGACAAGGCAGAAGAGGAACGTCAGTCGAGAGCCAGTCAGCTTGGCAGGGTCAGAGAATTAAAGGTTAAGGAAACACCTGCCGTTCCCCTGCATTTTACAATGGGAAAGCAGATACAGGAATTTGACAATCCATTCAAACAGGCTGAATACGCCTACAGTTTAATAGAAAGCGAGGTGGAAACGAATGGAGGCAACTAAGAATATTACCGTAATTCCAGCGCGAAGACGTGTCGGCAATACCGTGAATAAAGAAGTAAAGCCAAAGCTAAAAGTCGCAGCGTACTGCCGTGTTAGTACCGACAGCGATGAGCAGGCTACCAGTTATGAGGCACAGGTGGAGCATTACACGGATTTTATTAAAAAGAACCCCGAATGGGAGTTTGCAGGAATTTTCGCTGACGATGGAATAACAGGCACTAACACCAAAAAGCGTGAGGAGTTCAATCGCATGATTAATGAGGCAATGGCGGGCAAAATCGATATGATTGTTACCAAGTCCATCAGCCGATTCGCAAGAAATACCCTGGACTGCCTCAAGTATATCCGACAGCTTAAGGAAAAGAACATTCCCGTGTATTTCGAGAAAGAGAATATTAACACGATGGATGCCAAGGGCGAGGTTCTACTTACCATTATGGCGAGCCTTGCACAGCAGGAAAGCCAGTCACTTTCGCAGAATGTGAAGTTGGGTTTTCAGTATCGATATCAACAGGGACAGATGACTGTAAACCACAATCGTTTTCTTGGATTTACCAAGGATGAAAAGGGGCAGCTTATCATTGAACCCGATGAGGCTGTGGTGGTCAAACGCATTTACAGGGAGTACCTTGAAGGTGCAAGTTTGCAGCAGATAGGCAGAGGCTTGGAGGCTGATGGTATTTTGACGGGTGCCGGAAAGAAAAAGTGGCGTCCTGAAACCCTGCAGAAAATCCTAAAGAATGAAAAATACATCGGTGACGCACTTCTTCAGAAAACCTATACAGTGGATTTCTTGGAGAAAAAGCGTGTGCCGAATAACGGCATTGTTCCTCAGTATTATGTAGAGAACAGCCACGAAGCCATTATCCCCCGTGACCTTTATATGCAGGTGCAGGAAGAAATGATAAGACGTGTCAACCTTCACAGCGGGCAGGAACGAAAAAAGCGTGTTTACAGTAGCAAGTATGCACTTTCAAGTATCGTGTACTGCTCCAAGTGCGGTGACATTTACCGCAGAATCGCATGGAACAACAGAGGTAAACATTCCATCGTGTGGCGTTGCTGCACCAGGGTGGAACACGGTCCGGGAGCCTGCGCTGCCGATACGATACAGGAATCCGAACTTCAGAACCTTGTGGTAAGAGCCATCAACATGGCACTCTGCAAAAAGGATACCATGAGCGAAAACTTGCAGAAAAATGTCGAGGCGGTGCTTACCGGAGCAGACGGCATTCCGCTTGACGAAATTGACAGCCGTTTGGAACAGCTACAAAAGGAACTCCTAAAGGTAGCCAACGCCAAAGGAAACTACGATAGCATCGCAGATGAGATTTACCACCTTCGAGAAGTAAAGCAGAATGCCTTGGTGGTCAATGCCGAGCGTGAAGGCGTGAAACAGCGAATCAGCGAAATGCAGCAGTTCCTTGCAGAGCAGACGCAAAATATCACCGAATATGATGAGCAGTTGGTTCGCAGACTGATTGAGAAAATAACGGTCTACGAAGAAAAGGTTACGGTGGAGTTCAAATCCGGCACAAGCGTGGACGTAAGAAGATAAAGAAATATTCCCTACAGTTAGCACCTTGCAGAAATGCAGGGTGTTTTCTGTCTAAAGGAGTTGTGTAAATTTGTCCGTGAGTATTGACAAATTTACTAATCGGTATTATAATATATAATGTTAAAGTGTAAATGGACGGAGGTTATTCGATGAGAAAAAGTATATCTTTTAATGTAGACGCAGATGTGTTTGATAAATTTAACATGGCGCTTAATCTTTCCGGTGAAACATCTGACGAGGCTGCAGATTCGTGCCTTCGTTGGTATATTGCCCAGGCTTTCGGAAATGTATCGAAGGAATATACACCGAGGGCAACAAGGGTATCTGATAGTGCAGATAAAGATTTTTACGGTAAGGCAATTCAACGCATACCAATGTGGGCGTTAAAGCCAAGCCAATATAATCATAAGATAATCAAAGCCTACTTTATGGCAGAACATAAGGGCTTGTGCGAGGGAGATTGTGGAAAAGGAAATTATTTTTGCATAAACAGATGATTAGTGGCAGGGGGAAATCCTGCCGCTTTTTCTGCTTTAGTTTGTCAGCTTGACAAATAAAGGGTTAAGGAATATAATTAGATTCAGTATTATACAAGGAGTTAATAAATATGCGGCAAGGTATTCTTAAATAAACTGTCAATTTGATAGTGGGAACAAAAAGTAGCAGTCCCGTTTCACTTTTAATATGGGGCTTAGTTTTTTGTACCCAGTTTAAGAATACTTTTATCATGTAATTTTATATGCCCGAAAACATATAAGTGTTTTGGGGCTATTGGAGTTATTTACCCAGTGATAGGAGTATTTATCACTGGGTATTTTTATGCCCTTTTTTGGGTGTTGATAGGAGGAAAATCACATGAAAATAATTAACTTAGGCATTCTGGCTGGTAAGGTACAATAAATTGCGCAAATTGAAAAAAGCCTGAAAAAGAGACACGGTATGCAGATCTCTGATAGAATGAAGTTACCACACCACCATTCTGAAAGGAGACTACAAACCATGTCCGAGAAAATTGTACAGTTAAACGAGGAAGTAATCAAGGGGCAAATCAAGGAACTAGTGCGTGGGAGCGTGGAAGAAACGCTCAACGGCCTGCTGGAGGCCGAAGCAGAGAAGCTG
Source organism: Evtepia sp. (assembly GCA_040768225.1). Lineage (GTDB taxonomy): Bacteria > Bacillota > Clostridia > Oscillospirales > Oscillospiraceae > Evtepia. The sequence goes on from JAXGMZ010000002.1 coordinate 180,253, forward strand.
ACGCAGGCTGCCAAATACGAGCGCAGCGAAGAACGTCAAGGCTACCGCAGCGGTCATTACAGCCGAAATCTCACTACTACCTCTGGCGACGTCACCCTCAACGTACCCCGCCTCAAAGGAATTTCTTTTGAAACCGCCATCATTGAGCGCTACCGTCGTAGAGAAAGCAGTGTGGAGGAGGCCCTTATCGAGATGTACCTTGCCGGTGTCTCTGTGCGCCGTGTAGAAGACATCACCGAAGCGCTCTGGGGCAGCAAGGTCTCACCCTCTACCATCAGCGAGCTGAACAAGAAAGCCTACGTTCACATTGAAGATTGGCGTAACCGCCCCCTACAGGGCGGGCGGTATCCGTACGTCTATGTGGATGGCATCTACCTGCGCCGCAACTGGGGCGGAGAGTACGAAAATGTGGCTATTCTGGTAGCTATCGCCGTGAATGAGGACGGTTACCGTGAGGTTTTAGGCGCAGCGGAGGGCATGAAAGAAGACAAAGCCAGCTGGGTTAGTTTCTTTCAGTGGCTCAAAGGTCGGGGTCTGGACGGCGTCAAGCTCATCGTCGGCGACAAGTGCATGGGTATGCTGGAGGCCGTTGGAGAAGTGTTTCCGGAGGCCAAATACCAACGCTGCGTGGTTCACTTCTACCGAAACGTCTTCTCTGTTGTCCCTAAATCCAAGGTGAAATTGGTCGCTAAAATGCTCAAGGCAATCCATGCTCAGGAGAGCAAGAAAGCAGCCAGGGAGAAGGCCAAGGCCGTGGTGACAGAACTTCGTGCCATGAAGCTGAAGGAGGCGGCCAAGAAGATTGAGGATAGCGTGGAAGAAACCCTGACCTATGCGGACTTCCCCTCGGAGCATTGGACTCGCATCCGCACCAACAATGTCATTGAGCGCCTGAACAGAGAAATCCGTAGGCGCACCCGCGTGGTTGGCTGCTTTCCGGACGGTAACTCGGCGCTGATGCTGGTCTGCGCACGACTTCGCCATGTGGCCGGAACCCAGTGGGGCAACAAGAAATACATGAACATGAAGCATCTGGAGATCGTTCTGGACGAGGGCTCCATTGCGGGCTAACTTTATTCTCTCAGAGACTGCAAACCAATTTGCGCATAATTCTTGACACTACCTTCTGGCTCACGTTGACGCAGGAAAGACAACATTAACGGAAAGTTTATTGTATACCAGTGGTGCAATTGCAGAACTAGGGAGCGTAGATGAAGGCACAACAAGGACAGATACAATGAATTTGGAGCGTCAAAGGGGAATCACTATCCAGACAGCAGTGACATCTTTTCAGTGGGAGGATGTAAAAGTCAACATTATAGATACGCCAGGCCATATGGATTTTTTGGCGGAAGTATACCGTTCTTTATCCGTATTAGACGGAGCAGTATTATTAGTTTCTGCAAAGGATGGCATACAGGCACAGACCCGTATACTGTTTCATGCACTACAGATAATGAAGATTCCGACAATTTTTTTCATCAATAAAATTGACCAAGAGGGGATTGATTTGCCAATGGTATATCGGGAAATGAAAGCAAAGCTTTCTTCGGAAATTATAGTGAAGCAAAAGGTTGGGCAGCATCCCCATATAAATGTAACGGACAATGACGATATGGAACAGTGGGATGCGGTAATTATGGGAAACGATGAACTATTAGAGAAATATATGTCAGGGAAACCGTTTAAAATGTCAGAACTGGAACAGGAAGAAAACAGGAGATTCCAAAACGGAACGTTATTTCCCGTTTATCACGGAAGCGCTAAAAACAATCTGGGGATTCGGCAGCTTATAGAAGTAATTGCCAGTAAATTTTATTCATCAACGCCTGAAGGTCAATCTGAACTATGCGGGCAGGTTTTTAAGATTGAATATTCAGAGAAAAGGCGGCGTTTTGTTTATGTGCGTATATATAGCGGAACATTGCATTTGAGGGATGTTATTAGAATATCTGAAAAAGAGAAAATAAAAATCACAGAGATGTGTGTTCCGACAAACGGTGAATTATATTCATCCGATACAGCCTGCTCTGGTGATATTGTAATTTTACCAAATGATGTTTTGCAGCTAAACAGTATTTTGGGGAACGAAATACTGTTGCCGCAGAGAAAATTTATTGAAAATCCTCTCCCTATGCTCCAAACAACGATTGCAGTAAAGAAATCTGAACAGCGGGAAATATTGCTTGGGGCACTTACAGAAATTTCAGATGGCGACCCTCTTTTAAAATATTATGTGGATACTACAACGCATGAGATTATACTTTCTTTTTTGGGGAATGTGCAGATGGAAGTCATTTGTGCCATCCTTGAGGAAAAATATCATGTGGAGGCAGAAATAAAAGAGCCTACTGTTATATATATGGAAAGACCGCTTAGAAAAGCAGAATATACCATCCACATAGAAGTCCCGCCAAATCCTTTCTGGGCTTCTGTCGGGTTGTCCATAGAGCCGCTCCCTATTGGAAGCGGAGTGCAGTATGAAAGCAGAGTTTCACTTGGATATTTAAATCAATCGTTCCAAAATGCGGTTATGGAGGGGGTTCTTTATGGCTGCGAGCAGGGGCTGTATGGATGGAAAGTGACAGACTGTAAAATCTGTTTTGAATATGGATTGTATTATAGTCCTGTAAGTACCCCCGCAGACTTTCGGCTGCTTTCCCCTATCGTATTGGAGCAGGCTTTAAAAAAAGCAGGGACAGAACTATTAGAGCCATATCTCCACTTTGAAATTTATGCACCGCAGGAATATCTCTCACGGGCGTATCATGATGCTCCAAGGTATTGTGCAGATATTGTAAGTACTCAGATAAAGAATGACGAGGTCATTCTGAAAGGAGAAATCCCTGCTAGATGTATTCAAGAATACAGGAACGATTTAACTTATTTCACAAATGGGCAGGGAGTCTGCTTGACAGAGTTAAAAGGATACCAGCCAGCTATTGGTAAATTTATTTGCCAACCCCGCCGCCCGAATAGCCGTATAGATAAGGTTCGGCATATGTTCCACAAGTTAGCTTAACAGCTTGCAAATGCCTGCTGTTCCCCTGCATTTTGCAATGGGGCGACAGACAAAGGTTATTTATGACCCTTACGAACAGGCTGAATACGCCTATAGTTTGATAGAAAGTGAGATGAATGCAAATGGAACCAGTTAAAAACATAACGGTAATTCCGGCACGTAGACGTGTTGGCAACACCGCTAAAGAATCAGAAATACCAAAACTACGTGTGGCAGCCTACTGCCGAGTTTCCACTGACAGTGATGAACAGGCTACCAGTTATGAGGCACAGGTGGAGCATTATACCGATTACATTCGCAAAAATCCGGAATGGGAGTTTGCCGGAATATTTGCTGATGACGGTATATCCGGAACTAACACGAAAAAACGAGAAGAGTTCAACCGCATGATTGATGAGGCTATGGCGGGTAAAATCGATATGATTGTTACCAAGTCCATCAGCCGATTTGCCAGAAACACGTTAGACTGCCTTAAATACATCCGTCAGTTAAAAGATAAAAACATCGCTGTATTCTTTGAAAAAGAAAATATCAACACCATGGATTCCAAGGGTGAAATTATGCTGACTATTATGGCTTCCCTTGCCCAACAGGAAAGCCAATCCTTAAGTCAGAACGTTAAGCTGGGCATTCAGTATCGATATCAACAAGGTGAAGTCCAGGTCAACCATAAGCGTTTCCTTGGTTACACCAAGGATGAAAACAAGCAACTAGTGATTGACCCAGAGGGTGCGGAGGTTGTTAAACGGATTTTCAGAGAATACCTTGAGGGAGCCAGCCTATTACAGATAGCAAGAGGACTAGAAGCGGACGGAATTCTAACAGCGGCAGGGAAATCAAAATGGAGACCAGAAACACTGAAAAAAATATTGCAAAATGAAAAGTACATCGGAGATGCCCTTCTACAAAAAACATATACAATTGATTTCCTTTCTAAAAAGCGAGTTAAAAATAACGGAATCGTTCCCCAGTATTATGTAGAAAACAGCCATGAGCCTATTATTCCACGAGACCTTTTTATGCAGGTTCAAGAAGAGATGATTCGAAGAGCAAATCTTCGCGGTGGCAAGGGCTGTAAAAAGCGAGTTTACAGCAGTAAGTATGCTTTATCGAGTATTGTTTACTGCGGACATTGCGGTGATATTTACCGCCGGGTACACTGGAATAACCGAGGTTACAAGTCTATTGTTTGGAGATGCGTCAGCCGTTTGGAGGAAAAAGGATCTGAATGTACTGCCCCTACCATAAACGAGGAAACATTGCAGACAGCAGTGGTCAAGGCTATTAACGAACTTTTGGCTAACAAAGAACCCTTCCTCCAGGCGTTGCAGAAAAACATAGCTACTATACTTAATGAAGAAAATGATAATGCCACCAATGATATTGATAGCAAATTGGAAGAATTACAACAACAGCTTCTTATCCAAGCAAAATCCAAGAATGACTATGAAGATGTGGCTGATGAAATCTACCACCTTCGAGAATTGAAGCAAAATGCACTTGTTGAAAATGCAGAGCGTGAAGGAAAAAGGCAACGAATCGCTGAAATGACTGATTTCTTTAATGAACAATCCTGTGAGTTAGAGGAATATGATGAGCAGTTAGTAAGGAGGCTTATAGAAAAAGTTACGGTATTTCATGATAAGTTCGCCGTTGAATTCAAATCAGGAGTCGAGATTGATGTAGAAGGGTAATCTTTAGAAAGAGAACAGAAGAATTATATTGGATTTTTAAAGATAATATGATATAATAAAACGACTTGGAGGTGGAAGAATGTATAACTTTTCTTGCTAATTATATGATGCATAATAAGATATTTAAAGAAACGGCTATAGAACCGTTTGTTTTGTTATGCAAATTGCAAGAAAGTTAAGTATTCTACACTCAATAATACATTACAGTAACCTTATGTTATGTATAACAAAAGGTAATAATAGTATTTGTTTTTGAGCCGTAAGAATTTACTTTCTTGCGGCTTTTAATATTTGTAAAAGAAAGGAAGATAAACGTGATAGACAATGATACTATGTCATTCATGACAAAATCCTTGCAGAGTTGGATAACATTATAGAGTAATTAATGCCGAAAACCGACTTTGCTTATAAAATTTTTATAATGTAAAGGAGGAAGAAATATATGTCCTTAATAAATGTTTCAAATCTAACTTTTTCATATGAAGGAAGTTATGACAATATTTTTGAAAATGTAAGTTTTCAGATAGATACAGATTGGAAACTCGGTTTTATTGGAAGAAACGGACGCGGTAAAACTACTTTCTTAAATTTACTGCTTGGCAAATATGCGTATTCCGGCAATATAAGTTCTACAGTTAAGTTTGAGTATTTTCCTTATGATGTGGAAGATAAGAGTCTATATACAATTGAAGTAATGAAGAGTATTTGTACGGAATGTATGGATTGGGAGATTTTTCGTGAAATATCATTGCTTGATGTTCAAGAAGATGCTTTATATCGTCCGTTTAATACATTGTCAAATGGTGAGCAAACAAAGGTCCTTCTTGCAGCTTTATTCCTTACAGCGAGTTGTTTCCTGCTTATTGATGAACCTACAAACCATCTTGACATCGATGCACGTAATGTAGTGCAAAACTATTTGAAACGCAAGAAGGGGTTTATTTTGGTATCTCATGATAGAAGCTTACTTGATCAATGTGTTGACCATATACTATCTATCAATAAAACGAATATCGAAATCCAAAAGGGAAATTTTACTTCTTGGTGGGAGAACAAAACGTTACAAGATAATTTTGAACTGGCAGAAAACAAGAAACTCCTTAAAGAAATAGGAAGGTTGTCTTATGCAGCAAAACGTAGTTCAAACTGGTCAAATAAAGTAGAAAAAAGTAAATATGGAACAACAAATTCTGGTTCAAAACTGGATAAGGGTTATGTTGGACATAAGGCTGCAAAAGCGATGAAACGTGCCAAAAATATTGAGTCAAGACATCAGGAAGCCGTTTTACAAAAATCAGAACTGCTCCACAACATTGAACAATATGATGACTTAAAAATTTCACCACTTGAATTTCACAAAGAGTGCTTAATAGAAGCGAATGATTTATCATTGTCTTATGGAGATAAAGAAGTATGCAGTAATCTTAATTTCAGAGTCAATATTGGTGATAGAGTTGCCATTATCGGAAAAAATGGGAGTGGTAAGTCTAGTATCCTAAAATTGATTAATGGAGATGATATTAAATTTACCGGAAATTTTATGCTAGCAAGTGGACTAAAAATTTCTTATATTTCGCAAGATACTTCATATTTAAAAGGTAATCTATCTGAATTTGCCTATAATAATAAGATCGATGAAACTCTATTTAAAACGATTCTTCGTAAACTGGATTTTAATAGAGAGCAGTTTGATAAGAACATGGTGGATTTTAGTGCTGGTCAGAAAAAGAAAGTACTAATTGCTAAAAGCCTTTGTGAAAGTGCACATTTGTATATATGGGATGAGCCATTGAACTATATTGATATTTTTTCACGTATCCAAATTGAAAAAATGATTTTGGAATATTGTCCTACACTATTGTTTGTGGAGCATGATGATGCTTTTTGCAATAATATTTGTACGAAAAATATTAATTTAGGTTTGTAGAGATTTTGAGTTGCCACAATAACTAAAAGATATTTACATGAAAGGGTGAAGAAATGTTAAAACAAAAAGAATTAATTGCAAACGTTAAGAATCTTACTGAGTCAGATGAACGAATTACAGCTTGTATGATGTATGGATCGTTTACCAAAGGAGAAGGTGACCAATACTCTGATATAGAGTTCTATATATTTTTGAAAGATAGTATAACCTCGAACTTTGATTCATCCAACTGGTTGTTTGACGTAGCTCCGTACTTGATGCTTTATAAAAATGAGTACGGAACAGAGGTAGTTATTTTTGATAATCTTATACGTGGGGAATTTCATTTCCTTTCTGAAAAAGATATGAACATAATCCCCTCGTTTAAAGATTCAGGTTATATTCCTGATACGAAGGCTATGCTTATTTACGATGAAACAGGGCAATTAGAAAATTATTTATCAGAGATAAGTGGTGCAAGACCAAATAGACTTACTGAAGAAAATGCTAATTTTTTGTTGTGTAATTTCTCTAATCTATGGTTGATGGGAATCAACGTTCTAAAAAGAGGAGAATATGCTCGTTCATTAGAACTCTTATCACAACTTCAAAAAAATACACTACAACTTATACGTATGGCAGAAAAAAATGCTGATAATTGGCTAAACATGAGTAAAAACCTTGAAAAAGAAATTAGCCTTGAAAATTATAAAAAATTTGCAAAGACCACTGCTCGATTAGATAAGGTAGAATTATTTGAAGCCTATAAAAATTCTTTGCTATTAGTTATGGATTTGCAAAGTCACCTTATTGAACAATACAACTTAAAAGTTACACATGACATTTTAGAAAGATTGTTGAATTACATTAGTGAATAGGAGAGTAACGTTATTTACAGTATTGGGTACTGAAAATTAACAGCATACCTCAGTTTTTCAAAAAACAGCGAAGCCTATGGATATGTTCCCGTCTACCGATAGTGCAAAAAGTGTCGTGGATATGTTTCCGAGAACGGACATACACAAATGACATTCATTCTGTCCTCTCAATCCAGCCGGAGAACCTGTTCCTTTCCGCTGGCGTTCAAGCGAAAAAGTTTTGCACGGCCTGTATAAAGGACAAAAAGGGTTCCACCCTCGTCACCTGCTCTATAAATCGTTTCACCCTTTTCAAAGCTGCGGGATGAGGAAATCTCTACGATCTCCATCCGCTCTTCGCGGCTGAGGCTGGCGAAGATGGGCACATGCTCAATACAGCTTGCGTGGTGTTCACAGCAATGGTCACACTGCATCAGAATCTCTTCCTTACACCAAATACTAAATATCTTTCCATATAGATTTAATTTAACAACTGGCATTTATTATACAGTACTTTGATTTGATTAGCAAAGTAAAAACAGATACCTCGATGCAATATGATGATAGCCTTTTCTGGCCTAATTTTTATCAAGTGTCCGGCCTTTTTATTTATGGTAGTGTATGAAAAACCACAGGGCAAATTTGGCCTTGTGGTTTATCATTTTTTGGAGATAAGCGGAAACGAACCGTTGATTTCTGCATTGTAAATGCAGCGCCCTACCGAAGTGGTCGATTATATGATCCGGAATATGCAAGGAGTAATGAGTATATGGCTTGAAAGCAGGTTGCTCGGCTCATTCTTCGTCAGCATTCTGCAAGGAGTGAATAAATGCTGCTACTGCTCGCAAATCCTCCTTGTCCATTCCTTTCACCTTCTGGATGGTGTCACTTTTTAAATCCCCATATGCAGTTTCAGTGCTTTCAGATCTTTCGCCGGTCAGTAGCCACCGGACGGAGTAGCCGTAGGTGCTTTCAATCAGCCGTGCCAGCGTCTCGGACATGGAAGTCTTCCTGCCACTGGTCAGAAGATAGACATAATTTGCGCTGATGCCAAGGGCTCTGGCAAAGTCTGCCTGCTTAATCTGCCTTTCCACTATAATCCACCTGATACGTGACGCCAGGGTTTCCAGGTTCTTTGGTTCACTTGTTTGCCGCATTTACACAATCCGCCTCCTCCATCATCTGAATATAGACCATCAGTTCTTTACGGGAGGTAACGTTTAACTTCATGTAGATACGCCGGTTATGGGTTTTGATGGTATTGATAGAAAGGCAGAGAATCTCAGCGATTTCCTTTGCGGTATGCCCCTGCACATATAAATCATAAACCGCTTTCTCGGCGGCCGAAAGCGACTTGATATTTTTCACAAACTCCAGGTACAGAGCGGAATGCTCCCGTATCTGGAGCTCCTTTTTTTCTTCGGATACAGATAGTTCGTCCTGTGCCGCGAGAAATTCAATCAGGTCGTCAATTTCGGGGATCTTGGTTTTGGAGGTCGGATCGGGGTTTTTCAGATGCTCTAAGGCCGCGGCCACCGGTCTTATATACCTGTGGCTGATAAACGACGCAAGGCCAACGTTTACAAGCATCAGTACCAAAAGCCCTACGATCAGGTTGCGGCTCCTGGCCGAAATCAGCGCATTAAGCCCCTGGTCGGGCATCATCAGCGCCACGGCCCACTGCTCATCCCCATACGCGGAATCAACCGGATACAGGGACACCATCTCGTGCAGGCCCGCATATCCCTCCTTTTCGGGTTGCCGGTAGCTGTAAAAACCGCCTGAGCCGGAGGATATCTCTATTTGTGTGTGCTCCGGCGCGGCGGGCCCGGCGGCAAAGTTGCCGGCAAAGAGCGCGCCGTTAAGATGCAGCGTATTTTCCTCAAGCGGCGAGAGCAGGCAAAACAAGTGGTCATAGCCCTCTGATGCCGGCGCGTAGGAGAGCTTAAACAGCATTTCGCTCACCTCAAAGCCGCACACGCCAAACACCGTGCCATCCGATGCAATGAGCGGCACGGTGCAGAGCATGATCCGCTCGCTGCTGTGAGGCAACACCATTGCCTCGCTCCAACGGTAAAGGCGGGAAAGGGGAAGCCTTTGCTCCCTTGCCACAGACATGACCTCTGTAAAGCCCGGGGCCTCTCTCACATCCATTTCCATTTGCCATTGCGGAAGAAGGTGGATTCCATTATTCTTTGCAATCGCCATAGGGCCGAACCCGAATCGCAAATTTGCCGCCATTCCGTTCACTATATTCGGTTCCATGTTTTTCAGATAAAGGCAGGCCCGGGAATCGGCCCCGTCAGGCAGCCCGGGATTGACCGTCGCATCCAGCAGAAGGAAGACGCCGCTGGCGCCCGACTTTTCCAATGCGCCGGTAAGCCTGCCCAACTCATCCTCCAGCAGATGCTCCAGCAAATCGGGATTTTTCTGCAAAGAAGCGGCCGAACCGCCGTGTTCCTTCAGGTTGCGCTCCAACTGCGTTGAGAGCTCCTTGGCAAGATCGGTGGCCTGCACCGAAACGCTGCCAAAGGCTTTATAGATATCCTGAGCAATGTGGGTCATCTCACTCCCAAAAACCGGCCTGTGCTCCAGTAATCCGGTTTTGAAAACGCCGGAGTAAAACAGGATAAGCAAAACACCCAGCATGATGGTATTAAGAAACAAAATCAAAAAAAGGAACAGCCGCAGACGCATAGGCAGGCCGTTTTGACCGCCACGGCGTATCGCCTCGCGGTAAAGCCCCAGAGTCTCAATCAATCTTCGCTTTTGCACCTGCGTTCCCTCCTGTTTATGGGCGCCCCGCAATAAATTCTTTAAGGGCTCCCTTTGCCGCCTCCTCATAGGCAATCGCCGAATCCATTGCGGTTAGATTTTCTATGTACCGCTCCCGCCGCTCCTGCGCGATTGCTAGGAAATCGGTTTCGAAATTGCCGCCTACAATATTAATGCGATCAAACACTGGCGGTATATAAAAGTCATATTCTCCATGAACGATGGTAGCTGTGCGCAGCAGCTTTTGAATATTCGGATTGCTGTTTTCGGCAATCTCCTGCTCCATGTAGTTGGTAAAAGCCTGACCAGTCACCGGGAGATACCCTGTGGAAGCGACAAAGCGCATGTTCTGTTCCGGGGCGGTAAACCATTTGAGAAACAGAGCCGCCGCCTCTTCTTTTTCGGGTGTGGATTTTGCCACCGCCAGACCGCCGCCCCTCTGTATGGCTACTTTTTCGTCGCCTTCAAAGACTGGGTAGGGAAGAACGGCGTATTCTACCTTTTCCTTGGTGTTATTGGGATATGTAATCTCATCGCCGTAAAACAGGATGCCTGCCGTCGAACCCATTGAGCAAAGAATGTCGCCTGTTTTAGACAGGTCGGAGGAATAGCCGTCATAGAGGGCATACCCACCCTTCACCGCCGGTTCAAAAACGACGTTCCAGATTCGCGCAAATTCCGGCGTGTCCAACCAAAGCTCCTCCCCCTGAAAGAGGGAGGTCCCCATCTGCTCCATGCCGACCTGAGCCAGATTGAAAAAGGAGTCAACGGCGAAAAATGCCTTCCCATCGTTTGGCACCCCCGGTGTCTGCTCGTCGGTCCAGCGGTAATAGACCATCGCGGCATTGGCAACTCCCTCCAGCGTGGCAAGGCTGTCAGCCATGACCCCTGTGGCTGCTGAGAATTGATCAAATAAGGTTTGATTCAGGAAAAGCACCTCGGTGGATTTGGCAAAGGGAAACACATAGAGCTTGCCGTCAGACAGCCTGCCCTCCTCCAAAAACCGGGGTAGATAGCTGGAGAGCTCCTCATCGGTAAAATATCCGTCCACCGGTGCAAGAAGCCCTTTATCGGCAAGCAAAATCGCTGTGGCCGGATAGCAGGTAGTGATGTCGGGCATCTCCGGTGCGCCGGGATCGCCCGCGGCAATCATGGTCAGTTTCTCCTGAATGGCAGCCGAGCCGGAGATGGAGGTGACGCTGATGACAATTCCTTTTTCCTTACCAATCGTGGCGTTAAACTCCCCAACATGCGCATCCATCGTGGCCTGCATCTGTCCGCCGAAATTGTGCCACAGGGTGAGGGTTACCGGCCGTTTGGGATTGAGCCCACCTGTTTTCCCGCAGGCGGCAAGCAGCACGGACAGCAACAGCAACGCCGCTAAAGCAATGTACCTCTTTTTCATAAGACCACCCTTCCCTCTCCACAGGAGCTTCTTTTATAGATTCTCCCGCTATGCGCATTCCAGCACCGAGTAGGCGAGTTTATATTGACACGGTTCGGCGTGCAATAAAAAATCACCCCAAAAATCACCCCTGTTTTATCCTCACAGTCACCCCGGGGATGATTACGGCAGGCGTTATTTCCCGTATGATGAGGCTGGAATCATTGCTTACATGATACCAAATATATCTAACTCAGTCAATAGATTTACGCCAACGGGAAAGAGGGTGATTCTGTGCAAAAAGATCGGCTGCGAGAGGAAATTATTGAAGATATCCGCAGGTTGGATCATTTGAGTCTGCAAAAATTCAGTGCCTTCATCACCGGTTTAAAAAGTGTGAAGGTAGAGGGGATGAAAGGCGAGGGTATAAATCATGAGGATGGATAAAGAACCTCCCATGTTTACGGCAAAGTGCCGGACGGTGCGGGAGGGCACCGGCTTTCGTCTGACCTTTTTCTGCGAAATTTGCGGCAGCGGATATACTACTGCGCTTCTTGCCTGCAACACCCCGAAGGAGGCCTTGCGTTTGGGAGAACAGGACGCGCGGCTGCACTTTAACAGATGCGGTGGGTGCCAGCGATGGGTGTGCGACGAACACTTCAACGAGAATCGAATGATGTGTACAGACTGTGCACCTCGCCTTTGCCCCCGCTGCGGCAACCGGGTTCCCAAAGGCGTTGATCTTTGCACTGTATGCGGCGCACCGCAATTTGAAGCGGGAAAGGAGGAAAATGTATGAGTGATTTATTTGGCGGGCTTGGGGGCCTGATGAAAGGGCTTTCCGGCTTCATGCCCCAGGATGATCCGGATGTGGCGTTGATGGTGGCCGGGTCTGAGGTGAGCGAGCTGCAAAAGCATGAGACCGAGCTCTACGCACAGATTGGGAAACTGGCGTTGATGGAGGGTCGTGTCCAGTTTCCCGAGCTCCAGAACAAACTGCGTTTGGTGCAGGAAAACCTGTCCGCGGCGCAGGCCAAGCTGCAAAGCGCGCAAGCGGACAAAGAGAAAAAGGACTCAGCCCGGAGAGCGGAGGAAGAATCACGCCTCTGCCCCGATTGCAACAGCATGAATCCGGAGGGTGTCAAGTTTTGCCGGGAGTGCGGCGCAAAGTTGGGCGCGCAAAAATGTACCGAATGCGGGGGGTCGCTGTCCCCCGGCACCCGTTTCTGCGGTGAATGCGGCGCGAGACAGGAGGGATAGCATGGCGTCTTATAAGCAACCCTGCTTCTGCTGCGGCGCATACATAGAGCGGGACGCACGGTTTTGCCCTGCCTGTCAAAGCGGCAGCCCCTTCGGATATCTCTGCCCCGCCTGCCTTCGCCCCGTCGAAAAAGGCCAGCCAATATGCTCCGGCTGCGGAAGGCCCTTATATACCGCTTGTCCTGCCTGCGGAAAGCAGACCTTTGTTCAGGAGAAATGTGAGCATTGCGGCGCGGCGCTGATGGTGTCCTGCCAGAATCCCCGCTGCGGCGCGCGGCAATTCTTCGAAAACGCAAAATGCACCACCTGCGGCAAAAAAATCAAACCAGACAAGAAATGAGGTGAATCTATGCTGCAATCCTTTACGAGGAATTATGAAGACAACTCCACCGAAGCGGGGTTCCAGTTTACCTTTTACTGTGACCTCTGTGAGGATGGATACAAAAGCAGCTTTATTGAGTCCGAGACCTATAAAAAGGGCCGTGGGCTGCGGGGCTTGGCTCAGGGGGTGGGCGTGTTGGGAAGCCTGCTCGGCGGTCGTCTGGGAAGCCTCGGGTATTCGCTGGAGCGGGGCGGGAATGTTCTCTCCGACCGGTTCGAAGGCATGAGTCCCGAATGGCAAAAGGAGCATGAAAAAGCTTTTGAGCGGGCAAAAAACGAAGCCCAGCAGCATTTCCACCGCTGTCACGGCTGTCGCAAATGGGTCTGTGATTCCTGCTATAACGAGGACGAGGGCCTATGTGTCGAATGCGCGCCCCGGCAGGAAATCACCGTGGCAAAGGCCCGGGCCGACGCCATGCGGCGCAATATCGAGGAAACTGCTGAAAGCGCCACCGTCTGGAAGGGCAAACTGGAAAGCAAGACGACCGTCTGCCCCACCTGCGGCAAACCTGCCGGGACGGGCAAGTTCTGCAACAACTGCGGCGCGTCCATGGCGCTGGCCGTCTGCCCCAAATGCAAAAAGGAAAATGCCCAAGGGATACGTTTTTGCAATCACTGCGGCGCGTCCATGGCGGCGCCGGTCGCGGCCAAGTGTCCCGGCTGCGGCGAAGAAAATCCCCCCGGCACCAGATTCTGCGGCGGCTGCGGGATCAAGCTATAAAGCAAGTTCAGATACACCATAAAAACTTTGGAGGTAATGATTATGACAGAGCAAAACATTTACACCCCGGAGGATATCGAAAAAAATAAAACCATGGCAGGTCTTGCTTATCTGCTGTTCTTCCTGCCGCTGATTACCTGCCCCGAATCGGGATACGCCAAATTTCATGCCAACCAAGCACTGATCCTTCTGATTGTCGGCATCGCGGGCAACGTGATCCTGGGCATCATCCCTGTCATTGGCTGGATGCTGATGCCGATTTTCGGGATAGGCGTTTTGATACTGGGTATTATGGGGCTTGTCAACGGATTTGGGGGGAAGGCCAAGAGGCTGCCCCTGATTGGAAAGTTCGATATCTTAAAATAGCTTGGAGGAAAGAAAAAAGTGAAGAAACTTTTAACCGGCCTTTTGACCTTTATGCTGGTTTTAACCCTTGCCGGATGCGGAGCAAAAGAACCAGCGGCAAACGAAGCAAATGGCGGAACCGTATCGGGGGAACCGAAACAAAGTCAGACTGGCGATGACGCTAAAAAACCGCAAAATGAAACCACTGCCAGCTCCAAAACACTGCCGGACAGCTACCCCAAGGAAATACTGCCCCTTGCGGCGGACGCCGAGATCCTTGATGTGAGGGAAAACCCTGCGAATAATGGCCTGGAAGTCAGCTATGTAAGCGATAATGACATCGACACGCTGTGTGATTTTTATGAGGGCGCGCTCAACGACGCGGAGGGTTTAAGCACGGCCGAAACACAGGATGGCTACATGATTACCGCCAAAATGGACGGTGTTGGTTACACCATAAGATTGGCGCCCAGGAGTTTACCTCACTATCCAATGCTCTGGATGTGGTACCGAGCGGCGGTACCATCACATTGCTTCAAAATATTACCCATACCAACCACATTACAGTGGATAAAAAGACCATTAACCTCGATTTAGGCAACTGCGATCTTTTGCTTGACACAAGCGCCAATCCTTCATCCTCTCCCGCGCTCATGGTGATCGATGGCGGCAAGGTCAAGCTCACCGGCACGGGAACCGGCGAGTTCCATGTGAAGGGGCGTTCCACTGCGGTATCCGCAGTCGGCGTGGGCGTGGAGGTCACCGTCCACATGGTGGAGACCGAGGACGGCAGCGGCGTGAACATGTACGGTAGCGGCGACTTGTTGGAAAGCAACAGCACCGTCACCGTGCTCGGCAGTGCCATCGCTGGAAAAAACAGCATTGCAGTAGGCAATGGTACCGGCGTGAACATGAATGCAAAGGGCGGCAAGGTTTTTGTCACAGGCAATATAGCCTCGGGCAGAGACGGTGTGTATATCGCCTCAAACCCCGGTACTCAGGTGACTGTAAACGGCAATATCACAGTAACTTCTGGTTCCTCGACAGTCAATCTGGTTGGCATCCGTGCATACGGGGCAACAACTGCCGTTACAGTGACCGGAGATGTGACCGTTTTGGGAGCCAATTGCCTCGGCATCCATGCATCCGCCAGCACGATCAAGGTAGACGGCAATGTGGCGTCAACCGGCATGGGAGTGCAGAGTGATGCAAATGGCAAGGTGGAAATTACCGGAAGTCTGTCAGCAGGATTTCCATTTATCACTGTTGGCGCCACCGAAATGAATGCCAACGAAGGAACCGGGACAGACGGGGGCGCCCTCCTCTACACCGATGGCCCAAACACCGTTCAAATCGGGAGTGTAGGTGTTCTTGCGCCTGTCTATACCACCACGGTTCAAACCCACGGTAACGGCACAGCGAGCGCCAGCCCGTCCGTTGCATCCGCGGGTACGAAGGTTACCTTAACCGCCAACCCGGGCAGCAGCTACCGCTTCAAAGAATGGCAGGTTGTCAGCGGCGGTGTGACCATCACGGCTAACAAGTTTACCATGCCCTCCGGAGATGTCACTGTTAAGGCGATATTTGAACCAGTCGATGTTGCAACCCACCTCGTAACCGTCAACGGCAGCTACGCGGGAACCAGCGGCGCGGGCCAATATGCCCCTGGCATACAAGTCACTATCCATGCCGGCAGCAGAAGCAATTACAGCTTTACCGGTTGGACCACATCGGATGGAGTGACCTTTGCGAATGCGGGTAACGCAACAACCACTTTTAACATGCCCGCTAAGAATGTAACCGTGACCGCCAAGTGGACGTATAGCGGCGGTGGCGGTAACGGCTCCTCGGATAACGACAATAATCCTTCCATCCCACCTCCAGTAGCGTCCGAATGGCTGGAGCGAAGCGGAACCTCTGCTCCGATTGCCGAAGCAAAGGAAAAGAGCCACGGCCATGCCCTCACCCGCGCAAACGGCCAATATGGAGTGCGTGCAGCAGCATGGGCGGCCCTTACCGGCTATCAATATTGGCACGATACAATGGACGGCAGCGCGGTACAGGTTCGAGTTTATGTGAAGAACCCCACCGCCATCACCACCGACCTGCTGGTGTCCGGCTATGTCAAGGGGGCGGAAGCACAGGCTACCAAGTCTCTCTTCGAAAAGTATTTCAGCAATAAAGTGCTAACCATCCATCTGGACCAGACCGGGGCATGGGGCCAGTCAGTGGAGGTTGCTGCCAAGGTGGACCTGACCGGCATGGATGTAACCAGACTGATGCTCTATAGCTATGACAAAGCCACGAATACCTATCGGCGTATTGAAAAGCCCGCCTATTGGGTTGATATCAACGGCTATCTACACTTTAATACTCCCTACGCGGGGGATATTGTCATCAGCGAGGGCCCGCTGACCCTCATTGAAAACGGAGGTGCCAAATGAAAAAATACCTTTGGAAAAAGGGGGCTGCTCTGATAGTGGCTCTGGCGCTCACTATCGGTTTATCCTTTACCGCCTTCGCAGCCGAACCGGGGGGACCTGCAACGCAGGATACCCCCTCGGTGTGGCAGAATCCCTTTGCGGATGTGCGGGAAACCGACTGGTACTATCATAATGTGGAATACGCCTATGTGAACAACCTCTTTTCCGGCACGGGCGCTGCAACCTTCAGCCCCAATCAGCCTATGACGCGGGGGATGCTGGTAACGGTGCTGGGCCGTATGTCGGGGGTCGATGTGAGCGGCTACACTTCCAGCTTTGACGATGTACCCGACGCTGCCTACTATGCCAAATACACCGAATGGGCGCGGGAGCAGGGCATCGTTTCAGGCTTCGGCGGCAACAGCTTTGCCCCTGAAGCGATCATTACACGGCAGGATATGGCCGTCATGCTGGCGCGGTATGCCGCTGCCATGGGGCTGGAAGCACCTGCGATGAACGCTGGGGCAACCTTTGCGGATGCAGGGAGCATTGCCCCCTACGCCAAAGAATCGGCCACAGCCATGCAGAAGGCCGGAATCATCAGCGGTAAGCCGGGCGGAATATTTGATCCCAAAGCCGACGCAACCCGGGCGGAGGTTTCCGCTATGCTCCACAGGTTCATGCTCCTGTTCTCAAATGTGGAGGATGCGGTAGAAGGCGCCCGGCCGTAGTATGACGGAATAAGACAGCTCAATACCAAGGGTAAACCAGATGAAAAACGGGGACGCAAAGCCGAGGGTATAAGGTGTCTTAGGACGCTACAATAGCCTGGTTGCAACGAATGCGTAAGAGTTTGCCCTTCTTTTGGAGGGCAGACTCTTTTTTATCACAAAAATTAGTCCCTTTATTAATTGCAAGGCTAGAATTTGTTACAAGGTTCAAGCTATGTTTCCGGCCCTCAGCCCCGCCAGATTGGTATCTTTCATAAAGTATCTGAACATTCTTCTCATCCTTTCTTTTGCTCTGAAACAAAAAAAGGCAGAGTCTATACGGTCTATGTGACTGCGGAATCCGCCTCTCACGGCAAAGTCCTGCTTTGCCTCCGAATAATTGTCCAGATAGTAGTGCCCCCACATAACCCCGGTTCCATCATAGCCACGCTCCCATGTGACAAATTGATAGCCATGCTGGGTTTCCCGACCAGCGAGGACGGTTCCGTTAAACTCCGCAAGCAGCCGGAATTCCTCGTCCAGAGCTGCTACTTCGAGCAAGGGTGACTTTTCCATCGCCGTCATATATTCTTTTACCGTGGTGGCGTGGGTGCAACTTTGAAGTGTAAATCACTGGCTTCCGGGCTGTCCAAGTCACCGGGGAATTTGCATAGCCCTCCGCTTGGGCCTGCTCGGCAGGCGGGATGGGTATCAAGCAGAATGGGGAGGGTATTTCTTTCCGGAGGCACTGTCTGGATTTCATTCTTTCCAAGCATTCGGGAAGCTCTGCAAAGTATTTTTTTGTATCCATATGTGTGTTCCTCCATTCGTTTTGTTTCTGGAAATAAAAAAGCCCCGTACATTTCTGTACGGGCCTCAGATCATCTCTGAATTTTATAAGGGCTGCAACGGTTTTGTCTGAGCTTAAGCGAAGGGAAAACTGTTGCGAAACTTTTCTTGTTTGTTCTCTTTTGTGGGGCTGCACACCGGATAACTTGCCCTCCCAGTTGTGCTATTCCCTCATGAAGTAATGACCCCTGAAAACAGGGTATTTGCGGTTTGTCTTTTGTTGCGCTATCGTATCAATTATCAAAAATCTCGGGATGTGGGAGTTCAAATACGGTGATTCTCAAAAATATCGAAATGACATCCCCGAAAATAGCCTATTATAAAACGGGTAAAACCGTACACAAAAATCCCCAAAAAGCTTGATGTCCTGCGGTTTTTTCCGCAGGACATCTTTTTTGGGACTACATTATGGTGCGAGTGACGGGACTTGAACCCGTACGCCAAAGACACACGCCCCTCAAACGTGCCTGTCTACCAGTTCCAGCACACTCGCATGGATTGCAGCACTTTCACAAACAATCGCTTTGCCATTATACCCAGCCTTCTTCACTTTGTCAAGTGATTTCTAAAAGAAAGGGGAACAGAGTTTCGAAGCGGGAACAGCAGGGGGAAAGACACGATCTCGCCAGCTTCTCATTGCAAAAAACAGGAAATCGAGCTACAATGAGGTATGCCCCGCACTCAAAACAGTGCTTGAAGCCTCGGATGCGTGTTTTTTAAGCGATTGGGCACACTAGCCTACAACACAGGGGCGCGGCTTCTGTGACGCAATCACAGAAGTGCGGGGCAAGAGAAGCGATAATGTCAACAATGAAGCTAATTTGAGGTGAGCACATGAGAGAACTTGTCATCGTTGGAAACGGCCCGGCGGGCATTTCAGCCGCACTCTATGCCAAACGGGCGGGCATCAAAACAACCGTCATTGGGAAAGATGGCGGTGCACTGACCAAGGCGGATCGAATTGACAACTATTACGGCTTCCCCGAGGGAGCCGGCGGGCATGAGCTGATCGAAAAAGGGATTGCACAGGCAAAACGCCTGGGGGTTGAAGTCATTGAGGACGAAGTGGTGGGCATCGGCTATGAGGGCCGCTACCTCGTGAACACCCCCTCGGGCACCTACCCTGCCGATGCGCTGATTCTTGCCACCGGGGCCGGACGCACGGCGCCCAATATTGACGGCTTAAAGAAATTCGAAGGCAAAGGTGTCAGCTACTGCGCGGTCTGCGACGGCTTTTTCTATCGTGGGAAAGACGTGGCGGTGCTGGGCTGCTGCGAATATGCGCTGGCAGAGGCCAAGGAGCTGCTGCCCATCGCAAACTCGGTCAAGATCATCACCCACGGGACCACCCCGAGCGAGACGATCCCGGAGGACATTGAGGTAATCACCACGGAAATCAAGCAGATCCAAGGGGATGAAAGCATTCAGAGCGTGCAGTTTGCGGACGGCTCCGCCATTGACGCGGCCGGGGTCTTTATCGCCGTGGGCGTCGCGGGGAGCAGCGATCTGGCGCGCAAATTGGGCGCGGAGATCAACGGCAACAAGATTGTAGTCAACGAGAAGATGGAGACAGCGCTGCCGGGTCTGTATGCAGCCGGTGACTGCACCGGCGGGCTGCTGCAAATTGCCAAAGCGGTGCACGAGGGGGCTGTGGCCGGCACGGAAGCGGTCAAGTACCTCAGAAAGCTGGGTTGAGACGATGTTCTTTGGCAGACGGAAGAAACAGGCGGGGGGAAAAGAGCGCGATGCGATGACGCTGGTGGTCGTGAAGAGCCGCTGCCCGCAAAACCACCCCTGCCCATCGGTGCGGGTTTGCCCTGTTGCTGCGCTGAGTCAGGAGCTGCACGAGGCCCCCGCCGTTGAGATGAGCCTTTGTATCAAATGCGGAAAATGCGTGAAGTTTTGCCCCATGAACGCACTTGTGCTGCAGTGAACGGGAAGAAGCAAGAAGGGGAGAAGGAGGCAGCTTGATGGCGCGTGTGAGAAGGAAGGCCTTGCTGCAAAGCCGATATTGCGTGGCCTGCGGCAGCTGTGTGAAGGTCTGCCCGAGGCTTGCCCTGTACATAGAAAGCGGGGTCACGGCTGTGGTGGAGGAGGAGGCCTGTGTGGGCTGCGGGAAGTGCGTCAAAGTGTGCCCTGCGGGTCTAATTCAACTGGAGGAGAGGGAGCAAGTTGCAAAAGCGGTGGTATGACTATCTCTGGATGTTCTCATCCGTCTATATTTTATTGGGCTTCGTGAACATCCTCTTTGCCTGGCTGGGGCTGCTCTGCTTCATGACGCCGCTGCTCATCTCGCTCTTCCGGGGCACAAAGGGATATTGCAATACCTATTGCGGGCGCGGCCAGCTCTTCACCATGCTGGGGGAGACCTTCAAACTCTCAAAGGGGAGAGCCATGCCGAAGTTTCTCTACAGCAAATGGTTTCGCTATGGGTTTTTGACCTTCTTTATGGCGATGTTCGGCAATATGTTGTTCAATACCTACCTTGTCCTGCGCAGCGCAAAGACCCTTAGCGAAGTCGTCACGCTCTTTTGGACGCTTCGGCTCCCCTGGCAGTGGGCCTATGTGGAGGGGATGGCGCTCCCCTGGGTGGCGCAGTTCTCCTTCGGCTTTTACAGCCTGATGCTCACCTCCATGCTCATCGGCATCCTCTTCATGCTTCTCTTTCGCCCCCGCGCCTGGTGCATCATCTGCCCGATGGGGACGATGACACAGCTCATCTGCAAAGCCAAGCAGGGCAAAGAGGGCACAAAGCAGAAGAAAACAGGAACATAATAAGCCCCCTCCTGTGTGATGGAGTCACAGTCAGCAGGGGCGGGAGATGCTAGAATAAAATAAAAACGAAAGAGGGAAGATGGCTATGAAAACAATGAAGATAACGAAAGATAACTTTGAAGCAGAAGTTCTCCAGTCAAAGGAGCCTGTCCTGCTGGACTTCTGGGCGGACTGGTGCGGCCCCTGCCGTATGGTCTCCCCGATTATTGACGAGATTGCAAGCGAAGTGACGGGCGCGAAAGTTGGGAAAGTCAACGTCGACGAACAGCGCGAGCTCGCGGCTGCCTTTCAGGTGATGAGCATTCCAACCCTTGTGGTTATCAAGGACGGGAAGGTGGTCTCTCAGGCGATGGGCGCAAGGCCGAAGGAGGCAATCCTGGACATGCTCAAAGGATAAAAGAAAAGTGTGCAGAGTTTTTCTGCACACTTTTTTCTTTGCTATAGGTAAGCGCGGAGCCTGTCCTTATCCAGAATCTCCACGCCGCCGCGGTAGAGGCGCAGAATGCCCTCCTCTTCAAAGTGCTTGAGCATGCGGGAGACCACCTCGCGGGCGCTGCCCATATAACGCGCAATCTGCTCATGCGTGAGCTTGATGTCCGGGGAGCCGGTCTTCACCATTTCATCCTGCAAAAAGGTGGCAAGCCGCCGGTCAAAGCGCATAAAGAGCATTTGCTCCATCGCCCAGATGACGGCGGAGAACTTCTCCACCGCCGTGTTCAAAGAGAAGTTTTCCACATGGATGTTGTTCGCCTGCAGGGCCGAATAGATGAAGGAGTTCACAAGCAGCACTTCGCTCTTCGCCTCCGCGTCAATGTGGACATCGAAGGTGATGCTCTTGAGCAGGCAGGAGGCGGATAAGATGCAAACATCACCGGGCGAGAGCCGGTAGAGGGTAATGTCCCGCCCGTCTTCTGATAAAATGTAGGTGCGCAGCTCGCCTGACTTGAGAAGCAGCACGCCAATGCAGTCATGGTGGGCGTTGTAGATGGCCTCCCCCTGCTGATAGACGAGCTCTGCCGTGTGGTCGAAGAGCAATTGTTGATCCTCGGGGGAGAGTTGCTCATAAAAAGTCAGATGTTCCCGAATAAACTCTTTGGATTGATCGTCGATCGGTATCCCTCCCTTCGCGTGTATCCGCAAACTGATTATAGCAGAAATCACAGAAGTTGGCAAAAAAAATTGTTTGCGAACAAACGGGCGGGCAAAGGGCGCCTTCCCGCAAAAGGGCAGAGGAAATACGCTGTAAAAAAATAAGTGCAAGTCCGGATGCTTCCAGACCTGCACTTGTTTTCTGTTTTAAAAGAAGCTCATGGGGTTGGTGCGGGTGGAGCTGTTGCTGCCCTTCCAGACTTCAAAGTGGAGATGGTTTCCGGTGGAGGAGCCCGTGGTGCCGACATAGCCGATGGTCTGGCTCTGGTTGACCGTCTGCCCTACGCTCACGGCGCGCGAGCTCATGTGTGCGTAGAGTGTGCGGCTGCCGTCGGGATGGGCGATGACGACATAGTTGCCGTAGGAGCCGTGATAGGTGGAGATGATCACCGTGCCGCCCTTGGCCGCAATGATGGGGGTGCCGGCTCGCGCGGCAATGTCGGTACCGCCGTGGAAGCTCTGCCCCCCGCGGACGGGGTGCACCCGCCAGCCGTAGGGTGAGGTGATGCTGCTCTTGCCATAGCCCGGCAGCGGCCAGACAAAACCGCCGGTGCCCGAGAGGGTTGCATTGCCCTGCTGGGAGGCGAGCTGCGCGGCATACTTAGCCTCCGCCGCCTGAATTTCTGCCGCAATGCTCGAGGCGTTGCGCTCCATGTCGTCGAGCTGTTCCGCGTATTCCGCCTCTGCGGCTTTGATCTGTGCGACTAAGGCCTCGACCTCGCGCTGCTGCTGCTCCAGCTCTGCTTTGGAGCGCTCAAGCTGGGCCTTGGCGGCCTCCTGCTCTGATCTTGCGGTCTCCAGCGCCTCCTTGACCTCGGCGATGGCGACGCGGATTTGCTCCAGCTTGTCCATCACCCTGTGGTCGTATTCCACAATCTCGGAGATGACGTTCATATTGTCGAGCAGATCGGAAAAACTGGCGGAGTTAAAGAGAACGGAGACATAGCTGACGCTGCCCTGCTCTTCCATGTTCCGCACACGCTTGAGGAAGCGGGCGTTATACTCGGCCTCTTCCGCCAGCGCCTCTTCCAGCTCAATGGTCTTTTCGGTGATTTGAAGATCCAACTCGGCGATCAGCGCGTTGGTCACTTCAAGCTCCTGGCGGATCACCTCGATCTGCTCTTCAATCAGAGCTTTCTTGGCAACTGCCTGCGACTTGTCATTTTTGATCGCTGTGATCTTTGCCTGCAGCTCGCTTTTGCTGCTTGCGATTTGCGACTGCTTGTCTTTTAGGCCCTGAATATCTTTTTGTGTGACGGCCTGGGCACTGAGCAGAGGCGCGCTCCCGAAAACGATCAGCAGCGACAAAAACGCCATAAGAAGCCGTGTGAAGATGGGGGATGTTTTATGTTGCGTGACAGAAGAGGGGGTTTGAGACATAGTGACCTCCGTTTCAAACTCATGTTGTGATACAGAATCATCATAATCTTAGATTGTAAATTTGTCAAGGAATATGCAGAATGGGCTTGAAGCTTGCAGAAGGGGCGCTGTTTCTGCGGGATCAGGGCGCGCGCGCGCCGCACTTTCTTCAAAAGCAGCAAATCCAAGGGGAAAGCGAGGGGGTAGGATGGGCAGATTCACTCCAAAAAAAGATCATTCCATTGACGTTCCGCCTGCAACAGGCTATATTAACAGAGGGAAACGAGCGCAGCTTGAAGGCAAGCTGCGTTGAGAGCGCGATGGAACCCTAAGGGGTGAGGGGGCGGATTGAATGGCAAAGGCCTGGAAAGGGGAGAGCCGGGCGGAGAAGGTGCGCGACTTTCTCTGCGGGCGCGCGCCTGCTGTCTATCGCGAACAGTTTATCGAAAGCAAGACGGAGACCAACCTAACCCGGATGTTCATCATGTCCATCTTTCTGATCAGTGTGCAGCTTCTGCTCCATGTGATCAACGGCACGCTCTTGGCCGCCTCCAAGGGCGAGAGGGAGATGACAAACTATGTGACCCTCTCCCTGCTGACCATGGCCATGGGCATTCTTTTCCTCGCGCTGAGCATATCAATCTACAAAAAACAGATTCAAAGCCCCCTGCTCTTGCGTATGCTGCCCTTTCTGCTGATGTACAGCTATGTGGGCCTTCAGCTGATCTTTTTTGCCCTGAATGTGCAGGAGAACACGGGCAGCAACAGCTTGATTATCGCCATGCTGATCGCCGGTCTGTTTCTGGTGACCTCCCCGCTGCAAACCGCGCTGACGCTGGGCGCACTGTTTGCCCTCCAATATGTGATCGTTTTTTACTACCGGGATGTCAGCGATATGTGGCATGCGATTGGGACGACGGATGCCTGGGCAAATGTTTTGATCATCACCCTGCTGATCATCTATATTTCCGGTATTATGTTTGAAGTCTACCTGCGCAATTTTGTCAGCCACATGCGCCTGCAGGGGACGAACAGGCAGCTTGAGAAGATCGCGCAAACCGACAGCCTGACGGAGATTCTCAACCGGCGCGGCTTCTTCAAAACAGTGGACCGCGCGTGGGAGGAATACATCGCCAAAAACCGGGTCGTTGCGGTCTGCATGTTCGACATTGACCGATTTAAGGCTCTCAACGACCGCTATGGACACCTCGTGGGGGATGCCTGTCTGCGCATTGTGAGCCGGCGCCTGCAGGCGCACTTTGACGAGGAGGACGGCGGCATCATCTGCCGCTATGGGGGCGAAGAGTTTCTGGCCATCTTCCGCGGGGAGAGTGCGGAAGCCGTCACCGATTCTGTCTGGAGAGCCTGCCGGGCGATCCGGGAGGTGAAGATCCCCGGGGGGGAGGATCAAACCCTCCGGGTCACCATCAGCGGGGGACTCGCCTACAACGCCGGTGAAGACGGCTGTGATGAGCTGATCCGTCTTGCCGACGAGGCGCTCTACAGCGCCAAGAAGAGCGGGCGCAACCGCATCTGCGTCAACGCCCGCAGCCGCCCGCAGCTGCCATAAAGAGAACACGCAGTGCCGCATTCCGAGCGGCACTGCGTGTTTGTCTGTGCGTCTCTCCCCGCTTCAAAATTCCCGCCGGGAATAAAAGCGCAGCGAGAGGCGGAAGGAGAGGAAGAGGCAGAGGAGGAAGAAAAGGAGAAGGAGTGCCAGCAAGAGGACGAAGTTTTCGCCTGCCCACTGCAGGAAATGCGCAAGATGGAGCACGCCCTCAGCCCTGCGAAAAAGGCCCTCCAGCAGCGAGATTGCAGGGAGAATCAAGAGGATGGGCAGAAAAATGATCAGCCGCGCTTTTTGATAGCCCAGTTGAAAGAAGAAGGGATATTGAAAGAGCTCAAGGAGTGAGCAAATGAAGAAGCAGGCCATCACCGTGAAGAGCAGCTCAAAGGGGTCGGTGGCCTTGCCCCGCAGCATCGCAACGAGGGTGCAAAGGGCAAAGGCGGAGGCACCCGTTACCAGATTGATCATCAGTGCGAAGAGATAGTGCCCGGCGACCAGGCTTCTTTGCGGCAGCGGCAGGGAGAGATAGAGCAAGTCCAGCGGTTTTTTTTCCGCGACGGCAAAGGGATAGCTGGAATAAAACACACCGTACATCATGAAGATGCCAACGGCGGTGGCGGGGGAGTCCATCAGAAACATGAAGACGAGCAAAAAACCAAGCAGCAAGCCCAGGTTCTTTCTGCCGAGGTATTCTCGGATGCTCGCAACATTCAAGTGCAGCATGGCAATGCTCTTATTCATCCGCCCGGCCCTCCTTGTTCATAAAGACGATGATCTGATCGAGGCTGATGGGGCACTCCTCCGCCCCGGGGGAGAGGAGGGCGCGCTCGGCAAGCGGCAGCATGCCCTCAAAGCCAAAGCCGTATTCCCGCAGGCCGATGATGCGCCGGCGCATGGCATCATTCAAATCCTCCGGGCCGCCCTTGATGAGGGCATAGCGCCCCAGAAGACCCTCTTTTTCGCCGGTATACACAATCGACCCGTCCTTAATATAGGTGATGTAATCGGCAAGCTTCTCAAGATCAGAGGTGATGTGGGTGGAAAAGAGCACCCCGCATTCCTCGTCGGAGATGAAGTCGAGGAGGATTTCCACCAGATCGTCCCGCGCAACGGGGTCCAAACCGGAGGTCGGCTCATCCATGATGAGCAGCCGCGCACCGTGAGAGAGCGCAATGGCAATCTGAAGCTTCACCTTCATCCCGCGGGAGAGCGCCTTGATGGGAAGTGTGGGATCGAGCAGAAAATTGCGGCAGAGCCGCGCGTAGCCCTCCGTATCCCAGTTCTGGTAGAAGGGGGCGAGCGTCTGCTCCACCCCCGCCACTGTCCAGTGTTCGGGATAGAGCGGCGTGTCCATGACAATGCCGATCTCTTCCCGCAGCGCCACGGCACCGCGCCCAAAGGGCTGCCCAAAGACGCGGACGCTGCCGCCGTCGGGGCGCAGCGCACCCAGGATGGTTTTGATCGTGGTGGTTTTTCCGGCTCCGTTGGGGCCGATGAAGCCCATGATGTAGCCTTGGGGAATGGAAAAAGAGACATCATTGAGCCGGAAGTGCTCAAATTGCTTACGCAAGGACTTCACTTCTAAAATATTCTGCTTCATAAGCAAGCTCCTCATCTCTGCGGTGTTGTCTGCCGGGGGAGGGTTTTCTCATGCCTCACTCCGGCTGCCAGGGATCCATGGCGGCGAGCATCTGCATGAATTCCTCCCGTGTGATCTGCGCACGCTGCGCGGCAAGCAGGGCCGCACCCAGCTGGGTTTCGATCTCCACGAGCGCCTCCTCGCGGATAAGCGCCCGATCACGCGGCAGAACAAAAAAGCCTTTGCCCGGAACGCTTCCAACAAAGCCCTCCTGCTCCAAATCGCCATAGGCCCGCGTTGTTGTGATCACGCTGATCTTCAAATCCCTCGCCAGCTGACGAATGGAGGGGAGCAGCGCGCCCTCGGAGAGCGCGCCGCAGAGGATGGCCGCCTTGATTTGCTCTTTAATTTGCTCGTAGATGGGCTGCTTTCCCGTATTCCGGATCACAATTTTCAAGAGATCACCTCTGGACATACTGTATATATGCGGTAAGAACAGTGTAGGCGAAGCGCAGGCTCCTGTCAAGGTTTTTTTGGAGAAAGCATTTCTTCTTTCCCCGGACGGGGGAAATGAACTTGACAAACGTGCGCGCCGGGGGTATAATATCTTTCGCAACAAATAGTTCGAGGGTGAACAGTTCGGAAATGAACGAGGGAGGGGAGCTGCGTTTGAACACTCAGGTGATGGGCGGCATCTTGCGCACAGGACACGCGCTTCGGCGCTGCGTTGACCGGCAGGCGGAGCAGGCCGGCATAGAATTGGGCGGCCCGCATATGCGCATGCTGGGTTATCTCGCCCATCATGCGAGGGGAAACATCTGCCAAAAGGATCTCGAGGCTGTCTTTGGTCTGGCGCGCTCGACCGTTTCGGGCATGCTGGGCCAGCTGGAGGAGCAGGCGCTCATCCGGAGAGAAGCGGTGCCGGGGGATGCGCGCCTCAAGCGCGTTGTCCTGACCGAAAAGGCCAAAGAGCAGCAGCAGAGGATCGAAGCGCGCATGCAGCAGTTGGAGGCGGGCATTTGCCGCAATTTTACAGAAGAAGAGTGCCTGCAATTGGTCGGCTATCTGGATCGGGTGCTTGAGAACCTCGCCCTGCCGGGCGGCGGGTGCTGCGGGGGCGATCCGCCGCGGGGAGAGGGCTGCGTGGAGAGGAATGACTAGGGCGCGGCGCTCCCTGCGATACAAGAAACAGATCCGGCATGGCTTGCGCCGGATCGGGGAGCAACTGACACAAGTGCCCGGCTTATGTGAGCCGATTGATAAGGGGGATGCGGATGATCAAGACGCTTGCCGGCTCGATCCGGCAATATAAAAAACCAACCATCATCACGGTCATTATGATGTTCAGCGAGGTATTGCTGGAGATCCTGATCCCGCTGGTGATGAGTAATCTCATTGACTACGGTATTCTGTCGGGGCAGATGAGCCAGATTGCACGCTTCGGTGTGATCCTGGTGATCTTCACGCTCTTTCAGCTGCTCGCGGGCGTGCTCGCGGCGCACTTTTCCGCGCAGGCCGCCGCCGGTTTTGCCGCGAATTTGCGGCAGGATATGTACGATCGGGTGCAGACCTTCGCTTTTTCCAATATCGACAAGTTTTCAACCGCCTCCATCGTCACAAGGCTGACCACGGACGTGACGAACATCCAAATGGCCTATATGATGAGCATTCGCATGGTGGTGCGCGCGCCCCTGATGTTGATCCTCGCGGTGATCTTCTCCTTCCGGATCAGCGTTCCGATCGCCCTGATTTTCCTGACCGCAATTCCGATTCTTGCCGGCGGGCTGTATGGGATCATCCGCAAGGTGCACCCCATGTACCGCAAGGTGTTTCGCACCTATGATAAGCTCAACGGCGTTGTCCAGGAGAACCTGCGCGGCATCCGGGTGGTAAAGAGCTTCAACCGGGAGGACTATGAGACGGAAAAGTTTCAGGGTATTTCTGAGAGAATCTACCGGCTCTTCTCCCGGGCAGAGCAGCTGCTGATCCTCATCTTCCCGCTGATGCAGGCCTGCGTGTACGGGAGCATGATCGCGATGAGCTGGCTGGGTGCCACCGAGATTGTTGCCAGCGGAAACAACCCTCTGCTCGGCCTCTCCACAGGCGGCCTGACAGCCCTGCTCTCCTACCAAATGCAGATTTTGATGAGCCTGATGATGCTTGGCATGGTCTTTGGTATGCTGACCATGTCGCAGGCATCGGGCGAGCGCTGTGCGGAGCTCTTGAGCGAAGAGACGGACATCTCCGACCCGCCCGAGCCGCTGCAGGAGGTCAAGGACGGGAGCGTTCGCTTTGAGCGCGTCAGCTTTGTCTACCACGAAAAGGCGGACAAAAAGGTGCTCAAGGAGATCGACCTTGCCATCGCATCCGGGCAGACAATTGGAATTCTGGGCGGGACAGGCGCGGCCAAGACCTCCCTGGTGCAGCTGATCCCGCGGCTCTATGACACGACGGAGGGCGCAGTCTACGTCGGCGGAGAAGATGTGCGCCGCTACGGGCTGGACGCCCTGCGCGAGAGCGTTGCCATGGTGCTGCAAAAGAACGAACTCTTCAGCGGAACCGTCGCGGAAAACCTGCGCTGGGGCAATGAACACGCCACGCAGGAGCAGCTGGAGGAGGCCTGCCGTCTGGCGGCGGCGCATGAGTTTATCATGGAGATGCCCGGGGGCTATGAGACGATGGTGGAGCAGGGCGGCAGCAACGTCTCCGGCGGGCAGAAGCAGCGGCTCTGCATTGCCCGGGCGCTGCTGAAAAAACCAAAAATTTTGATTTTGGACGACTCCACCTCCGCCGTGGACACCAAGACCGACAGCAAAATTCAGGAGGCCTTTGCGAGCTTTATCCCGGAGACGACGAAAATCATCATCGCCCAGCGCGTCTCCTCCGTGCGCCACGCCGATCAAATTATCCTAATGGATGACGGCGCGATTGCCGCGATCGGCGCGCACGAGGACTTGCTCGAAGAGAGCGACATTTACCGCGAGATCTATGAATCTCAGCAGAAGGGGGGCGGGGGACTTGCGACGTAAACACGGTGCCGCGCCGGCGGCCATGGGAAAGCAGCCGATCCAGGCGGAGACGGTGAAGCGTCTTTTGCGCTACTTCGCCTCCTATAAGGCCCTCTTGAGCATCATTGTCCTCTCCATCCTGATCAACAGCGCCGTGAGCGTGGTGGCCTCTCTCTTCCTCCAGCGCCTGATTGACCAGTATATCGCCCCGCTGCTTCTCATGCACACGCCCGTGTACACGGAGCTGATCCGGGCGCTCACCTTCCTTGGCGTGATCTGCCTGGTCGGCGTGCTCTCTTCCTGGTTTTATAACTGGTATATGGTCCGCATTGCGCAAAAAATTCTCAAAGATGTGCGCGATGAGATGTTTGAGAAGATGCAGCAGCTGCCGGTGGGCTATTTTGACGCGCACACCCACGGCGACCTGATGAGCCACTACACCAATGACACCGACACACTGCGCCAAATGATAGCCAACAGCATTCCCAACGTCATCGCGGCGGGTTTTACGATCATTACCGTCTTTTTCGCCATGCTCTACCTGAGCATTTACCTCACGGGGATCGTGATTCTTATCATGGGCTCTGTGATGCTTCTGGCCGGAAAAGTAGCGGGGAAGAGCGGGAAGTATTTCTTCCGCCAGCAGGAGAGCATTGGCGATCTCAACGGCTTTGTCGAGGAGATGGTCAACGGCCAAAAGGTGGTCAAGGTGTTTTCGTATGAGGAGACGGCAAAGGAGCGCTTTCGAGAGAAAAATCAGCTCTGGCGTGAGAATTCCACCCGCGCCCATGCCATCTCGAGCACGATGATGCCCATGATGCACGCCTTTGGTGCGCTGCAGTATGTGACCCTTGCGCTGGCGGGCGGCGCTCTGGCAGTGAGCGGGGTGCTCAACCTCTCCATTCTCGGCTTCCACCCCATGACGCTCGGCACGCTCGTCTCCTTCCTGCTGCTGGCGAGAAGCTTTTCTAACCCACTCTCCCAGATCGCAACGCAGATGAACTCCATCGTGATGGCGATGGCCGGCGCGAGCCGCATCTTCGAGCTTATCGATGAGACGCCTGAGGCGGATCACGGCTCGGTGACGCTGGTGCACGTCAAGGAGGTCGACGGGAAACTGGTAGAAACAGAGGAAAAGACCCAGCTCTGGGCCTGGAAAGAGCCGCAGGAGGACGGGAGCGACTCTTACACAAAAGTGCAGGGCGCTGTGGTCTTTGATGATGTGGATTTCAGCTATACGCCGGAAAAACAGGTGCTCCACAACATCAGCCTCTACGCGAAACCGGGGCAGAAGATTGCCTTCGTTGGGGCAACCGGGGCGGGAAAAACCACCATTACCAACCTGATCAACCGCTTTTATGACATTGATGACGGGAAAATCCGTTACGATGGCATCAACATCAATCGGATCAAAAAGCATGACCTGCGCCACTCGCTTGGCGTGGTGCTCCAGGATGTGAACCTCTTCACCGGAACCGTTATGGAAAACATCCGCTACGGGAACCTTGAGGCGAGCGACGAGGCGTGCATCGCGGCGGCAAAGCTTGCCAACGCCGACAAGTTTATCAGCATGCTGCCCGAGGGCTATCAGACCGTGCTCGAGGGGGACGGCAGCGGCCTCTCGCAGGGGCAGCGGCAACTGCTCTCCATTGCGCGCGCGGCAGTGTCCGATCCGCCGGTGATGATACTCGACGAAGCGACCTCCTCCGTGGACACCCGCACAGAGGGGCTGATCCAGGCGGGCATGGACAGCCTGATGGAAAACCGCACAGTCTTTGTGATCGCGCACAGGCTCTCGACGGTGCGAAACAGCAAGGCCATTATGGTCATGGATCAGGGGAAGATCATCGAGCGGGGCAACCACGAGGAGCTCATTGAGCGGGGCGGGCTCTACTACCAGCTCTACACGGGCGCCTTTGAGCTGGAATAAGAGAAAAGCGGCAGAGGCAAAGGGCGGAAGCGGCGAAAAAAGTCGCCGCTTCCCGCAATTTTGCAGATTTTCTTTGACGAAGAGAAACGAATGTAGTATGATAGGAGTGCTGCATTGCAGAGAGGGGCTCTCTGCCGCCTTCTGCCGCAGATAACTCAAAAAGAGAACGCCGGATTCAGTCAATCAACGCGTGATGCCGCTCAACGGGCAGCATCAGCAGAACGAACCCGCGGAGGAATATGAACATGGAACTTCTCAATCGCATCAAACAATTCTTTCAAGGAGAGCCGAGAGAAACGGACGAATTTGAAGAACAACTTGAGGCGCTGCGGGACGGCCGCCGCCAACCAAAGCCAAAGCGCAAACAGGAAGAGGGGCGCTACCCCCTGAGCAGCTCACTAAAGGCCTGGGACATCTCGGAGCTGACGGAGAAGTTTGTGGCCGAGGCGCGCCTGGTGACTGCGGACGGGGAGCCGAGCGGCGCGAACAAAACCACACTCAACTTTATGGAGCTCGGGATGGACATGATCTCCTTTGCCCAGCGCAGCTTCAAGGTGGAGCTCACGCTCACGGAGACGGATATCTATCAGGTTGAGGAAATGGCTGCGGAGGCGCATCAGGCGCGGCAGGCGGGCACGATGGACGAAGAGCAGGTGCTCATCTTTGCAAAACTGCTCGCGGGCTATCTTGGCCTGCTCATCGGAATCCACAAGGGAGGCAGCTGGGTTGCCTCGGTCGATACGATGCCCGATGCCGGCCCTGCCATCCGCCAGAAGGACGGAAAGCATTACTTTGTCCTTGGAAAAGTGGTGCGCAGAATTCAAAACGGAGAGAGCAATAACCTTGTTTTCTTCTATCAGAGCATCCCCTATCTGCGTCCGGAGCCCGATGAGGAGACGCAGGGCTTCCCGCAGGAGGAAGCCGAGCCGTCGCTTCTGGATGAGGACAGGCAGGCGCAGTGAGCGCTCGGCGGGAGGACAGGGGCGAAATGCCGCCCCATCTGTCGCAAGGGCTGCCCTGCCGGAGCGTGGATACTCTCCCCGCATTTGAACGGGAAAAACAGCGCGCCTTTGCCGGCGAAAGAGACAATTTAAGACGCATAAGAAGAGCTGCCGCAATCTGCGGCAGCTCTTCCTTTGATGGCGATGCAGGGGGAGTCGCTTAGGGCGCTTGACAGATTAGGCAGAGCCAGCCGTCTTTTTCCTTTGACTTACTGACGGAAAAGCCGTGTGTAGAAAGCGCCCGGCGCACCTCCTGCGCGCGCTCAGCGATGATACCGGAGCAGATGAAATACCCGCCCTGCGCCATCGCGCGCAGCGCCAGCGGTGCAAGAGAGATGATCACATCCGCCACGATGTTCGCGAGCACCAGCTGGTATGTGCGCGCCGGAAACCGCGCGAGCAGGTCAGAATCGGAGAGCAGATCGCCCGCAAAGGCCTCGTAACGCGCGGGCCCAAAGCCGCTCAGGGCTGCGTTGGCGCGGGAGACCTCGGCGGCCTTGGGGTCAATGTCCACTGCGTCAGCCTGCGCCGCCCCGAGCAGCAGCGCGGCGATGGAGAGGATGCCTGAGCCGCAGCCGAGGTCCAGCACCCGCCCGCCGGGGGAGATGTGCCCCTCCAGCGCCTCCAGGCAGAGCTGGGTGGAGGCGTGGGAGCCGGTGCCAAAACTCAGGCCGGGGTTGAGCAGCAGGGGGATGCGGCCGGCTGGGACGGGTGCGTCCCGCTCCCACTCGGGGAGGATGTAGAGCCGCTGCCCGACGGGCATGGGGCGGTAATACTTTTGCCAGCTATAGGCCCAGTCATCCTCCTTGAGCGGGAGGGTTTCGTAAGGGAGATCAATGCCGGCAAGGTAGCGTGTGAGCTGCGCTGTGCCGTCGTCATCATTTGTGACATAGAACTGAATGCGCGAGCGCCCCTTCATCTTGGCGAGCAGGGCATCGTCCACATAATCCCAATAGTCGCGGTTTTCTTCGAGAAAGCGGAGGAAATCCCCCTCTTCCTCCAGGGCGAAGCCCGGCACCCCGTTGGCAATCAAGCGGGCGCTGAGCAGGTCAAGCTCCTCCGCGGGCGCGTCTATACTGATCTCAAGCCATTCTGTGTGTTCCATGCTGCAACCCCGCTTTTCAACTGTTGTTTCTGCCCGCGCAAAGCGCGGCGGCAGATGCTCTGTGTTGTCTCTATTATAGCGCATTACCCTGCGAATGCAAGAAGGAAGGGGCGCGGAGTGCGCAGGAATCGATTTATTTTGACAAGGGGCAAAAGCTCACGTATAGTAGGAGAGGTAACGTGACCAATCCCGCGCTTGCGGCAGCGGGCAGGGAGCGGTTTTTCGCCCCGCCGCACCGGGGCTTGCGCAAGATAATAAAGATGAGCATAAGGGACGATGAGAATGATCTATCAGGAGTTTTTTACAGAAGAGTTTGATGAAGACGGCATCTTGCAGGGGGCGGCGCTGCGCTACCCGGAGAACTTCAACTTCGCCTATGATGTGATAGATGTGCTGGCAGAGCGACAAGCAGAAACACTTGCCATGCTCTGGCGGGACGACAATGGGAACGAAGAGCGGCTGCGTTTTTCAGACATCGCACGCACATCGCGCAAGGTGGCGCGGCTGCTGCGCGACTGGGGGCTCGAAAAGGGAGACGTGCTGATGGTCTGCCTGCGCTGCCGCCATGAATACTGGTCAATCGCGCTGGCGGCACACAGGCTGGGCATCCTGCTCTGTCCCGTGTTTCACCTCCTCTCAGAGGAGGATTTTCTCTACCGCCTCGAAGTGGCAAGGCCGAAGGCGATCATCTGCCTTGCGGAGGGGAAGGCCCCGCAGACCCTCCTTCGCGCGGCGCGGAGGGCGGGGGTTTCGCGGCTCTATGCCGTCGGCGGCAGCGCTGCGGGCTTTGCAGATTTTGCGGCGGAGCTCGCCCGCGCGCAGGAGCTGAGAGAGCGGGTGGAGACGAGGGCGGCGGAGCCCATCCTGCTCTATTTTACCTCCGGCAGCACAGGCGCGCCCAAGGGCGTGCTCCACAACCATGCCTTCCTCTTTGGAACGGTCATGGGCGCGCGCTACCTTCAGGACAACGGGCCCCATTCGCTGCACTTTGCCTCGGGAAACAGCGCCTGGGAAGTGGTCTGCGGCACGAAGTTTTATGGGCAGTGGTTCTGCGAGAGCGCCATTTTCGTCTATGATTTTGAGCGTTTCCATCCGGAAAAACTCCTCTCGCAGCTGGAGGAACTGAAGGTCACCTCCATGATGGCGCAGCCGACGGTTTACCGCCAGCTCACGGAAGTCGGGATGGATCGCTTTGACCTCTCCGGCCTGCAAACTTTTTCCGTGGGCGGGGAAAAACTGACGCAGGAGCTGACAGAGCGAGTCTACGAGCAGACCGGCGCGCGCCTCTATGAGGGCTACGCCCAGTCGGAGGCGGGCCTGATCAGCGCCAACAGCAGACGCATGGGCTTCAAAGAGGGCTCGGTGGGCAGAGCGCTCCCGAAATACCACATCGAAATTTTAAAAGAGGACGGCAGCTTTGCGGCGGATGGAGAGGCGGGAGAGCTTGTCATCCTCGCCGATGCCGCCGCACCGCCCGTGGGCCTGCTGATGGGCTATTTCAATG
The DNA here is from genome assembly GCA_040768225.1 of Evtepia sp. Lineage (GTDB taxonomy): Bacteria > Bacillota > Clostridia > Oscillospirales > Oscillospiraceae > Evtepia. The sequence goes on from JAXGMZ010000002.1 coordinate 215,557, forward strand.
ACCCGGAGGCCACAGAGGCGATCTGGGACGGGGAAGTCTTTCACAGCGGTGACTGGGTCTTTCGCGATGAGGAGGGCTTCCTCTTCTATCTGGGCAGGATGGACGGGCTGATCAAGAGCCGCGGCTACCGCATCAGCCCTTTTGAGATCGAAAATGTCCTCCTGCGCCACCCCGCCGTCTATGAATGTATGGTGGTGGGGGAGGAGGACGCGCTCTGGGGGGAGCGGGTCTGCGCCTACGTCAGCCTTGCGGAGGGCGTTTCGCCGGATGAGAGCACGAGGGCGCAGCTGCTGGATTTTTACAATCAGGACTGCGCGGGCTTTCAAAAGATTCGCGCGCTGCGTTTTGTGCCGCTGCTTGAGCGCAACGGGAACGGGAAACTCATTCGCAATCAGTTTGCAAAACGCTAAGGAAGCGGCCCCGCTGCGGGCATGTTTTTGCCCTTTGCCGCATAGAGTGAACAAGCCTTGCCAAGAGGCTGGAAGGAGGCGCTGCGCTTGCGAAAGATCCTCATCATAGCTCTGCTGCTGACCCTGTTGGCCTTCCTCCTCCCGCTGCTCATCCCCGGAGGGCGGCAGGCGGAGGAAGAGGCGCCGCCGGAGAAAATCGGCGACTGGAGCACCCTCGATGCCGGGGGCACGCTGCGGGTGCTCTTAGACGGGGAAGTTACGGAGATGCCGCTCAACGAATACATTTGGGGCGTGGTCGCCGCAGAGATGCCCGCTTCCTTTGAAATGGAGGCGCTCAAGGCGCAGTCTGTGGCGGCGCGCACCTATGTACTCAGCCGCATGGACAGGGAGAGCAGCAAGCATCCCGGCGCGGACATCTGCGGCGACCACCGCTGCTGCCAGGCCTACATCAGCCCGGAACAGGCCGCGGAAAACTGGGGTGCGCAGGCTGCGGCCTATCAGGAAAAAATTCGAAAAGCGGTTGCTGAGACCGGCACGGAGGGCATCTACTATGAGGGGGCGCTCATTGACGCGGTGTTTCATTCGAGCGCCGGGGAGATGACGGTAGACGCCGTGGAGGTCTGGGGCAGCAGCCGGCCTTATCTCCAGCCGGTGGAGAGTCCCGAGGGGGACGAGGTGCCGAACTATCACTCAAGCGTCACGATAAGCGCCGCTACATTCAAAGAGAGTCTTCTTGCGGCGCATCCGGAAGCCAGCCTGGAGGGGAGCCCCGCCGCGTGGTTTGGCGAGGTATTCCGCAGCGAAGCGGGGAGCGTGCAGAGGATGATGATCGGGGGAATCGAGCTGCGCGGGGTGGAAGTGAGAAGCCTTTACAAGCTGCGCAGCACAGCCTTTACCGTCCGCACATCGGGGGAGGAGATCATCTTTGACGTGGTGGGCTACGGGCACGGCGTGGGAATGAGCCAATACGGGGCCAATGCCATGGCAAAGGAGGGCAAGAGCTATCGGGAGATCCTCAGTTGGTACTACACCGGCGTTGAGATCCGCTAGGGCCCTCAAACCTTGACAATTGCTAGATGGCGTAGGATAATTATATCGGCATGTGCGTCCGATGGGGAGCGCATGCCAACATACGAAGGATAAGAGGGGGTCAATCATGAAAAAGACCTATGACTGCATCATCCTGGGTTGCGGGGAGGCGGGTGTGTTTGCCGCCTACGAGCTGATCGAAAAAAACCCGGGTTTGAATATTTTAGTGGTCGATCAGGGCCCGGAGATCTACGAGCGCAGCTGCCCTATCATTGCAAAAAAAACGCGCAGTTGCGTCAACTGTAAAGTCTGCCATACAATGTGCGGCTTTGGCGGCGCGGGCGCGTTTTCTGACGGGAAGTTTAATTTCACCACTGCCTTTGGCGGCTGGCTGACCGATTTTATGTCCGAGGAAGAGGTCATGTCCCTGATCGAGCAGGTGGACGGGATCAACATGCGCCATGGGGCGACCGACCGGGTCTACTCCACCGCAACGCCGGAGGCCAGGGCGCTCCAGCAGCGCGCTTTGGGATATGATTTGCACCTGCTGCAGGCGCGGGTGAAGCATCTGGGCACGGAGAACAACCTGCGCATCCTCACGAATATCTATGAGTCCATGCGCGAGAAGATGGACTTCCGCTTCCACACGGCCGTGGAAAATATTCGGAAGGAAACAGAGGGCTATGCCCTCGAGCTCCACAGCGGAGAGACCCTTCGCTGCCACTGGCTCGTGGCGGCGCCCGGCCGCTCAGGCGCGGAGTGGTTTGCCCGCCAGTGTGATGAGCTGGGGCTGGACCTCATCAACAACCAGATCGACGTGGGTGTCCGGGTGGAGCTTCCGGCGCTGGTGTTCGAGCACATCACGGATGTGGTCTATGAATCCAAGCTCATCTACCGCACCAAGCAGTATAACGATCAGGTGCGCACCTTCTGCATGAACCCCTATGGGCATGTCGTGGCGGAAAATGTGGGCGGCATTCAGACGGTCAACGGCCACAGCTATGCCGACCCCGCCCTGCACAGTGAGAACACGAACTTTGCGCTTCTGGTCTCCAACCGCTTCACAAAGCCCTTTGACGAGCCCTACCGCTACGGAAAGCACGTGGCGGCGCTGGCAAATATGCTCGGCGGCGGTGTACTGGTGCAGCGCTTTGGCGATCTGATCCGCGGGGTGCGCAGCAACGAACACCGCATGGGAAAGTCCACCACGAAGCCGACGCTCACAGCCGCCGTTCCGGGTGACCTCTCCCTGGCGCTCCCCAAGCGGCAGCTTGACAACATCATTGAGATGATCTACGCGCTCGACAAGCTGGCACCCGGCACCGCAAACCACGACACCCTGCTCTACGGCGCGGAGGTGAAGTTCTATTCCGCCCGCCTCATGCTCACAGAGGAGCTGGAGACGCAGCTGCCCAACATGTTTGCCATTGGCGACGGCGCGGGCATCACCCGCGGCCTTGCCCAGGCGGGCGCCTCAGGTGTAAAGGTGGCGCAAGTGATTTCACAGCGGATTGCCAAGGGCTGAGTTGGGAAAAAGCGACAATTACTTTTGGTCGATCTGACGATGAATGCGAAGCGCGCTCTATGCATGTTTCACCATCCCTTCTGACAGGCCTGTGGACAGCGAGGGCTTGTGCGCTCAAAGGTTTTACACATTGTCCACAGAGTTATCCACATTCCTTGGAGTATGTGGAGTGAATATTGGGGGAGAAAAGCCGCTTGTCAAGAGGAAAATGGATGGCGTAATCCACAAAACTTGGAGGATTCAGTATGACGGGGTGCATTGCTGCCATTGCCACGGGGCAGAGTCCCTGCGGGGTGGGCATCATTCGAATTTCGGGTAAAAATGCCGCCGCGCTGGCGGAGGGGCTCTTCCAGCCCAAGAGCGGGAAGCCGCTTGGAAGCTATGCGGACAGGCAGCTGGTCTTCGGGGACATTCGCGACGAGAGCGGCCGTCTGCTTGACCAGGGGATGGCCTTCCACGCGCGGGGCCCCAAGAGCTACACGGGAGAGGACATGGTGGAGATCCAGTGCCACGGCTCGCCGATGGTGCTCTCGCTACTCCTGGAAGCGCTCTTCCAGCGCGGTGCACGGCAGGCCCTGGCGGGCGAGTTCACCAAGCGCGCCTTTCTCAACGGGAAACTTGATTTAACTCAGGCGGAGGCGGTCATCGACCTCATCGAGGCGGAGACGCCGGCTGCGGCAAAGCTTGCCGCCTCCCAGCTGGGGGGCAGCCTCGCGCGGCGCGTGGAGCAGGTGTATCAGGCGCTGGTGGATGTGCTCGCGCATTTCTACGCCGTCTTGGACTACCCGGAGGAGGACATTGACCCCTTCCGCGCGGAGACGATCGAAGCGGCGCTCACCGAGAGCCTTTCAGCCCTGCAGATGCTGCTGGCGGGCTATACCCGCGCGCGGCAGATCCGCTACGGCATTCCCTGCGCCATCATCGGCAGGCCCAATGCCGGGAAATCCTCCATCCTCAACCTGCTTCTCGGATATGAGCGCGCGATTGTCAGCGACATTCCCGGCACCACGAGAGACACCATTGAGGAGCGGGTGACGCTTGGCTCCGTGCTCCTGCGCCTGATTGACACGGCGGGCATTCGGGAGGACGCGGACAAGCTCGAGCAAATGGGCATCGAGCGCAGCCGCAAGGCGCTCTCGGAGGCGGAGCTCACCCTGCTGGTGCTCGACTCCTCCGCAGCGCTCTCCCCGCAGGACGATGCGCTCATTGCGCTGGCAAAGAGCGCGCCCGCCTGCATCTGCCTCTACAATAAGATCGACCTACCCCCGCAGCTGGACGCGGAAAAGTGGAAGCTGCAGTTTCCGGACTTTATCCCCATCTCCGCGCGCACGGGGGAGGGCATGGAGGCGCTGGCAGAGCTCCTGCAAGCGCGCTTTGGGGAAACGGAGCTGCAAGGCGGCGGCGCGCAGCTTGGCAACCTGCGGCAAAAAGAAGCCGCCGCCCGGGCTGAGGCGGCGCTCCTGCGCGGCAGGGAGAGCTTCCTGGCGGGCATGCCGCCGGATCTGGTGCTAAACGACGTGGAGGAGGCCCTGCAGGCCCTCGGTGAGCTGAGCGGGAAGGTGATCCGTGAGGACATCACCGCGCGCATCTTCGAGCGCTTCTGCGTTGGGAAATAAGAGGCAGCAAAAAAGCCATGCGCTCCGCTGGGAGACCATGGCTTTTTTCTTATGGCTGCGATCCATCGAGCGCGGGGCTTGGCTCGGGCTGTTTTCGCGCGCGAAGAAGGGCGGGCAAGAAGCCGGCAAGGCTGCCGAGCAGGAAGAAAAAGATTCCGGCTAAGATATTGCTCGTAAGCGCCTCCCCGAGGAGAAAGAGGGCGAAGACGGAGGCGAGAATGGGCTTTAAAAAGAAGATGATGTTTGACATATTGGCGCCCAAGGTTTCCAGCGCCTTCATATGAAAGACATAGCCCGCTGCGCTGTTGATCAGGCAGATGTAGAGGAAGTAGGGCAGGATATCCCGCGTGATGCCCGCAAAAAAAGGCACATCCACGAAGATGGAAAGCCCAATGGCCTGATAAAAGCTCGCAAGCGGGGCAAGATGACCCAAGAGCAGCAGGAGCAGCAGCTGCGTGCTGCCAAAGAGAAAGGTGCCGCAGGTGACGGGGATGCCGCCGTAAACTTTGGTGAGTTTTTTGCCGAAGACACTGTAGAGCGAGAAGAGCAGCGCCGCGGTGATCAGCAGGCCGACGCTGAGTAAATTCACGTTATTCTCAGGGGAAAAAGGATTGATAATCGAGAAGATGCCAAGAAAAGAGAGAAGCAGGGCCAGGAGGTTGTTCCAAAAGATGCGCTCGCGCAAGATGAAAAAAGCCAGAAAGGTGACGAAGATGGGGTTCGCGCTAAAGAGCACAGCCATGATATTGGCCTGCCCGTAAAAAACAGCCATCTGAAAGAATACCATACTCAGTGGTACACACAGAAGGCCGGTCAGAGCGAAGGAGCGAAGATGTTCTCTTTGGATGCGAATCCCCTTTTTTTTGAGCGAAGCCCAGGCGAAGGGAATCAGGCAGATGCCGCCGATGAAAAAGCGCTCCATGGTGATCTGCATGGGGTGTATCGAGCCGCGGAGGGCAAGGAGCTTGAGCATGACCTCCATAGTGCTGAAAATGGAAGCGCAGAGCACAATGCTCAGAATGCCGATGATCAATGTTTTACGGGTCATTGCAGGGTCCTCCAGCCTGAACGTTTTCTGCCATGGAGCGGGTGTCCAGGCAAATCAACCTTAATGATAGCACAGAATCGGAGAAATACCAAGAGGGGAAGCGCAGGTTCTCTAAGTGCCCCAGATGCTTCCGTAGATTTGGGCGGGGAGCACATCGGAAAGTGCGATCAGGAGCGGGGAGAAATCCTCCATCGGGGGGAGGGGGCCGCGGCTGTGGAAGGAGAGGCGCTCGCCAAGGGCCAGAGGAAAGGAGACGGTGAATTCCGCGCCGCCCTCCGGTCGGTTTCCGGCGACAATGACTCCGCCGTGCATGAGTGCAATCCGGTGGGCGATCCATAGGTCCAAGCCGCTGCCGTCATGCGGGCGGGGCAGGGTGCCTCGGTGCTTGGGGGCGAAGAGCTGCCCCATGCGGGCCGGGGAGATCCCCTCGCCGTTATCCCAGACGGAGACGACGGCCCGCTGATTTTTCTCCTGAAGCCGCAGGCCGAATGTGCCGCCCAGACCGCAAGATTTGATTCCGTTTGAGAGCAGGGAGAGGAGCAGTTGCTCCAAATAATCATGGTTTCCTGAAATGAAAAGCGGCTGCGTGATGAGGGAAGGGCGGAAGAGCGGCTCCCCTTCTGTGAGATAATCTTGCAGGGTTTGGGAAAGCTTTTGACACAGGGCGGTGAAATTGATTGTATGCAGGGGATGGCCCTGCAAAGCGTCCTCCTGGGAGAGTTCAAGCTGCCGCGTCAGGCGCAAAAGCCGGTGGAGAATCTGGCTTTGAACAGGCAGGAGTTTGGCCCCGAGGGGGGAAGCCTGCTCCGCCCGAAGCTGCTCAATGCTGACGGAGAGGCTGTTGAGCGTGTGGCGCAGCTGCGCAGGGAGGTTTGAGCTGACGAGATAGGGCTCCGCACCGGGGGAAGAGGGGCGCAGGATCAGAAGCGTATTACGATCCAGAGCAGAAGAACTGACAAGGAAAACACCTTGCGGGAGGGAGACACAGCCCTCATAGCCCAGCGCTTGCAAAGGCTCAAAAAAAGCGGGTGGAATCGCTGCGCCGAAGTCCGGGAAAGCCGCCTGTGCGGCAGGATTAGAGTAGAGAATATCAGGCCCGTCAATCAAAAAAACGGAGTCTGAAAAACGGTCAAAAATATCAGACAGGGGAAAACGATCGTGAGCCATGAGAATCAACTCCTGTAACATTCGTGGGAAGAAATGGGAAGGGGGGACGACAGTCAATCACTATGCATCATATCAAAAAGCGAGGACACATGCAACGAAAATTGTAGATATTTGTCGAATCGCGGGCTTGCTTTCTCAAAGCCCCTTCCCAGCGAGTTGTTTTTGCAGTATAATAAAGGAATGCAGCTTAATCATAGCAAAAGACTATCATAGTGCGAAGAAGGAAACAAGAAGCAGAAGTCAAACAGAAAGGAAGTTTTAACATGAAAATTAAAATCGGCATCAATGGCTTTGGCCGCATCGGCCGCCTGGTTCTGCGGCAGGGCATCTCCCGGCCGGACGTGGAGTTCGTTGCGGTGAACGATCTGGCCGCCGATGCGGAATATATGGCCTATCTCTTTCAGTACGACAGCGTCCACGGCCGCTTTGACGGGGAGGTGCACGCGGAAAACGGAAACCTTGTGATCAACGGGAAGATCATCCGCGTGTTCCGGGAGCCAAATCCCGCAAACATTCCCTGGGGCAGCGTCGGGGCGGACTATGTGGTGGAATCCACAGGCGTATTTACCGACGCGGAGAAGATGAAAGGCCATCTGGAGGGCGGCGCAAAAAAAGTCATCCTCTCGGCACCCTCGAAGGACGACACGCCCATGTTTGTAATGGGTGTAAACCATAACTCCTATACAAAGGAGATGAACATGGTCTCCAACGCCTCCTGCACAACCAACTGCCTCGCGCCCCTGGCGAAGGTGATCCACGACAACTTTGGCATCAAAGAGGGCCTGATGACCACCGTGCACGCGGTGACCGGAACGCAAAAAACCGTGGACACCGCCTCGCAGAAGGACTGGCGCGGCGGCCGCGCCGCCTCGGGCAACATCATCCCCTCCACCACGGGGGCGGCAAAGGCCGTGGGCAAGGTTATCCCCGCGCTCAACGGAAAACTCACCGGCATGAGCCTGCGCGTGCCCACTCTGGACGTATCCGTCGTGGACCTGACGGCCTCCCTGGAAAAACCCGCAAGCTACGCGGAAATCTGCGCCGTCATGAGAGCGGCGGCAGAGGGCGAACTCAAGGGCATCGTCGGCTACACGGAGGAAGAAGTCGTCTCCTCCGACTTCATCGGCGAGACCCGCACCTGCGTTTTCGACGCGAAGGCGGGCATCTCCCTGAACGAAAACTTTGTGAAGCTCGTCGCCTGGTATGACAACGAAATCGGCTACTCCACCAAACTCGTGGACCTCATCTGCCACATGGCAAAGGTAGATATGGGGTAAGAACCCGGATTTGGACAAATTTCAAAACATTTAAGCGGCAAATAAGCTTTCTTGCTCTTGGGCCGATGGATATAAACCGTCTTTGGTGGAGTAACGAATGTGCCTTCCCCACTTTGCGGTGGAATCCCCATTTGCAAAAAAGAACGCTTCTTTTCGGATATGACAATCTGAAAAGGAGCGTTCTTTTATGTTATTAACAACTTTACGAGAGGAGTTTACCTTTCATTGTAAGTGTCGTAAACTTTCCTCTAAAACCATTGAAAACTACAAAAAACAGATTACCTATCTATTGCGGTTTTTAGAGGAGGAGAAGCAGGTCATAGACATTGAGGACGTAACGCCACAGTATATTAAAGAGTTTCTATCTGTAATGAATGGAGCCGGGCGCACAGCAAACTACGTGAACGATCTCCTAAAAGCGTTCAAAGTCTTTTTCAGATACGCCTTTGAAGAAGATTACGTCCAAACACTCTTAACTGAAAAAATAAAAAATGTAAAAGGGCCTAAAGTCATTATTCGCACCTTCAGTGAACAAGAACTGAAAGCACTGATAAGTTATTATCAGGGGCACGATTACCTGACCATTCGCAATAAGGTCATCCTGCTCATGCTGATTGATACAGGTATCCGCCTAAGTGAGCTTACGGAACTGACAGAAGAACGGGTGAAATTTGATTACCTTATTATCAAGGGCAAGGGAAACAAAGAACGTGTTGTTCCTAAGTCACCAATGCTGGGAAAATGGCTTATTAAATACATGGCTGTCCGAAACGCTTATTTCGCTTGTCGTATCGTACCCCATAATATATTTTTAAGCAAAAATGGAAAATCACTTACCAATAGCATGATAGACCGCATTGTAAAGGTTGCCGGTGAGGGTTGTAATGTTTCTTCGGACGTTAGGGTGTCAGCACATACTTTCCGGCACACCTATGCTCAATATCAACTGAAAAGCGGATTGGATATTTACTCTCTTTCAAGACTCTTGGGGCATGAAAGCATTTCAATTACACAGACGTACCTGAACGGCATGAAGGACAAGGAGGTGCTTGCGCAAGCTCAAAATACGAGTCCATTGATGAATTTATAAATGTTCTAGGGGGGCAGATCGCTTTTTGTAATACTTGACTTACGCAAAAATTATTTCAGTAAAAACTAGAAAATAGCTATGGTAATAACGGTATGCCAGTTCAAAATATAAGCAGGGGGTGTGAAAGCTGCCCGCCTTTCGAGGGTTAGTCTTAGGGATTTTTAATTTTGAAAAATATCGGCATAGTTTGGTAGTGTTACCAGCTATGCCGATTTTTCTTTTTCTGTGGTGGATGTAGAAACCGGTGGGTTAAACTCACCAATGCAGTTATAAACGATTTTGATACGCTGTACCCGTCTGCCGTCAATGCGCTCTGCCTTGTAAACATAGACTTTTTCAACGAACTCCCGGATGATCTCCGCTGTGAGTTCCTGTATATCTGTGTACTTTCGTACCAAGGCGAGGAAGTGGTCAACGCCCAATACGCTTTCTTTTTCATCAGTCATGGTGGATTTCAGTTCTGCCAATCGGCTTTCAAGGGTATGTTGCTCGGCTTCGTAGTTAGCGGTCATCTTGGCGAAACGCTCATCGGTAATCTTACCCTCAATATTGTCCTCATAAAGCCTCCGGACAATGTCATCCAGCTTGCTGATGCGAGCCTGTGACTGCTCTAATTCCCGTTTACTGTCACGCATACTCCTATCAAGGTCTATCCTTGTTTTCTTAGTAACCATCTCCACAAACTCATCCTCATGGTCTCTGGCAAAGGCCGTTACCCGGCGAATGCCGTCAAGGAGCAATTCCTCAACTACTACATTGCGTATCTGGTGAGAACTGCAGCCGCCTTTGATTTTGCGGTAGGTAGCACACACAAAATGCTCTTTGTCATGCTCCCAACCTCTGTGGCGTACTTGATACAGCTTGTTACCACAGTCAGCACAGAATAGCATACCGGAGAGGATTGGCATTTCACCCATCGGTGTAATCCTGCGTCTGCCATCTCGGATTTTCTGGACTACTTCGAACACAGACTCCTCAATAATCGCCTCGTGGGTATTCTTGAAAATCATCCATTCTGAGGGGTCATTCTTCATCTGCTTTTTCTGCTTATAAGACTTACGGTAAGTTTTGAAGTTGACCGTATGCCCTAAATACTCCTGCCTTGAAAGCATATGAACTATTGTGCTGCCTCGCCAGATATAGTCATCGTCATGGCCTCTGTTGTCAGGGATGTTGATTCCGCTAGCCTTTGCATGAGCTGTGGGATTCATTATGCGGCGTTCGCTAAATTCTTTAGCTATCTGTGTAGGACCATAACCTTGCATACACAGGTGAAATGCCTCTTTGACCACTTTGGCAGCATCTTCATCAACTATCCAATGCATCTTATCTTCTGGGTCTTTAGTGTAGCCGTAAGGTGGATTGGTGCAGAGTGGCTTGCCGGATTGTCCTTTTGACTTAAAGACGGAGCGGATTTTCTTGCTCGTGTCCTTGGCATACCATTCGTTAGTAATCTTTTCATAAAGCAGGGTATGGGGTTTACCCTGCTTTATCCACCAAATTGTAGTGAATCACCACATCCCGGTATTTCTGACCGTCCTTTTCCTTACGCTCCCCAATTTCAATGTAGTTAATCAGTTCCAGAAGCATTCCCCGGTCAAGCTGCTCCACCGCTACATACTTTTTGATGTTGGCGATATACTGCTCAATATCACGCTCATCCTGTGCGGTATCAGCAAGCTTCTGTTTCAGGGACTGCACCAGCGACTGTTTTTCCACACGCTCCGCTTCATACTTGCCCAGCAGATTCTTAAACACCGCTTCGGGAATGGTGCCCAGCACCTTGTCCTCGTACAGCGCCTGTGTGAGCTGTTCCAACTCCCCAAGGCGCTTTTCTGTGGCCTTGAGGGTGGATTTATCGGCTTTCAGCTGGCGGTCGCTCTGCTTGGCTTTCTGCTCCAGAAGCTCCCGGCGTATCCTGTCCTCATCCTCCAGTACTCGCTTTGCCCGGTGGCGGATATCATCCAGAACCAGCTCTGAAAGCGGATTCAGGTAGATGATGTGGGCGGAGCAGGCACTTCTGCCGCTTCTGGCGTAGCTGCCACAGAAATAGGAAATATACTTGACCTTACCTTTCTTGGGGTAGGTGTGGGTTTCCTGTGAGTACCGCATTTTGAAGCCGCAGTCCATACACCGAAGCAAACCGCCGAACAGGCTGATTTCACTTTCCTTGGTTGGGCGGGGCTTGTAATTCCTTGCGTCAACCTCCGCACAGGCATTCCAAGTATCCATGTCGATAATCGGCTCATGGGTGTTTTCCACCTTAATCCAATCCTCTTTGGGCTTGTCAATCTGCTTTTTGTTCTTGTAGGAAAGGGTACCCCGCTTATTCTGCACCATATGCCCGATATAGACCTCGCTGCGGAGCATTTTCTTGACTGTGACATCATTCCAGAGGTGATTCCGATACCCTTTGCTCTCAACACCCTTTTGCTGATAATAGTAATCTCTCGGCGGCAAAGCGTGTTCCTCATTGAGCAGCCGGGCAATTTTACGGAACCCGAATCCCTGTCTGCGGTATGCAAACATTTTCCGCACCACCTCGGCGGCGAAATCATCAATGACGAACTTGTGCTTATCATCGGGATGCGCCTTGTACCCATAGGGCATATAACAGCCGAGGTAATTCCCCATCTTGGCGTGTGCCTGCTTAACCGCCTTGATTTTCTTGCTGGTGTCCTTGCTCTGGAACTCGTTGAACAAATTCCGGAACGGCATAATGTCGTTGTCATTGTGGAGGGTGTCCACACCGTCATTCAGGGCGATGAAGCGGCAGCCGATCATGGGAAACAGATAATCCGTAAACTGCCCCACCTGAATGTAGTTTCTTCCGAAACGGCTTAAATCCTTGACCAGAATCAGGTTAATAAGCCCCTCTTTTGCATCCTCAATAAGCTTGGATACACCGGGGCGGTCAAAGGTGGTGCCGCTGACCCCATCGTCACAATAGATTGAATAATCGTTCCAGCCCTGTTCCTCGCAGTATCGGGTGAGCATCAATTTCTGGTTTTCAATACTGACGGATTCTCCCGCCCGTTCGTCATCCTTGCTCAAACGGACGTAGATGCCGACCTTGTAATTATTTTGGACTTTTAACATTTCCCCTCGCTTTCCGCAAGCCCAAACTGTCGGCAGTATTATCAAAGTCAGTATACCGTATATACTGCCGACAGTCCAGACCACACAGGCGAATTATACCTTTTTCTGCGGTTCGGGCTGGCTCATGGCGTTCTGGATCGCCAGCCGTTCCATGGTTTCGTCGATATCCTTGCTGCCTTCGAAAATGCTGGTGAGCCGGTACAGCACCTTGCCGATGCTCACCTCCCGGTAAGCGGTGGGCTTTCCGCTGCGGCTGGCAGCTTTCCAATCCTCGGAAAGTTTTTCTATATCAAGGCTTGCGCTTTTATCCTGAACCAGCGTCCAGAATCTGCGCCAAAAGTCACGAAACGTAAATTTCAATAACGTACACCTCCCTACATGCTCTGTTCCATATCCTGCTCGTGCTGGTAGTTATAACCGTCCTTCTGCCGTTTTTTTCTGCCGGATTTTCGGCGCATACGCTCCTGTTCGTATTTCTGGCGCTCAGCCTCGGGGTTGTAGGGATTTACAAGATTTTCAACAGACTGAGCAAGGTATAAAGCACTGTCGAGGAGAGCAGCCCCACGGCTGTCCACTTGACCTTGAGCTTCCACGGCAGCATATCCCGGTGTCGGAGCAGCTCCGTCTGCTTCTGGAAGCCCTCCTGCAGCTGCCATTTCAGGTTGTCCTGTGACTTGTCTATCTTGTCGTTTACCGTCTGTGAAATCCTCCTGTGCTGGTCGCCTATCACCCGGCACAGCATATCCCCCTGATTGTCGTATATCCCCTGACAGTAATCCCGGATGGCTTTCTCTATTTGCGGTGTGGTCGGCAGGGTCGAGATATACTGCCCCAGAGCCGCCATCCGCTCTAACAGCGCCGTCTGGCTGTTCAACATGGCATCCCATTCCTCGGTCGGAATGGCACTGACCTGCGGCAGATAGGGCATGGTCAGCTTCTGTTGTATCTCCTGCGGCTTGTTCAAGGCCTTGAGTTCGTTCAAGTTGGGCAAAGTGCTGTTCCATCCTTTCTTTCAGATATTTTTCATCGTGGAGTTTGTTGTCCCTGCACCGCTTGCCTGTGGGTGCGGTGTAGGTGATGTATTTGTGATGGGGTATCCACTTCACCCCATAGCCCATTTCCTCCATACAGGCGGTAAATTCGGCCTTTGTGCGGCTTTGGGAGAGGGCCGTGTCAATGGCGTTCATCAGCTGGAATTTGAAGCTGCCGCCCCGCACAGCCGAGCGGTATTCTCCAGCGTTCATGGGCTTCATGGAGGGCTTCTCATAGGGCTTCAAAATCTCCAGACCATGCGCCAAACAGATTTCATCCGAGAGGGTGCGCAGCTGCTCCAAATCCTTTTCATTGAATTGCAGCTTCAGCCCGGTTTCGCAGCTGACGGAGTTGACAATCAGGTGATTGTGCCAGTGGTCACGGTCGATATGGGTGGCAATCTGCACCTCGTATCCCTCAAACCGCCGGGCAAGCTCAATTCCCATCTGGTGAATTTCCTGCGGTGTGGCGCCGCAGTCCGGCTTGAAGCTCTGCACATACTGGTAGAAGAACACCTTGCTTTCTTTTCTGTACTGCTTTTTCGTAGCCATGAATTCCTGAAAAGCGGTTTCCCCGCAGCAGTTCTGCCCGGACAGCAGCCTGCATTGCTCGCCGTTTTCGTTTTGAAAAAGGGTTTTATAATCCTGCGCCACATAATCCATCACCTTTTTCATGGCGGTGCGGCTCTGCGTTTTTTCCTTGATGGCGGTGACGATTGCCATAAACTCACGCCCCTTTGTCCATCAGGCCGCAGATGGAATCGAACACCGCCCCGAAGCTCCGTTTTGTTTCGGTGAGGTCGGGGCAGGTAATCCTGCCCATATTGCAAAGCACCGTCAGCTGGTTCAGATTTTTCCCAATGGCTTTCAGCTGTCCGGTGACAGCGTCCAAGCCATTCACCACAATGATCTCCTTGCCCAGTGCGGACAGGGTGAGGAAATCCGTCATGGTCATTTCCGACAGCTGTGCTTTATTCTGAATGCGGTCATAGTCTGCTGTGCTCATGCGCATAGCGAACATCTTGTCTTTTTTCAAGCAATCACGCTCCTTTCGTCCCGGGGGCTTGGGGGCAGCGCCCCCGACCAGCTGTTTGTATTGGCGGCGGGCGAAAGCCCGCCGTCAATACAAACAATATGCTGGCCTACCCTACCCTGAAGGGTAGTGAGCATACCCCCAGCCCCGCAGTATTTTCTTGTTTTTTCACTCCCCTTGGGTTACAATGAGAGCAACCAATTTTTGAAACCGCTTCGGTCTCGTGAGCCGTCATTCCATTGCCGTGGAATGGCGGCTTTTGCTATTCGGCAGTCATAGGCATCACCTCATCATCTTAATTAATGACTAATCGTATAATTTTATTTAGATTGGTCTATATTTGTATTGTAGCAGGCTCTTGCAATCTTGTCAAGACTAATGTATAATACAAAATATAATAAGTCGATTGGTCTGAGGTGACGAAGGATGAGTTACACATACAAGGTCTGGGCTGCCGGAGGCAGAGAGTATTTTGAATACGGTAATGAACAGAAAAAGAAAAAAGACTTTCCCTTTGGGGAAAGTCTGATGGACTTGCTGTATCTGGATATCTGGGCTAACAGCGGTTTGTTTGAGGGTATGGGCAAGGCGCTTATGGAACTGTATTCTTCCAAAGAACAGCGGTATGCGGATGAGGTTTTGAATGCGCTGGACACGATAGTTCCCAAACACATTTACTTTGAGATGCTTCGTCTGGATTGGCAGGACAGGCTGGAACAGGCAAAGCGGCAGAATTATGAGAATGTGGTTAACCTGCTGCCCCGCAAAGAACTGACACACATTCCGTCCAATCTCCACACCATGCAGGAGCAGATCAAGACGCTGTTTGCGCGTGTGCTTGATTTGGACACCAGTAGCAAGGAGCCGGTGCAGAAAAAGATGGTGGATTATTATAACGCCAAAGGCGGGGACAGGGTAAACACCTTTCAGTTTCAGCCACAGCCTATGAGTTTCGAGGTCATTGACCGCAAGACCTTTACCGAGGTGCTGTATCCGAAAAACATCTATGATATCATTGACTACTTCGTGCGGGAGTGTGTGAAGCGGGAACAGCCTGTGCGCATCTGCAAAAACTGCAAGCGGTATTTTGCCATCTCCGGCCGCATCAGCTCCGAATACTGCGATCGCCCTATTGACGAGAAAGGGCGCACCTGCAAGGATATGGGGGCCATTAACCTGTGGAATGAAAAGCGGAAAGACGATGAAATCTTCAAGGTCTATCGCCGGGAGTACAAGAAGCGTTTCGGCTGGATTAAAGCTGGGAAGATTGAGCAGGAGGAATTCTACGCTTGGAGCGAAAAGGCCAGGGAGCATAAGGCTAAATGTGATGCCGGGGAAATCAGCTTGCAGGAGTTCATGGAATGGCTGAAAAGATCGTAATAAGTTGCATTAACAAGGATTCTCTCAAAATAAAGCTTGAGGGAATTCTTTTTTTTTTAGAGAAAATTTATACTGAGCCTTAATTGACAGCAATTAAAAACAGTGGTAATATATATATGCGGTACGACTGACGGAAGTGGATTTAACCACAGGGAGTACAGCGTTTTGGAAGCCGACCGTCTGGGCATGATGCTTGGATTGGTGGGTCTTTTTTTATTTCTTTTTGATTGTAAAAATTAAAATCATGAGCAGAGTAGAACTTTGTGCGTAAATCATTGATTTGCAGTGCCTTCTGAACGGGGAGTTGTCAGAGGGACGAAAAGCTTTAGCAGGCTTACGGTACAAGGTTCGCATCCCGCTGCTGCATATTGGGGTAATACCCCCTTTATGTGGCATGGAATTTTGCCATAGTAAAGGGGGTATTTTCATACCTAAAAACAAATCGGATTACGGGGCTCCGGTCATCACTCCGTCGGTTATCAGCCGGATTGGCAGAAAGGAAAATGGCAGTGGCGATAGATAAAACGAAAATAGAAGAACACATACGAGGGCTTTTATTGGCTTTGGGTGAGGACCCGGAACGTGAGGGACTTTTGGAGACTCCTGCCCGTGTTGCTAAGATGTGTGAGGAAAGATTCGAAGGAATCAACTACACAAATGAGGAGATTGCCGGGATGTTTTGCAAGACTTTCGAAGACGATTTGTATACACCGACAAACAACAAGGACATGGTAGTGGTGAGGAATATTGAACTATTCAGCTGTTGTGAGCACCATCTTGCGCTGATGTACAACATGAATGCGACTGTGGCATATATACCAAGTGGTAAAATTCTGGGATTGAGCAAAATCGTAAGGATAGCGGATATGGTAAGTAAAAGACTGCAGCTTCAGGAACGGATTGGGTCGGATATTGCGGAAATCATGCAGAAGGCTGCGCAGACAGAGGACGTTGCCGTGATCATCGAAGGCCAGCATGCCTGTATGACGACCAGAGGCATTAAAAATACGAATGCGTTTACAATGACGACGGCTTTGCGAGGAAGATTCAACACCGAGCAAAGCCTGACGGACAAGCTTATGATGCTTCATAATAAAAATACGTAAATGAGTTTGACGGAAGGAGCGCTTCTGATGGAGATGGTAAATGCGATTCTTAAGCATCCGCAGTTTATCAGGGATATGAAATTAAATGCCGAAGCGGAGAAAGACAGACTGTTTTGCAAGCACGATTTGCAGCATTCTTTTGATGTGGCGAGAGTGGCCTATATTATGAGCATGGAGAAGAAATTCACAATTCCAAAAGAGATGATATATGCGGCCGCGCTTCTTCATGATATCGCAAAATGGAAACAATACAGGGATGGAGCGGACCATGCACTGGAAGGCGCGGTTCTGGCAAAAGAAATTCTGGAGGTTATCGGCGTTAGCGGCAAAGACACCGAAGAAATAGCAGACGCCATAAAAACTCACCGCAGAAAAGATACCCGGAAATCTCTTTTGGGTACCGTGCTCTATGAGAGTGATAAGGCTTGCAGACCCTGCATTTTTTGCAAAAGCATAGACGGGTGCAATCGGTTTATAGACGGAAAAAAGCCTGAGTTAACGTATTGAAATCCACTTTAAAAAGGAGAATCTTGATTATGACAGGTCGGTTAAACATAGCAGACAGGGTTTGGGAATGGGGAAAACGGACTTATATCATGGGCATATTGAACGTAACGCCGGATTCGTTTTCGGACGGCGGAAGATTTTTTGATATGGACTCTGCCTTGAAGCATGCCGCTCAAATGGCAGAAGAAGGAGCAGATATCATCGACGTAGGGGGAGAAGCTACAAGGCCGGGGTTTGCCGTACCGATCTCGGCTGAGGAAGAGATTCAAAGAGTCATCCCTGTCATTCAAAGACTTTCCGAAGAGATCGCTCTGCCGATATCCGTCGATACCTACAAAGCCAAGACAGCAGCACTTGCAGTCAAAGCCGGCGCTCATATGATTAACGATATATGGGGTCTGAAAAAAGATCCTGAAATGGCCGATGTTGCGGCTTCATGTAAAGTACCGGTCTGTATTATGCATAACAGAGCCAACACGGAATACGACAACCTGATGGGAGACCTCCTGTCCGAATTGGGGGAAAGTATTGAGTTGGCTATCAAGGCGGGCGTAAAAGATGAAAATATAATTCTGGATCCGGGAATAGGATTCGGAAAAACATGGGAACAGAATTTAACGGTAATGCGGAACATGGATATGCTGAAAAAGCTTGGATACCCCATTCTCCTTGGTGCATCAAGGAAAAACTTCATCGGGAAAACCCTTGGGGTGGAGGTAAACGACAGGCTGGAAGGAACCTTGGCCGTTACGTCGGTCGGCATTATAAAAGGTGCCGATATCGTAAGGGTGCATGATGTGCTGCAGAACGCAAGGGTTGCGGCAATGACGGACAGTATGGTGAGGTAATTCAAATGGACAGGCTAATCATCGAAGATCTTCAGGTGTACGCTTATCACGGGGTTGCGCAGGAAGAAAAAACAATCGGACAGATGTTTTTAGTCTCCCTTCGGATCGGCACGAATCTGGAGAAAGCGGCTAAAAGCGACGACGTGAACGACACGCTCAACTACGCCAACCTATGCAATGATGTACAAACAGTGATGCAGTCTCGAAAATGCAGTTTGATAGAGACAGCAGCCATGAACATAATCGAGTATCTGTTCAGAAGATATGCAAGCATTGCGGAGATACGCGTTACGCTGAAAAAACCGTGGGCCCCGATGGGACATCATCTCAAGTATGCAGCCGTGGAACTGGAACGGAAACGGGGTGACAGAAATGAGTGGTAGTCTTGTCACCGCGTACATCGGGCTCGGCTCAAACCTTGGTGACAGAGAGAAGCATCTCAACCGGGCGGTCGAGATGCTCGAAAATACCTCCGGAGTCAAAGTCACCAAGGTTTCCGTATATTTCAATACTGCTCCCGTAGGCTATACAAAACAGCCGGATTTCCTGAATGCGGTCGCAGAGCTCGAAACATCACTTACTGCGTATGAACTGTTGGGTATCTGTGGCAGCATAGAGAAAGCATTAAAAAGGGAACGAATCGTGCATTGGGGACCGCGCACCATCGATTTGGATATCCTGTTATTCGGAAATTTAGTTTTGAACGATGTGTCGTTAACCATTCCACATCCGAGAATGCTGGAACGGGAATTTGTATTGAAGCCGTTGAATGAAATAGCCCCGGAGAGAATACATCCCGTATTTGGCAAAAGCATTTGGGAGTTGTATCATGAATTTTTACAAAAGGAGTAACGTATGGAATTTGCTTGTACAGGGGATTCATTTTACTGATTTCCTCTATACAAGCCGAATCCATATCATTGAAACAAATGAATCTAATCGTCGCGGTCGACCAAAATTGGGCAATCGGGTTAAAAAACGAACTGCTCGTTAAAATTCCGGAGGATCATGCCTTTTTTCGCGAGAAGACCATGGGAAAGGTAGTCGTCATGGGAAGAAAGACACTGGGCAGTTTTCCGGGAGGAGTACCTTTGAAAGGCAGAACCAATATTGTGTTGACAAAAAATAAAAACTTCCGAGTAGAGAACACGACAGCGGTTCATTCACTGAAAGAACTGGCGGAAAAGCTTAAAAGATACAATGACAAAGACGTGTATGTAATCGGAGGAGGAAGTATCTACAGGCTTCTGCTGCCCTATTGCGATACGGCTTATGTCACAGAAATATTACATTCCTTTGACGCTGATACGTATTTTACGAATTTAGATCAATTGGATGAATGGAAAATGGTCTCCTGCAGCGGAGAAAAAACGCATTTAGGTTTGAAATATATATTTTTAAAATATAAAAATCAAGGTGGTGATATGCTATGACCTATGACGAAGCTTTAGAATTTATCCATAATACACAAAGGTTCGGAATGAAACCTGGGCTTCATAATATATCGGAATTGCTGAAACGCATGGGTGATCCGCAAAAGAAACTTAAGTATATCCATATAGCCGGTACAAACGGAAAAGGCTCAACGGCAGCGTTTATCAGCAGTATCCTCATTGAATCAGGATATAAGACAGGTATATTTACTTCTCCGCATATTCAAAGGATGACTGAGCAAATCAAGGTAAACAACGCTGAGATTGAAAAATACCAATTTGCAAGATTGATCGAATTGATTCAGCGCAAAATTGAAATCGTGTTGGAACATGGCGGCTGTCATCCCACGGAATTTGAAATTCTTACCGCCATGGCATTTCAATATTTTTACGAACAGGGCTGTGATGTCGTTGTCCTTGAGGTGGGGCTTGGCGGAAGGCTCGATTCGACAAATGTTATTGATACGCCGGACTTGGGCGTAATAACAGCGATAAGCTATGACCACATGAACATACTTGGGAACACAATACAGCAGATCACCAGAGAAAAGTCGGGCATTATAAAACACGGCGGGGATATTGTGACATACTTGAATCCTCCTTCCGTCACAGAGATCATAGAAAATGCCTGTGAAGAAAAAGACGCTAAACTTCATATGACGGATTTTTCAAGTATTAAAATGATAGAGCAGAATATGGAAGAGCAAATCTTCAGCTATAAACAGTATACGTCTCTTAAAATATCCCTGTTGGGGGAGCATCAGGTTAAAAACGCAGCAGTAGCGGTTCACGCGGCCGAGGTACTGGAAAACAAGGGTTATGACATAACGGAAAAAACGATTCGAAAAGGTCTTTTAAAGGCAAGATGGCCCGGGCGGCTCGAGGTGCTTAGAAGGGATCCGGTTCTTATCATAGACGGCGCGCATAATGCGGAAGGTGTGGCAGCCTTGAAGAAAAGCCTGAATTCCTTATTTCCGGGCCAAGCGCTGACGTTTATCATGGGAGTGCTGGGCGACAAGGATTATCGGTCCATGCTTGCACAGATTCTGCCGGGCTGCGTGAAGCTGTTCACGGTTACTCCAAACAACAGCAGGGCGCTCCCCGCCGCCGATTTAGCGAAAGCAGCGAAGGAATATTGTAAAAATATTCAGATCTGTGACACAGTTGAAACCGCGGTGAAAAAAAGCCTTGCCGAGACGCCAAAAGACTGTGCGATATGTGCCTTTGGATCGCTTTTTTATATCGGAGAAATAAGGAGTATATTGAACGACGCAGCTTTACATCCTCTGAACAGACATTACAAGGACTACATAGAAGTTTTACAGAACAAGGCTACAGTGTTATAGATAATGCAGCCATAGGAGGACACATAATTTATCATTATCATAAGCTTTTTGGTAAGCAATTTGAAGGTATACTTATTGAACTTTGATATACAAAATATATTGCAGACCGCTACTTTGGAGAGGAAGAATTGACGGACAAAGACGAGATGCTTTTTCAGTCAGCAAAACAGAAACTAAAGAAAGTCTTTATGAAAGTCTCTTTTCTTCAAGTTTGGAATTCTATCCTTTCTCCAATGTAATATCTATAAAGCCGGCAGTTGACTACTTGATCAGCTGCTGGCTTTACTTTGATAATACTGCCATGAACTTGCTATAAACTTACACCATTCTTTATAAGAATATCTCATTGATGGGTAAGGTACAATAAATTGCGCAAATTGAAAAAAGCCTGAAAAAGAGACACGGTATGCAGATCTCTGATAGAATGAAGTTACCACACCACCATTCTGAAAGGAGACTACAAACCATGTCCGAGAAAATTGTACAGTTAAACGAGGAAGTAATCAAGGGGCAAATCAAGGAACTAGTGCGTGGGAGCGTGGAAGAAACGCTCAACGGCCTGCTGGAGGCCGAAGCAGAGAAGCTGACGCAGGCTGCCAAATACGAGCGCAGCGAAGAACGTCAAGGCTACCGCAGCGGTCATTACAGCCGAAATCTCACTACTACCTCTGGCGACGTCACCCTCAACGTACCCCGCCTCAAAGGAATTTCTTTTGAAACCGCCATCATTGAGCGCTACCGTCGTAGAGAAAGCAGTGTGGAGGAGGCCCTTATCGAGATGTACCTTGCCGGTGTCTCTGTGCGCCGTGTAGAAGACATCACCGAAGCGCTCTGGGGCAGCAAGGTCTCACCCTCTACCATCAGCGAGCTGAACAAGAAAGCCTACGTTCACATTGAAGATTGGCGTAACCGCCCCCTACAGGGCGGGCGGTATCCGTACGTCTATGTGGATGGCATCTACCTGCGCCGCAACTGGGGCGGAGAGTACGAAAATGTGGCTATTCTGGTAGCTATCGCCGTGAATGAGGACGGTTACCGTGAGGTTTTAGGCGCAGCGGAGGGCATGAAAGAAGACAAAGCCAGCTGGGTTAGTTTCTTTCAGTGGCTCAAAGGTCGGGGTCTGGACGGCGTCAAGCTCATCGTCGGCGACAAGTGCATGGGTATGCTGGAGGCCGTTGGAGAAGTGTTTCCGGAGGCCAAATACCAACGCTGCGTGGTTCACTTCTACCGAAACGTCTTCTCTGTTGTCCCTAAATCCAAGGTGAAATTGGTCGCTAAAATGCTCAAGGCAATCCATGCTCAGGAGAGCAAGAAAGCAGCCAGGGAGAAGGCCAAGGCCGTGGTGACAGAACTTCGTGCCATGAAGCTGAAGGAGGCGGCCAAGAAGATTGAGGATAGCGTGGAAGAAACCCTGACCTATGCGGACTTCCCCTCGGAGCATTGGACTCGCATCCGCACCAACAATGTCATTGAGCGCCTGAACAGAGAAATCCGTAGGCGCACCCGCGTGGTTGGCTGCTTTCCGGACGGTAACTCGGCGCTGATGCTGGTCTGCGCACGACTTCGCCATGTGGCCGGAACCCAGTGGGGCAACAAGAAATACATGAACATGAAGCATCTGGAGATCGTTCTGGACGAGGGCTCCATTGCGGGCTAACTTTATTCTCTCAGAGACTGCAAACCAATTTGCGCATAATTCTTGACACTACCCATTGATGATGTTTAGAAACGGTGTAAAATCGCTGTCCTGCTGATTGGCACTGTCTACATTGTTGTTTATGGCAATGAAGCGTATGTCGGAGCCGGGGAAAAGCACTTCGGTATAATAACCGACTTTAAGGTAATCTCTACCAAGACGGCTCATATCTGCTTGTGTGAGTGAAAGACTAAAAAAATATAAGATTCAAGAGAAGAACCCCGAGGGTCGTTTTATGGGATTCTTCTCTGAATCTTCTGTCATAATCACGCCTGATAAATCTCGCCGAACACGTCCTTGAACATCCAGTGTATCTCAACCCGTTTGTCCGGAAACACGTAGACCGCCTTGACGAAGGCATGAGCCGATTCATAGGACAGCTCCGTTTCGCCAAAGAAGGTGTTGCAGGACTGCTCAAACGCTGTCCCGTGATGGGTATCCATTTCTTCAAGCTCCGCAACCGCCGTTTCCAATAAAGCTATTTCCTTCGCCGTTGACGTTGTTTTCTCGTCAATGGCTTTTTTCTGTTCAAGATAGTTTTGCCGTGCAAGCTCGCCGGAGGTGTACTGCTCATATAGTTTGAGCTTCAATTTCTTTTGCTTCTCACATTGAGCTTGCAACGAAGATAGCAGGTCGAGCTTCTCTTGAATGGCGTTTCTCTTCCTGTGGCACATTTCCTTTGACGACGGATGATTAGTAACAACCGCCTGGACGATGGCGGTAATCGCGTTGAAAAGGATTCCTTCAAGCTCATCTGAGCCATATACGATACCCGTGGGGCATTGCCTTTCCGGCGCGGTCTTGCCATAGGGACAATAGAAACCCTTGCGACGTTTATCATAGGTCATGGCTCTGCCGCAACTCCCGCAGCGCACAAGTGAGCGAAGCGGATACACGGATTCATTCTGCGTATCGGTGGTTCTTCTTGTTTTTCGCTTGTTTATAACCTCCTGTGCCGCGTCAAATTCGGCGCGGGTCACGATGGCTTCGTGCATACCCTCGACAACGATCCAATCCTCCTGATTTTGCTTCTTCACCTTCTTGCTGAGAGGAACGACGGTCTTGCTGACATGACCTACGGTAGCGCCGGTATAAGTGGGTTTTGTCAGAATCCCATGTACAGCCTGATAGCTCCAGTTTAGCTTGTCAGAGGTGTTCCGATACTTACCGGTGCCAGGATTCTTGGAGATGAAGTATTGTCCCAGCGTAGGAATACCCTCGGCATTGAGCTGCTTTGCAATCTCGATCACTCCCGAACCGGCGATTGCCATATCGAATATCCGTCTCACGATCTGCGCGGCCTCCGGGTCAATCGCCAGCTTGTTTCTGACGGTCGGGTGCAGGATATAGCCGTATGGCGCATAGCTGCCGACATATTTGCCCTGCTTCATCATCTGGATTTTCGCCGTGGTAGTCTTTATGGATAAGTCTTTGCTGTATGCGGCGTAGACGATGTTGCGCATAACAACATCCAGCCCGCCGGTCGTACCCTTGTAGTCGTCGCTATCGTAGCCGTCGTTGATGGAGATAAACCGCACCCCGAGAAACGGAAACAGGCATTCCAAACAATCTCCGATTTCGATGTAGTCACGAGAAAACCTTGAAAAGTCCTTGACGCATATCAGGTCAAATTTGCCTTGCTTTACCTGCGCCATCATTTCAATAAACGCAGGGCGGTTGGTATTCGTGCCGGTGAAGCCGTCGTCGCAAAACTCTGTCCGGCTGCACCCAGAAAGCGCTTGGTTATTGTCGAGAAAGCGGTTAATGAGACTTCGCTGGTTTACAATGCTGTCGCTCTCGGATTTAGCAGAGCCGGTGTCCTCGTCAGCCAGAGAGAGGCGGATGTAGGCTGCAATTCTGTATTCCTTCATCCTTATGCCACCTCCCCGCAGATATTCCGGAGATACTCGGCTGTCAGAACAAACACGTCGTGGTAATTCATGAACAACTCAAGAGTGTTTTCCTCATAGACGACAATGCGCTCGACTGCCAAGTTCACCAATTCTTTTGTGAGCATTTCGGTCTCCTGCAAGCCCTTCAAAAGCGCGATCCACTTGTTGTCGGAGGAAAGCGTCTCAGTGTAGTTGTTGCGCTTCTGAACAAGCTCGTCCAGCTGGCGGTTGAGAGCCTCCCACTGCTCGTCGTAGGCGCTTTTGGCGAACTGGTATTCTTCCTCGTTTAGTATCCCGTCAGCGAAATCCTCATAAAGACGAGCGCGCTTACCGGCGACTCCGCGCAGCTTCAAGTTCACGCCGTTGATAGCGTAATTCATGCCGTCGCGCAGCTTCCTGTCCGCTTCATTGTCACGCAGACCGGCGATAACCGTCTCATAATCAAGAGCAGTCTGTACTTGCAGCTTTAGAGCGCCTAGCACCTTTTGTTCAAGCTTATCCTGACGGAAACGATGTGCGGTACAGCGTGTCGCACGCCTGCCGGAATAGGTGCTGCACTCATAATACGCAGTCCAGCGACCGCGCTTGTCCTTATCTATACGGTGTCGGTGGAAATACATCCGCTGACCACAGTCGGCACAGAATACCTTGCCATCGAAAAGGTCAATAATGCTCTCCCTGATGGTGCGGGAGGCTTCCATTTTCAGCCGTCTTTCATCGGACGCCTGCTTCATCATCTGCTGAACCGCGTCAAAATCCTCGCGGGAGACAAGCCTTTCGTGGGCGTTCTCGGTAATATACCATTGCGAGGGGTCTTTGATTTGAATCTCGGTTATTCCCGCGTAAATCGCCTGTTTGGAGCGACCGATAACACAGTCTCCGGCATATGCAGGATTCTTGAGCATGGAAGTCTTGTAAAACAATTTAATGGAGAGGTTATTAAAATTTCAGCTAAGTCTAAAGACTATCTAAACCCTCTTGATATTAATATGAACTATGGAGATGGAGACGCACCATTAAAGGATAAGGCAAATTTTATAATGAGTATGCTTGAACTTGTAGTAGGTGGCAGTGGTCTAACTGCAGCTGAAAAGTCTGTAATAGATAGGTGTCTACCTAAGATATACAAGGATTATTTTGCAGACCCTAAACCTGAAAATATGCCTATACTAAGTGACCTTTATAATCTTCTCCAAGAACAAGAAGAAAGTGTAGGAAGAAAGCTGGCTACAGAAATGGAAATCTATGTTACTGGTTCTTTAAACGTATTTAATAACAGAAGTAATGTAGACCTTAATAAAAAGCTTATATGCTTTGATATAAAGGAACTGGGAAATCAACTGAAGAAAATAGGAATGTTAGTTATACAGGACCAGGTATGGAATAAAGTTTCCTCAAATAGGGGGGCTAATAGGGCAACAAGATACTATATTGATGAGTTTCACTTGCTTTTAAAAGATCAACAAACTGCCCAGTATTCAGTTGAAATATGGAAAAGGTTCAGAAAGTGGGGTGGAGTTCCAACAGGTATAACACAAAACGTAAAAGACCTTTTAGGAAGTGCAGAGATTGAAAATATCTTTGATAATACAGACTTTGTCCTTATGCTCAACCAGGCTTCTGGAGATAGGGAAATCCTAGCCAAAAAACTTAAAATTTCTCCTTTTCAACTAAACTATGTTACTAATTCTAATGCAGGAGAGGGACTATTATTTTTTGGAAATACTATTGTTCCCTTTGTTGACAAGTTCCCTAAAGATACAATCTTGTATCAAAAAATGACAACAAAACCTGAGGAAGTAGATTAAAATGAAAGATAAGAAGAAAGAAAAAAGGAGAACAGATTTTGATATCGGTAAACTTGAAAAAGCAAAGGATTATAAGGGGAAAAGGACTAAGGATGGAGAGAGATTTCAAGAAAACATTGTAGAAAAGAAATCTAAACTAAATAATTCTGAGAGAGAAATTATGCCTACTGATAAAAAAAGTGGGCTTTCTTCATCTCAAAAGCAACTAGAAAAACATAGGGCTAAGGAAGAAAGGGTGGGTGATTCAGATAATTTAGAAAAAATTACTACCAAAAGTAGCCAAGTAAAGGGAGTTATGAGGGAAGAAAAAAACCTTGATATTGGTTCCAGGATAAAGACTAGTAATTATCTTGGTAAAAGGGTTCATGAGAAGGATAGATTTGATGATTCTATCATAAAAAAGGAAACAAAACTAAAGCACAAGCAAGAAAAGGCAAGTGATGGGAAAAATGAAATCGCCAGAGACAAGGAAGATATTACAGGAGGTGATAGTAATCTTTCAGATAGTTTAAAAGAGAAAGCAATAAATAAAGATAAAAGAAAAAAGCAGAAACAGATAAATAATCTGAAATATAAAGAAAAAACCAATAAGTATGAAACTCTAGATAAAGAAACTAAGACCAATCTTTCACTTGCAAAAGACACTGATGATCCTACTATTTCTGATAAACATGATAATGAGGTAAAAGCAGAAGAGTATGAGGAAACAGCCAGTGATGTAGATAATTTTAGAAAAAACACCAAGAAAAAAGATTATTATAAGAGAAAGGTTATATATGATAATCAGAAAAGAATAAATAAAAAAGATGGGAAATTAACTACAGATGATGTAAAAAACTTTAAGGATGGCATGGCTCATAGGGAAGGTGAAAAAGCTCCAAGCCAAGCTATAATCATTAATGGTAAGGTAGATAAACAATATAGAAAAAATGAAAGTAAGCTAATTCAAAAAAGAAAAAAGGCAAGTAAACTTTATCACAAGCCTAAATATGATAAGACAAGCAAACTTGTAGGGGGGATTTCAGGGGCAAGTTATATGGCAGCTGAATATATAAGGGCAGGAAGTGATGAAAATGTAGCTATTGATGCAAGTGAAAAGGGCCTATACCTTAATGCAAGTATGACAAGGCATGCCCAAAACAAACTCCAAAGGCAAAGAAGAAGTCCTGTAAAGCTTGAAAGAAAATTGAACTTAAAACACCAGAAAAACTTGGCAAGAGCTGAATATAAGACAGAAATCAAGGGCTTGAAAAAAGAAAAGGATTTTCAGAAGAAGACTGCCTATAAGAAATTGATTAAGAGAAGGCAGATGAAAAAGAAAATCTATGAAGAGCATAATATTGCAGTTGGTTTCAAGGCTAGACTAAAAAAGGGAATGGAAAATATTTTAAAAGGAAGTTCCCAGCTAATAAGAAGAAATATTAGAAAGATCCTTATTCTTCTTGCTATAGCCATTATAGGCTTTATGACCTTAAGTCAAGTTGCAAGCTTTTTTCTTGCAGGAATATCATCAGTAACAAGCCAAGTTATGAGTACCACTTATTTGTCGGGTGAAAACACTCTTGCAGATATAAACAATGAATTTACTAAGCTAGAGTATGAATTAGCAGATGAACTTGCCAATATTGAAAGTTATTATCCGGGCTATGATGAGTACCATGTAGAAGGAAACACTGATGTAGGGCATGACATTCATGAACTTTTAAGTTTTATAACTGCCAAATATGGGGAAGTGACCAATGTTTCAAGCCTTAGTGGAGAATTAAGAAACCTATTTAATAAGATGTATAAGGTTGATTATGAAACTATAGTTGAAACCAGATATAGGCAGGTGTGCTATGGAAGTGGTGAGGATAGATACTGTGTAATGGAGCCTTATGACTGGTATATTTTGAAGGTTACAGTCACGAGAAAGGAAATGGATACTGTTGCAAGGGAGGAATTTGCTGGATATGAGGAAAACCTTGCTCATTATGAAGCACTCCTTGAAACAGGTGGTAACATGGAGGAGTATTTTGGTGGAAGTGGTATAACACCTGTTGTTCCAGATAGCACCATAATAGGGGAACTAGTAAATAACCCTAATCTTTCAGATAAGGAAAAGGCTCTTGTATTAGCAGCTTATAGGACACCTACAGCTGGTGGTGGCTACTGTGCCGCATGGGTAAGCAATGTTTATGTAAATGCAGGTTATCCAAGACCAGGAGGTAATGCCAATGATCAATATTATTGGTATTGTAATAGTAGTGACCTTTCAGAACTTAGACCAGGAATGATGGTAGCAGTACCTACTCACAATCATACCCAGGCAGGAAAACTTTATGGCCATGTGGG
The DNA here is from genome assembly GCA_040768225.1 of Evtepia sp. Classification (GTDB taxonomy): domain Bacteria; phylum Bacillota; class Clostridia; order Oscillospirales; family Oscillospiraceae; genus Evtepia. The sequence goes on from JAXGMZ010000002.1 coordinate 244,232, forward strand.
TATTTATGTTGGCAATGGAATCATAAGAGAAAATATTGGTATTGTAAAAGATACTAAGCTTTCAGATTGGATTGCCTACTATGGAACTAGTGCAAAATGGGGATTACCCTATTAGGATAAGGAGGTTTTAATTGATGGATAAAAAAACAGAGAATAGATATAAGAAAATAAAAAAAGACCAAAAGAAGTTGAAAGAGCAAATTAAAAAAAGTGAAGATGAACTAGAACTTCTAAGATTAGAAGAAGAGGAAATAGCTGGTCAGGAAATAATGGCTATATGCTATGAACAAAAAATAAATCTTTTAGATGCAGTAAAGATTTTTACTGAAAGTGAAAAGGTAAGAAAAAATGGAAATAAGGTATTTAAAGAATTTGAAAAGGAGAATGTAACCTATGGAAAAGAATAACAATAAGAGAAAAATCATAAATATTTTACTAGCATTGGTTATAGTTGGAGCAATTGGGACAAGTTATATGCCTAGAGTCTTTGCATCCGACTTCAATGGAGAACTTGAAAGGGAGTTTACAATAGATGTAAATAGGCCAGAAGATACTAAGGACAGAGAAGACGAGATTACTATAGATGTTAATAAGCCTTCATTAAACCCAGCAGAAACAGGTAATGGTTTTCTAATAGATGTAAATAAACCAAAGGCAGAACCAGCTATACCAAAAGAAAATCCTTATGAGCCTACAGATCCTAGCCAGGCAAGGGGAACTATTACAGAGTCTGTTGGAGCAGATAATAAGGAATATCCTAGAAGAAGTGAGATAGCAGAAAGTATAGATGGCAACAGTAGTGGTAATATGAGGGAAAGACCCAAGGCTGATGCTAGGGAATTTCTTACTTTCCAAACAAAGAGTGGAAAGACATTTCACCTTATAATCAACCATGATGAGCCAGATTCAAATGTTCAGCTCTTAACAGAAGTTTCTGAACAGGATTTACTAAATATGATTGAGCAAGATGAGGAAAGAAGTGGAACAAATAAGATTAAAGATGAGCCTAAAAAAGAAATAGTAAAAAAAGAAGAACCTAAACCGGATGAACCCAAGAAGGAAGATTCCAAGGGTTCTTTTTTAATTGTCCTACTTATAGTTGCTGCAGTAGGTGGAGCTGGATATTATTTTAAGGTTATAAAGTCTAATGAAGATGGATTTGATGAATTTGAAGATAGTGAAATTCCAAATGATGATGATTTCTTTAGTTCAGATGATGAGGATAATTTTGAAGAAGATGAAGAAACAGAATACACAAAGGAGGATTTAATATAATGGGTAAAAAAACAGGATTATTTAATAAAATTTTAGCGGGGATACTTAGCCTTATTATAATGTGTGGGCTAGTAAGCCCTGTATTAGCAAATGATAAGAATGACAAATCTTCTTATGAGGTTGATATGGTTATTGTAGTTGATATTTCAGGATCAATGAGTGGGGCTAAAATGACAAAGGCTAAGAAGTCAGCTAAGGATATGGCTGAGGCTATATGGAAAGAGCAAGAGGCTCATAATATAAATACCAATATAGCACTCATTAGTTTTGCATCTGATGTGGTCCATTATAAAAATGATGGAACAGATTTTTTTCAGAAAAAGGATAAGAGCAAACTATTCAATGTTATTGATGGGCTTGTTGCAAAGGATATGACCTTTACACAAGGGGGGATTCATGAAGCAAGGATGATATTTAAAAAGTCTACAGGAGATAAAAAGATTATAGTCCTTCTTTCAGATGGGGAAGCTAATCGTATTTATGAACCAAAAATTGACCTTGATGACTATATGAACAATAATAAAAAAGTTCTTGAAGGAAGTTTTTATTATGATAGGGCTGGGCAAGATACAACAGTTGCCAAGGGTAAGTTTTGTGCCTTAGCAGAAGCTAATCTTGCAAAAAGTGACAATATTGATGTCCTTGATATTTATACAGTAGCAGTCGATTGTAACGAACAAGCAAAAGAATTCCTTAAAGATGTGGCCAGTGATAAAGATAAGTTTAAAGATTCAGATACAGATGATTTAGAAGATGTATTCCAAGACCTAACTGATGAAATAAAGGATAAAATAGAAAGGGAAAAATTAGAGAAGGAACTAGAAGATTTAAATAATAGGATTGATGAACTAGATAAGGAAAAAGCAGAGCTTGAAAAGGAATTTGAAAAGGAGAGGGAGCAGGCAGCTAAGGATAAGGAAGAGCTTAACAAGGAAATAAATGACCTGAAAGATAAAACTGACGAACTTGAAAAAGCTAAGGATAGGTTAGAACAAGAATTAGCTGATGAGAAGGAAAAATCAGAAGAAGATAAGAAGGCCCTTGAAAAAGAGATAGATGATTTAAAACAAAAAACTGATGACCTAGATGCAGCTAAGGAAAACCTAGAAAAAGAACTAGAAGATACAATAAATAAGATGGAAGAGGATAGGAAAGAGCTTGAAAAGGATATTGCAGAATTAGATAAGAATATTGAAGATTTAAGAAAGGAAAAAGACTTAGTAGAAGAGGAGCTTAATAATAAGATCAAAGAGCTTGAAGACAGACTTAATCAGGAAAAGGCTGAATATGAGAAAGACAAAGAGGAGCTCGATAATAAGATTTCTGACATTAATGATAAGATAGACCAATTAGATAAGGAAAAGGCGGAAATTGAAGATCGACTTAAAAAGGAAATAGAAGAGTCTAGGGCAGAAAGAGACGAATTAAGAGAAAGTATTGATAAACTAGATAAGAAAATTGAAGAAATGAATAGAGAAAAGGCAGAACTTAAAAAAGAACTGGCTGATGAAAAAAATAAGACCAAGGAGGAAAGAGAAAAACTTAAGGGTGAGATTAATGAGTTAAATAAGGCTTTAGATTTAATAAATAAGGAAAAAGAAAGGCTTGAGGACAATCTAAATCATGCTATAGAGGACTTTGATAAAAAGGTAGAAGAACTAGAAGATAAAATTGAACAATTATCTAAAGAGAAGGACTTACTTGAAGTAGATTTAAAAAAAGAACTAGATAAGATGAATAAAGAAATAGAAGCCTTGAAAAAAGCAAAAGAGGAGATGGAAAAAGAGCTAGAAAATCAAAAAAACCAGTCAAGTAAAGATAAGGAAAAGTTATATAATAAGATAAATAAACTTGATGACAAGATTTATAATCTTAATAAAGACAAGGATAAGCTTGAAAAGGACAATGAGAAATACAAGGAGAAATTTGAAAACCTTGAGGATGATGTAAGAGATTTGAGGGAAAGCCTTGAAAAAGAAAAGGATAAAAACAATTTAAAGGATATGAACCTTCCAGAGGGTGTCAAGGTTAATCAATGGTATCCTGAAAAACTAGTAAGCTTACCTGATAAAAAGACCTATGATGATGGTGAAGATATTGATATGAATGGAATGAAGATAAGATTTACTCGTGTAATAAAAAGTAATGGAAAATATATAAGGGAAACAGAAGATGTTGATTATAGGAGCTTTAAGAATAATTATAGGGGATGGGAGTTTAATTTAAAGACTAAAACTGCAAAGTATGAAGAAACCACAAAGGGAAAGATGAAAATTGTATTTATATTTTCCCTAAAAAACCCAAGTAAATCCTGGTAAAAAGAAGTAAATAGATAAATAGTAGCGGCTTAGATAAGTAATTATATCTAGGCTGCTATTTTTTTGTCCAAAAATGAAATGGAGGAGATAATTTGAAATTAGTAATAGCAGAGAAACCAAGTGTAGCAATGAGTATAGCCAAAGTATTAGGTGCAAATTCAAGAAAAGATGGGTATATTGAGGGAAATAATTATATTGTAAGCTGGTGTGTGGGACATCTTATTAGAATGAGCAATCCTGAAAATTACGATGAAAAGTATAGAAAATGGGATATGGCAGACCTTCCAATTTTTCCTGATAATTACAAATATGAAATTTCAAAATATACTAAGAAGCAATATGGTATTTTAAAGAAGTTGCTAACAGATAAGAATGTTACCCAGGTTATAAATGCTTGTGATGCTGCAAGGGAAGGGGAACTTATCTTTAGACTGGTTTATAATCAGGCAGGGTGTAAAAAACCTATCAAAAGACTTTGGATCTCATCAATGGAAGATAAGGCAATAAAAGAAGGTTTTAATAGTCTTAAAGATGGAAAGGAATATGAAAATTTATACAAATCTGCACTAGCAAGGGGGCAGGCTGATTGGTTAGTGGGCATGAACCTTTCTAGATATTATTCCTGCCTTCATAGTAATAACTATTCAGTAGGTAGGGTACAAACACCAACACTTGCAATGGTTGTAGAAAGGGACGAGTCTATAAAAAGTTTTGTGAAAGAAAAATATTTTACTGTCCAGATAAATGAACAAGATATTGTTTTGGAGACATCAAGAATTAACGAAGAAGAAAAAGTAGAAAGCTTACTTTTATCTATACCTGAATTTGTTGAAATAAAGAAAATAGAGAAGAAAAGAAAAGTCACTAGACCTGGTAGACTTTTTGATTTAACAACGCTTCAAAGAGAGTGTAATAAATATTTTGGCTATAGTGCAAAGCAGACTTTGGATTATGCCCAAAGCCTATATGAAAAGAAACTTATAACTTATCCAAGGACAGATAGTAGGTTTCTTACTGACGATATGGTTGATAGTGTTAAAGATTATATAGATTCCTTTGGGAATGACTTTGATGAAAAGAATTTTAAAAGTATTTTTAACTCTAAGAAGGTCCAAGATCATCATGCCATAATTCCAACAAGTGGTTCTCTTGACTTTGATACTAGAAGCTTACAAGGTTCAGAAGAAAAGATATTTGAGCTTATAAAGGCAAAGCTTCTAGCAGCAAGATCAGGAAATCTAATTATTGAAAACACTAAGGTTATATGTGATGTAGAGGGCTATGAATTTACAAGTAGAGGAACAGTAGTAATAGATGAAGGATTTACTAAATATCTTACTTCATATACTAGAAAAAAAGAAGATAAGGTTCTTCCAAGGCTAAATAAAGGTGATAGGATTAAGGTTGAGGATAAGAAAATAAATGAAAAATATACAAATCCACCTAAAGCCTATACAGAGGATACCTTGCTTAAGGATATGGAGCTTGCTGGCAAAGATGCAAAACAAGATGTAGACATAGAAAGCAAAGGCATAGGGACACCAGCAACTAGGGCTGGAATAATTGAAAACCTTATCCAAAAAGAACTTATAAAAAGAGATGAGAGGAAACTTATTTCAACATATAAAGGAGAGCAGTTAGTATCTCTTGTGGCAGACTTTCTTAGAAATCCAAATACAACAGTAGATTGGGAGATGAAACTTTACGAAATCTCAGAGGGAAAAGCTGATATAAAGGATTTTATAGGAGATGTAGAAAAAAGAATAAGGGAAGTTATTTCACAAGGATGAATATTGTAGAGCTTTTTGGTGGTATAGGTGCAATAAGGAAGGCTTATATCAATAGTAAAATTCCCTTTGAGATTGTAGATTATGTTGAAATAGATAAGAACTGTGTAAAAAGCTATAATGCACTCTTTAATGAAAATTATGAGCCACGAAGTGTATGTAATTATAGTCTCCCAGATACAAAAGTTGATTTAGTAATTCATGGTAGTCCTTGTCAGGATTTTTCTAGGATAGGGGAAAAACTTGGAGGAAAGAAAGGAAGTGGAACAAGGAGTAGTCTTTTATTTGAAACAATAAGGATAATTAAAGAAAGGCAGGATAAGCCAAGATGGGTAATATGGGAAAATGTTAAGGGAGTTCTCGATAAAAATATGAGAGCTTCCTTTTTTTATTACCTTGAAGAAATGGAAAGGTTAGGCTATGAAACTAAGTACGAGATTCTTAATTCAATAAACTTTGGAATACCACAGAAGAGGGAAAGGATTTTTGCTATTAGCTATTTAGGTAGTAATCCTTTTAAGTTTGAGAACTTAGAACATAAAAAAACCAAGCATTTATCAAATTTTCTTGAAAAAGATGTAATAGAGAGATATGGAGATGTATTTTTAGTTAAGCAACCCTCAATGTTAAAGATACTCTATGACCCAGAATATAAGCCACAATTTCAAGGAAGACTTCAAGTAATAGAAGATTTTTGCTACACCATTTCTACTAAACAAGTAAGAGTTCCTAATTCAGGAATACTTGCCATTGGCAATAATAAATATAGGTATCTTACTGAAAGAGAATGTTTTAGGTTGATGGGATTTAATGATGAAGATTTTGATAAGCTTATAAAGATATTTCCAAGAAGGAAGAACTGTATGTCAAGTATTCTATATAAACAAGCTGGTAATAGCATAGTGGTTAATGTTTTAGAAGAAATAATACAGGAAATTCATAATTGTAGCTTATAGCTTATATTTTATTATGGAAGAAGGAGGAAAACATGAGGATAAATGATTTTGAGCATTTTATACAAGAAATCAAGTCAAGGGTTCTCTCTAATAGCGATGAGTATATTTCACTTATGAGAACTATTGGAAATAATTATAAATATGATTTTACTAGCCAACTTAGCATCTATGATAAGAATGCTAGTGCAAGAGCCTGTGGAGAATTTGATTTTTGGAGAAAGAAATTTAATAGAACTGTAAAGCGTGGAGAAAAAGGAATTCCTATATATAAGAGTTATGGAGAGTATGGTAAAGTAACCACACAGAAAAATGAGTGTTGCCGTCGTTGAACCCGCCGCCACCGACATATTCACGGCCCAGAAACGCGGCGATTTCGTCCTGCGACTTCTGCTTCATATACTCGGCGGCGACGCGCATACGGCTGTTATCATCGTTGCCACCGAGCCGGAGAACGGCGTCGATTTGTTCCTGGGCAAAAGAAAAAGCGAAGGGTGTATATGTTACACTCTCCGCTTCGTCTATAAATGATATTTGTTCGTTTTCCGAGAGGAAAAGGCTTATCTGCTCACCGGGAGCAGGGGCTTCAAAGGGATTTAGCTGTAAATCAGCTCCGCGAGAATCGCTTCCTCCGCCTGCGCTTTCAGGTTGTTCATCAAGCCCGTCCACTTCATCGGGTCGGCCTCCTTCAAGCTCTCCGTCACTCCATTCAGGCTCATCAGCTCCGGCATCATCTGCGTCAGCCTCCGGTTCGCCGTCTCGTCGATCTCCCGCAGGTGCAGGTACAGTTTCTCCGACAGAATCAACCTGTTCCACAATACCGGACGGTGCTCCTTCAGATAGGTCTTCCGCATTCTGCCGTACCTGCCCAACGGCTGCTCCGTCTGTTCGCTCAATGTCAGATCGGGAATCAGATAATCTCCGTTCCGGCTGTAAGTCAGTTCTTCCATAATCGCTTGTCCTTTCCGCGCTTTTTGTGCGCTCATACTTTTTGATGGTAATTTCAATCTGCCGCAGCACCTGCTGATTGATCTCGCTGACCGCCGTGCCTAATGCGGCAACGGTTTCCGGGGTGTTGAAGTCAAATACACTTAAAAAGTCCTCATGTGCGAAGTAATCATCAGGTTCAAGTCCGCAACGAGACATAAGCGCGTAGGTGATGCTGGCGGTGGCGGCGCTTCGGAACTGTACTCCTACGTTGAAATCATCATACTCTTCCAAAAACGAATCCTCAAGGATGTCGAGTATATCCCGCTGATGCTCGTTCCAGTATTCGTCGGCAAGCTGTGCGGCGACGCGTTCGAGCTGCTCGGCAAGCCCTTTCGCGCCGGAAACCTCATAATTTTGCTCCAACATGGTACTCACGCTGTCGCTGTGCTCCTGACGAAGCTCCCACAGGCGAATGTCGCGGGAGTTCTCGCGTGTGCCGGTGTCAGAAACATCGAAAACGTATTTCAACTTCGGGTTGTCGCCGGCCGTGTCGATGACGGCGATCCCCTTTGAGCCGCGCCGCACATACCGCCCCCACTGTTGATTCCAAAAGTCATACTCGGCGCAGGCGGTGGCATCTGGGCGCTGGGCGTGAATCATGACCTGTTCGTTGTATGGGTACTTGTACAGCCGTGCGGCAGTCTGCAAAAATGCCATCCAGCTCCGGTGACTGCCGGTGATCTGCATTGCCGCGTGTTCCGCCATCTGACGGTACGCCTGTAAATTGCTTGGCATAAAACTCTTTACCTCCTCATTTTACGAATAAGAAAAGAGCGGCTCAAATGAACCGCTCAAAATGTTGGTTATATTGTTTTTACTCGGCTGTTACGTTACCCTCACACCATTCAAGGCCGTTGTCGCTACACCAGCGGATAGCAATATCCCGATAGGCGTTATCTCGAAAGGCATACCATCGTTTATCAAGAGAAAGCGCATTTACGGCGTCCTTAAATCGGCGAAAAGCGCCCTTTCTGTGAATTGCCAGAGCAAGCCTGTTCTGCTCCTGACCGGGAGAAAGGCTTTCGATGAAGCTTTCCATGATACTGTATTCGTGAATATCGTACTGTGTGGGGAACCTCAAAAAGCGTCCGGGGCTGTTGTCAATGAGTTCTTCCAGCTCCTCGTCACGCTCGCCCGTGTAGAGCTCGTCGGAGAGGTAAACAGCCTCGCCCTTTTCTGTGTCCCAGAAAGCGGCCATGGCGTTGTCAGCCGCTTCTATTTCAAATATGACCTTTTCAAGCTCAATTTTCATACTCAATCCTCTGCATTCGGGTCACAAAGGTCTTCATAAGGCGCAAGCCCCATCTCTTCCCAAGTAACGCCATATGGAGCGCTGCCGGAGGTGTATCCGGCAATGAAGAAGAAGCGGTCATCCTGATCGGGATTCACGCGGGAGCTTTCGAGACGCTCTTTTTCCTTCTTCTTTTTGTTTTTTCTCCGCATTCGCTTTATGGCGAGCTTCTCCGCTTCGGTTTTCTTCTGCTTTGGTACAGGAGGGTCGGGCAGTCCCTGCTCTGCAATTCGTTCCGCAAAGCGTGGCTGTTTGTGTCTGAACTCCGCTAAAACATCATCGAAAGGAACCCATATAGCTGCGCCGCGTATCTTTACGAATATCTTCTGCGCCATCGGTTCAAGTTCATCGTCGGGCGGCAGCGAGCCCTTTTCACGAAAATATTCGCACACCTCCCAAAACATCCATTCGGAAATCTTCAGCTTCTGTTTCTGCTTCAAATCCTTGTAGGTCTTGTTCGGCTGCGATGCCATCTTATATTTAAGCGAATGGTGATTTTTCTTTGCCAAATATCTCACCTGATTTCGGGTATAGATGTGGGGTGGAAGCGTTAATCTTTCCACCCCATAGTATACAGGCTTATTGTGTATTTTTCTACCGCTGTTTACTCATCAAAATCGGGAACAAGCTCAAGCCCTGCATATTCCGCATCGGTGATATGCTCCAGCTTCTCAAGAGCAGAATCGGTCAGCTCTCGCAGCTCAGTTTCCTCTGGCTCAAGATACTCGCGCATGGCGGCAAGGGCATCCATCAAGCCCTCCCTTGTGCCGGTGTTGTAGATACACATGAGATTCATTTCCTCGTGGGTAAAAGTGTTCATAACAGCTCTCTTTCCGCGCTTTTCTTCGGCGCTGATTTCATTGTGTTTTCGGTTGACGGGGTGTGCAGCTTGGCAAGAACGGAGGGCTTCTTTTCAGTTGGCTTCGGTTTTTCCTGCGGCTCTGATTCACGACGAGCCGCCTCAGCGTAGGCAAGCAGAGAGATTGGTTGACCGGCTTTAACTTTTTCCTCAAGCTCTGCTGTGGTCTCACGCTTACCGTTGTTGATGATACCGTCGATTTGGTTGTAGTCGTCCTCCATTGCCATTTCAGCGTTTTTGAGGTAATTCTGCTGCGGCAGGAACGTCGGCACTTCTTTGAAGCCCCAGGAATCAACGTAGTGACAGGATACCACACCGTTCTGCCGGAGAACAACGATGTCGCTGACGGACAGACTATGCCCGGTGAAGTCCTGCGGGCGGTCGATATTGAACTTGGCATAGATGCTGTTCAGCTTGTCCTGCTCATCGCCGGTACTGTCGGGAGCGCCGGTATAGACAGGGATATAATTGGCACGGTCGATTTCAAGCCCCTTACTCTGCAAATAGTCTGTGTTCATAAAACGAAGCTCCGCCGTATCGTCCGCATTTCTGAGCTGATAGATAGCAAAGGCGTCGGCGGGGCTGTTCAGAAATTCCTGTTCAACGTCCTGCGGCTTCGGTTTCAGGTCGTCCGGCGCAAGCTCCCAATCGGCGGCGATCACACCAAGCATACCGTCAAAGGTAATGATCTCATCCGTGTCAAACGCCATCGCTTCGGTGTTGTCGGTGTAGAGCATATATACCGGAACATCTCGCTCGAACAGCTCAATCGCTCGTTCGCGTGACATCGGCAACATATCCTCGTCTGTGTAACCGTAGGCATTCATCGCTTCAATGGACATGGACGGGTCAGGGAGATAGCCGTTGTCCGGGGCAGTTGCGGCAGGCGTTTCTTCTACACCGAGGTCAACCTCCGGCGAGGGAGGAGTGTTGACATACTCGTTTGTTATCTGCAACGCGTCTGCGGGCGTTGCCTTGTCCTCGTTTAAGCGATTTACAAGCGGAATAAAATCGGAGTACGCACCGAAGCCGATTATATCCGACGCATAAACCTCGCCGCCCTTGTGCTCATACGCTTGAATAAAAGCTGCATCCGTTTCGCCTGACGCGCGTGGATTCGCATGGAGCTTGTATTCATAGAACGGTTCGGCGACTTGCTCCGGCTCAACCTTGTCCAAGCCGCGCTCTTTCATTATCTCAGCATAGTTGCGGTCAATATCCGTGATGAGGGAGGAAGCGGTCTTGTTGATCGTCTCCAGCGATTCGCGCAGTTCGGACAGTTCCTTGCCCTTGCTCCATGAGGCGATATATCCGAAGCTGTTCTCTCCGGTGGCAATCGAATAATACGCTGAAACGGCAAAGGACACGGATTCAGCCTGAACCTCTTCAAGATTTCGACTTTTCCTAACATACTCTGCGATAGACGTGTCTTCATCGACCTCAAGCCGCCACTCAAATTCGTTTTCGTCCACGACCTTCCAATCGATATCTTCCGCAACGGCTTCGGCTTCAGCCTGTGTATCATATCCACCTGTAAAGTCCCTGCGTGTGCCGCCGTCGCTGACCATGACAAGTTTCCACTGTTCCACGACTTCCGGCAGCTCCTTGTTGTGGAGCTTGGAGTGAGCTATCTCATGAATGGTTGCGGAGACGGTCTGCACCTCGCTCATGCCCTCGCGGATGGCGATACGCTGATGCTCGGAATCGAAGTAGCCGTCCAGATTATTCGCTAACGGAATGACTTCTATCGAAACGGGAGCACTCCGTTTGAGCGCCTCCATAAAAACGTCGTAGTTCTGCACGTTGCCCTGCAAATCGGAAGCGAGTTGCGGAAGCGGCTTGCCCTCAGTCTGCGACAGGTCAAATACTGTCACGGGCTTGTACATGGGGATTTTTATCTCTTTTTCCTCGGTGATGATCTTTCCGTCAGTGTCACGCATGGGCAGCCTTGTATCCGGGTCGAGCTTGTCCTGCTCTATCATCTTTTTATACGGAGTTGGCGCGATTATCTTGATTCCGCGTTCACCTTTTTTCACGTTTCTGCTGAACTGGTCTTTCCATTTATTGAAGCCGGCCACGATGGTGGCATCGGGCTTTTGCAGATAAATGAGCATGGTGTTGTTGACGCTGTACTTGTGAAAGCGGCTCATGGTCGTGAGGTACTGCCGATACTTGTCGGATTCAAAAAGCTCCTTGATGCCGGTCTCGATGGACGCGGTTATCTCTTTGAGCCGGTCTTTGTTGGTCTGCGTTTCTGCCATGATGAAAACCTCCTTTACGGCTTTTGCATGAAAAAATCCGGCTCCTGTACGAAAACAAATCCATACAGGAGCCCTTTTGCATTTACTCGTTACTGCCGATGTGCCGTTCTTCCTCCATGTGCGCCTGTTGACCGCTGACCATGCAGCTGGAGATGAAGCACAGCATCAGTTGCCATCCTTGGTGAAATCCAGCTTATACGAGCTGCGAGTGCCATCATCCTCAAGGATGATATAGGCGTCGTAATTCTTGCCGGTTTTTTCGGAATAGATACCGCTTGCGTAGGTGCGTCGGTCGGTGAGAAGCGAGGATACCATCTTCTTTGTCAGATTGATTTTCTTTGCGGTGAGGAACTTGTTATCACGCCACAGCCCAAACTTGCAGTCGGAGCGTTCACAGAAGTAGCCCTTCTTGCTCTCGGTGACGTTGCTTCCGCAGCGGGGACACTTGCCGACGACGGTTCTGCCCGACGGGAACAGAATCTCCGCGCCCTTGATGACCTCATAGCCTTTTACAAGCTCGGAGACCATATCGGAGGTCTCCGCAAGGAAGGCATCTGCGGCAAGCTCGCCGTGCTCCACCTGTTTGAGCTTTTGCTCCCATTCGGCGGTGAGCAGTGGCGACTGAAGCTGCTCCGGCAGGACGGTGATGAGAGATACGCCGCCGTCCGACGGAATGAGATTTACCGTCTTTTTGCTCTTGCGACGCTCCACAAGTCCCGCAGACACCAGCTTTTCGAGAATAGCAGCGCGTGTGGCGGGAGTGCCGAGCCCTTTTCTTTCGGCGTCTTCCGGCATATCTTTCACACCGGCAGTCTCCATTGCGGACAGCAACGTGTCCTCGGTGTAGTGCTTAGGCGGGGTTGTCGCACCCTCCTTGACGCTGATATCGGCGGGAGTGAGCATATCGCCCTCGGCAAGCTCCGGCAGAGTTTTATCCTTCTGCTCCTGAGAGAGATATTCTTTCCATCCGGGAATCGTGACCGTTCTGCCTTTGGCGGTAAAGCTGTGACCGCCGCATTCAAGAGTAACGATGGTTTCAGTATCCTGTATAGCTCCGTGTCCTTGGGGAATCTGTCCACAAAGGGCAGGATGACCGAGCCATAAAAAAGAAGTCCTTCGCCCTCAGCGGAGTGAGTGACGTAGGACAACTGATGCGGGGAGATATTGAGCTGCTTGGCGAGAATCTGCCGGTCGCCGGACGCCTGGTTGAGCATATACACATAGTCGGAGTTCTCGAAGACGTTCTCGACCTCGCGGGAGGAAAGCAGGTCTTTGACGTTCTGCGTGATGCCGGTGGGAATGCCGCCCCATTTACGGAATCGCTTCCATATTTCAACGGTATAGGCGGCGGTCTGGTCTTCTTTTAAAAGCAAGTGCATTTCGTCGATATAGTAGCGGGTGGCTTTGCGCGCCTCGCGGTTTACCGTGACGCGATTCCAAACCTGATCCTGCACAACCAGCATACCGATTTTCTTGAGCTGTTTTCCCAGCTCCTTTATATCGTAGCTGACGACGCGGCTGCGAATATCCACGTTTGTGCGGTGGTTGAAGACGTTGAGCGAGCCGGTGACGTAGATTTCAAGCGCCGTTGCGATATACTGCGCTTCCTTTTCGTCCTGCCGCCGCAATTCGTTGTACAGGTCTTCGAGTATGGGCATCTTTTCCGGCTTCGGGTCGTTCAGATACTCGCGGTAGATGAGGCGGACGCAGCGGTCGATGATGGTCTTCTCGACCGGCTGCAAGCCGTCCTTGCCGCCGACGATGAGCTCGCACAGCGACAGAACGAAGTCGGACTTGAGCGACAACGGATTTTCATCGTCCGAGTAATTGAGGTTCAAGTCCATGGGATTGATATAGTCGGTAGAGGTGGGCGAGATTTTGATGACCTGCCCGTTCAGCCGCTCCACAAGCGGGCCGTACTCGGCTTCGGGATCACAGATGATAATATCGTCCTCCGTGACTAAGAACACGTTGGCAATCTCACGCTTCGCGGAGAACGATTTGCCGCTGCCGGGGGTACCGAGGATAAGCCCGTTGGGGTTCTTAAGCAGCTTTCGGTCTACCATGATAAGGTTGTTCGACAGCGCGTTCAGACCGCAATACAGCGCTTCCTTGCCTTTTTGAAACAGCTCCTGCGTGGTGAACGGCACGAAGATGGCGACGCTTGAGCTCGTTAGGCCCCGCTGTATCTCGATCTGATTGAGACCGAGTGGCAGACTGCTCACCAGCCCTTCCTCCTGCCGAAAGTCGAGCTTTGCCAGAGCACAGTTGTATTTCTGAGCGATGGAGCTTGCCTGAAACACGTTGTTGTCGAGCTGCTGTTTGTTGTCGGCGATGTTGAGCACCGTAAAGGTCAGCAGAAACATTCGCTCGTTGCGGCTCTGGAGGTCTTGCAGGAGCTTCTTCGCCTCCGTGCCGTAGGTGGCGAGGTCGGACGGGATAATATCCATATCGTAGCCGCTTCTCACAGCTTTCTTCTGCTCCTCGATGGTCATCTTCTGGAGGTCGGTTATCTTACGCTTGATGGTTCTAATCGCCTTGACCTGATCGACCGACTGGACGTGCATATTGACGATGAGGCTGGATTCCATGTCCAGGAAATCGGCGAGCATACGGTCGTTGAGCTCCGGTGCGAGAATTTGCAAAAACGATACGCTGCCAATCTTGCTTCCAAGCCCGAAGGTGCTGCCGGTCTTGAACTCAAAGGACGACGGCGCAATGAAGTCCTTGACCGACAGCCCCGTGGGAGCAAGCCAGTCCCATGAGAAACGGAAGGTATGCTGCTCGTCGATATGGAGCACATCGTGCAGGAGCTTCAAGCGTTCCATACCGTTTTGCGTATCCGCCGTCACACCGAGCCTCTTGAAATTATTGAGTATATCCGTTTCAATGCGCTCAAGCCTGGGCTTTGCGGTTTTGAGCGACTCTGCTTCGATGCCGAAGGTGAGGAACTTCGTCTTGATAAGTCCGTTGTTGCCTCTCGCAAGCTGGTTTTGCAGCATTCCCGTGTATTCGGTACGAATGGAGTCGAAGTCATCGCCCTGCAAGGGGATACCGATGCCGCGAGACCAGGTATCCTTTGTCGCGGACATATTCATAAACGAGAGCTGAAACTTGACCGACGAATCGAAGTAGTTGAGAAAATCACACCATCCATCGAAGATGGCGGTCTTGTCCTCGTTCTGATTGAGCTGATAGTTAATATCCTGAAACTGCACGGTTTTCGTGTAGTAATTGTCCGTAACACGGCATACGCCGTCCGGATACATCCGCTGGAACGGTATGCTGTCCTGTGCGGATTTGTGTCTTTTGTCCTGCTTTTTAGCGTTAGCAATAAGCGCGTCAATCTGACGTTTTTCTGCTCTTGTGAGTTTTCTTGCCTGAGACAATACGGTATACCTCCTTGTCCAAATTAGCCTGACGATCTAAAACGTCATAGAAGTTGTTGGTTGTGTACGGTCTCTGCTTGGGTCTGATAAACGCGACCTGTATGATGTTGCGAAGTATCTTTTCAAGCGGTTGACCGTTCTTTTCGTACATCGCCAAAAGGAAGCAGGGGAGCATGACGATTATCATACAGATAGCCGCTGCGCTTGTCCCAATGCTACCCTTGAGCATAAAGAAAAGCGGTACGCCGATAGCCGCACCGCCTCCGAAGCATATGAGCTGTCTTTTTGTTAGGTTGAACATGACCTTGGTTTTCACCGCGTTCAAGTCCTTGGGTACGGGTACATAAGCCATTATCGTCACCTCCGTCAGTGCGTGTTGAAGACTGATTTACTTAAACTGCCGGTCTTGAAGAGCGTGAAGCACAGCAGCACCGTGTAGCCCATACAAGTCCAGATTGCTGTCGCTATATCTTCTTCAATCACCATATTCTGCACGAGCACGGCGTAGATTGCCACGCACACGATGATGAGAAAGCCCTGAAAGCCGAGAGCCAGCAGCGAGCGCAGATAGTTTTGACCCATCTGACCCCATTCGCGGTTGACCGCCGTCGCCATAGGGATAGGCGCTACCGAGGTCACAAGGTAGATTTCAATCATTCTGCCGTAGCTGATGAGGAAGATGCAGATACCGAGCACCCACATCGTAATGCCGACGATGAACGATTGCAGCCACAACCCCAGAAGCGACCAGACCTCCATGTCGTTCAACCGTGCTTCAAGTGCAACCACGTTATCTGTCAGAGCAATAGATGTGTCCGAGACGATGATGCCCGACGCGCTGTTGACCACGCTCTGCGCCACATCGAACACGCCCATGACGATAGTCCACGTATTGGTGACGATGAGCACGGCGCAAGCAGTTTTGAAGATCCACTTGAAGAACATCCAGGTGTCTACGTCATGAAGGTTGTTCCTGTCCGTTATGAGCTTTATAAGCTCAAGCGTCATGACGAAGGTGAGGATAACACCGGCGATAGGCAGGATGATGTTATCCGATAGCGTTCGTATCATATTGAAGATGCCGCTATTCCAGCCTTGGGGAGTAGCGCCCACTTGCCCTGCGATTTCCGTTACCTTTGCGTTGACGTTATCGAACATACCGGTCAGGTTGTCCATGATACCGCCGATGAGCAGCTCCTTGAGCCACATCGTAAATTTCTCCCATATCAAATCCAATGGGTTTTACCCTCCTTCCAGGGGTTCCCCCCCTTTGGAGGGAGGAACCCCGCATATTCAGTTTCTTCCGAGATTAACCGAACAGCCCGGAGAGCAGGGGGACGAGGACGATGCCGATGAGGGCGATACCGCCGCCCGCCATAAGCTGTTTCATGCCTTGGGATTTTGCGCCAGGGTTGTCGTTGCCATATCCTTCCAAAAGGTTGATGACACCCCAAATTGCGAGGCCCGCACCGAGAGCGATTACGAGAGTCTGGAGAACACCTACTGCACTGTTGAAAAACTCCATGATTTTTTTGCCGGAATCATTTTTGCACAGGTAAAAATCTCGCGGTAAAAGCAAAAGCCGGAACGAAAACCGCATGTGCGGCTTCTCGATTCCGGCGTCTCCTTTCAATTATTCATTTTTGCTTCGTTCCGACTTTGCAGCGAGGAGTTGTCTTGTGCGAGACCTCCCGGCCACGGCTTTCGCCGGTGTTCATCAGGTCGATGGTTTCCTTGCCGAGCGCCTGATTCAGCTCCTTGAGTGTCGTAGGCTCTTTGCCGCCGAGGAAGATGGAGCTGTCACAGTTGCCGATGATGGTATCGGCGTTGTCTTTATACAGGGCTTTGAGCTGAGATTGCGCCTGCAAAACAAGGCAGGCGGAGATCTCACGGCTTCGTATTGTCGCCATGAGCTTTTCGAGGTTTGGTATCTGTCCGATGTTCGCCGCTTCGTCTATGAGGCAGCGCACATGAACCGGTAGACGCCCGCCGTAAACGTCGTCCGCTTTTTCGCAGAGCAGGTTAAAGAGCTGGCTGTATATCATGGAGATGAGGAAGTTGAAGGTGCTATCCGTATCGGACATGATAAGGAACAGCGCCGTCTTCCTGTCGCCGAGGGTATCAAGCTCCAGCTCGTCGTACATGGTTATCTCCCGCAGCTCTTGAATATCGAATGGGGCAAGCCTTGCGCCGCAGGAAATATTAATGCTTTTTGCTGTCTTGCCGGCAGCTAATTTGTACTTGGCATATTGCCGCACGGCGAAGTGCTGAGGCTCGCGATGGGCAAGCTCTTTGAACGCCAAATCGACCGGATTTTCAAAGGTCTCATCGTCCTCTCTGACCTCCATCGCGTTGACAAACTCAATGAGCGTGGCGAAGTTCTGTTCCTCCATCGGGGCTTCGTAATGGATATACCCGATGAGAGCGCAGTAGAGCAGCGTTTCCGCTTTCTGCCAGAAGTCGTCGCCCGACTTGCCCTCGCCTTTGGTGTTGCTTATGAGCGTCGTAACGAGCTTCAATATATCCTTTTCGCTGTGGATATACGCGAAGGGGTTGTAATGCATCGATTTTTTGAAGTTGATAGAATTGAAGATTTTTAGCCGATATTGATTGCGTACAAGCAAAGAGCCGGTCTCAAGAACCAGTGTACCTTTTGGGTCGGTTACAACGTATGAACTGTGGAGCTGCATAATGTTGGGCTTAATGAAAAACCTTGTCTTGCCTGAACCTGAACCGCCGACAACGAGGACGTTTTTGTTTCTCGCTTTGGTTGGGTCTTTGGGTCGGTTTGACATCATCAGCCGTTCCGTCTGTGTCAGTATCACGTTGTTCTCAAACTTGGGGTCAACGAACGGAGCAATATCATCCTGTGTTCCCCAACGGGCGCTTCCATACTCCATATTTTTGCGAAACTTCTTGGCGTTCTTGCCCTTGAAGTAGACGACAAGCCGAATGATAACCGCAGCAGCCACACCCACTAGTAGGTCTATGGGATGGAAACTCGGCATCATGGAAATGAACGCTGTTTTGAACCCGTCCATAATATGCAGCGCCTTTTGAGAGAAATCCGCTCCGGGCGCAAGCCGCGCTGCCTGCCCTAACTTGGTAGCAAGCAGCGCGATTACGACATACGGGATATTGGGTATGATGAATTTTTTTAGATTAAGGGGCTTTTTCATATCTCCAACCCCTTATCCTTATTGCGCACCTTGGTAACGTCCTTGTTAAGCTGCGGGAGCTTGAGCGCCCGGAGCATTTGGATGACCGAGGGCTTTTCTTTATTCTTCTCAACTTTATTGGAGAACTCGGTAAAAGCGGCAGTCAACGCATCGGCGTCCCGCGCCTTGAAGAAGACAAGATATTTCGGTATCTCGCCGGTCTTGTCCTTCTTGATAGCGTAGTCCACGCCGTACTTCCGTGCCACATGATCGAAGCCTTTTATATTATTCTCACTGACCTCGATGTTGGACACACCAACGTTTTGCCCAACAAGTTGCTTGACAGTCTGCCTGCCTGCGGGCTTCACATTGGTTTTTGCCTCTTTCTTTGCTTTCAAGTGGGCGAGGTACTTCGCCATTGCCGACTTGAGCACCCGCCCGGTGAGCTTAGTCGTAGAGATCGCCAGCGTTACCGTCCGGCTTTCAACCTCCTCCTGCATAAGAATCGCCTCCTTCCTGCGGGAGTGTTGAGGGTATTATCTGACCGCCCAATCCAGTACGAACACGATGGTGAGCACCTGTTCGGACACCGGCTCGGACATAGCGGAGACAACCGCGTCATAGGTAAGCGGGAGACTGCCTCCCTTTGTTATCGACCATTCGCCGGAGAGCGTGAGATTTTCGGAAGCGGAAGCATTTGCCGTCTCCGCGCCGTTCAGCGCGAAGCCGATGAGCTTCGTATCGACCTTGGCGTTTGCCATATTGGTAGAATACGGGACAAGCGTCCAGCTGTTTGCTGTTGCGACCTCCACGGCTTTCACTACAACCGCGCCGGTGGAATTATTGACGATGGCGGCGTTGTTTGCGGAATACACCGCGCCGGTCTTTGAAACTACAAGCGAGAGCGACGCTGGAACGGTGACGGAGAAGTGCGTCATGAGATATTCGCAATCATCGCAGCAGCCGTCGTTATCCGCATCTGTGTGAGTGCTGGTTTCGGTCTTGCTGTACCCGCAGGAACAGGTATTCATCCTTTGGTGCTGTGTATCGGAAATGGCCGCCCACACGCCGTTGGTCATGGAGTGATTCGCGTACTCATAGGTGCTGTACCCGCAGTCGGAGCAGCTTGCTGTTCGTCGGTGCTGTGTTTCCGAATAATTCTGCCATGCGCCGTAGCTAAACGAGTGGTTCGCATAGCTGACCGAGCCGACATAGGAAGCACAGGTAGAGCAATACTGGCCGTAGCTGTGCTGAGTGCTGCTGTATGGCGAATACTTCATTGTTTTCGAGTGAGAGCCGTAAGAATAAGTCGTTGCGTTGCAGGAGGTACAAGTCCCCGCGCGACGGTGTTGAGAGGTGCTGTAATACTGCCAGCTACCATAAGAATAGCTGTGACTGACACCGGAAGCCATGAGCTGACCGCAAGCGCGGCAGTAGTCATACCAATTACAACCGCTCCATGTGGTATAGGTGGAATTGTGGTAGCAGATAATGGTTTGGTCGTATGCGGAATTGTAGTAGCCGCAGAGCGAGCAATAACCGTTGCTGCTGTAACTGTGGCTTCCGCTGACGATGATTCCGTCCGTTTTTCCGCAGGTATTGCAATAAACCGTCATAATGTGGTAATTGTTCGATTCCGGCGCTACCCTGTAATTCCTGTATCCCCATTGACACGAGCCGGTGCAGGTGCATTGGAGAACGCCGCAGTTTGAGAAGGAGAACAGCATGATTTCGCCGTCCGCCATATCATCGTGCATCGGCTCCGCATCGATTTGATTGCTGTAATCCGCTGTGATTTCCGCAAGAACATCCACACCGCCATAGGTTAGTTGCCTTAGCGCGTCACATCTCGCGAAATCCGAGGGGCATATCTGAGACACATAAACAGGAACGGCTATGTCGGAGAGATTAACACAGCCGTCGAACCAATAGCATAGATCGTAGATTTCCAACTCCGCGCTCAATTCAAAGCGCACAGTGGCAATCTGTTCCCGCACTTCGCGCCACGGTTGCTCATCAGGAGAATAGAAAGGCTCGACATAACCGCTGCCGCTGATAAAGAGCCGTCCGCTTGCCGGGTCAAGTTCCCATTCCACGGCGCTGTTGCCGATATAACCGAAATAAACGGGTGTTTCGGGAGCTGTTGTCGTCTCCGGCACGGGCGTTTCTTCGACAGGGATTTCCGGCATCGTGGGTGTTACAACGGTTAAATCCGCTTCTTCCTCTACAGGCGGGGCATCCTCCAAAAGCCCAGTTGTGTCGGATTCCGGCTGGACGTCGTAAACATCAGCCGCATCATGGTCGTGGCCGTGCGTACAGCTCTCATCGGTACAGACATGAGCTGTTTCTTCGGGCAAATCCGCTGCCATCGCCGATACGGGAAGCATGGTGACTACCATGAGCAGCACCAGCAGCAGGGCGAGCATGGGTCTCATCTTGAGTTTTGTCATGAATCCTCCTTAATCCGCAATCGAAATCGTAAACACGATATTCGCGGCTGGCACATTGTCGGCGTTGGGCGCGTCGCCGGAGACCTTAGCGTAATAGGTCAAAAGCTGATTGCCACCCGCAGCAATAACGGGGAATGCGCCGTTTGCGATTGCTATATTGCCCGCGCCGTTGGTGACACAGCCGTTGATTTTGAGCGCGATGGTCTTCGAGCCGGAGAAACTGTCGTAGCTGCCAATCTTGTATGCCCCGTCCGTGACCTTGATACCCGTGACTTGAATGGAACCGGTCTTGGAGTTGTTGGTAATTTTTGCGTTGTCCGCCGTCACGACTGTGCCGTTGATGACGTAGACGGGCAGGTTTGCTGGAACGGTGACGTTAACCGCTCTGTGCTCATTGGCGACGGTAAGCGTGACGGGAACGGTCGCCGTGGCCGAGCTCGCCGCAAACGCAGTAGTGCTAAAGGACAGTACAAGAGCCAGAGCAAGCAGGATTGCAGAAAAGCGTTTATGCTTCATTGTGACTTCCTTTCCGCGACAAGGGAGGCTCCGCCTTGGAGCCTCCCGCCGCTGTTTTACTGTTGGGAGCAAATCAGTCCGCAATATCCCATTCGATGACAAAGACCACGTTGGCGACGGTTGCGTTATTCACAGCGCCGGACAGCGGGGTTACAATCGCGGAATAGTTGACGCTTACGAAGTTGCCGGTCGTGTCGCCCACGCCGGACATATAGCAGCCGTTGACAGGTGCGGCGATAAGCGTCTGAGAAGCCGCATTGGAAGCGTCAGTCTGAACGGCAGCGCCGCCGCCGATAGAGAGTGCAAAGCCGAGTTTGTTGGCGTCTACCTTTTCGCGGGCGAGAGTGGACTTATCGCCGAAAGCGGTGAGCTTCCAGCCTCCGGCAGCGGAAATGGTGATAGACTTCACACGGACTGCGCCGAAACTGTTGTTGACGATTTTGCAATCGGTGGCGGTAGTAACGTCGCCGGTCTGAGACATTGCCATAGGCAGTGCGGTCGGGACGGTGACGCTCATCGCGGTAGCCGAGGGATTACCGCCGGGAGTGCCGTCGTCGGTGGAGCTGAGGTTTACCGGGGTAGAGCCGGAGCCGCCGTTCTGCTCGATGTCGGCGGCAAAGGCAGTCGCGGACATACAGACGCAGAGGCAAAGGACAAGTGCGAGTGCAAGAAACTTTTTCATATGGTTTTCTCCTTCAAGTTTTATAGATTTTGGATTACTCAAGAACCGTGACCTTGATGATAGCGCCCGCGCAGCCGAGATATGCGCCGGTCTCAGCATCGACGTTGTAGAACATTGCGGTACATTCGTAAGTACCGGCGTCAAGGTCAGCCGAGAGCTTAGCGCTCTCGATTTTGCTGCCCACGGGGATAGCGCCGGATTTGTAGATGACTTCGTTTGTGTCGTTGCGGGTGATCTCGACCACCTGCGGATAACGGTTTACGGCTTCGTTGACGATCATCAGATTGCCGACAGAAGTGCCGTTTGCAAAGTTCGGTGAGGTGTTCATGCTGATGTTAATCATGCCATCCTCAACCTTTTCGTTCAGCCCTTCGACGATCTTGTCAACGTCGGCTTCATCCCAACCGCCCTCGACCGCACCGGAATCGTAGATGATACCGCCGTTTGGCGTAGGGTCATCAACTTTGTCGCCGGAGCAGCTTTTGAAGATGAAAAGAGCCGCCGCGACAATGACGATAACAAGAATAACGATGCCAATGGTTTTGTAGTTACCGCCTGACTTTTTCTTTACGGGCTTCTGATAGCCAGCGTGATTCATATTTGCTTTCCTCCTCAGATTCTCCGCATATGCGGGAGTGTGTCGTTTGTTTTGAGCATGAAAAAAGCCGCGCTAAGGCGGCAGTCCCGAAAGATATTCATTTCGCATACCACCTCAGCGTTCCGCGCTGATTGCGGTTTTGTCCGTCTTCACGTCGGGCATGACCTTCGGCTCAATGGGAATCGCGGTAATGCTTCGTCCCATTTTGAGAAAGGTCTCCGGCTGGTGAAACATATCCTCGTACTTCTTTTGGAGACCTTCGGGGAGAGAGGTAAAGTCTTCTTCGCCCAGACCGCAGATAAAGAATTTCCCGGCGATAATATCCAATATTTCGCCGTCAGCGTCACGCACGGCGCGGTTAAGCTCGCTGCCGTTGATTTTACCCTCTTCCTGGCAAACAAGCGCTACGGGGTCATCGAAGAAATACGCGGCTTCTATATCTCCGCCGACCGTCTTCTGCAAGGATTTGAGCCCCGCGTCTATCGTCGTCATGCGGGCATACTGTCCGGGCTCGACAAGCAGCACATCGAGCTTCTTGCTCTCATTAACAGCGGACAACTCTTTACCGTCATCGGTGTTGAAGCTCACATCGATGAAATCGTCGGCGTCCAGGATAATATCCTCGTCGTTCCACATATCGCGGACAGCCTGTTCCGCCTCGTCCTTGGACAGAGCCTCAACAGTGATTTTCTTCTCCAAAGTCTCGGTGATTGTGACATCAAACTCCTTCAACGAATTCACCCTCCAGTCTGAGCGCCGCCACGGTCTCATCACCGAAGCGGAACGCGGTGCTGTTTTCGCGGATATAGTCGTCCAGAGCCTTGAGCTTCTCCCTGTCGGCGGATACGGGTCTGTCCTGTTCGTCATGAAAAAGCGTAAACGCCGGAAGGACGAGATAGTATTCGTCGAAAAAGGTCATAAGCCCCTTGCGCTCGAATACCAGATTGAAGCATTCGCCCTCGACACGGAACTCACAGCCGTTTTCCATCTCGTCGATGAAGGCGGCACATTCCGCAAAGGGCGCGGTGGTCTTGATCTCATCGGGGACGATAAGCGCAATGATAAGCCCGTCGTCACTGCTTTCCTCCGAACCAGCCTTTTCGTCTGCGATAATGGCGTCTGCAAGCTCCCTGATGATGGCTTCAAGCTCGGAGGGTGCAGGATTGCTGAAGTTGACGGTGATGTTGCCATTGATGGTGATATTTGCGTTGCTCATAATTATGACGCTCCTTTTCTCAGCGTTCGTTTTCACGCTGTCTCTTTTTCTGCCATTGTTCCAGCAGCTTGATGATGGTCTGCTCCATCTGGATGGGCGTGTAGCTGCGGGGGAAATACTTGCGGAGCACATCGCTTTTGAGCGTGATGCGGTCGAGCTCGTCTTTCTTTTCCTCGGACATGACCTTGTACATGGCGTCCTGTGTGCATTCGCCGCTCTGACTGAGCTTTTTTA
This sequence comes from Evtepia sp., assembly GCA_040768225.1. Lineage (GTDB taxonomy): Bacteria > Bacillota > Clostridia > Oscillospirales > Oscillospiraceae > Evtepia. The sequence goes on from JAXGMZ010000002.1 coordinate 268,209, forward strand.
GTCGCTGCGCCTGAGAGAGCGACGGCGTAGCCTGCGAGTAGTCCATAGCGTCGAGGAACTGCTTTTGCTCGGCGGGTTTGAGATAGGACAACTCAACGGCGGGACTGAACGCAATTTCCTTGGTATCGACTTTCTCGCGAATTTCGGGAAGAAGCTCGTTAAGGCGTACATATCGCTGTACTTGGCTACGACTTTCGCCGACATCGTTCGCAACAAGCGAAACAGCCCACGATGACTTCTCCCCAACTTGGGGAGAAGTTGCTTCATCGCCTATATCCTTTCTTTTCCCTTGATGCTTGAGAGCTTCAAGCTTCATCTTGTATGCCGCTGCCCGCTCGCTCGGAAGTATCGTCTCTCGCTGAAGATTGCTGTCTACCATGAGGATTACCGCCTCGTCGTCTGTCAGATTTCGTATGATTGCTGGGATTTCTTCAAGCCCCGCCAGCCCACAGGCGTGAAGTCGGCGATGACCGGAGACCATTTCATACCCGCCGTTTGGGTTAGGGCGGACGATAGCGGGACTTAACACACCGAACTGCATGATGCTGTCCACTGTCTGCTGCATCAACTCATCGTCCACGACGCGAAAGGGGTGCCCCTCGAATGGATGGATTTCAGCGACAGGTATTTTTCGCACTTCCTCCGGCTGCGCGGACTTGCTTTGTGCCTTTGACATGGATTCACCTCCATAAAAATAGTCGCAGCTCCCACTGCGGCAGTTATATCAAACCGTTCGCCATATCGTGGCTGACAAGTGAACGGTAATGATTCGATATAGTCATGGGCGCGTTGTAAAGCGTCGCCAACAGATACTGCTTGATATTTCGCACCTTGGTGGTGTTCTCCCGAAGAGAATCAAGAACAAATCTGATATGCTCCGAATCCAGTTTAAGGAATCGGCTCTTGACTACTTCGGCAGGCTTATCGTCGCCGGATATGCGTACCGTGTCTTTGGTAGTACAAACCACATCAACCAGGAGCTCAAGTATTTCATCAAGCGTGTCTTGGCCGTAACGGTATTCCTCGCGGAGAATCTCGTAGCCGATGTTCTCTGAAATGATTTCTCTGTACTCTTGTCTCTCTTCGCTTCGATTCGGTTCCCGTTCGTGATTGCCTCTGAACGAAGTGAAGAGAAGAGAATCAGTATCGCTATAATCAGTATTACTAAAGTCAGTATTACTAAAGTCAGTATTACTACATCGTGATTTTAACGATTCTTGATTCGTGATTTTCACAGCTCCTGAATCGTGATTTTCACGATTCTTGAATCGTGACTCCGAGCTGCCGATAAAGTTTTTAACGTATATCAAATTGGGCTTGCCGAGACCCTGCCGCTTACGTTCTATGAGGCCGGCTTTTTGCTCCAGCTCACTGAGCAGCTTTGTAGCCTTTTGGTCGGCACAGTCGATAGCGTCCATAATATCCTGTGTTGTGAAAATGATATACACCCGGTAGGCGTCGTCCAACCAACCATTCTTCTGCGACAGGCTCATGCGGTCGAGCAGTATTCCGTAAAGCACCTTCGCCTCAGCGGAGATGCTTCGGAATCGCTCATCGGTGAACAACGCCTTCGGGATGCGGTAGAACGAAAACTGTTCTGCCTGACCTCCGTAAAAGTAATCCAGCATCTTATATCTCACGCTCCTTGTGCAGACTTACCGCACGCACGACATCTTTTGTACACCAGCCGATGCAGGGGGAATCGCGCCCGTAAGGACAGTTGTTGCACTCAGAAACGGTAACTGTCGGCTGCGGCAGAGGCGGTTTCTTGGGCGGCGTTTGCGGTATGTCACAGCAGCAGTCTTTCTCATAAGTGCAGCCCTTTCGCAAGCCCTTCCAGTACAGACAATATCGGCAGTCGTAGACGTTGTAGCCCCATTCTTTCCCGTAGACTCTCATTCGGACACCTCCAGTCTTCACTTGTTGGGGGAAATAAAAAAAGCGCGTCTACCGGCCCTCATGGGCGTGATAGACGCGCTATGTACTTTCTACATTCACTTTTTAATTTATAATGAATGCAGAGCGCCTGACAGACTAAGTCAATCAAGCGCTCTGCGTTTTTGTCGCTAATGAAACATCACCTCAATTACGACGATTTTTGACTGCCCATTTCACGTTTGGAAAAGGATGAAAAAGCAGGCTTCAAACCCTCAAACCACCATAAATACAGGGTTTTCCGGTTTGTCGTAATTATACCGTATGGGCATAGCTGCGCTTCACTCATGTTTGCAAACGGCGTTTCCATGAAGCAGATTCAGGACTGGCTCGGACACAGATACTTCTCGACTACGGCAAATATCTATGCACACATTGATTACAGCTCAAAGCTTTCCTCCGCAGACGCGATGCTCAACGGCTTAGAGCCAAGAGTGCAATAACGGTTCTCCCACTGTTTAGGGGCGAAGACCAAATAAGTGCGCCAAAACCGTCTCCCAAGAAAAGGAAAAGCCAGCAAACTCTTGAGTTTACTGGCTTTTTTGGAGAAGGACACGAGTTTGATACAAAATGCACCCAGTAGCCTTGTTCCCGTTTGTTCCGTGTGCAGAGTGAACACCCCCGATTTGATCTCAGTTTTTCGGGGCTGGAGCTTTTACAACAATTAGCTCCAAAGTTTCATCGTGCAGGTTTTTTACATTCATTTTGGTTTGGAACGGAATCTTTAGAAGAGTGCCGGATTCATATTCGTGAATATCCTGTTCATTCAGGCCGATGGAGAGAATTCCGCGAATCACAGTCATGTACACGTTTGAATTGGATAAATGCTCAGGCAAACCCTCGCTTTTGTTAAACACCATATGAAGATAGTGTACATTCTCATCAAAAATGACCTTTTCTACAGCCTTGTCATTACCCCTTGATAATTTAAATATCTGTTCAACCATTGCGGTGTGCCTCCTTTTTTATTTTTTCTATTATATCACAGCGAATTATGAGCGGTCTGTTGTATTTGTAACAAATTATTTCTTGTCATACATTTTTACCATAATGAATTGCATTTTTAGGACAAACCTGCTGGCAATTCGTGCATTGAAAGCATAGTGCGGTGTTTATATCTGCTTTTTTATCCTCCGGAGAAACAACAATGGCATGAGAGGGACAGTCCTTTTCACATAACTTACAGCCTATGCAGGCATCCTTATCCACTTTTTCAGAGAGTCTCGCAAAACGGCCAAAGATCTTTTGCAAAGCACCAAATGGGCAGATAAGGTTATGGAATACCTCGGGTTTATATCTCAGTGTGACAAGTACCGATACAGCCAGCCAAAAAGGCAGAATCGGAAGATTGATATGCAGCAGCCTTTTTGATAAAAGCATAACCACTATGCTGACACCGAAGGTTATCCATGTAAAATACCCGTTTTTCAACCACTTGGGAGTTTTCGTTGTCTGGAGGTTTAGTTTTTTTGACAACCATGCGGCGGGAAGCATCACGGTGTTCATCGGACAAATATACCCGCAGTAAACTCTGCCAAAAATGAGAGCAACAACCAAGCTCACTCCGAACAGTGCAAGCCACAGCATTACTTTCCCTTTTGCCAACAGAAATAAAAAAAGTGCAAGAAAAACGATTCGAATGATATTGATTATGTATTTCATGATACACGCCTCCTTGATATATTCTTATTATAATGATAGAATATACAAAAAGGTGTTACCAATGTAACACATCAGGAGTTTGCTATGAAAAAATATCGGGGGTTAATGGAACAAACTGACCTCATAAAATCAATAAGCCCACAGGAAATCGAGTCGTACTTAGCTGAAGGAAGCTGCAAAGTTACCCAGTACGGAAAAAACAATATTGTTCATTTTGTTGGAGAGGTCTGTTCCAATCTTGAGATTATTCTCTCCGGTAAAGTGGTTATTGAACGCATTGACGAATCCGGCAACCTTATGACAATAGCAGAGTTTTTTAGCGGTGATGTTCTTGGAGGCAATTTGATGTTTTCAAAAAAACCGCATTACCCAATGACCGTCACAGCTAAAGAAGCTACACTGACTTTAGCAATAAACAAGGATCTGCTTTTCCTTTTGTTTTCAAATAATCACGATTTTTTAAGGAGTTATCTTGAGTATGTCTCGGATCATACAGTCATTCTTGGGGACAGGATCAAGCACTATGTGAACAGAACAATCCGTGAAAGCGTAATAAGTTATCTCAATTATGAGCATAAAAAGCAAAACTCGAATATAATCAAACTTTCTATGACGAAAAAGGCACTGGCTGAAAGAATTGGCGTTCAAAGAACATCTTTATCCAGGGAACTCGCCAAAATGAGGGAGGACGGCTTGATAGAATTCAACTCTACTTCCATCAAACTCTTGCCCAAATTTTTCGGATAATCTGAAGCAAAAAAATTTAGTGTATTAAAGGATTTAACGGCTTGCCGGCGCCCAAAGCATGGAATTAAGTTATTGTTTTCTATTATGCCAACTACCTCTTTATTTCCCCTAATATAATTGCAAGGCATTTTTCAAATATGCCTTGCAATTTCATATCATATTAATTTGGAAATGCAGCTGCGATATTTATTCGCCGCACTCATCGTGATGCTGGTGTTCATGGCAAACGGAACCGGTAGATTTTAGAGAGCCTTGCAAGTACGCTTCTACCGCAATCTTTGCGTCGCCAGAAGCTCCTACAACAACTTCAACGTTCCTTTCATTAAAGATATCAACTGCGCCTCCGCCCATGCCGCCGCTGATAATAACATTTACACCGCGATCAGCAAGAAAATTGGGTAAAAAACCAGGCTTATGCCCAGGGTTGGGAATGGTTTCACTTTTGACGATTTGATTATTATCCGTATCAAAAAGCATAAACCCTTGGCAGTGTCCAAAATGCTCGGTCACCTTTCCGTTTTCACTTGCTACAGCAATTCTCATCATTTTAATTTTCCTCCGTTTTTTCTAATATTTTTGCAACCGGCTCAAGCCAATTCCCATCAAAAAGCTCTATCATGCCCTTGTCACACGCAGTTGAAATTTTCGGATCAATAGGCAGTTTCGCAAGAACTCTTAAATTATGTTTGTCGGCAATTTCTTCAATATGGCTTTCGCCGAATATCTGATAATCCTTGCCATTATCGGGACATTTAAAATAGGACATATTTTCTACAAGACCGACAATGGGGATGTTCATCATCTCGGCCATCTTGACAGCTTTTGAAACAATCATGGATACCAGCTCCTGCGGAGATGTCACAACGATAATCCCATCAACAGCAATGGATTGAAATACGGTAAGGGGTACGTCACCGGTGCCCGGCGGCATATCGATGAACATAAAATCCACATCGTTCCAGATTACATCAGTCCAAAACTGTTTGACTGTACCGGCAATAATCGGCCCTCTCCATACGACCGGGTCGGTATCGTTTTCTAAAAGCAAATTGACAGACATAATATCAATGCCGGTCTTGGTTTTAACAGGAAACAGACCAAATTCACTGCCCGAGGCTTTTTCCTTGATGCCGAAGGCTTTCGGGATAGAAGGCCCCGTAATGTCAGCATCAAGAATAGCGGCATGATAACCCATCCTGTTCATGGTAACCGCAAGCATAGAGGTAACAAGCGACTTACCAACACCGCCTTTGCCGCTAATAATACCAATGACCTTTTTTACACTGCTCATCTCATGCAGTTTCTCGGAGAAATCCGTTTGTTCTTTTCGTTCTGCGCAGTCCTCCGAGCAACTGCCGCAGTTTTGATTGCAATTTTCGCTCATAATCTTGCTCCTTTATTTTAGATTGTTATTACGCCGCCTGCTGACAGATAATCAATGCTATCACCCATAGCTAACTTCAGTTTTTCATAGGCTTCTATGCCTGTACAATGGCAGGTATAGAATTTTGCTTTTGTGCCCAGAAGGTGTTTAGCAATCCTATCTATCGTGTCAGAGTCCTCATTTCCACCAGAGCGGCTGGAAAGATGGAATCCACCTATCACATAGTCGGGCATCCGTCCTTTGAGCGTGTGAAAATGTTCAAGTATATTTATGATGCCATTATGAGCGCAGCCTGTCACCAATAGGGTCTTTCCGTCTTCTTCGACCACGAGATTTTGTTCATGGGCAAATGTATCGTCTGCTGTCTGTTCCTTATGCTCCGTGAGTAATCCGCTATTTGATTTAGGAGATGGCTCTCGTTGAATAACATTTGAGAATACCTGGAGTCCGCCGCTGATAAAGAATCGGTCTGAGGTAAATACAATTCGCTTGTTTTGTTTTAGGTTTTCATCCAAACCGATATAATCTAATGCTTTATTTGGGCGGACAGCATAATGTTTTTCAAAAGCCAAGCGGTGCAAGAATACCTCGGCTTTTGTGTTTTCTGCCAAAAATGTTTTTAGTCCGCCGCCATGGTCGTAATGTCCATGTGAAATTACGAGAAAGTCGATATCAGCAATATTCACATCAAGTTTTTTAGCATTTTGAAGAAATAGCCCGCTTGCGCCCACATCAAACAAAACCTTATGTTTCTTTGTTTCTATATAAAGGCTGAGGCCATGCTCGCTATCGAAGTCTTTTGATATCGCCGTGTTTTCCACTAAGGTTTTAATAAGCATGGTTTTTAGACACCACCTTTTTCAAAGAGCAGCTTCATTGCCTTGTGGTAGACTTCTTTCACCGCTGTGCCGGATGCGCAATCTATGTCTACAATGGTTTGACCGTTATTAATGGCTTTTACGGCACTCGAGTCAAACGGTACCTTACCGATAAAGGGCAAGCCTTGCTTTTCACAGAACGCTTCAATCTTTGCTGTGTTAGCCATGTTGGTGTCATGCTTGTTTATACATACTGCGGTCTTCGTTCCAAATTTGGCAGCTGTATTTATGATGCGCTCCATATCACTAATGCCTGATATGGAGGGTTCGGCAACGATCAAAACCATATCCACTCCGCTGAGTGAAGCAATAACAGGGCAGCCGATTCCGGGAGAACCGTCTATAATGGCAATTTCAGAATCAACCGCTGCCGACTTCATCTGCTTTTTCACCTCGGTGACAAGCATTCCGGAGGTGCCGCTGCCCATTTTAAGCTGTGCCGTTGAAAAGGCTTTTTCCTCGTCAGAATACAGCATCAACTCTCCGGCCACTGTCGGCACCAAAGTTATCGCTTCCACGGGGCAAACATATGCACAAACACCGCAGCCTTCACACGCAAAGAAATCAACCTTATGGTGCGGCTCTGCTTCGATCGCGTCAAACCGGCAGTTTTGTCTGCACTGGTCGCATCGGATGCACAGCTCAGGATTTATCTCCGCTTTGGGCAGGCCATAATAATCTGTTTTTTTCGGCTCGGAGCTCCACCCGCTTATAAGGTGCAGGTTAGGTGCATCCACATCACAATCCGCATATGCACTGGCGTCAGCAAGCTTTATAAACGCGCTTGCTATGGTGGTCTTTCCGGTGCCGCCTTTTCCGCTAAGAATTAGCAGTTGTTTCATGCCGCACCTCCTTTGTCACCGTATCCAGCAGGGAAGAAAACAGTTTGCGGTATTTTTCGTTTTTATTTACAGCGATCTCTGCGTTTGAGTTCAAGGTTCCAAGTTCATTGTCAAATGGAATTCGCTCCAAAATCTTGATATTATTATCTAAGCAAAACTTCTCTGCCGGGTTTTCTTCTTCCAGACATTTATTGAGAACCACTCCGAAAGGCCGATTAAACAACTTGACCAGCTCATATACCATGTTAAGGTTGTGAACGCCAAACAATGTAGGTTCAGCTACCAGTATGCAATAATCCGCATCTTTAATGCTCTCCATTACGGTGCAGGCACTTCCGGGAGGGCAGTCGATAAAAGTCAGATGATCTGCCTGGGGACTATTTGCAGCAAGCAGCTTTTTTATGATAGGAATGCCAGTAGCCTCACCGGTGTTCAAGATTCCTGTCCATACCGTCACCTTACCGGAAACACCTTTTTGAACCTTGCCGATAACCTTGGCTTTCTCTGTCAGTGCCTTTTCAGGGCAAACCAAGATGCAGCCGCCGCAGGAGTGGCATACATCGTCAAAAATAATCAGTTTGTTTTTGATATAGGCAAGGGCATTGAAATTACAGAAATCAACGCATTTTCGGCACCCGTTGCAGAGTTCTTTATCCGCTTTTGGAATTTGCACGGATATTTCTTCCTCTTGAACTCCTTCAGGCCTAAGAAACAGATACCCATTTGGTTCTTCAACATCACAGTCTATATAGGTCGGTGTTTTCGCTACCGCAGCTAAATTTACCGATATCAATGTTTTTCCTGTGCCACCCTTGCCGCTTAGCACAGCTATTCTCATATTAATTTCCTCCGTGTCCGTGAAACCCGGCATGGATTTCGTCCAGCAAGGGTAACTTTCCATCGACAAAAGCTGCAATATTATCCTTTACTGAAGCGGATGTCGTTTTATATATTTTGATATCGGCAGATTTGATCACATCGGCAGCGTTTTGACCGCATCTGGGCGTGAGCAAAGCATTTGCTTTGTTATCCACTATTGTCTGTGCAGCTTTAATTCCGGCGCCGCCTGTGCTTGCTGCGGCACTGTTATCAATAAAGATACTTTCTTTCGTTTCTGTATCATAAATAAGAAAATAGGGAGTGCGTCCAAAGGATGCGCATACGTTTGACTCCAAAGTTTTCTCATCTACTGGAATTGCTATTTTCATAAGAATCCTCCGTTCTCTTCATTTCTAAATAGTTGTTGATTGCATTGTGCAAAGCACTTGCTCCCAAATTTGAGCAGTGGAGCTTGTTTTCAGGAAGACCGTCTAATGCCCGAACAATATCTTCTTCCGTGATATTCAACGCTTCCTCCAAGGTCTTACCCTTTGCTAATTCCGACGTCATACTGGATGTTGCGACGGAAGCGGGGCAGCCAAACACAAGATAGCTGATTTCATCTATGCGGTTATCTTTTACCTTTATATAAACGGTCAAAGAATCTCCGCAGGAAGGATCTCCGTAGCATCCTTCGGCATCTGCGTCTGGCATACTATGAGCATTTTGAGGGCACATAAAATGTTCAATTACTTTTTCTGAATATATAATCAGCCACCTCGCTCCTCGTCATCTGTAAAGCATCGGCCACGCCTATGCCTATGGCAGCCGCGACCACAACCATTTCCCAATCCCTCACAAAGTCGGTATTCGCCACCCTCAATTGACAGCACCTTACCGTTCACTAAAGACTCAGCCAGCTTTTTTCTGGCCTCAATATAAATCCCTTGAACGGTGCTGCGAGCCACATTCATCTGCCCCGCGCACTCTTCTTGTGTAAAGCCCTCCAAGTCGATAAGCCTTATGGTTTCATACTCATCAACGGTCATGTTTACATGGTTTTCTGCGTCGGCAGGTAAATCAAGAGGACCAAATCTATTGCTTTCAGGTAAGCAACAAACTTTTCTCCATTTCATTGGTCTCGCCATAATTTGTCACCTCCATTCTAATCAGAAATAACCAGAGCGTCCTCCGGTTATCTCTGATTCCCGTTACAGGTTCTCGAGTTGCTTATCAATAACTTCGAGTCGATCTTGCAACATGGTTTTCTGTTCGCTCAGCAGCTCTTTTTGCGTTTTTGAGGAGGTCTGGTTAACTGCAAAACCTCTACCAAAGCCACGACCGAAACCGCGTCTGCAAGCAAGCCCAAGACCTAGTCCCATTCCGAGACCAGCTCCATACTTTACTGCACTCGCGCCTGTGCAAAGTCCTAAACCTCTTCCAGTCATTGATCCAGCACCCATTGGGCCGGTTCCATCCCTTCTTGGCATACTATTCACCCCCTTTTAGTTTATGGCATATACCATTTACTTTTATTATACGCCGTTTATGGTATATGTCAATAAATTTTGAGTAATTTCATAAAAAGTTTAAAAACTGCCAGCCAAGCATTCTGAGCTTTAACTGACAGTCAATAAAAATATAAAGTTAGGTGTTTTTTGTCTTTTCCTGTTTAACCCATTATTTCCGCATCGCTTTTAAAGCGAAGTATACTCTTACCGCCACTGTTCACCATTGCCGTGTCGAGGAGTGTTATCCAAAAGTGATCGTTCCGTTCATCAACCACCAAAGACTGCTGTTTCAGAGTATTGATGAAAGCTTTCAGTTCCTTAATCCAGCCTCTTTAAGCAGACCCATCGAGCGAATGACAGCTTTAGTAAATCAAGCGCTCTGCACGCATTATGAATTAAAAATTGAATGTAGAAAGTACATAGCGCGTCTATCACGCCCACGAAGGGGCCAGTAGACGCGCTTTTTGTGTTTTATGCTATGAAATATTAATCTTTACGGATGGTCTATATAAGCAGGAAGTACCTGAAAGCGTTGGACAGACACGCTTTTTAGGTGCTTTTATTTTTTAGTCTTATTATACCAGCAGCATCCTTTACAATGATGGTGCTGACATTGCCTTCTTCCACTTGGGATAAAAGCCGCTGCCAATCAGGGCGATCAAAGTTTGTGCCGCTGTAGCCATCGTCCACAAAGAACTCTGTGTTTCCAAAACCGTTGTCATCAGCGTACTTCTGTAACATCGTCTTCTGGTTTTTAATGCTGTTGCTGTCACCTTGCGACTCGTCATCACGAGAGAGGCGGCAGTAGAGAGCTGTGGTTTTATTGTTATTCTTCACAGTAGTATTTGACTGTCTAATATTCATGTTTTTACTCCTTTCCGACAGTCTTCAAGCGGTACTCTATATTCCCGTACTACTGTGAAGAAGTCAAGTTGATATGGGCTAAGAAGCCTTTATTTCAAGGCTTTTGATGTCGTTCAGCATCATGCGTTTCAGCTTGTCATACGCAGTCTCTTTAGCAGTGCTGCTGACTGCTGATTCAACGATATAGAGCGTGTCACCGATTGCTTTTTCGGTGATGCTGATGGTATTTTCATCCATAGGGATTCCTCCTTTCGATATGGCGTAACGAATCGTTACTCCCTTATAGTTTTTAGACCGGTAGGGGGTGGGTCTGATCTCTGTACCTTTTCATCTCGGACAGCGGCGTGGGGCTTCGTGTTGAAAAACGCGCTTTCAAAGAGGGTATTAAAGCCACAACCGAGACAAACTGCATATAATTGCGGTAAATATGATGTGTATTTCATCTTGAAAGAGTACATTTTTCAAAGAAAAAGACACAGCAGATCATTCCACTGTGCCTTTTTCCGTAAATCTATTAACCGATGACTTCAGAAATCTGAATAACCTTTACTGCCTCCGGTCGGATAAGTTTTCCGTCAAGGAACTCATAGGCCAAATACCCAAGCTGGTCGAGTGCAGCAAACTTTTCGGTAAGTGTCCGAATACCGATGGGCCTTCTGCCGATAACCCAGTAATAACTGAAGTCACCAAAAGCGATAGGCTTGGAGCCGGACTCTGCATCCGGCATGAACTCCGACATAATAACCTTCTTGCCCAGAATGGTATCATCACTGTCACGCCAGAGGTAGTTGCCAGCGCTGTCCTTTAGGGTACGTAAGTCCAGAGCGGTCTTGTCATTCATGAGCCATACTGCATTTTTGCGATACTCTGGTTTTACAGAGAAGTACAAGCCGAGAACATCATCATAGGTTATTTCACTGATTGTCGCAGCAACTTCCGCTCCGCCGGTAGCGTTCAGAATACCTGTGGGCATTTCGTTTCCATTGCCGTTGATGAATGCATTGTCCTCAGCCCTACCAAAGTTCTTTGCAAAGCGGGTGATAAGGTAGTTTTCGATATTAAAGCTGGAATCATGTATGAAGGCTTCGTCCATTTTTACCAGAGCGGCCAATTTCCAACTGTCTACGGAATTGACGGTGAAATCCTCGATACCTTCGTAAATTGGGATTGCATCATTTTCTGCTACCCACTCAGCAAGGTCGTTACTGTCTTTGGCGAAAATACGGTAGCCAGAGCCGTAAGCCTTTATGAATGTCCCAATACTACGGAATAAGCTTTCTTTTTCAAGAGCGGTCATATACTTGTTATCCGATGAATTTGGCATTGCATAAAGACCGGTTCCGGTGTTGTAGCCTTTGGAGAGTTCATCGAAACTACTGTCATGGCCGCGCATGGCGTTCCAGAAGTGCTTATCATATTCTGGCGAGCCGGTATAAGGTAATCTTTCAGTGTAAGTGCTCATAAATTCATCCTCCTTATTTCTTGTCACAAACAGGGCATCTGTATAGGCCCAGTTCGTTGTAACTGAGTGGTCTGCTGATTTGCTTTAGCATACCGCTTTGACAATCGGGGTAATAGCCATCGTCATATACATAGATGAGAAGCGCCTGTCTGCCGTTGTCGCGGACGAAGATATAATGCAGTTGCTCCCGCGTCCACTTTGCCAGCAGTGGCGGAAACACATATGGTGCTCCTTTTTCATCGAATTTTATAAAGTACGGGTGCTCCATCCGGGAACGGTGAAAGACTCCCTGACAGGCTTCGATTCCGATGTTGATTGTGGCTTCGCGGTAATCGTCACGCTCCCACTTGTCGCGGTACAGCGCGGAATCCCGGAATATTGCGTCAATAGCATCGGGATCGGGGCCGGTGCGGAAAGCAATCATGGCACAGAGCGCTGCGTCCGCTTCTGACTGTGATCCATAACCGCTGAAATCGCCCACGTCATATAGCTTTTTGAACTTCTCTCCGTTTTTCTGCTTACGCAGATTGCAGACAATGTCAAAGTCGGCGCGGTCTCCGTCACTCTTGGCACTGAATTTGGTTTTTTCCTTGCGGCGCATATTTTTATCAAGCGTGGTAAGGACTGCTGCTGTACATTCACGAAGGGGCTTATCCTTGATGATATTTCCGGTATAGGCAGCGAAGCGATTTGTGATGCCACCGATATACAGTTCCAAATGGTTATGGGGATTCTTCATATAGAACTGCCGGTCGAGTTTAACTTTTCCCTCATTGTCTATGTAGGTAGGGATTTGTGTAAAATCACACTTTCCATATTGATGTATGCCTGTGCCGCTGACTGAGTATTCAGCATAAGAATCATGCCTTGCTAAAACCGTCTGCACAAGCGGATCTGTAAGCTCTTTATGGTCGATATCGATGAAGTAATAGCCTTTCGGTATCTTGAAACCGACACCGGCGGCAACAGAGTTATGCTCCTTTGCTTTTACTGCCTCATTGTATGTGACCCATGTATGAGACCATTTTTCGTCTGTTCCGGTTGGGCCACCTCCAGCCGCAAAAGGTTTCTTTGTCGGCTTGCCATTTTTATCTGCTTCCCATCGCCACAGCATCCATATCTTCATATCCATCAGTTCCTGCATTGCATTCGCCATCTCGTTCACCTCCTCTCCGTAAAATTTGAGTGTTCATTATCTGTGTGCCGAGTTTTTGAGTAGCCATTCTTTATAGGCATCAACCGGAATCAATATCCTCGTACCAATTCGTATGGTTGGGAATCCCGGCGATTTTACAAGTTCGTAGGCTTTTGGTAGGCTAATGCCCATCTGTGCCGACAGCTCCTGCACACTCATGGTCGTTTTCTCCATTTGCTCTTTCCTCCTTATCTTGATAGTTGTTTTGGTTTCTACATCCACCATTCGTTACCGTTCCTAAGGTAGCCACCTGTTCGTGGTCTCCTCGTGTCCTATTGCAGTAGGAGCGCTCCGGTTTTCACCATCGTGGCGGCAACACTGCAAAAGTATCTCTTGCGGGTGGACTATTCAGTTGTCAAGGAACTCTGAAACAAGGGGTTTTACAATTTGCTCTTGTTTTCAATGCCATTGTATAATAGAATGTAAGCTAAGTATAATTCTCAACGCTTACACATTCGATTACATTCAAAGGGTGGAAATTATGAAACAATTACCGGTAATAAATCTCAGTTTTGTCGAGATTGGTGGAGTTGGTGAAATGGTATACAGGGCTGTGCGGTTTCCTGAGTATATCCCGGACTATGACGATGACGGCGAAATAATCAAGCCTCTTTTCACAGGCGGCCATGCTCCGGTAAGCGGAACTGACTATTCCTTGACCGGGCAAGACCTGTTGGTCAGCCTGTGCAATCTTTATGGCAAATTAAATAACCCAGACAGCACTGAATCGATTTCAGATGCCGTCTGGGATTGGTGTAGAAACAATATTCATCCATATGATATTGATAGTCTCTGCGAAATCCTCGAAAGTGAGAAGTTCGCACATATCACTTACAGGGATATCATTGAGAAGGATGCTACTTTCAGCATAAAACGGTTTATCAAGGATTTGTGTGATCTTGGTACTGTCTTCGAGTTGTATTATATCCTTGATAACTTGAAGTATGAAGGTAATGTTAAAAATGCAAGAAATCTATATTACGAAGGCAGGCTTCGTGACAGCCTTGCCTTTTTAGAAAGATATAGTAAATATGAGGACGATAAGGAATACAGGGCCCATGTTTTAGAAGATTACAATGATCTGATCTTCAAGGTCATTGATATGTTTCCAGACTTCCGAATGAGACTGAAGTTAGACAAGAAAACCGGCAAGGTGATGTTCGGCGCAGATGTGCAGTCAGTCTTTGATATTGCTTGGTACACCTTTTCAAGAATAGTGGCGGATGTTGCACCACCAGTTGATGAGGACCTTGACTATTTTGAATCTCAAGGCTCGATACTGTCCTGCCTTGCCTGCGGGAAGTATTTTGTGAGGCGATCAAGCCGTCAACTATATTGCGATAGTTGGGATTGCCAATCCGAGCGTAATCGTAGGAACCGGCGAGCCAGCTATGCTCGAAAGAAGGCGGCTGAAGTAGAAAATCAAGAATAGAAATAGACCTCGTTACCATGCCTGTGGGTACAGTACCAAGATCTATTTTCGTTCATGGTTATTCCAGTGCTTTTTTATAGAGGCAATATCAGCTTCTCCCTCTTAAGTCCAGTAAAAGGGAACGCAGATTTTTACCCTGTTATATAAAAATAAAGATTGGGTTGGTTCATCTTGTAAGAATCTTCCTATGCTAGTATAATTAGAATAACAATGTTGTTGATATTGTTATTGCTGTGGGGGGTAAGAAAATGCCAACTGTGAATGAATTATTAGATAAAGCAAAAGATGAGTTGTCAAATCTATTACATGGAGAAGTTTTCCTTTTACGAGACCTGTTTAAGGGGTACGAGTGGAATAGGATTTCTCGCAGTGATCGATTGCTCCTTGGCACCTTATTTCTGAATTATATAAAAACAGTTGATATAGCGGTTGTTCCGATTGAAAAGACATCGTCAGGGCAACAGAGATACGTGTGCAATTGATTCAATTCAAGATTTTTTATAAATGCAAACGGGCTCAGTATAGTTGAGAAAAAGGGGTGTCGATGTGGGATTTTTTGATTTTTTTAAGAGAAAAAAGAATGTTGAAAATATAAAAACAGAAGTTGATATCGCATATGACAATGAGACTGGACTCAAAATTGGGCAGAAGTTATTTGCTCAAAACGGTGATATGGTGACAGTCTGTGAGATTAAGGGAAAAACAATAATTGTTGAATATAAATATAAGAAACATGAACGTGATAAGTCTGTTATTGGCAAAACCTTGTTTGTTTCGAACCCTCTAGAAAAAACCATTCAGCAACAGGCACAAGTTGATGAGCAAGAGCGTCAAGAACAGTTGAAACTTAAACAGGAGCAAGAAATTGAGCGTTTACGTCTAGAACAAATAGAGCTTGAGAGGAAACAAGCGGAGGAGCGTAAGCATCAAGAGCAATTAGAACTACAGAAGAAACAAGAAGAGAAGAAACGACAAGAGCAAATAGCGCTCCAAAGGAAATATGAAGCGGAGCGCAAGAGACAAGAGCAATTGGAACTTTACAGGAAACAAGAAGAGGAAAGAAAGCGGCAAGAGCAGCTTGCACTCCAAAGAAAGAAAGATGTAGAACGTAGAATACAGGAAAATATTGAGTTAGAAAAAAAGCAAGAAGAAGATCGCAGGGTACAAGAACAGATACGGCTAAAAAAAATAAAAGAGATTGAATTATCTGGAGGATTTAAGAAAAATGTGACACCTCTCTATCATGAAATTTATGGGGAAGGTGTATTTGTTGAGTTTGATTCAACTAAAAATTACATACATGTAAGATTTAATAGTGAAGCGAAGACTACTGTCTTCTCATATCCTGATTCAATTGGGAAGCATCTGTTTATACAAAAAACGGACAAACTTTTAAAGAGAGAAGAGTTCTTAAAAAACCCCAAAAATGAGCAAGAAGACCAAGTTGAACAGCAGTATTTTATCAAGGTTTGCGAAATCGCCGACAAAAATCTAAAAAGTGCGAATGAAGAAGAGCAACTTATTAAGTATGGATATAATGATTTTTCTGATAGTTTTGATTCAACGATACATCAACAGCATCAGATTGCTTATGCAAAGTTGGATTTATGGCGGGAGATTAGAAATAATCCATATTTTGCTCGAGTTGATCACGGTGAGAATTCAAAATTTTATATTGGCAAGAATGCAATTAATAATCTGGTTGTTGATTGGAGAGATAAAATCTGCAATTTATACTACCAGTATAATATCTATATTGGGAATGAAGAGCGGAATCTTTCATTAGTACGTGATTTTGAGATTGTTTCAGGTACATATTGTGGTTTCGTTGATAAATACTCTAAAAAAGGAGACTACGGGGCTAGCGATGTCGAAGATCACGTGATTTCTGATGAATTCCTATTAAAAGTCATTAGTGCAAACAGAGGAGATAAGAAGACCCACGATATTATTCAGACAATCCAAAAGAATCAGTATGAAATAATCACCTATAACGAATTGAAAAGTATGCTTTTATTGGGGTGCGCTGGTTCAGGAAAGACAATGATCATGCTGCATCGTCTTTCGTATATGGTGTTTAATAATCAAGATTTGGATATCAAGAGTATATATATAATTTCACCAACACGGTTGCTGAATTTAGAAAATGATGAATTGTCGCGTA
Source organism: Evtepia sp. (assembly GCA_040768225.1). GTDB lineage: Bacteria > Bacillota > Clostridia > Oscillospirales > Oscillospiraceae > Evtepia. Next base: position 285,104 of record JAXGMZ010000002.1, read on the forward strand.
CGCTGAAGATAAATTCAGCGAATAGGCTGGCAATTGGACTATTCAATGCTAGTTTGATAAGACAGTACTATAATCAAAATAGTGCATTTATTAATGTAGATTTTCGAAAAATCACATCAAACTCATTTGTAGATGCTGATTTTATTAAGCTTGTTTACAGTGATAGCTTCATCAAAGCATTTAAAGGAGATATCATTGCAATTGTATTAACTGACAGCGAAAAGCGTGAGCAGTTTATAGAAATTGAAGATGCGAGAATACTAAATGAGTATAGGTCATTCTGTAAAGACAGCTTAGTGTTTAGTAGTATTTCAGACGCATATTCAAAGAATACAGCATTAAATGATACCTATGAGAATGTAAAAATAGCAGTTTCAAAAGTACCTATGGAAAACGCTATTGAAAAATTAAAGAAGTTTAATGAGTCTCTAAATACAACAAATACAAATGACAAAACATTGAAAGGCAAAAAAGAAGTACTTGAAAATCTTATCAATGATTGGGAGCTATCTGATAAAACTGTCTATACAAAGAAAAATAATAGGGATGAAGTTTCAGTATCAGATGACATATTTAGTGAGGTGTTTGGATATTTCAATGTTCTGGGGAGAAGTAATAGCCAAAACAAAGACATCTTAAGCATATTTCCACATCTTAAAGTTCATTATGGTACTGCGCTAAAATTACTGAATAGCTATAAAGCCGTTGTAGAGAAAATAGACCGATTTGAACGGTTTGTTAATAGGAGCAGCAATGATTTTTTGTCTGAAATTATTGGACAACTGATTATAAATGTAAAGAAAGACAATCAAATAGATTGCAAATTTACTTATGAATTTGAAGTGTTTCTGCATTTGGTGGGGTGCAATGCAATTTTTAATAGTCTACATGATAAACGTACACTATTATTTGTTGATGAGTTTCAGGACTATGCGGTAACTGAAATATCACTATATAAGCGGGTATTCCCTAATGCTGTATTCAATTTGTTTGGTGACATTAAACAAAGTATCAATCCTAAAGGACTGAATGAAAATGAAGTAAAACAAGTTGTAGAGAGCAATTGGAAGATGTTCGGCATAAATGAAAATTACAGAAATGCTCATCAGATAACAGAGTTTATTAACTCAGAGTTCGGCATTGATATGATGCCAATTGGGATTGATGGTTCTGTAAAACACTGTGATATAAGTGAGGCTAGCTCAGTAATTCAGCTTGATGATACTGACAGAATCGCTCTTATTATCAAAGATATCCAGTTGTATGAGAACATAGAGTCAAAATATCGTATTGGTGATATTGGAAAAATCAATGTGATTAGCGATGATGAATGTGAAGTAAAAAGAGGGTTTTTAAATGTCATACCTATAAGCCTAGCTAAGGGGTTAGAGTTTGAAAGGATTTATGCTATACCACATCAGATGACACAAAACGAAAAATATGTAGCGTATACAAGAGCATTAAATGAACTGTGTATCATCACTATGGGGAGGATTATGAGTAAAGAATTTATTATTGAAAGAAATAATTTTTTGAAAAGCAATACTATTGGATATTATCATCAGATCTATACGGGATTTAGACAACCAGGAAATCCTGACTTCTTGAATACGTTGAAAAACACTTTCGATTCAGAACCACATAAAAACTTAATAGAAGCAAGGGACAAGGTAATAGAAATCTTGATAGATGATCTGCCGGAAATAATGGCAGAACGAAGTATTTCAAATTGTATGCTTGTTTGTGTGCCAAGAGCGAAATCATTGAAATCATTTTCAAATTTCCAGTTAATGTTGAAAGAAGCAATAAAAATTGCTGCTAATAATATTCGTGGTGCGATTGATGGAACGGATTGTATTAAACGAGTAGTAAACACCCGTACAACCCATCTGCGCACTGCAACTGGTATTCCAAATGATGGAGATGAACCATATCCAGGGATCACGGTTGCTACTTGTGAAATAGACAAAAGTAGAATAATGAATCAAAACATTATTCTTATCGATGACATTTATACGAGAAACGTTAATATAGATGAAGATTGTATCCAAGCATTATTTGATAATGGTGCGAATAAAGTAATATTTTATTCAATTGGGTACACGAGGAGGATCTAATGAAGTATTCAGATATTGCATTAAGGGTACTTGCCGCAAAAGAGTGTGGGATAGTGAAAACAAATGCACAATTTTGGGCGAACTATGCAAATAGAGAAAAGTTTAATAAAGAAGTATTTAATAATGAAAGAGTTATTAAGGCATCCGAAAAAATATCAAGTGAACTTGATTCAACAGATAGCGAAGAAGGAATCATATGTGCTTATGATGATTCTTTTCCATTTATTAGCCGAAAGGTTAAAAACAATGGTGACAAACCGTACTTATTGTTTTATAGAGGTGACTTATCATTACTGAATGATTTAAACAATAATATCGCAGTAATAGGACTTACAGATCCTGACGAGGAAATTATCAGAAGAGAAACTGATATAGTTCGGAGACTTACTAATAATGACCTTGTAATAGTAAGTGGATTAGCAATTGGCTGCGATACAATTGCTCACAAAACTAGTTTGGAAACAAATGGCAAGACAATAGCAATTTTACCATCTCAATTGAGCAAAGTTTACCCTGCTGAAAATCGTGATTTTGCAGAAGAAATCGTTAATAAAGGCGGCCTATTGGTTTCGGAATATTACAAGGATGCTGCTTCAAAACACGAAGCAATAAATCGTTTTATTGAAAGAGATAGATTGCAAGCAATGTTTTCAAAAGCAATTATTCTGATAGCTAGCTATAGAAAAGGAGAGGGAGATAGTGGTTCGCGTCATGCAATGGAAGCCGCAAGGAAGTATGAAATAGAACGATATGCTATGTATAATAGCAAGATGGATGAAGACAATAAGCGATTCGGTTTAAATAAGGATTTAGTAAATAGCATAGGTGCAAATCAAGTGAAAATATTGATACCTAGTTCGATTGATCTTATTAAATCGTTAGTGAATCCCGATTTATCTTCAGATGGAAATCCTTATATTGGTGAGCAGTTAACACTATTATGATAACAATGAAGAGACATGTATTTGACTTAGACAATACGTTGATATATACAGATTCATTAAACAATGATTCTTACAATTATGCATTGAAAAAACTAGGGTTAGCAACAATTAATGATTGCAAAAGGATAACTCGAGATGTTATTTTGAGCAAATATCCGGAACTAAATAGCTTTCAAAAAAATAAAATCATTGAATTGAAGCAAAAGTACTTCGTGAATAACTTGAAGAGGACTTCGCCAAATACGTCTGTAGTTCAAGTTTTGCAAGATCAAAATGTTGAATTATGTATTCTATGGACAAGTGCTGATGAGGCTAGAGTATTTGCAATTCTAGAGCACTACAAAATATACAATCGATTTAAGAAAGTCCTATTCAGCAGTAAACTTGAAGTGGTTAAGGATATAGAGAAAATCTGCGAAATACTTGAATGCGGGTTTGAACACTTAATTTTTTACGAAGATAACCAGAGAGTAATTCAAGATTTGCAACAGTTAAACCTGAATGTAATATCTGTGTGATTTAGTGAATCTCACGAGTGATAAAAGATATTTAGAAATTGTCGTCGAAGAACTAAAAAGCAAAATAAAGACCTCCCCAAAGTTATTATACTTGAAGTGGTCTTTATTTGTTTGCCACCGCTTAAAGAGAGTCGGTCAAAAATTTACTTGTTTTTGAGAATCCCTAAGTCGAACTCCCATTCGGCGGTTGCTTTTTCCCCCTGCATCCCCCTTTGCACAACAGGAGGGCGTGCTGTCGCGCCCCCCTGTACCCCCTCGACATTGATTTAATATTAAAATACCTTTACTTCTTTGCCATGCTCCGCATGTCAACTGTCAAGCTGGTCGCTTGCCAGACGAAGCTAAAAGTGTTTTAATATTAAATCATGGCTCTTAGTTTTGGCTGGCCGCGAGCTAGCGAAGCGGCCATATACCCAACAGGGATTCTATAAATTAGGCCGGGGGAGAAAAATGTTTTATCTATAGAAAATAAAAAAATCCCCCCCTACATATCAAAGTGAGGAGAAAGAATCATGGGTGAAAAATATCTATCCGACGTTATAGACTATGACAGGCATATTAAACCGTATCAACTTATTCAAATATACTCTGGGGTTGGTTCGGGGAAGAATTATTGGGTCGGTACACTTGCAGATGACGGGCATGATATTCTAATGATTACCTCTCGCAAGGCAACAGCTGATGCACAAGCACTGAAGATAGGGGCAACACGGTTTATAAATATAGATGAAATGTCCGACAAAAAAGAATCCAATAAACAAAACCTTTGTGTTTGCACTAATCGTGGAATTGAACGGTTTGTAAAAACTATTTATGATATTAATAATCCAAAAACACATATCTGGAACTATTTTGACCTCATCATATTAGATGAAGCTCATTCACTTGTTTCAGATGCAACTTTTTTAGAGTCACCATTTCATGTCATGAAGTTTCTGCGTCATGTTCAGGATGAGGCTAACAACTGTAAACTTATTTTCATGACGGGAACTCCGGAGCCAATTGATTGGATTGTTTCTGAAGAAACAAAATCAAGCGAGGAATATAATCATATAGATTGTTATAAGGACTGTATACACGTTGAGCCTGAAGAAGTGGTGTTGTACCCGTATGAGGATGCCGCAAGTGAAATTATACGGCAACTAGAACAACATAAAAATGAAAGGATTATTTATTTTGCTAATCGAATTGAACATATAAGAAGTTTGGTATCCAAATTACAAAAACATGGTGTCCCAGAAGAGGTTATTGGTATCTCTTATTCTAATAACGATCAAAATTCCTTGTTCTCTAATAGCCTCCTAGAGAAAAGAGACAGAATTCGGGAGAGCTTAGTTAAGGAAGAGCGAGTTCCGCAGGACATACGCATTTTCATTACAACGACACAGAATAAAGAAGGTATAAACATTATTGATGATGATATAAAAATAATGTTTTCAGAAAGCACCCAACGTACAGAATTAATACAAATGGCAGGGAGAGTTCGTACAAGGTTAGGGGCGCTTATTGTTTTATATGATACACCAAATTATTTAACGCCTATTACTCATTTTGAGGCCATACGAGATAAGAAGTGCGTCAAACAGATGAATGAAGCGATTGAAGAGTTTTTTGAGATTCCAGATATGTACAGTCATGAAAGATTGCAACAAGTTATCTCGAACGTCGAAAAGTTATTTCCCAATATCCGCTTTAATTATTTCACCTTACTGTTTAGTCTGTATCAGGGAAAAGTTAAGGGGAATGAGCAGACCCATGTGGATGCATGTTACATTAGAAAGTGTGTCAATTTCTGGTCTAAAGCGCATGCGGATAGTATTCAGCCAGAGAACGGCGTAGGAGCAGTTAATCTCCAGAAGTGGTTCCCGTACTCTGATTGTAGCAGACTATTCACAATGCGTCCTTTAAGTGAGCGAAAAAGGCAATTAAATAGTGATGTTCAAGCCTTACTAGAAAAAGGCAAATGTCTTGATGTAGTAATTTCTACAGAGCAACGAGACAATTTTACTGTACAGCTAAATGACTTGCTATCTAAGCATGACACAAAGAAACTTCAAATAAGTTACCCGATTAAAAGCTTAGGGCCTGCGCTCAAAAAGCTAGGGTACTGTATCAAACCATCAGGAAAGCATGATAGGAGTGGAGGTTGGATAATTAGGACGCTGGAGGAAAGTAATTAGTTTATGGTGAAACTATAATTAATAGCAACAATCCCCACAGACTAGGACTTAGCATCCTATCTGTGGGGATCTCATTTTGTTAAATTGAGCGGGGTCATCCGTGCGACCTAAAATATAGTCAGTTGAAGTTTTATAAATCTCTGCAAGTGCAATTAGAATATCTGATGGAATATCCCTATACCCCTGTTCATATCGGAAATATTGTGACTGAGGCATATTTAACATAGCAGCCACCTGCCGCTGCGTTAAATCATGATCTTCCCTCAATTCACGAATTCTCTTGTAGTAGGTAAGGTACAATAAATTGCGCAAATTGAAAAAAGCCTGAAAAAGAGACACGGTATGCAGATCTCTGATAGAATGAAGTTACCACACCACCATTCTGAAAGGAGACTACAAACCATGTCCGAGAAAATTGTACAGTTAAACGAGGAAGTAATCAAGGGGCAAATCAAGGAACTAGTGCGTGGGAGCGTGGAAGAAACGCTCAACGGCCTGCTGGAGGCCGAAGCAGAGAAGCTGACGCAGGCTGCCAAATACGAGCGCAGCGAAGAACGTCAAGGCTACCGCAGCGGTCATTACAGCCGAAATCTCACTACTACCTCTGGCGACGTCACCCTCAACGTACCCCGCCTCAAAGGAATTTCTTTTGAAACCGCCATCATTGAGCGCTACCGTCGTAGAGAAAGCAGTGTGGAGGAGGCCCTTATCGAGATGTACCTTGCCGGTGTCTCTGTGCGCCGTGTAGAAGACATCACCGAAGCGCTCTGGGGCAGCAAGGTCTCACCCTCTACCATCAGCGAGCTGAACAAGAAAGCCTACGTTCACATTGAAGATTGGCGTAACCGCCCCCTACAGGGCGGGCGGTATCCGTACGTCTATGTGGATGGCATCTACCTGCGCCGCAACTGGGGCGGAGAGTACGAAAATGTGGCTATTCTGGTAGCTATCGCCGTGAATGAGGACGGTTACCGTGAGGTTTTAGGCGCAGCGGAGGGCATGAAAGAAGACAAAGCCAGCTGGGTTAGTTTCTTTCAGTGGCTCAAAGGTCGGGGTCTGGACGGCGTCAAGCTCATCGTCGGCGACAAGTGCATGGGTATGCTGGAGGCCGTTGGAGAAGTGTTTCCGGAGGCCAAATACCAACGCTGCGTGGTTCACTTCTACCGAAACGTCTTCTCTGTTGTCCCTAAATCCAAGGTGAAATTGGTCGCTAAAATGCTCAAGGCAATCCATGCTCAGGAGAGCAAGAAAGCAGCCAGGGAGAAGGCCAAGGCCGTGGTGACAGAACTTCGTGCCATGAAGCTGAAGGAGGCGGCCAAGAAGATTGAGGATAGCGTGGAAGAAACCCTGACCTATGCGGACTTCCCCTCGGAGCATTGGACTCGCATCCGCACCAACAATGTCATTGAGCGCCTGAACAGAGAAATCCGTAGGCGCACCCGCGTGGTTGGCTGCTTTCCGGACGGTAACTCGGCGCTGATGCTGGTCTGCGCACGACTTCGCCATGTGGCCGGAACCCAGTGGGGCAACAAGAAATACATGAACATGAAGCATCTGGAGATCGTTCTGGACGAGGGCTCCATTGCGGGCTAACTTTATTCTCTCAGAGACTGCAAACCAATTTGCGCATAATTCTTGACACTACCTTGTAGTAAGCCATGTTGCGCACGTCCTTGATATCTAATTAGATATCTTGACATTACTGCAAATATATGTAAAAATAGCAGTATGATATCCATTTGGATATCATACTGCTTAGCGTTTGGTTCTAATTCTTTATATAAATGCCTGATAAAAACAGAAACACCCAAAGCAATACCAGTCTGAATAGCAAAGGTCAGATGTAATGGAATTATAAACATTGGAGGCAAATAATAATGGGACGTTTTTCAAAAATCATTTTAGCCATTTTCCTCATTTTTCTAGCTGGTTGTTCTATAGATAATGATGAGGATATTTTTCAACGATACGTAGAGGCAACTCAAATTCTCAAGAATGATTTAAAAGACCCAACTTCAATGAGAATTTATGGGGATATTCTAGTTGTGGATATCAAAGATACAAAGGGAATAATGTTATCAATTATATATGACTCTAAAAATAGCTATGGAGCCTATCCGGGTAAATCACAAGCCAATATTCTATTATCACCAGATGAAGACCCTAGTTATGTTGGTGAAGGTTCAGAACATTTTGTTGATTTGAGATATTTATACGAGAAACAGGAAGAATTTAGAAATATGGTAGATACCGGGAAATATGAAATAACTGAAGAAATGAAAGAATCGTTGAATTCAGTAACTTTTGAAATAATTAGTGGAGAGCAAATGGCGAAAGAACTTGGGGTAGAATATTATAAAAACTAAATTTTTTTCGATCATCCGCAAACAGTTTCTTTACCCCTCCTATATTTTTGTCCTATCCCGAATACAATGTACAAAGAGGCGATACATGTGAAAAAAATTAAATGGTTTCTACACATAACGTGTCTAGCTTTACTTCTATTATCCATATCTGTTCAAACTGTATTTGCATATTCCGAGTCTCAATCCTACACCGATGGTCAATTTTCTGATGTGCAAGCCAAAGATTGGTTTAACCAATATGTAAAAATTGCTTATAATTCTGGCTTGATGAAAGGGACAGACTTAAAAAATTTTTCACCGTATGACAACATGAGTGTTGCAGATGCAGTTACACTAGCCGTAAGGATTAACTCTGTTTTTACAGATAGAGACATTAATATCCCCACAACTTCTCCATGGTATCAAGGATATGTACAATTTGCAGTATTAAATGGCATTCTTTCTGAGGGTGATTTTAAATCATACACGCAGCCAATAACTAGATTTGAATTTGCTAAGATATTAAATCAAGCGATTCCCAAATATTATCTTTTGGTGGTTAATCCGACAAAGGAAGATTCTATCCCGGGTGTTCCTACTGGGAAGCAGGGTTATTGCGTATATGATTTATATAGAGCAGGGATATTAACGGGATCAGACGGCTACGGAACATTTAGTTCAGAGGGATATATAACACGAGCAGAGATAGCTACTATCGTTAGTCGAATAACGAATCCAGAGCTAAGAATATCAAAATATGATTTTAAGACTCCGCAAGATTTAGTTAATTATCTTAATAAGAGCGTACTTTATTATACCTTATTAAATCCGTATAGTGGGTTGACGGTTAAGCATGAAATTATGCAAAATGATTCTGATGAACTGCCATATGATTTTTGGATACAAACCGAGATAGAGCAAGGTATAAAAGTGTGGTATGATCTGGAACATTCCATTTCATTAAGTAAGACTGATAAACAAGATACTTTAAGTTTGCTGAGGGATCTGCAAAAGAGAGTATATTATTATTTTTCAAGTTATTTCCCTGAATATAAAGTTGAGGGAGGTTATTACAATTCTTGGTATAAGTACCCTAATCTAAAAGTAGGCTATCAATCTTGTAGAGTCATGACATGGAAAAATTACGAGGGAGATAGCACAGATTATTACGACAATAAAATTACGCAATTTCGTTGGGACACAATTATAGATGATTATGTTTTCCCTGAAGACTAGAGTCTATTGACTTAAAACTTGACCTTAAGCAGCATCTTTATCTCTGCCCATGTCTTTTTCCTACCCTCACCATGAACGGCTAAACTTGAAGTAAGTTCCATATACATTTCACTTTTTAAATTAGGCAGCAGAAAGCCAGTGAGTATTATTTACTCTCTGGCTTTGCTTTTAAATATTTAATTTATTAACCCTGCGATAAAAGGTGTTTGGCTTTAGGCCAACCTCATTCATTGCTTGTCGTGCGGTAATCTCCTTAGCCCGCCACCTAGTGCACACGGCCCTGAAAGTGCTCTCATTGACCTCTACGGGCTTTCTGCCCTTGTATTTGTGTTCAGCCTTGGCAATAGCAATGCCCTCTCTCTGACGCTCTAAAATGCTCTCGCGCTCAAGCTCTGCCATTGCACCAAATACAGTCAGCATAAATCTACCTTGGGCTGAGCTGGTGTCTATGGCTTCTTTTAGGCTGACGAACTCAACACCCTTTTCTGTGAGGGCGGCAATAATAAATAATAAGTCACGGGTATTTCTCGCAATACGGGATATGCTCTCAACAACTACAGTATCACCCGCTCGAACAAACGCCATCATCTTCTTAAAATCAGACCTGTCCGTATTCTTCCCACTGGACTTATCTTTAAAAGTCTGCTCTATCCCATGAGCTTTAAGCAGATATTCTTGGCGGGCTTCGTTCTGTTCTTGGGTACTCACTCGAATATAACCGACTTTCATACTGCACACTCTCCCTTGCTAATTATAAATAGCCTATCAGAAACGCAGAGGTGTGTCAATAGGGTGGTAATGCGGTGCGACATATTTCAAAATGGAAACTTGGACTTATGTGAAATGCTTCTAGACTGTTTCATTAGGGTATACCCTTTTGAAACTTGATCAACATAGAATACCTGTCCCGTTAAACACTAGCTATTGTAACACTATATTTAATACGATATTGGAAATCAAAAGCAAGTTTCACTACCAAGACAGATTCATGCTAAACGTATTGAAAGAGATAAACTACTTATCTGACCTATAAAAGGTTACAAATATACCTGCGCGGAAATAGCACTAAACTTTATTCTATTAGGCGAGCGGGGGGTGTAGTAGCTATAGCGGCCTGATTAGAATACTAGAAACGGAGATGCTATAATACCCCCCCATACCTATGTCAGAGGTCAAGGGTGCTATATTAACGGAGGGTAGGATTGCTTTATTGCCTCTACCGGGATAATGCATGTATAAACACTTGCAGTTTTCAGGGTGATGGAGTAGACTATCTTGTAGTGCATCGTAGCTATTCTTTTTAGTGGAATAACCGATGAAGAAATCAAAAGATGTAATAATCCGAAATAGTGTTTAATTATTGATTATTTGCTAACAAAATGTGTTTATCATCGAATATTTGTTTTGAAAACTTTGTGAAGCTCGTCGCCTGGTATGACAACGAAATCGGCTACTCCACCAAACTCGTGGACCTCATCTGCCACATGGCCGCGGTGGATCGCGCGTAATCCCATATACCATATTAATATAAATACGCAACAATAGCCCCCCGCGCCCGCGCCGGCCCCGCCGCTGTTCTCTCAGCCGGGGCCGGCGTCCGCGCGCCCTTCTGTTACAGTTACATTACATCCGAGCAAAAACGATAGACAAAAAAATCATCAGCTGGTATAGTTATCCTTACAAATCAAGCTGGGCGTCGCGTGCGGCGCAGATATTGCCAACGGCATGCCGCGATATGTGTGCCGGACTGACTGGCGGCCGGCGAAGGTTTGAAATTTTGAAGGAGGAAATTCTATGAGAAATCTCAAGAAAGTATTGAGCACCATCATGGCAGCAGCTATGCTGATGTCCGTTGTCGTGTTCAATGCAAGCGCCACCACGGTGAGTTTCAGCGACAAAGCAGATGTCGTGAACACCGAAGCTGTCGACATGGCCGTTGCCCTGCAGATCATCAACGGTTACGAAGACGGAACCTTTAGACCCGAGGGTAACATCACCCGCGCAGAAATGACCAAGATGATCGCGGTCCTGATGCACGGCGGCATGGACCCCGTCCTCGGCACCAACCCCACCGGTGCCAGCTTTACCGACGTACGCGGCCACTGGGCTGAGAAGTACATCGAGTACTGCGTGGCAGAGGGCATCGTTGCCGGCATGGGCGACGGCACCTTCGTTCCCGACGGAAACGTCACCGGCACCCAGGCTGCGAAAATGCTCCTGGTTGCCCTTGGCTACAGAGCTGACGTGGAAGACTTCAACACGTCCAACTGGGCTGTCCGCATCAACGTGGCGGCTGCCGGCAAGAAGCTCTATGACAAGATCTCCATCGACCCCAACGCTCCCCTGAACCGTGACGACGCTGCCCAGATGATCTGGAACGCGCTGCAGGCTTACGAGGTGGAGTATGTCAACGAGTGGGCCATGGTTGACGGCCAGATGACCACGAGGCTCATTGCCAAAGACAGAGCCCTGGCTGGCAGCACCAACTTCATCACCCTGCTGCAAGACAAGTATGACTGCACCATCAATGAAGATGTGCAGCTGCTCGGCACCTCCTGGGATAAGTCTGCGAAGGTCTTCAAGTACACCTTCGACTCCCTTAGCGTTCTCCAGTCCGAGGTTGACTACAGCGACTTCTTCATGATGGACGTGAAGGTCATCGTCAAGAAGGACAACAAGACCATCCTCGGCATGGTTACCGGCAGCTCCCGCGTGATGGCCGAAGCACCCAAGGATCTCTATGACAATGCCAATGTCGGCCTCGAAGTCGACGGCACCAACTACAGAACCGCAGGCTCTGTCGGCATGGGCGGGATCCTTGTCTATGCGCAGAACAATTGGGTGGATTATGATGTCGTAGCTGATGTTTACCTGAGCGACGCAAGCATCGACGCAGCTTACACCGTGAAGCTCATCGACTATGACGGCGACGGCCGCGGCGACTTTGTCGTCTATGTCCCCTATCAGGTTGGTAAAGTCAACACCATCAACAAAGACAGCCTGAACATCATTGGCGGCGGCGTCACCGGCGCAATGAGCGCTGCTGCTTCCTATGACGTGGATGACGTTGTGATCTACGACGGCATCGCCAAGGGCGACTATGTTGTGGTTTACGCCGAAGCCAACACCCCCTATGACACACAGGTTATTGAGAAGCTGGAAGCCGTTTCCGGCGAGCTGACCCGCACCTCCGGCAGCACCTGGACTCTCGACGGCACTGCCTATGACGTGCACGCCCTTGCGACCGGCATCGGCGCTGTGAACCTGAGCAATGAGTACACCTTCTTCGTGAAGAATGGCTTTGTCTTCGCGAAGGAACTCGGCGCAAGCAACTATACCCTTGACGATGTCCTGATGGTTGCTGTGATGGAAGAGGAAGATGGCCTGACTTCCGCCAAGGCGAAGGTCTACTTTGCCAAGGACGGCAGCAATGCCATCATCACCATTGACGAGTTCTTTAAGGACGGCACCACAGACACCAACACGGCTGATGATGCGTCTGACGCTGCAAATGCTGCATACGGCCTCTTCACCTTCACTGTGAAAAACGGCCTCTACACCCTGCGTAAGCTGGATGCCGTTAACAACGCGGGCTTCGACAGCGTGACTGTTGCGGATGCCAACGACCAAGACGGCATCACCGAAGCCGGCTCCAAGACCCCCGGCACCCTGGCCGGCCTGACCATTGCGGATGACGCTGTGATCTTCCTTGTGAACCACAATGGCGCCGGCGCCGACAAGTTCAAGGTGATCTCCGGCACGCAGGCACAGGATACCAAAGAGTTTGGTACCGCGGTTGGCGATGACGGCATGTTTGAGATGGCGACCAACACCGTCGGCAGCAGAAATGTTGTGCAGACTGCTGTTGTGAGAGCCGACGACGAAGCAACGCCCACCTTCGGCACCAGCTCCTATGGTTATGTGGTCAGCTCCATCGGCCAGAGCCGCGTGGACGGCAGCAACTATCCGAGCTTCTATGTCTACACCACCGAAGGCAAACACCTTGTCTATGTTGATGACAGCAGCTCCTCCGGCATCTCCAGAGGCGATGTAATCTCCTTTGACGATCTGGGCGGCGGCTTCATCGAAGGCATTACAGTCCTCTATGATGCATCTTTTGGCGCTGCTGTTGATGGCGACACCTATGTGGGTGCAAACCTCGGCCTCATCGGCAAGACCGTGCAGTTCTCCAACGGAGGGCTCAACAATGTCATTTCCCATAGCGGAAGCTCCCAGTTCACCTATGACGACGACACCGTATTCCTCGTGGTTGACAGCGCTGCCCCGCAGGCCGGCTCCTATGTGAGCGACGCCGGCGAGCTGGACAGAACCGCTCTTGAGAACGCTGCAGGCACCGCATATCTCCTCAACTGTGTCTTCACAGTGGGCGACAACAACGTCCTGGAGCTGGTCATCTTCGACAAGAATGACGAGTGGAACCCGATTATCAGCAGCGATGCCTCCGCGACCGTTGCAATGGATGCGATCACTACTGGTACCCTCTCTGGCACCGGCGCAGCTCTGACCATCACCGGCGCAGTTGTGGGTGACAGCTTCACCATCACCGTGAACAACTCTAAGGCTGTGGTTGACAACTTTGCTACGGCCCTGTCGAGCACTGCTACTGCTTCTATGGTGGATAATGGCGATGGCACCTACACCATCACGCTGGCGGACCTTGCTCCGGCCGCCGGTGACACAATTACCTTCACCGTGACGGCAGAGGATGGAACAACGACAGCGAATTACACCATCACCTTTGCCTAATCCCTACCCCACGCAAAGAGATTAGAACCCAGCACACAAAAGAACCTCCCCGATGGGGAGGTTCTTTTTTTCTCTGCTCCTTCTCTCTTGCCAGCCCGCCCTTCCTTTGCTATACTACAGAAAATGGTTCTGCAAAGGAGGCGGGCGGATGAGGAAGCAGAGCATCCAGCGGCGCAAGCTGCTCACGCTCGGGCGGCTGCTGCTCGAGCAGACGGACGCAGCGCACCCCCTGCCCATGGCGCAGCTGCTGGGGCTGCTGGCGGCGGAGGGCATAGCGGCCGAGCGCAAGGGCATTTACGCGGACATCCTCGCGCTGCAGCAGGCGGGGCTGGACATCTGCTACCGCGGCGGGCAGGCGGGCGGCTGGTTTGTGCGCAAGCGGCTCTTTCAAACGGCGGAGCTGAAGCTTTTGATGGATCTCGTGCAGGCGGCGCAGGTCTTAAGCCAGAGAAAAAGCCGCCAGCTGGTTGAAAAGCTTGGGCGGCTGGGCAATGTGCATGAGGCGGCGCGCTTGCAGCAGCAGCTGCCGGGGGCGCAGCGGGTCAAGAGCAGAAACGAGAGTATTTATTACCATGTCGAGGCCCTGCAGGAGGCGATTGCGGCGCGCCGCGTCGTCGGTTTTCGTTATTCACGCTGCGACGGCCGCAAGAAAAAGGTCTTGGGCAGGGAAGGGGCGGAGTATACCGTCAGCCCCCGGGCGCTCTTCTGGGCCGGCGGGCGTTACTACCTCTACGGCTATGACCACCTGCACGCGGCGATGCGCTATTACCGCGTCGACCAGCTGCAGGAGGTGGAGGGCAAGGACGCGCCGCAGCCGGACGCGGGGGAGGATGCGCCGCCGGGCAATCTTCTCTTTGGCCTGCCTCAGGGGGAGGAGACGAAGGTCTGGCTGCGCTGCGAAGCGGAGAGCGCCGGGCTGCTGCTGGATCAATTTGGCATGGAGAGCGAGCTGACGGCGGAGGAGAGCGGCAGCTGCCTGCTCACGGCAAGGGTGGTCATTGGGCCGCCCTTTTGGGCGTGGCTCTTCAGCATGGGCCGGCGGGCGGAGCTGCTTGGCCCCCTGTGGGCGGTGCGTGCGTATCAGCAGCAGCTGCGCGAGGCCCTGCAGCCCTACGCCGGGGCGGTGTAAGGCGGGTTATTTCCAAGCCGCCCACTGTTCGGGTTGAAACCCGAGCGTGGCGGCTTTTCCGTTTCGCACGATGGGCGCGCGCAGGAAATCGGGCTCTTCGGCGAGTTTTTCCAGCCGATCGCCCTCATAGGCGAGATAGCGGAGCAGGGCGGCGTCGGGGTGGCTCTCATCGACCAGCGCATCCAGCCCGCCGAGCGCCTGCGCGACGCTTTTGAGCTCGCCGCGGCTCATTGCTTTTTTACCCAGGTCGATGTATTGAAAGGGGATGCGGCGCTCTTTGAAGTAGCGCATGGCCTTTTTGCTCTCAAAGCATTTGGCCCGGCCGAAAATTTGAATGTTCACGGGTGGATCGCCTCCGTATGGATAGAATCCTGCGGGCGCTGCCGCCCCATCAGCTCTGGAGCGCGGGCGCATCCGCAGATGTGCTGCTTTGCCCATAGTTTATCATAAAAACGCAGGGCGGTAAATGAATTCGAGAAAAAACGGTATACTTTTCACGGATAGGGTGGTATAATAATAGTTTAAGTAGCCTAAGCGGCGCGCAGGCGCAAGCTTGGACACTTCGATGAGATCTCAATGCGCGGCATGACGCGCATGGATAGAATAGAAGCCGCAGTGGAGCAGTTGGCAGGGGAGCGGGGGCAGCCCGCGCCCCCTGCACAGGCAGCTCTTTGCCCGGCCCCCACAGGCGCGGCGGGACGCACCCCCCGCGCAGCGCAGCGCCCCTCCACGCAGAATGTGCAATTGCGGCAGCCGATCGCAGGGCCTGCCGCCGGCGCTGCAAGGGGATGGCAGGCGAGCTGTACAGCGGAAGGGGCGGGGCGCGGTGCCCTCCGGCGGATTCTATTTCATTGTATCGGCAGCTTGAAAGGCGTGCTTACGTCTTGAAACGGATATGAAGATCAATTTGCAACGCACAGATGCAATCGGACGTTATGGTAAGAGACCTGTACCCTTTCATTTGCGAGACAGGGCAGATGAAAACCGGCGGGAGACTTGCCTTCTTATGCTGCCCCCATCGCAGGGGGGAGCATTCTCTTTGCCTGCTGTCTTTGCCGGCGAAAGCCAAAAATAAATTCAAAAACCAATAATAAATGAGGAGTAATTGAAACACTATGGCAGAAAAACTAAAGATTATTTCATTGGGGGGACTCAATGAGATTGGAAAGAACCTCACCGTCTTTGAATACGGACGGGATATCATCGTGGTCGATGTCGGGATGGGCTTTCCGGATGACGATATGTACGGGATTGACGTGGTCATTCCGGACATCAGCTACCTGATCAAAAATAAGGACAGGCTCCGGGGCATTTTCTTGACCCACGGACATGAAGACCACATCGGGGCACTGCCCTATGTCCTGCGCTCGGTCAACGCACCGATCTACGCGACGCGGATGACAGCGGGGCTGGTCAAATCAAAGCTGGAGGAGCACAAGCTCCTAAACAAAGTGAAAATTGTCACCTGTGAGTGCGGCGAGGTGATCAAAAGCGGAAGATTTTCAGTGGAGTTTATCCATGCGAACCACTCGATCGCGGACTCGGTCTGCTTCGCCATCAAGTGCCCCGTGGGCACGGTGATCCACACGGGCGACTTTAAGATCGACCCCACCCCCATCAAGGGCGGCATGATGGATCTGGCGCGCCTTGGCCAGTTGGGGAAGGAGGGTGTGCTGGCAATGCTTGCGGAGTCCACCAACGTGGAGCGCCCGGGCTATACGCGCAGCGAGCGCGCCGTCGGGGAGAGCTTTGACGGGCTCTTCAAGGGCTGCGAGGAGCGCATCATCGTGACCACCTTCGCCTCCAACGTCGACCGCATTCAGCAGATTATCAATGTCGCGGCGCGCTATGGGCGCAAGGTTGCAATCACGGGGCGCAGCATGGAAAACACGCTGCGCGTGTCCACGGAACTTGGCTATACGGAGATTCCAAAGGGCGTTCTGGTGGACATCAACCACATCAAAAGCCTGCCGAAGAACAAAATTTGTATCATTACCACCGGCAGCCAGGGCGAGGCGATGTCCGCCTTGACGCGCATGGCCTTTGCGAGCCACCGGCAGGTGGAAATTCTCCCCGGCGACCGGGTGATCATCTCCGCCTCCGCCATCCCCGGAAATGAGAATGCCGTTGGCAACGTCATCAATGAGCTCTTCCGCAAGAATGCCGATGTGGTCAATGAGCACACGGGGGAGCTGCACGTCTCGGGGCACGCCTGTCAGGAGGAGATGAAAATCATCCATGCCCTGGTCAAGCCAAAGTTTGTCATCCCCATCCACGGGGAGCAGCGCCATTTGAAAACGCACGCGAAGCTCGCCCGGCAGATGGGAACGCCGCCGGAAAATATCATCATCAGTGACATTGGCAAGGTGATTGAACTGACGGCAGACTCCGCCCAGCTCAATGGCAGCGTCCCCTCGGGCCGCGTGTTTGTCGATGGCTACGGCGTCGGAGATGTCGGCTCTGTGGTGCTGCGTGACCGCAAGCATCTGGCGCAGGACGGCATGATCGTTGTGGTCTTCTCCCTCTCCACGGAGGACGGCAGGCTCATTTCAGGGCCCGATATCATCACGCGCGGCTTTGTCTATGTCAAGGAATCGGAAGAGCTGATGGACGACCTGCGTGAGGTGGCGATGGAGGCGCTCGAGAGCTGTCAGGATCAGCGCATCACCGACTGGACGGCGATCAAGAGCGCGATTAAAAACGAACTCTCCACCTTCCTCTACCGCAAGACCAAGCGGAATCCGATGATTTTGCCTGTGATTATGGAGATTTAAGGAACGAAGGCTGCCGCAGAAAGGGAGAACGCAGACACAATCCTGGAAAGCGCGGGAGAAAAGATGGGCGGATTTTCGATCAAAAGAAAAGGCTTGCTTGACAGCTCAGTGAAATTCCGATATAATTTTGATGCGATCATTTTGGAACAAATCGTATTAAAACCAATTATTTAGAAACGAAAAGAAGTAGGATCAAATCATGAATGGAGGAAATTGAATGAAAAAATCACTGCGTTTGCTGGCCGCGCTTGGCCTCTCGGCTCTGATGATCTTTGCACTGAGCGCCTGCGGCGACAAAACCCCCGTGACACCCGATCCGGAGGACCCCGCTGAAAACGGCGGCCAGGCCGGGGCAGCACACTATGTCATCTACTCGGATAACAACTTCCCGCCCTTTGAATTCCTCGACGAGAGCGGCAGCTATGTCGGCGTGGACATGGAACTGCTCGCTGCGATTGCAGCCGATCAGGGCTTTACCTACGAGATGAAGAACGAGGGCTTTGATGCCGCGATGGGCGCTGTGCAGTCGGGCAATGCCGACGGCATGATTGCCGGCATGACCATTAAGGAATCCCGCATGGACAGCTTTGATTTCTCCGACGGCTACTTTGAAGACGGGCAGATCATGGTCGTCGCAGCGGACAGCGAGATCGCCTCTCTCGACGACATCCACGGCAAAACCGTCGCGGCGAAGATGGGCACCGTGAGCACCGAATACGTCAGAAGCATTCAGGAGGAGTATAATCTCACGATCGTGGACTATGAGGACTCCCTGACCATGTACGCTGCCGTCATGCAGGGCAGCTGCGACGTCTGCTTTGAAGACCGCGCCGTGATCGGCTGGGCCATTCAGCAGGACGGGCTGGCACTCAAGACCGTTGACAGCGTGAACATTGAGCCGAACTTCTATGGCTTTGCCGTGAAGAAGGGCGAAAATGCCGAGCTGATCGCCGCCTTCAACCAGGGCCTTGCCAATGTGAAGGCCAGCGGGGAGTATGACACCATTCTGGCCAAATACGGCTACTGAGCCCTGCCCAACGGGGGGACAAACACCAACGGAATGAAGCTGCTGCCTGAGACAACAAAACATCCCGCACATCAACTTTGCGCAGCAGGTTGAAACGAGAGTTTTCAGCATGGCATATTGATGTCATGCTGAAAACTTTTCTGTCAAAGTGCGCAGCGCTTCCCCAGCAAAATTGAACGGGTTAGGATCGATGTTATGGAAAAACTCATCGCTTTAATTCAATCCATAGGGCATGATTTTTTGATTGTCGTGCCCCAATCCACACCCATCCTGCTGGAGGGTCTGCGGATGACACTCTTTGTCTCCGTTGTGAGCATTGCGATTGGATTGGTATTGGGACTGGTCGTCTGCCTGATGAAGATCTCAAAGGTTGCCGTCTTTCGGGCCATTGCAAACTTCTACATTTGGGCCGTGCGCGGCACGCCGATGATCGTGCAGGCCTATTTTATCTTCTTTGGTGTCAACGAGCTGGTCGCAGCCCTCTTCGGCACCCGCCTGAGCATCCCGGTTGCAAGCATTGTCACCGTGAGCATCAACTGCAGCGCCTATATGGCGGAGATTTACCGCGGCGGGATCGGCGCTGTGCCCAAGGGGCAGACGGAGGCCTCCCGCAGCCTGGGCATGAGCCACAGCAGAACAATGGCAAAGGTCGTGCTGCCGCAGGCGATTCGAATCTCCATCCCGCCGATGGTCAATCAGTTCATCATCACGGTGAAGGACACCTCCATTCTCTCTGTCATCGGCCTTGCGGAGCTGACAAACCGCGCGCGGGTCTACCTGGGCCTCTCGTATAAGTTCTTTGCCACTTGGCTCTATGTCGGCCTGTTTTATCTGGCCATCATCTCTTTGCTTATGATTATCTCACGCAAGGTGGAAAGGTCGATTAACTATGATCAAAAAAAATAAGATTAAAGTAACAGACCTACATAAGAGCTTTGAGGAGCTGGAGGTTCTCAAGGGGATCAGCCTTGAGGTGAAGGAGGGAGAGGTGCTCTGCATCATCGGCCCCTCCGGCGGGGGAAAGTCTACCTTTCTCCGCTGCCTCAACCGCCTGGAGAGCATCACAAAAGGTGGGGTTATTATTGATGGCATCGGCCTGACGGACAAGCGGGTGAACATCAACAAGGCGCGCGAGAACATCGGTATGGTCTTCCAGAGCTTCAACCTCTTCCCGCATCTGACGGCAAAGCGTAATATTATGATGGCGCCGGTGGATCTGAAGAAGATGAGCAAAAAAGAGGCGGAGGAGCAGGCCCTGCAGCTTCTCGCGAGCGTGGGCCTCCAGGACAAGGCAGATTACTACCCGCATCAGCTCTCCGGCGGGCAGCAGCAGCGCGTGGCCATCGCGCGGGCGCTGGCGATGAAACCGGATGTCATGCTCTTTGACGAGCCCACCTCGGCACTCGACCCTGAAATGGTGGGGGAGGTTCTGCAGGTGATGAAGCGGCTGGCGGCCGATGGGATGACCATGGTCGTTGTCACACACGAGATGGGCTTTGCGCGTGACGTGGCCGATCGGGTGATCCTGATGGCTGATGGGGTGATCGTGGAGGATGCGCCGCCCTCAGAATTTTTTACAAACCCCAAGGAGGCGCGGACCCGGGAATTTTTGCGGGCGGTTCTCTCGCCGCAGGAGGAGACGGCAAACGCCAAGCGCGATGACAATAGGAATCAAAGCGTACCGTAAAAGAGCGGTGCGCTTTTTGCTTTTTCTGCGCTTTTAACTTGTTTTTTGTGACAAAATGGGGTATTATAAAATGCGCTGATTGTTATTTCATACAGAAGTTGGCTGATGTTCCAAGCTTTGCACGCGTTGAAAACAATGCCGGATGCAGAAGCTTTGGCGTGGGAGCGGCCCGCGGCGCGCTGCTTGTGCCAGTTCTTGGAATACTTTGCGCCGTCTGCAAGCGCCGCCGCGCGCAGTATCCCGCCGGCATCTTGCACAGCCCCGCATCGGAGAAGGAGGTGAGGGCATGGCCCTGCTGAGCAGGTTCTTTAAGGTAAAAAGCGAAAAAACCATTGCAACTGTGCAGGACGAGGTCAATTACGTCCTGAGCATCAATGCCCGCCTCCAACCCATCCACCGGGAGGACTTGTTTGAAGACCTGCTCGATGAGCGGCTCAATGCCCTCCAGATCGGCTATGTCACCGGCGGCGGAACCCTGACGGACGAGCAGGGGGAGATCATTCACTGCAATGTTGAGATTACCATGGTCAACAACAGCCAGGGTGTGATGAAAAAGCTGCGCGCGCTGCTGGAAGCCTTGCCCCTGCCCAAGGGGAGCGGCCTGCAAAACGGGGAGGAAACCCTCTATGAGCTGGGACACCTGGAGGGCCTTGCCATTTACCTCAACGGCACAGACCTGCCCGATGAGGTGTATGAGAGCTGCAACATCAACTATGTCATCTCCGAACTGGAGAATGCGCTCGGTAGCCACGGCGGGATGTATAGCTACTGGGAAGGGGAGACGGACACAGCGCTCTATTTCTATGGGAGCAGCTTTGCCAAGATGACAGAGCGGATGCGCTACTTTTTGGAGCACTACCCGCTCTGCGAGCAGTGCCGCCTGCTGCGGATCGCCTGAGGGCTTACGAACAACAAAAAGTGTACTGCGGAAGATCCCGCAGTACACTTTTGTATTTCACCGCACAGTTGCCGCCGCAGCTGTGCCGCTGCGCCGTATTTGGGCAGCGCTTCCCGCTATGGCATACAAACAGCTGCAATGAAACATGATTTGGCTTCGTTCACCGAGCACTTAGCCCTGGCTGTTCTCGTAGGACTCGATCATCTTTTTGACCATCTGTCCGCCGACGGAGCCTGCCTCACGAGTCGTCAGGTGGCCATTGTCGCCTTCGCTCAGGTCCACGCCAACTTCTCTTGCAGCTTCCATTTTGAACTGCTCAAGGGCTGCACGCGCCTGGGGGCTTGTCGCAGTTTTGCTCTTGCCCGAACTTTTCTTGTTCTGTGCCATCTGTTTATTTCTCCTTATCGATAGAAATTCTCTTTGATTTCATGAGCGTGAGCTGATGTCGGCTCTGCCGTCCGCGAAGGAACACCCCCACGGTGGAAGGAGGAACTCCATCATGCACTGCGCCATGAGTTGCCTGCAGCGGAATGTAGTGCTTCCGCTTTGAGCGGCCGGCAGCCTTGTTTGCAAATCTGTTTTAAAAAAACAGAAATTCAACGCTTCTCGGCTGCCTGTGTATAGATTGTCCCGCAGCAAAGGTTCTATTCAAGGAAATAATAGCATAAAGGAGAAGAAAATAACGGAACTTATGGGCTATACGCGCGTCTATAAAGATGCGATTTTTATCCCGCGAGTTAAAAAGAAAGCACCAGGCCGCCAGGAAGGGAAGAGAAAATCAGAATTGCAGCGATGGTGCTACAAATTGTGAGCGGTTTTCATTGACGAGAAGCGAAATGAATGTTATAAGTAGAATAAAGACATTAAGTATACTAATATAACTAGTACACTTTAGGCCGCTTCCCCGGGAAGTGGCGCTTGGCGTGAGGAGAAAAGGAGTGTAGGACATGCAGGAGAGTTTATTGGATCAGGACATCGCTACGGAGGCAGAAGCGGCGGAATATTTGCCCGCGGAGACCGGGGTGGCAAGCGCGGCGAAACAGATGAAAAAGCGAAAGAAGAAGCGAAAGAAACTCTCGCTCATCATCGCTGCCATTGTCCTGCTGCTCTTAGCGGCTCTGGTCATCCGCCTGATCCAGTGGAGCGGAAAGGAAGCGCCCAGCGAAATTCTCCATGACTATGTGAGCCGCGGTTCCATTGCTAGTGTTGTGGAGGGTTACGGCATGACCAAAAGCAAAAACTCCGAATCCATTAGCGTCACCACCAGCGGAACGGTGGTGGATGTCTACGTGAGCGAGGGCGAATTTGTCGCAGAGGGCACTGTACTCTATGTCATTGACAGCCCTGCCGCGCAGGATGCGGTCAACAACGCGCAAAAGGACGTGGAGGGCTATCAAAAGCAGCTGCGCACGCTCTACGAGGCCAAGGCAAACCTACAGATCAAGGCGGATTTTGCCGGGAAGATTCTCGGTGCCCCCAAGCTCCAGGCGGGGGAAGCCATCGGCATGGGCGAGCTGCTCGGCTACCTGGTGGATGACAGCAAGATGAAGCTGACGCAGTATTACAGCTATGCCTATGAAGCGGAGATCTATCTGGGGCAGCCGGCGCTCATTTCCGTCCCCGCTGTGATGCAGCAGCTGAGCGGCAGCGTCTCAGAGATCAAGAAGGTGGAGCGCATCTCCCCGGAGGGCTCCCGCCTTTTCCGGGTGGAGATTACGATGAACAACCCCGGCACGCTCACGGAAGGCCTTTTTGCCTCCGCGCTGCTCTCGGGGAGCGGGGAGCAGATCAGCCCCTATGAACAGGGGGAGCTGGAGTATAACCGCAGCATGGAGATCAAGAGCAAGGTCTCCGGCGAGGTCGAGTGGACAGACATAGAGAACTATATGAAGGTGAGCGCCGGCCAGCTTCTGATGCGCGTCTCGGGTGAGGACAATGAGAACGAAATCTTTACGCTGGAAGACAATCTGAAAAAAGCGCGGGAGGCCTTGGAGGAGGCGCAGAAAAACCGCGACAACCTCCAGGCGGCCGCCCCCATTGACGGCACGGTCATGGGCCTTGCCATCTCCCCCGGGGAGGAAATTGCCGCCAACACGGCAGTCATCAGCATTGTAGATGCAAGCCAGATTCTGGTGGAAGCGGATGTGGACGAGCGGAACATTGGAAATGTCAAAGTCGGAGATCCGGTGGAAATTCAAGATTGGAACGGGAACGTCACCTTTGGCGAGGTGGAGACGGTGAGCCTGAGCGGCAAGTTTGAAAACGGGATTACAAGCTTCCCCGTCACCATCGTGGTGGACAACCAGGACGGCATGCTCATGAGCGCCGGCGGCGTGACCTATAAGCTCAGCGCACAGAAGAGTGAGGACTGCTTACTCGTCCAGCTGCAGAGCGTGAAATCCGTGGCTCATCCCGAGACGGGGAAAACGATCAATGTGCTCTTTGTCCGCAGCGATTTCCCGCCGGAAGGCGCCCTGGAGATTGACGGGACGCAGCTGGGTGTGCCCGAGCAGGGCTATTACGCCGTGGAGGTGGAGGTTGGAATCTCCGATAACTACAACGTGGAGATCAAGAGCGGCGTGGAAGAGGGGGCGGAGGTCTTCTGCCAGGTTCTCCGTGACCAGGCCAACTCCTGGTATTATTAAGTGAGGGCGCTATGCTGATACAATTGCAGGATGTGTATAAAATTTATGCCGAAGACACCGAAGCGGAGGTGCGCGCGCTCGACGGGGTGAGCGTGTCCATTGACCGGGGGGAGTTTGCCGCCATCGTCGGCCCCTCGGGCTCTGGGAAATCCACGATGATGAATCTGCTCGGCTGCCTCGATATCCCAAGCTATGGGAGCTACCTTCTCGACGGGGTTGATACGGCAGAGCTGACGGACAACGCGCTCTCGCGGATCCGCAACAAGCAGATCGGTTTTATCTTCCAGAGCTTCCATCTGATTCACTCGCTCAACGCGCTGGAAAACGTGGAACTGCCGCTGATCTACCAGGGCATCGGCCCCCTGCGGCGGCGGGGCATCGCTATGGAGGCGCTTGCGCGGGTGGGCCTCTCTGACCGCGCGGGCCACAAGCCGGCGGAAATGTCCGGCGGGCAGCAGCAGCGCGCGGCGATCGCAAGGGCGATTGTGACCAAGCCCCCCATCATTATGGCGGACGAGCCGACCGGCGCGCTCGATAGCCGCACCGGGCAGGAGGTTCTGGCCTTCCTCCAGCAGCTCAACCGCGAGGGCAGCACGGTCATCCTCATCACGCACGATGGGAGCATTGCCGCGCAGGCGCGGCGGCTCATCCGCATCTCCGATGGGCTGATTGTGGAGGACAACAGGCAGGAGGTGGACTGGTATGAACCTGTGGCAGGCGTTTAAAATGGCCTTCCGCTCCATCTGGGGCAACAAGGGCAGGTCCATCCTCACCATGCTGGGCGTGATCATCGGCATCTCGGCGGTGATGACCATCTTTTCCGTCGCACAGGGGCTCAACCGGAAGACGATGGAGCAGTTTGAGGCGATGGGCACCAACACCATTTCAGTCTATGCATATTCCTACAATCGTATCGATCTGTTTAATGAACTATATGCCTACTGCCTGCAGCTGGGCGATCTGGTGGAGGGCGTAACGCCGCAGGCCGACTTATATGCCGAGAGCATTACCTACGGCATCAAGAGTAAGGCGGAGATTGAAAACAGCCAAAACGCCTATATACGAACGCAACTGGGCAGCCACCAGTATTCCCTCTGCAACAACTTTCAGATTGCAAAGGGGCGGGATTTGAGCAAGATCGACATTGATCAATACAAAAATGTCTGCGTTATGGGCGCCCAGGCGGCCAAATATTTCTTCGATCTGGCAGATCCCGTGGGGAAAACGATCTATGTCAACAGCATCCCCTTCACCGTTGTGGGGGTCTATGCCGTAAAGGACACCTTCAGCCCGCCGGAGTGGTCGATGGACAACATCATCGTCTTTCCCTACTCCTCGGCAAGGGCGCTGGGGCAGGACACCCGCGATATGAATAATTTTCTGGTGAAGGCAAAGAGCGCCGGGGCCATCAGCGAAGTGACAACAAAGATCACGGGTTTTCTGACGGGGATTTTAGGCGATCCGCAGAACCCGAACAGCGCAATGAAGGGTGAGTTTTCCATTTACAGCGACTCAATTTGGCAGGAGCAGAGCAGCGAGCTGATGCTCATGATGTCTCTGGTGCTCGGCGGCATCGCGGCGATCTCCCTACTGGTCGGCGGCATCGGCATCATGAACATTATGCTTGTGACGGTGACGGAGCGCACCAAGGAGATCGGCATCCGCCGGGCGATCGGCGCAAAGCGAACGTCCATTGTGACCCAGTTCTTGATCGAAGCGGGTGTCATCTGCGGCATCGGCGGCGTGATTGGGGCGGGCTTTGGCACGCTGCTGACGGTCGTCGGCAGCCAGCTGCTGATCAAGGAGATGTTTTTGCCAACGCCCGGCATTACCGTCCTTGCGGTCTCGGTGGCCGTGGGCATCGGCATCATCTTTGGACTCTATCCGGCGGTCAAGGCCTCGGGCTTGCAGCCGGTGGCGGCGCTCAGGGCCGAATGAGAAGCCAAACGCAAACGCAGAGAGCGAGAGAGGGAGAGCGGTAGATGAAGAAGAGAATATTGACAATCAGCCTTGTGGCAGTGTTGCTATGCGCTGTGCTTCCGGCAGAGGCAGCGGGTTTTTCCGATATTACGGATGTGCAGACGGCGCAAAATGTGGAGGTGCTCCAGATGATGAATGTCATCAATGGCATCTCACCCTATACCTTTGCGCCCGACGGCATTCTGACCCGGGCACAGTTTTGTAAAATGGCGGTGATGATCCTTGGAAAAGAGGGCGAAGTGGCGGCCTATCAGAGCTTTACGATCTTTCCCGATGTCAAATCCAGCCATTGGGCCGCGGGCTATGTGAACCTTGCGGTGCGGGGTGAGACGAAGTTCATCTCCGGCTTTGCAGACGGCAGCTTTGGGCCCGATCAGACCATCACCTTTGGTCAGGCGGTGACCATACTTATGCGCCTGCTCGGCTATACGGATCAGGATGTCGGCATGGTCTGGCCCGCGGGCTATATCAACGCCGCTGCCGCAGCCGGCCTGACAGAGGGCGTGTCCGCAGGGGCAAACAGCGGGATCACCCGCGCAGAGGCGGCGCAGCTGTTCGTAAACCTGCTCGGCAGCAAGACCAAGCAGGGGGAGAGCAATTTTTCCGCCCTTGTGGCGGCCTCTGTGCGTGAGGGCGCCGTGCTGTTAGACGGCAATGCCAAAACGGAGGACGGCAGCGCCGCCATTGAAACGACAGAGGGCAGATGGAAGCTCGCGTATTCGCACAGTCCAACGCGCTTGCAGGGCCGCATGGGCGATGTCCTGCTCAACGCCAAGGGGGAGGCCTGGGGTTTTCTGCCCAGTAAAATCGGGACGACGAAGGATATCACCATTGCCTCCGCCCGCGCAGGGAAGCTGATCGACTCGGAAGGGAAGGAGTATGCGCTTCAGGCGGATACGCCCGTCTATTACGATGGAGAGACAACAAACTACGGGGAGAGCTTTATCCACATCCGCAGCGGCAGCACCGTGACCCTGCACCTTGGCGTAACGGGCAAGGTGGAGCGGCTGTTCGTTGGCAGCAGCAAGGTGGAGCGTGCCGTGGTGCTGGGGAAAGACGGGGAGAGGGCGCTCCCTGTGATCACAGGCGACCGCACGGACTATGCCATCATCCGTCAGGGAGAAGAAGTGAAGCCCTCCCAGCTGAAAGCCTATGACGTTGCCACCTACCACCCCGCTGAGGGCAAGGTGTATATCTCCACGCTGCGGCTTTCGGGTTACTATCAATCCGCCTATCCCAATGCGGAAGCGCCCAGCAAAATCAAGATGCTGGGGCAGGAATTTTCAGTGCTCCCCTCGGCCATCCCCACGCTCTCAAAGTTTAAGGTGGGCGAGTCGGTGACCCTGCTCCTGACCCGTGATTTTCAAGTGGCGGGCGCCGTCGCCCCAAAGACGCTCTCCGGAAACGCCATCGGCATCGCATCTGTGAGCGGGCAAGGGGCAACGGTGGAGCTGCTTGAGGGGCTGACACTCGGCGGAACCATTGTCAGTAGCAACGCCGCTTCCTATGACGGGCTGCTGGTGAGCGTCTCCTCCTATCAGGCGGATCAGATCTCCATCACCCCCGTCAAGCAAAACAGCCGCCCCATCAGCCTGGATGTCACGGCGCGGATGTATGGCTCGTATCCGCTCGCGGCAGGGGTGAAGCTCTTTGAGCGGACGGGCAACAGCGCGATGCGGGAGATCCTGCTCGGCGATATCCGTATGGATCAAGTTATGAGCGCAAACATTCCTTACAGCCGCATCAACGACCAGGGGAAGGCAGACCTCTTGATCCTCGATACTGTCAGCGGCAGCTGCTTCACCTACGGCCTTGCCAAGCGGATCAAGACAGAACTCCTTCATGAAGAGTTCTCCGTGCCGCTGGTCGATGCAAATGGAGACCCTGTTTTCGATGCGGATGGGAACCCGATGTATCAAGTTCTCTCCCCGGGGGGGACGAGCACGCAATATAGCATCACGCTGCAAAGCGGGGAGGAGCAGCTGGGCCCCTTCTATGAGGACACGATACAGACCGGACAATGGGTTGGCATTGCCTTGAACAACACGGGGAACAAAATTGTCGATTCTGTGAAGCTCAAGGTTCTGCGAAATGTCAGCAACGAGCATTTCCTCAGCGAGAGCCTGCTGCGGGTGGATGGAGTCACGTATGAGCTGAGCGATGAAATCGTCTGCTACAACCGCACCACAGGCCTTTGGTGCACGCTCAACAGTGCGCGCGCCTTTGGCGGCGAGATGACGCTCTATTTTGACGCCTTCCAAGTGGTGCGCTGCCTGCAGGTGGGCTGAGTCCGCGCGCTGCCCTTCAACGCAGCGGTTTTTAGCAGCGATACAAACTTGAAACAGGAATAAAAAATGGACGGCGGTATTGGAAAGAATACCGCCGTCCACTATGTTGTGGGCTTTTTTTCTGCCGTCTCCTTTTTAACGTAGCCTTTGCACTCCTCCCCCGTGGACTGAAACACCAGGGCAGAGGGAAGCCCCGCCGACTTGAAGCCAAAGAGCCGGCAGGCCCTGGGGCGTACCGCGTCCCAGGTGACGACAAAATGCAAGCAGGAAAAGCAGTCCGCCCGCTGCGTCTCTTTTCGTTGGTTCATCTGATACACCTCCCGGGTAAGCGCAGCCCGATCCATGCGCATCTGCCGCGCCGATACGCGGGCAGCTCTGTGCAGGGCGCGCAGGGTCTCAAAAGGCCGCTCATTCGCTGCGCAGAACAGTTGCAAGGTATTTCTCCAGATGCGAGATGATGGTACGCCGCTGTGGGAAGCTGTCCGTGAAGCTTGGAAGCGCGGAGAAAATGGCCTGCAGCCCCTCCGTGGGCAGCGTCCGCTCTCCCGCGGAGAGTGTTTGGAACATCTGCTCTCCGTACTGTGCGAGCGTCTCGTCCCCGGCGGACTGCTCCTTTGCCCATGCGCTCAGTTCCAAGAGCAGATCGGTATAGAAATCAAGAACCCGTGTTTGTTTGGCCATGGTGCTCTTCCTTTCCATGAAGATTTTAAAGATTAACGAATCATATCCCTGCTAGTATAGCGCAAATGCGGCCAAAATGGAAGAATGAGATTGAAAAAGGCGGGTGGGTGCACTATGATAAAAGAAATACCGAAGGAGAGGATGGATGAGCTTGAAACGAATCACTTGGCTGGCAATGGCAGCGCTCCTGCTTGTTGCCCTAGCCTCCTGCGGAAAAACGGACGAAGCGGCGGAGGTATCGCCGGAACGCGCGGAGGCCTATGCCCGGGGGAGCAGCGGAACCTATGCATTTTCAAACGGGGAAGAAATCCAGCGGATTGCCGTTCTGGTGCCGGGAGATATGCAGGCGCTCTTGGAGAAGCATGCCGGCGCGCCCGCCCATATGGGTTTGGAGGGTGCCGAGGCCCTGGTGATCGACTGGTATGCTGCGGCTGACACGGGGCAGCTGGAATATCATGCCTATATCATGAGCGGGGAGAACACCGTGCTCTACGCGCTGGAGAGCAGAGCGGATTGCGCCGCTGCCGAGGACGCAGAGGAGGAAGAGGAAGCTGCACCGCAGAAGAGCGCAGCTGAGCTGCGGCGGACCTATGCGCAGCTTGCCCTCAAATTGGAGGAAGCCGAGCCGCTCTCCGCGCCCCTGCTCTCCCTGCAGGAGGAGCTGGGCGAGGCGTTCTTCCTCGATGCGCGCTATCTGGCGCTGGAACGTGAGGATGCCGCGCTCAAGGGACTGGCGGACAACTATCTCGCGCCGCTCTATAAATGCAGCCTCTATCTTCAAGCGCGTGAGAGCGGGGGAGAACCCCATGACGCAGAGCTTGCGCTGCGCTTCGAGCTGGAGATCGGAAAACGGGACACGGAGCGGCGGATTTTGGAGGCCAAAGAAGCAATCGCCCCCCTGGAGAGAGCGGCGCAGGCCGCGCTTGAGGAACACAAGGCCCGTATTGAGGAGTTAAAGGAAGAACTTGGCGAGGCGTATATGGATGACCTCCGCTTCGACCAGCTTGCCCTGTATGATGAAGCGCTGCAGAACTACGCCAGATACCAGCGCACGCTCCTAAGGGAGGAGGCGCTCCTTGCGACCTATGAGGAAGCGCTGGCCGCCCCGCGCCTGCAGGCAAAGATTCTCATGGAGGCCTATGAGAGCAAGCTGCCGCAGCTGCTGGAGCAGGACCGCTGCCGTCTCGTCCTTGCGGCGGCGCTCGATGAACTCGAAACATTCCGGCAGCGCAATGCCCAGACGCTGGCCGAGTATGAGAGCGATGTAAGGGCCATCATGGAGCGATATTCTAATCGAGACTATGAGCTTGATATCGATTATATCAAGCTCAATGTTGTGCACAAGAGCCTTTTAGAAGGGCTTGCATACCGCGAAGATGCCGTGGCAGCGGCGGAGGCTGCCCTGCAGGCGGTGCGCAGCGCAATGGCGGAGGAAGAGGCGCAGTATCAGGCCAAGCTGGACGCCGAAATCCTGCGCACCCAGCAGCGGGAGGAAGCCCTGCGCCTGTGCAGCTTCCTGAAGGCGCAGGCGGAGGAGCTGATGGAGCGCCAAAGGGAGGATAGCGAAGCGCAATTGCAGCCTTCGCTGCCCTGGCTGGAGATGCGCGAGAGCTTTATCGAAGAAATGAATGCCGCACGCAGGCTCGTCACCGGGGAAGTGTTCAACGGCGATGGTGAAACGCTCGAATAGGCAAACAAAAACCAGAGGGGAGGCTTGCGAGCCTCCCCTCTGGTTTTGTAATGGAGTGCGGCTGCACACGCCCCGAAGAATCTCACTCGGGGGGCCGCGTATGATGTCGGAACGCCGCCCCGCGCCGCGCGGGGGGACTACACGGGGGCGAGTTGGAAGAGATAGCCTGCCGCTCCCGCAGCGAGAAAGAAGAGGGGCAGCGGGACTTTTTTTGCCGGCGGGAGGAAAAAAAAGAGCAGCAGCAGCGCAAATAAGAGCAGAGATTTCCACTGGAAGAGCGCCGCAGGGAAGAGGGTGGCAAGAATCAAGCTGAGCAAAACCGAGGCGATCAGGCCTGTGGAGGCGGGACGCAGGCCGTAAAACAGAGCCTTGACGAGCGGGCTGCCGCTCCAGCGGTTCATGAGTTTTGCAAGGAGCAGGATGATCACAAAGGCGGGAAGGGAGAGCGCCAGGGGGGCCAGGATCGCGCCCGGAATGCCGGCGCTCAGATAGCCCGCGTAAGTTGCCATATTGACACCGATGGGGCCCGGAGTCAGCTCAGAAACGGCAATGATGCTGCTCAGTTCATCAAGTGTAAACCAATGATGCCTGACAGAGAGCGAGTGGAGAAATGGGACGGTTGCCATGCCGCCGCCAATGGAAAAGAGGCCGATGAAGAAGAACTCAGCCAGCAAGAGCAGGAAAATCATCTGTCCGTTTCCCCCTTCCTGCGGATGCGGCTGATACCCAGCCCCAGCAGACCGCCCGCGACAATGAGAACTGCCGGGGAGAGGGCGGTGAAAAAGGAGACGAAAAGGGCCGCAAGGAAAATGAGAAAGCCCGGCAGATCCAAAACGGAGGCGTGGAAGAGCTGCACCACTGTATGGGCGATCAGCGCGCACACGCACACCTGTAAGCCCGCGAGGATATGGCGCATGAAGGGCAGCTGCAAATAGGGCCAGAAGAAGATGGCGATCAGGGTGACCATCAGGATGGGCGGGGTGAGCAGACCCAGTGTGGCGCAGAGCGCGCCGCGCGCGCCGGCGGTCTTAGTGCCGACGAAGGTTGCCGCGTTGACGGCAATCACCCCGGGGGTCACCTGCGCGAGGGCAAAGATATCGCTGACATCTTCCGCGCTGAGCCACTGCTTTTCTTCCACCAAAACGCGCTGCAGGAGCGGCAGGATCGCATAGCCGCCGCCAAAACAGCCAAGGCTGATTTTCGCAAGCGTGAGATACAAGGAGAGATAAATATTCATGGAAATTGGCATCGCTTAGGAGCAGAGGTCCACAATGGCCTGCGCGAAGATTTTCGCGGCGGTGAGCAGGTCTGCAACCGACATACGCTCATCCGCGCCGTGGAGTTGTGAGTCAAAGCCCGGCATCGTGGCGCCGAAGGCAACGCCGCCGGGGATGCCGTGGACATAGGTGCCGCCGCCCGTGGAGAGGCAGACGCCCACATCGTCCGTATACTGCTCATAGCAGCGCAGCAGCGTCTGCACAAAGGGTGAATCTGCGGGTGTGTGGTGCGGCGGCCGGATGCGGGTGGGGCTGAGCAAGAGACCCTTTGCCGCCAGATGCGCCGCCGCCGGCTTGTAGCAGTTCTCCTCGTTGGCGCAGAGCGGCGTGCGGGAGTCTGCCCGGGCGGAAAAGCCCGTCGCATCCAGTTCTATCATGGTCAGAGCCAGGGTGAGCGCGCCGGAAATCTCATCTGCCTGAGCGATGCCAAGCGCTTCGCCCGTGTCGCTCCCGTGCGGGAAGGAGAGGGAGAGCTGGTGCAGCGCCCGCGTGCTCGCGCAATCGGCAAGCGGAAGCTTTGCGAGCAGGGTGAGCAGCGCGGTGAGGGCGTTGTTGCCAAGCTCCGGTGTGGAGGCGTGGGCGCCTGTCCCGTCGCAGCGAATCCGGAGAAGATCGGCCTCCTGCTCCAAAGAAAAGCTCACACCCAGTGCAATTTCCACCTTCCGGGCGATAGGGGCGGCAAGCTCCGCCCCCATCCCGCGAATGCCTGCCGTGGCCTTGGGCGGGATCACGTTGATCTGGTCGCTGCCGCTCATGGAGACGACGCGCGGCAGCGCCTCCTCCGGCTCCCAGGACGCGCGGATCGTGGGTTTGAAATGGCCCTTTTCCGTGTTGGTCAGGGGGAAGGAGGCATCGGGCGCGAAGGAATACATGGCGTATGGGTGGTTCTGATAGTACCACTCGATGTCGCCAAAGCCGCTCTCCTCATCCGTGCCGAGGATCAGGCGCACATTCTTGCCAAGCGGGATGCCAAGGTCGCGCACGGCCTTCATGGCCAGCAGGCTTGCAACCACCGGGCCCTTGTTGTCCGAGGCGCCGCGGCCGTAGATCAGGCCGTCCTGATAGAGCGGGACGAAGGGCTCTGTGATCTGCCAGCCGGTGCCCGCGGCGACCACATCGAGATGCGTCAAAATGTGGAGGACGGTTTCCCCCTCGTTGAGATCCACCACGCCCACATAGCCCTCCAGGTTTTGGCCCGGAAGGCCGAGTTCCTCTGCGATGTGCAGGGCCTCTTTGAGCGCCTTTGCCGGGCCCTCCCCAAAGGGCATGCCGGGCAGGAAGGCCGGGCCCTTCGTGCTGTCAATGCGAATCAGGCGGGAGAGAAGATCCACAAGCTCCGTCTCCAGCGCCTCTTGGTCGAAGTAAGCGTTAATCTTATCCTGAATCATGATTCGACTCCGTTTCGTTTGAGGAGGCGTTCACCTCACTCAGATATTTGTAGACAGTATAGCGTGAAACGCCGAGTTTTGCCGCGACGTAAGGAACCGCACGCCGATAGGAGAAGGCGTCGCTCTGTTTGAGCAGCTCCACCACGCGCAGGCGGTCTGTCTTATTCATTTCACGGATGGGTTTTCCCACCCGGTCAACACACTGTTCCACGAGTTCGGCAATGCCGGTGTCGCGCGTGGGGTAGACGGCGCTGCGAAACTCCACTTCCGTGCGCATCAGGTCAAGCAGCGCGCGGTTGGCGTAGGTGAGGGGCGTAAAGTCATAGTTAATGCCAAGGGCGAGGTGGTAGCCCTCCCCCTTGAGGGAGAAGGTGCTGCTTTTGACCTGCTGCCCCCGCGGGGTGGTGGCCAGGAGATTGACGACATCGCCGTCAAACTCCACCTTTTGTGCAAGCCCCGTCACATCCACCGTCGCACCGAGCTCTCGGCCGGAGACATGGCCGTTGTAGATGGCAAGCACCGGGTGGGCAGGGTCGCTAAAGTCGTGAATCACGGCCTCGCAGGAGACGCCGAACATATCGGCAAGGCCTTTGGCCAGGCGGTCGAGAAAGGAAAATGCTTCTTCACGGGTCATGGGGGACACCTCCTTTGGCTGCCGCTTACACTTGAAGCAAAACGTGCCCTTCGAGAGAAGGGCACGCAAAGGCGCATCAGAATGCGAGTGCAGATCAAGGAAGCGGCGCTGCGCCGGAGGGAATCACGCACAGGGCCAGAAGCAGCAGCATGAAGATGAACGCGACCCACTTGGTATATTTTGCGAGCTTTGCGTCCATGGATTTGGCTTTGTTTTTTGAGAGAAAGCTGTCGGAAGCGCCGCCAATGACGCCCAAGCCTGAGTGCTTCCCGGACTGGAAGAGGACAAAAGCGATGAGCAAAAGGCCGATGATCACAAGGAGGATAGAGAGAACGAGGGTCAAGCTGTTCATAAAAACATTTCCTTTCGGGCAGATAGTATTTCAAATGTTTCAAATGGGAGGAAAACTCCCCATAATGGCTGAAAAATATTTTATCACAGGGGAGTAAATTTTGCAAGGCTTTTTTCCGCGCAGTCCGGCGGCGCATCCCCATCCCCGCGCGCCCCGCGCAGGCGAGGGGGGAAGCTGCTGCAGGGTGCGGCTTGCGGGCGGGTCAGCGCCCCGGGGGGGCGGCGTGCAGCTTTGTGTACAGCGCGCTTACCAGATGCTAAAGAGTATTTTCGCCACTTCCGCGCGGCTGACGGGGTTCTGCGGGCGCATGAATCCGTCCGTATAGCCGCCGACCGCCTCCTGCCCGACGAGGGAGCGCACATAGGGCGCGGCCCAGCTGGCGATGGCGCTGCTGTCCTTGAACTGGTCGAGGGATTTGCCGGCGTAGCCCTTCATCTGAATGCGGCCCAAAATCGTCATCGCCTCCTGGCGGGTGATGTCAGCGCGCGCATAGGCGTATAGCCCGCCGCGGTCGGACACGCCCTTCATAATGCCAAGCTCGTACATGGCTTTGACGGCGTTTTCTGACCACTTTGGGATGTCCGCCTTGTCCGCAAAGGGGAGCACGACATCGGCGTAGAGGCTGAAATCCAGCCCCATCCAGCGGGCAGCCATCAGGGCGAAATCACCCCGGGTGATGGAGAGGTTGGGGTTGAAATAGAGCTTGCCGCCCTCCGGCATTCCACTGATGATGCCCAGCGACGAGAGGGCATCGGTATAGGAAACCGCCCAGTGACCGCCCATGTCGGAGAAGGATGTGGCCGCGCCTTCCCCAACAAGGGTGCGGGAGGCCCTGCCGATGTTGCCGCTCTGGTCAATTGCCTGCACGGTGATCCGCTGCAGGGAGACCTCAGAGGCGGAGAGTGTGGCGCTGAGCCTGTTGGCGGAGGCGTCAAAGGTGAAGGGCTGCGCCTGGCCGTTTCGGGTCAAGATCAGCTGATCCTGCGCAAAGCTCTGGTCGCTGTTGTCCGAAATTTGCGCCTGCAGACTGCTGCCGTTGAGCGTGAGGGTCACCGTCGGGGGGGTGGTGTCCTTCTCTGTGGTGTTCGCGGCGCAGAGCTGGTCAAGCCAGAGCGTGCCGCTGGTTTTGCTGCCGCCGCCAAAGGAGAGCGCCGTGAGCGCTGTGCTGCCGGCGGGGAGGGGGGCAAAGAGCTGCTTCCAGCCGCTGTGGTTCAGCGCGCCGAAGGAGGCGGAGGAGGCGTTGCCCTCAGCGTCCAGCAGCAGCGCGTCGAGCGTGCCGCCGGAGCCGTCGCCATAGACCCAGAGGGAGAGATAGCGCTCGCTGTTTTGCAGGGAGGCGGATACGGCAAGGGAGGAGGCGCCGGCGGAGAGCTCATAGCTCCAGCGAAGGCTTGCCTCTCCAAAGCAGACCTGATCGCCCATGCGCTCCATCGAAACGACCGCGCCGCGGATCGCCATGGCTTCCCGGCCGCTCTCCGACTCGAAAGGATCGAGCAGGCGATAGCGCGCATCGGCGGAGACGGTCAGGGGAATGCTGGCGCTGTGGCTGCCGGAAGAGACGCTCAGCTGACCGCTGCCGCCCGCCGCCGAGACGGTGAGCAGGCCCTCCGGCGTGATGCTGCCGAGGCTTGCAGGAGTCACCGACCAAGTCAGGCTTTGCCCGTCGGTTTTCAGCGGGATGGTCTGATAGGTGGCGGAGGCCGTCAGAGAGATGCTCCCCCCCGCATCCAGACTCAGCGCGGAGACGGTCTGCCCGGCGGCGTTTCGGATGCGGATGGCATTGGGCGCCTCAAAGACAGTGACGGAGGCGCTCCCCGTGAGGCCCGAGTCGGTGTGCGCCGTGATGGTGTCCACGCAGGTTTCCCGCGGCGCGGTATAAATTCCCTCGGCAGAGACGCTGCCCAGCTGCGCGGTGAAATAGATAGGCTCGGAGGAGCTGCCCGGGAACCAGTTTTGATCCACAAAGCTTGTCCGGATGCTTGTGCTCGCGCCGCCCGCGAGCACCTCATCCGTCGGCGTGACAAAGATGTGCGCCGCGCCGCCCACCGCGGTGTGGGTGGAGACGAGGAAGAGGGCGTTTGTCACGCTGCGCTGCGAGCCCTCCGAAGGCTGGTTCATGATTGTAAACTGGCTGCTGTCGGGCAGGGTGGCGCCCAGCGTGGTAGAGCCGCCGCCGTCCAGACAGACCGCGTTGACGCAGCCGAGTTCCTTGAGGCGCTCTGCCACCTGGCTGATGGAAGCGCCGATGCTGTAGCCGCTCTGCCTGCCGTCAATGGTGTAGAAAATGACGCTCCCGTCCGCCTTAATGCCGACGGCCGTGCGGCTGGCGTTGCTGCTCCCGTCGCCGATTCCGCTGGCAACGGTGCCGTCTGTGAGAATGCGGTACATGGCGCCGAGCGCCTCTTGCACATCATTCCAGCGGGTGTCGGCGCTGGTGATGGAGATGTCCATGGTGTCGCCCGGCTTGAGGGCGGCCAGTGTGGAAGTGACCCATTCGCCGCCCTTGTTGTTGATGCTCATGATGTATTTGCCCGCGGGGATCGAAACCTTCCCGCTCGATTGGAGCACTTCCTCCACTTCGAAGGACATGCGCCCGCCGATGCGGAGCACACTTGACTGGGTGACGCTGCGCCCGTCACTGAGCGTGATTGTAGTTCCAATGTTTTCGTTGAGCGGGCGCAGGATGACGTCAATGCCCGCCTCGGTGTTGTTGGTTGCGCTGCCATAGTCGGAGTTATAGAGGTAGTAGCCGTTGGCCGTGCGGGTTTTGTTGATGCCCTCTACCTTCATTGTATTGCCGGAAAAGGTGGCTTCAATATTGAGATTCGGCGTGCCGATGATGGCCGAGCCGTTGGCAGTGAAGCCAAGGGCGCTCAGATAGGAGGCGGAGGAGCGCAGGACGCCGTCCGTGACCAGCAGCCCCAGGGGGTTGCCCGTGCCCATGTCAAAATAGTCCCCGTTCGTGCCCGAGAGGACACGTTTGCCGCCCTGTTCAAGCTGCTTTGCCATTGTGCCAACGCTCTGCTTGGTGAGAACCGTGCCGCCGTAGTAGACCTGCGGCCTGAGGTCCTGGCGGGGCGTATAGGTCACATAATGTTCCCTGCGCAGATCGGACTTGGAGCTGCTCCAGATGAGCTGTTTGGTCAAGCTGGCGCCATCCGAGAGCGGGATGGTGTTCTGATGGAGCTCATCGCCCAGTGCGTAGGAGGCAAGGGCGCTTGGGATGAGTACACTCAGGGCAAGAAATGCTGCGGCAGTGCGCCGGAAAATCTGTTTCATACTGTTCTCCTTCTGTGTTTACAAACAGGGATTCCCTGTAGAGAGACCGTCGAACGGGGGGAGTGCAAAGAGAAAGCGCCTGTGCGAGAGGGCGCATGCATATCATATATAATGTAGCACTTCGCAGATTTTTTGTAAAGCGGGCAGCGCCTTTTGTAAAACAAGTGAAATAAACGCCTCGGGAGCAAGAAGTGCGCCAAAAGATGAAGAATCTTGAAAAGATGTGGAATTCTTGAAGAAATGCGGCGGATTCTATGTGGGTTTTGTAAAATGATCGGGTGACAAAGGGCTTGTATTCTTGACAAGCATTTCTCTTGCGGGTAAACTATAAGAAAGAATATCATTATTTTTCGGGACGCACGGCTCAGGCTGAAACCGGAAAGGAAATCAAACTCATGATAGAACGAGATTTGCATTTGAAGGATCTGTTCTCCCCACAGCAGCAGAAAGAACTCAAGCAAAAACTGCTAATCTATGATGCGGCGATTCGAGCGATGAAGATGAAGCTGGAGGTATGGAACAACGAATTTAAAATCAATTCTTATCATAATCCGATCCACCACATACAATCGCGAATCAAAACACCAGAGAGCATTCAGGAAAAACTGGAGCGGATGGATGTGCCCATCAGCGTTGAGAACATGCAGAAATATATTCTTGATTTGGCGGGCGTCCGGGTAGTCTGCCGCTATATTGATGATGTCTACCACATTGCAGAGCTGGTCAAAAGCAGCGGTCTGGAGATCATCAAGGCCACAGATTACATAAAAAACCCCAAGCCAAACGGCTACCGCAGCTACCATATCGTGCTGCGTGTGCCGGTGCAGCTTGCCCACAGTGCGCCGCAGGTGCCGGTGGAAGTTCAAATTCGCACCAACGCGATGGATACCTGGGCCAGTTTGGAGCACGAAATTTTGTATAAGATTTCTGACAGAGAGCGTGAGGCGAAAGCAGCCTATTTGAAGGAGTGCGCGGAGGAGTTGGCGCACATTGACTATAAGATGCAGTCCCTCTTTCAGCTCGGCCGTGTCTACGGATCGGATGAGGACGCAAAAGCCATGGTGCAGTCGGCGGTCACTTTGATCTCTTAAGTGGCTGCTGCTCTGCCCGAGAAGCGAAGGGCCTTTGCCCGGCAGAACAAACATAACGACGATGTAATGGGATCAGCTCAAGTGCGCAGCGGCAAGCGGCGGGAAGCTTGATGGAAGGGTCACCTCTGTGACGGCGCCCCTTCTTTTGATCCCACCGCAGGAGAGGAGTTTCGCTTATGCTAGAGCCCTATCGCAGAAAAGTGCACTATTATGAAACGGATAGAATGGGAATTGTTCACCATTCCAATTATGCGCGCTGGTTTGAGGAGGCAAGGCTGCACTATATGGATCAGGTGGGACTCAGCTATAGCGCGATTGAGCAGTGGGGTCTTCTGAGCCCTGTGCTCTTCTGCAACGCTACCTTTAAAGTTGCCCTGCATTTTCCCGAGGAATTTAGTGTGGACGTGCGCCTGAAGGATTTCAGCGGCGTGCGCTTTACCGTGGACTATCAGATTTACCTGGAAACAGACTTTCAGAGAACGCTCGCGGCCTTTGGTGAAACAGGCCACTGCTTTGTGGATGCAGCCATGCAGCCCATTCGCCTGAAGACGACCTATCCGGAGCTCTACCAGAGAATGCGGGCGCTCCTTCCCGCTGAAGAGACGCAGGAGCGCTTGGAGGCGGCTGAGGACTAAACTCTCCGCTTGAAACAAGCAAAGAATCCCCCGGGAATGATCCGCCCAAGCTCCGCCGTGCGTCCCGCCTCCCGAATGGGCATCCGCAGGAGCTCAAGCTTTCCGGGGGAGCTCTTTTTCAAGTTGCGCACGGCAGGCCGGAAAAAAGTTTTAGAAAGAGCTTGACAAAGCAGAAAACATGTGGTACTCTTAAATTCCGCTGAAAAAGTAGAGCATTCTACAGCGCAGCGCACTGCACCTTGTCAATTAAACAATGAACAAGACAGCTAAAACGAACAGCACCAGAAACGGAGTGTTCATATACCCTCGTGTATGGACATTTTTAAGAGTCTGTT
>JAXGMZ010000002.1:327500-544772 GCA_040768225.1 Evtepia sp.
ACGGAGCGGCTGCGAAAGCAGGAACACGAAGTGTTCTGTTCGTAAAGCCGCAGCGTGAGCAGTATGACCGGGCGTGCGCGAGTGGACGCGTGACAAAAAGAAGCGCATATCTCGCGCAGGGAAACGCGTGCGCGGGAAGGCGAATCTGAGACCAAAGGATCGCACCTTGAAAACTGAATAATATGCGAAAGAATATGATGAAGCAAGCAGCAGAGAGGTTGCGCATGTGAACACATGTGCAATATTGATAAAGCAAATTGTGGAACTTTAAGATTAGAACAGCAATGTTCTAAAGGGTAAAAACAATTCGTCAAGAAAAAACCATCTCAAATGCCTGCATAATTCTTATAAAATCTAAAATCATTTTTAGAGAACCAGGACCGACCCAGGAGCAGAAATTCAATCCATTCCTTATTCCTCCGTGAATACCGAGCCAAAGCCCAGCGAAGCGGGTTTGGCGAGGAGAGGAGGAGCAAGGAACGGAACGAGCTGCTCCGACGAGGGTCAAGTTACAGAAGGCGCAAGGGGAATGCCTTGGCATCAGGAGCCGATGAAGGACGCGACAAGCTGCGATAAGCTACGGGGAGCGGCAAATACGCATCGATCCGTAGATTTCCGAATGGGGAAACCCGGCAGTGCAATACACTGTCAACCTACGTTGAACAAAATAGGCGTAGGTGGGGAACCGCCCGAACTGAAACATCTAAGTAGGGCGAGGAAGAGAAATCAACCGAGATTACGCAAGTAGTGGCGAGCGAACGCGTAAGAGGGCAAACCGAAGGATATATCCTTCGGGGTTGTGGACTTGCAGAAGACTGACTAGTTTAGCTGAATGGTATGGGAAGGCCATCCATAGAGGGTGAGAGACCCGTAAGCGAAAGACGATGTTAGTTGGCGAGGATCCAGAGTACCGCGGGACACGTGAAACCCTGTGGGAAGCCGGGGGGACCACCCTCCAACCCTAAATACTACCTGATGACCGATAGAGAAGCAGTACCGTGAGGGAAAGGTGAAAAGGACCCCGGGAGGGGAGTGAAATAGAACCTGAAACCTTGCGCTTACAAGCAGAGAGAGCCCGTTAAGGGGTGATCTCGTACCTTTTGTAGAATGGTCCGGCGAGTTATTGTTAGCAGCAAGCTTAAGAGATTAAGTCTCGAAGGCGCAGGGAAACCGAGTCTGAATAGGGCGTGAGAAGTTGCTGGCAATAGACCCGAAACCGGGTGACCTATCCATGGGCAGGTTGAAGTGACGGTAAAACGTCATGGAGGACCGAACGCACGTACGTTGCAATGTCCGGCGATGACCTGTGGATAGCGGTGAAATTCCAATCGAACCCGGAGATAGCTGGTTCTCCCCGAAATAGCTTTAGGGCTAGCGTTAGTTTAGATTACCGGAGGTAAAGCACTGAATGGGCTAGGGGCTGCAAAGTTACTGAACCCTATCAAACTCTGAATGCCGGCTAATTGATGACTAGCAGTCAGACTGTGTGAGATAAGTCTCATAGTCAAGAGGGAAAGAGCCCAGACCCACAGCTAAGGTCCCCAATTCATGCTAAGTGGAAAACGATGTGGAGTTGCGAAAACAACCAGGATGTTGGCTTAGAAGCAGCCACTCATTGAAAGAGTGCGTAATAGCTCACTGGTCGAGTGACTCTGCGCGGAAAATGTAACGGGGCTAAGCATGAAACCGAAGCTTGGGCTGTGGACACTGATTAGGACACATAAAAAAGAGCGCCGGAGCCGCGAAGCGGCGCAGGCACTCTGCGTTTATAAAAAAATGTAACGAGAGTTGCAGAGAATGTAACGAGAGTTGCAGAGAATGTAACGAGAGTTGCAGAGAATGTAACGAGAGTTACAGAGAATGTAACGAGAGTTACAGAGAATGTAACGAGAGTTACAGAGAATGTAACGCGAGTTGTGTGTTGTAATCAGTGTCCACGGGGTAGGGGAGCGTCGAATACGGGGTGAAGTCGTAGCGGAAGCAGCGGTGGACTGTATTCGAGTGAGAATGCCGGAATGAGTAGCGAGAATTATGTGGGAATCATAATGGCCGAAAATCTAAGGTTTCCTGGGGAAGGTTCGTCCGCCCAGGGTAAGCCGGGAGCTAAGGCGAGGCCGAGAGGCGTAGTCGATGCACATACGGTTGAAATTCCGTAGCCACCGAAGAATTTAAGCACACTGACACTTTCAGATAGCCGGACCCCGGCGATGGTAGACCGGGGCGCAAGGGACCGAAATATAGTAGGGAAGCCGGCGATGCTGGGAGGCGAGAAAAGGTGTGTGGGATATTCGAGGTGCCCGTACCGCAAACCGACACAGGTAGATGAGGAGAGAATCCTAAGGCCAACGGGAGAAGGGTTGTTAAGGAACTCGGCAA
Source organism: Evtepia sp. (assembly GCA_040768225.1). GTDB lineage: Bacteria > Bacillota > Clostridia > Oscillospirales > Oscillospiraceae > Evtepia. Next base: position 329,877 of record JAXGMZ010000002.1, read on the forward strand.
AATTACCCCGTAACTTCGGAATAAGGGGAGCCATGTGGGTTAAGCCCATATGGCCGCAGAGAATAGGCCCAAACGACTGTTTACCAAAAACACAGGTCTGTGCTAACTCGCAAGAGGACGTATACGGGCTGACGCCTGCCCGGTGCCGGAAGGTTAAGGGGAGAGGTTAGCCGCAAGGCGAAGCTTTGAACTGAAGCCCCGGTAAACGGCGGCCGTAACTATAACGGTCCTAAGGTAGCGAAATTCCTTGTCAGGTAAGTTCTGACCCGCACGAATGGCGTAACGATTTGGGCGCTGTCTCAACAGCCCACCCGGCGAAATTGTTGTACCGGTGAAGAAGCCGGTTACCCGCAACTAGACGGAAAGACCCCATGGAGCTTTACTGCAGCTTAATATTGGGAATCGGTAATACATGTACAGGATAGGTGGGAGACTGGGAAGCAGGGGCGTCAGCTTCTGTGGAGTCAACCTTGGGATACCACTCTTGTATTGCTGGTTTTCTAACCTGCGGCCGTGAATCCGGTCGGGGGACATTGTTAGGCGGGCAGTTTGACTGGGGCGGTCGCCTCCAAAAGAGTAACGGAGGCGCTCAAAGGTTCGTTCAGCACGGACGGAAATCGTGCATAGAGTGCAAACGCATAAACGAGCCTAACTGCGACACCGACGGGTGGAGCAGGTACGAAAGTAGGAGTTAGTGATCCGGTGGTATGTGAGTGGAAATGCCATCGCTCAACGGATAAAAGCTACCCTGGGGATAACAGGCTTATCTCTCCCAAGCGTCCACAGCGACGGGGAGGTTTGGCACCTCGATGTCGGCTCGTCACATCCTGGGGCTGGATTCGGTCCCAAGGGTTCGGCTGTTCGCCGATTAAAGTGGCACGCGAGCTGGGTTCAGAACGTCGTGAGACAGTTCGGTCCCTATCTGTTGCGGGCGTAAGAGATTTGAAGGGCGCTGTCCTTAGTACGAGAGGACCGGGATGGACAGACCACTGGTGCACCAGTTGTCCTGCCAAGGGCACAGCTGGGTAGCTACGTCTGGAAGGGATAAACGCTGAAAGCATCTAAGCGTGAAGCCCCCCCTAAGATAAGATCTCTCATCCTTTATGGAGTAAGGCTCGACGTAGACTATGTCGTTGATAGGCCGGAGGTGTAAGTGCAGCAATGTACGCAGCTGACCGGTACTAATCAGCCGAGGACTTGACCCCAAAATGATGAAATCATTTTGGGACCCGATTTCATCCTAGTTTGCCGGAAGTGAATTCCGTCAAACATAATTGCCAGAGGCAATTGACGCCGGACTCCCGGCGGGGGACGAGATTGCAGGTTCCAAGATGGTGGAAGCAAGGAACTGGTCAAGAAACACATGCAGGCATGACGCTGCTTCATCAGAAGTCAATCGCATATTATTCGGTTTTCAGGGTGTGAACATGCGCGATGCCCTGAGCGAGTTGGTGCTGATTGCAGCGAGGGTCCACCCGTTCCCATCCCGAACACGGAAGTTAAGCTCGTTTGCGCTCACAATACTTGGCTGGAGACGGCCCGGGAAGATAGGTAGTGCCAACACAGAAGAAACCCGCTGAAGAGAGAAGAATCTTCAGCGGGTTTCCTTTTGCCATCAGGGAATGTAAAGTGAATGAGCTTTACAGAGGTGTAAGTGGGGGTTGCAGCAGAATGCAATGTCTGTGCAGCGGCCTGCATTGTGCTTCTGCGGCCGATTCTAAGGAAATATACCTTGCCACTTGACGGGAAGAGAGAAGAATGATATAATTTACGATCGTGATAGCATATTTCATTTCCATAGCAGAAGAGTGGCAGAGGAGGGGAAACCATGCTGGAACAGCTCAAAGTTTCGAAAAAAGTGATCGGAGCAAAGCAAGTGACGCGCGCCCTTAAGGCCGGTCAAGTGACGCAATTGTTTGTTGCGCAAAATGCGGACCCTCGCGTGATTGAGCCGATTGTGCAGCTCTGCCGCGAAGAATCCATTCCGATCGAAGAGGTGGACACGATGTCCCGCCTGGGCGCCCTTTGCGGCATCGCAGTGGGCAGTGCAGTGGCCGCGATTGTAAGCCCTGCGCCCTAAAACCGCCCAAGCCCCGCGCGATTTACTCTGTTTAATATGAATAAGTGTATTCTTATTCTGTTAAAATAAGCATGACTACCATTAATTGAGAAAGGAGGAAAACCATGCCCACATTTAATCAGCTCGTACGCAAAGGAAGAGAGACCGTGACCTATAAGTCCCACTCTCCCGCCATGCAGAAGGGCCTCAACACCCTCAAGAACCGTGAAACCGACATTTCTTCTCCCCAAAAAAGAGGTGTGTGCACAGCGGTGAGAACCTCGACGCCCAAGAAACCCAACTCCGCCCTTCGTAAGATCGCCCGTGTGCGCCTCTCCAACGGCTATGAAGTGACGGCCTATATCCCCGGCGTCGGCCATAACCTGCAGGAGCACTCTGTTGTGATGATTCGCGGCGGCCGTGTGAAAGACCTTCCCGGCGTGCGCTACCACATCATTCGCGGCAGCCTGGACACCCAGGGCGTGCAGGGCCGGATGCAGTCCCGCTCCAAATATGGCGCGAAAAAGCCCAAGGCAGGCAAGAAATAAGCTGCAAAGCCATGAAAACACATTACGCATGAAGGCGTAAAGCAACTGCTTTGCCTGAAGGCGTTTATCAATATATATAAGCGCGCGCAGAAGCTCTGCCGGCGCGAAGGATATGAGCGATAAACGTTTCCGGCGGCAGGCACGAGATACAAACTGCAGAGGGGCGATACGATTGCACCCGCAGTTTTCTCAAACGGAACGCGGCAGAGTGGAAGAACTGCTGACGCGCTTCGAGTACCTGTGAAGTCATTTTAATATGAAGGAGGGAAGCTAACGTGCCCAGAAGAGGAAACGTACCAAAGCGAGAGGTCTTACCGGATCCCGTGTACCATTCCGTGCTGGTAACAAAGCTGATCAACAGCATTATGCTCGACGGCAAAAAAGGCATTGCCCAGAAGGTTGTCTATGGTGCCTTCGACATTGTCCGGGAGAAGCTTGACCGCGATCCCCTGGAAGTGTTTACCCAGGCGATAGAGAACATCATGCCGTCTTTGGAAGTAAAAGCCCGCCGTGTCGGCGGTGCCACCTATCAAGTCCCGATGGAAGTGCGCCCGGAGCGCCGTCAGACCCTTGGCCTTCGCTGGCTCACGAACTACTCACGCAACCGCAGTGAGAGAACGATGAGAGAGCGTCTGGCAGGAGAGCTGATGGATGCAGTCAACGGCACCGGCGGCGCGGTGAAGAAGCGCGAAGAGACGCACCGCATGGCAGAGTCGAACAAGGCCTTTGCACACTTCCGCTGGTAAGCGTGTCGCGGCAGTTTCGATCTGTCGCATCTTAAAAGGGGACACAGGAGGCAGGCCTCCTGGTCGCCAAGCGAATAAGCTGCTTTTTGAAGCGTGCAGAGCACACATTTGAGATCGCTTCGCACCCATGCGCAGCGTGAGAGTTATTGGAGTTAGATTATGCCCAGAAAAGTATCCATTGAACAAACCCGCAATATCGGCATTATGGCCCATATTGACGCGGGAAAAACCACCACAACAGAGCGCATCCTCTACTACACCGGCATCAACTATAAACTCGGTGAAACCCACGAGGGCACCGCGACGATGGACTGGATGGCGCAGGAGCAGGAGCGCGGGATTACGATTACTTCCGCTGCGACCACCTGCATGTGGAACAATCACCGAATTAATATCATTGATACCCCTGGCCACGTGGACTTTACCGTCGAGGTGGAACGCTCCTTGCGTGTGCTGGACGGCTCGGTTACCGTTATGTGCGCCAAGGGCGGTGTGGAGCCGCAGTCTGAAACCGTCTGGCGCCAAGCGGATCACTATCGAGTCCCCCGCATGATCTATGTCAACAAAATGGATATCATGGGCGCGGACTTTTTCAACGTTGTCAATATGGTGCATGACCGCTTGAAAGCCAATGCCGTTCCCATTCAGCTTCCGATCGGCAAAGAGGACAGTTTCCGGGGCATCATCAACCTGGTCGAGATGAACGCGAAGGTCTTTTACGACGAGCTGGGTAAGGATGTGCGTTTGGAGGAGATTCCGGAAGATCTGAAGGATCTTGCGGAGGAACACCACGTGAAGCTCCTTGAGGCAGTCTCTGATTTTGACGACGAGATCATGGAGCAATATCTCGAAGGGGAAACGGTCAGCGTCGAGGCGATCAAGAAGGCCATCCGCAAGGCGACCATTGACGGAAAAATGGTCCCGGTGGTCTGCGGCACCTCCTATCGCAACAAGGGCGTGCAGGAGCTGCTCGATTGCATCGTCGCCTATATGCCCTCCCCGCTGGATATTCCGCCCATCGCGGGCACACACCCGGACTCGGGGGAGGAAGACAGCCGCCCCGCTGATGATGCGGCCCCCTTCTCTGCTCTGGCCTTTAAGATCATGACAGACCCCTTTGTGGGCCGCCTCTCGTTCTTCCGCGTCTATTCCGGAACCTTCCAGACCGGCTCTGCCGTCTACAACAGCACAAAGGGAAACCGGGAGCGCATCGGCCGCATCCTTCAGATGCACGCCAACCACAGAGAGGATATCGAAACGGTCTACAGCGGCGACATTGCCGCGGCGGTCGGCCTGAAAAACACGACCACCGGCGATACGCTCTGTGACGAGAAGTCGAAGATCATTCTCGAATCCATGGAATTCCCCGAGCCGGTGATCCGCGTTGCCATTGAGCCGCGCACAAAGGCCGGCCAGGAAAAGATGGGAATCGCGCTGCAGAAGCTCGCAGAGGAGGATCCGACCTTCAAGGCCTACACTGATGAAGAGACCGGGCAGACCATCATCGCCGGTATGGGCGAGCTGCATCTGGAGATCATCGTCGACCGTCTGCTCCGTGAGTTTAAGGTGGAGGCCAATGTGGGCAGACCGCAGGTCGCCTATAAGGAAACCATCACAAAGCAAGTTGAGCAGGACACCAAGTATGCCCGTCAGTCCGGCGGCAAGGGGCAGTATGGCCACGTGAAAATCCGCGTGGAGCCCAACGAATCCGGCAAGGGCTATGAGTTCAAGAGCGCCATTGTCGGCGGCTCCATCCCCAAGGAGTATATCCCGGCGATTGACGCGGGCATCAAGGGCGCAATGGCGGCGGGTGTTCTGGCCGGCTACCCCGTGGTGGACGTGAAGGTGACGCTCTATGATGGATCTTACCATGAGGTGGACTCCTCGGAGATGGCCTTTAAGATCGCCGGTTCCATGGCATTTAAGGATGCCTGCCGCAAGGCAGACCCCATCCTGCAGGAGCCGATTATGAAGGTGGCCGTCACCGTGCCCGAGGAATATATGGGCGACGTGATCGGAGACCTCAACTCCCGCCGCGGACAGATCCAGGGCATGGAGGCCAGAGGCGGCGCGCAGCAGATTGATGCCTTTGTGCCTCTCTCGGAGATGTTTGGCTATGCGACGGACCTTCGAAGCCGCTCGCAGGGCCGCGCGCAGTACACGATGGAGCCGAGCCACTACACCGAAATGCCCAAGAGCATGACGGAAAAAATCGCGGCAGGGCGCGGCGCCGACTAAAATGCACCGCCCCATCCTGTGTATTTTCCCGGGGGCCTGTCCACTAAAATTAGCATTGTATTTTATAGGATGATGCGGTATAATAGCCGCAACGTCGCGTTTACCCCCGCATTTGATTGCGCACTCTTCCCGTTTTGGGCGGGAAAAGAAGGCGTGGATGGGAGCGTCGGCCGCTTTGTTTGCCCGCTGCCCCCAGCGCCGGTGCGAGACAACAGCAGCGCTTACACCGCTATCCTGCTGACGAGACAGCAGAGAATCACCAGTTAAAATAAATGGCAAGCGCCCTTGTGCGCACATTTAAGGAGGAATTAAACGTCATGGCCAAGCAAAAGTTTGAAAGAACAAAGCCCCACGTTAACATCGGAACCATCGGTCACGTTGACCATGGTAAGACTACGCTGACCGCTGCGATCACCAAGTTCCTGGCTCTGCAGGGCGGCGCTGCGTTTAAAGATTACGCCAGCATCGACAAGGCGCCCGAAGAGCGCGAGCGCGGCATTACCATCAACACCTCCCACGTGGAATATGAGACGGAAAACCGTCACTACGCCCACGTTGACTGCCCGGGGCACGCCGACTATATTAAGAACATGATCACCGGCGCTGCCCAGATGGACGGTGCGATTCTGGTCATCGCCGCCACAGACGGCCCCATGGCACAGACCCGTGAGCACATCCTGCTCGCCCGCCAGGTTGGCGTGCCCGCCATTGTTGTTTTCCTCAACAAGGTTGACCTTCTTGACGACGAAGAGCTCCTTGAGCTCGTCGAGATGGAAGTGCGTGAGCTGCTCTCCAAGTACGAGTTCCCCGGCGATGACATTCCCGTCATCAAGGGTTCCGCACTTAAGGCACTCACCTGCGAGTCCGACGACCCCAACGAGCCTGACTATGCCTCCATCAAGGAGCTGATGGCCAACGTCGACAGCTATGTCCCCACCCCCGAGCGCAAGGCTGATATGCCCTTCCTGATGCCTGTGGAAGACGTCTTCACCATCACCGGCCGCGGCACCGTGGCAACGGGCAGAGTGGAGCGCGGCCAGGTCAACATGGGCGATAAGATCCAGATCGTCGGCCTCTCTGATGAGACGAAGGACACCACCATCACCGGCATCGAAATGTTCCGCAAGCTGCTCGATTATGCGGAAGCGGGCGACAACATCGGCGCGCTGCTGCGCGGCGTGGACAAGAAGGAAATTGAGCGCGGCCAGGTTCTGGCGAAGCCCAACTCCATCAAGCCCCTGACGAAGTTCAGAGGCCAGGTCTACGTCCTCTCCAAGGACGAAGGCGGCCGCCACACCCCGTTTTTTAACAACTACCGCCCCCAGTTCTACTTCCGCACGACGGACGTGACCGGCATCTGCAGCCTTCCCGAAGGCGTTGAGATGTGCATGCCCGGCGACAACGTGGAGATGGACGTGGAGCTCATCACCCCCATCGCCATCGAGAAAGGTCTGCGCTTCGCTATCCGCGAAGGCGGCCGCACCGTTGGTTCCGGCGTTGTCATCGACATCACGGAGTGATCGTCCCTCCGGGGAAGTGCAAGCTGTCGCCCGCGCTGCTGCGGAGACCTGCTGCCTAACATAAGAAAATACGAAAAACACTCCTTGTTTCGAGAGAATCAAGGAGTGTTTTGTCTCGCGCACCAGCTGCCAAACGAGCGCGGAAGGTGAGAGCAAGGCGTGGCGTTTGGCGGCGCCTGCGCGCCGGTGTCTTAAGGCAGCGTAAGCCCGTGGAGAATTTGACCGCTGTCTGCGGAGAAAATTTCACCGCCAATGACCTTGTTCTTGTAGACAAGGATGCTGGCCATGATGTTTTGCGAGGCATCCGGATAGTTCTCAATGCCGTAGGTGTAGCGTTTGACCTTCTTGCCCGCATAGTCGCCCAGTTGGAAGCCCTGATCTGCCTGAATGGCCATGTATTCCCCCAGATCATCGAAACTTGTGGGAATACGCAGCTCTTCCACCGCGACCGCAGTGGGCGTGACGCTCCAGCCGAGATCCTCCAGATAGGCGATGCGGGCTTCGTTGTTCTTCACTCTTTGCGTGGAGACGGTAGCAGAGACGCTCTGTGAAGCCCAAAAATTATGGCTTCCGGCATACACAGCGAAGGCTCCACAGAGCAGAAGGAAAGCGAAAAGACCAAGGAAAATGCGCTTTTTGTGTAGTTTAGCAGCGTATATGATCATAAACAGGCTCCTTTCTCGCCGGCCTTGCGCTTGGTCGGAGACCTCCAAGCGGACGGGAGATGATTGCTATATCTCTATGTCAAGCGCTTGGAAAATATGATACAATATAGGAGCGTATCTATGAGCTTCACTTCTGTGTGTACACGGAATAAAGAGGATGCAATGCTCCCTGGCTACAATTGGAAGGGATGCGCCTGTGCGGCGGCCCGGCAGCTGGACGAATGGAGGGGGAGAAGATGGAACGGCTCGACAAACTGCTCGCGAGGACAGGCCGCTGGTCGCGGCGGGAGGCAAAAGCCCTGATCAAAGCAGGAAAGGTGCAGTTGGAGGGAGAAGTGCTGCGCGATGAGGCAAAGAAGCTGCCGGATACGGCATGCATCACGGTCGATGGGGCAGCGCTCTCCCTCAGAGCGCTGCACTATCTGATGATGAACAAGCCCCAAGGCCTGCTCTCTGCCACCGTGGATGCAAAAGCGCCGACGGTCTTGGATTGCCTGCCGGAATACCTGCGAAAGGCCGGCCTCTTTCCCGCCGGCCGCTTGGACAAGGACACGGTGGGCCTTTTGCTGCTCACCAACGACGGCGTGCTGGCGCATCGAATCCTCTCCCCGCGTGCCCGCGTCCCCAAACGCTATCTCGCCCGGGTGCAGGGCGTGTTGGATGAGGGGGATGTGGCGGCCTTTCGGGCGGGAATGCTGCTGCGGGACCAGACGCGCTGCCTGCCGGCAAGCCTCGAGATCCTCCCGGGGGAGGGGCGCTGCGCCGTGACACTGGAGGAGGGAAAGTACCATCAGGTCAAGCGCATGCTCGCCGCGCGGGGAAAGCCTGTTCTGCATTTGCAGCGGATTTCGATCGGGCCGCTGGAACTAGACCCCTCTTTGGAGGAGGGAATGTGGAGAGAATTGACGGAAAAAGAGCTGATACTGCTGCGTTCTTTGGGGAAAGCGGATGGAAGTTCGGCGTTTTCCACAAATTAAAATACGGCAAGACTTGCATTCGACGCGATAAAAAGCTATAATAACTTATTGCTGCGTGCTTTTGAGAGAGAAGTGCGATCCGATGACCAGAGTCAATCAAGCCGGAACTGAGCCTGCATCACGCGCTCAGCAGCCCTGCCCTGTGCCTCCTTGGCGCTGCGGCGGGAGTGGACACGGCTCCGCCCTGTCCGCCCAAGGGGCGGCGCTGGCGCGCATGCGGGGGAGAATCAGCGATAGCAACAGTCAGAGAGACGGGAGGAAGAGGCATGTCCAGCAGGATATTTCAAAGCATAGTGCTTCAAATGAAGGAGAGCACCAATCGTGCCATCGGCGTGATTGACGAACAGGGGGCGGTGATCTCCTGCAATCAACTGACATGGATCGGGGAACGGTGGGAAGGTGTGCCGGCGGCCCTGAGCATGAATGAAGGCGGTGTGCTCCTCTACGGGGAGAAGACCTTCAAGCCTCTGACCAATCGCAACACACATTTTGACTACGCAGCCTTCGTTCAGGGCACGGATGAGCAGGCAAAGCTCATTTGCTCGCTTGTGACCGTTGCGCTCAACAGCGCAAAAGCGTATTATGAAGAAAAGCATGACAAGAAGGCCTTTGTCAAGAGCATCATTTCCGATAACATCCTCTTGGGCGACATCTACGCCAGGGCGAAGGAGCTGCACTTTCTCTCCGAGGCGCCGCGCGTGGTCTTTCTGCTGCGCCAGGTGGGCACGGCAGACCTTGCCGCCATTGACGTGATCCAGTCCATGCTGCAGGACGGGCAGACCGACTTTGTGATCTCCATCAACGAGTCGGATATTGCCGTGATCAAGCTGCTCCCCGAGAACAGCGACGGAAAAGAGCTCTATAAGATCGCAAAGACCATGGAAGACGCGCTCTTGCAGCAGCTGAAAATCCGCGCGACCATCGGAATCGGCACAGTGGTGCCGCACATTCGTGACCTTGCCAAATCCTATAAGGAGGCGGGGGTTGCCATTGAGGTGGGCCGCGTGTTTGACACGGAAAAGACGATCATCAACTATGAAAACCTGGGCATTGGCCGCCTGATCTACCAGTTGCCGACCACCCTCTGCGGGATGTTTTTGCAAGAGGTGTTCAAAAAAAATCCCATCGATTCGCTGGATCAGGAGACGCTCTTTACGATTAATAAATTTTTTGAAAATAACCTAAATGTTTCTGAAACGGCACGAAAACTCTTTGTCCACCGAAATACGCTGGTCTATCGCTTGGAGAAGATCAAAAAGCTGACGGGCTTGGATCTTCGGGAATTTGACGATGCCATCACCTTCCGCGTCGCGCTGATGGTGAAAAAGTATCTGGTTTCCCGCGGGATCGAGTCCTGAAGGGGACGCAGGCAGGGAGCGGTTGACGGGATAGGAGAATCAATTTGATTAAACTAACAGATGTCCACAAACAGTATTCAAACGGAATTGAAGCCCTCCACGGTGTGAGCATGACGATCCGCGATGGGGATTTTGCCTTCCTGGTGGGCCCCTCCGGCTCAGGCAAGTCGACAATCATCAAACTCATCACGGGGGAAGAGCCCGTGACCCAGGGGAAGCTGATGGTCAACGGCTACAACATGCTCGACATCAGCCAGAGGCAGCTGCCGGGGATGCGCCGCACGCTCGGCGTGGTCTTTCAGGACTTCCGTCTGATCAAGGACAAAAACGTATATGACAACTTGGTGCTTCCCATGCGGGTGGTGGGAGCCTCTCCCAATGCCATCCGCCGCCGCGTGCCCTATGTGCTCAATCTGGTGGGGCTCTCGGAAAAAGAGGATCAGTTTCCCGATCAGCTCTCGGGCGGTGAACAGCAGCGCGTTGCGATTGCAAGGGCGCTGATCAACAACCCGAGCGTCATCATTGCAGACGAGCCGACGGGCAACCTTGACCCGCGGCGCTCTCTGGAAATTATGAAGCTCTTGCAGGAGATCAACCGCTTGGGAACCACCCTGCTGGTGGTGACGCACGCGCGGGAACTGGTCGACCGCTTTGACAAGCGGGTGATCGCCATCGAAGAAGGAAAAATCATCAGCGACGGGGCAGGTGGGTATTACAACAATGGGCGTTAATCAGATGTTTTATCATTTTAAAGAGGGCTTTCGCAGCGTCTTCTCTCACGGGCTCATGTCCTTCGCCTCCACCTGTATGATCGTGGTCTGCCTTCTGATCATGGGATCCTTTTCCCTGGTGGCGCTCAACATCAATGCGATGCTTGAGAAGCTCGAAGACGACAATGTGGTGCTCGCCTATATCGACGAGACACTCGATGAGCCGGCGGCGCGTGCCCTGCAGAGCAAGGTGGAGGCGGTCCCGAATGTGACAGAGGTCAGCTTTGTCACAAGGGCAGAGGCTAGACAGGCCTTCGTGGAAAAAAACCCGGATCAGTCGATGTATGCCGATGTGCCCGAGGACACCTTCCGCCACCGTTTTCGCATTCACCTGGAAGACATCAATCTGATGAAGGAAACCGTGACAGAGCTGCGCATGGTGGACGGGATTGCGGACACGAAAGAGGAGCTTGAAATTGCCGAAGGCTTTGTAATGATCCGGAATATTGCAAGCGTTCTGGCCATTGTATTGACTGTGCTCTTGGTGGTGATCTCGCTGTTCATCATCGCCAATACCGTGCGCATTACGACCTTTACCCGGCGCGAAGAGATTGCGATTATGAAGATGTGCGGCGCGACGGACTGGTTCATCCGCTGGCCCTTTATGTTTGAGGGCATCATCATCGGCGTCTTTGGCACGCTCATTGCCTTTGGCATTCAATGGGGAGTCTACGGTATTTTACACACGGCCATCGGCAATGTGGGCAACCTCTCCTTTGTCGACATCATGCCCTTCCTGGACATCGCAAAGATCATCTTCCTCTCCTTCTTTACGGTTGGGTTCTTGATCGGCGCAGTCGGCTCCTCCATGGCCATTCGAAAGTTTTTGCGTGTGTAGAGCCCCCGCGGGCGCGGATACAGTCACATTTTTATCAGACATGGCGCGGCAGACAAAGAGCTGCCGCTCCTTTCTTGAACAAGAGGAAAGGCAGGTGGAAGAGATGGCAAAGCAAACGCGGAATCCAAAAGACTGGAAAAAGATATTCGCCGCTGCAATTGCGCTGCTTCTGGTGTTTGCGCTGACGGTCTCACTCCTTGGTTCCATGCTGCTCTATTGAAGCGGGCAGAGATGGCAAAGCAATGCTGAAATGGAGGCGTGCGCATGAAACAAGAACCCTATGAAGAGGTGGTCTGCAGGCAAAAGCGCCGGCGCAGGGTCAGCCTGCCCATGTTTTTTCTCACGGCCTCTCTGGCCTTTGTCCTTGGCGGCGCGATTACCATCGGGCTGCTGGTGGGGCGCATCGGGGAAAACGGGCTGAGTATCATTCAGGCGATGACGGTGATCCGCACAAGCTTTGTGGGAGAGTATGACTGGGACGAGGTGACGGAGGATGCCCTGCGCACCATGGTGGATTCTCTTGATGACCGCTGGTCCTACTACTTGAGCGCGGGGGAGTATCAGCAGGTGCTCGCGAGCAGGAGCAACTCTTACGTGGGCATCGGCGTGACCATCTCCACGGAACTGCATGACGCGATCCATATCCTCTCCGTGCAGGAGGGGAGCCCCGCCGAGGAGGCGGGCATATTGGCGCAGGAGGCCATTGTGGCGGTCAACGGGCAGAGGGTCGATGAGGAGAGCTGGCAGAAGCGGATGGAGTCCATCAGCGGCGCGGCCGGCAGCATGCTCTCACTCACGCTGCGGGATGAGCACGGGGCGGAGCGCGAACTGGAGCTCACCCGGCGGGAGATCTACTCCAACCCTGTGGAATATGAGAGTCTCACTCTGGCGGACGGCAGGCAGGCGGGCTTGATTCGCCTGCAAAACTTCTATAGCGGCAGCGCGGACGCCTTTATCGGCGCAGCCAAGGCGCTTGAGGACGCCGGTGCCGCAGCGCTGGTGATTGACGCACGCAATAACCCCGGCGGTTATGTGACGGAGCTGGCAAAAATTCTCGACTATCTCTTGCCCGAGGGTGTGATTTTCCGCAGCCATGACCTCGGCGGGAAAGAGACGCTCTACCGCTCAGATGCCTCCTGTGTCGACCTGCCCCTGGTGGTGCTCGTCAACAGCGAGAGCTACAGCGCGGCAGAGTTTTTGGCGGCGCAGCTCGCGGAGAGCGCAGGCTCTGCAATCATCGGCGAGCCGACCAGCGGCAAGGGTTACGCGCAGCAGCTCTTTGACCTGCGCAATGGCAGCGCCCTGGGCATTTCCACCTCGCACTATACGACGGCCGCCGGTGTCTCCCTCGCGGGGACGGGGCTCTCACCCGAACCGCCGGTGCTTCTGAGCGATGAGGAGTATACGGCGCTGCTTCGCGGGGAGCTCTCCCATGAAGCAGACCGGCAGATCCAAGCGGCGCTCGCGCTGCTGCTGGCGGAGGCGGAATCCTGAAGCCCTTTGGCGCAGTTTGGCGGCTCTTGCCGCCCATTCCGAGGCATGACCCTTGACAGAAGGAAATAAAGTAAATATAATACTTAAACATGTAAACGTGCATACTACACATTTAATTAAAGAATTCAAGCGCCGCCTCCGCCTCGCAGAGATTGAGGGACGCGCGCGCTTGTGATAAAATTCTAAGAAACCATCGCCGCAAGATCTTCGGAACACTGCGGTATGATTCCATTTAATCTTGAATATGCTGGGCATAGAATAAAAACCCGCCGGCAGCCGGATGCACCCACTGCCGGGGCGGGATCTATTGTAAGATGAGAAAGGTGTTAGCAATGGCAAAGGAATATAAGCTGAGCGCGGAGCGCTTTGAGGAACTCAAGGAGGAACTCAATTATCTCAAAACGGTGAGAGAGCGTGAGGTGGCCGATCTGATCAAGGAAGCGCGCTCGTTTGGCGACTTGTCGGAAAACAGTGAATATGATGAGGCGAAGAATGAGCAGGGCAGACTCTATTCCAGAATTGCAGAGATTGAGAACATACTGGGTAACTGCATCGTGATTTCAGAAGAGGACACGATTGATCTGGATACCATTCAACTGGGGAGCCGGGTTCTGGTCCTGGATACGGAGTTTCAAGAGAAGGAGAGCTATCAGATTGTCGGCTCTCAAGAGGCAGACCCCATGAGCGGGCGCATCTCTGAAGAGTCCCCCTTTGGGCGCTCTCTGCTCGGGAAACGCGAGGGAGACAACGTCGTGGTGGAGGCGCCCGTCGGCAACATCCACTACCAGGTTCTGGAGATTCAGCGCTAGAATCTGCGGCGCTTGCGCAGCCTGAACAAGCGGAGGGAAACGAAGGGCAAACCCTGCGCGCAGGAAAAGGCAGATCGGGCAGGGTAGGGGGAAGCGTGCTTCCCCCTATGGCAATGGGAGAGATACGGGTGTTTCCCTTTGAACAGAGCCGTTCAGGGGGGCCCGAGATGAAGGAGTCGAAGTGTATGGCGGAACAGATGAATGAAGTACAAGCCTCCGGCGAAGAGAACCTGAGTGAGCTTCTCCAAATTCGCAGGGACAAGCTTGCGGCGCTGCAAACGGCGGGGGAGGATCCCTTTGCGATCACCAACTATAAGGCAAACGCTTTTAGTGCCGATATTCACGCTCAGTTTGAAGAGATGGAGCAGCAAAGGGTGCGCGTGGCGGGCCGCCTGATGTCCAAGCGGGGCATGGGCAAAGTCAGCTTCTGCGATTTGCAGGACAAAAAGGGACGCATTCAGCTCTATGTCCGCATTGACGAGCTGGGAGAAGCGGCCTTCTCCGCCTTCAAAAAATACGACATTGGCGACATTGTGGGCGTGGAGGGGCTGGTCTTTCGCACCAAGCGCGGGGAGATCTCCATCCAGGCGCAGGAGGTGACGCTGCTCTCCAAGTCCCTCCTGCCGCTGCCGGAAAAATTTCATGGCCTGACCGATGTGGAGCTGCGCTATCGCCAGCGCTATGTGGATCTGATCATGAATCCGGAGGTGCGCCGCACCTTTGAGATCCGCTCCCGCTTTATCCGCTACCTGCGCAACTTTTTGGATGCGCGCGGCTATATGGAGGTGGAAACCCCGGTGCTCGGCACGATCTCCGGCGGCGCGACGGCGAGACCCTTTGTGACCCACCACAACACGCTCAACCTGAATATGTATCTGCGCATTGCAACGGAGCTGCACCTCAAGCGCCTTGTGGTCGGCGGCCTGGATCGGGTCTACGAGATCGGCCGCATTTTCCGAAACGAGGGGATGGACACCAAGCACAACCCGGAGTTTACAACGGTGGAGCTCTATGAGGCCTATGCCGACTTCCATGATATGATGGATCTCTTTGAGGAGCTGCTCTCCGGCGCTGCGCTGGAGCTTCTCGGCGGCTACGATGTGGAGTGGCAGGGGGAGGAGATCTCCCTGAAGCCCGGCTGGCCGCGGCTGAGCATGGCGGATGCGGTGAAGGAACACCTCTCGATCGACTTTATGAGCATACACAGCGATGAAGAGGCTGTGGCTGCGGCAAAAGCCAAGGGCGTTTCGATGGACGGCGTAGAGCCGACCTGGGGACATGCCCTCTTTGAGTGCTTTGACCAGAAGGTGGAGGAGCGGCTGGTGCAGCCCACCTTCATTACCATGCACCCTGTGGATGTTTCCCCCCTGGCAAAGCGCTCTCCCACTGACCCGCGCCTAACGGAGCGCTTTGAGCTCTTCATCTGCCGCGCGGAGATGGGCAATGCCTTCTCCGAACTCAACGACCCCATTGACCAGAAGCAGCGCTTTCAAAAGCAGGTGGAGATGCGTGAGCGGGGCGATGAGGAAGCCGGCATGATGGACGAGGACTACATCACGGCGCTGGAATACGGCCTGCCCCCCACCGGCGGGCTTGGCATTGGCATTGACCGCTGTGTGATGCTGCTCACGGGAAGCAGTTCCATCCGCGATGTGATTCTCTTCCCGACCATGAAACCCATTGAATGATGGGCAACAGCATACCGGCAGCTGCTGTCGGTATGCTGTTGTGCGTGCATCTACTTTTCAATTTGGATAAAAAGGAAGCCTATGGAGATCATTACCAGCCGGAGCAACGCCCATGTAAGCCATGTGAGGCGGCTCCAACGAGACAAAGCATATCGGAGAGCCTCTGCGGAGATGGTCTGCGAAGGGCCAAAGCTCTTGGAAGAGGCGCTCAAATGGGGCGCCCGCCTGCAGCTGCTCTTTTATCAGGAAGCGTGCGCGCTGCCGGAGCAGCTGCCGGAGGGGCTGCGCCGCATCCGCGTGCCGGGGGAGCTGCTCTCCTACCTCTCAGACACGGAGACGCCGCAGGGCCTGCTCTTCACCTGCCGCATCCCCCCTGTGCAGGACCCGCCTGTCTTTTCCGGCGCGCGCTATCTGCTGCTCGATGCCCTGCAGGACCCGGGAAACCTCGGAACCATCTGGCGCACGGCGGATGCCTTTGGCGCGGACGGCTTAATCCTGCTGCCCGGCTGCGCCGACCCCTGGGGCGGAAAGGCGATTCGGGCGAGCATGGGCGCCTGCTTCCGCCTGCCTCTTTGGGAGCTGCGTCTGGAAGAGGCGCTTGCGGGGCTCCGGCAGGCGGAGATTCCGCTACTGGCCACGGCGCTCACGGCGGACGCCGCGGAGATTTCAACCCTTGACCTCTCCCGCGCGGCGGTGCTCATCGGCAGCGAGAGCCGCGGCGTGTCTGCCCAAGCGCTGCGGGCGAGCGAAGGGACACTGCACATTCCGATGGAAGCGCGCTGCGAATCCTTAAACGCGGCGGTGGCGGCCTCCATCGTACTTTGGGAGATGAAGCGAGGTGGGGCGCGGTGAGTGCGTTAAAATATTGGGTCTGGCTCTCCCAGCTCGACCCTGCGGGCAGACAGAGCGCCTTCCTCCTGGAGCATTTTGGAGCGCCGGAGCTTGCCTATGCGGCGGAGGAAGCGCGCTATGCGGCCCTGCCGATTTCGCCGGAAGTGCGCGCCCGGCTGCTGGATAAATCCCTGCTGGAGGCGGAGGAGATCTTGCAGAAATGCCAGGCGCTGCGCCTGCGCATCCTCACCTACGCGGATACGGAATACCCCGAGCGGCTGCGGCAGATTGAACAGCCGCCCTGCCTGCTCTATGTAAAGGGGCAACTCCCGCAGATTGATGACGAGCTGGCTATCGCCATGGTGGGGGCAAGAAACGCAAGCCCCTATGGAGAGATGTCGGCGCGAAAGCTCGGCATGGATTTGGCGCGGCAGGGTGCTCTGATCGTCAGCGGCATTGCCCAGGGGATTGACAGCGCCTCCCTCAAGGGCGCCCTTAGTGGCGGCGGACGGGTGGTCTCTGTGCTTGGAAACGGCATCGATGTCGTCTATCCGCGCAGCAGCGAGAGCCTCTATGGGGACATTCCGGTGATGGGTGCGCTGCTGAGCGAATACCCGCCCGGCACCACGCCCGATGGACACCATTTCCCCCGGCGCAACCGCATCATCAGCGGGCTTGCGCTTGGCACCGTGGTGGTGGAGGGGGAGGAGCGGAGCGGTTCGCTCATCACGGCGCGCCTGGCCCTTGAGCAAAATCGCGATGTCTTTGCAATCCCCGGCGCTTGGGATGCGCGCATGAGCCGCGGGCCCAACCGCCTGATCCAGCGCGGGGAGGCGAAACTGATCCTGGATTCCTGGGACATCTTGGAGGAGTATCGGCATAGCTACCCACATAAAATTCAAGAGAGAGCGCCGGTGCAAGTGCGCGACCTCCCGCGCGCCCCAAAGCCCGCGCAGGCCGTGCCAAAGGGGGAGGAGACTCCGCCGCCGGCAGAAACTGTTCTGGACTTGCGGCAGGGCACGCAGGGGCTGACGGACGATGAACTCAAGCTGCTCCATGCGCTGCAGGGGGGCCTGCGCTGCACGGCGGATGAGCTGATCGAGAAAAGCGAAATCCCGGCGCGGCGGGTGCTCTCGGCGCTGACGATGCTGCAAGTGCGGGCGCTGGTGCTCGAATCCGCCGGGAAGCGTTTCCATACCCCGGTTCTCCTGCTGGGGTACCGGGAGGGGGCTGAGGAGTCCTTGTTCTAAGAAGTGAAATGTTAAGACTACTATTCGGAGGAATATTGCGTGGCTAAAAAAAATCTGGTGATCGTAGAATCACCGGCGAAAGCAAAAACGATCGGAAAATATCTCGGGCCGGACTATCAGGTCAAGGCGTCCATGGGGCATGTGCGCGACTTGCCGAAGAGCAAGATCGGTGTGGATTTTGAACAGGGTTTCACCCCGGACTATCAGCCGATTAAAGGCAAAGAAGAGACCATTGAGGAGCTGCGAAAGGCGGCGGATGCCAGCCAGATGGTCTATCTTGCAACGGACCCGGACCGAGAGGGGGAAGCCATCTCCTGGCACCTCAAGGAGCTCTTGGAGCTTCCGGAACACAAGGCAAGCCGCGTGACATTCAATGAGATTACAAAGCGCGTGGTCACAGAGAGCATTGCCGCCCCGCGGGAGATCGACCAGAACCGGGTCGATGCCCAGCAGGCGCGGCGCATTCTCGACCGCATTGTGGGCTATCAGCTCTCCCCGCTGCTCTGGAAGAAGATACGCAGGGGGCTCTCTGCCGGGCGCGTGCAGTCGGTTGCGACCAGGCTTGTGGCAGAGCGGGAGGGGGAGATCCGCGACTTTGTACCGGAGGAGTACTGGACGCTGGAGCTGCTGCTCGACCGTGTGCTGCCAAAGCTCGGCCAGTTTAAGACCCAGTTTTACGGCCGGGAGAAGAAGATGGAGCTGAACAATAAGGAGCAGGTGGATGAGGTTCTCGCGGCCATTGCCGAGGCACCCTTCACCGTGACGGGCATCAAGCGGCAGGATAAAAACCGCGCGCCCGCCCCGCCCTTCATCACCAGCTCCCTCCAGCAGGAGGCCTCCCGCAAGCTGAATATGACGCCAAGGCGTGCCATGTCCATCGCCCAGCAGCTCTACGAGGGTGTGGACATTCAAGATGAGGGCACCGTTGGCCTGATCACCTATATGAGAACCGACTCACTGCGCATTTCCGACGAGGCGATGGCGGAGGCCAAGCGCTTCATCACCGGGCGCTACGGGGCGGCCTACTACCCGGAAAAGCCCCGCGTATACAAGAGCCGTGCGGGCGCGCAGGACGCGCATGAGGCCATCCGCCCCTCCGACGTGAAGCTGACGCCGGAGAGCCTGCAAAAAGACCTCACGGCGGATCAGTTCCGCCTGTACAGACTCATCTGGGGGCGCTTTGTGGCCAGCCAAATGTCCTCCGCGGTCTATGACAGCGTGAGCATTCAGGTGAGCAGCGCGGGCTACACCTTCCGCGCCAGCCGCTCTGAGGTGAAGTTTTCCGGCTTCCTTGCGGTCTATGAAGAGGGCAAGGACGAGGAGAACAACGAAGTGCAGTCCCCCCTGCCGGACTTGGAAGAGGGGGAGCCGCTGCGCTGCGCGGAGACGAAGCCCGCCCAGAACTTCACCCAGCCGCCTACGCGCTACACGGAGGCGACGCTCATCCGCGCGCTGGAGGAGAAGGGGATCGGGCGGCCCTCCACCTATGCGCCGACGATCTCCACCATTATGGATCGCTTCTACGTGGTTAAGAATGGAAAATATCTGCAGACCACGCCCTTGGGCGAGGTAGTGACGGATCTGATGAAGGAGCGCTTTCAGGACATTGTGGACTATGCCTTCACCGCGCGTCTGGAGGAGCGGCTCGATTACGTCGAGCGCGGGGAGGAGGACTGGAAGAAGATTCTGCAAGAGTTCTATGACGGATTTTCCGCAGAGCTTGCCGCGGCGGAAGAGGCGCTCGACGGGGAGCGCATTAAAGTGCCCGACGAGCTCTCCGACGAGCTCTGTGACCTCTGCGGCAAGCAAATGGTCGTAAAGCTTGGGCGCTTTGGCCGCTTTCTCGCCTGCCCCGGTTTTCCGGACTGCAGCTTTACCAAACCGCTGGTGGTGGAAATGCCGGGGAAATGTCCCCGCTGCGGCGGCCGCATCTTGAAGAAAACCTCCCGCAACGGATATGTCTACTATGGCTGCGAGTTTAACGGCGACAAGCTCGGCCGCAGCTGCGACTTTATGACTTGGGACGTGCCGGTCAAGGACCCCTGCGCGCTCTGCGGGCAGACGATGTTTAAGAAATCAGGCAGGGGCGCCAAGAAACCATTTTGTATCAATCCGGACTGCGAGGCCTTCCTCCCGGAAGATCAGCGCGGCGGATATAAGAAAAAAACGGAGAAAACCACGGCGGAAGGGGAAGCGGCGGCGGACGATGCCCCCGCGGAGAAAGCAGGCGCTGCAAAAAAGAGCGCAGCGAAGAAACCTGCGGCAAAAAAGACAGCTTCAAAACCCGCAGCTGTGAAGAAGCCCGCCGCGAAAAAACCGGCCGCGAAAAAGAAGAGCGATCCCAAGAAGAGCAAGGAAGCGGAGGACCGCCCCGAGGGTGAGGCATGATGCAGGCCGTCACAGTGATCGGCGCGGGTCTTGCCGGCTGTGAAGCCGCCTGGCAGCTGGCTGAGGCGGGGATCCCCGTGCTGCTGCGGGAGATGAAGCCCAAAACGATGACCCCCGCGCACCATTCGGGGAACTTTGCGGAGCTGGTCTGCTCCAACTCCCTGCGCTCGGATCAGCTGGAGAATGCGGTGGGGCTGCTCAAGGAGGAGCTGCGCCGCCTCAAGAGCCTGATTCTCCGCGCAGCCGACGAGACGAGGGTGCCGGCCGGCGGCGCGCTCGCGGTCGATCGGGAAGCCTTTTCGGCGCTGGTCACCGCGCGCATCCGGGCGCACCCGCGCATCCGGGTGGAGGAGGGTGAGGCAGAGCACATCCCGCCCGAGGGCGAAGTTGTGATTGCAAGCGGCCCCCTGACCTCCGACGCCTTGGCGCGGGAGATTGCAACGCGCTTTCCCGGGGAGGGCTACCTGCATTTCTTTGACGCGGCGGCCCCGCTGGTGACGGCGGAGAGCATTGACATGGAGCGGGCCTATCTCGCCTCGCGCTATGACAAGGGAACGCCGGACTATATCAACTGCCCCATGGAGGAGGCGGAGTATCTGGCCTTTTGGGAGGCGCTCTGCAGCGCGGAGGAGGCGGAGCTGAAAGGCTTTGAAGACCGCGCCGTGTTTGAAGGCTGTGTGCCCGTGGAAGTGCTCGCGCGAAGGGGCAGAGAGGCGCTCTGCTATGGGGCGCTCAAGCCGCGCGGCCTGCCGGATCCAAAAACGGGGCGTGAACCCCACGCGGTGGTGCAGTTGCGGCGTGACAACGCGAAGGGCGACCTCTATAATCTGGTGGGTTTTCAGACGCACTTGAAGTTTCCGGAGCAGAAACGGGTTTTTTCCATGATTCCGGCGCTCGAGCGGGCGCAGTTCGTGCGCTACGGGGTAATGCACCGCAACACCTACCTCAACGCGCCCAAGCTGCTCGACCGATACTATCGGCTCAAGGCTGAGGAGAGGATCTCCTTTGCCGGGCAGATCACCGGCGTGGAGGGCTATGTGGAGTCCACCGCCTCGGGCTGCCTTGTGGGCTTGGAGCTGGCGCGGCGCTTGCAGGGCAAGCCCCCGCTGGATTTTCCAAGGGAGACGGCGATCGGCGCTCTGGCGCTCTACATCAGTGAGCCGTCAGTTGCAAATTTTCAGCCGATGAATATCAATTTCGGCATTATGCCGCCGCTGGGCTATCGCGTCAAGGGCAAGCGAAATAAGAACGCGCTGCTCTCCGCCCGGGGACTGGAGCGGCTGGAGCAGCTGCTGCAAGCGGCCCATGAAGAGGGATCGCCAGTGCGCGAAGCTTGAGAGCTGTGCGCACTGGCCAGGGCGCAGGGATATGGACAAGCAGTTTGCAGAGAACCAGAGAGACAATACCCTGAACAAGAGGGAGGCAGAAGGAATGAAAATCATCGTAGACGCGATGGGCGGGGATTTTGCGCCCGAAGCGCCGGTGGAAGCCGCGCTGCGCGCGGCGGAAGAATTGGGTGCCA
Source organism: Evtepia sp. (assembly GCA_040768225.1). Taxonomy (GTDB): domain Bacteria; phylum Bacillota; class Clostridia; order Oscillospirales; family Oscillospiraceae; genus Evtepia. The sequence continues at coordinate 351,578 of JAXGMZ010000002.1, forward strand.
ACGTGATTTTGGTGGGAAGGGCAGAGCAGATCCTCTCCTGCCTGGAGAAAATGGGCATCACAGAGGTGCCGCCGGGAGTGGAGATTGTCCACGCGGAAGAGGTGGTGCAGGTGGATGACCACCCTGCCAACGTGATCCGCGAGAAAAAGAACTCCTCCATGGCGATCGGCCTGAACATGCTCAAGGAGGGAAAGGGGGACGCCTTTGTCTCCGCAGGGAGCACGGGCGCGCTCCTTGCCGCGGCGACGCTTGTGATCAAGCGCGTGCGCGGCATTCGCAGGGCGGCGCTCGCGCCGGTGATCCCGACGGCGGGCGGCGGCGCGGTGCTCATCGACTGCGGCGCAACGGCGGAGTGCACGCCGGAATACCTGCTGCAGTATGCCTTTATGGGCTCCTACTACGCGCAAAAGGTGCTCGACCATAAGAGCCCGAAGGTCGGGCTCTTGAACATTGGGGCGGAGGCGACGAAGGGGACGCAGCTTCAGCTGGAGACACATCGTCTGCTCGAAGAGGCGCACAATCAGGGGCGCATTCGCTTTTATGGCAACATCGAGGCGAAAGAAGCGATCCTCGGCGGCGTGGATGTGATCGTGGCGGACGGTTTTTCAGGCAACATCCTGCTGAAAAGCTATGAGGGGACGGCGCTCTACATTGCCGGCCTGCTGCGGAAGGGCTTCACCAAAAACACGAAAACGAAGATCGGGGCGGCGCTCCTCTCCGAAGAGATCCGCCAGATGAAAAAGATGCTCGATCCCAATGAAATTGGCGGCACGATGCTCCTTGGCATCTCAAAGCCTGTCTTAAAGGCCCATGGCTCCTCCAATGCCTATGCAATCCGCAATGCCATCGGCCAGGCCATGAGCGTCGTGAGCTCGAATGTCATCGCCGATATCAGTGCAAATGTAGGATACATGCGTCTGGAGGAAGCGGAGCCCTTTGGGAATCCAAGATAAAACTGCGCTTTTGCGGGAAAGGCTATTGACATCCGAGAAAAAGCTTTCTATTATGTGATAGGGTCAATGCCCCTGCAAGGGGTTGCGGCGGAGGGGCTGCCGCGCTCGGGCATGAGAACCTCAAGAGAATCGGACGATACGCAGGCGCCCTGCAAAATCAGGGGCGGCAGGAACGCGGTCAAACGAATCCACGACCGTCACAGACGGATGAGATAGAATGCGCGGACAGGGCGCTGTAGGCAAGAGGCGGGCCGCCCGTTTGAGCGGCGCTCCCCCTTTTGGAAGCGCGCCATCCCGCAGAATCAAAAGACTTTTTTGAAAGCGGAGGAGAGCAGAATGGTACTGACAAGACTCAAGACGCTCATTGCCGATCAACTGGGCATTGAACAGGAGAGCATCACGCTGGAGACCAACTTCCAAGATGACCTGGGTGTGGACTCCTTGGATTTTGTGGAGCTGACCATGGCGATGGAAGAGGAGTTTGACCTGGAAGAGATGGGCGAGGAAGATCTCGCGAAAATATTCACCGTGGGCGACCTGCTCCAGTATATTCAGCAAAAGCTGGACATCTGAGCATCGCCGCGGCCCATTGGGTGCGCGTGCAGGCGGACGGGCGGAAAGGAGCGGGTGCGTGTGAAGCGCTTGGAAGAGAAGATCAATTACAGCTTTCGCTCCGTGCAGCTGCTGGAACACGCCCTCACGCACAGTTCCTATGCCAATGAACACCGCAAGAGCGACGTGACAAGCAACGAGCGCCTGGAGTTTCTGGGTGACTCCATTCTGGGCTTTGTCGTTGCAGACCATCTCTATCAAATGCGGCCAAACCTCCCGGAAGGAGACCTCACGAGAATGCGCGCGGCGCTGGTCTGTGAGAGCAGCCTTGTGGAGGTGGCAAAGGAGCTTGACCTTGGGGACTACCTCCGCCTGGGCAAGGGGGAGCTGGCCGGCGGTGGCCGCGCGCGCCCCTCGATTCTGGCGGATGCGGTGGAAGCGATGCTGGCCGCGGTCTATCTCGACGGCGGCATAGACCCGGCAAAAAAACTGATTCAAACGCGCATTCTTGAACGGCGGGCGGTGCGGGAGAGTCTGCAAAACGACCACAAAACCCTGCTGCAGGAGCTGGTGCAGCGTGAGAGCGGAAAAACCCTTTCCTACCGCCTGGTGGGGGAGAGCGGGCCGGATCACGCCAAGCATTTTTTAATGGAAGTGCTCCTGAACGAAAGCCCCATTGGCAGGGGCGAGGGAAAGAGCAAGAAAGAGGCGGAGCAGCTGGCTGCAAAGGCCGGAATCGCCGCCCTGCAGCGCGGGGATGAGGCGCAGGATAGAAGCATCACTCCATAAAAGATGGGTAGTAACACAGCGCAAGCGGGGCTGTGTTACTACCCATTTTGAAGCCTTGCCGGAGGAGGCGCGGGGCGCTACCCCTCTCTCTCCCAGCCTTTGCAGAGGTCTGCCCAGCCCTGTACACCCTGCGCACAGCGCGCAAGCTCTTCGCAGCTGAGCGCAACGGCACTGCTTGCGCTGCCGGCAGCGGGATAAACCGTCTCAAAGCGGCGCAGCGAGATGTCAAGATACACCTGCACGCCGTCTTGGATGGCAAAGGGGCAGATGCCGCCGACATCATGGCCGATCCGCGCCTTCGCCTCTTCCGCGGGGAGCATTTTGGCTTTCGTGAGAAACTGCGCCTTGTATTTCGGGTTGTCGATCTTCGCATCCCCCGCGGCGACGACCATGACGGGCTGGTCGCCAACGAGAAAGGAGAGCGACTTGGCGATGCGTGCCGGCTCGCAGCCGACGGCCGCCGCCGCAAGCTCTACCGTGGCGCTGGAACTCTCAAACTCCAGGATGCGCTCTTCCAAGCCAAACTGCGCGAAATAAGCTCTGACGCGTTCAATAGACATATCTAATATCCCTCTTTCCTTTGTGTTCAAGCGTAGTATAGCACAGAGCGGGCGGAAAGAAAAGAGAGCATGGGAGACGATTATGCAAGAGCCGATACGAGGGCGTTTTGCGCCCACGCCCAGCGGGCGGATGCATTTGGGAAACCTGTTTACGGCACTGCTCAGTTGGCTGGATGCGCGCAGTCTGGGCGGTGAAGTCCTCTTGCGCATCGAAGACTTGGACCCCGACCGCTGCCGCCCCGCATATACCCGGCAGCTGCTCGACGATTTGCAATGGCTCGGGCTCGACTGGGATCTCGGCGGGGGGCAAGCAGGGCTGAGCTATCTCCAAAGCCAGAGGGGGGAACACTATCAGGCGGCCTTTGCGCAGCTCCTGGCGCAGGGGCTGCTCTACCCCTGCTACTGCAGCCGGAAGGAGCGGCTTGTCTCCCTTGCGCCGCACGCAAGCGACCCGAAAAATCCGGTCGACGGGCGCTGCCGCTGCTGTGATCTGAGTGCCCGCCAGCGCCAGGCGGCAGAGCTGGGGGGCCGGCGGCCCACCTGGCGGATTCGGATGCCGCATCTGCGGCAAAGCTGCCGGGATGAAAACCTCGGCCCCTATGAGGCTTGGCTGGACGCGGAGGGGGACCCGATCCTGCGCCGCTCGGACGGGCTGTGGGCCTATCAGCTGGCCGTTGTCGTGGACGATGGCTTGATGAACATCGGGCGTGTTGTGCGCGGGGCAGACCTACTCTCCTCCACCCCGCGGCAGATCTGGCTGCTCGAAACGCTCGGCTTTCCGCCGCCGCGCTATGCCCATGCCCCCCTGCTGACGGATGCCGCCGGGCGAAGGCTCTCGAAGCGGGATCGGGACATGGATCTTGGCTACTTGCGGGAGCACTGCAGCGCCGCGGAAATCACGGGCCAGCTCGCGCAACTGGCTGGATTGATTGCGCGCGCGGAGCCGCTCTCCCCGGCGGAGCTGGTGGGGGAATTTTCCTGGGAGAAGATTGGCGGGGCGGCGCGCGTTGCGCAGCTGCCGGAAGCCCTCCTGCGCGGAACATAGATTCTCAATAAAACGAAATGCGCGGGCTTGTACCAAGAGATGGCACAGGCCCGCGCGCTTGTATATCTATGGGCAGAGTCTCTCTGCGCTTAGGGCGGCGCAAGCTGCTGGCGCAACAGAGAGAGGGATTTTTTTTCAAGGCGTGAGATCTGCACTTGGCTCACACCCATAATCTTGGCGGTTTTCTCCTGCGTCAGCCCCTTGTAATAGCGCAGAAAGATGATCTTGCGCTCCCGCTCCGGCAGTGCGCCGATGGCGGCGTGTAAGTCGATCTTTTCAAGGAAGGCCTCCTCAGATCCCTCGCAGGCGAGAACGTCCTCGAGCGTTGCGCCGCCTTCGCCCGCTTCCGCGTGGAGGGAGGCGACGCTTGCCGTGGCAAGTTCCGTGCTCGCGATTTCCTCCATAGAAAACCCCGTCTCCTCGGAGAGCTCGGAGAGACTGGGCTCCCGGTCAAGCAGGTGCTGCAGCTGGTCTCTGGCGCTGCGGATGCTCACGGCGCGCTCCTTGATCCCCCGGCTGACCTTGACGATGCCGTCATCGCGCAAAAACCTTCGGATTTCCCCCGCGATTTTCGGAACGGCATAGGTGGAAAATTGCGTGCCGTAGTCCGGCTCAAAGCCGCGCACCGCCTTGAGGAAGCCGAGGCAGCCGAGCTGATAGAGATCCTCCGTCTCCACATTGCGGCGGCTGTAACGGCGCACGATGCTCCAGATGAGCCCTGCGTTCTCCTCGAGGAGCTGGGTGCAGGCCTCGTTATCTCCGGCGCGTGCCGCGTCCATGAGCGAGAGGGTTTCTTTCGTCATCACAGAAGCGCGCCCATTCGAGGCGAAAAACGTTTGCGCATGACAACGGTGGTGCCTTTTCCCTCCTTCGAGCGCAGTTTGACGCTGTCCATAAAGCTCTCCATAATCGTAAAGCCCATGCCGGAGCGCTCGTCATTTCCGGTGGTAAAGAGCGGCTCTCTGGCTTTTTTCAGGTCGGAGATGCCGATGCCCCAATCGCGCACGGAAATTTCAATGCTCCGGTCGGAATAGAGCCGCAGGCGCAGGGTGACCTTGCCGAGCACCTCCGGATACCCGTGCACAATGGCGTTGGTGACGGCCTCGCTCACGGCGGTCTTGATATCGCCCACCTCGTCAAGCGTAGGGTCGAGCTGCGCGGCAAAACAGGCGGCGGCGTTGCGCGCGAAGCCCTCGTTGGCGGAGCGGGAGAGAAAGGTCATGCTGACCTCATTGGTTGCGCTAACAGGGTTCGTCATATGTAAACCTCCTTATCGTGATTGCAGGTCGATTAAGCGGTCAAGACCGGCGGCGCTGAGCACTTTTGCGGCCTGCCTCGGTATGCCAAGGGCCTCGACGGTGCCGCCCAGGCTTTTCATACGTTGGTAGGCCCGAAGCAGCACGGCGATGCCGGAGCTGTCCATAAAGGTAATGCCCGAGCAATCGAGAATCAGGCAGCGCGGCAAGACGCGGTCAATCTGCCGCTCCAGCTCTGTCATAATCGCCTTTGCGCCGTGATGATCCACATCGCCGTAAATCGCGGCGTGCAGGGTGCGGTCCTCGCTTGTGCAGGTGACTGGCATGAAGCTTCCCTCCTCATTGGTCGCGTGAAAACAATCCATCAAAATATAATCGCAGTATGCCAATATGGCATACTGCGATTATACGAGATCAGGCGTTCTGAATTTGTCGAAGTCCGGGGGAGGGGGAATCAATGGAGGGTTCTGCGGCGGTTGGAATCGCTATGTCACGGCTGTTGCCGCCGAAAGAAGCGTGACGGTCTCCCTTTGCGCGCGCTAAGCCCTCTCTGCCCCGGAAGATCGCCCCCGGCGGGGGCCCTAGAGCTGGCGCATCTGTTCCTGAAGGTTTGCAATCAGCGCGCCGAGTTTTTCCGCGCGCTCGCGCTCTGCCGCAACGACCGCTTCAGGCGCTTTGGCGAGAAAGCCGGGATTTTCCAGCTTCGCCATCAGTTTTTCCAGCTCGGTCTGATTTTTCTTGCGTTCTTTTTCAACGCGGGCGCGCTCCTGTTCCAAATCCACCAGTTCACGCAGCGGCATGCTGATCTGCGCCGCATAGGTGCTCACGGTGACAAGGCCCGTCTTGTCATACTCAGCGCCCTCGATGAAGGAGAGCTCGCTGCCGTAGGCAAGACGCAGAAGGATCTGCTCTCCCATGCGGAAGGCATCCTTGTGCTCGGTGGCAATCAGCAGCTTTGCCTTCTTCGAGGGGGGCACGTTCATCTGCGCGCGGTGGCTGCGGATGGCCTTGATGGCCTCCATGACCATTTCAATGCCACGTGCCTCTTCGGGGAAGGAGTGCGCGGGCTTGTGGCGCGGCCAGTCCTGAAGCATGAGGAAGTCCGCCCCCTTGGGGTCGGCGTCCTTGGCGCGGGGCAGCGCCTGCCAGATCTCCTCCGTGAGATAGGGCATGAAGGGATGGAGCAGCTTGAGGAGATCGGTGAGCACGTAGCAGAGCACCTGCTGCGCCGCCTCTTTTGCCTGCGTGTCCGCACCCTGCAGGCGGGTCTTTGTCATCTCGATATACCAGTCGCAGTAGGTGTCCCAGATGAAGTCATAGATCTTGCCCGCGGAAACGCCCAGCTCAAAATGCTCGAGATTGTCCGTCATCTCCAGGATCAGATCATTGAGCTTGCCGAGGATCCACTTGTCCTCCGGTTCCAGCGTTTCGGGCAAAGTGTTCTCCGTGATGGTCAGGTTCATCATCAAAAAGCGGGAGGCGTTCCAGACCTTGTTGGCAAAATTGCGCATCGCCTCGCAGCGCTCAGTGTAAAAACGCAGGTCGTTTCCCGGGGAGTTGCCGGAGACAAGGTTGAAGCGCAGGGCATCGGCCCCATAGCGCTCGATCATCTCCAGCGGGTCAATGCCGTTGCCCAGTGATTTGGACATCTTGCGCCCCTTGTCATCCCGCACCAGGCCGTGGATAAAGACCGTGTGGAAGGGCGTCTGCTTCATCTGCTTGCAGCCGGAAAAGATCATCCGCGCCACCCAGAAGAAGATGATGTCGTAACCCGTGACCAGCACATCCGTGGGGTAGAAATAGGCCAAGTCCTCGGTTTCATCCGGCCAGCCGAGCGTGGAAAAGGGCCAGAGGGCGGAGGAAAACCAGGTGTCGAGCACGTCCGGATCCCGCTCAATCCTGCTGCCCTTGCAGGCCTCGCACTGCTGCACATCCGTGCGGGAGACGGTGATGTGGCCGCAGTCGGCGCAATACCACGCGGGGATTTGATGCCCCCACCAGAGCTGGCGGGAGATGCACCAGTCGTGCACATTCTCCATCCAGTTGAGGTAGGTCTTTGCAAAACGGTCGGGTACGAAGCGGGTCTCCCCGTTTCGAACCACCTCCATCGCCTCCTGCGCCAGCGGCTCCATGCGCACGAACCACTGCGCGGAGATGATCGGCTCCACATCGGTGCCGCAGCGGTAGCAGGTGCCGACGCTGTGGACGTTCTCCACGACCTTCTCTAAGAGCCCCAGCGCCTCCAGGTCGCGCAGCACCGCTTCGCGCGCCGCATAGCGCTCAAGCCCCGCGTATGCCCCGCCGAGCTCGTTGACAAAGCCCTTGTCATCGAGCACGCGGATGGACTCCAATTGATGGCGCAGCCCGACCTCAAAGTCATTGGGGTCGTGCGCGGGGGTCATTTTCACGCAGCCGGTGCCAAAGCTCATGTCCACGTATTCGTCGGCAACAATGGGGATGGCGCGATCCATCAGCGGCAGGATGCACCGCTTGCCAATGAGATCCTGATAGCGCGGGTCGTCGGGGTGCACGGCAACGCCCGAGTCGCCGAGCATGGTCTCCGGCCTGGAGGTCGCGACGACGACATAGCGGCCGGTTTCGCCCGCGATGGGGTATTTCAGGTGCCAGAGCTTGCCCGGCCTCTCCTGATACTCCACTTCCGCGTCAGAGAGGGCGGTGGTACACTGGGGGCACCAGTTGATGATGCGGCTGCCCTTATAGATCAGATCCTCTTCGTAGAGCGAGACGAAAACCTCCCGCACGGCCTTGGAGCAGCCCTCATCCATCGTGAAGCGCTCGCGGCTCCAATCGCAGGAGGCGCCGAGCTTTTTCTGCTGCTGGACAATGCGGCTGCCATAGCGGTGTTTCCAATCCCAGACGCGGGCGAGGAAAGCTTCGCGGCCGAGCTCCTGGCGGGTCAGACCCTCCTCCCGCAGCGCCTCCTCCACCTTGATCTGGGTGGCGATGCCCGCATGGTCGGTGCCGGGGAGCCAGAGGGCGGCATAGCCCTGCATGCGCCGCCAGCGGGTGAGAATGTCCTGCTGGGTCGCGTCCATGGCGTGTCCCATGTGCAGCTGGCCCGTGACGTTGGGCGGCGGCATGACGATGGTGAAGGGCTTTTTTGTCGCATCCCGCAGGGCGGTAAAGCAGCCTGCGGCCTCCCATTGGGCGTAGATGCGATCCTCCACCTCCTGCGGCTCGTAAACTTTCTGTAACTCTCGGCTCATAGAGCTTCATCCTCTCTGTGTATGGAATCGGCAGGGGGTGCCCCCGCTCCGGATTGTAATGATTGGCTGCGCCTCTTTGCCCGCGCGGCGCTTAGATGGGAAGGTCAGTGAAACGCAGCGCGGTTTTCTCCTGCAAAAAGGCGAGGAACTCCTCTGCCCTTCCCTCATAAAAGCCCGCGCGGTCTAAAATGAAGCCGTGCTTTTCGTCCCAAAACAGGGCGATCCAGTCCCGCGTTGTGACAACCTCGCGCAGGTCGCTGTAAGGAAAGCGGACGGCACCCTCCACGGGAGGGCCAAACCCCCCTTCAAAGAAGGCGATGCGGCGCGTTTCGGGGTTTTTGGCATAGTAAAAGTTTGGGAAGCGCTGGACAAAGGGGAAGAAGAGCGCCACCAGAAGGAAGGAAAAACCGCAGGCCCTGCACAGGGCGACGAAGAGGGGCGGGCCGAACTGCTGCACGTAGCCCAGCGCAATGCCGATGAGCGCCGCCGCGAGAATCAGCAGGCGGTTGCGCCGATTTGTCTGCTGCTTGATCGTGTAGCCGCCAATGCGAACGAGCGCATCCAGCGCGCTTCGGTTATAGAGCGTCTCGTTGAGAAACTTCATAAAATAGACTCCTTTGACCCCGTGAGACGGCGGAAAACAAAAAACGCCCCAAGCATTTCTGCTCAGGACGAAGCTCTCTCCGCGGTACCACCTGATTTCGGGCAGCGCCCGCACTCATCCCATAACGGCGGGAACCGGCTCTGCGTGAGGAGGTTTCCCTCCGTTCCGCAGGGCAGCTCAGGGACGACCTTCAGTTCGCGCGGGGAGAGACTTGCAGCACCCGTCTCCTCTCTGCACCCCGGAGCGCACCTACTCCTTCCCGTCACAGCATGTCCAATATTCTCTTGCAAAACCCCGCGTATCTGCGCGCAGGAGCCGACACAATCGTACCTTTCTAGTATACGAAACCGAAGGGGACTTGTCAAGCGGCAGAACAGAGCGCTATATATTCCACGGAGAGGTGGACAAAGTTTAAAAGCGATATTACAATAAAAAGTGCAAATCCAAGAAAGAAAAAGTTTCTAATTTGGATGGGAAAATGAGTCGATTGGAGGTGACGGCGGTGGACGAAAAAAATTCAAAAGATATCGGGGCAGGTAGGCAATCTGTCCCCCGACCAAGTCAAACTGTTGGTACAGATCTACGCCAACGGCGGCGGGCTTGGTGCGGGGCGTGTTTGGGGTAGCGCAATCTCTATTTGCACAGGAAGAAGGTAGTCGCTATATGCACACAAAAAGCGCAAGCAAATGGAGGTCTGTTATAGGTGGCAAAAAAGCTGGATGCAGACCGTATTGAAAAAGCACGGCAGAAAGTTGAAACGGTTAACAACAAGGAACGAGAACGAAAATGGCTGAGGGACACCATTCAGAAAAATCGTAATGGCGAACGCAAGGTTACTGTCATAATGCCTACAAAGCAGGATCCAGAAAATCAATCCACAAAGAAATTGCGCGTAGCGGCATATTGCCGTGTCAGCACAGCAGAAGAAGCCCAAGTCGGCAGCTTTGAAATGCAGATACAGCATTTTACCGAAGTGATAGAAAATAATCCACGGTATGAACTGGTGCGAATTTACAAGGATGAAGGTATTTCCGGTACATCTATTGCAAGACGCAAAGAATTTCAAGAGATGATTGAGGCCGCCCAGCACGGCAAAATTGACTTGATACTTACAAAGAGCATTAGCCGATTTGGTCGAAATATCGTAGATATACTAACATCTCTCCGTATACTGAGTGATCTCAACCCACCAGTTGCTGTTAATTTTGAGATGGAGGGCATCGATACATCGGATGGCAAAAATAAGCTCCTGATATCAATATTGTCGGCGCTCGCTGAATTGGAGTCACAACAGAAAAGTGAGGCCATCAAGGCGGGGATTCGTTATCGGATGAACGAAGGGATTTACAAATTCGCCGTTCGGAACACCATCGGCTATTATCGTGATTACGCAGGCGCGGTCAAAATTGAACCTGCGGAGGCCGAGATTGTACGCTATATTTACGATAGTTTCTTAGAGGGTGCTTCACCGCAGGACATTGCCAATGCTCTGACCCAGCAAGGGATTACATCACCGAAGGGCATGGAGCATTGGCGGCAAGATACGATAAAGGGAATATTGTCGAACGAAAAGTATTGTGGGGATGTCTTATATCAGAAAACCTATACAAAGGACTTCCTTACGCACAAATCTGTGAAAAATGACAACATCCTGATACAGTACCATTGGGAGAACTGCCATCCCGCAATTATTGAACGAGATAAATGGAATAAGACTCAGGAACTGCTCATAGCTAAGACATGGAGCACCCACCGTACCAAAATAAAAGACATCCCTAAAAAGTTTGTGGTGGCAAGGGTGAAATCCGGACGTCTGCGTGGTTTCTATTTAATAGATGCGGCGTGGAATAAGGAAGAACGCATTCAATTCATCAACATATTAAAATCGCTAAACGAGTTGGAACACTCAAAATGAAAGGAATCCCATTATGAAAGACTTTAAAAACATCAATTTTGACATCATCGATCTGACTGTAAATGCGACACCTGATATCTATATCAATAAGGGTACTATTACATTTACAAAAAAGGTGTTAGAAGATTTAGGATATCCAGCGAATGTGCAATATTGCGTAAGTGCAGAAAATAAGGTGTTTGCCATTCGTGTTTGCAAGAGCAATGAGGCGAAAAGCACCCCGTTTTCAAAACCAAAAGGCGAACAAACCACAACGCTCAGCACCAGTAACAAGAATTTCATCGAGTCCGTCAGAGCGCTTATGAAGGCTTCTTGCAATCCAAACATGCGATATAAAGTCACAGGATACTTTGATGCGGAAAGCCGGACGGTATTCTTCGATATGGATGAAGCCGTTGAAGACGAATTCCGCGCCTCCAAGCCAGAATAAGGCTTATGATAAAGAGATCAGTCATGTCAGGCGATGACGCTTAAACATGACTAATCTCTCTTTGGTTTATATGAAGCCAAGCTATTCTTCCGTATCTGTTTTCCAACGCCCGTAACAGGGTGCTTTTTGCCCATGATCACATAGTTACAGTCACAATTTCCTTGCGGCTTTTAATGTGGCCGGACGCTAGATGTTCAGCGGGCTTTTCAAGGAAGTCATAGCCGCCGGCGATATAATGTCTCCAGTTCTGGGCTACGGCGACTAACGCCTTCATAATGGCCGGGCTATGCGCGTAGGCAACGGGGCTCAGCTTGTTTTCTCCCATAAGGGTCTCCTCCTCTGTCAGTGTCAGTAAAAGGTGTCAGATTTGGCCTGATATTTTCCGAACGCACCTTCTTTGGACAAAATCGTGTGATTTTTTATTGAAAACCGGCCTGCCGGACGGTTCATAGGGCCGTAAGTGTCATATTGCCCAGATGGGGCCGGGCCATTTCTGGGCAAATTGAAGAACATTTCCGTGGTGCCTTGGTTTTCCTCCGACTATAGGGTAAAATATCTTTGGAAACGCAAATAAGCGGCAGAGCATAGCGGGTGGCAACCCGCTATGCTCCTATGAAGAGTGATTGACCCACTCAACACAACGGCCAATGGCTGCACCACACTCCCATTATACCCACGCTCGGGCCTTTTGCAAATGGGCTATTGTGTTACGCTCTGATTTGATCAAGCGGTGTTGAGTATGATACTCGACACCGCTTTTCGTGTTTCCGACAGAACGGGACCCGGCAGAGTAATTACGCCCCGGCGGTGCTCCCCTGTTGGAAATATGAAACTAGAGAGGAAGAAAAAATGAAACACTCACAAACCATCAAGGGATACTGTGCTGGACTATTAACGGCGGTTCTCATTTCAGGGATGGCGTTTTCAGCGGATCCGGTATCTCTGCTCAAAGAAATCAAAGTTGTCATGGGTGCATCCAAATCTATGTAGGCGGAAACCTCAAAAAGCCGGTAGATGCCAACGGCAATGTGGTGGAGCCGTTAATTTATGACGGAACAACTTATTTGCCCGTCCGCGCTCTGACTGGCATGCTGACGGATAAGGAGGTTAGCTGGGACGGTAATATGCAGACGGTGTACATTGGCAATAGGCCGGAAAACGGCGAGGAAAGCGTGGCTATTGATACAATGAAACCGTACAGTGGGCGTGGATTCTATACCGGGAAAGACGCGCAGTTTAATATTCTCGATAAGACCGTGACGCCGTTTAATAGCAGCTCTGGTGATTCCGACTACATACTAGACGCAAAGTACAGCAGGTTGAATAGAAAGTATGTCATTCCATATACGAGCATTGGCTCAAAATCCGAAGGCTCACTCATTGTCTACAATATAGACCAGCATGGGGAAAAGACGGAGCTGGCCAGATATACGGCCAAAGCAGGGGATGCCCCCATTGATGTCTCCGTCAACATTTCCGGCTGTAATATCATCAGGATTGTTTGGGACTATGGTCGCAGTTTTTACGATGTCACCCTGACCACGGCAAACTAAGGTTCGGCGCGGAAAGAGAGGGAAGATGAAAAGACAATCTTTTATTACCCTTCTTGCGGCGATCCTTTTACTGGGGTTGCTGGCGGGGTGCAGCGGGAATGGAGCCGGGGATACTGCCGGCTTGGAAGATCCGGTCAAGGCATCGACCAAACTGGACAGGCCACCCCAGGAAAAGCAGATTTTGTCTGATGTGAACCAATCCAAGTATGTAGAACTGCCCTCTGGGAGTATCTTCACTTCCTGTGAGATTATCAAGTGGCAGAGCAACACTGAGAGCAAGGAGGATATTGTCTACTGTGCGCTCACCGCCCAAAACAGCTTTTATCGTAGTGAGCGGCAATACCGGCTGCTATACAACTTCTATGACGGGGGCGGCTGGATTTTGGACGGTGCAACTGCCGAAAACAAGAACGAGTGGACGGAAGCCTACCTAGATACGGCAGGGAATGACATTTTGGGGGATATGCTCTGGCTGAATGTCTTTACCCCGGAACGGTTGAAATAAGCCAATTATATCGGGGAGGCGGGCGGAATCCACTATCTGGTGATTCCTCAAGATCCAAACTATACACAGAATTACCACATTTATGACTAGAATAACTTCCCGGTGTCTGATTGGGTCATTCCGGAGTATTCCTATATCTCATCTGTCTTACAGGGCAAAGATGGTCAGCCGCGCTTTGTTTTAAGATCCTCTATTGATGATGGGAGTTGGCTGCTCAATAAGAACGGTGCGATCCTGTCCGATACTTATGAATCCATATACCCTAGGTCTGACGGCAGAAACCCTGACCGGACAAGTAGCCGCACGGATCATCCACTTTGAGGGCGACGATGACCTGTGGAACTTCTACAATATTGTCCCCTATGAGCAAAACTGCCAGCCGTGCAACCTTGTCAATGACTTTCGGCCCATTTGCAGCGGGGCGGCTGGACAAGCTTTCTTAAAACAGTTGGGAATTACCCGCTCCGCGATGGCTGGCGGCGACCATTCCTTCTGCACCCCCGAGTAAAGGAGATAGACGATAATGAAAAAATTTCAGATACTTTCCCTGGCCCTTGCTTTGAGCCTGTGTCTTTCCGTCCCCGCGTTTGCGTGGACGGTGGATGAGGTAAACTGGAATGAAGTCGATGTGACCATTCAGGAGCCCACCAGCGCACCTACTAACACGCCCAGCGATTGGGCCAAGTCCGGGGTGGAGGCGGTCACCGCCGCCGGGCTGGTGCCCGCGCTGACAGGCAATCCCGGTTTTCAAGATACAATTACCCGCGAACAGTTTGCGGAGTTGGTGGTTTGTATGGCCGAGAACGTACAGGGCGGCGAGTTGGATGCCGCCGGTTGGGCCATGGAGGGCGTTGGCACTCTGGCCGCCAATGGAATTATGGCGGGCACCTCCGCCACGACCTTGTCCCCCAAGGAGCCCCGCACGGTGGAGCAGAGTATCTTGCTTCTGTATCGCGTGTTTAGGAAGTTCTAACAGCCATTACATAAAGAAATGACAGCCAATCAGGACTAGCACGGCGGGTTTCCCGCCGTGCTGGTCCTTTCTCTTCATATAAAAAGCATATAAGTTTTATAAAAGTCCTCACATGTTTTATAAAACCGAAAGCAATGGTCATAAAACATTGGGCATACATTATAAAAGTAAAGCCATGGAGGCTAAAAGTCTGCACATGGGTTATAAAATCCCTCGGTTATTTGCGAAAACCCCAGATACTTGTTATAAAACCGTTGATATATGATAGAAAAAGCGAGGCCTGTTTTTACTAAACCTCTGACAGTTATTATAAAAAGCATAAGACAGATGTCAACACCGCATCGGACAGTTACACGTCCGCAAACGTCCTCATCCCCACCTGCACCTATTGGCAATTTTACTCTTGCGGTTTGTGTTCTGCGCCGACTTTACCGCAAGAACGGCCATCAGCCGCTAAAGGGAATATATAAACAGAGCGATCAAGCCCCGGAGCTGCCATCAAAACCAAGCTCCGGAGAGAGGGGCAGGTTTTGAAAAATTTCCATGACCGCCGCCTTAAATTCAATCAGCGTCTGCGCTTTCCGCAGGCGTTTCATGGCCTTTTGATGGGCGGGGAAGAGCCAGATCATGTAGGACCAGAGCTCCTTCATCTTGTGCAAGAGGGGCGCTTCCCCCGAGAGCACCTCTTGATAACGGCAGAGCAAATCCTCATGAAAGGCGCGCAGGCGCTCCTTGTCGAGCGGGGCAAGCCCCTCCGCCTGCTCAACCAGCGCAGGATTTGCGATCAGCCCGCGCCCGAGCATCAGGGTTTGGACGGTGGGAAAGCGGGCCGAAAAGGCCTGGATTTGGGCGGGGGTAAAAAGGTCTCCGTTATAGCAGAGCGGCATCTTCGCGATCGAGAGGGCGTAGGCAAAGGCCTCCTGATTTGCGGGGTTGCGGTAGAAGTCAATGCGCAGCTTCGGGTGGAGGATCAGCTCCGTCAGGGGATAGTCGTTAAAGAGCGCCATCAGGGCGGGAAATTCCGCGGGTGCTGCCAGGCCGATCCGGCTTTTCACCGAGATCGGGAGCGGGCTTTTGGAGAAGATCTCATCAAAAAAGCTGCGCAGCCGCTCTGGCTGGGCCAAAAAGCCCGCGCCGCGCCCTTTGGAGACGACCGTGCCCGAGGGGCAGCCGAGGTTGAGGTTCACCTCAGAATAGCCGAGGCAGGCAAGGCGCTCGGCCGCGCGGCAAAAAGCCGCCGCATCATTGCAGAGGAGCTGCGGGATGAGCGGCTGGGCGGGGTTGCGCTCGGGCAGAAGCTCACGGCAGTCTTTCGCGCCAAGGCCGTCCCTGTTGTTTGGAACGAAAAAGGGCGTGAAATACCGATCCAAGGGGGAAAAATGCTGCCGATGGACGCTGCGATAGAGCGCGTTTGTGACCCCCTCCAGGGGGGCAAAATAGTAGCGCAACACAATCCTCCTTTGGGGGCGCTGCAAAGCGGGGGCAGCGCATGCCCGCCGCGAAGCAGGAAAAATTCAAAAAACGATCCAAAAAAGGGAACATTTTCGGGCGGGGGGCACTATAATAAAGTAATCCCAGGGAAGTGGGGAGAAGACACCGGCTGCAGACGAGGCTGCGGGAGAGAAAGCCCTTGTCAGAACGAGGGAATTAGAGTATACTAGATCAATTGAAGATCTATTATACTAAGCTGCCTGTCAAAACGCAAGGGTAAGTTGCTGCGCGCGCCGCCCGGCGGGATAGGAGCATACATGAAAAAGCGGCGGCGCACGCCGCTGCAGAGCAAAGGAGGCAAGCAATATGGCAGATTGGAACACATGGAAGGACAAGGCGATTGACTTTACACGCTCCGGAGTGGAAAAGGCAAAGGAGCTCAGTGAGATCGCCCGGCTGAACTTAGACAATCTTTCGGAAGAGGAGAAAGTTCGCCAGGCCTACATGGAAATGGGGCAGCGCTATGCGGAGCTTCATTCGGAAGATTTTGAAGCGGGCTTTGAGCTTTTCTTTGAGAAGATTTCCAGCGCCAAAGAGAACATTACAGCAAATAAGGAAAAGATTGCGCAGATTAAAGCAGAGGCCAAGGCCGGCGAAGAAACATTCAGATAAAAAATGCCCGCCTTTCCCCGCAATACATACGAAACGCCCTTTGGATGCCTGCCGTCCAAAGGGCGTTTCTCTCCGGAAAGACTGCCAATCACAGCGGAGCAAAGAGCTCAGAAAACGAGCAGACAGCAGAGCGAAGCGAGGCCCGCACCGCTCAAAAAAGCCGCCGCGAGGGGCAGGATGTGCACACGTCCGCGCGCGGGAAGCGGCCTGCGCAAATACTGCTGGGCGAGCGCCTGCGCCTCCTGCAAGAGCTCGTCTGAGCTATAATGGCGCAGCGCATCATCCCGGACGAAGAAGAGGGCCTCCTCAAAGCATTTTGGATCTGGGGACTTGACGCTCACAACCTGACGAGAGACACCTTTTACCACATGAATCCACTCCTTTTTCATGGAGTATGCACCAAAAAACGGGCGCTTAAACAAACTGTGCCCCTTGGAGCGGGGGCAGCAAAAAAGCCGCCCCTGAGCGGGCGGCTTTCGGGAGACGTACTTAGTCCGTCACGTAAGGCAGCAGAGCAACCTGACGGGCGCGCTTAATGGCCTCCGTCAACTGGCGCTGATGCATGGCACATGTGCCGGTGGTGCGCCGGGGGAGAATCTTGGCGCGCTCAGAGAGGAAACGGCGCAGTTTCGCAGAATCCTTGTAGTCAATGTGCTCTACCTTGTCCACGCAAAAAGCACATACCTTGCGCCGTTTGCGGCCGCGGGAGCGATCTCTATCCATAGCCATACAGGCAAACCTCCTATGAAATAATAATGGGGAACGAGGGGTCAGGGCAGCGCGGGCGCTGCGTCTGATTGATCCGCTGCCGCTTTAGAAGGGCAGCTCGCCGTCATCACTCAGCTCGGAAAACTGGTCGGCTTCTCCGGGTGCAGCATATCCGCCGCCGGGTGAGGGGGCATAGGGGCTGCTGCCGAAGGAGGCGGTGCCTCCGCTCTCGTTGTCTCGGCGGGAGTCGCCAAAATAGACGTTGTCGGCGATGACCTCGGCGATGGTGCGCTTGTTGTTGTCGCGATCCGTATAGTCACGAATTTGCAAACGCCCCTCTACGATGGCCAGACGGCCTTTTGAAAAGTAACGGGAGACGAATTCACCGCTCTGCCGCCAGGCGACGACGTTGATAAAGTCCGTTTTTTTCTCGCCGGTCTCCCTGTCTTTAAAGTCACGGTCCACCGCGATGCGGAACGAACAAACCGCAACGCCGCTTGGCGTATGGCGCAGCTCCGGATCCGCCACCAGGCGACCCTGAAGGAAGATCTTGTTTAACATCAAAAGCCCTCCTTAAGCGTCCTTGCAGATGATCATGGAACGCATGATGCCGTCGGTGATCTTCATCACGCGCTCAAGCTCTTTGGGGAGCTCCGGCGCGGCGGTAAAGGTCATAAGCACATAGTAACCGTCGTTGAGATCGTTGATGGGGTAGGCCAGGCGGCGTTTGCCCCACTCGTCGAGCGCTGTGACGCTGCCCTGTGTCTCCACCAGCGCCTTGAAGCGTTCGATCATTGCGGCAATGGCCTCTTCGCCCAGTGCCGGATCCATGATATAAACGACTTCGTAGTTTGCGTTTAATTTTGCCATTCTAACTTGCACCTCCTTATGGACATATGGCCACCTTTCTCTGAAGGTGGCAAGGATACGCCCATCCCGCAAGATGGACTTTACTATTATACATGAAATTGCCGGCTTGTCAAGAAAAGATGTGCCGCTCCGCCTGCAGTTGCGCGGGAGACGGGGGAGCGCGCTCCCAATGCCGCCGCGCATAAAAGCCGGACAGGGGGGAAGGATAGAGCCGTGAGGTGAAAAGATATGGATTTGAATATGAGCAACCGCGAATATCAGGAGTATGTCAAGCAAAAGGCGAAAAAATCCCGCCTGCTGAGAAACTCGATCTGGGCCTTTGTTGTGGGCGGCTTCATCTGCGTTGTGGGGCAGGGGCTGCATGACCTCTTTCTCTATCGGGGCATGGAGGAGCGCTATGTCTCCGGCGCGGTCTCCATGCTGCTGATGCTCCTTGCAGGCCTGCTGACCGGCTTTGGGCTCTACGACAAGATCGCAAAGCACGCGGGCGCCGGGACCCTGGTGCCCATCACCGGCTTTGCAAACGCCATCATCGCGCCGGCCATGGAATTTCGCAGTGAGGGAATTGTGACGGGCACGGCGGGAAAGCTCTTTAGCGTGGCAGGCCCTGTGCTCATGTTTGGCATCTCGGCGAGCATCGTTCTCGGCTTGATTCTGTATGCGTTTGGCCTGGTGTAGGCGCGTGGAGTGCTGCGTGCAAAAACATGCAGGGGAGCGGTCTGATCCGCCCTCCTGCATGTTTCATTTTTAGAAGCTGCCCGCCCCCTCGAGTGCCAAGAGAACCCGCTTGATGTGCAGGCCGCCGTCGTAGCCGCCGAGCGCGCCGTTGCTGGCGATCACGCGGTGACAGGGGATGACGATGGGGAGGGGATTGCGTTTGTTTGCCCCGCCCACGGCGCGAAAGGCCTTGGGAGAGCCAAGGGCCTCCGCCAGCTGCCGATAGGAGATGGTGCTCCCGTAGGGAATCTCTTGCAGCGCCTGCCAGACCTGAAGTTGAAAGGGGGTACCAAGCGGGCGCAGCGGAAGGTCAAACTGTTCAAGCCGGCCTGAAAAATACGCCTCCAACTGCCGCTTGCTCTCTTGGAGCAGCGGCGTTTCGTCGCGGTAGCCCAGGTCGGAGAAGTGAAAGGAGAGCAGATGGTCTCCGTCGGAGAGAATGCTCATGGGGCCAAAGGGCGCCAAAACGAGGGCGCCGGTATGCGGAATACGGGTCATGAACTCGGCTCCTTCTCTGCAGAATGTCTTGCCCCGCCGCCATAAGGGCGCGCCCAGCGCATTTATGCCGGGCGGAAGCGGGGCTGCATGGCCCATATGTATTTCCGGCAGGCGGATCGGCTGCCGGAGGAGCAGATGGGTAGATCAACCCATCTTACCAGAAGAAGAGGAACTTGCCAACCGTTTTGCGAAAATCCAATACATCCAGCGCGCCCGAGAGCATGACAGCGCAATCCCCGCGGGTTAGGGCCTGGCTCATGGAGTGATCCGGGTTGACAACGCCGACCGCAGAGAGGTTGGCGACCGGCTGGGAGAGCCATTCGGGGAGCAGGTTGTCACTCTCGACGCGGACATTTGAGAGCTTTAGGACGCGGTTGACTAAAATAGACGCTTCGCCGTAACTGATCTCCTCCTGCGGCGCAAACACGGCCTGCCCGCTCTCGGAGAGCGTTCCGGTGAGCATCCCCGCATACAGCGCGGAGGCGACACTTGGCTTTGCCCACACAGCGATGCTCTCGTCGTCAGAAAAACCTGTTGCGGAGACGTCCGAGAGGATGTCCTGGTCAAAGGCCAGCATGGTAAGGGCTAAAAACTCCTCGCGGCTGACGGTCTGCTCCGGCTGGAAGAAATAGCGCCCCGCGAGCTTTTGCCCCACCAGCACATCCAGCTCGGCAAGGCGGACAGCGGCCCGGTGCGCGGGGTGAGCGTCCATGTCCACATAACGAATCGCGGTTTTGGCCTTTTGAATCTTGATCTTCACCGTTGCGGGTGCGGAGACGTTGCCCAGGCTATCCACCGCCACATAGGTGAAGGAATCCTTGCCCTTCTTGTTTTCATAGGGCTGGTAGATGAACTGTGCCGGCTGATCCTCGGAGAGGGTCAGCTTCCCGCGGGCGGGGTTTTTGACAATGCGGAAGCTCAGCAGATCCCCCTCAGGGTCGAAGCCGGAGAGAGATTCAATCATCGTGACATTTTGATAGGTCTCAAACTCCAGATTCTGTGCGATGGGCGCGCTGTTTGGCGCAATGGGCTCAGAGTTTTCCGGCGCGGGGGTGAGCGCCTCAAGATCCTCACCGGTTCCGATGACAAAGGCGGAGCCGGAGAGGGGGAGGGCAAAGAGGGCAAGGGCGAGCACAAAAGAGAGCCGCCGTTTGAGACGATGGGTTTTCATCCAGGAAAAACCTCCTTCAGCTAAATCATAGCCAGCGTTTGGGGATGCCTGTCTCATAGTCTAACCGCATTTCAAGGGACTTATACCCATCAAACGCTTAAATAGGAAGCGCCGCCGCTCCCCCTTCAGCGTGAAGGAGCAAAAGAAAAGGCGGCGCTTTGCTTGCCCCCGCCGCCTGCTCAAACGCCCTCTCTCGGTTTGGCATAGAGCCTTGCATCCCGCCGCCATGCGGGTATGGCTTGGCGCTTCATCCCCGAGAGCAGCCCCATGGCAAGGTAGAGGCTGAGCAGGGAGGAGCCGCCGTAGCTGAAGAAGGGCAGTGTCAGGCCGACGACGGGGAGCAGAAACAGGCACATGCCGACATTGAAAACCGTCTGCACGGCCAGCATTCCCGCACAGCCGGCGGCGGCATAGCGAAAAAAGAGACTCTGCGAATGCCTGGAGAGCCAGAGGCAGCGCAGGATGATGGCGCAGAGAAGTGCCAGAATGAGCAGCGCACCCCAGAGCCCAAACTCCTCCCCCGCGACGGAGAAGATAAAGTCGGTGTGCCGCGCGGGCAGCGCGGAGGAAGCGCTGCTCTGTGTTTGAATCCCCTGAAGAAAGCCCTGGCCGCCCCGCTCACCCGAACCGATGGCCAAGAGGCTGCGCAGCTGCTGAAAGCCCTTGCCCTGGGGGTCTAGCTCATGGTCGAGCACAACGAGAACGCGCATCTGGATATACGCGGGCAGGCGCGGCCAGAGCAGATAGGCAGCCGCCCCCCCAGCGGCAAGAAATGCGGCAAACCAGCCCCAGTGCACGCCCGCCGCAAAGAGCATCAGCAGGAAGAGCGCGCCGTATACGAGCAGCATGCCCATATCGCGGGAGACGAGCAGCAGCGGCGCCGCGAGTACGCCGAAAAGGGCGCTGAGCTTGAAGAGGCTCAAAGGGTGGCTGATCCCCCTCTCCTGCTGTTGTTGAAGTTGGAAGGCCAGAAGCAAAATAAACGAAACTTTGACGAATTCTGCGGGCTGAAACTGGAAGGAGAAGGCGGGAAGCGAAATCCAGTTGCGGTTGCCGCTGCTGTCATCATTGCCAAAGGGGATCAGCAGCAGGAGCAGGGCCAGAGAAAGAAAAAGGAGGGGCCAAAACAGGCGTTTCACCAGCCTCTCCGCGTTGACAAAACTGAGAATCACATAGAAAAGCAGGCCGAAGAGAAGGGCGGAGAGCTGTTTCCAAACGGCCTGCCCAAGCGCGCTTGAATAGCGCGTTGCGCTGTAGATGAGAAGCAGGCCGAACAGATTGGCCGAAAGACAGAGGAAGAGGAGCAGGGGATCTCCATCCTTCCAAAATGTTCTGGCGTTTTCTGAGAGAGGGCGCATGAGGGCCTCCTTTCCGGCAATCTGCAGCCTTTGCTAAAAAAGTTTTTGCACGCCCGCGGCCTTTGTGGTATCATAATCGCAAGCGATTATGATACCTGATCGGACCACATATACCACAACGGCGCAAGCGCCTGTGGTATCATAAATCGCAAGCGATTATGATACCTGATTAGATTCCATATACCACAACGGCGCAAGCGCCTGTGGTACAATAAGCAAAGTTTGGCGGGTGCCCGGTGCTCGTTCCTACTTGACTACTCTGCCCGCACAGCGGCGGGTTTAAACCGGGAGCAGGAGAAAACTCTGACAGAATCTAAGGGAAGGCGGCGAAACGATGAGAGAGCAGCACAGCAAAAGCGAAGCGGAGACAGAGGCGATCGGCGCCGCGCTGGCCCAGACGCTCTCGGCGGGGGACGTGCTCGCCTTCCGCGGGGATTTGGGGGTCGGGAAAACCGCCTTTGTCCGCGGGCTTGCCAGAGGGCTCGGCATTGCCAAGGCGATCACCAGCCCCACCTTTACCATCGTCAACGAGTATGAAGAGGGGCGGCTGCCGCTCTTCCATTTTGATATGTACCGGCTCTCGTCTTCGGAGGAGCTCTTTGACATCGGCTGGGAGGACTTTTTGGCGCGGGGCGGTATCTGCGCCGTGGAATGGAGCGAGCAGGTGGAGGATGCGCTGGAGGGCTGTATCTATGTAGAAATCGCACGCGGCGCAGAGGAGAACACACGCAGGGTTCGCATTTGGAAGGAGGGGGACGAGTGAACATTTTGGCACTGGAATCTTCAGCGCTGGCGGCTTCGGCAGCGCTCTGTGATGGGGAAAGGCTGCTCGCCCAGCAATGGATCCACGCCGGCTTGACCCATAGCCAAACGCTCCTCCCCATGGCGGAGGGGATCTTAAAGAGCTGCAAATTGAGCGTTAAGGATCTCGATCTCATTGCGGTTGCGGCGGGGCCGGGCTCCTTCACTGGTCTTCGCATCGGCGTATCAACGGCGAAGGGGCTTGCCTGGGTGCATGGAACGCCCACCGCGCCCTGTTCCTCTCTGGCCTCCATGGCCTGGAACGCGGTGGGCCTCTCAGGAGAGATCTGCGCCGTGATGGATGCCCGCCGCGAGCAGGTTTACGCGGCGCGCTTTTTCTCTGACGGCAAAAAAATCACGCGCCTTTCCAGCGACGAGGCCATCTCCCTGGACGCGCTGATGGAAGCGCTGCGCGCAGGCTCTGCGCCGCAGTGGCTCGTGGGGGATGGGGCGCGGCTGTGCCTTGCGCACTGTCAGAACCATGGGATTGAAGCAAGGCTCGCGCCGCCAAATCTCCTGATGCAGAGCGCCTGGGGCGTGGCGCGCTGCGGCTTGGAAGCGGCGCGGGAGGGGAGGACAATCTCCGGCCGCGAGCTGGTGCCGTGCTATCTGCGCCTCTCCCAGGCGGAGCGGGAGCGGCAGGAAAAGGGGCGCTAGCCTTTGGATGCGGCCCGAATGAGGGGGCGCGAGCATGATCTGCCCCCTGCTGCCGCTGCTTACCGCCGGAAGCTTTGAAATGGACGGCCCTCCCGTGAAAAAAGATCGGTTTTCCGCTGGAGGGCAGGGAATTCCTGCCGATCTCTCTACGGAATCTATAATTTATTTTAAAGAGTATTGACATATAGAAAAGAAGATAGTAAAATGAACTTCGGCATTGAGAGAGGAAACGCACGTTTCTCCTCGTGCTACGGCATGCGCGAGTGGTGGAATTGGTAGACTCGCTAGATTCAGGTTCTAGTGTGCAATACGCACGTGGGGGTTCAAGTCCCCCCTCGCGCACCACAAAAACCCCTGTAGCCTCAACGGTTACAGGGTTTTTGCTTTTTTGCCCCTTCTTCTTCTTTTCCATCAAGCTATATCAAACAACGCACAACTGGCGCGCAAACTGGTGCATCAAAAAGCTCCTAAGGCGTAAAGTCAATGCCTGTGGAAAAGCGCGGTACTGTACAAAGCGAAATCACGGGAGCGCTTCAGATGACTGTATTATATAAGGATGTGAGATGGAATGCGAATCGGAGGTCTGCAAACACTCTCCCTCTTGGATTATCCCGACCGGACAAGCTGCACAATCTTTACGCTGGGCTGCGATTGCCGCTGCCCCTTCTGCCACAACAGCAGCCTGCTCGGGCCCGCGCCTGCGGGCGGTACGATTTCGCCGGAGGAGGTGCTGGCCTTTTTGCACACGCGCCGGGGTCTTCTGGAGGGCGTGTGTATCACCGGCGGGGAACCGCTGCTGCAAGACGGCTTGGAGGACTTCCTGCGCGAGATCAAAGCCCTTGGCTTTTTGCTCAAGCTCGACACCAACGGCACTCACCCCGCGCGGCTTTGGCGGCTGATCCAAGAGGGGCTGCTCGACTATGTGGCGATGGACATCAAGAACACGCCGCAGAAGTATGCACAGACCGTCGGCCTGCCGGGCTTTGACATGGCCCCCGTCAAGGAGAGCGTCTCCCTGCTGCGCGCAGGTGCTCTGCCCTATGAGTTTCGAACCACGGTGGTGCGGGAGCTGCATGAGGCGGGAGACCTGCTCGCCATCGCCCGCTGGATTCAAGGGACCCCGCGCTACTACCTGCAGAGCTATGTGGACTCTGAAGCGGTTCTCCTGCGCGGCTGGAGCGCCTATTCGAAGGAGGAGATGGAGCGCTTGCTTGCGCGCCTGCGTCCGCTTCTGCCCTCCGCAGAGCTGCGCGGAATTTAATTATTCGACATGTGGTGCTGAAGATGTTTTTAAACACAAGATATAGTGCAAAATCGCATTGACTTTCTTTGCCGCAGGGTCTATACTTGTGTCCTAGCGAAAAACGGGAGGACGGGGGAGGTCGGCTTATGTACCAAGTGATGAAACGAGACGGTCATATCACTGAATTTGACCTGATGAAAATTAACCGGGCAATTACCAAGGCCTTTGAGGCGCAAAACAAGCAATACCACAGCCAGACGATTGACTTTTTGGCCCTCAAGGTCACGGCGGACTTCGAGCCGAAAATTGCAGACGGCAAGATCGCCGTGGAGGATATTCAGGATAGCGTAGAGACTGTGCTCATCAAGAGCGGCTATGCCGATGTGGCAAAGGCCTTCATTCTCTACCGCAAGCAGCATGAGAAAATGCGCAACATGAAGTCCACTATTTTGGACTTTAAGGACACCGTGGACAGCTACCTGAACATCACCGACTGGCGGGTGAAGGAAAACTCCACCGTGACCTATTCTGTCGGCGGGCTGATTTTGAGCAATTCCGGTGCCATCACCGCAAATTATTGGCTCAGTGAGATCTATGACGCGGAGATTGCCCAGGCGCATCGGGATGCGGATCTCCACCTGCATGACCTCTCTATGCTCACGGGATACTGCGCCGGCTGGAGCCTCAAGCAGCTCATCCAGGAGGGCTTGGGCGGCATTCCCGGAAAAATCACCTCCTCCCCGGCGGGCCATTTGGCAACGCTCTGCAATCAGATGGTCAACTTCCTTGGCATCATGCAGAATGAATGGGCGGGGGCGCAGGCCTTCTCCTCCTTTGACACCTATCTTGCGCCCTTTGTCAAGGCGGACAATCTCTCCTATGACGCGGTGAAAAAGTGCGTGGAGAGCTTCATTTACGGGGTCAACACACCCTCCCGCTGGGGGACGCAGGCGCCCTTCTCCAACATCACCTTAGACTGGGTCGTCCCCAGTGACCTTGCGGAGCTGCCCGCCATTGTCGGCGGCAAGGAGATGCCCTTCCGCTATGGGGACTGCCAGAGGGAGATGGACATCGTCAACAAGGCCTTTATTGAAGTGATGATAGAGGGCGATGCCAACGGCCGAGGCTTCCAGTACCCCATCCCGACCTATTCCATCACGAAGGACTTTGACTGGAGCGACACGGAGAACAACCGGCTGCTCTTTGAAATGACCGCAAAATACGGCACGCCCTACTTCTCCAACTATATCAATAGCGAAATGGAGCCGAGCGACGTGCGCAGCATGTGCTGCCGCCTGCGTCTGGATCTGCGGGAGCTGCGCAAAAAGTCCGGCGGCTTCTTCGGCAGCGGGGAGAGCACGGGCTCCATCGGCGTGGTCACCATCAACCTGCCGCGAATCGCCTATCTCGCGCGGAATGAGGCGGATTTTTATACAAGACTGAATAAGATGATGGACATTGCCGCCAGAAGCCTGAGCATCAAGCGCAAGGTGGTCGCAAAGCTCCTCGAGGAGGGGCTCTACCCCTATACCAAGCGCTATCTGGGCACCTTCGACAACCATTTTTCCACCATCGGGCTGATCGGCATGAACGAAGCGCTCCTGAACGCGCAGTGGCTGCGCAAGGGCATCGCCGATCCGCAGGCGCGCGCCTTCGCCAGAGAGGTCTTGGCGCACATGAAAGAGCGCCTGTCCGACTATCAGGAGGAATACGGCGACCTCTATAATCTGGAGGCGACACCGGCGGAGAGCACGACTTACCGCCTGGCCAAGCACGACCTGCAGCGCTATCCCGACATCATCACCGCGGCAAAGGAGGAGGGGGAGAGCCCCTATTATACCAACTCCTCCCACCTGCCTGTCGGCTTTACAGACGATATCTTTGAGGCCCTGAATATTCAGGACGGCCTGCAGACGCTCTACACCTCCGGCACGGTGTTTCACGCCTTTTTGGGCGAGAAACTGCCCGGCTGGAAGGCGGCCGCGGCGCTGGTGCGGACAATCGCCCAGAACTACACCCTGCCGTACTACACCCTCTCACCCACCTACTCTGTCTGCAAATACCACGGGTATATCAATGGGGAGGCCTATGTCTGCGCACAGTGCGGGGAGAAAACCGAGGTTTACAGCCGCATCACAGGCTATTACCGCCCCGTGCAGAATTGGAATGAGGGAAAAACGCAGGAGTTTAAGGATCGCAAGCTCTACCAAGTGGAGGAGGAGCCCCTCTCCCATCCAGCGGAAGACAGCCCGCTGCTCTTCACCACAAAGACCTGCCCCAACTGCAAGATCGCCAAAGACTTCCTCAACCAAGCCGCGCTCTCCTTCGAGGTGGTGGAAGTGGAAGAGCATATGGATTTGGCCCGGCAGTATGGAATCACAAGCGCCCCGACGCTGCTGGTGCAGGACGGGCTGGGCGGGCACACGCTGCACGTGAATGCCTCCAATATTCAGCGCTTTGTGCAGGCCTGCGCGGCGCAGAAATAGGGGTATCTCCGGGCGGCAGTGCGCCGACCACGCTCAGATCACAGGCCTCCGGCGTCCGTGGAACGCGGATGCCGGAGGCTTTTTGCAAAGGAGCCGCGCTCCGCTCCGGCAGCGTGAACATTTTCATGCATATTTCACGCTTCTATTTGACAAGTAAATGTGCAAAAGATATACTCGGCATAAGTCTCTCTCATTGAGAGAGGGCAAGGGAAGCGCTCGCGTGGAGTGCGCGCCCTGCTGACCGCCCCATCCGCATACCAAGCGTGTCTTCCGCGCCGGCAGAGTCTGCTTACAGGGCCCACAGGGATCCGCGGAACCGCAGCTTGATAGGAGCAAGGAGAGTCGGGTTGCTATGATGAAAAAAAACCTGTTTCAAAGAGTGTGTATCACGGTGTGTGTGGCAGTGCTCATCATATTCGTGATTTTTCTGATCATTAAGGTATCTGAAATGCAGGGCGATGCCAGGGTGATTAACTTTGCGGGCAAAACCCGCGGCGCAACCCAGCAGCTGGTGAAGCAGGAGCTGGCGGGTGTTGAAAATGACGCGCTGATTGCAAAGCTCGACATCTATTTGGGGGAGCTCTCCACGGGCAGCGGGAGCAGCGATGTGAAGCGCCTGCAGTGCCCGGAGTATCTGCTCCGGCTGGAGGAGCAGGTGGACGCCTGGGGAGAGCTGAAGGAGAGTATTTATCTCACCCGATCCGACGGGGCGCATGCGCAGACGCTCTACCTCTTGAGCGAGGCATACTATGACATCACAGATGCCACGGTGGATGCGGCAGAGATGGCCGCTGCGCGGACGGCTCGGACCATTGAAACGCTTGAGGGCATCGTGACGCTGATCTGCTTTTTCATCGTACTTCTCCTGCTCTGGCAGCTCTATGACTTGATCAAAATCGCCGGTGTCAACACGCGCCTGCAAACGGTTGCCTATGTGGACAGAAACACGGGCCTGCCGAGCCGCGCCCGCTGCGATGAGAAAATAGAAGAGCTGGAGGCGTTGGAGGCGCGCGGGGATCTCTGCTTTTTCATGTTTGATCTGAACAATTTAAAGACGACCAATGACAAACTCGGTCACTCCGCGGGGGATGAGCTCATCAAACGCTTTGCCCTGGCCCTGCGGGAGAGCGCCCCGAAAGGGATGTTTGTCGGCCGATACGGCGGGGATGAGTTCATTGGCGTTCTGGAGGATGCCACAGGGGAGGAGATTGAAGCCTTCCTGGCCTCCCTGGAACATCATGTGAGGGAGCAGAACAAAAAGCTGCGGGGCTTTGCCATCAGCTATGCCCATGGCTATGCACACGCCTCCCCCGGGGACGGGCAGACGATAGAGGAACTGCTCGGGCGGGCGGACATGGCAATGTATCAGCGAAAAGCGCAGATGAAAGGTGAGGCGCAAAGCGGGCAGGCGGTGCAGCTGTAACGACGCGCCCTGCCGCAGCGCCTGCGCTTGAGAAAAAATCAGAAACAGCCCGCCAGGGATCCTCCGGGCGGGCTGTGTTCTATTTTAGCCTGTGAGGCCTGCCGCCGACAACAAGAGCGCCCGAATCGACGAGAATTTTTAGAAAAGAACAGCAAATTAAATAGAAACCCCTTCCCGGCAAAGCCGATAGACTCGACCCGCGTTTACAAAATTTAGGATGAAGCGGAAACAAATTAGCAAAAAGCATATATTTTGATAAAAATATTGTTATTTAAAGCATAAATGATATAATACTTATGTAGAAATTTGTCGAGTGATGATTGTGGGGGTGTGCAAGCTCAACCGTACTGCCCGCGGGGCAAGCGTTCGTGATTAATATTTTGGAAGGGGTTTCATTTATGAAGTTGTTTCGTCATATGAAAATCGGAGTGCGTATCTTAATCGGCTTTTTCATCGTGGTCATCATTGCCGCTCTTATCGGGGGGGTTGGGATTTACAACCTGCAACAGGTGAACAGTTCCTATAAAACTGCCTATACGGATAATATGCAGGCGCTGCAGCACTCGGAGAGGATCAGCTCCTCCTTCCAGAGGATCCGAACAAATACCTATGGGTATGTGCTGGGGGAGACGCCGGCGGACAAGGAATACAGCCTGCAGAGAATTGACGCGATGAAGGCTGTGATCGACGAGAACATTGCGGGATACAGAGCGATGCTGGCGCAATACCCGCCCGACTATGTGGCAGAGGATATCGCGCTGGTGGATGCACTCCAAGAGAGCTTGATCGCCTTCGGCGCGAAGCGAAACGAACTCATAGAGGGCGTTGGAAAAGACCCGAGCCTGCGCAGTGAGGCCGCGCTCTGGTTTCAGGAAGGCGGCGAATTGCGCACCCTGGCCACTGCAGTCGATGAGGACATCAACAACATGGTTGCCCGAAACATTGCATATAAGGAAATGCAAATTGAAACGAATGAACAGCTGGCACGCAGCTCGACTCTGATCATCGCCGTCTCGATTGGAATCGGCGTTGTGGTCGCTCTGCTCATCGGGCTTTATCTCTCGCAAGATATTTCCAGAAAGATTAAAATGCTCGTCCGCGTGTCGGATCAGCTCGCCTCGGGAGATTTCAACATACAGATTGACAACGATTCCAAGGATGAAATCGGCATGCTCAGCCGAAGCTTCCGTCAGATGGCGGACAACTTAACCGCCATCATCCAAGACATCACTTACGGACTGGATGCCATGTCAAACGGCGATTTTTCTGTGGACAGCAAGGTGAAGCATCTCTTTGTGGGTGAGTATGGGCCCCTGGCGGAGGCGATGTATGGGATGATTACCAGAATCAGCGCCACCATCCGGCAGATCGACCTCTCCGCCCAGCAGGTTGCAATGGGCTCCGACCAGGTCTCCAGCGGCGCGCAGGATCTCGCCTCGGGCTCGACAGAGCAGGCTGCCTCGGTGGAGGAGCTCGCCGCCTCGGTGGAGCGGATCGCAGGTCAGGCGGAGGAGAACGCCGCCGCGGTTGTATCCGCGGCAAAGAGTGTGCAGAAAGCCGGTGCTGGCGTCACGGCCGGGAACGAGCACATGCGCCAGCTCACGGAGGCAATGGCGGACATCAGCTCTTCCTCCGATCAGATTGCCAACATCACAAAAGTGATTGAAGACATCGCCTTCCAGACCAATATTCTCGCGCTCAACGCCGCCATTGAGGCCGCCCGCGCGGGCAACGCCGGCAAGGGCTTTGCCGTGGTGGCCGACGAGGTGCGAAACCTCGCCGCAAAGTCAGCCGAAGCCGCCCAGCAGACCACGCAGCTGATTGAGGCCTCCGTGGACACCGTGGCGAGGGGAACGGAGATCAGCAATCAAACGGCGGAAGTGCTGCGGGATGTGGGCAGCAGCGCCGCCGAGGTGAACGAGAGCTTTACGGTCATTGAGCAATCCATTGCGGAGCAGACCGTTGCCATTGAGCAGATCCGGGAGGGCCTCTCTCAGATTTCCATCGTCGTGCAGACCAACGCCGCCACGGCAGAGGAGAACTCCGCCACCAGCGAAGAGATGTCTGCACAGGCCCTCACGCTGCGGCAAGAGGTCGGAGGGTTCAAGCTGGCGGGGGGCATGGGGCAAGGCGCAGAGCCGCTCTCCCTCTCAGCGAGAGAGCGGGCTTTTGGCGACGCTTACCCGGAACCGGACTTCAGCTTTGATAAATATTAAGGCGGCGGACGGGCAGTTTTAAGCGCAGCTGCAAGCAGGGCGGCGGGGCGGCACTCCGCCTTCCTGCGGGACACGCTCGGAACAGCGATTCACTCAACGGATCGAAACCCACTCATCAGAGCCACAGGCATACGGGGGCGTGCAATATGAAACAACAACAGGAGAAGGTCAAACGGGCTAGAGGGCGGAAAAACTCTGTCCAGGCCTTTATGAGACGTGTGCTGCTCATACTGGCCTCGCTTGTCGCGCTCGCATCCATTGTGGTTCTCTTGCTTGTCTATCTGCCCTTGCGCACGGAGCTCAAGAAGAGCCTGGTGGATAACTTCTATCAGCTCTCTCTCATCCGCTACACTTCCTTGCACAGCAACATGAACCGCGGCCTGGAAGGCGCGAGGAGCCTCTCGAGCCGGAGTGTCATCCGCGACGCCATTTTGCGCTATGAAGCGGGCGAAATTGACATGGATGCCCTCATCGCAGCGACCCAGCCCAAGTATGAGGACGGGGCCAGAGCGCTGGAATATCTGATCAAAGCGGAGCGCTTTGTGGATAACATCAAGATCAGCGGGTATACCTCCTCGAACTATAAAGAGCACTCCTGCACGACGGAGGAGCGGCTGGTCAAGGGCAATGAAACCTCCTATGCCCTCTGCCTGACGGAGAGCCACTCATACTTTGTGATCATCTCGCCCATGCTCTTAGAGCGGCGGGTCATCGGCTATGACAAGCTGGTCTTTGACCTGAGCAATCAGATTCGCATGCTCTGCACCAGAGAGATTTGCTCCAGGCTGGTGTATCAGGACGAGTTGGATGTGATAGTTGCAGATGCGGAGTTCGTGCAAAGCGGGAACAACTTTAGCATGTTTTATAAGGACAGTCTTTACTATATCTCCTTTTCCCTGAAAGATGGCGCCTATTTTCTCACCACACAGAGCGCCGACACCCTCCTTAGCCCCATTCACCGCCTGAGCAAGCAGACGCTCTCTGTGGCCATCGGCATACTGCTCGCTTTTTCCGCCGCGATTTATGTCTTTATTATCCGCTCTGCCACAAATGAACTGCTCCACCTTGAGGATAGCCGCCGCTCCCTGACACAGGCCGTAACAGAGGCGAACATTGATCCGCTGACAGAGGTAAGCGGGCGGAGGTTTGGCGAAAAGTTTCTCGCGGCAGCCTTTGACTCCTACCAAGATGGGGAGCCCTCCCCCGGCATAGTCCTCTTTGATGTTGACTCGCTCAAGCAGGTCAATGACACCTACGGCCATGCGACGGGCGATCAGGTTATACGCGCAATTGCGAAAGAGGTGCAGCGCAACATACGAAGCGGCGATCTCTTGATCCGCTGGGGCGGGGACGAGTTTATCGGTGTGTTCAGCGGGCTGAAGGAAAAGAATGCCCTGCCCTTTGCGCAAAAGCTCTTAACGGCGGTTTCCAGCTTGGCGATTGAGAGCGCAGACGGGGTGATCCGGCCGACAATTTCCATCGGCATTTCCTGCTTCCGTGAAGAGGACAGAGACTTTTTGGAGGCGATTAACCGGGCAGACCGCGCCATGTATGAATCGAAAGCCAAGGGGAGGAACCAAGCGCACAAGGCCTAAGCGGCCCAGCCCAGAAGCAGCGTGCGCCGCGCAGCCAAAATGATACAGATGCGAGCGCCCCCCGGCGCAGCGGATTCCGCTGCGCCGGGGGGCGCTCGCCAGCCTGCTATAGTGGGCCATGAAAGAGAAGACTTGCCGCTTTTCCGCCGGGCGGCTAGAGAGAGCCGAGCGGCTCACGCTCCTGCGCGGCCTGCGTTTGCCGCGCGAGCATGCGCTCCAGGCGGCTTGAGAAAAAGAGCCCGAGTGCGCAGAGCAGCAGGATGATGGAAAAACTCAGGGTGTAGCTCCCGCTCAGCTCCCGTAGGTTTGTGATCAAGACCGGTGCAAGAAAGCCGGCGATGCTGTAAATCGTAAAGACCAGGCCGAAGTTTTCGGTCAAATACTTCACGCCGAAGAGCTTGGAAGTCATCGGCGGGAGCATGGCGGCAAAGCCGCCAAAGCCGAAGAGGCAGAGGCAGGCCGCCGCCACGAAGAGGGGCGAGCCTTTGAAGAAGATCATACCGCCGAAGGCGATGATGTTGATCAGGAAGAGCAGTTTCATGATCAGAAGGGGGTTGAATCGGTCGAAGACTCCCGCGCAGAGCATCCTGCCCGCCGCATTGCAGACGGAGAGGACACCAAGCAGGGTTGCTGCGAGCGTCGCCGGGACATGCAGCTCATATTCAAAGATCGTAGCGCCCTGCGTCAGCACCATCATGCCGCCGAGGATGGGGATGAAAAAGCTGAAATAGAAGAGGTAGAAGATGGGCATGCGCACCATACTGCTGCGGGGGATGTCCTGCGCGGGGATTGAAATTGCGCGGGGGCGGCGCTTGGCCGAAGCCATGATCTCCTGCGCAAAGCCCTCCGGCGGCTCCCGCAGCAGCAGCGAGAGGGAGATGAGCGCAAGGAGCATGATCAGGCCGATGACGAGAAAGGCACGGGAGACATCGCCCGCGGAAGTGGAGATAGCCGCGGCGAGAGGCGCCCAGATGAGCGGCCCGCAGGCATAGGTGCCGACAACAAGCCCGCTCACCAGACCCGCCCGCTCGGGGGCGAGCTGGATGACATAAGAGGTCAGGCAGGGGTAGAGAATCGCATGGCCGATGCCGACCAGCACGCCCTGGTAGAGATAGAGCTCAACAATGGAGCCGGAGATGAAGGCGCAGAGCAGAATGCCGCCCCCGAAAAAGAGCGAGCCGAGGATGAGGAATCTTCGAATGCCGAGCTTCGCGCGGAGCTTTGCGGCAAAGAAGATGACCACAACCGTCTCCGCCATGCAGAGGATGGAATACGAAAAGGCGATCTTGGGGATGCCCCAGCCAAATTTCTGATCCAAAGGGATCTGAAAAACGCTCAAACTATACTGAAGGCCCGCGCAGAGCACCAACAGAAGGCTTGCGCCATAGCAAAGCCAGCGTTTTCGTTGAAAGTCCATTGACAGCCTCACCTCCCTGTGTATCAGTATATCGGATTTGCCGCAGATAGCAATTGAATTATTGCAAGTAAAAAATAGCGGAAAAAGAAAGGCAGAGGTGTTCGCCGGGAAAAAACTGTGCTATACTCATGGGGGATGCTCCGGCGGCATCCCTGCACAGGAGCAAAGGGAAAAAAGGAGGAAGCCCATATGAAACTGTCCGAGCGGGTCGCATACCTACTCAAGCAAGCGGGGCGGGGAGAGGGGGGCGCTGCCCTGCCGGGCGCGCAATGCGTGGGAGAACTCGATTCCGCCGCCCTGACGGAGGAGGAGCTTCTGGCCCTTGCGGCGCAGCTGCACTGCCCGGCGGACTATCTGCGCGGGCGCGCCCCCTTCGCCGAACCTGTGTTTTTGCAGGAGAACAGGGAGGAAATCTCCGTCCATCTGAAGCTGATCCTCCTGATCAACAAACGAAAGCCGGATGTGCTTG
Source organism: Evtepia sp. (assembly GCA_040768225.1). Classification (GTDB taxonomy): domain Bacteria; phylum Bacillota; class Clostridia; order Oscillospirales; family Oscillospiraceae; genus Evtepia. Next base: position 385,672 of record JAXGMZ010000002.1, read on the forward strand.
AAACGATGGATTTTGCAGGCTACCTCTGGATTTTGGACGAATTCGTCTCAAACGTGGAGCCGCGCGACGGCGGCATTGATGTCACATACCGCTGAAGAGCCAAGGGGGAGCGGCGTGGGCGCAAATTGCGGTACAGAGACCTTGAAAAATGGCGCGCTCCATCCGTATCGGCGGCGGGGCCGCATCATAATATAAAAATAAACGATTTACTTGACAAAAAGGGAAAGAATGATTACTATAAAGGGTACACATAGTGATAGAGGTAGCGGTGAGTAAAGAGTACCCGGAATGAGCGCCATGCAGGGCAAGCGGGGAAAGGTGCCACCGCCGAAGGCGGCTTTTTCTGCATGGAAAGCTGAACTGGGCGGGCAAATAAGATTTGTCTGACTGTCGCAAAGCATTTTGCGGAGGGCTATCCTTGATACGAGACCTGGAGATGACAAATGCAGAAGGGGCCTTTGCCATCGCAATACGGGAATTGTTCAAGCAGCCGAATCCGTTTCGGCTGCTTTTTTGTGATCTGATTGCTGCATCAAAAGGAAGGCCGCCAAGCTCCCCCGCGCGGGGCTTGGCGTTGAAGCCCCCCTGCGCGGCAACAATCCGGAGATTTGCCGGCGGAACACACCCTATCGTTGAAAAGGAGAAGAACATCATGAAGAAAAAAGTATTTCAGGGAATTGCAACGGCGCTTGTCACGCCGACAGATGCCCAGGGCGTGAACTATGCACAGTTTGGGAAACTGATTGACTGGCAGCTCCAGGAGGGTGTGGATGGTTTAGTAATCTGCGGCACCACGGGGGAGGCCTCCACGCTGACGGATGAGGAACACCGCCGCGTGATCTCCTTTGCGGTCGAGCAGGTCAACGGCCGCGTGCCCGTCATCGCCGGAACCGGCAGCAATGAGACGGCCTATGCCCTTGAGTTGACCAAGACCGCCTGTGAGGACGGGGCGGATGCTGTTCTGGTGGTGACGCCTTACTACAATAAGGCGACCCAAAAGGGCCTGATCCAGATGTACAACACCATTGCCGATGCGAGCACAAAGCCTGTGATTCTCTATAACGTCCCCTCCCGCACGGGGATCAACATTGAACCAGACACTTACGCCGCGCTCGCGGAGCACGAGAACATTGTCGCGATTAAAGAGGCGGGCAGCAACATTGCAAAGATTGTTGAGACGATGGCGAAGGTGCGCGGCAAGCTGGATCTCTATTCGGGAAACGACGATCAAATCGTTCCCCTGCTTGCCCTGGGGGGCCTCGGCTGCATCTCCGTCATGTCAAACATTCTGCCCCGGAAAACCAAGGAAATCTGCACCCGCTTCTTTGAAGGTGACATCGCCGGCAGCGCCGCGCTCCAGTGCGAGCTGTATGAGCTGATCTCCGCCCTCTTCTGCGAGGTCAACCCCATCCCCGTGAAGGCGGCGCTCTCGGCAATGGGCTACTGTGAGAACTTTTTCCGCCTTCCCCTCACGCAGATGGAAGACGGGAACTATCAGCGCCTGCTGCGTGCCATGCGGGCACAGGGACTCTCCGTATGAAGGGGCGAATTTCTGTCATGGTCTGCGGCGCGGCGGGGCGCATGGGGCAGGAGGTCATCCGCCTGATCGGGGAGCCGGAGAGCGGGCTCTCCCTGGCCGCCGCCATCGACCCTGCGGGCGGTGAGGGGGTCTATTTGCAGCCCTCTGATTTTGGCGGGACTGCGGATGTTCTCATCGACTTCTCCCGTCACGAATCCATCTTCGCGATTCTCGATTACTGTGAAGCGCATACCATTCCCGCGGTGATCGCCACAACCGGCCACAGCGAAGCGGAGCGCGCACGGATCGACGCGGCGGCTGAGAAGATTCCCCTCTTCCAGTCCGCCAATATGTCCGTGGGTGTGGCGCTCCTCGCGCGTCTGGTGCGGCAGGCGGCTGCCATTTTCGGCGGCTGCGATGTGGAGATCATCGAAAAACACCACAACCGGAAAATTGACGCGCCCAGCGGAACCGCCCTGCTGCTGGCGGATGCGGTGAAGAAAGAGCGCCCCGAGGCACATTATGTGTACGGGCGCGGCGGCATCCAAAAGCGGGAGCCGGAGGAGATCGGCATCCACGCCGTCCGCATGGGAAATGTGGTGGGAGAGCACGAGGTCATCTTCTCGACCGAGACGCAGACCATCAGCCTGCAGCATATCGCGCATGACCGCGCCCTCTTCGCGGAGGGCGCCGTGGCCGCGGCAAAATTTTTGACCAAGCAGAAGCCCGGGCGCTACGGGATGGCAGATCTGCTCGGCGGCGAGGCGTGAAAGCAAGGCGAAAAGGAGCAGATGGAAGATGAAGATAGGAATTTTAGGCTATGGAAACCTTGGCAAAGGCGTGGAGGTGAACCTGCGCGATCACGCGGACATGGAGCTTGCGGCAGTGTTTACCCGCCGCCCTGTGGGTGAGATCTCCCTGCAAACAGAAGGCGTTCCCCTGCTGCCCTATACGGAGCTGAAGGCGGGGAGCAAAGGGATTGACGTGTTGATTCTCTGCGGCGGCAGCGCAACGGATCTGCCGGAGATGAGCCCCGCGGCGGCGGGCTGCTGCCACATTGTCGACAGCTTTGATAATCACGGGCAAATCCCGGAACACTTCCGCCGTGTGGACGAAGCGGCGCGCGCGGCGGGCACGCTTGCGGTCATCTCCGCCGGCTGGGACCCGGGCCTCTTCTCCCTGGCAAGGCTCTATGCTTCGGCAGTCCTGCCGAGTGGAAAGAGTCACACATTTTGGGGCAAGGGCATCAGCCAGGGCCACTCCGACGCGGTGCGCCGCATCCCCGGCGTGCGGGATGCGCGGCAGTACACCATTCCGCTGCCGGAGGCGCTTGAGCGGCTGCGGGAGGGGAGCCAAATCGAGCTCTCCGCCCGGGAAAAGCACAGGCGGGAGTGCTTCGTGCTGGCGGAAGAGGGGGCGGATCGCGCGGCGATTGAACAGAGCATAAAAAATATGCCCGGCTATTTTGCCGATTATGACACCACGGTGCATTTTGTCAGCGAGGAGGAACTGCGGCGCGATCACGGCGGCATGCCCCACGGCGGGCGCGTGATCCATAGCGGCCGCAGCGGCCGGGAGGGGGAGCACAGCCACAGTATGGAGTTTGCGCTGCGGCTCGACTCGAATCCGGAGTTTACCTCCAGCGTTCTCATTGCCTGCGCCAGGGCGGCCTATCGCCTGGGCCAGGCGGGGCAGTCCGGCTGCCGAACGCTCTTTGACCTTCCGCCCGCGCTGCTCTCCCCGCGCGATGGGGCCGAGCTCCGCCGGGATCTGCTCTGATACGAGAAGGAGGATGGACGATGCTTTATGACAATTTGACCGTGAATGGGGAGGGCCATCTGTGCATTGCAGGGGTCTCCTGCGTCACCCTTGCCGAGACCTACGGCACGCCGCTCTACGTGATGGACGAGGGGAAGATACGGGAGAACTGCCGTGCCTACCGCGAAGCCATAGCGGAGGAATTTGGGCCGGAAAGCCACGCCGCCTTTGCGGGAAAGGCGCTCTGCTTCAAGGGGATCTACCCCATTTTGCAGGAGGAGGGCATGTTTGCCGACGTGGTCTCCCCCGGGGAGCTCTTCACCGCCCTTGCGGCAGGCTATCCCCCGGAACAGCTCTTTTTTCACGGCAATAACAAGACAGATGCGGACATTCAATACGGTGTCGAGAGCAGAGTGGGCTGCTTTGTGGTAGACAATGAGAACGAGCTGGAAATTCTAAATGCCTGCGCCGGCGAGCGGGGTGTTGTGCAAAAAGTGCTCCTGCGCCTGAGTCCCGGCATTGACTCGCACACGCTGGAGGCCATCAACACCGGGAGGATTGACTGCCAGTTCGGCTCTCCCATTGAGACCGGACAGGCCATGGACTTTCTCGCCCGCGCCCTGCGCATGGAGCATCTGGATGTGCAGGGCTTCCACAGCCACATCGGCTCGCAGATCTTTGGCGCCAAGCCCTTTTGCGACGCGCTGGACATCCTGATGCATTTTGCCGACGCGGCGCGCACATCCCTCGGCTTTGTCGCCCGCAGTCTCAATCTCGGCGGCGGCTTTGGCGTGCGCTATGTGGAGGAGGATCCGGAAGTCGACATCCCCGGCAACATCAAGATCCTCGCGGCGCATCTTGCCGCTCTCTGCGCGGAATACGGCTACCCAAAACCCGCAATCTTCTTGGAACCGGGGCGGAGCATCGTGGCAAATGCGGGGCTCACGCTCTACACCGCCGGCGGCGTAAAGAACATTGAGGGCTATCGTAAGTATGTGACCGTGGACGGCGGCATGACGGACAACCCCCGCTATGCGCTCTACGGATCGCCCTATACCATCCTCTCCGCCGCTCGGATGCAGGAGAAAGAGATGGAGACGGTCACCATCGCCGGGCGCTGCTGCGAGAGCGGCGACCTGATTGCAGAGCACGTGCCGCTGCCCGCGCCCAAGCGGGGTGATTTGATCGCGGTGCTCACAACAGGGGCCTACAACTTCTCCATGTCCTCCAATTACAACCGGCTCTGCCGCCCCGCGCTGGTGATGATTCGGGACGCAACACCGCGTCTTGCCGTTCGGCGGCAGACCTTTGAGGATCTGATCGCCTGCGAACTATAATAGAAATTTCGCACAAAAATATAAACACACGGCTCCGCACTTGGCTGCGGGGCCGTGTGTTTTGGCATGTGTTTGCCATGTGAAAGCGCAGCAGCGCGCCGGTGAACATGCATGCTGCTGCTCTGCGATTAGGAAGCGGGATAGGTGTGCGTGCAGCGCTCCTGTATCATGCGCTGGAGCGCCTTAAGATCTTCAAAGGTCTCCGGTCTGCGCCGCGGATCCCGCAGCAGGGCAGCGGGGTGATAGAGCGCCATCATCTGGACGCCGTCCCGCTCGTACCATTTCCCGTGCTCCTGAGAGATCTTAAAGTCCTTGCGGATCATTTTCATGGCGGCGATGCGGCCGAGGCAGACGATGATCTTGGGCTTGAGAAGCGCGATCTGATTGTCTAAATGTTCCATGCAGATCTCCTGCTCTTCATGGAGCGGGTCGCGGTTGTGCGGCGGCCGGCATTTGACGATGTTGGCAATAAAGATCATATCCCGATCCAAGTTGATCATCGAGAGCATATCATCGAGCAGCTTTCCGGCGCGCCCGACAAAAGGCTCCCCCGTGAGATCCTCCTGCTCGCCGGGCCCCTCGCCAATGAAGAGCACTTCCGCCGTTCGGCTGCCATCGCCAAAAACTACGTGGGTTCTCGCTTGAGAAAGGCTGCATTTCTGGCAGCTGCGGCAGGCCTGCTCCAAGGCTTCCCAGGTCAACATAAGCTTCACTCCAATTTTATAGTTTCCCCGCCGGCTCGGTGGCATCCCTGCCGCCTTTCCGTATCGCCCACCCTGCGGCAAGCGGATATTCCGGCACAAATACGATAGCACAGTTTCACATAAAATGCAAAAAAAAAGACCCGGAACACCGGGTCGCGGGCGCTTCAAGCCTTCGGTCTGGACTTGAAGAGCAGGGAGAAGAGGAAGCCGAAGAAGATCGCCGCGGCGATGCCCCCGGCAGTTGCGGTGATGCCGCCGGTGAAAATACCGATAAAGCCGGAGCTGCGGATGCCGGCCACCACGCCTTTGGCGAGGCTGTAGCCAAAGCCGGTGAGGGGAACGGTGGCGCCCGCACCGCCCCAGGCAACCAGATATTTATAGACACCCAAGCCGCCGAGAACCACGCCTGCCACCACATAGATGACCAGAATGCGGGCGGGGGTTAAATTGGTCTTATCGATGAGGACTTGACCGATGACGCAGAGCAGGCCGCCGCAGACAAAGGCGGAGAGATAGTTCAAAACACTTAGATCAGGCAAGGGGATGCCCTCCTTTCTGGCGGCTGATGGCCACCGCATGACAGATGCCGGGCACACTCTCGCCCTGAAGCGTAGAGGTGGGGGAGTGCAGCGCTCCCGTGCCGCAAAAGAGGATGTTTTCGAAATTCCCGCGCGCCATCTCACGCAGGAGATAACCCGTCAGCACAAGCGCGCTGCATGCGCAGCCCGAGCCGCCCGCATGAACATCCTGCTCTTCCAGCCGGTAAAGCATGCAGCCGCAGTCATTGTAGTTGTGCAGCTCCTCCCCGTCCTGCAGGAAGAGGTCCTGGACGATCTCCTTGCCCAATTCACCGAGGTCACCCGTCACAATCAGGTCATAATCCTCCGGCCTGCGTCCGGTATCCGTAAAATGCGCGCGCAGGGTGGAGTAGGCCGCCGGTGCCATTGCCGCGCCCATATTGCCCACGTCCAAAATCCCCTTGTCAATAATCTTGCCGACGGTCGCGTGTGTGAGATAGGGGCCCTCCCCCTCGTCCGAGAGGATCACCGCCCCGGAACCGGTGGCCGTCCACTGCGCTGTGGGGGCGCGCTGGCTCCCGTATTCCAGCGGCATGCGGTACTGCCGCTCCGCGGAGCAGAAGTGGGAGGATGTGATGGAGAGGGTGCGCCGGGCAAAGCCGCCGTCGATCGCCATTGCGGCCAGAAGCAGCCCCTCCGCCATGGTGGAGCAGGCGCCGTATAGCCCGAAAAAGGGGATGGCCTGCTGGCGGATGCAGTAGGTGGTGGCGATACATTGGTTGAGCAGATCCCCGCCAAAGAGCAGGTCAAGATCCTCCGCCGCGAGTGAGGCGCTGCGCATCGCCGCCTCAAGCGCGTGGCCCTGCATGGCAGACTCGGCCTGCTCCCAGGTTTTCTTCCCAAAGCTGTCGTCCTCTGTGATCATGTCGTAATACGCACGCAGCGGCCCTGCCCCCTCTTTTGTTCCTGCGGCGTTTCCGTAGGCGAGGATGGAGGGGGAAGAGGGAAAGAGCATGGACTGTTTGCCCAGTTTTTTAAAGTTCAAAACGGCACCTCCCATTCGGAACAGTCGTCGACTTCCAGTATGTCCGGGGGGAGAGGAAATATGCGAAGCAGCACTGGTCAAACGAGAAAGAATGCGCTATAATAAACAAAAGAACAGTGAAATGCCGCCTGAAAAACCGCTGGAAAGCGGCGTAACCGGGCGCTCAATGGCGGAGGAGGTATCTATGATCGAACAAGCGACGCGGACAGTGGGGTTTTTCTGTCCATATTGCCGCAATGCCTGCATCATGGAACGCAGCGCCTTTACCCTGGCGGCAGGGCGGAATGCGCTCGATTGTCCCTGCGGGAAAAGCAGGATTGAGGTGGAGATGCTCGGGGAGAAAATCCGGCTGAAAATGCCCTGCCTGCTCTGCGAAGAATCCCACAGCTTCACCTGCTCCACGAATGCCTTTCTGCACGAAACGATTGTTGCCTTTTCCTGCGGCGCCTCGGGGCTGGACTGCTGCTATATCGGAGAAGAGGGCGCTGTGTTTGCGGCCATGAAGCGCCTGGAGGAGACGATCGACGCCCTGGAGGCTGAGGCGGCCGGTGAGGGCGCCTTCCTCAATCGCATCGTGATGGAAGAGATCTTGGAGGAACTGCGGGACATCGGCGCGCGGGGGGGAGTCTCCTGCGGCTGCGGCAGCAAAGAGTTTTCGATCAACATCCAGTTTAGTGCCGTGGAGCTGCACTGCAATAACTGCGGAAACATGCTGAAAATCCCTGCGGGAACCCTTCAGGATGTGGAAGACCTCTGCTGCAAGCCCAAGCTGCTCATCCCCGGCAAGGAGCGCTAAAGGCTGCCGCCGCCCAGGGCATCTGACCTGCGGCGGGGGGGGAAAACGGCTCGATACAATGCGCCGGGAAGGGCGCGCATAAAATCGAGAAAACCCCCTGTTGCTCGGTAACATATTGGTAACATTTTAAGAGAAATGTGTGAAAAGTGTTGAAAATAGAGGATTCATCTTTGGTAATATTTTTTGTAGAAATCACTGGTAAAAGATACAAATGTGGGATATAATGAGACAAGGTATCGTTGAGACAAGGTATCGTTAAGATAGGCGGGAGGGACACATGAAGCTTGCGGATTCAAGCACTGTCAAGTCTGCGTATGTAACCATGCTGGGCAACTTCTCCATAACAGTGGATGGGAGGTCCATCTCCGATGAGGCCAACCGCACCCACAAGTTGTGGAATGTGCTGGCCTATTTGATCACGCACAGAGACCGCATGGTTCCCCAAGCGGAATTTATTGATCAATTCTGGCCCGATGAGATCGGGGCGCCGCCCGCCAATGCCCTGAAAACCCAACTTTACCGGATCCGCACGCTCTTAGCGCCTCTCTTTGGAGAAGAGGTTCAGCCCATCCTCTCCCAGCGCGGGGGCTACGAGTGGAACCCCGCCATTCGCACAGAGGTGGATGTGGACGAATTTGCGGCCCTCTGCCAGCTGGCGGGAAAGCCCGCTGTGACACGAAGCAAGCGAGAATCCCTGCTGGAAGAGGCGATTGCGCTCTACCGGGGGGACTTTCTGCCAAAGCTCGGCGGGAGCATGTGGGTAGTTCCGCTGGCGGCGAAATATCGGGGGCTGTATCTGGACGCCATGTATACCTACGCCGCCATCCTGGAGGAAGAGGGTCTGTATGAAGAGATGATCAACGCGGCGCAGCAAGCCGCTGCGATTGATTCGCTTGATGAGACGCTGCACACCATTATTGTACGCGGCTTTCTCCACCTGGGGAAGAACAGTGCCGCCTTGGCGCACTATGAATTTGCCACGGATCTCTTATACCGCAACCTCGGCGTGCGCCAGTGGAAAGCGCTGCGGGAGCTATATGATCAGATCATGGCAACCGAGCAGGCCTTTGAGACGGATCTAACGGTGATTCAGCAGGATTTGCGGGAGAGCGCGCAGGCCTCGGGCGCTTTTTTCTGTGAGTATGGGTTTTTCCGTGAGATATACCGGCTGGAGGCGCGCCGCTGCATTCGAAGCGGCATCAGCATCCACGTGGCCCTTATTACGATAGCAAATCCGGACGGAAGCATTCCGCAGCTCAAACCGCTCAATAAGACGATGGACCAGCTCCAGGAGGTCATTGCGCAGACCCTTCGAAACGGGGATGTTGTGGCGCGGTATAGTGGAGCGCAGTATGTCGTCATGCTGCCCGGTGCCAATTTGGAGGACAGTGAAATGATTATGGAGCGCGTGCTCGCGCGCTTCCGCCGCCGTCATAGAGTCAACCGCTTGAAACTATCCGCACGCATCCGTGCAATCGAGTTGCTCGGCGAGACCTAAAGGGGAATAGAACACCGCGATGAGGCCAATTTTTCGAAGCATGAGCCGTGTTTGATTCCTTATTACAACCGAAGAAGCTAGGAGTATAAATATAAATAGGAGTCAAACCAAGGGAAATCAACATGACAGGAGGAAAATTGAATCATGAACAAGAAAAAACGTATCGCTGCCGTTCTCCTCGCAGCGGCGCTTTTCGTTGCTGTGTTTGCGGGTGCATCCGCCGTTGCGGCCCATCGCGTCAGCGCGGTGGAGCAGAAGTCGGGTGTGCTGGTGTACGCCAATGAAAAAGCTTCGATTGACGCATCGAACCTTGCCGAGGGATATCTGCTGATCAAATACACCGGAGGAAACAAAAACCGCATCCGTGTGCAGATCATGAAGGAGAACGGAGTCACCTATACTTATGACCTCAACAATGCCGGAACGGTGGAAAACTTCCCCCTGACGGAAGGGAACGGCACCTACACCGCCCGCGTGCTGGAGAACACCTCGGGGACAAAATACGCCATCGCCTATTCCACAACGCTCAACCTCACTCTCCGCGATGCATTCCTGCCCTACCTCTATTCCAACCAATACGTCAAATACGACAAGAACTCCGCCGTGGTCAAGCAGGCTGCGACGCTGGTGGCCGGCAAGACGACCGATGCGGACAAGCTCAAGGCGGTCTACAACTACGTGGTGGACAACTTCGCCTATGACTACGATAAGGCCGCAACGGTGCAGACGGGCTATCTGCCCTCGGTGGATCACATTTTGTCGATCAAAAAGGGAATCTGCTTTGACTATGCCGCTGTTATGACGGCGATGCTCCGCAGCCAAAACATCCCCTGCAAGCTGGTCGTCGGCTATGCGGACACGATTTACCACGCCTGGGTCAATGTCTATGTGGACGGGGAGTGGATTGAAGGGGCGATCTATTTTGAAGGCGACAAATGGTCTCTGATGGACCCCACCTTTGTTTCCAGCGGCGCGCGCAGCGAGCAGGTAATGCAGTTTGTCGGCAACACAAAGAATTACACCCAAAAATACGCTTACTAAGGAACGGAAGCATCCAGAAAAGGGTTTTACGGAGAATTTCCGCAAAACCCTTTTTCCTTTGAAATTGAAATCGGAATGTTCCCCCGCGAGAGCAGAGATGACCCTTGGGGCATCTCTCTGCCTGCGGAAGAAAGGAGAATGGCTTATGGAAGAACAGGGCGGAACCATCCAGCGCCCCGGCAAGCAGCTCGATGGCGAGGCACTCGACCGCATCAGCTTTCAGCTCTCATTGCTCTACCGCGCCGGTGTCCCGAGCGAAGAGAGCATTGAACTGCTCGCGGAGGATCTCTCAAGCCCCGCAATCAGCACGGCGCTGCGCTCCATGGCGCAGGAGATGGGGGAAGGAAAGAGCATCTCTGAGGCAGCCGGTGCCACGGGGCTTTTCCCCAGGCACTTCATGCAGATGCTGGCCGTTGGCGAGGCCTCGGGCAAAACCGATCAGGTGCTCGCCGCCCTCTCCGTCTATTACAGAAGGCAGGCCGAAATCCAGTCTTCCCTTCGCCGCGCCCTGACCTATCCTGCGATGATGGCGGGCCTGGTGGTGGTGGTCTTTGCCATTATGCTCTCGCAGGTGCTCCCGGTGTTCGCGGGTGTGTTTGCCCAAATGGGCGTGGAGCTGCCCGCCGTGGCGAAGGCCCTGCTGGCGTTTGGAAGCGGAAGCGCATACCTTGCGGGCCTTGTCTGCGTGGCCCTGCTTGCTGCAAGCGTCACCTTTCTCCTGCGCGCAAGGGCAGAAAAGCCGCTCCCGCTTGGGAAAACAGCCGCAGAGACCATGGATCGCGGCCAATTTGCCTCGGCCATGAGCATGCTCATCGCCTCCGGGCTCTCCTTGGAGGAGGGGCTTGACCATGCGGAGGGCCTGCTGGAAGGCAGGGGTATGGGCGCGCGGATCAAGGCCACCCGCATTGAGATGCAGGAAGGCATCCCTTTTGCAAAGGCGCTCGAATCAGAGCAGATTTTCACGCCCCTGCAGGCGGGCCTTCTGGCGGCGGGGATGCGCGTCGGCGATACAGAGCGCGCGATGGATGAGGTTGCCGCGCGCTGCGCAGAGGAGAGCAATCAGGCGCTCGCCCGCTTTGTCTCCCGGCTGGAGTTCCTTCTCATCATCACCCTCTCCGCCTCGGTGGGCCTTGTGCTCCTCTCGGTGATGCTGCCGCTGGTGGGCATCCTCTCAGCGATCGGTTGAGGCGGAGGGGGCTATGAAACGATTTTCCTTTTTACTCCCCGCCCTGCTGCTGATCGCCCTCTTGCTGCTCGGCTTTGGGGGCCTGTCGCATCAGATGGGCGATCAGGCCTCCGCGGAATCCCTGCAGATGATGCGCGCGGCCGCCCGGCGCGCGGCGGTGGAGTGCTATGCGCTGGAGGGCTTCTATCCGCCGGAGTTTGACTATTTGCGGGCACACTACGGTGTCTCGCCGGATCCGAGCCGCTATTTTGTGGACTACCAGTTCATCGGCTCGAACCTGATGCCGGACATCACGGTTCTAAAAGTTTTGGGGGAGGTGGGCACAGATGGATAGATTGCGCACAATCCCTGTGCTTGCGCTCTGTGCGGTCTATATCTTCCTGGCCGCCGGCGCAGCGCTCCTCTCCGCGAATGTATACCAGGCGGTGGCCGCCTCTGCGCAGGCGCACTCCGAGCGGCGCGTGGCGCTCTCCTATGTGCTCAGCCAACTGCGCGCGGGGGATGCCTTGGGCGGTATACGAACGCTTGACTATGGAGATGGGGCGGCGCTTGCCATTGCCGACCAAGATGCGTATGAAACCCTGCTCTATTGCCATGACGGGGCCTTGATGGAGCTTTTCACCGAGCGCGATCTGGGGCTCCCGCCGGAGGCCGGAATGGTCATTGCGCCGGCGGAATCCATGGAGCTGCGCTGGGTAGAAGATCGGCTGCAGATCTCCATTGCGCAGGCGGACGGGGCGCTCAGCCAGGCCGAATATCGAATTTCCTCCCGGGAGGTGAGCAGCGGATGAAGCGCTCTTCTCTCTTTCTGCTCGAGCTGCTTGCGATGATCCTCGTCTTTTCCCTCTGTGCGGCGCTCTGCGTGCGCATGATCGGCGCCTCCTGGGCCATTGCAAATGAGAGCAGCCGCCTGACGGAGGCGGTGTACCTGGCGGAGTCCGCCGCGGCGCGGCTGCAAAGTGCGGCGGCGGCGGAGGGGCTGCCGCTGCCGACTCTGCCGGAGGGCTACCGGATGTCCACAGAAGAAATTGAACGGGAGGGCGCTCTGCGGGTTGAGCGTATCACCGTCATGTTCGGCGGGGAGACCATCTATACGCTGGATGTGACCTGCGGGGAGGGCCTATGAAACAAGAGAGCATCCACACCCCCTTTGGGAGCGGTATCATCGTCATTGTGACCATTCTGTTGGTTTTGGTTCTCTCCGTCTTTTCCGCCTTGACCGTCTCCACTGCCCGGGCAGATCTTGCGCTCGCGCAGCGCGGCGCCCATGCGCTGCAGGCCTATTATGCCGCGGATGGGGCGGCCCGCGAGGAGCTTGCAAGGTTTCGTGCGGGGGATGCGCCGCAGTTCGAGCAGCTCTTCCCCATCAACGACATGCAGGGGCTCTATGTCCGCCTGGAGCGGGGACCGGGTGAGAACATTGCAATCTTGAATTGGCAGACGGTTTTGATCGACGATTTTGCAAACTTCACAGAGCGGACGCTGCCCGTCTGGGACGGGGCGAACTAGGATCTGTTCGCGCCGCCGGAGGGGGATCCGGCGAGATTACGATGAGAAGGGGACGCGTGTATGCTGACGATGTATGAAATCTTAGAGGAGGCTGTGGAAAAAAAGGCCTCCGACATTTTGCTGGTGGCCGGTTTGCCCGTGGCCTATAAGATCAGCGGTGTCATCACACGCTCCGGGGAGCGGCTGCTCCCGCAGGCGCTCGGAGAGCTGGTTGAGCAGGCCTATGCGCTGGCAAAGCGGGAGATGACGATCATCCAACAGACGGGGGATGACGATTTTTCCTTCGGCCTTCCAAAGCTCGCGCGCTTCCGCGTCAACGCCTTGCAGCAGCGGGGCACCTTGGGGATGGTAATCCGCGCTGTATCCTTTGACCTGCCGGATCCGGAGCAGATCGGCCTGACGGAGCGGGTGATGGAGTTTGCCCAGCTTACGCATGGCCTTGTCCTCTTCACCGGCGCTGCCGGCAGCGGGAAGACCACCTCACTGGCCTGCCTGATTGACCGCATCAACAAGACGAGGAATGCCCATGTGGTGACGATAGAGGACCCCATCGAATACCTCCACCAGCATAAGATGGGCGTGGTGACGCAGCGGGAGCTCTCTCTGGACACAAGGGACTATCAGACGGCGCTGCGCGCTGCGCTGCGGGAAATTCCAGATGTGATCTTGGTGGGGGAGATGCGGGATGCCGAGACCATACGCGCGGCGGTCACCGCGGCGGAGACGGGGCATCTAGTGCTCTCCACCCTGCACACCATCGGCGCTGCCAACACCATTGACCGCATCATCGACTCCTTTGACGCCCGCCAGCAGCAGCAGATTCGAACCCAGCTGGCTCAGGTGCTCGAGGGGGTGGTCTCTCAAAAGCTGATCACAACGGTGGACGGGAGCCTGACCCCTGTGTTTGAAATTATGACCATGACCAACGCCACGCGGAACATGATCCGGGAATCGAAGGCGCACCAGCTGGACAACCTCATCGCCTCCTCCGCGAGCGCGGGCATGATCTCGATGGATCAGAGCATCCTGGAACTTGCGCGCGCGGGCCGAATCAGCAGGGAGGAGGCCGTCGCCCGCGCAAACGACCCCGACTGGATGCAGAAAAAGCTCAATGCATGAGCTTCAAAGACATCAGAGCCGCTTTGTGGAAAGAAAAGTGGAACGTCTTGCCGGAGCAGCGCATGCAAGACCCTGCATTGCCCTTGCGGGAAGCGGGTGACTATATTTTTGCGCTTCTCTATGCAAACAAGTTGATTCTTTGCGCGGATTGTAGTATAGTAATAGAGATTTCAAACAGGATAGGAACATACAGTTGATTACACAGCCTGCCGGCGGCCCCTTCTGGGTGCGCGGCATGGCCGCACTAGTCGGGGAGACAGCGGTGCCCTGTACCTGCAACCCGCTATAGCAGGGATGAATCCCGGCCCCCGGATGCATTTTGTTTTGTCAGTCGCCGGTAAGCAGCAATGATGAGCCGGTCCCGCGCAACGTGGCCCCGTGAACCGTGTCAGGTGGGGAACCAAGCAGCACTAAGCGGATTGCCGCGTGTGCCGCGGGAGCGCCGGCTCTGAGCCGGCTGCCGGATGGACGGGAAGAAGGTGTCATTCAAAGGCCGGTGTGCGGCCATGCCATGCGCCCAATGGGGGCTCTGGCAGGTGTTTTCATGGGAAGGGGGGCGTATATGGCCTATCAAGCGCTCTATCGCAAATGGCGGCCGCGGCGCTTTTCCGATGTGGTCGGCCAAGAACACATCACCGAAACGCTCAAAACCCAAGTGGCAGCGGGCCGGCTCTCCCATGCCTATCTCTTCACCGGCACACGCGGAACCGGGAAGACGAGCTGCGCAAAAATTCTCGCAAAGGCAGTCAACTGCGAGGCGCCCCTCGATGGGGATCCCTGCAACGCCTGCCCCTCCTGTCTGGGCATTGAGGACGGCTCGATTCTGGACGTTCTCGAGCTGGACGCGGCCTCCAACAACGGCGTGGATCAGGTGCGCGCCCTGCGGGACGAGGCGGTCTACACGCCTGCGGCGGTGAAAAAACGGGTGTATATTATCGACGAGGTGCACATGCTCTCCACGCCCGCGTTCAACGCCCTGCTCAAGATTTTAGAAGAGCCGCCCGCGCATCTGATGTTCATCCTTGCGACAACGGAGCTGCATAAAGTACCCGCAACGATCAAATCCCGCTGTCAGCAGTTTGCCTTCCGGCGCATCCGCTTGGAGGACATTGCCGCCCAGCTCGACACGGTGGCAAAGGCGGAGGGCCTTGTGCTTGAGCGGGACGCGGCGCTGCTTTTGGCGCGGCTGGCAGACGGCGGCCTGCGCGATGCGCTCTCCCTGCTCGACCAGTGCGTCGGAACGGGGGAGCGGCTGGACGAGGCGCGCGTGCTCGAAGTGCTCGGTCTTGCCGGAGAGCGGGAGACGGCAGCGCTCGCGGGGCAGATTGCCAAGGGAGATGTCGCGGCAGCGCTTGCAAGCGTGGACCGGCTCTATCAGGGGGGGAAGGACATGTCCGCCCTTCTGGGGGAGCTTGCGCTGCTTGTTCGCGACCTGCTCCTGTTTCGAACAACGAAGGCATCCGCTGCGCTGCTGAGCGGCGGCTATTCCGAAACGTTCTTGGAGCGGCTCTGCGCGGACTTTACGGAGGAAGAACTCCTTCAGATGCTGGGCATTCTGCAACAGGCCTCCGCCGAGCTGGTCTATAGCAGCCATCGCCGCAGTGACGTGGAGCTGTGCATTCTCCGCCTCTGCCGCAGGACGCTCGCAGCCGATCCCGGGGCGCTGCTCGCGCGGATCAGCCGCCTGGAGGCAGCGCTTGCGGGCGGCAGACTGGGCGGCGCGGAGGCAGGAGGCAAACCCGATGCGCTGCGCCCGGCACCGCCGGAAGCGGAGCGGGCAGTGCCCGCCGAAGAGATGGCAGCAACCCCCGCCGGGGAACTGCCGCCTTGGGATCTCCCGCTTGAGGAGGAAACGGCACCCACCGCGCCGCCTGCGCGCAGGGACACTCGGGCGGAAGCGCAGAACAAGCAGACGCAGGAGCGCGCCCCCGCTGCGGCAGAGGCGGTGATAGAATCAAGCACCCCGCCAAAGCAGGCGATGGCGGGAAATGCGTTCTGGCAGGAACTGGTAACAGCGCTCAAAGAGAAGCTGCCCCCCAGCGCTTACAGCGTGCTGCGCAAAGCGGAGCTGGTCAGCGGTGTCCTGGAGCAGGACACACTCACCCTGTATCTGGCGGATGAGATGAGCCGCAGCCGGCTCGACCGCGATGCAGTGTTGGAAATCATCACGGCGGAGGCCTCCGCCCGGCAGGGAAGCCCGCTGAAGCTTGCGCTGACAATTGCCCAGCCGCCCGCGCAGCGCACAGACAGAATGGGCGAGCTCTTGGAAAAAGGGCGCAAAAACAGCGGTATCATCTCGATTATTTAGTTTAGCACTGCGCCCGGCTGCTTAGTGGTCTGCAAGCGCGAAAAACGCAGCCGGCGCAGAGGAAAAGGAGCATGGAAGATGGCAAAAGGGTATGGACGAGCCCCCGGAGGGCGAAAAGGCGGCGGCATGGGCGGCCTGAATATGGACATGATCAAGCAGGCGCAAAAAATGCAGCTGGAGATGGAAAAGCTCCAGGCGGAGCTGATGGAAAAAGAGTACACAGCGACGGTCGGCGGCGGTGTCGTGAGCGCGACGGTCACAGGAAAACACGAGCTGAAGGATCTGACGATTGAGCCGGATGCGGTTGATCCGGACGATGTGGAGATGCTTCAGGATCTGATCATTGCGGCGGTAAATGAGGCCAACCGCAGCGCAGCAAGCGATATGACCGACGAAATGGGAAAGCTGACGGGCGGGATGAATCTGCCCTTTTAAGCACTTCGCAGCTGAGCCGCTCCGCGCGCATGAGACGCCGCGCAGACAAAGTCTGCTGCCGTCCATAGGAGCAGAGAGACGGCTGCTGCGCTTGTGCGAGAGTGTTTTCAAAAGAAAACAGATATGCAAGATAAAATGCCGCCCCGGGAACAGTGGGGCGGCATTGTTCTATGCGCTAAAAAAAGACATGGGTAAGTTCGATTCGAACTTACCCATGGCACGGCTGAAGGGACTCGAACCCCTGACCTACTGGTTCGTAGCCAGTCACTCTATCCAACTGAGCTACAGCCGCATATCCGTCAAGCTTTTTGACAGCTTGTTTAGTGTACCACAGGCGAATGCGTTTGACAAGCCTTTTATGCAAAAAAGACTAAAAAATTGCGGTGAAAGATCAGCAGCAACGCCACCTTGGGAAAGGAATAAACTGGCGCCCCCCGGGCAGACTATAGGCCAAGGGGGGATGGGGATGATCTGGGAGAGCTTAAGGGAAGAAAAATTGGCGCTTGTCTGGCTGACAAGAGAAGAACAGCGGGATCCGGCGGTGCTTGCGCAGCTGGATCTGCTCTATGCCGACGCCGCAAAGAGCAAAACAAAAGTCGCCCTGCTCCAATCTGGTGAAGGGGAATTGCTCGCGCATACCAAGGAGTTGCTTGCCAATCAAAGTGCCCCAGCGTCTGCGCCAAGCTAAGAAAGAGGCGGCGGCAGAGGACTTCCCCCGCCTGTGAGCATTCTTTGTTTCCGGAGGGCGGGGGGGCATGATGCGCCCCCATCGGGGCTTGCCAGACATTGGAAGGCCGCGTTTGCGGCTTTTTTCTTGCCTCCGCCGGGAGAGAATTGTACAATGGAGAGGATCAGAAGCAAGAAAAATTGCTCGAGATGGAGAAAAGAGGGGGGATTTCTATGCATGCAGTTGCTTTGGAGGCGGAGAAACGGGAGGAAGCGGCAAGCCGCAGTACGTGCCGTATCGGCGCCTATGTGCGCATATCGGTGGATGATGATCTCTCAGGCAGCAACCTGTCCATTGAGACGCAGAAGCAGCTGATCGCCGCCTATGTGGAAGCGAACTTTCCCGGCGCAGCGCTGAGTTTTTATGAAGACAGGGACTTGTCAGGCTATACCTTTGAGACGCGCCCGGGCTATCAAAAGATGCGAAAAAACCTGGGAACACTGCACGATATCATGATCGTCAACGACCTCTCCCGCTTTTCCCGCCGCAACGGGCGCGGTCTGGTGGAGCTGGAAGACCTGCGGGATATGGGAATTCGGATCATCTCGCTTGCCGAGCGGATTGACTACCCTGCGAAGGATGATTGGCTGCAAATCCAAATCCATTTCTTTGTCAACGAGATGCCCGTGACGCAGACCTCCTCCAAGGTGCGCCGTGTCATCGAACACAGACAAAAGATGGCCGATTGGATCTGTGCCGTCCCCTATGGCTACCAGATCGCAGTGGAACAGGGGAAAAATACGATCCAACCCGATCCGGTCGCCGTGCCGATTGTGAGGTTGATCTTCCAGCTCTATAACGATGGCTGGGGTTACAACAAAATCGCAAGATATTTGAGCGAACAGCACTACCCAACGCCGAGAATGCGCGAGAAAGAGCGCATTGAGAGCGAGGGGCGCGTGTATCAGGGCAAGGTCTCCGCGCGCTGGAATCTGGTCTCTGTGAGCCACGTGATCAACAATGATTTCTATATCGGCACCCTGCGCCAGCGAAAATATAAGCGCACAACAATCAACGGCAGCGACAAACGGGTCGACCGGGATGAGCACATCGTGCACGAAAAGCACCATGAGGCCATCATAGACGAGGCGACCTATGCGCGGGCGCAGCGGGAGCGGGCGCATCGGGATAAGAGCGGCTACCGCGGGATCAAAAAATATGAAAACCCCTATTCGGGGCTGATGTTTTGCGGCGACTGCGGCGCACCCATGTTTGCCATGTCCCGCAAAAATCTCACACCTGCCTATACCTGCGGAACCTATCACAGGCAGGCCACAAAGGGCTGCACATCACACCATACGCGCGTGGATACCCTCGATCGCATTCTCAAAGCGTACCTGCTGCGGGTCAGGGAGCACGCGGGCGGCATGCTTACCCAGCTGGAAGAGGCGATCAAAGGCGGGGAGGAGGAAGCCTTTTCTGGCAGCGCATCGCTGGAAGCGGTGGAGACCCTGCTGACCCGCGCCAAGGCGGAGCTGAAGGAGACGCAGCGGCTGAAGATCCGGGCAATCGCTAAAAATCCGGCGCAGGAGGCGCTGCTGGAAGAGACCTATCAGGAGATGGAAGCGGAGCTTTTTGAAAGGATCGCAGGGTATCAAAACCAGCTGCAGATGATGCAGGAGACGCAAGGGAACATGTTTGAGGCCAAGCGCCGTGCGCGCGGGGTGCTGGATGTGTTTGATGCTATCTTGGAAAAGGAGAGCCTTTCCAAGCTGGATATCCGCCTCATCGCCGAGCGCATCGACATTTTCAAGGATCACATTGCAGTCAAGCTGCACGCGGACATTGACCGGCTTCTGGGCGCTGCGGGGGGAGAGATGGCCGCAAATTTTAGTTCAGACAGTGTGAATATCTCATCCAGGCTTCTGGAATTGATGCTTTCCGTCCGCAATCAGAGGGACAAGGTTTGCACTGTCCATGCTATAAACAGGGGGTCGCCCTCACGAATTCGCATCGTGCGGCGGATCTCTTTTGGAATGACGACGCGCCCGAGGTCATCGATACGGCGAACAATGCCGGTTGCTTTCATAATATCAAACTCTCCTTTGCGTTGAACTTATCGTTCGGAACACGCTTATTATTTGAAAAAGCGGTCAAATTATCCAAGCAGGGGGGAGGATAATTTTGCTAAGCAGCGCGCATTGCCGCCGACATAAGCACGAGCGGCAGAATGCGGAGCAGGGAAACGGAAAGGGTCGGCCGAAGTTTCTTCGACCGACCCTTTCCGTCAGTTATAAATATCTCTTGCGTTGACAATGGTTCTCGCGTCCCCATTGAGCAGGGCTGCCGCCGCAGCCAGGTCATTGAGCTGCATGACCACAATGGCCTTGCCGTCCTGCTTGCCGACAAAGGCGTAGAGGTATTCGATCGAGAGGCCTGCGTCTGTCACCTTTCGCACCACGCCCGCAAGACCGCCCGGGCGGTCGTCCATGCCGACGGCGAGCACCTCCGACACCTTGACAATCAGCTCGGCCGCGCGCAGCGCCTCCTGCGCGCGCTCCGGCTGGTCAACAATCAGCCGCAGAATGCCAAACTCCGAGGTGTCCGCGAGGGAGAGGGCGATGATGTCCACCCCGCTCTTTGCCAGCACCTCCGTGACGGCGGCGAGGCTGCCGGGGCTGTTTTCGATGAAAACGGAAATTTGTTTACTGATCATAGTTTGCCTCCTTTACAGCTTACGCAGGTCGATGATCCGTTTGGCTTTTCCTTCGCTGCGCTCAATGGATTTGGGGTTTCGCAGGCGAACCTTGGCGCCGATGCCCAAAATCGAGCGCAGGTCGCCCGCAATGCGCCGCTCGAGCGCCTCCACAGAGCGGATGTTATCGGAGAAGAGCGCCTCGCTCATCTCCACGTTGATGTCGAGCGTGTCGGTGTTGTCCACCCGGTCCACCACGATCTGATAGTTGGGCGTGATGTCCCCTTCGGCGACTTTCAGGAGCACCGACTCAATCTGGGAGGGGAAGACGTTGATGCCGCGCACGATGATCATATCGTCGCTGCGGCCAGAGGGCTTGCCCATGCGGATATGTGTGCGCCCGCAAGCGCAGGGTTCGGCGTTGAGCGTGCAGATGTCGCGGGTGCGGTAGCGGATGACGGGGAAGCCCTCCTTCGTGAGGGTGGTGAAGACCAGCTCGCCGGTTGCCCCATAGGGGAGCACCTCTTCCGTGTTCGGGTCAATGATCTCGGCAATGAAGTGATCCTCGCAGATGTGCATGCCGTCCTGCGCCTCGCACTCATAGGAGACGCCGGGGCCCATCACCTCGGAGAGCCCGTAGATATCATAGGCTTTGATGCCGAGCTTTTGTTCAATCTCCCGGCGCATGTTCTCGCTCCAGGGCTCGGCTCCGAAGATGCCGGCTTTCAGCTTGAGTTTACCCTTCAGACCGTTTTCCTCCGCGCTTTCGGCCAGATACATCGCATAGGAAGGTGTGCAGGTCAGGTGGGTCGCGCCGAAATCCTCCATGGTCTGCAGTTGGCGCTGGGTGTTGCCCGCGGAGATGGGGATGACCGTTGCGCCCAGGCACTCCACCGCGCTGTGGATGCCCATGCCGCCGGTGAAAAACCCATAGCCAAAGGCGTTTTGCACGAAGGAGCTCTCGTCCACCCCCGAAACGGCGAGGCTGCGGCAGACGCAGTCCGCCCAGCGGGCGAGATCCCCCTGCGTATAGCCTACCACGATTTGCTTGCCCGTGGTACCCGAAGATGCGTGCACGCGCTTGATGTTCTCCAGCGGCTCCGCAAAAAGACCGTAGGGGTAGTGGTCGCGCAGGTCCTGCTTATAGGAAAAGGGCAGGCGGCGAAGATCGCTCACGTCGTGGATGTCGTCTGGGCCAAGGCCCATTTCGTCCATGCGCTCCCGGAAGAGCGGCACGCGGTCATACATGCGGCGCACCTGCCAGTGGAGGCGCTCACCTTGTAATTTGACGAGTCGTTTTCTGGGCATTGTCTCGATGTTTTGCTGATACATGGCCATGATGGCTCACCTTCCTTAGTTTCTTTGATAGTGGGCGGAGGCGTTTGGGGCGGCTGTGTGCTGCGACGATTGGGCACAAAAAATCCGCCCCCTGTATGAAACAGAGGACGGATGAATCTCCGTGGTACCACCTCAATTTACCTTCCCCTCGCAAGGAAGGCCTCCTCAGGTACGGCAGCCTGTGACCGCGATACCCCAGTGCTGTGACGGGCACACCCGGCGCATCCTACTCAACATTTCAGTGCGCAGCTCTCGGGATGAATTCACAGGCGGATCCCTACTGTCTTGCACCAGCCGACAGCTCTCTGAAGGGATTTGGTCTGCTACGTTTCCCGGTCATCGCCATTACTTGCATATGAACTTGTCTGAGAATATAGCACATCAGAAAAGAGAAGTCAAGAGGAAAATCCCATAGACGCGCGGGAAGGGCTCAAAACCGCCGCCGGCTGTCCCTGAGGCTGAACTTGTGTTAATTCACCACATGTTGCGGCCTGCCCTCCTGAAAGGCTTGAATATTTTCCGCAAGGGTGCGCAGCAGGCGGCCGCGCGCCTCTATGCTCATCCAAGCCAGATGCGGCGTGAGGATGGCGTTGGGCGCGCCCAAGAGGGGGTTGTCCTGCGCCGGCGGCTCGCTGCTGAGCACATCCGCGGCGTAGAAAGAGAGCGCCCCGCGCTCCAGTGCCTCCCGCACATCCGCCTCCACCACGCAGGCGCCCCGCGCCGTATTGATGAGGATGGCACCCTGTTTCATCCGGGCGATGGTATCCCGATTGATCAGCCCCTCGCTCTCTGGGTTGAGGGGGCAGTGCAGGCTGATGACATCCGAGCCGCGCAGTAAGTCTTCTAAGGTGGCGATTCGAATGCCCGGGGCGGCCTCTTCCGGGCGGGCGCTCCGGCGGTGGGCGAGCACGGACATGCCGAAGGAGGCGGCAATGCGCCCCACGCGCTTGCCAATGTCGCCGTAGCCGATGATGCCGAGCGTTTTTCCTGCCAGCTCAAAGGTCGGGTAATCGCGAAAACAGAAATCAGGCGCGCTGCTCCAGCGGCCTTCGTGCACGGCCTGGCTGTGGGCGGCGACCCGCTGGGCAATTTCCAGCAGATAGGCAAAGACCAACTGCGCGACCGAGGCGCCGCTGTAAGCGGGGACATTGCAGACTGGGATGCCCGCCGCCCTTGCCGCCGCAATGTCGATGTTGTTATACCCCGTTGCCATCTCGCAGATCAGGCGCAGCTTCGGGGCCGCCGCTATGATCTCTTTGCCGAGCGCAACCTTATTGGTCAAGACAATCTCAGCATCGCGGATGCGCGGCAGAACCTCCTCCGGGCGGCTGCGTTCATAGACCGTCAGATTTCCGAGGGCGCGCATCGGCTCCCAGGAGAGGTCACCGGGGTTTGCGGTAAATCCATCGAGCACAACGATATTCATATAGCGTCTCCTTCCTTCTGCCCTCCGCCTTCCTCTTCTCCCGCCGTCTGCATCGAATCATATTCCGTGAGCAAGTGCTCGGTGAGGATGCGCGAGAGCGAGCCGACGAGCGCCGAGGAGGCGATCAGCCGGTTCATCTCGGAAGTGCCCCCGCCGGCGGGCGGCGCGATGAGCGGGCGCAGATGCGTGACGAAGAGCTGCGTTGTTTCGCGCTGCTGTTTGACATATTGCGTATAAAAGAGTTCAAATTTCTCCGCTGGGGTGGAGGCGGGAATGATCTTGGAGATGTCGGCAATGCTCATGCTCTGGCGCAGGGTGAAGACCGCGGCTAAAAACGCCAGATGCAGGCGCGCATAGCGCTTTTTCTTTGGAGCGGGAATGACACCCGTGCGGACATAGTTGTTGATCACGCTTGCCGTGATGGGCTTATCGTGCAGATAGGGGCCAAGCTGCTGGCTTAAAAAAGTGATCACTTGATCCATATACAACTCAATGTCGGGCAGCTCCTTCCAGTCGGGCAGGCGGAAAGCAGAGATGCGCGTATCCCAGCCGCGCAGGCTTGCGGAAAGGGTGTCTTGCCCATCACGCATTTGGATCACTCCTTCTATCCGCCGCCCCGCGGGAGGGGACGGCTTTCATAATATTTTATACAAGAGGAAAAGGGGTCTCATCTTAGATTTGCAAGAAGCCTTACGATTGATTATAGCAATGCATGCAAGGAAATGCAAGAAAAAAGTAATGTATGTAATCACATGAAATAATCTCGATTAGTCATTGACATTGAACAGAGCTTGTGATATCGTAATATTGAAAATTAGATGCGGAAAAAGCGCGAAAAGAGGCGAAGAGATGGAACTGCAAGCAAGGATTGTTTTGCCGCGCGAAAGAGCACAAAAACTTGGCGAAGAGATCGCCAACGCCGTCTCGCACGGCATTGCGGCGCTGCTCTCCATCGCGGGGTTGGTGCTCCTGCTGCTGCGGGCGGTGAGCAGGCAGGGCGGCGCGCTCGCGGTGGTGAGCGTGAGTATTTACGGTGCGAGCATGATCCTGCTCTACCTCAACTCCTGCCTCTACCATGCGCTGGCGCTCCCGCGCGGGAAATATGTCTTCCGTATTTTAGATCACTGCTCCATCTTCTTCCTCATTTTAGGAACCTATATCCCGATGTCTCTGGTGGGCATCGGCGGCGCGCTCGGCTGGACGGTCTTTGGCATCATTACAGCCTGTGCGCTGGTGGGCATTGTGCTCAACTCCGTGGATCTGCACCGATTCAAGCGCTTCTCCCTCGTCTTATATATTGTGATGGGCTGGCTGGCGCTCTTTACGCTGCTGCCGATCTGGCGCGTGTCGGGGAACAGCGGGATTGCGCTCCTGCTGGCCGGCGGCGTGTTCTATACGGCGGGCGTGTTTTTCTATAAGCAAAAGGAGCGCCCCTATATGCATTTTATCTGGCACCTCTTTGTGTTGGCGGGAAGTTTTATGCATTTCTTGATGATCTACCAGCACTATTGTTGCTAAGCGCAGCGGTATTTTTTGTGGCGGCGCAGCGGAGGGAACGCTTCGCCAACACCTTGCGGCAATAAAGTTAAGGTATCACATGGTTTATCGTTATGATCCATATCAGTTAGGAGGAGACGCGTATGAGAGAGTATGTCATTATTACCGATTCCAGTTGTGACCTTTCCGCCCCTTTTGCGCAGGAGCTGGGGCTCATCAGCCTGCCCCTGCAATTGCTCCTGGACGAGAAGAGCTATTACAACTATCTCGATGAGCGAGAGATCAGGCACAAGGAGTTCTATGATGCGCTCCGAGAGGGGAAAACCGCCACCACCTCCGCCGTCAATGTGGAGACGTTTAAGGACGCCTTCAAAGAAGCGCTCGATGCGGGGAAGGACGTTCTCTATCTGGGCTTTTCCTCCGGGCTGAGCGCAACGTATCAGGCCGGCGCTTTAGCGGCGGAAGAGCTGCGCGCAGACTATCCGGAGCATAAAATCTACACGGTTGATACCCTTGCGGCCTCGCTCGGGCAGGGGATGCTGCTCTATCTGGCCGCCAAAAAAAAGAAAGAGGGGGCGGATATTGACACGCTCAAGGCCTATGTCGAGGAGATACGCCTCCAAGTGGCGCACTGGGTCATGGCGGATGACCTCCATCACCTCAAACGCGGGGGCAGGGTCTCTGCCGCTGCGGCCTTTTTCGGGAGCGCTCTGAGCATTAAGCCGATTATTCATATGGATGAAGAGGGCCGGCTGGTCGTAACGGATAAGGTGCGGGGCAAGAGAAACGCCCTGAAAAAGCTCTATGACACGATGAAAGAAAGCGCGCTGGATATTGAAAATACACCCATTTTTATCAGCCATGCGGATGTGCCCGAGGATGTGAACACCCTTGTGGAGCTGATTCGAGCCGACTACCCCGGAAGGGAGATCTACAGCCATTACATCGGCCCTGTGATCGGGGCTCACACCGGCCCCGGAACCGTGGCGCTCTTCTTCTTGGCTAAGCAGAGATAACATAAGAACACCCCTGCCGCAGGCAAGTGAACTGCCCCCAAAACGTTAGACAAATATAAAATCAAGCAGCCTGAAGGGCTTGTTGTCTGTGAACCGCAGGCGGCAAGCCCTTCAACTTTGCCTTAATGCGGCGGTAGTTGTAGTAGTCGAGATATGCAATCAGTTCGCGCTCAAAATGCTCCAAGGAGTCAAACTTCTGCAAATACAACAGCTCACTTTTCAGATGGCCAAAGAAATTCTCTGCCACAGCGTTATCCAAACAGCTACCCTTTCGGCTCATGCTCTGTCGAATGCCCTTTTTGTGCAACATTCGTTGATACTGCTCGTGCTGGTACTGCCAGCCTTGGTCAGAATGAAGAATGAGAATGGTGTCATCCGGAATTTGTTGAAATGCATTGTCCAGCATCTGGGTCACCATGGAGAGAACAGGTCTCTTCGAAATGGTATAGCTCACAATATCCTGGCTGTGCAAATCCAGAATCGGCGAGAGATACAGCTTTTGCCCAAACAGGCTGAACTCGGTGATATCGGTCACCCACTTTTGGTTTGGTTTCTCTGCCTCAAAGTTGCGCTCCAGAAGATTGGGTGCAATTTTGCCCACTTCACCCTTGTAGGACTTATACTTTTTCATCCGAACCCGGCAGACCAGGTTCTCTTCCCGCATAAGCCGCTGCACCGTCTTGTGGTTGATGACACAGCCGCAGTTGTGCAGCTCCATCGTGATTCGACGGTAGCCATATCGGCCACGGTGTTCATAAAAAATATGAGTGATTTGTTCTCTCATGTCAGCGTATTTGTCCGGCTTGCTTTGCCGCTTGGCGTGATAGTAGTAGGTTGCACGAGGCACGTTCGCAATTTCGAGCAGGAGGGTTAAAGTGTGTTCTTGCCTCAGCATTGAAATCACCTGCGTTTTTTCTGCCGGTGTCGCTCGTTTTCCAAAACCAAGGCTTGCAAGTTTTTTAGGTAGGCATTCTCCGCACGCAACCGCTGATTCTCTGCTATCAGGTCTTCTTCCACCGCCTTATCCAGCTGCAAAGGCCACCCTTTGCTGTTCCGTCCACGTCGCTCTATGCATAGCCCCTCAAGGCCTTCCTTCAGATAGATTCACTCCCAACGCTGAATGATATGATGGTCTCCTATTTCAAATTGACGCATCGTTTCTTTGTAGCTCATGCCTTCTGATCGCATTGTTTCTACTACTTTTTGCTTGAATTCTCCTGTATAGCGCTTGTTGGGCTTTCCTCTGGGCATGAAAATGCACCCCTTCCATTAAACAGTTTATCATACTGTCTAACGTTTGGGGTGCACTTCACAAGCGGCAGGGGTGTTTTCTTGTTCCTTACCAGGACACCAGAGAGACCGCATCCTCATCCACCGTCGCCTTGAGGCGTTTGACCGGGTTGAGATAGCTCTCAATGATCTGGGTGGCAACGGCATCTTCGATGTGCTTTTGGATGTAGCGGCGCAGGTTGCGCGCGCCATAGGTCGCGGAGTAGGAGTGTTTGACCAGGTGGTCAAGCAGGGAGTCATCCCAGGTGAATTCGAGGTTTTTCGCGGCCAGGACATCGCGCAGCTCGCTGAGCATGATGAGAGCGATGGAGCGGAAGTGCTCCTCGGTGAGCTGGTTGAAATAGACCACCTCGTCCACGCGGTTGATGAACTCCGGGCGCAGGAACTCGGAGAGCGCTTTCATCACGCGCTCCTTGCCCTGTTCGTTGGAGCTGCGGCCAAAGCCCAGCGCGCCGCTGCCCTTGCGGTCACTGCCCGCGTTGGAGGTCATAACAATGACGGTGTTTTCAAAGTTGATGTTTCTGCCCTGTGCGTCGGTGATGTGGCCGTCGTCCAAAATCTGAAGCAGCACGTTCATCACGTCCGGATGGGCCTTTTCAATTTCGTCAAAGAGAATGACGCAGTAGGGCTTGCGGCGGATCTTCTCCGTGAGCTGCCCCGCCTCGTCATAGCCCACATAGCCCGGGGGCGAGCCGATGATGCGTGAGACGGAATGCTTCTCCATAAATTCGGACATATCCAGCCGGATGAGAGACTCGGGTGAACTGAAGAGATCCTGCGCGAGCTGCTTGACCAGCTCCGTCTTTCCGACGCCCGTCGAGCCGACAAAGATGAAGGAGACGGGTTTGCGCTTGGAGGCAACGCCTGCGCGGCCTCTGCGGATCGCAGAGGAGACGGCGGCAATGGCCTCGTCCTGCCCAATAATTTTCGTCTTGAGCCTGGCCTCCAGATGCGCCAAGCGCTCATACTCCTGTTCCTGAATCTGGCTTGCGGGAATCTTCGTCCACAGCTCGATCACCCGGGAGAGGTTCTCCAGCGTCAGCGCCGGTGTGGGCACGCTTGCAAGGGTCTGCTTCTCCTCCATCAGCTGCAATTCGCGGCTGCGCAGCGTGGCAAGGCGGGCATAGGCCGCGTCGCTATCATCGGCCATCATGACCTCGCGCTCGCGCTCCAAATCGGCCAGTTCCCGCTCTAAGGTCGCAAGGCGGGCAAGAGACTTGTTGTTCAGGTTCACGTCCGAGCAGGCCTCGTCAATGAGGTCGATGGCCTTGTCGGGGAGGAAGCGGTCGGTAATATAGCGCTCCGACATGGTCACAGCCAGGCGCGCAATGTCCGGGCTGATGGTGACATGGTGAAAGCTTTCGTAGTAGGGGGCAATGCCCTTGATGATCTCCACCGACTCGTCGATGGACGGTTCGTTGACGATCACAGGCTGGAAGCGGCGCTCCAGCGCGGAATCCTTCTCGATATACTTGCGGTATTCTGTAAGTGTGGTTGCGCCGATGACCTGAATTTCGCCGCGGGAGAGGGCGGGCTTTAGGATGTTGGCGGCGTTCATGGAACCCTCCGCGTCACCCGCACCGACAAGATTGTGCACCTCGTCGATGACGAGGATGATGTTGCCGAGTTTGCGAATCTCTTCAATCAGACCCTTCATGCGGCTCTCAAACTGGCCGCGAAACTGCGTTCCGGCGACCAGAGCGGTGAGGTCGAGCAGGTAGACCTCCTTCTCGCGGAGCTTATAGGGCACGTCGCCGCTTTGAATCCGGCTGGCAAGCCCCTCTGCAATGGCGGTTTTTCCAACGCCCGGCTCGCCGATGAGGCAGGGGTTGTTCTTTTGCCGGCGGTTGAGAATTTGAACCACACGCAGCAGTTCTGCATCGCGCCCGATGACGCGGTCAAGCTTGCCTTCCGCCGCCTGACGGGTCAGGGAGATACAGTAATTTTCAAGAAATTTGCGCTTGCTGTTCTTTTCGGCGGTCTTTTTCGCCTTCTCGTCCCGCTCGCCGCCTCTCGTCCCCTCCGAGGGGGGTTTTTCCGTCGGCACCTCTTCCGGGCGCGCGCTTGCGGCGGGGTTCAGATTGCCCATGAGCTTGTTGAGGAAGGGGAAGGTGGCGGTGCGGCCCTCGTCGTCATCGTCACTTTCCTCCCCGTTTTGGCCCGAGAGAAGGGACTCAAGGCCCTCCACGCCCTCAAAGGCGCTCATCATTTCACGCGTCAGACCCTCCAGATCGTCCTCGCTCATGCCCATTTTTTCAATCATATCGGTCACAGGCTTGATGTTGAGATCCTTCGCGCACTTGAGGCAGAGTCCCTCGTTTTTGGTCTGGCCGCTGTTGTCCAGACGGGTGATAAAAACAATTGCCACGTTTTTTTGGCACTTGCTGCAAATAGTAGGCTGCATATCGGAATAATCACTCCTTTGAGGATGTGTATGATATTGACAAGGAGAATGTCAACAAGAATTATTATCATAAAAAGTATAGCATGGTTTTATGAATTAGGTGTGAATAGTGTGGGTCAGAAAAGAGAAGTTTCTCCCTGTTTGAAGCCCTCTTCTTGTCGATAGTGTGGATGTACTAGAGCAGCAAGCGGCTCAGGGGGAAGGAGGAGAGCGCCTGGGAGAGCCAGCGGAAGACGAGGCTCTCCTCCACAAAGGCGGCGGGCAGAAAGCCCGTCAGATCACAGAGCGCCCAGCGCAGAACCAAAAGCAGCAGCAGCCCTTTGATAAGCCCCAGCGCCGCGCCGAGCGTCCGGTTGCAGAAATTGAGCACCGGCAGCTTTGAGATCAGGTCAAGGCTTCGGCTGAGCAGAGTCCAGATCAAGAGGAGAAGCAGGAAGGAGAGCAAAAAGAGCGCACCAAAGACAATGATCCGCAGGATGCTCGCCGCGATGGCTTGGCTCGGTGAGGTGAAGGGCTGGCGCAAACCCTCCGCTTCGGCCGTCTGCGATTGGATGATCGCATTCCATGCGTCGGGAAGGCCCGCCGGCAGCAAAACGGGCGTCTCCGGCAGAAGGGCGCTGCCCTCTGCGGAGTCAGAGGGCGCATCCGTTAGCGAGGATGACTTCGCGCTGCCTTCCAGCCGCTCCACAATAGAGGGCAGCGCATAGGGGGAGACAAGCTCTGTAAGCGCCGGGGTGAGGGTGCGCGCGAGAAAAACTGCGCCGAAAAAGGCCACAAAGACCGCCAAAAAAGAGCAGAGCGCCCGCACAAAACCCATGCGGATGCCAAGGGCGGCAAAGAGGAGCAGGATGGATACCGTTACAAGATCGAGAATCAGGGAAGGGGTCATAAAAAGCTCGCCTCCAGAGTTGGTAAAAGCGGGATGGTTCGGTTGGGAGCAGTTCAGCTAAGCCGTCAGTGCAGCTGCAGGCGCACAAGCTCATCGGAGATCATGCAAAGGCTGCCGTCGGAGAAGAGCGCGATGGTGCGCACGCCTTGAATCTCCTCTGTTGTGCCCAGCACGCGGGTCAGATCCCGGTTGTAGAGCAGCAGCTCGTTGGCCGTGAGAACCGCCACATAGCGCCCGGCAGAGGCGATGGCAAGCACCTGCTTCTCCAGCTCCAGCGCGCCGAGTTCTATGCCGTCCGGGTCGATGGTCAAAAGCCGCCCCGTGCTGCCCGATTGCGAGGGGGAGAGCAGGAGGGCTGCAAAATCCGTGCCGTGCAGGCTCGCCTGGCGGAGGTAGTCGCCGCCAAAATCATAGGGCATTGCCAGCTCCCCCGTGGAGAGCAGGGTATAGAGCCCCCGATCCGAGAGCACCCAGACGCGGCTTGCGGTCGAGCGCATGGAGAGGACGACCTGGTCGCCAAGGGAAATCTGCGCCCGCGGTTCCTCATCTTGAAAGGTATAATACAGCAAGCGGCTCTCGAAAACACCCTCTTTTTGTCCCTCTGTGAGGATATAGACGCCCTTGCTGTCCGGCGCAACCACTGCGTCCACCGGATAGTGCTCCGAGAGGCTGATGGTCATCACCTGTTCATAAGAGGCATTGTAAATGCTCACCACGCCCCGATAGCCGGGCTGCTTTGCCGTGACGGCCAGCCAGCCGCTCTGGTTGAGGGTGGCGGAGCGGACATACTGCTCGGAGGGAAAGCTCATGGAGTGGACAATCTTTTCCTTGGCAATGACATAGAGCTGCTGCCCGTCCGCATCGTAGACCACGGCCTGTTTTCCGTTGGAGGAGAATGCAGGGTTAGAAAAACCAGTCTGTTCGCGCAGAAGCAGCTCGCCCCGCGGGGAAAAGAGCTGAATGGCGCTGTCCGAGCAGATGAGCAGCTGAAAATCCAGGGCGAAGAAGAGGTCTTCGCTGCGCGCACCGTGGGAGAAGGTGGCGGCGCCCTCCTCGCTGCCGAGGCCTGCCAAATGCTCAAAGAGGTTGAGGCCCACGCGATCGCGGTACATCAGGCCAAAGAGGATAAAGGCGAGAAGCAGCACCGCCGCAAGAAGGAGGGTGAGGCGCTGCCGGAGGGTGAGTTTGATGGAGGGGCGCAGGATGTTCTTCATAGCAAGCCTCCTAAAGTTGATCTGCCGGGGCAAAGCGCGCTGCCGCGCAAAGAAAGACAGTGCGCGAAGAGAAGCGCGTTCTGCGCGCTTCATGTCACAAGATATAGTCTTCTGCATACCAGAGCTTGCTCATGTAAAGCCCCTGCGGGGGTGCCGTGGGCCCGGCGGCGCTGCGGTCTCTTGCGGCCAGTATAGCCGGAATGTCCGCGGGAGTGAGCTTGCCCTCGGAGGCGTAGACGCAGGTGCCCACAAGAGCCCTTGCCATATTGTAGAGAAAACCGTCGGCACAGACGCGCAGCTCAATGCGCGCGCCCAGCCGCGTCACGGTGAAATAGTAAATGGTGCGCACGGTGCTTTTCGTCTCCGTGCCGACGGAGCGCACCGCCGCGAAATCATGCGTGCCGACAAATTGGGACGCGGCCTGCTGCATTAGCGCTTCATCCAGTTCTTTGGGGTAGAACCAGACCCGATCACGCAGAAAGGGGTCGCGGATGCGGGAGTTGTGGATGCGGTAGCAGTACTCTTTTTTGAGGCAGGAGCCGATGGCGTTAAATTCCTCCGGCACCTCGCTCGCCTTGCTCACAACGATGTCCGGCGGCAGGCGGCTGCCCAGTGCCAGCGGAAGCCGCTCGCAGGGGATGGTGGAATCGGTGTAAAAATTTGCAAGATAGACCTCCGCGTGGACGCCGGCATCCGTCCGGCCGCAGCCCGTGAGCTTTGGCGCATGGCCGATGATCTGCGAGAGCGCGCGTGAGAGAGCCTCGGAGACGGAGATGTCCTTTTTTTGCATCTGCCAGCCGTGGTAGCCGCTCCCGTCATACATCAATTTTAAAGCAATGTTTCGCAATGGGGATCCCTCACAGTCCAAACTGGCGCAGCAGAACAATGCCCGCGCACATCAGAGCGGAGAAGAGCAGCAGGAGAAGGTCTGCGCCGCCCAGACGGAGCTGGTTCAGGCGCGTTCTGCCCTCGCCGCCGCGGTAACAGCGGCTGTCCATGGCGATGGAGAGCTCTTCCGCCCGGCGAAAGGCGGAGACGAAGAGCGGCACAAGGACGGGAATCATCGCCTTGGCCCTCCGGACGAGGTTGCCGCTGTCAAAATCAGCGCCGCGCGCCCGCTGGGCAGAGATGATCTTATCCGTCTCCGCAATGAGCGTTGGGATAAAACGCAGCGCGATGTTTGTGATCATGGTAAAGTCATGAACCGGGACGCGAAAAAGGCGCAGCGGCTGCATCAGCCGATCAAGCCCGTCGGTGAGCATCAGGGGAGAGGTGGTGTAGGTGAGCAGCAGCGTGCACAAGAGCAGCATGGTGATGCGCAGCATCATAAAAAAGGCGTGCCATGCGCCGTCGACCGTGATGGTCAGCGGGCCGAGCGTGAGGAGAACCTCCCCACCTCTGGTTAAAAACAGGTTCAACACCACGGTGAAGAGCACCAGAATCATAATGGGGCGCAGCCCGCGCAGGAAGGTGGAGGGGCGGATGCCCGAGAGGGCAATGCTCAGCGCGAGAATCGCGAGCATAATGCCATAGGAGAGCAGACTCTTGGCCAGGAAGACCGTGACGAGATAGACCATGGTGTAGAGCAGCTTAGCGCGGGGGTCAAAGCGGTGCAGCAGGGAGTTTCCAGGGAAATACTGCCCTAGGGTAATGTCGCGCAGCGCCATCAGGATTCCCCCTTCCGCGCGTGTGCCGAGAGGAAGGAGGCCTTCGCCTCCTCAAGGGTGTAGACCGAGGGGTCCACCGCGGCGCCGCGCGCGGCAAGGCGGGTGAACACGCGGGAGAGCTGCGGCACGCCAAGGCCCATCGCCATCAGCTCCGCACCGTGAGAAAACACCGCACGCGGTGTGCCGCTCATGGGGATCTTCCCCTGATGAAAGACGACAAGGCGGTCAGCCATTTGGGCAATCTGCTCCATGGAGTGGGTGACAACCACAACCGTTGCGCGGTTTTTTTTGTGATAATCTTTGATATTCTGCAAGAGGCTTGCCACACTGCCCGGGTCAAGGCCTGCCGTTGGTTCATCGAGCACAAGGATGCGCGGCTCCATCGCAATCACACCCGCAATGGCAACGCGCCGCTTCTGCCCGCCGGAGAGCTCGAAGGGGGAGCGGCTGAGCAGTTCCGGGGAGAGCTCGACAAATTCGATCGCGCGGTGCACCCGCCGATCAATCTCCGCCTCTGTCAGCTGCATGTTGCTCGGGCCAAAGGCGATGTCTTTGTAAACCGTTTCCTCAAAGAGCTGATACTCCGGGTATTGAAACACCAGACCAACCTGGAAGCGGAGCCTTCTGGTGAGGGAGGCTTTGCTCCAGATGTCCTCTCCCTCAAAGAGGATGCGCCCGGCAGTGGGCTTTAACAGCCCGTTGAGATGCTGAATCAGGGTGGATTTCCCTGAGCCGGTCTGTCCGATGATGCCGAGGTATTCGCCCTCATAAATATCCAGATCGACCGCGTCAAGAGCCAGGTGCTCAAAGGGCGTGCCGGCGCTGTATCGATGCGTGAGCTGGGAGACGTTCATAATCGCGTTCAAAGTGATCTGTCCTCAATGATTCATATTCTCCGCCGCCCCACGCTTCGGGGTGGGGCAGACAGGCTCAAGTGCTTCCGTCTACATACAGAAACGCGGCGCGGGGGGGGCAGGGGCCTGCGGCCGGCTAAGTCCTTAACGATTCATAGAGCGCTGCGGCGCACGCTTCGTCGCTGATGGCATCAAGGGGGAGGGGGAGCCCCTCCTCCCGCAGTGCGCTGAGCAGTTTGACTGTATCGGGGACGGAGAGGCCCGCCGCCCGGAGCGCTTCGACCTGCGTGAAGACCTCCTTTGGCGTGCCGTCCGCGCTCACCCTGCCTCGGGTCATCACGATCACGCGCTCGGCCTCCGCCGCCTCGTCCATGTGGTGGGTGATGAGCAGCACCGTCATCCCGCGCTCACGCACCAGCGTATGAATGGTGTCCATAATCTCTCTGCGGCCCACGGGGTCGAGCATGGCGGTGGCCTCGTCGAGCACGAGGCAGCGCGGCTCCATGGAGAGCACGCCCGCGATGGCAACGCGCTGCTTCTGGCCGCCGGAGAGCAGATGCGGCGCGTGCAGGCGGAAGTCATACATGCCGACCATGCGCAGCGCCGCGTCCACGCGCGCGCGCAGCTCCAGAGGCGGCACGCCGAGGTTTTCCGGCGCGAAGGCCACGTCTTCCTCGACGATGCTCGCGACAATCTGGTTGTCCGGGTTTTGAAAGACCGTGCCGATGGTGCTGCGGATGGGAAAGAGCAGCGCCTCGTCCTTGGTGTTCATCCCGCCGATGCGCACATCCCCCTCCGTCGGCAGGTGGATGGCGTTGAGCAGTTTTGCAAGGGTAGATTTCCCCGAGCCGTTGTGCCCCAGAACCGCCACAAAGCTGCCCTCCTCAATCGTGAGGCTCAGCTCTCGTAAGATCAGCTTGTCCGGGTCCATCTCGTCCGGGTAGATAAAAGAGACGTTTTGAAGATCAATAACAGCTGCCATGCGTTCACCTCATTGCGCGAGCCAGCGGCCGCTGGCCCCGCAGGGGAGAATCAGGCCGGTCTCTTCCACGGGAAGACCCAGCTCAGAGGAGATGCTCTCACCGCCAAAGCGCCTGCCGAGCAGCAGCGAGAGCATGTAGGTTAACACCGAGGGGGCGAGCCCCGTGGTGTAGGAGTTGATCAAAAAGAAGAGCGGCTTGTCCGAGAGAACTTGCGAGACCAGCTGGAGAAAGGGGAAGAGATGCTCCTCCAGCTTCCACACTTCGCCGCCCGGCCCCCGCCCGTAAGAGGGCGGGTCCATAATCACCGCGTCATAGCGCTTGCCGCGCCGCAGCTCCCGTTTGACGAACTTTGCGCAGTCGTCCACGATGAAGCGGATGGGCGCCTGCTCCAGACCGGAGCTTTTCGCGTTCTCCTTCGCCCAGGAGACCATGCCCTTGGCCGCGTCCACATGGCAGACCTCCGCCCCGGCGGCGGCGGCGGCAAGGGTCGCGCCGCCCGTGTAGGCGAAGAGGTTGAGCAGGGAGATCGGCCGCCCGGCGGCTTGGATTTGCTCTGTGATAAAATCCCAGTTGACCGCCTGCTCGGGGAAGATGCCCGTGTGCTTGAAATTCATGGGCTTGAGGTTGAAGCAGAGCTTGCCGTAGCGGATTTGCCAGCGCTCGGGCAAGTTGCACTTGACCCACTGGCCGCCGCCGTTTTTTGCGCGCGCATAGCGCCCGTCGTGCGCCTTCCAGGCGGGGTGCGCGCAATCCGTGTCCCAAATGGCCTGCGGGTCGGGGCGTAGGAGGACATACGCCCCCCAGCGCTCCAGCTTTTCCCCCCTGCCGCAGTCCAGCAGACGATAATCCTCCCAGCGGTCAGAAACCCACATACGCCGCACACTCCGCCCTTCCCTCACGCGCTTGGAAGCGCCGTGACGATATCGTATTATTATACCACCGGGGGGAAAGGCCGTCAATGGGCTTGCGCGGAGATGCCGCCGCAACCCCCGCCGCGGCGGCCGCGTTCTAAGCAAGGGGTCAAAGGAATTTCTTTGATAATCTTCTTGATAATCAGTCTCAGTTTTGCTATACTTTTATGAAAAGTCACAAAAGCTGCAAGCACTTTGGACTGGCCGCGTTGCCGACGCTGCAAAATAGAGAAATCGGAGCGGGCAAAGAGGAGGAAAAATGATATGAGAACACAAAACACATGCAGTCGCGATGGAGGCGGAGCATCGCCTTGCTGCTCTCCCTGGCATTCCTTGCACAGTT
The DNA here is from genome assembly GCA_040768225.1 of Evtepia sp. Taxonomy (GTDB): domain Bacteria; phylum Bacillota; class Clostridia; order Oscillospirales; family Oscillospiraceae; genus Evtepia. The sequence continues at coordinate 421,639 of JAXGMZ010000002.1, forward strand.
CGCCCTGACCATGCCTCTGGTGGCAAAGGCGGATGGCACTTCAACGGATTGGACGAACCAATATATTGACGGCACGGGCGTGCCCAAACCAGGCTTTCTGGCCATTACGCTGCCTGATGCGGGCGAGCTCACCTTACCCGTCGCCTTAAAGATTGATTTGCTGAAGATTCCTGTAATGGGGGATAATCCACCGGCCTTTGGCCCCGTCAAAGACGGAGATTTTATTGACATCCCCCTGTCAGACAATTTCAAACTGGACACGAGCTCGACGAGCTCGATAGCCGATTATACGATCAAGACAGCGGATGGAAGAACCGTCGCGAAGGTTACGCTAGAGAACTCCCCAAACCTTGATGGGGACTATCCCCTGACGGCTCATGTCGAGTTTCAGGGCGATGACAGCGAGCCGGGTGGAAATATTTACGCGGACGAGGACGCCGGAAATGTTCGAGCATGGCTTGACTTAAGCCTGCTCTATGATGCCACTGGCGGGGAGACCAGCGACGGCATAACATACACCATCAAAATCCTTGACAGAGAGTATACAGTGAACTATCCGCCCACCTACACGCTGACAAAATCTGCGGGGGATCCGCAGATCAACTTTGCGGATAAGACCATCACCTGGACGGTGCAGCTCGATGGTGAGATGCACGATAATTCATTTCATGCGCCCTTGAAGGGCTATACATTTCGGGACGACCTGAGCAATGTGGGCGAGTATGTGCTCAACTCTTTTAAGATTGATGGGGACTCTAAGGAACCGACATATGCAGCTAATATCCTCAGCTATGCCTTTGTGGACGGTGATACAGCGCCCAAGACCATCAGCTTTCAGACAAAGCTCAAAGATTCCGACTTTTATCAAAATGGCGTCATTTCTGTGACCAATACGGCACAGCTGAGGGACGGCACGAAAGTGCTTGCGTTCGATTCTGACACGGCAACAGGCGGAGCTGCCGCGGACAAATGGATCAGCAAGAGCGTTTCCCAGACAATAGGAGCTGGTGGGGCCATCAATCTGGATGGGCTGATCACCTGGACTGTGACGGTGGATCCCCGGGGCATGAGCCTTACAAACGCCTATATTCTGGAACACTTCCCCGCCGGCCTGGATGATAGTACGATCAACTTTGCGCTAAAAAGAGTAGGGGCAGATAATACAGAAACAAGTCTAGCTGCGCCCGGGGCAACCCTACAAATTGATCCAAGCAACAATGGCGGGCCGCTCTATAAAATCATCCTGCCAACACCCCTCGAACAAAAACACATCCTGACCATCACCGCGCAGGTAGATCCCGGTACAATATTCACCGGGACAAAGACCTTTAGAAATTCGGCCAGCCTCCATTTTGAGCAATATACAAGCGGAATCGGGACAGGGAATGTGGATGTGGGCATCGGCTCGCAAATCATCGGCAAAACCCATGTTGCGCGGGACGACGCAACCGGCATTGTCACTTGGAAAGCAGAGGTAAACCGCCAAAGCCAGTCGACTGTAACTGATCACGTGGTCGCCTATGATCTGCTGGTATACGGCGCGGCCTTTAACCGGACAGCAACGGGTCTTGCCGTCACCGGCGACGCTGCTGAAAATGCCGCAGTGCTGGCGGCCATTCAAAACAACAATGTGCAGCCGACGTTCAACCAGAAGCTGGTGGACTATGACGACCTTGGCAGCATTGCCAAACAGATAGATTCAAATGCGCCTCTTACATTCAAGAAGTTCACCGTGACACAGGACGGTATTGCCATCGCAGACGTGCTGATGACCAAGGGCTTTCTCGCCGATGCCACCGGAGCCTATCAGTTTAAGACCCAACTCTTGGATATCACAAAGATTCTGAACTCCTCCCCCGGTGACTACACGAACCGTGTGCACCTCTTTGATGGGGAAACATATCTCTCCTCCGCCTCTGCAAAGGGGAACTACGGGGATAACTGGCTGGTGAAGGATGCCCTGTCGAGAGCTGCGGCGGCAGCCTTCAAGAGCGCGCAGACGGCAGCAAACGCCAACGGTGCTTTAGGAGTCCCAGGCAGCATGTTTGACTACAATGACAAGAGCGTGGTCTTCCGCCTGGTGGTGGATCTCCAAACGCTGGATCTCGCGCACTTGAAAGGAGCAATGGGTCTCGGGGAGAGCTTTGAAGCAAGCCTCACCGACACGCTGCCCGCGGGCTGGGAATTCCTTCCCATAGACGGGACGGAGAGCGGCCCGGTCTATCAAGTCTTTACTTACCTTGCCGGAACCGGCGCAACAGATACGCCTGTGGGCGTGGGTAAGGGTGTCCTCTCAGAGAGCATTGTATTGGATGAGGCTACGGGCCAGCAGACCATTACCTTCAATTTCGGCACCCTTGAAGATCTTGATGAGAACGCCTATGTAATCCTGCTCCGCGCGGGCCCAAACAAGGAGACGGCGGAGAGCTTCTTCTCTGAAAATCGGAATAATACAGACTTCACCAACACGGCCAACTTGAAACTAAAGTGGGGAGACGTGGAAACAGGCTATACGGATACCCAGAAAGTCACACTCAAAAGCACGGTCTTGAACAAAGGCACTCCCGCTAAGTCAGATGGAGTTTTGACCTGGACGGTGGACTATAACCCCGCCGGTATCGAATGGCCCGTCGAAGAGCCTTTTACAGAAGTCTGGCTGGAGGACACCCTGCCCAATGAACTAAAGCTCAGGCTGGACCCCGAAGGTAGGCCCTTGCTTGCGGAGGAAGATGGAACGCCCGTCATCTCGCGCCAGAAACTGACGATGGATTCCGCGGGCAATATCACGCCAGACGGTGACGCGGAGGCCATAAGCGCAGCTGACATTTCTTATGGTTTTGACGAAACCGCTGGGAAATTTGTCCTGACCTTTAAGATCCCCAATGAGGGACAGGCATATCGTTTTTCTTACCAGACCAACCTTGCCGGTGGCAGCACGGGAGATAGCCTCAAGAACACTGTCACCCTCAAGGGAAAGACGGAGGGCGGCGGCGGCACACAGGGCAGTTATGTGGTCGTGGCAGCTGATTCCGGTGCCATGGTAGACTATTTTGGCAGGGTTGTGCTCACAAAAAGAGATGTTACCAATGACGAGCCCATGAGCGGCGTTGCCTTCAAACTGCTCAGTCTGAGTGGGGTGCTGCTGCAAACCGGCACAACCGGAGCGGACGGCAAGTTAACGCTGCGCGGCTTGGATCCGGGCACATACATCCTCCGGGAGGAGATACCAGATGGCTACATTGGAGCGCAGGACTACACGGTGGAGATCACCAAACGAGTGCCAACTGCAGAGGATTCTTCCCGTATGCTTACGACGATTAAAAACAGTGAGGGTGAGATCGTCGCATCCGGTTCCGGCCACAATCTCATCGTCCCCAACTATAAAATCCCGGACAATGTCCAGCAGCTCACGGTAAAAAAATCGGTCACCGGGAACAGAGCCACCGATGAAGACAAAACCACCAAAGAGTACACAATTTATATTAGCTTGACAGACGGCGCGGATGCCCCTCTAAGCGGCGATCAGCTCTTCCTTAAGAAAGATAGAGATGGTGTGATCATAGATCAGGGAGCAACGGCGCCTGTAGACGGCAGAGTCACAGTTAGCTTAAAGAACAGTGAGAGCTATGTCTTCTATCTCCCTGAAGGTACCAAGTTCACCGTGGTGGAGGATGCTGCAAGCGCGGCGGGCTTCCAAGTGAGCTATATGCCCGCCAGCGGAACGGACACGCTGAATGCGGATGGAACCGTGACGGTTGTCAACACAAAGAAAGGCGGCGGGGGCGGCCCTGGCCCCACCCCGGATCCCGATCCCGACCCGGACCCCGAACCCGACCCCGACCCCGATCCTGACCCCGATCCGGAACCTGATCCTGACCCCGAGCCGGAACCCGATCCTGAGCCCGGCCCCGGCCCCGGCCCGACGGAACCCGAACCACCCCGCTATGTGACCCCGCCCAACCCCGGCGACGGGCCTGACGAGTTCATTCTCGTTGACGAGGACGGCATCCCCCTGGGGCACTACCACAAGACCACCACCCCTGACGGAGAGGTGATCTATGTGGATGAGAACGGCGTGCCTCTGGGCGGCTGGCACATCCCAAAAACCGGCGATGATGCGCCGCTGGCGCTCTTGTCGCTGCTGCTGGCGGCCTGTCTTGGCGGTGCGGCGCTGTTGCTGCGGCCTGCCAAGCGCAAATAAAACGGCTTGACGATGAAGAAGCAACAACAGGTACGATGGCGGCAGCTTGCCGCCATCGTCCTGCTTCTCCTGGCGGGATTCTTTGCCTATCAGCTGCTGCACTACTGGCAGGAGAGCAGGGTGGCGGAGCGGGAGTTTTCGGGCATCTCCCGCCTCTTTCACGCGCAAAATGAGCGCAGCGAGCCGCCGGAAGAGGGGGAGCCCGTGCCGAACCCCGCCATCGCGGCGCTCATGGAGGAAAACACTGATTTTTACGCCTGGCTCTCCATCCCCGGCACGAAAATTGACTACCCCGTGATGTTTACGCCTGAGAACCCCGAGCACTACCTCCGCCGCAACTTTCAGGGGGAGCACTCCCTTGCGGGAACCCCTTTTCTGGACGGGCGAAGCACTGCGGAGAGCGCCAACCGCATCATCTACGGGCACAATATGAAGACAGGTGCCATGTTTGCAGATCTGCTCAAGTTTCGAGATGAGGCCTTTCGAACTGCCCACAGCGAAATTCGCCTGACAAGCCTCTATGAGGAGCAGCGCTATCAGCTCATCGCGGCCTTCCCCTCCGCAGTGCATCAGGAGCGCAACCGCTTTCCCTGGTTTGACTACCTGAGCTTTCCCACGGAGGAGGGCTTTCAGGAGTTTCTCCGGCTGATGGAGCAGGAATCTCTCTTCCCCCTGCCGCTGCAGCCGGTCTACGGGGATCAGTTTTTGACCCTCGCCACCTGCTCCTATCACGAGAGCACGGGGCGCTTCGTGCTCATCGCTCTGGAGCTGCCTTCCAAGGCGGCTGCCACGGGGGAGGGACGGGCGGCCCCCCAGCTGTGGCGCGAGTTGGCGGAAAAAGATTGTACTCTTCTTGAACTTGTGGTAACATATGTGCACAAACTGCTTGGGGACGAAGACCCCAATGGCTCTCCTTAAGGGGGAGGATCAATTCGTTCATTGAATCAATGGGCAGAAAGGGGAGGCAGATGGAAGAGAAGCAAACGCAGCAAGCCCCGGCTGAGGGCAACTGCCCCCAGATGAATGCACAGAACATGCCTGCCGAAGCCGGAACTATCCCGCCGGCGCATCCGGGCACTTACCCGTTCCGCTCGGCGGCCTTTGGCGGCTTTGCGCGGCAGGATGTGCTCAACTATTTGAAGCAAGCGCAGCAAGTACATGAACAGGCGCTTTTGGAGCAGCAGACTGCGCGCATCGCAGCGGAAGCACAGGCGCAGGAGGCCGCGCTGCGCGTGCAGAGCCTTCTCCGGGAGCAGGAGGATGCCCAGCGCCGCGTGAAGGAGCTGGCAGTGCAGCTTGCCGAGGCAGAGCAAGCGGCATTGCGGCAGACGGCTGCAATGGAGTCGCTCGCACGCCGGAGCGCGGAGCAGAGTGATCAAATAGAGGAACTGGAGAATGTGCTGCAGCGCCTTCGTCCGCAGGCGGAGTCCTATGTGAACCTGAAGGACCGCGCCGCCGGCATAGAACTCTCCGCGCACGAGCGCGCGGAGCTGGCGCTTCTGCAGGCAAAACGCGAGAGTGAGCGTGTGCGAGCGCGTGCGATCGAGTGGCTGAAAGAGGTGCAGGGGGAGTATCAGGAGCTGCGTGAGGACATGAGCATTACCTTCCGGAAAACCACGCAGGAGCTCGAGCGGATCGGCAGGCTCTTTGCGCGTGTGGAGGAAGAGTTTGATGGCCACGAGGACGCCCTGCAGCACTTTTTGGAGCAGAGCGAAGCGGAGGAGTGAGCCCTGCGCGCTCTGCTGCGGAAGCGGCAGATTTTTGCAGAACAAGAGAAAGAAAAAGCCAATGTTTCTACTTTGAAACATTGGCTTTTTTGTATCAACTTGAAGAGAATGCCAGCTTCTCCGCGCGCTTAATGGATGGTGATGGAGGTGATAATGGGCTGGTCAGAGGGGGCGACTTCACCATTTGAGCCGACTTGGGTGACGGTCTCGCAGATGCGATCCACTACGTCCATGCCCTCCGTGACGCTGCCAAAGGCGGCGTAGTCGCCGTCGAGAAAATCAGCATCCTCGTGGACGATAAAGAACTGGCTGCTCGCGCTGTCCATATCGATCCCGTTGCGCGCCATGGAGATGGTGCCGCGGGTGTGGGAGAGCGGGTTTTCTACGCCGTTGGAAGAAAATTCGCCCTTGACGCGCTCAGATGCGCCGCCGGTGCCGTCACCATTGGGGTCGCCGCCCTGGATCATAAAGCCGGAGATGATGCGGTGAAAGGTCAGGCCATCATAAAAGCCCTCTTCCGCAAGCTTCACGAAGTTGGCCACGGTCAGCGGCGCCGCTTCGCTGTTGAGCAGGACCACAATGGTGCCGTAGTCCTGCACATTGATTTCCGCGGTTTTTGCAGCACCGGCTTCCTCTTTGCCGCAGCTGCTGAGGGCCGCAAGGAAAAGGGCGAGCAGGAGAAGGGAGCCGATTGACCGCACGATCACTTTTTTCATGTCTTGTCCTCCAAAATGGTATTCGGTTTGTAAGCCTTTCTTATTGTAGGCGCTCCCGCTCAGGCTTGCAAGGAGAAAATAGGCGGAAGGGAAAGAATTTACCGTTTCTTCACAAAGAGGGAAAAGCCTGTGTAAGCGTTCAAGCTGCGCGCTTTTTCCGCTCTCACCGGGCAAAATAGGGCGGCGGGGCGGCCGTGTAGATGCTTGCTTGCAGGGCAAAGCTATGGTATAATTAAGTTGAATATTTGGCCTATCTGCAGCGCACGCGGGACCTCCCCACCGTGCGCTGCAACAGCCCATTTGGCGTTTCGAAAGGAGAAGATACGTGAGCATTAAGAATAAAGAATACACGGGCTTTGACGTTGGCCCCATCCGTCCGCCCAGCGAGGCCTACAGCATGCTGTTGCGCCTCTCCCGCGGCTGCTCTTGGAACAAGTGTAAGTTCTGTTCGTTTTATCGCAATGAGCCCTTCACCATCCGCCCCGTGGAGCACATCAAACGGGACATTGACCAGATCAAAGCCTGGACGGAGCGCTTCGAATCCGGGAACCACCGCGCACCGCTGGACGAGTCGGACTACGAGGCCTACTACGTCGCCCTCCACTGGGTGCAGGGCGGGCAGAAGTCCGTGTTCTTGCAGGATGGAAACAGTCTGTTGGTGCGGCCGGATCAGCTGGTCGAGATTTTGGAATACCTCAATGCGCTCTTCCCCGGCATAGAGCGGATCACAAGCTATGCCCGCTCCGACGCCGTCGCAAGGGTGAGTGAGGAGAACCTGCGGCGCTACGCCGCGCTGAAGTTTAACCGCATCCACGTCGGCATGGAAACCGGCTGCGATGAGCTGCTCACACTGGTGAACAAGGGCGTGACACAGGAGATCCACATCACGGCCGGGCAAAAGGCTGTCCGCGCGGGCATGGAGGTCAACGAGTTCTATATGCCCGGCCTCGGCGGGCGGGAATACGCCCACCGGAGCGCGGTAGACAGCGCCTATGTCATCAATCAGGTCAACCCCGCCTTCGCCCGCATCCGCTCCATGGCGCTTGCGCCGGAGCTGGATCTCTATGAGGACTATCAAAAGGGCATCTTCACCCGCACGAATGACATCGACAATGTGATTGAAATCCGGACGTTTATCGAGCATCTGGACGGGATCCAGACCAGAGTGGAGAGCGACCACATCCTCAATATTCTGCTGGAGCTTCGCGGCACGCTGCCCGATGACAAACCCAATATGCTGGAACTGATCGACAAGTTTCTGCTTCTCCCCAAAGACAAGCAGATGATCTTCCGGGTCGGCCGCCGTCTCAACGCGATGGACCGGCTTGACAACCTGGAAAACCCCGCGCAGGTCAAGCGTGTTGCGGATGTCATGGAGAGCTACGGCATCGATGAGGGAAATATTGATGATGTCTGCAACGGCCTGATGGTGCGCGCCATCCCCATCAACCCGGCACCGAAGGAATAAGGGAGCGCAAAAGCAAACGCGCGAAGACCGCGCACCCTCAAGAGACGCAGGAGATCATTTTGATCTCCTGCGTCTTGCTCGTGAGCGGGGCGTATTTCTGCCGGATGCAGCTGGGTTCCTCGCAGCACAGGCGGCCAGAAAAGAGAACTCAGGGGCGGCGCGCCTCTCCGTGCAGCGCCTGGCGGCGGCGCCGCAGCATAGAATGAAGATGAAAAACCGCAATGCAAAAGGCACTTGAGCCGGAACGCCTGCGGTTTTTTGCAATCCAATTCGCGGGGAACTGTCACAGGATCCTTGCAAATGCCCCCTTTTATCGCTATAATATTCCTGAATACGCAGAGATGGAAAGGGAGGACGCTGCCATGGAGAGAGAGAAATCTGTGAAAAAAAAGAGCGGCTCGGCAATGTCTGCAAAATTTCTTCAATTAAATGTGATCCTCTTCATCCTCGTCCTGTCTGCGTTTTTATTTACTCTGACCGCGATGATGGATCATATTGCGGACGAAGTGTCAAAGCGCTATGCCCAATCGCACGCGGCTGAGACGCTGGAGAGCTCCGCCTTCTATCTGGAGCGGGAGCTGACTTCGCTTGAAAGGCTTGCAAGTGCTCCTGCCCTGCTGGACTGGTTTGCCGATGAGCAGAACGAAGAGAAGCGCCGCGCGGCCTATGAGGTGATGATGGCCTATGCGGATACGCACGATCGCCCGGAGCTATCCATCGGGCTTGCGCACTCCTTGAATGGATATGCACTTGAGGGCGCCGCGTCGGAGAGACGTATTGTGCCGATTGGGAAAATCGAGCCGGCGGAGCGCGCGGATGGGTGGTATGCTGCAAGTCTTGCATCAGAAGGAGGCGGTGTATTCTCCATCGGCAGCACGAGATTCTCGGACGAAAAACGGCTCTTGGTCAGCCGCACGCTGCGGGATGCGGATGGGGTTTTGGGTGTTCTTTGCATGGCGCTCCCGCTCGACCCGCTCACGGCGCAGCTCTTTCATAAGCATGACCTTGAAAACGTGCGCGCCTATCTCGTCGATGCGGATGGAATCATTCAGATGGACAGCGCGATGCTCGACGAGGGCGGCGTGCGGGAGGGGGCGGCTCATCTCGCGGAAGAATACAGCGATCCGGTGCTCCTCTCGGCGCTGGAGCCTTACATCAGCAAAGAAACGCTCCACCCAAGCGCACAGAAAGAGCCGCAGCTGCTTCGCCTCTCCGGCGGGCCATATGAGTATGCTTCCGTTGCGCCCATTCCGGGTACAGATTGGGCAGCGGTGACGCTCTTTCACGCAAACTTTCTCTTCAACAAAGCGACTCTCTTTCCCCTCTTTATCGTGATGCTCCTTGCCTTTGCGCTCTATGCCACGGCGAACACGCTGTTGGTGCGCCGGCTGATCCTAAGGCCGCTGGAGAACCTGACGGGCAGCATTGCCGCAGGGGAGAGCTGCGAGGGGGAGGTCTATGGGAGCGACCAGGCGGATCAAATCGGCGCACTCTCAAGGACGATACAGGAGATGCGCGACCGCCTGCACGCGAACAATCAAGAACTGCTGGAGATAGCAAATGAGCGCGACGGGCACGCACGCCTGCTCTGTGCGGTCAATGAGGCCGCAGCTGTGCTTCTGGCGGCGGATGAGGTGAAAACGCAGGCCGTCTTACAGGAGGGCATGGCGGTGATGGCCGACTGCATGGACGTCGACGTGATCCGAATCTGGCGCGATGAGCTCCGGGACGGGCAGCAGCAGAGCAGCTGTTCTCTGCGCTGGGAGAGGGCACAGACAGGGGCGGGGCAGGGGGAAGCCCCCCTTGCGGACGAGCGCTACTATGCGCTGCTGGAGGGCTGGAGAGAGACACTGACCAAGGACTGCAAGGTGGACGGGACGGTCGGCACCCTGCCCGCGCAGGAGGCGGCGCTGCTCTCTGCCCTCGGCATTCGCTCAATTTTGGTAGTGCCGGTTTTCCTGAAGGAGAACTTTTGGGGCTTCGTCAGCTTTGATGACTGCCGGAAGGAGCGCGTCTTCTCAGAAGAGGAAATCAGTATCCTGCGCGCTGCGAGCTTGATGTTTGCCAACACCATGGAGCGGAGCGAGCAGGCCGAGAAGGGCCGCATGGAGAGCGAGCGCACCCGCATTATGTTTGACGCAACGCCGCTCTGCTGCAACCTGTGGGATAGCGAGCTTAACTGCATCGAGTGCAATGAGGAAGCCGTCAAGCTCTTTGCGCTCTCCGATAAGGCGGAGTATTTAAAGCGTTTCTTTGAACTCTCCCCCGAACACCAGCCCGACGGCAGACCTTCTTCAGAAAAAGCAAAGGAAATGATCCGGAGAGCCTTTCGTGAGGGCAGGGTCGTCTTCAATTGGCTCCATCAGCGGCTTGACGGCACGCCCATTCCCTCAGAGATCACGCTGCTGCGCATCAAACGGGACAAGAGATTCATCGTGGCCGGCTATACGAGAGATATGCGCGAGAGCGAGAAAATGATGCGCGAGATCGCCCATAGGGATATCCTCCTGCACACGGTCAACCACGCGGCCGCGAGCCTGCTGGAATCGGAACCGGAGCATTTTGATGGTGTGCTCTGGCAATGCATGGGCCTGCTGGCGAAGGCCTCTCATGCCGACCGGGTGCATATTTGGACAAACTACCGGGCCAATGGAGCGCTGCACTGCGCGCAAATCTATGAATGGTCGGAACGTACGGACAGGGAGGAGGAGACACAAACGATTTCCTTCTCCTATCAGGACCGCCTGCCCAGCTGGGAGGAGACCCTCTCGGGGGGCAGCTGCGTGAACGGCTTGGTGCGCAAACTCTCCCCTGAGGAGCAGGCGTATTTGAAGCCGCGCGCGGTTCTCTCCATCCTTGTGGTGCCGGTCTTCCTTCAGGATGAATTTTGGGGCTTCGTCCGCTTTGACAACTGTCAGGAGGAGCGGGTGTTCACCGCCAATGAGGAGTCGATCCTGCGCTCGGGGAGCCTGCTCATCGCCAACGTCATGCTGCGCAATGAGATGACACAGTCCCTGCAGCAAAACACGGCAGAGCTGGAGCGGGCGCTGGAAGCAGCAGAGGCTGCGAGCCTTGCAAAGGGCAACTTCCTCTCCAACATGAGCCACGAAATGCGAACGCCCATGAACGCCATCATTGGCATGACGGCCATCGGAAAGAGCGCCTCGGATCTTGAGCGTAAGGACTATGCCTTCCTGAAAATTGAGGATGCCTCCGCCCACCTGCTGGGCGTAATCAATGACGTGCTGGACATGTCGAAGATAGAGGCGAATAAATTTGAACTCTCCGAGGTGGAGTTTGATTTTGAGCGCCTGCTGCAAAAGACAGTCAACGTGATCAACTTTCGCGTGGAGGAAAAGGAACAGCAGTTCACGGTCTATCTGGACAAAAACATCCCCAAAATGCTCATCGGAGACGACCAGCGGCTTAGCCAGGTGCTCACAAACCTGCTCTCCAACGCGGTCAAGTTTACCGACAAGGGGGGCACAATCCGCCTGGACACGAAACTGCTTGAGCAGGCGGGCGAGCGCTGCACCCTTCGCATTACGGTGACCGATTCGGGCATCGGAATCAGCCCGGAGCAGGCATCGCGCCTGTTCACCTCCTTTGAACAGGCGGAGAGCAGCACCTCACGCAAATATGGCGGCACGGGGCTGGGCCTTGCGATCTCCAAGAACATTGTGACGATGATGGGCGGCGAAATCTGGGTGGATTCCCAGATTGGGCAGGGTTCAAGCTTTACCTTCACCGTCACTTTGAGGCGGGGCGCGGGGAACGGTTCCACCCCCTTGGATGAGGCGGAGCATTTCCACGGCATCAAGGCGCTCGTGGTGGATGACGACGCGGAAGTGCTCTCCTACTTCAACGCCATGGCCGAAGAGATTCAGCTCTCCTGCGACACGGCGCTCGGCAGCATAGAGGCGCTGCGGAAGATAGAAGAACACGGCGCCTATGACCTCTATTTCATTGATTGGCAGATGCCCGGTGTCGGCGGGATTGAACTTGCCCAAAAGCTCAAAGAACTGCCCGAGCAAAATCCCGTGGTGATCATGATTTCCTCAGCCGCTTGGGTGGACATTCGTGACGAGGCGGAGGAGGCCGGGGTGGACCGCTTCCTCTCCAAGCCGCTCTTCCCCTCTCCGCTGGTGGACTGCATGAACGAATGCCTTGGCCAGATGAAGACCATCAAGGCCGGCCGCTCCGCCGCGGAACCACTCGATGACTTTACGGGCTACCGTCTGCTCTTGGTGGAGGATGTGGAGATCAACCGGGAGATTGCCCTGGCGCTCTTGGAGCCGATGAATCTGGAGATTGACTGCGCAGCCTCCGGCGTGGAGGCGCTCGCGCGCCTTCAGGAGCGGCCGGGCTACTATGACATGGTCTTCATGGATGTACAGATGCCGGAGATGGACGGCCTGGAGGCGACGCGCCGCATCCGTGCGCAGGGCGACGCCTATTCTAGATCCGTTCCCATTATTGCCATGACCGCCAACGTCTTCCAAGAGGATGTGGAGCGCTGTAAGGCGGCGGGGATGGATGACCATCTGGGTAAGCCCATTGATCTCGACGCGGTGCAGCAGAAACTTCGAAGCTATCTGCCGCAGCGTGAAGCCAGGGCGCAAGCCGCTGAGCGGGAGACAAGATGAAAAAGAGGACAGGCTCAAAAATGAAGCGTCCTCAAAGCGTGAGATAAGCATATCAATTGCGCGGCCGAGAGGGCTTGCTGTCTGTGGAGCACAGGCGGCAAGCCCTCTTGTGCTGCCCGGATGAGCCCCTCTCTTGCCATCAAACGCGCGGGAATTGATGGGAAATTAATGACATGATTCGACAAGAAGCGCGGCGATATCAAGCACCTTATAACTTATGATAGGGCATCATAAGTTATAAGGAGGAAAATGTATGGATTATGTTGATTATGAGCGAGCCAGTGAGGAGGCCTTTCGCATGCTGATCAAGTATCGCATCTGCCAGCTGCCGGTCAAAATTAGCGCCATCTGCAGAGGGGAGGGGCTCAAGCTCTTGTCCTATTCCCGCCACCGGGAGGCAATTCGGGCGCTGGGGTTGGGCGAGCACTGCCAAGAAAACGAGGGATTCCTATACAGGAACACAATTTTTTACAACGATGCCTGCAGTCTCCAGTGCCAGCGCTTCACCCTTGCGCATGAGTTGGGGCACCATCTGCTCCACAATCGCAGCAGGCTCTACAAACGCGACCCCGCCGCGCAGGGGGATCCGGTGGAGGCGGCGGCAAATATCCTCGCCTCGCGCATCCTTGCCCCCAGCTTTGTTCTCTGGGAGCTGGGTCTTACTGACCGGCCGGAAGAAATTGCGCGCCTCTGCGACATATCGCTCTCCTCCGCCCGCCGGCGCGCCAGGCGGCTTGAGAGCCTCAGGCAGGGGGGGAGTTATCGGCCCACGCCGCAGGAGCGGGCCCTGCGAGAGCAGTTTGATGCATACATATGCCGGCACAGACACTAAAACTCCAGCTCGTCACTTTGCAGCGCGTCTAAAATCATTTCAACGCGCCGCATCTGCTCGGGTGTGTAGTGGAGAACCTTGTTTTTTCCATCACGGCCATATAAAACAACCGTGTTTTCGCGCCCTCCTTCAAAGGTGCGCGTTTTTTCATGTTCACAGCCCAAGAGCTCGTCCACAGAAATCTGCAAAGCGGCCGCAAGCTTCTGCGCCGTCTCCAAGGTCAGGGTTTTTGTGCGCCCCATATGCAGCTCTGAGAGGGAAGCGCGCGCCACCTTTGCCTCTTTGCATAGCGTTGTGATGTTCATGCCGCGCGCCTTGCTTAGCTGATCAATGCGTTTGTACAATTCGCTCATCATTCGTTACTCCTTTTGTGCATAGCAACGAATTACTAGATAACGTAATCCGCTCCCTTGACAATTACGCGAATACGTAATAATATCGGGACAGAGATTACAGAACTTAGTAATTAGTGCGCCTCATACCGTCACTATATGACGCAGTTTTGTAAAAGTCAAGCTTTTTATAGAGGGGAGGCGAAGAGCCGCAATTGATTTCAGGAGCCCCGCCGGGGCGGAACACATTGGGATCGGAGCCTTCCAAATCCCCATTCACCCTAAGGGAAGCCGTGCGGCGGGAAACACAAAAGAAAAGGAGATCGGAAATGCGGATACAAAGGGAAAAACGCTGGGTACGTGTCAAAGGGCGAATGCGCCGCATCCTGCTGTGCAAACAGAAGCGCGCGCGGCGGGCGGGGCTGCCGCTGCAGAGAAGAAAGCCGGGGGAGCGCAGTGGTGATTGAATTGGTGTCGGCAATGTCTGATCGCCTGGGCGAGGTTTTTGGCCCGAAGATCAAAGTGTATGTCAGCGGGGCGGCGCGGGGCGCGGGAGAGGCCTGCTTTCTCCTCACCCTTCTGCCCCCGGCGAGCGGAGAGCGGGGCCGGGCCAGCGCAATTAAACTGCTCTACTTCCCTGCCGATGGGGGGGAGGGCTGGGAACTGTTGGCTGTCGCGGAGCGCCTGATGGAGCGGCTCTACACCCTCACACTCTGGGACGGTTCGCTCCTGCGCGCAAGCAAGCGCCGCTATGAAATTCTCGATGGGACGCTCCACTTTTTCGTGCACTACCGCCCGCTGCGCCCCATGCGCGGTCTAGGCACAGCGCTGCCCTTCAAAAAGGGAAGCGCCCTCAAAAGCTGAGGCCGGCGGGCCCTGTGCCGGAGAAGAAGAGAGCCCCGCCCAAGCTCTGTAGACTTGGGCGGGGCTTTGCTCTGCCCGTCACTGCGACGGCCGCGCTATACCTGTACATGTGCTGAATTGCTCAGCTCTGAGGCGATGTGGGTGATCCGCTGCTCCGCCGCAGCAATGTCATTGATTGCAAGGAGAATGTCGCTGGTGGAGCCCACGATTGCAGCGGCGCGCTCGTTGAGCCCGTCGCTGATTCTTCGCACCTCGTCGAGAAGCGGGAAGACCTCTTCGTTGCTGCTGATGATTTCAGAAGCGGACTCTCCGCTCTGACCGGAGAGAAGCTTCATCTGCTCCGCAACGACAGAAAAACCCCGCCCCTGCCCCTGTGCGTGCGCCGCCTCCACGGAGGCGTTGAGGGAGAGCAGCTTGGTCATGGCGGAAATATCGACGATTTTCCCGCCGAGATCAATATATTTGCGCAGGCTCTCCTTGAGGATGTCCATCGTCTCCTGCAGGCGGCTGGAAATAGAGGACATACCTGCCACCTCCTGATTGATCCCGCTGACCAATGCGGCAGTCTCTTCGCTTTTGGCCGCGTTTTCTGAGAGGGCGAGGAACATACCGTCCACACTTGTGCGCAGCTCCTCCGCCTGTGCGTTCTGCCGCTCAACCAGGGCCTGCATTTCTTCCTTTTGCAGCTCCAGCACGCTTTTGTGGTATTCCACACAGTTTTCCACGTGGTTGATCCCTTTTGCGATGGCAGCGGCCATATCTTCGCAGCTGTCAAACCCGCAGGAGCAGCAGTCAATATGGCGCTCATGCTCGGTGGTTTTATGCAGCGCCTGGAACGCCTCCTCCAAGGCCTGCGCTGTGACGGGCTTGCTTGCCACTTTCTTATTCGTATAGCGGCGGGAGAAGTCCTCCAAGCGCAGCGTTTTGTCAAAGCTTGCGTAGGAGGCGGGCTCCCTGTTGCTGCTGCGGGAAAATTTGCGCTTTCCGCCCTGATCGCGCAGGGCCTCCTGCTTTGCGGCGTACATGCAGCGGTCGGCGTAGAGTGCGTCCTCCCCCTGGGCAATGGCGCCGGTGCCGAGATTGCAGCCCTTGGCACAGTTGAGGATGTCAACGAGCACAGGAAGGTTGCGCCCATGCTTGAGCTCGTCAATATAGTCATCTAAAAAATGGCGAACCTCCGGTTGCCCCTCTACCTGGAAAACCCACGCCTCCGGCAGGGCGCGCAGCACGTTCTCCTTCAGGCCGCCGGGCGCGGGATAGATGGCGCCAAGGCCATGCCGCCCGTGATCGAAGCTGCCGGGGCTTGCCTGCAAGTAATTCTTGCCGCGCCGCTTGAGCGCTTCCATGAGTTTTTTAAAGGTGACGTTATACTGGATGGTGTTGTGCGTGTTGGGGTCTTCAAACTCATCTTTTTTGGCGATGCAGGGGGAGATAAAGGCAATTTTGTTGGTCACACCCGCATATTTTCGCATATAGATGCCTGCGCACATGGCGGGGCTGTGCACAGGAACGAGGGAAGAAATGAGAAAGGGGTCGTGTTTTTCAATGTAATTCACCACCGCGGGGCAGGGCTGGGAGATCAGCCCCTTTTTGCCCAGCTTCTCCAAGGTGCGCAGGTAAGCCCAGGTGGTGATGTCGGCCCCGAAGGAGCTGTCATAGAGCTCCCGGCAGCCCATAGAGCGGAGCAGTCCCAATAAATGCTCAAAACTTTGGAAATTGGAGCGGACAGCGGGCGCAAAGAGCACGGCGATGCCTTCGCCGCGCGCGAGTGCGTCTAAAAATTCCTCTGTGTCGTCGGTAAAATCACGTGCGTTGTGGGGGCACACCTCAATGCACTTTCCGCAGTTGATGCAATGGTGTGCGTCAATGTGAATTTTATTTCGTCCATTTTCAATCAGTGCAATGTTCGCTTCGGGCACCGTGCAGGCCGCAATGCAGCGGTTGCAGCCGGTGCAGTTGTTGTTGGTGAAAATGCGGTGGTCAGAAGTTATCATGGCGGCTCCCTCTCAATCTGGAAATGAAATTCAAATCGATCGCATTATAACACAAAAATCGCAGAAAGACAGTAACAATTTACGCAGAGGTTACCTGAAGGCTTAAGAGTTGTTACTGTAAGCTGCAAATAAAGGGGCTCTTCCCCTCTTTTTGCGCGCGCTACCCTGCGGGAGAAGAGGATCCTGCGCTTTTGGCTTGCATTTCTATAAAATGTTTTGTGCGCGCTTCCTTTTTTATGCTATAATAGCTGAGACGCAAATGTTCGAATAAGCAAACTCCCTGCATTTGGTTCGGAGGATAGAAGAGGTGCATGCATGAATCTGTTTGAAACCACAGTCTCACAAAAGATGGTCTATCAGGGCGTGATTGTCAATGTCCGCCGCGACAAAATTCTCCTGTGCGACGGGAGCGATGGGCGGCGGGAAGTGGTGGAGCATCCGGGCGGCGTTACCATCTGCGCGATTGACGAGATGCGGCGGGTTGTCATGGTTCGGCAATATCGCTACTCCGTCGGAGAAGCGCTGCTCGAGCTGCCCGCCGGAAAACTGGAAGCGGGTGAAGATGTGCTCGAGAGCGCGCTGCGGGAGCTGGAGGAGGAGACGGGTGTCATCCCCACGGAAGTGATCCCGATGGGCTTTAGTTACTCTTCCCCGGGAATTTTTACGGAAAAGATTCACTACTTCCTGGCCCGTGGCCTTCATCAGGGCACGGCGCGGCCCGACGAGGGCGAATTTTTAGAGGTGGTGCGCGTTCCCTTGGAGGAACTGATGCAGATGATACGGGAAGACCGTCTCTCCGACGGGAAAACCCTCATCGGTATTTTAAAAGCGGCTCTGATTCTGCAAGAGGAAGAGAAGGAGGAATTGCCTTGAAGAGCAAGGTGCTCATTGTCGAGGACGAAAAGAGTATCGTCGATATACTCCGCTTCAATCTCAAGCGGGAGGGCTATGAGACGCTGGAGGCATACGACGGGCTCACAGGTCTTCGCTTCGCGCTGGAACAAGACCCGGATTTGATCCTGCTGGATCTCATGCTGCCGGAGATGGATGGCTTTGAGCTCTGCCAGCGGCTTCGCAGCAGCGGAAACCATGTGCCGGTGTTGATCATTACAGCCAGGGAAGAAGAAAAAGATAAAATATTCGGCCTTGAGCTCGGTGCCGACGACTATATCACAAAACCCTTTTCCGTTCGAGAGCTGCTGGCCAGGGTGAAGGCGAATATCAGGCGCTCCCATATGACCATCGCCCTCTCAGAGCGGAAGGAGAGCGAAGGCTGCATTGATTTTGGCCGCCTGGTAATCAATCTCGAGAGCGCAAGTGTACATAAAGATGCCGTGAACCTGGAGCTGACGCAGCGGGAGTATGAATTACTCAAGTTTCTCGCCACGCACGAGGGAAAGGTCTTCTCCCGCCAGGAACTGATGGAAAACGTTTGGAACTATGAGGGCTATTTGGGCGATGTTCGGGGTGTGGATGTGACGGTGCGCCGCCTGCGGGAGAAGCTGGAGGATGACCCCGCCGCACCGGAATTTATCATCACACGCCGCGGCCTGGGCTACCTGTTTCAGAAGGAGCGCGCGCTGCTCGAGACGATCTAGGAAGCGGTTCTGCGCGCCAGTTTGGGCGGGAAACACCCCGAAGTAAAACACAGGCGCCTGCGCTCCGGCAAGCTGACAAAGGGCATTCGGATTGCGCAGGGGCGGGTATGTCTGCTCTTGCCGCGCAAGCCCACTCGCTTGCGAAATCAGCCGCGCGGCGCGCTTGCCGCCGGCGCAATCCGGGCGCGGCCCGAAAGAGAGAAGGAGATTCCTCCTATGCTGCGAAGTTTACATATCAAACTGGTTCTCATTATGGTGTTGCTGGTCATCTCCCTGATGATTGTTACAGGAGCATTTCTGATCAATTCTGTCAACCAATATTATACCGTGACCTTTCACAGGCAGATGGCGGATGTGTTTAATGAGGAGAAAAATAAAAGCTTTGTCGCCGAACTGCGCATGGCTGCAGAGCGGGATGACACACAGCTTGCCGTCTCGAGCATGATGGCAAGCCTCAACGGAAATATTGGCGAGTTGGGTATCGATGGGCGCAGTCGGAATGTGTACATTCTGGAGAGCGACACGGGAAGATATCTGGACGGCTCCAACTCTGAGCTGGGTATGGCCCTGGAAAAGAACAGTGAAAACCTGCTCTCCGCCTTGGCAAGCGGAAAATCAAGCTCAAAGAGCAACCTCACCACCGACTATATGGATGTTGCGGTGGTCTTCTCCCCCTATATCATCTATGTGGTCGATGACCAGTCTGCCGTGCGGGCATTGACTGGGGAGATGTTTGTGCTCATCATCCAGGCGCTCGCCTTTGGGCTGTTGATCTCAGTTCTTCTCTCCTTCCTGCTCTCAAAAACGATGATCACGCCTATCCAGAGCTTGACAGAGGGCGCAAAGCGCATGGCAGAAGGGGATTTTGGCCGGGAAATTGTAGTGGACTCAAAGGACGAAATCGGGGTCTTGACCGACACCTTCAACCAGATGGCAAGCCAGCTTGAGCAGACGATTCAGGCGGTGGAAAACGAGCGCAAGAAGCTCAACACGCTCTTCCTGCATATGACGGACGGCGTTGTGGCCTTCAATCGGGATGGGCAGGTCATTCACGCAAACCCCGCGGCAGAAGGGATGCTGCAGAGAAGCATTCCAGTGGGCGGCGCGCTGCGCTATGACGATCTCTTCTATGGCATCGCCCCGCTCGAATCCATTCTTTCGGCGGACAGCAGCCGTTTGGAGGGGGAACTTGTGCAGGATGAGCAGTATTTTAAGCTGCTGCTTGCGCCCTTTTCCCGTGAAAAGCAGGCCGGAGTGCTCGTGGTGATTCACGATGTGACCCGACAGATGAAGACGGAGGCGATGCGGCGTGAGTTTGTGGCAAATGTCTCCCACGAGCTGCGCACGCCGCTGACCAATATACGCAGCTATGCGGAAACGCTGGCAGAGACGCCGGATCTGTCCGCGGAAACGCAGTCGGGCTTTTTGCAGGTGATTTTAAATGAGAGCGACCGAATGACCCATATCGTCAAGGATCTCCTCACGCTCTCGCGCTTTGATTCCGGACACGGAGACCTCTCCTTTGCGCCCTTCTCTTACAAGGAAGCGCTGCAAAATGTCTATCAGGCCGTGCGGCTGGACGCGGAGAAGCGCGGGCACCGTCTGGAGCTGAACATAACCGAAGTGCTGCCGGAAATCCGCGGAAACCGGGAGCGAATTGAACAGGTTCTAATGAACATTGTCTCAAACGCGATCAAATATACGCCCGACCGGGGAAAGATTACGATTCAGGCGGGGAACACACAGGGCGGTGTCTGGACAGAGGTGAGTGACAACGGGATCGGAATTCCCAAAGAAGACCGGGAGCATATTTTTGAGCGCTTTTACCGCGTGGACAAAGCCAGGGCGCGTGAATCCGGCGGAACGGGGCTGGGGCTCTCCATCGCCAAAGAGATTGTGGAGAGCCATGCGGGCACGCTGACCCTGCTCGAACGGGGAGGAAGCGGGACAACCGTCCGCCTTGAACTGCGTACGGAGGGACCGGCTGATGAATAACTCCGCCCGAAGAGCAGGGAGAGTTCAAAATATCCTGATCGTGCTCCTGTTTTTTTCCGCCCTCTTTCTCATGAGGCAGTCTGCGCTCTACCATGAATTTGAGCGCCTGCTCTTGCCCCAAAGGGCTGCGGAGCAGGGCTACGCAAGGAATGAACTGCTCGCCTCAGCCGAAATTGAAGTGCGCCCCCTTCAAATCCTGCTCCAGTGGAAAGAGGGGCGCTATGGGCTGCAGTATGACGAAACTGCCATTGCTCAGATCTATGACAACCTCTTGAGCATCTACCTCAAGGAAGCCATCGGGGAGGTGGAAGAGATCCATCCGATGACAGAGGAGGCATGGAGAGAGAAAATTTTGCATGGAACCTCGTGGGTGTACTTTGATTTTCCTGCAAACATGCCCTTTTTAGAACTCTCTGTCTGGCTCGGCAAAGAGCGCGAAAACCCCATCCTGAGGGGCTATGTTCACTCTTTCTTACTGGAAGAGACAGAGGAGGGAATTTTTCTAAGCTACCGCAATGAGACCGATGGCGTGTATTACGAGAGCAATCGGCTGAGCATTCAAGAGGGCTCGCTCTCGCAGATTGTTTTAGACAGCGGCCCGAACGATGCGCTCTTTGCCTTTGAGCAGGAGGGCTACTCAGCGCTGATGAACCCCAACACGATTTTAATTTCACGGAGCAGGGCCCACCCTGTGTACCAGGTGAAAAATCCGCTGGAGGGCTCAAGCGAGGAGGCGTGGGGAGATTTGCTCAAAAAGCTCTCCTTTCACTCCAAATATTCCTCCTACGAGGTGATGGGAACGCGCGTCCAGACGGAGGGAGAAGAGTCCCTGCGCCTTTCAGAGCAGGGCCTTGTGGTCTACGAAAACCTTGGAAGCGAGATGCCAAAGTTCTCCGTGGAGGATGGGAGCCTGCGCAGCCGGGTGGAATATGCAAAAAGCATTCTGGATCTCCTGCTCTCCGATCAACTGGGTGACGCGGATACCTACCTTTCTGCCGTGGAGGAGCGCGCGGACGGGACCCTTGCAGTGCGCTTTTCCTACCTCCTAGACGGGGTGCCCGTGCAGCTGATGCGCGAGGGTTATGCGGCGGAGTTTCTCTTTTCCGGCAGCGAGATGACGAAGTTTCAAGTGCATGTCCGGCACTATAGCAAGACGGAGACAGAGCGCACGACCTTCCCGATTCAGCAGGCGGTTGCGGTTCTGCTGGAGCTCGGTCAGAGGGAGAGGACATTGACACTCGGCTACATTGATCCAGGGGAAAACGGAGGAATTTCAGTTTCCTGGACGGCGGTGTAGCCCCAATCGATTGCGAATCAATTGGAGTGCACTGAGTGCAAAGGGGGGGAGCGAATGGAGCGGACGAGAATAAAATACATCATCATTGCGCTGCTGCTTCTGCTCAATGGGTTCTTTCTTGCGCTCAATCTGAAACAGAAACAGCAGGAGGCAGCGGCCGAGCGCAGCATTGTAGAGAATGTAATCCAGATCATGGAGAAGCACCAGATCCGCTTGGACGAGGCGGCGGTTCCCTGGAACTCCTCCCTCAAAACCTACGTGCATTCGCGCGAATATTTTGATGACCGCAGTTTTGCCGCGCGGCTGGTGGGGGAGGTTTCCCAGGAGCTTCCGGGGGCAAGTATCAAATATTATGGCGCGGAGGGCCTGGTGGAAATGTCGCAATACGGACGTTTCGTAGCGCACTATCACGCACCGCAGTCCATTGCGCTCTCCTCACAGGAGGAGGCGCGGGCCTTTTTGAAACAACTGGGCATCGAGGCGATGCCCTGCCCGGGGCAGACAGAGGGGGAGCAGTACAGCTTTTGGCAGACCATTGACGGACTGCCCGACTTCAGCTGTCAAATCACGCTCTCCCTAGAGGAAGGCCGCCTGCATGAGATCAGGGGCAGAAGGCTTGCCGCGCAGCTGGAGCCGGGGGCAGAGCGCATCCACACGGCAGCCACGCTCCTAATCGCTCTGGCGGAGGCAAAAGCGGCAGGGCAGATCTCCTGCGAAGAAATTCTGCACATTCAAGAGGGCTATTTGAATCAGGGTGTGACCCCTGTGTGGCGCGTGACGACCGACCAAGGGGTGCTTGACCTGGAATGCGTGACGGGCGGCGTGCGCCATGTGATGTAGCGGCACGCGGTGGGAGGCGTCCCTTTTGACCATATGAACACATGAAACAAGAATTACCCGGGAGAGGATAGAGGCAAGATGCAAGTGATAGAACGTCTTTCAAGCGAACTCAAGCAGCCGGTACAATGGATCAAAAACGTGGTTGTGCTCTTAGATGAGGGCAACACCATCCCCTTTATTGCCCGCTACCGGAAAGAACAGCACGGCGGAATGGACGATGAAACGCTCCGGAGACTCAGCGAGCGCCTGGGCTACCTGCGCAATCTGGAAGCGCGCAAGCTGGAGGTCATTTCTGCTGTGGAAAAGCAAGAGAAACTGACCGATGCCCTGCGCCGGCAGATCGAAGGGGCGGAGACCCTCGCAGAGGTGGAGGATCTCTACCGGCCATACAAGCAAAAGCGCCGCACCCGCGCCACCATTGCCAAGGAGCGGGGGTTGGAGCCGCTGGCCCTTGCAATCTGGGAGCAGGGGCGGGATTTGGAGCCGCTTACCGCCTTGGCAAAGGCGTATCTGAACCCGGAACTGGGGTTGGAGAGCGAAGAGGAAGTCCTTCAGGGCGCATCGGATATCCTCGCGGAGATGATGTCGGACGACGCGGATTTGCGCAAGCTTCTCCGGAGCGCCTTTGAGAAGGGGGCGCAGCTTCGCTCAGAGGCGGCAAAGGAGGAGGACTCGGTCTACCGGCTCTATTATGACTTTGAAAAGCCCCTGCGCATGATGCAGGGCCATCAAATCCTCGCCTTAAACCGCGGTGAAAAGGAAGGATTTTTAAAAGTAAAAGTTGAGATCGCGCCTGAGCTGGCGCAGGAGATCATGGAAAAGTGCTGCCTCAAAGAGAGGGGAGGCGCCGTGGCCGCCTTCTTGCAGGGGAGCATGCGGGATTCCTATCAGCGGCTTCTCGGCCCCTCTCTGGAGCGGGAAGCGCGCAGTGGCCTGACCGAAGGGGCCAATGAGGGCGCCATTGCCATGTTTGCGCTCAACCTCAAACCGCTTCTCATGCAGCCCCCGGTGAAGGGCAGGGTTACAATGGGACTTGACCCGGGTTATCGAAACGGCTGCAAGGTCGCAGTGCTCGACGGAACGGGAAAGGTCTTGGACACCGCAGTGGTCTATCCCACCTTTGGGGAAAAACAAAAGCAGGAGGCGATCCTGCGCCTGTCAGCGCTTGCCGAGCGCCATCAGGTGGAGCACATTGCGATAGGAAACGGAACCGCCTCGCGCGAAACGGAGCGAATGGTCTGCGAGCTGCTGCCCGTCTGCAAACAGAAGCTCAGCTATATGGTGGTCAACGAAGCGGGCGCGTCGGTCTACTCGGCATCGAAGCTGGGCGCGGAGGAATTTCCGGATCTGGACGTCAACCTCCGCTCAGCGGTCTCCATTGCGCGGCGGCTGCAAGACCCGCTGGCAGAGCTTGTAAAAATCGAACCCAAGGCCATCGGCGTGGGCCAGTATCAGCACGATATGCCGCCGGCGCAGTTGGATGCGGCGCTGGTGGCTGTGATTGAGGACTGCGTGAACCGCGTCGGGGTGGATCTGAACACCGCCTCTCCCGCGCTCCTGGGCTATGTCTCCGGCCTGAGCGCCGTGAGCTCTCGGAATATTGTGGCTTTCCGGGAGGAAAACGGGCCCTTCCGCGCGCGGAAGCAGCTCTTGAAGGTGCCAAAAATCGGCCCGAAGACCTTTGAGCAGTGCGCTGGGTTTTTGCGCGTGCCGGAGAGTGATCTGCCCCTCGACCGCACGGCCGTGCATCCAGAATCCTATGCGGCGGCGGAAAAGCTGATCCATATTTGCGGCTACTCCACAAATGAACTCGCCTCCGGCGGATTGGCACAGCTGCCGCAGAAGCTGCAAGCACAGGATGCACAGGAGCTGGAGCGCTTCTGCGGGGTGGGCCTGCCCACGCTGCTGGACATTGCCGCAGAGCTTGCAAAGCCGGGGCGCGACCCGCGGGATGAACTCCCGCCGCCCCTCTTTCGGACGGACCTGCTCTCCATAGAGGATCTAAAACCCGGCATGGTGCTCGATGGGACAGTTCGGAACGTCATTGACTTCGGCGCCTTTGTAGACATCGGCGTGCATCAGGATGGGCTGGTGCACATCTCGCAGATGAGCAAGCGCTACATCAAGCACCCCTCTGAGGCTGTCCGTGTGGGCGACTGCGTCAAGGTCCTGGTGCTGGAAGTTGACACGGCAAAAAAGCGGATCGGCCTTTCTATGAAACAGGCGGAGCAGGACGGCGGCAAAAACTCCCCCGAAGCACACTAAAACAACTTGCAAAAGAGGGGAGCAAGCGATGAGGATACAAGCGCGATCCGAGCAAAGAGAATAGAGGCGAAGGAGCGGAAAGAGATGAGCAGAGAAGAGCGCTCGATTTATATTGACAAGGAAGACGGCCTGGGGCGCGTGCGCGGGAATCAGGGTCTCTATAAGCGTATGTTGGGCCTGTATCTAAAGAGCACGGAGCTTGTGGCACTGGAGGAGGCGCTGCAGGCGGAGGACGCTCCGCGCATAGAAGAACTCGCCCACGGGCTCAAGGGCATGACGGGGAACTTGGGCTTAACGCGCATGTTTGAGTTGACTTCAGAGCTCATGGCGCGCGCGCGGAAGGGGGAGATCAAGCAGCCCCTGCTGGCAGATTATCGCGCCGCAGCGGAAGCAACGCGTGAACATGTGGAAGCGCTTATGGCGGAACTCGTTTAGGGGGACGCGCCCCGGGGCGGTGTTGGAAGAAACGAGAGCGCAGGCGTGCTCCCTTAGGGGGCACGCCTGCGTTTTGATTCGCTGGGAGGAAGGAGGGCTTACCTACAGCCGCAGTGGCTTTTGCAGCAGCAGAGATTCACAGGGAGGCAAATGCTGCAGCAGAGCTTCGCCTTTTTGCATTTCTTTGCGCCGTAATTGACGGGCAATTGTTCTAAGCATGCGTACAATTCGGCCACTTCAGCGTCGATATCGGGCCCGCAACAGCGGCAGCAATGGCAGCAGCAAGGGCGGCAGTGGCGGTGGCATCCGCAAGTGGGTTCGGTATTGTACGGTGAGTTGCAATTGCAATTGCCTTCACAATTTCTTCCATAGCTATTGCAGACTTCTCCGCAAGCGAAATCACAGTTGTTATCACGAGAGCAGCAATACATAACTGAAAACCCTTTCATCATTTACTTTGGCGACATCGAAACCCGCTCAAGAATGGCGAACTTCCACCCCGCTGCCGCCCCAAAAGGGGCCTTCCCGCCGCCCCAAGGACAATGGATGCAGTGCGCGAGAGGGGCTTTGTCTGCAAACGGGGGAGGGATCTTCGTTCAATGGATCGGTGAGATCCTCTGTCGCACCCCAGTATATGCAAGGGAAAGCTTTGGTGTTCGACAGGCTTCGAAAAAAATTCGTGCCAAAGTATATACTTTGGCACGAATTTGGCTGTGAGTATCATGATGAAAGGGAGAGATTAGAACTTCTCCATGAAGCGCTCTTCGTAGAAAGACTTCATCTCGTCTCTGAAGTCGGGATGTGCAATCTCGATCAGGGCGCGGGCGCGCTGTCTGAGGCTTCTGCCGCGGAGCATTGCAACACCGTACTCGGTGACCACATAGAAGCTCTCAAAGCGGGTCAGGGTGATGGGACGGCCCTTTTCATACTCGGAAACGACTCTGGAAACCTTTCCGCCGGCTGCGGTGGAGGGCATGGCGACAACGGAGATGCCGTTCTTGGAAGCGGTGGCGCCGCGGACAAAGTCCACAAAGCCGCCTGCGCCGCTCATCTGGCGAACCTGGTCAATGTTGTCTGCCACGATCTGGCCCATCAGGTCCACGTTCAGTGCGCTGTTGATGGAGGCCATGTTGTCGTTCTGTGCAATGATATAGGGGTTGTTGGTGTAGCTCACGGGATAGAACTCAACCGAGGGGTTGTCATCCACATAGTCATACAGCTTTTTGGAGCCGTTGAGGAAGGTGACAACGCTTCTGCCCTTATGGATCTGCTTCCGGCTGTTGTTGATGTTGCCCTTGATGATCAGATCCAAAATACCGTCGGAGAGCATCTCGGAGTGAACGCCCATGTCGTTGAATTCATTGATGTAGTTGAGCACGGCATTGGGGATACCGCCGATGCCAAGCTGCAGGCAGACACCGTCTTTGAGCAGGCTTGCGCAGTTTTTGCCGATCTTGTCTTCGGTCTCCGTCAGAGCGATGGGCAGTGCGCCGTAGAGCTCATCGTCTGCCTCAACGGCAAAGTCAATGTCGTCAATGTGAATCACGCTATCGCCGAAGGTTCTGGGCATGTTCTTGTTAATCTGCGCAATGACGATCTTGGCATATTCTGCAGCGGGCTTGGAATAGTCAACGGCGACGCCGAAGGTGCAGTATCCGTGCTTATCGGGGGGGGACACGGTGACCATTGCCACGTCAACAGGGAGATATTTCTCATAGAAATGGGGA
Source organism: Evtepia sp. (assembly GCA_040768225.1). Taxonomy (GTDB): domain Bacteria; phylum Bacillota; class Clostridia; order Oscillospirales; family Oscillospiraceae; genus Evtepia. Next base: position 448,576 of record JAXGMZ010000002.1, read on the forward strand.
GCCTCGCCAAAGAATGCGGGGGTGAAGTCTGCTCTTCTCTCCGCCAGAGCCTTCCGGCAGCCGGGGCCGGCAAAGAGGGAGTTATGCCAGAGGTGACCTTTCATTTCGGGCTTGGTATAGTCGCAGGGACCCAGTGCCAGCAGGTGGCTGACCTCAACGTCCTTATAGCTCTCATAATTTTCTACCATAGCGCGAACCAGGGTCTGGGGCTCACCGATGCTGTGAGCAAGAACAACTCTGTCCCCATCCTTAATCTGCTTGACCGCCTCTTGTGCGGTAACAAACTTTGCCATTTTTAATCTGCTCCTCTCAAAAATACAATTGTAATAATAAGTATACTGGAATGCCGACTATACAGTAAAGTATACAAATAAAAATTGTTTTCGTAAAATGAATTCTATCGAATATACCTATCGAAATTATTCATAATCAGAAGCGGGGGCAAAATAATCCCGCGTGAGATAGACAAAATGCTTTGCAGCAGGGGAGAGCGTTTGGAGGTTTTTGTGAATGACTGCAATTGTTTGCCGCAGCAGGGGCGCACATTCCCTGCTCTGAAGACGGTGCATCCGGCCCGTCAGAAGCAGTTCGGGCAGCAGGCTGGTGCCAAGGCCCTTTTCCACCATGGCCAGCACCGTATAGTCATCCTTATCGGCGTTATGAATGCTTGCGTTCGCGCTGTTTCTGCTCAAAAGGCTTCCGTCTGCGTAGTCGGGCGCATCGGAGGAGAGGATAAAGCTGTCATCCAAGAGTTCATCAAGGGTAACCCTATGCTCTGCGGGAGCGCTCCCCTCGGGGAAAACGGCCAGCACGCGCTCCTCCAAGAGCATACTGTGGTGGAGGTGGGGCAGGTTGAGCGGCAGCCGCGTAAATCCGCAGTCCACACGCTCTTCGCTGATCCAGCGCTCGATCTCTTTGTAGCTGCCCTGCAGCACTTCAAATTTAATGTTGGGGTATTGCTCAGAGAAGAGGGCGATGAGATCGGGCAGCAGGTGGACGGAGAAGCGAAGAAAGCTGCCGATGCGGATGGTGCCCGTCTCCAGACCGTGGATGTGCGAGACCTGCTGAAGGAGGGCCTGATTGGCGCGGCAAACCGCCTCAACAGCGGGGAGGAGCGCGCTGCCCTCCTCCGTCAGGCGCACGCCGGATCGGTCACGAATGAGCAGCTTGAGGCCGAGATCCTCTTCCAGCCCCGTCAGCATATGGCTAATGGTGGATTGCGTATAGCCAAGTACCTCGGCGGTTTGGGTTAAGCTGCCAAGCTCTACGGTTTTTAAGAAGGTTTCGTATTTTTTTATGCTCATTAGAGACACCGCCTTTTCGCCGAGAGTTGATTGTTCTTCAGCATAGCAGATGGAAGGGTAAAATTCAAGGAGAAGGCGTGCGCCAAAACGGGACTGGTCAAACGGGAAAAAAGGTGGTATCTTGGAAAGAGACTCGACTCCGCTTGAGGGAGCGCGCCCGCGCCAAAGGGGGTGCGGGGAGGGGGCTGCCATGATATACCAGGTGTATATGCTCTCCTGTGCCGATGGGAGCTTGTATACGGGCATTAGCAATGACCTTGCGCGCCGCCTCCGGGCACATAACCGGGGGATTGCGTCCAAATACACCAGGAGCCGCCTGCCGGTGCAGCTGCTCTATCAGGAGAGCTGGCCGAATAAATCGGAGGCGCTGCGGCGCGAGCTGGAGATCAAAAAGCTCACGCGGGAGCAGAAATGGCTGCTCATTCAAAATAGCGCGGAGGCGAGCGCATCCCAAGAGGCATAGAACGCGCAATTCGCGCCCATACTGAAGCTGAGATTCCGCTGGCAGAGACGCCGTGCCCCTGCCGCGCCGGCGTTCCAAACGGAGGGCCGCGGTGGGGCGCAGAGCTGCCGCTCATCGGAATCACCGATGATAAGTTTGGGTGAGGACAATGAAGAAGATCGTCTTATCGCTGGCGACAAGCTTGGCGCTGCTTTCCATGATGGGCATGGTTGCCTTTTCGGTGGTGAATCCCGATCTCTATCGGCGGGCGGATCAAACAGACCCCGCCACGCTTGAGCGGGTCATTGTGACGCTGCTCATTCCGGAGATTCAGGCGGCGGCAGACGCGTTCTATGAGCCATATCTCAAGAGATCGACCGCATCGGCGGCCTATTTTGCCCAGGCGCGTGTGTTGGAGCTGCACGAGAGCGAATCGCACAGCCGCTATCGGGTCGCGCTGGAGATTGAGCCGTTTTTTGGCCCGCGCATTTCGATCGGGCGGGACAGGCTGACCTTTGAAGTCAATGCGGAGGGAAGGGTGCAGCTCAAAGAGTTTGAGCATCTGCAAAGCGATGAAATCCCGCCGCAGTATCAATCCCTGTTGAAACAGCCGCTGCCCTAGCGGGGCGGGGCCGCCCTGAATCTACGGGCGGTATAGGGCTCTTGACAAGGCAGAAATGGGCTGAGGTTGCCGGATTTTGCCCAGTTTTCCCCTCTTGCGGCGGGGATATCTGCTGAAATTGATTAAAAAAGTGTTGCCATAGAGCCAAAATACGGTACAATAATCGCAAGCGATTATAATACCTGATCGGACCGCATGTACCACAACGGCGCAAGCGCCTGTGGTACAATAATCGCAAGCGATTATAATACCTGATCGGAACCGCATGTACCACAACGGCGCAAGCGCCTGTGGTACAACTAGCTAAGAGCCGGGCGATATCAGGGTAAAGCGGTTTTTATCATAGTCGATGAGCCCATCCTGCTTCATCTTGATCAGCTCATGGGAAAGCGCGCTGCGGTCGATGCAGAGATACTCTGCCATTTTTTCTCGGTTGAGCGGGACGGTGATCTCTCTCCCCTGCGCGGGGACGAAGCTTTCCAAATACATCATCACCTTGGCGCGCACGGATTTTTTACTTACAATATCCATTCTGTTCTGTAAAAACAAATTTTTCGTTGCCATTAAAGCAAGCATATTTTTGATTATTTTTGTGTGAAACACGCAGGTATTCGAGCACACTTGCAGCGTTCTGCTAAAATTGAGCAGCAGCACAACGCTCTCCTCGCTGGCCGTCACGGTCACGGGGCTCTGCTCCATCTCCGCGGAGCAAATCGTCTCCCCATAGATTTCGGGGGGGATGACGGAGGCGACGATCATCCGGTCACCGGCGCTATCTTCCCTTGTGATGTGCAGCTTCCCCGCCAGCACAACCCCGATATGCTCCAGCCGGCTCCCCGCCAGGACAGCGATCTCCTGTTTGCGATACCTTACAACCCTTGCAGAGAGACAATTTAATATCGAGAGCAGATGGTCCGTCTCAATCCCTTGGAAGATAGATGCTTGTTTGATCACGTGTAAATAGGATTGTATCATAACTTTTTTCGCTTTCTATGGTTATAACCACGGATATTTTCTCTTCAGTATAGTATGATTGCAGCATAGAGTCAAATCAAATTGTTTTGAGGCAATGCGATGATCGGAGATAAAAGGCGATAAAGGAAAGAACACCCATCTACAATCCATTTGATCAACAAGGGGGACTGAACGGAATGACGAATTCAACCGCTTCGAACCAAAAAGAAATCAGAACCATTATTAAAATAGACGAGGAGCTCTGCAATGGCTGCGGCCTGTGTGCCGAGGCCTGCCACGAGGGCGCCATTGGCATGGTGAACGGTAAGGCCGTTTTATTGCGGGATGATTATTGTGACGGCCTGGGCGACTGTCTGCCCATCTGCCCGACCAACGCGATCAGCTTCGAAGAGCGCGAGGCGCTGGCCTATAACGAAGAGGAAGTCAAGCGGAATATGGCGCAGAAAACGCTGCCGCCCTTCACCTGCCCCGGCTCCAGCGTGCAGTCCTTCTCAAGGCAGGCGCCGGCAAGGACAGCGGAAGTGCCGGAGCAGGCCCCTGACTCACAGCTGAGGCAGTGGCCCGTGCAGATTAAACTTGCGCCGCCGCGCGCGCCCTATTTCCACAACGCGAACCTCCTGATCGCCGCAGACTGCACCGCCTATGCCTACGGGAACTTCCACCAGAAGTTCATGAAAAACCGCGTCACCCTCATTGGCTGCCCCAAACTCGACGAGGGGGACTACAGCGACAAGCTGACGGCGATTTTGAGGGAAAACGACATCAAGTCGCTCATGGTAGTGCGCATGCAGGTGCCCTGCTGCGGCGGCATTGAACTTGCCGTCAAGAATGCCCTGAGAAACTCCGGCAAGCTGATTCCCTGGAGCGTAGTGACCATTTCAACGGACGGGACGATTTTGGAGGACTAAAGCCTTGCGAAGAAAGGACAGGCAGCGGGATGCCCAGTTTGCGCTGGACGTGATCCGCGACTGCGAGTATGCAACCCTTGCTACGGTGAACGAGGACGGCACACCCTACTGCATCCCCATCTCTCCCGTGCTCTTGGAGGGGGATATCTATTTCCACTGCGCTCCGGAGGGAAAAAAGCTCGATAACATCGCCAGATGCCCTGCCGTCTGCGTGAGTGCGGTGCGCCATACGAAGCTGGTGCCGGAGCGATTCACAAGTGAATTTGAAAGCGCGCTTGCAACAGGTCGGTGTGAGCTGCTCGAGAATGAGAATGAAAAAGTGAAGGTCTTGCGCGGGATTTGCGAAAAATATGCGGCCTCCCATATGGAAGCCTTTGAGCAAGCGCTTGCAAACTCACTTTTCAGAACAGCAATCTGTAAAATCACCATAGAAACAATCACAGGAAAAGCAAAAGTCATAAAAAATAAGGAGAATTGATATGGAGAATATGTTTTGTTTTCAGTGCGAACAGACCGCGAGAGGGACAGGATGCACAGTTTCCGGCGTCTGCGGCAAAAAGCCGGATGCAGCCAATGAGCAGGATGTTTTGACCTGTGAGATGATCTCGCTGGCAAAGACAGCGGAAAACACCGGCTGCCCGCTCCCCGTTGTGGACATGATTGTGGACGGATTGTTTACCACCATCACCAATGTGAACTTTGACACGGAGAGGATTGCCCTTCTGGCCGCCAATATTCGCCAGGAGCGGGAAGGCTGCGGCGGCGAAGAGGCCATCGAGCCGCAGGATCTCTTCCACGGGGATGAGAATATCATCTCCCTTCGCTCCACCCTGCTCTTCGGTATGCGCGGCATGGCAGCCTACGCCCACCACGCGCGCGTGCTCGGCAAGCGTGACCCGGAGGTGGACGAGTGGTTCATCAAGGGCATGGCAGCGCTCGGCGGGGACCACTCTGTGGAGGAGTGGCTGGATCTGCTGATGGAATTTGGCGCCGTCAACCTCAAGTGCATGGCGCTCTTGGATGCCGCCAACACGGAAACCTACGGCAATCCGGTGCCGGTAGAGGTGCCCTTCAGCATTGAAAAAGGCCCCTTTATCGTGGTGACCGGGCATGACCTCTATGACCTGAAAATGCTCCTCGAGCAGACGGACGGGAAGGGCGTCAACATCTACACCCACAGCGAAATGCTGCCCGCACACGGCTATCCCGAGCTGAAAAAGCACCCCCAGCTCAAGGGCAACTTTGGCACCGCCTGGCAGAATCAGCAGAAGGAGTTTGAGAACATTCCCGCCCCCGTTCTCTTTACGACAAACTGCCTGATGCCGCCGAGAGACAACTACACCGACAGAATGTATACCACCTCCGTTGTCGCCTTTCCGCAGATGAAGCACATTGCGGCAGATGAGAACGGGAAGAAGGACTTCACAGAGGTCATTGAGCACGCAATTAAGCTGGGGGGCTACGACACAGATCAGGAGCGCACGGGCACCAACGGCGGAAAAACCACCACAACAGGCTTCGGCCGCCAGACCGTGCTTGACAATGCCCCCGCGATCATCGATGCCGTCAAGGCCGGTGCGATCAAGCACTTCTTCCTGGTGGGCGGCTGTGACGGGGCGAAGCCCGGGCGCAACTACTACACCGACTTTGCAAAGCAGACACCGGAGGACACGGTGATCCTGACGCTCGCCTGCGGAAAATACCGCATCAACGATCTGGACATCGGCAAGATCGGCCCCTTCCCGAGAATTCTGGACATGGGACAGTGCAACGACGCCTATGGAGCGATTCAGGTTGCCGTGGCGCTGGCCGGTGCCTTTGACTGCGGCGTGAACGATCTGCCGCTCACGCTGGTGCTCTCCTGGTATGAGCAGAAGGCAGTCTGCATCCTGCTCACCCTCCTGAGCCTTGGGATCAAGAACATCTACATCGGCCCGAGCATCCCGGCCTTCTTCTCCGAGGCGGTGCTCAACACCCTGGTTGAAAAGTTTGACCTGCATCCCATCACGACGGCGGATCAGGACATGGCTGCAATCTTGAAGTAATTCGCCCGGAGATTGTCTAAAACAATCGAAACCGAGATCGGTATCTGAAGAGAGAAAAAACGGAGCCGAGATCTGTTGAGAAAAATCAAAAGCAGGTATGTTTGATGAGAACATACCTGTTTTTGATTTATTCTAACGCAATACGCCCCTCACCGATGGGCGGGGTCTGCATCAGCGGATGATAAGTTCCTTAGGGAAAGGCGTTTTCCCCATCAAATTCCACATCTGGTCTATGTAGGATAGGGTATAGAAGTGCTCAAAGTAGTGGTAGTAATACGAGCCCTTTGTCGTCATGCGATAGGCAGCTGCTTCCTCCACAATCCAGCCGAGCCGCTGCGCGAGCCAGAGTTCAAAGCGATAGCTCTCGCGGAGTGAGCGGCCGAAGAAATCGGAAAAATCCTGCGGATCCACACGCATGGTGTAGGCCGTCCAAAACAAGTAATAGACCATGCGCTCACGCAGGCGGAAGCGAAGGGTCAGCGCGGTGGGCAGCTGTTTTTTCTCGACCCGTTCGATATACTCCTCCACATGAAAGGTGTTGATCTTAAATTGCTCTTTCAGCAGGGTGGTGGCGGAACAGCCGAAGCCCAAAAAGTTCTCCCGTGTCATGGAGGAGTATTTGGAAGTTCCCTCTTTCGAAAAGGTCCAGATGGAATCGCGGACGTAGCCCTGCGCCTGGCAGTGATCGACCAGCTGATAGAGCAGCTTCTTTTTTTCAGGCTCCCGCATCTTGGGGAAGCCGCGCTGGGTAAATGTGAAGTCAATAAAGGGGTAGACGGCGATATGGTTGAAGCCGTGGCGAAAGGCAAGGTCGAGATCCGCCTGCAGCTGCGCAATCGTCTGCCCGGGGAGCGCAAAGATAAAGTCTGCCGAAACGGTTTCAAAGGGTACCTTGGAGAGCGCCGCAAACATTGCGTCCGCATCCATTGCCTCCCGGCCCAGCAGCGCAAGATAGTCCGCCTGGAAGGACTGAATGCCGATGCTGATTTTCGTCACCCCCGCCTGCCGCAGCTGGCGCAGCGTCTCCTCGGTCACGTCCTGCGGATGCAGCTCCAGCCCGATGCCCTCCGTGATGACAAAGTGCTCCTGCAGAGCTGCGATGATCCGCCCGATCTCTCCGGTGAGCAGAGCGGGGCTGCCGCCGCCAAAGTATAAGCTGCTCACCTCTGTTTTCGCGCCTTTTGCGCTGCGCGCGACAAGGGAGATCTCTTCCAAGAGCGCCTCGACATATCGCGCTGCAAGAGTTGCGTCATAAACTCTCTTGCAGTAGGGGCAAAAGGCACAGAGGCTCCTGCAAAATGGGATGTGGACATATAGCCCCAGCTTCTCCGCGTTTTGATAGACCAGCGTATTGTCGTATTCATTGGTGAAGCGAAAGGGCCTGCGGGACCGTGTGAGCCAAATGCGCGCCAGGCTGGTGAAAAGACCCATCAGATTCCACATCCTATCCTAGATATACTTTAAGTACGTTCTGAGCATCTCTGCCATCACCCGCACATTTCCGCGAAAGATCAGACTATATTCTGCGGCAAAAAAGTATCCGCACTGCGCGCACAGGCCCGGAATCTCTACGCAGCGCCCGCAGGTGAAGCGCTTCCCGTTTTCTATGACGACACATTGGTGGCAGGGGACGGGGAAGCGCTGTTCGACCAGATAGGGGAAGGCTGATTTGAGATTAAAAATCGGATACCCCTGATCGATGAACGCGGCAATCTCATCGCAGCAGGCCCTTTTCTCTTCGGGGCTCAAGGCGAGATCAAGGGTGTCCGGATAGGGCGTGTGGAAGTTGAACGAGACGGCGCGGATATGAGCCGTCTTCCTTGCCGTTTCGCACACATGGCGGATGCTGTATTGATTGAACTGGTTGATCGCCATGTAGAGGCAGATGTTATCCGCAGTCGCCTGAGCGATGTTCTCCATGATGAGATCATAGCTCTCCCCGCGGATGTGTTCGTGCTGCGCCTTGTCGCCGTCCAAACTCAGCAGGATGAGATCGGCCTCCGGCAAATCCAGCGGAAAGGTGCCATTGGTCACGACATTGACGATGAGAAAGCCCATCTCCTTCGCTTCCACCACCAAACTGCGCAAGCGTTTCTCCCCGTCCCGCCACAAAAAGGTCTCCCCGCCGCAGAAGAAAAGGATGCGGATTCCGTCTCGATAGAGCAAAGCCATTTCGTGTTTGATTTGCTCATAGGGGTAGATGCGCGCGGTGATATTGCTGACCGAACAGTGCTTGCAGCTGAGATTGCACTGATCCGTCAAAATAATTGTCCCGAGAATCGCTCGTTTGCGCCGGAAGATGAGTTCGCCCAAACCAAAGCGTGCGAAGTGAAAGAGAGAGGAGCGCTTCATGGATCAGCCCTGCTTCTGTGTCTGCGCACGCCTCTCTTTGGCGCAGGTGCTCAGTGCAGATAGATCCACGCCCTCCAGCTCGAGCAGCTTCCGCTTCACCGTAAGGCCGGCGGCATAGCCTGTAAGGCCCCCGTTGGAGGCGAGCACACGGTGGCAGGGGATGATAATGGAGATCGGGTTATGCCCGACCGCCCCGCCGACCGCCTGGGCAGACATGCTCGCGAGCCCCATGGAGCGGGCCAGATGCTTTGCAATCTCCCCGTAGCTGATCCATTCCCCGTAGGGGATTTGGGTCAAGATACGCCACAGACTCTGGCGAAATTCACTGCCGATCGGGGCGAGCGGAAGATCGGAAGGGGCGGGCTGCTTTCCGGAGAAATAGTCCTCCAGCCACCGTTTTGTCTGCGCAAAGAGCGGAATGTCCTCCTTCTCCTGCATCGCTTCGGGAATCGAGGCGCCGTGATATTTCTGCCCCTCATTCCAAAGCCCGAGCAGGCTTTCCCCGTCGGAGGCCAGCGTCATCCGGCCGAGGGGGGAGCGATAGGCCGTAACATAATACATGGGAATCACCCTCCTGTCTAATCGAAGAATTCATCGAAAACCTGCATGCGCGCCTGCTGGGCGGCGGCAGCGTTGCGCGCAACCGCAATGAAGATAGAAACCGCCCCTCTGTGCGCGGAACGCGGAACAGGTACGGCCGCGCCGGGCTGTACCTGTTGTTGTCAATCGCAGGGGCTAGGAGAGCGGCTGCGCGTCCGGGCTCTCGGGTGCAGGCTTCGCTTCGGTGGGCGCTGCCGCGCCGTTTGCGCGCTCAATGGCGTGCGCTTCAAGGATGGAAGCGCCGGCAGTCTCATCAAAGGACTGAATGGAGATCGTATCGCCCACGTTTAGGACGATCACATCCGGATTGGAGCCGGCTTTGATGCTGTAGAAGACGCTCTCGTTCTCCAGCCGCAGGAAATAATAGCTGTCACCCTCGAGTACCGCAGTTCGAATCTCTGCAATGGCACCGACGATGCGCGCCTGTTCGTCCGTAATCTGCTCAGCATCTGCTGTTGTGGCAATGCCGCGGGAGCGGAGCTGGGCGATATAGTTGAGCTCACACTGGGCGACGGTTGCCCCCGTCGCCACGACGTTATATTGCTCCACGTTCACCATGGCATACATCTTGACCAGCTCATTCCCGTCCTTCAAGGGCATGAAATAAGTCGGCTGCCCTGCAATGTTGAGGAGAAGGGGGAAGGTGGAGACATAGCGCAGGTCTTGCACAACACCCTCCGCCGAGCGCTGCGCCGACTGCTCAATGGCGCCCGGGGCGGAGTAGAAGGTGGTTTCCTTGTTGCGCTGGTTGGAGAGCAGGAAGCCAATGTTGGACTGGTCGCTGCTCACGGAGGTAATGCCGGTGTACATATAGACATCGTCGTTCATCGCAATATAGTTATAACCCTCCGTGGTCATCGTCACATCGCGCTGGCCGATGATGGAGTTGATGAAACCGTTGCTATAGGCGCCGTAATAGTTGTATTGCAGGTTGATCAGCTCAGCGGTATAGACGCGGTCCACCCAGACGGGCACCTCGCTGACATCGTGGTAGATGCACTCGCCTGTTGTGGCATCCATCAACACAGCGCCGATGATATCCGGCCCGCCAAAGAGGCCGATGGAGCGTGTTTCGCGCGGGCAGACCCACCAGGGGTTGCCCGCTTCGTCAATTTCCAAGTGCGGCGCGCGGAACATATACGTGGGGTATTGGAAGCGCAGCGCCCGGGTGAGGTCGCGGTTAAAATACTCGGAGGGGGAGTAGCGAATGCCGTCAAGGCCGAGCTTTGCCGTTCGGATCACCTCCACCTCCTGTGTGACCATGTCCACAAGGATATAGGCCGGCAGACCCGCGGCGCGGTTGTTAAACCACTTAAAGAAGTCCCCGTATTCCAGAGAGGCGACGCGCACAGGCCGGCCCTGGTAGTTGATCTGCACATAGTCGGTGGAGATTTCAAACTGGCTGACCATGTCCGCCAATTCACCGAGCTTGCGCATGCCAAGGTTGCGCGCGGAGGATTCGTCAAGCATGGGGATCTCATTAAAGGAGACTTGCTTGATGTCGGCGGCAAAGGTACCGCCATCCACCTTGAGCAGACTTTGGTAGGCGTTTGCACGGAAAATGGGCATGGAGATCACTTGGCCGAGCACATAGACGGTGACCAGCACGAGGAAGATCGCAACCACGGCCTTGCACTGTGACTTGGCGAAGTCAATATAGTCCTTTAAGGTGACGGTGCTGCGCGGCCCGTCCATGCCAAGGAGGATCATGGCAATGACAATGTAGACCAGAAGGCAGATGCCGATAAAGGCATAAAACCCAGAGTTGTGCAGGTTGATGGCGGGGAGGGAGACATAAAAATAAACCGCGGCAAAGAGCAGCGTGAGCAAGATGCTTGCCGCAATGCGAGAGGCGGTGCTTTTGAGAACTCGATTTCGCATAATAAACTCCTTTTTTTATGATGGGTGCGGGCGAGCCCTTTTTGTCTGCAGAGGGCACGCGGCACATCCGCCCCGCGCCCGCAACAAGGGGGAGCTTGGGGAGCTGCGTGTTGCCTGCATCTGGGGCACGATCCCGCCTGGTGACGCTTGGGTCTGAAATGGGGCGTAAAATAGAAAAGAAAGCGAGTTTAGTATACCCTATACAGAGAAAGAATGCAAGAAAAGGAAAAGAGTTTAAAGAATTCAAAAAGCACTTTTCTTTTCTGGAAAAATCTATATAATAATAAGTACTATCATGAAAAGAGGCGACGGCGGCTATGACAATTGTATTTTGGTCAGACATGAGATCCTTATGTGTGGTCTCCATTGTCGTCCGTTTTCTGATGGCCTGTGCATTCGGAGGGCTAATCGGCTTTGAACGGGGGCGGCATAAGCAGGCGGCGGGCCTTCGCACGCATATGATGGTGTGCATTGGCGCGGCATCGACCATGATGGTCAGTGAATACACCATCCCGATGAGCATAGCGGCGAACATCAATGGTGATATTTTGCGTCTGGGCGCGCAGGTGATCAGCGGAATCGGCTTTCTCGGCGCGGGAACCATTTTGGTCACCAAGCAAAACCGAATCCGCGGCCTGACAACGGCGGCAAGCCTTTGGGCATCGGCCTGTATGGGTCTTGCAGTCGGCGTTGGTTTTTATGAGTGCGCCATTGCGATGATCGTTGTGATGTTCTTTGTTCTGGTTGTGCTGGGCAATGTGGATGTCAAATATGTCAAGTCCTCGGCACATGTGACGGCGTATTTAGAAGTGGAGCGGGGCTTTGAATTTAGCAAGGTGCTCAGTGTGATGCGGGCGCAGGGCTGGAACATACAGGAGATTAAAGAGCTGGAGTTTTTGAGCGCCGAGCGCATGGCCATCCGGGTTGACATGCTCTCCGATGATACGGTCAAGGAGTCGCGGCTGCTCTTTGATGAACTGCGGGCCATGGAAGAAATCCACTATATAGAAAAACTCTAATACAGGATGAACAAAAAAGCAGAGCGAAATCCGCAAAAAGTGATGCGGATCTCGCTCTGTTTTGCCATGAATCCAGAGATCACGGGCGCAAGTAAATAATTTGGGCAGCACACAGCACACCCGGCAGGGGGGCTTCAGCGGAAGGGGTTGAGCTCCTCATCAAAGATTTCACAACGGTGAAACTCACTGTACGCGGGGGAGAGCTGCGGCTGCTCAGTTTCCAGGGCGCGGATGAGAAGCTCGGGGTTGAGCCCCGGATTCTGCGCGCGCAGAAGGATCTGCAGATGCAGCCTGCCCTCTGTTGCAAGCAGCCGCTCAATGCGGTTGATCTGCGGAATCAGATCCAGTTCCACAAAACCGCTTTTGGCCTTCTTGCTGCGCTTTTGAATGAGATGGCTCTCCCGGGAGAGCAGCTCTTCCAGCGCGCTCTTTGCCCTCTCTGCCAAGGCGGCATCGTCATACTCCATGTCGATCTCATAGCGCACGAAGCTCAAGCGGCGAAAGGGCAGGCCGCCCTCATAGCAGCGCTGCACGGTGATGCCGGGCGGCAGGGCCTCGTTCAGGCGCAGGGGGAGCGCGCAGGCATCGCTGCCCTCCGCAAGCCCAAACTCCATCAGCTCACAGTCGCTGGAAAAACCGAGCGGCAGCGGCAGGGGAATGGCGGTATAGGGATGGGGGTTAAAGCCCTGCGAGTGGGCGATCAAAATTCCGGCGCGCAGGAAGGCGCGGTGCATGGTGCGCATCAGATCCAGATGGGAGATGTAGCGTGCGGTGCCTGCTTTGGAGAAACGTATGCGCGGCTTATGCATAGCAGATCCCCCCTTCAGGGCAGAACTCCAATGCGCCGCAGCCGCTGCACTGGCTTCTGCAATCGGGTGTGACAGAGTCCGCGTAACAGGCCTCGCGCTCCTGCCAGAAAAACGCTTCGCTTACGCCCGTTGCGATCATAGACCAGGGGAGGACTTCCTCCCTCTCTCTTTGGCGGTTGGCGTAAAAGGCGGGGTCTAAATCAAAGGCTGCAAAGGCATCGAGCCAGCGGTCAAGGTCAAAGTATTCACTCCATGCGTCAAACTTTGCGCCGTTTCGGAAGGCGTGCTCGATCACATCGGCAAGCCGCCGGTCACCCCGGGAGAGGACGGCCTCAAGAAAGCTGGTCTCCGGGTCGTGCCAGTTGTAGGTGATGGAGCGGTTGCGGATGGCGCCTCGCAGGAGGGTCACTTTGCGCAGATATTCCTCCCGGCTGTTCTGCGCCTCCCACTGAAAGGGCGTGTGCGCCTTGGGCACAAAGCAGGAGGTGGACACCGTGATGCGCACGCCGCGCGCCCGGTTGGGGGAGACTTCGCGCCAGAGCCGGTATACCGCCTCCGCAAGCGCTGCAATGCCGAGTACATCCTCATCCGTCTCTGTGGGAAGGCTGAGCATGAAGTAGAGCTTCACGGCGTTCCAGCCGCCGGCAAACGCAGTGCGGCAGGCGGAGAGGAGTTCCTCCTCGGTGAGGTTCTTGTTGATGGCATCCCGCAGACGCTGGGAGCCGGCCTCCGGTGCAAAGGTCAGGCCGCTTTTTCGCCCGCCCTGCGCCAGGCGCTCCATGAGCGAGACGGAGAAGTTGTCCGCCCGCAGGGAGGGGAGGGAGATGCTCGTCTGTCTTTGGGCGCAAAAGTCCAAGAGACCGTCGCAGAGCGGGAGCAGCTGCGGATAGTCGCTGGAGGAGAGGCTCGAGAGAGTCATTTCCTGATAGCCGGAATGGCGCAGCGCCGCCTCGGCCTGTGCCTGGAGCAGCTCTGGGCTTCGCCCGCGGACGGGGCGATAGATGAAGCCCGCCTGGCAGAAGCGGCAGCCGCGAATGCAGCCGCGGAAGAGCTCGAGCATCACCCGGTCGTGGGTGATCTCGGTGGAGGGGATGATGGTCTCCGCCGGGAAACAGGCGCGGTCCATATCCATGACCACCCGTTTTTTAATCTCCGAAGGCGCGCCGGGTTTCGCGTGGATGGCTGCTATGGTGCCGTCGGCATGATAGCTGACATCGTAGAGTGAGGGGACATAGATCCCTTGAATTTTGCTTGCAGAGAGGAGAAATTCCTCTTTGGAGAGCCCCGCATCCCGCGCATGGCGCAGCAGCTCGATCAGCTCGCAGTTCATCTCTTCGCCTTCGCCGATGCAGAAGAGATCAATAAAGGGCGCCAAGGGCTCGGCATTGTAGGTGCAGGTGCCCCCGGCGATAATCAGCGGCGTCAAGGCATTCCGCTCCGTGCTGCGCAGGGGGATTCCGGCTAAGTCCAGACTATTTAACACATTGGTATAGGCCATCTCGTAGCCAAGGGAGAAGCCGATCAGGTCAAATTCAGAAATCGCATCCCCGCTCTCAAGCCCATAGAGAGGGATCTGCGCCGCGCGCATCTCCGCCTCCATGTCCGCCCAAGGCGAAAAGACCCGCTCACACCAGACGCCCGGCATGGCGTTGGCGGCGGCGTAGAGAATGCGAAGACCAAGGTTTGACATGCCGATTTCATAGATATCCGGAAAGCAGAGCGCCGCGCGGAAATTGACCTCATGCTTCTCTTTGTGCACCATGCCGTACTCCCCGCCGACATAGCGGGCGGGTTTTTGCACGCGCGGCAGGATGCGTTTGAGTGTTTCGTTCATGGATTCTCTCCCCCCGGAAGTGATTCGCGCCGACCCGCCTGTTTTAAGACACGGGAAAAGCTGCGCGGCAGCTTGCTCTCAAAGCGGAGCAGCTCCCCGCTGAGCGGGTGCCGCAGCTCCAGGCGGAAGGCATGCAGCGCCAGGCGGCTGAGCGGGTTGGTTTTCGCGTGATATTTTTTGTCCCCCGCAACGGGGTGGCCGAGGTCGCGCATATGCACACGGATCTGGTTTTTCCGCCCGGTTTGCAGCGAGATTTGCAGCAGGGAGAAGCTCCCCGCCTCCCGCAGAACTTGATATTGGGTGACGGCCTTCTTGCCCCCCTCGCGCTCAAATTGGCTCGCGCGCACCTGATAGCCGGATTTCGGACTCAGCCAGGAGACGATCTCCCCCTGCTTTTCCTCCGGAATGCCCTCCACAATGGCGTAATAATCTCGCGCGCTCACCAGCGTGTTCCAATCTGCCTGCAGCAGCTCCTTGAGCTTCTTGCTTTTGGAAAAGAGCAGAAGCCCAGAGGTGTGCTGGTCGAGCCGGTGCACAATGTGCGCGCGGTTTTTTGAGTGTTTTGTGCGCAGATACGCGTCTACAAGGTGGTAGGCCGTGTCCTTGTCCAAGTCGTTTGCGGGAACGCTCAGAAGGCCGTGCGGTTTATCGATGACAATGAGTTCATCGTCCTCAAAGACAATCTGCAGCTCGGAAGCCGCCGCCGCCATGCGCTTGGTACCCTGCGCGAGGAGAATCGTGTCGCCCGGGCGCAGGGCGGCATCAAAGGCGCGGGTGACCTTGCCGTTGAGCGAAACCTGCCCATATTTCAGCAGAGATTTTGCTTTTCCGCGCGGCAAGCCGCTTGCGAGCAGCTGGGGGAGCAGCGCCGTCTCTGTCTTTACTGTTATCTTCATAGTTAAGCCCCTTAGAAATCGATGTGATCAAAGCTGTGGTGGGCCGCATCCGCGCTTGCCCCCTCCTTGAAAAACAGATCGAGAGCTGAGATGCGGCTGTGAATATTGTAACGCAAAACGAGGGAATGTGCCAGAGGAATGTCCAAAAAGGGCAAAAAAATACCGGGGGTAAGCAGCAAACCCCAGGGTATTCCTTCGTTATGACAGTTATCTTCTGCTGATGGTATCCTGGTGATCGCCACCAAAGATCATATCATCGATGTCAAGATGTGTATAAATCAAAACAGCCTCCTTTCTGAGTGGATGGTAAATTGATCTCCTTGTCTGCGGCAGACGGAAGCCGAAAACAAGAGCCACCATTAGTATAACATACTTTTGGAAATTTAAAAGTTAAATATTTGTTACAAATTCAGAAGGGGCTTAAAGATTGACAAGGGGGCTGTGGTATGATACACTAAAGTGTAATGAAAATACGGCTTTGACATGGAGGTGCGCGGCGGACGGATCTCATCCATGTTCCAAAACCCGCCGGCAGGCCCCCCGCTTGATCGATACGCGCAGTGCGTTTGCTGCGCTTTTTTACTGCCCGGCGCATCTCGCGAACCGATGCGCGTGGGCTTGTGCATGCAGGGCTGTTATGTCGAAGATAAGCCGGAGATCAAAGGAGTAAATCAATGCTGACAGTCGAAAACCTAAGCTTTCATTTTGGCGCAACGAAACTATTTTCCAATGTGGATTTGAGCTTTACCCCCGGCAACTGTTATGGAATCATCGGCGCAAACGGCGCGGGAAAATCCACCTTTCTTCGCCTGCTGGCGGGAGAGCTGGAGCCGACGGGCGGCGAGATTCACTTTGACCCGAAGCTGCGTATGTCCGTGCTGCGGCAGGATCAGAACCAGTTTAACGAGCACCCTGTGATGGAGGTTGTGCTCATGGGCCATGCGCGCCTCTATGAGATCATGAAAGAGAAAGACGCGCTCTATGAAAAGGAAGATTTCAGCGAGGAGGACGGCATACTTGTCTCCGAGCTGGAGGGGGAATTTGCAGAGCTTGGCGGCTGGGAGGCAGAGGCGGATGCGGCGAAGATCCTGCAAGGTCTGGGCATTGCCGTGCCGCTGCATGAGCGGCGCATGGCTGAGCTGGACGGCAAGGAAAAGGTAAAAGTCCTCCTCGCGCAGGCCCTCTTTGGGGCGCCGGAGCTGATCATGCTCGACGAGCCGACCAACAACCTAGACCACCCCTCCATCGCCTGGCTGGAGGACTTTCTCATGGACTACCCCGGCACGGTGATCATCGTCTCCCATGACCGCCATTTTCTAAACACCGTTTGCACCCATATTGTTGACATCGACTACACAAAAATTAAGATGTACGTGGGCAACTATGACTTTTGGTATGACTCCAGCCGGCTGATCCAGCAGTTGCTCAAAGACCAAAACCGGAAGGCGGAGGAAAAGGCCAAGGAGCTGCAAAATTTCATCGCGCGCTTCTCCGCCAATAAATCCAAAGCCCGGCAGGCAACCTCGCGCAAAAAGCTTCTGGAAAACCTGCCGATTCAGGATTTGCCGGCCTCCTCCCGGCGCTATCCCTGGGTTTCCTTTAAGCCCGATCGGGAGGCGGGGAAGGACATTTTGGCGGTGGAAGAGCTCAAATACAGCCAGGACGGGCAGCAGCTCTTCGACAAGATCTCCTTTATTATGGATAAGGGCGATAAGATCGCCCTCGTGGGCGGCAGTGAGCAGGCCAATACGGCCATGCTGCGCATCCTCGCGGAGGAGATTACACCCGAGGGCGGGAGCTTCAAATGGGGCGTGAGCACCTCTCAGTCCTACTTCCCGAAAGATAACACAGAGTATTTTGCGGGCAATGAGGACACGCTGCTCGAATGGCTCGCGCAGTACTCAAGCGATCCGCATGAGAGCTATCTGCGGCAGTTTCTCGGACGTATGCTCTTCTCCGGTGATGAGGTCTACAAGGCCGTCCACGTTCTCTCCGGCGGGGAAAAGGTGCGCTGTATGCTCTCGCGCATGATGCTCTCAGGGGCCAATGTTCTGCTGCTCGATCAACCGACCAACCACCTGGATCTGGAATCCATTACCGCGCTCAACGACGGCTTGATGGACTTCCCCGGCAGCATGCTCTTCGCCTCACATGACCACCAGTTTGTGCAGACGATTGCAAACCGTATCCTTGAGATCACGCCGGAGGGCCTTCACGACTACCGTATGACCTTCGACGAATACCTGGAGAAGAAGGCGCAGGAGAAAAAATAAGCTGCGGCTTTGATCAGAAAACAAGCGCCCGAATACAATCGGGCGGACAAAGGGAACGCTTGTCAATCCCATTGCGGCAAGCTGAATATAAGAACAGAAAGCAAAGCCGAAGGTTTCCGGGAGGGAACGCTTCGGCTTTGCTTTTTAATGGGAGCGCTGCGATGCCTTATTCAACGGTCTTATGTTTTCGATTCATCTGGACAATCAGAAAGACACCCGCAGCCGTTACGATGAGTGTCCTGCGCCCGAAGCGCGTATCCTCTTCGGGTGCATTGAGATAGGGGAGCGCCTGAGCATAGCGCACGGTGATCCTGCCTGTGCCGTCGGCTTTCAGATAGACCGCATCCCTGATCTGCTTGGTCACGCCATGAATCTCTCTCCCATCCGGCAGGAGAAAGGTATAGCTGATGTTATAGGTATAGCGATTGGGCACAGCTTCGGCCCGCTCACCGCCCTCCCGCCGGATGTGGGTCACGGTGGCGCTGGCGCGCTCACCGAAGAGCCCGAGCGCAAGATTGCCGGCCGACCACAGGATCAGCGCAGCGCCCAGTAAGGTCATGAGGATTCGGGGCAGGCGTTTTCTCTTCATCGGTCGCCTCCCTCCGCGGAATGTGCCGTCATTCTCTGCACGAAGGCGGCAACCTGATGATAATTCTCATCATCACAGAAGAGCGCAAGATTCTCTGCCCAGCCGCCACGCAGCAAAACAGTCCGCTTGCGGGGGAGGTAGCGCACCCTGCTGACGCGGCCCCATTGGATCAAAACCTCCTGCCGCGACTGCGCGAGCATGCCGGCGGCGGCAGCGGTCGGCTTTCCGGATAAAAGACCCAGAAAGACGGTCAAGCCGTTGACGATGCGGTTTTTCCGCAGCTGCTTGGCCTGTGTCCGGCAGAGGGCGGCGCTTTCGTTGAGAAGAAACTCGGCCTCATATACGCCCCGGTAGACCAGCATGAGAAAGAGCCAGGTGAAGAAGAGCAGGGCAGCGATGAGCCCCAGCGCATAGAGCGTTTCGATGCGCTTGCCCGACGTAAGCACGATCACCAGCGCGATAAGGCCGAAGGGGATGCCAATGGCAAGCCCCAACTGCTTCAAAATAAGCGTATTTCGAAAGAGAGGCACGCGGATGGTCCAGTGAAGCGCTTCCTGCAGATTGCCCATGATGCATCCCCCTTCAAAGTTTCAAGTGTTTCGGTCAGCGCTGCCGCGCGTTCAAGGCGCTCTTTTGAACACGTAGAAATCTCGGATTGACTGCCTGCTGTGTCCTCTATTGTATCCCAATCAGAGTCATGTGCGCATCACCAAAAGGGGTGATTTTTTTAAAACTTTCCTCACCTGTTCGGGTGGGGGCGTTGGAAGGCCTGTCCAAGCGCTCAGAGGGCCTGACAGCGCGCAATAATTTCTGATCTTGTGAAATGCTTCCATTTCGTGTATACTGGTGGAAAGGGACTTGCCCTTGACCTTGTGATGGAGCATGATCACTGAGAAATTAAATCGGAGGTGCTTAACATGCGAGTAAGATACGCTTTTTTCATCGCAGCGATGATTCTGATACTCCCTCTGTGCCTGTCGGCCTGTTCTGGTGATTGGGGCAGGCAGGAGACGGAAAAACCCGTCATCTACCTCTATCCGGAAGAGGAAACCGATGTCAGCGTCAAGCTGGACTACCGGGGAGAGCTGTCTGTGACCTACCCGAGCTACGGAGATGGCTGGAGCGTCACGGCATACCCGGATGGGACGATCATCAACCGGGCGGACGGGGCGGAGTATTCCTACCTGTTTTGGGACGGAAGCTCGGAAGCTGTCTATGATTTCAGCAGCGGTTTTGTCGTGCGCGCGGAGGATACGGAGCGCTTTTTGAAGGAGACACTGGCCTATATGGGGCTGATCCCGAGGGAGTACAACGAGTTTATCGTCTACTGGCTGCCCAAAATGATGGATCACCCCTATTATTTGATCTCCTTCCAGCAGGAGGCCTACACCGAGCACGCGGCGCTGGAGATCACGCCGGAGCCTGACAGCCTGCTGCGGGTTTTCATGGCATTTCAACCTCTGGAGCAGGCGATCGACCTGCCGGAGCAGGAGCTGGAGCCCTTCCAGAGGGCGGGCTTCACCGTCGTGGAATGGGGCGGCAGCCGGGTGGCGGGGGGATCGTGACGCAGTCCACAGATGGGGAAACCAGTTGAAACGCATCGAATCCCTCACCGGATGAAGCGTGCAAATTGTGACGGAGCCCCTGCATCTGACCCGATGCAGGGGCTCTTTTCTCGCTCCATGCCCCTTGCTTGAATCTCCTGCGCAGGAGGAATAGAATGGAGAATAAGTGATACAGCTCCGTGGAAGCGCGATAGAAGATATCGACACGGCTGGAAACTGCGCGCCCGGCGGGCGGAGAAGAGGGGAATGGGCGCAGGGCCCCGCAGTCAAAACAAGGGAGGTGAAGGCATGAGAAAAGAGAAAACAACGCAAGGCATGTGGGCGGCGATCAATGAGCGCCGCTTGTCCGTTCTCGTGCACGCGCTATTTTCCGCTTGGATGCTCTCCTTCCTCTTTGAAGGCCAAATCTTCTATTTGCTTGCCGGCTCGCATAAGATCGACCCCGCTGCTCTGGTTTTTGGCGGAGTCGCGTCTGTTTTTTTCGGGCTGCTTTTGTGCGGTCTGCTGATCAAAACAAAACAGGCGGCAAAAAGGCTGTTCTTGTCTTCCTATCCGTTTTTTATCCTGATATCTGCAGCCTTCTTTTTTGCCCCCTCCATCTTCTGGGTGGGCGGAATCCTGATAGGCTCCTTTCTCGCCGGGGGCTGCGTGGCCGCCTGGTCATTCTATCTCAAAAGCAGCACACCAAAAAACGAGCGGATCAGAACAGTCGCGGATATGTTGATCCTGTCCAATCTCCTGATGATCCTCTGCAACATGGCGGCCGTTCACCTCTCAGCGCGCGTGGGGCTGGCCTTGTCCATGTGTATGCTGCTGGGAGCCTTTCTCTTTGCCCTGGGGCTGCCGGCCGGTCAAGAGCCGCCGCCGCCTGCGGCCCCGAAGCGGAAAGAAAACGCTGTCAGTATGACGAGTATTCTCATTTTTCTCTGCCTTTTCATCGCAATTATCACCATCAACTCGGGACTGATGTATCAGGTGCTCAATCCGGCCTACGCACATCTTACATGGCTGACCAGCTGGTACTGGGCCCTGCCCTATATCCTCGCGCTGATCATCATGCGAAACCTGCCGCGCAAGACCAACCGCAGCTACATCCTCTATGTGGCCATCGCCATGATCGGCTTCTCCTTCATCGCCTTTATCAGTCTGGATCACTCCGCCGCGAGCTATTTGCTGGTCAACACGCTGATGCTCGGGGCCTGCGGGGTCTATGATCTGTTCTGGTGGAGCATTCTCAGTGAGATGCTGGATTTTCACGAAAACCCGGCAAGGGTGCTTGGCATTGGTCTTTCAGCCAATGTGCTCGGTGTGCTGCTGGGCGGACTGATTGGCGGCATCATCCTCTCCCCGGAGGCACAAGGCTTCCATCCAACGCTGCTGGCGCTGACCGTGGTCTGCGTGACACTGGTTCTGCTGCCGCCCCTGCACAGGCACCTCTCCACCCTACTCAAGGGGCATGCCTATCTCTCGGCATTTTCCGAACTGCCCGCACCGGAACAGACGGGCCAGATTGATCGCGCTGCAACATATGGAAAGCTCTCAGAGCGGGAGAGTCAGGTCGCCGCCCTCCTGCTCCAGGGCAAGACCTATAAAACCATCGCGGGAGAGCTTTCAATCAGTGAAAACACGGTCAAATACTACGTTAAAAATGTCTATACCAAATTTGGCGTTCAGAGCCGCACGGAACTGATCAACACCGTGCTCCAAAAAGAGGATACGCCCCCAAGGGCATAAAAACCATGCCCTTTCCTCCTCCTACCCATTTCGGGTGGGGGGATTTTTTCTCCAGACCACCCAGCCGGGTGGTTTTTCTCAGCATGCTTTCTGCTATGCTACGCGCAAGAGATAAAAACTGAGCCGAAAGGAGGCCTGTGATTGAGGACGATTCGAAGAAAGAAGCACAGCTTCGTGCCCCTTATCGCCTTTGCCGCCCTGGTGGGAGCATGGCTCTTTGTGCGCAAAGGGGGCGGCTGCGAGAGCTGGATGCTGACACTGCAGGCAGGGCTTCTCCTCTCCGGCGCAGCCCTGGCGGCACTGTTGCTGCGGGGGCGCAGAGAGCGAAATGTGGCAAGACTCATTACAGAAAACCCCATCCTGCATATCCGCACCGCCGTCATCAGCGAGCTCTCCGGCGAGAGGGCGCGAGACCGGGAGAGTGAGCATGCCGAGGTGATCGTCTCCTATTTTGGCATCCTTCTGGGGGAGAGGATCATCAAATTCAACCAGAAGGGCATCTGGATCAGAGCTGTGGAGATTGGCGGCGATTTCATTTCATTCACCTATGGCACGGAGCGGCGGACACAGAACATCCACCTGCTGCGTCCGGCAATTGACCCCGCGGAACTGGATCGGTTCGCGGAGAAGATCCGCTATGAAACAGGGGTCACAGCCGTGTTCATTCCGGAAGAGGGGCAGAAACCGCCATGCCCTTGACCGGAGAGCGGTCAACGCGGGGGGCAGAAGAGGCCCGAAGCACCAAAGGCCAGGGCCTAAAGAAAGGATCCTGGGGGATGTGTGGCTCCTGTGTCTTATTCCATGAAACAGTACGAGGGTGTGGTAAAGAACCACACCCTCGTAGACAGTATTTGGGGAAAGTGCAAAGGAGCTCTTTTGCAGGAGGGGCGTATGACCGCCGGGTGACGCGGAAAGAGTGAGCGGGCAGCTGAAGCTGTCCGCTCACTCTTAGAGGCTGGTGTTGCTTCGCCTGTTGCCCCGGCATAGCCCACCAAGGCGGCGGCGGCGGAGCTCTTTAGGGCGTGTCAGTCTTCCTCTTGCAGGAGCTTTGCCTCTTCAATCGCCTTTTGCTGGGCGGCTGCGGGGGCTTCCTCATAGCGCACAAACTTAAAGGTGAAGGAGCCGCGGCTCTGCGTGATGGAGCGCAGGTCGATGGCGTAGTTGGTCATCTCAGACATGGGCACTTCGGCCTCGAGGATCTGGTCGCCATCTGCGGTGGGGGTCATGCCGCCCACGCGCCCGCGGCGCTTGTTCAAGTCGCCCATGACATCGCCGAGATAGGAATCGGGAATGGTGACCTTCAGCTCGCCGATGGGCTCAAGAATGGTCGGCGCGGCGTTGGGAATGCCCTCGCGATAGGCGATCTGCGCCGCCGTGCGGAAGGCCATTTCGTTCGAGTCAACCGCGTGATAGGAGCCATCGTAGAGGGTGGCTTTGAGGCCGACGAGGGGATAGCCCGCAAGAACGCCCTTGGAGACGGCATCGCGCAGTCCCTTTTCCACCGCCGGGAAGAAGTTGCGCGGAACGCTGCCGCCAAAGACTTCTTCAGCAAAGATCAGCTCATCGGTCTCATCCTGCGGCTCGAAGCGAATCCACACATCGCCAAACTGGCCGCTGCCGCCGGACTGCTTCTTGTGCCGGCCGTGTGTCTCCACCTTTTTCTTGATCTTCTCGCGGTAGGGGACGCGGGTGGGCTTGAGCTCCGTGTCCACGCCGAAGCGGGATTTGAGCTTCGCGCAGAGCACGGCAAGCTGAATGTCGCCAGCGCCCGAGAGCACCATCTGCTTCGTCTCGGCGTTGTTGAAGACGGTGAAGGAGAGGTCTTCTTCGTTGAGGCGGGAGAGCCCTGCGGCAATTTTATCCTCCTGCCCCTTGGTTTTCGGGGAGATGGCCATGGAGAAGACGGGCTCCGCAAAGCCGATGGGATCAAGCTTCACCACATTGCGCGCATCGCAAAGCGTGTCGCCGGTGACCAGTTTATCCATCTTAGCAATGGCGCCGATGTCGCCACAGGCGATCTTCTTCACCTCTTCGGTCTTTTTTCCGCGCATAGTATACAGGCGGCCGAGTTTCTCCGTCTGGCCCGTGCGCGCGTTGATCAGAGGCATATCCGGCTCAACTGTACCCGAGAGCACCTTGATATAAGAATACTTTCCGTATTGGTCAGAAACCGTTTTCCACACGAAGGCAAGGGGCACTGCGCCCGGGGAGACGGCAAACTCCACAGCTTCGCCCTGGTCGTTCTCTCCGCCGATGGGACGGCCCTCCAGGGGGTTGGGCAGGAAGTTGACAATGCTGTCGAGCAGCATCTGCGTGCCAAGCCCGTTGATGGCGGAGCCGCAGAGGACGGGGACGATGGAGAGATCCTTCACGCCGCTGTGCAAGCCCTGCACCATTTCCGCGTAGCTAAACTCATCGCCGTCAAAATAGCGGTCCATAAACTCTTCGCTGGTCTCCGCAACGGACTCCACCAGCGCGCCGTAGAGCTCGTCGACGACGGATTGCTTGCCCTCGGGGATGGGAATCTCCTGGCGCTTGCCGTTTTGAATGTTGTAGGCGCGCTTGTTGAGCACGTCAATGATGCCGATGACTTTTTTGCTCTCGTCCCAGATCGGGGCGACAATGGGGGCGATGTGTTTGCCAAACTGCTCCCGAAGCGCCTCAAAGGCGGCGTTATAGTCCGCGTTTTCCTCATCTGTCTTGGAGATGTAGAGAATGCGGGGCAGGCGGTTCGCCTCGCAATATTTCCAGGCCTTTTCCGCACCGACACTGATTCCGCCCTTCGCCGAGGTCACGATGACGGCTCCGTCGGCAACGCGCAGGGCCTCCATCACCTCGCCGGTGAAGTCAAAATAACCGGGTGTATCCAGGATATTGATCTTGCAGCCGCCGTATTCAACAGGGGCAACTGCTGTGGAGATAGAGAACTGGCGTCGGATCTCCTCCGGGTCATAGTCACACACGGTGTTTCCGTCGGGAACTCTGCCCATGCGGTCGATGGCCCCGGTTTGAAAGAGTATGCTTTCGGCCAGAGAGGTCTTTCCGTTGCCGCCGTGTCCCAGGAGGCAGACGTTGCGAATGTTTTGTGCGGAATAGCTCATAGTGACGTTCTCTCCTTCGTATCCTTAATAGGCCGGCGAAAAACGGCGGCCCTCAATTTTTCAACTGTTGTACATTATACAGGAAAATAGAGGGTATGACAACAAGAATTTATCTAATTTTAATATGGCGAATCCCTTGAAAAACAGAGACTCCGTTTTCAAAACACAATCAGAGCAGCGCCCGCGCCCTCTTTTCGGCAGACAAAGGGGTGAAGTGGGGGCAAGGTCTTCCCCGTCGGTGCAGTTTGCCGCCCGCCTCTTCAGACATAAAGGGCGCGTGATCTTTTCCAGGAGCGCGGCTTGGCCGGTCACGAAAAAAGAGGAACGCCGCATGGCAATCAGCCGCACGGCGTTCTGTCAGTTTGTTTCGGGGGAAAGGGTGCCATCAAAGTCGTCCGGGGGAAGAATGCTCCCGTCCTCGGCATGAACCCGATACAGCTGCTCCGAAGCATCCGGATCAATGACACGGAAGAGGTAATGCTGCCCCGTTTCGTCCCGGCCCGCCTCGTGGATGCTGCGGGAAGAAGCGCTTTCTGCTGTCTCCTGAAAAAAGCACTCAAGCAGCGCCCGCGCCTCGGCAGGGCTCAGCTGAGATGATAGGGGAGCGCTTGCGCTGCTGTCTGCGTCGGGGGCGGGCGCAGCATCGTCACACTCGTCAACGGACATGGCTGCCGGTTCCTGCGCAGAAGCGGGAGGGGGAAGCTCCCGAAAGAGCACATTGGCTGTGTCGTCGCTGCCTGCTGCCGGTTCGTCCTGCGCGAAGGTGGGGTTGCCACTGTCAACATGACCGCCGGCTGTGGCGGGGAGTGCCTGCTTGACCTCCGGCGGGGCTGGCGCTTCCTCCGGCGGGGCGGCATGTTGCATTTCTGCCTCTCCAAAGATGGCTTCGGCCGGGGCAGGCTCCTGGCCGGCGAAAACACTCTCTGCTTCAGCGCTCTCCGGCGCCGCAAGGCTCAGGGAGTCGCCGCCAAGCTGCGTTTGGCCAAAAAACGCGGCAGAGAGCAAGAGGGCAAAGACGGCCGCGCTTGCAAAGAGCGCCTGATACTGCCGCCTCTTATTCCGGTGTTTTTTGGGTGGGGGCGCTGGCCTCTGCTCCTGCGCGGGAAGCTGAGCCCGCATTTGGGCGAGCAGGCCGGTGGGCGGCGCCGCGTGGAGGACGTGTAAATCCCCCTGTATCTGTATGAAATCCGCCTGCAGTGCACGGCAGGAGGGGCAGCGCTGAAGGTGGGCCGCAAGGGCCGCATCTTCCGCCCTCGTGAGCGCGTCATCCAGCTGCAAGCTGAGCAGGAATTCAAATTCAGTACAGCTGTTCATTTGGCCTCCACCCCCTCTTTCTTCTCCTTCCCTTTGGACGTTTCACGCTCGAAATAGTTCCCGTTTTCCTCCAAGATTCCGCGCAGCGCCAAGCGCGCCCGGGCGATGCGTGATTTCACTGTCCCAAGCTCCAGGGAGAGGAGATCCGCAATCTCCTGATAGGAGAGCCCCTCGAGCTCGCGCATGAGCAGGATGTCCCGCTGTTCCTCTTTGAGTGCGGCAAATCCAGCATCCAAGACCGCGCGGCGATCCGCCTCGAGCGCGCTGGACTCCGGCAGCTGGCGCGTGTCGGGCAGATCCATGGGGCTGCCGTCTTCGCCGTGGAGCGGGAGGGTGTTTCGCAGGGAAAAGCGCCGTGCTTCCCGGCGCAAAAAGTCGATGCTCGCGTTCGTCGCCAGGCGATAGAGCCAGGTGAAAAAGGAGGCCTCCTCCGCAAAATCCGGAAGCCCGCGCCAAGCGTGGAAAAAAGCTGTTTGTGTCAGCTCCTCGGCATCCTCCGGCCTGCCGCACATGCGCAGCGTGAGGTTATAAATCGGCCTTTGATATTGCTCCATCAACTGCGCAAAGGCCTCCTGATCGCCGGCTTTGGCGCGCTGGACCAGCATGTCGCTCATAGACGAAATTCACCTCATCTCGATCACGGTGGGGCACTCTCTAGCAGAGTTCGCGCGTAATTCCTGCGGTAATCCGGTAGACATCCTGCAGGGAGGAGATCTTAGAGATCTGCTCCTTCCAGTAGGAGGCGTGGGGCACGCCTTTGAGATACCAGGCGTAGTGCCGCCTGGCCTCAAGGCAGGCAACCTTTTCGCTCTTATACTCCGCCGCGTGCTCAAATTGCCGCACCGCCATCGCACAGCGGGCGGAGAGCGGCGGCATGGGAGGAATCTCCCGGCCCTCCAGCGCGGCAGCAGCCTGCTCAAAGATCCAGGGGTTTCCAAACACGCCCCGGCCAATCATGGCCATGTCTGCGCCGGTGTAACGCAGGATGCGCACAGCGTCCTCGGCGGAGAAGACATCGCCATTGGCGATGACGGGGATGGAGACGGCCTCCTTCACCTCACGGATGAGATCCCAGTTGGCAACCCCGCCGTACATTTGTACCTTGGTGCGCCCGTGTACGGTGAGGGCCGCGATGCCAAGGGATTCAAGCATCTTAGAGAGCTCCACGCAGACGACGGAGCCCCTGTCCCAGCCAAGGCGCATTTTCACCGTGACGGGTGTATCCCCCGCGCCGCGCAGAACCGCTTCTGCCACCCGGCAGGCCTTGTCCAGATCGCGCAAGAGGCCGGACCCGTCACCGCTGTTGGCAATTTTGGGCACAGGACAGCCCATGTTGATGTCAAGAATATCGGCGCCTGAGCGCGCAAGCGCAATCGCTGCCGCCTCCTCCATGCAGCCAATATCACTGCCGAAGATCTGTACGGCGGCCGGGTGCTCCTCGGGCCCCAGGCGCAGCAGCTCCGCACTTTTTTTATCTTGAAAGCAGAGCGCCTTGGCGCTGACCATTTCCGTCACGGTCAGACCCGCGCCCAGTTCCCGGCAGATGCCGCGGAACGAGAGGTCGGTGACACCGGCCATGGGTGCGAGCGCCAGCCGGGAGGGGATAGAGACGTGGCCAATTTTCATAGTTCACCTCAAAGTTTGTGCACAGAACCGGAGTCCCGCAGAGGGGCTTCCGCTGCAATAATTTTACCATGGAGCAAAGGACAAAGGCAAGTTCGAAAAAAACAGTGCCCGAAGTATGTTTCAGGCACTGAAGTATTTTGTGTTACAACTGCGCGGAGAAAAAATCACGCGTCTGCTGTGCATTTCGCATAATTTCATCGCGCAGCGCATTCAGAGAGGGGAACTTTTGCTCCGGGCGGAGGTATTTAAAAAACTCAATACGAATCTTCTGCCCGTAGAGATCGCCGGAAAAATCCAGGATAAACCCCTCTACATTCAGCGCGTTTCCGTCATCCACAGTGGGGCGCGTGCCGACATTTGTCACGGCGATGTGGCTCTCGCCGTTCTCCAGCCAGACCCTCGTGGCGTAGACGCCTTTGGCAGGGGGCAGCACATCGGTTTTGAGCTTGAGATTGACGGTGGGAAAACCCAGAGTGGAACCGAGCTTTTTCCCATGCGAAACGGTGTCGCTGATGGTGTGCGGGTGGCCCAAAAATTCGTTGGCGCGCTCGATTTCGCCCTGCGCGATCAGGGTGCGGATATAGGTGGAGGAGACAGTGATTCCGTCCTCTTCTACCTTTGGGATGATGTCAAGGCCGATGCCGAGCTTCTTTGCAAGCGCGGAGAGGCGCTGCGGATTCCCTTCGCCCTTGTAGCCAAAGTGGAAGTCATGTCCTGCGACCAGGTGAACCGCAGAGAGCTCAGAAACAAGCGTGTCGGTCACGAAAGAGTGCCAAGGCTGCTTCATGCGCTCCAAGTTATAGGGGAGGACGATGACATCGTCGATGTGATAGTGAAGGCGCATCAGATCCGCCCGGTCCTCCGGAGAGCTGAGGAGACATAGGGGTTTATTAAAGATTACCGTTTGCGGATGCGGGTCAAAGGTCAGCGCACTGGGGATGGCATCCAATTCCTTTGCGCGCCGGAAAACCGTTTGCAATAGGGCGGCGTGCCCCTTGTGGACGCCGTCAAAAAAGCCGAGCGCAATCACACTTTGTTTTTTGTCCAATTTTCACACCTCGAAAAAGCTTTTTATGCAGCTCATGATACCCTCACGCGCTGCGCCGAGCATGAGAAACGCGCCCTCTTCGTTAAAGACGCGGTAGCTTCCGTCCGGGGCCTCCGTTGGAAAAGAGACACCGTTTCGGATGCGCTTCTCTATGGCGGCCGGAACAAAGATGTCATGATGCTGCGCAAAATAGTCCGCCACAGGGAGCAAAAGCCGCTCCGGGGCCTCATGGGTAAGGATGTCCGAGAGCGGGTGCGCGGTTTCGATTAAAAAACCGGCGGCCATCGTGCGCCGGAGGGCGGACATGCAGCCGCCGCAGCCGAGCGCCGCGCCAATGTCATGGCAGAGGGTTCGTATATAGGTGCCCTTGGAACAGCGCACGCGCAGGAGAAAGTCACGCTCGCTCTGTTGTTCCAAAAGCGTCAGCTCGTGGATGGTGATGGCACGCGCTGCGCGCGGAACGCTCTTTCCCGCCCTTGCAAGCTCATAGAGCTTTTTCCCATCCCGCTTGATGGCAGAGTACATGGGCGGGATTTGGCTGATGTCGCCGCGAAAAGGCTCCAAAGCCGCCGCAAGCTGGGCGCGTGATACGCTGACAGGCTGCTCCGAGAGGATGCTGCCGCTGCTATCCTGCGTGTCGGTGACGGTGCCAAGGCGGAGCACCGCATGGTATTCCTTGTCGCGCTCGGCGGCAAACTCAACCGCCCTCGTGGCCCTGCCGACAAAGACGGGCAGCACACCCGTTGCCATGGGATCGAGCGTGCCGGCGTGTCCGATGCGCCGCTCCCCGAGCGCGCGGCGCAAGCGCGCAACCACGTCATGCGAGGTCCAGCCGGAAGGCTTGTCTACGATTAAAATTCCACTAGGCATTTATCCACCTGAGGGCTGTGTCGCCGTTTGAACGGTTTCAATGGCTTCGATAATCGCAGACTGCGCCGCCTCAAGATTTCCATACACGCTGCAGCCGGCAGCGGCCGGGTGTCCGCCGCCGCCAAGGAGCGCGCAGATCGCAGAGGCATCATATTGTCCGCCGGTGCGCAGGGAGATCTTGCATTCCGCAGCAGAGAGCTCCCGTATGGTGACGGCAATCTGCACGCCCTCAATCTGCTCAAGAAAGGAAGAGATGTTGTCCATGTCATCTTCCGTTGCGCCGGCGGCTTCCATCGAGGCAAGGGGGATGGAGACCAGCGCGGTGATGCCCCCGTGAAGCATTTGCATATTTTGGATCATCTGACTCTCCATATGGAGGCGGGGAAGACTTTTGGTGCGGAAATGACGCTTGTTGATCGCCCGGTAGTCAAAATCATACTCCATCAGCTCCGCCGTGATGCGATGGGTGAGGGCAGTGGTGTTAGAAAAGACGAAGCAGCCTGTGTCTGTGGAAATGGCAAGGTAGAGGAGGAGGGCAATCTGCGGGCTGATGGGGCAGAGCTCCAAAATCAGCAGGTAGACCAGCTCTCCACAGGCGGCGTGCTCCGGTGCCAGATAAGTTTCCTTGGCAAAAAACTCATTCGAACCGTGGTGGTCGATACACAGGTCCACAGCGCTCCCATAGAGCCGCTGTGCGCTCTCGGGAATCAGGTCCCATGAGGCGGTGTCCACCGCCACGATGAAGGCGGGGGAAAAGCCCGCGGGGGCGTCCAAACCCGCCGTGTAGGGCGCAAATAAGTCATGCACCTCTTCGTTTGGATGCAGGTGAGCGGTTTTTCCAAGACTTCTGAGCGCATGGCAAAGCGCCGCGCCCGAACCGATGGTGTCTCCGTCCGGGCGGCGGTGCGTAATGATTAAAATTTGATCCTGCGCGCGCAGGAGGGCCGCAGCCTCTCGATAGTCCATAATGCCTTGCCCCTTTTTCGTGGTGTCCTGGCGGGAGAGAAACTCTTAAACGGTCGATTCGCCTTAAAATGCCATGCGCTGAGAACCAGTGCTTCAAACGGAGCGCGCCAAGAAGCGCGCGCCCTCTGCATGGCAACACCCTTTAGTCAATCTGATCCAAGAGCTTTAGAATATTGCTTGCCTTGTCGATGGAGTGATCCTCAATAAAGAGAAGTTCCGGCGTATGACGCAGGTTCAGGGCGCGGCCCAGCTCCCGGCGGAGATAGCCCGCAGAGGACTTGAGCCCTTTGAATACCTCCGAAGAGAGGTCTTTCTCCAGGACGCTCACGTAGACCTTGGCCTGGCGAAGATCTGTGGTGGTGTCCACAGCGGTGATGGAGAGCAGCGTCTTTTGCACCCGCGGGTCCTTCAGATTGCGCAGGAGCGCAGAGAGCTCTTTTTGGATTTCTTCGTTAATCCTTCCTGTACGATTGTTGGCCATAATCCTATTGTTCTCCGCAAAGCAGCGCTTCGCGGAAGCCCTTTACTGTATTTGTGATTTGTGTTCTAATCGCCGCGCCGGCCATCAAAACAGCGCACACGCCCGCCCCGGCAGCGCCAGGGAAGGCGGGCAGAACTGCAAGGCGATACTCAGCCGGTTTGGTTTGCGCGCCATTACGGCTGGATCTGCTCCATCATATAGGCTTCGATCACATCGCCGGGTTTAAGATCGCTGTACTTGTCAATGCTGATGCCGCATTCGTAGCCCTGGGCCACTTCCTTCACATCATCCTTGAAGCGCCGCAGAGAGCCGATGACCCCTTCGTGGATGACGATGCCGTCCCGCACCAGGCGAAGCTGTGCGTTGCGGGTGACGCGGCCTTCTGTGACATAGCAGCCGGCAATGATGCCGGAGCCTGTGATTTTATAGACCTCGCGCACCTCAACGCGGCCGAGATCCACTTCTTTAAACTTCGGAGAGAGCATGCCCTTCATGGCGGCTTCCATCTCGTCAATGCAGTCGTAGATCACGCGGTACATGCGCATATCGACCTTCATGCGGGCGGCGGACTCTCTCGCGTTGTTGTCCGGGCGCACGTTAAAGCCGACAATAATAGCGTTGGAGGTGGAGGCGAGCATAACGTCTGTCTCGTTGATTGCGCCGACCGCGCAGTGGATGACGCGCACGCGAACTTCTTCGTTTGTGAGTTTCTCCAGAGAGGCCTTCACTGCCTCGGCGGAGCCCTGCACGTCGGCCTTGACGATGATGTTGAGATCCTTCAGGTCGCCCAGCTGAATCTGGGTGAAGAGATCCTCCAACGTGACTTTTTGCACCGCGCTGCTGCCGGCCGTTTTGTTTTCATATTTCCGCTGGTCGGCAAGCTCGCGCGCCATGCGCTCATCCGCTACGGCGTGGAAGTCGTCACCCGCGCCGGGCACCTCGCCCATGCCGATGATTTCCACGGGGACGGAGGGGCCGGCCTCCAGCATTTTCTCGCCTCTGCCGCTGGTCATGGCACGGACGCGGCCGACAGCCGTTCCCGCGATGATCACATCACCCTGGCGCAGGGTGCCGTTTTGCACCAGCATGGTGGCAACAGGGCCGCGGCCCTTATCGAGGCGCGCTTCAATCACAACGCCATGGGCGGAGCGGTTGGGGTTTGCGCGCAGCTCCTGCACCTCGGCAGTGAGCAGAACCATGTCCAGAAGGTGGTCGATCCCCTCTCCCGTCTTGGCGGAGATGGGGCAGATGATGGTTTCCCCGCCCCACTCTTCCGCGACCAGGCTGTACTCCGTCAGCTGCTGCTTGATGCGCTCTGGGTTCGCCGTGGGCTTATCCATCTTGTTGATGGCAACAATAATGGGAATTTCTGCGGCTCTGGCGTGGTTGATGGACTCCACCGTCTGCGGCTTGATGCCGTCATCCGCCGCAACGACGAGGATGGCAATATCCGTGACCATGGCGCCTCTGGCGCGCATCGCCGTAAAGGCTTCGTGGCCGGGGGTGTCGAGGAAGGTGATGGTGCCGTCCTCGCGCTTGACCTGATAGGCGCCGATGTGCTGGGTGATGCCGCCGGCCTCGCCGGAGGCAACGTTTCCGCTGCGGATGCAGTCGAGCAGTGAAGTTTTTCCGTGGTCAACGTGGCCCATGACGACGACAACCGGCGCGCGGAGCACAAGATCCTCTTCCTTGTCCTCAGCGGTGTCAATGAGCCGCTCTTCGATGGTGACGACCACCTCGCGCTCCACTTTGCAGCCGAGCTCCATCGCCACAAGGGCGGCGGTGTCGTGGTCGATGATTTCGGAGAGAGAGGCCATGATGCCCAGCTTCATGAGCTGCTTGACAACCTCGGTGCCGGTTTTCTTCATCCGGGAGGCAAGTTCCCCCACGCCGATCTCATCGGGAATTTTAACGGTGAGCGGCGTTTTCTTTGCGATCTCCAGTTGGAGCCTGCGCATCTTATCCTGCTCTTCCTGACGGCGTTTGTTGCCAAAGTTTGCCCCCCTGCGCTGGGAATTTCGGTTTTGGATCTTCTGCTTGCCGGTCTGCATTTTGGAGGCGTGCTCGGGTGCGAGCGTCTCAAGGCGCTCATCATAACGCGCAAGGTTGACATTGCCTGCCTTGCGGGTATCGACGATCTTCTTCTCCGGCACTCTCGTTGCAGGCCTGTTCGAAGCGGAGGCGGATGCCGCCTCTGCGAGCGGCTTCGCCCGGTTCTCCTGGGGGGCAGCCTTGGCAGGCTGCTGCGTGGTGATTTTGCCGCCCCGCTGCTTCTGCTGGGCGGGGGGCTGCTGTTTTGCCGCGGGGTTTGCCGCAGGGCGTGCTTCCTTTTGCGCTGCTGCGGGTTTTGCGGCAGGCTCCTGCTTGGCCGCCTCGGCAAAGATGGGCTCCAAGCTCTCAAGCTGGTTTTTTTGCGTGAGGGACTCAAAGATAATGGAAAGCTCCCGATCACTGAGAACCTGCATATGGTTTTTTGGCTTGCTTGCATAGGTGTCCAGGATCTGGGAAACTTCTTTTGTGGACATGCCAAGATCCTTGGCCACCTCATGGACTCTGTATTTTATTAAACTCAAATAGGCCACCTCCGTATCAGTCGATCAGCACAGAAGGATAGTTAGGCTGAAAGTAAGCGATTGCGTGTTAATTATAATTATTGTTAAAAGAACCGATGGGATCGTGTCGGCTCTGACATCACAGATGCATCATTCCGGCGCTTTGCCGGCCGGTCCCGAAACTGGCGGGTGGGAGCCCGCGTTTCCGCAGGGGAGCGGTTTCACTTTGGGCGTGCTGCCCAGGGTTTTTTCTTCGCCCGCTGAAGCTTTTTCTCATGGGCGCGCTTTTCCTTCTGCCGCTGCAAGGTTTTTGAAGCCTTCTCCTCCAACTGTGTGTGGAGTGCGCCGTAGCGCGCAGGATCCGCCGCATTGAGTTTCCGCAGAAGCGCGCTGGCAAGGCCGATGTCCGTGAGGGCTGCCATGGCGCAGGAGGAGCGCCCCAATGCGCTGCCAAGTGCATCCTTATCAAAGGGGAGGAGCAGGTGCGGGCAGCGGCCAATCTCGGCGAAATAGACGGCGCGCCGCTGAGAGTTTTCTGCCGCATCCGCCGCAAGAAGGACAAGAGTCGCGTTTCCCGCGCGGCAGGCCGCACCGACCGGCTCTTCACCGATGGCGATCCGCCCTGCCCTTTTTGTCAATCCCAGCAGGGAGAGCGCACTATCCATTTGGGTCGCCCCCTTCCATCTGCGCGTGCAGGCTCTCGTAAATCGACTCCGGAATGGGGAGGGAGAAGGCGCGCTCAAGAGCCTTGGATTTGCTGACCCGCTTCAAACAATTGGGATTTGGGCAGAGATAAGCGCCCCGTCCCGGCAGTTTGCCCTTGAAATCCAGAGAGATTTCTCCCGATGGCGCGCGCACGACACGAATGAGTTCCTTTTTCGGCTTCATTTCACGGCAGCCCAAGCACTGGCGCTGCGGTATTTTTTTCGGCACACTGCCATCTCCTTGTCACTTAGATATCCTGCCCAATTGGCCCGAACAGTTGCAAGCCCCGGCGAAACTATAGCTCGTCAAACTCCGCCGGCCCCTCGGTCTCTCTCTCCTCAAGCGGAGAGGGGGCCTCTTCGGCTGCGGCCTCCTCAAGCGGGGGGGCCTCCTCCTCGGCCGGGAGGGGCAGTTCGTCAAACTCATACGCGTTGCTCTCGGACTTGATGTCAATTTTATAACCCGTGAGCTTTGCGGCAAGTCTTGCGTTTTGCCCCTCTTTTCCGATGGCCAGAGAGAGCTGGTTATCCGGCACGACTACCTGGCAGCTCTTCCCGTCCTCAAGTGTGCGCACGGAAATGACCTCCGCGGGGGAGAGCGCCTCCGCGACATAGACCGCGGGGTCGTCGCTGTATTTGATGATGTCAATCTTCTCGTTTTTCAGCTCATCCACAATGGCGTTCACGCGCGCACCCTTCGGACCCACGCAGGCGCCGATCGGGTCCACATTGTCATCCGAAGACCACACGGCGATTTTGGTGCGGCTTCCCGCCTCGCGGGCGATGGACTGAATCTCCACCGTGCCGTCGTAAATCTCAGCCACTTCCAGCTCGAAGAGGCGCTTGACCAGCCCCGGGTGCGTGCGGGAGATGAGAATCTGCGGGCCGCGGTTGGTGCGGCGTACCTCCACCACGTAAACCTTCAGCCGGTCACCCTCACGGATGAGCTCTCCGCGCACTTGCTCTGTGGGGGCCAGATAGGCGTCAATCGTCTCTGAGCCGCTTCCGATGCGAAGGGAGACGGCACCGTTGCGCGGGTCAATCCGGGTGACGGTGCCGACCATCATCTCATGCTCTTTGGAGGTGAACTCATCGTAGACCATGCTGTGTTCGGCTTCCCGCATCCCCTGGATGATGACCTGCCGCGCCGTCTGGGCGGCAATGCGCCCAAAGTTGCGGGGCTTGATTTCGATGCGAACGACATCGCCGATTTGGGCGGTGGGGAGGGTGGCGCGGGCTTCCTCCAAGGAGAGCTCCGTGGCGGGGTTATCCACGGTCTCCACCACGTCTTTTTTTAAGAACATACGCACTTCGCCCTTTTCCGCGTCGGCATCGACAAAGACGTTGTCCGTCACGCCTTCGTGATCCCGCTTATAGGCGGAGAGCAGGGCCTGCGTAATTTTTTCGAGCATATATCCCTTGGGAATGCCCTTTTCTTTTTCGATCAAAGAAATGGCTTCGAAAAATTCTTTCCCATCCAATTCATTGCTCTTTGCGTTTTTTGCAGCTTTTTTTGCCATGATACTCTATACTCCTTTGCTCAAAAGCTCACATGCAGGCGAACTTGCGAGATTTCCGCTTTGGGGAAGTGGACGCTCTCCCCGCCGATGAGGAGGCTCACATCACCGTTTTGGTAGTCACGCAAGATGCCTGTATGGCGCTTTGCACCGTCTTTTGCTTTATAAAGTGAGAGGTCCACCTCGGCGCCCAGAAAGGCTTGAAAATGCGCCGGGCTTCGAAGCGCCCGGTCAGCGCCCGCGGAAGAGACCTCAAAAATATAGGAATCTGAAATAGGGTCTGCCTCATCGAGCAGATCGGAGAGCGTGCGGCTGACAGACTCGCAGTCGTCAATGGAGACGCCCCCCTCCTTGTCGATGTAGACGCGCAGGTAATAACTCCCGGCCTCTTTGACATATTCCACGTCCCAGAGCGAACAACCGTTTGAGAGGGCAACGGGTTCCGCCAGCGTCTTGACGAGATCGGTGATTTTTGACATGGAACATTTCTCCCTTATCAACAGAATCGGTGACAGATTGCGATTGCTCATAAAGAAAGAGCGGGGCAGACCCCACTCTTCACACGTTAACATTTCAATATAGTGATTATAGCATATTGAAAGCCGAGATGCAAGGAAAAAAGGGAAAAAACTTCTATGTTTCGGGAGAACTATCACAGCGGAAAAAACAGGGCTTCTATCTGAAAATATATAGCTCAAAAAGAAGAAAAAACTAATTTCAATGCTTGCCCAGCAAGACTTTATTATGTATACTACTTATTGTGTTGGATCCCGTGTCGAAATCAAACCAATCCGGGCGAACCGGGCGAAGCCTGGCTGCGTTCCACAGTAGGAGGAGGCTTTCCTTGCAACGGAAAAAGAAAAAGCTGAAAAAAGGCTATCGAATCCTGCGCGGATTATACGGTTTTTTGGTGGCGCTTTGCACCATCGTTGTGGCCGGCTATATTGCGCTTCAGTTCGTCGTTCAAGCGCCCGAGCGCGAGGCGCAGGCCTATCAGGAAGAAGGGGCGGGCGTCTCTCAGGAGGCGGATCCGAAGCACAAGCAGATCAAACCCCTCTGCTGGACCTTTCTTTTGGCGGCCAAAGACTTTGAGAGCGGCAATGCCGACACCATCATGGTCGCCATGTATGACATTCCCAATCAGACGATCGGCCTTGTGTCCATCCCGCGGGACACCGCCGTATATACAGAGCGGAACACGCCGAAGATCAACTCCGCTTACCCGCTGGGGATTGAAAAACTGCGCGAGGAGGTCTCCGACCTCCTGGGCATCCCCCTGGACTTTTATGTCACCCTGGATATGGAAGCGTTTATTGAAATTGTGGACGCGGTAGGCGGCATTGACTTTGATGTGCCGGTGGAGATGTATCACGACGATCCCACGCAAAACCTCTCCATCCACTATATGCCGGGGGTGCAGCATCTCTCCGGGCAGCAGGCTCTGGAGGTGGCGCGCTTCCGCAACAATGGAGACGGGACGGGCTATCCCATCCCCGATATGGGCAGAACCCAAACGCAGCAAAAGATCATTCAAACCATTGCAAGGAAGATTATCTCCTGGGACAGCATTCCAAAACTCAAGACATTCGTCGATATCTTCAACCGGAACGTGGAGACGGATTTGGAGTTTTCCAATCTACTCTATTTTGCCACGAAAGCCATCTCGGTGGATCTGGAGCGGGATATGAAAACTGCCACCATGCCGGGCGACGGCGGGCAGACGGTCCGCGGCAAAAAATACTGCTATGTCTACTATCCGGATGAGGCGCTTGCGCTGATCAATGAGCTGATCAACCCTTATACGAGAGCGCTTACGCTGGAGGACGTGCACTTTATACCCCTGGAGGACGAATAAAGGAGGGAGTGTCTTTGCTCTTATCCGGAGAGCGGATCAAGGCGCATCTGGGCAATGAAATTATCATAGAGCCCTTCGCGCCCAAACAGCTCAACCCAAACAGCTACAATCTCCGCCTGGCCAATGAGCTGCTGGTCTATCGGGACGCGGTGCTCGATATGA
This sequence comes from Evtepia sp., assembly GCA_040768225.1. Classification (GTDB taxonomy): domain Bacteria; phylum Bacillota; class Clostridia; order Oscillospirales; family Oscillospiraceae; genus Evtepia. The sequence goes on from JAXGMZ010000002.1 coordinate 486,620, forward strand.
AGAAGAATAACCCCGTAGAGCGGCTGGAGATCCCCAAAGACGGGCTGCTGCTTGAGGCGGGAAAGCTCTACCTCGGCCGAACAGTGGAGTACACAAAAACAGAACAGTTTGTCCCCATGCTCGAGGGGCGCTCCTCTGTTGGGCGGCTTGGCCTCTTCGTCCATGTGACGGCCGGCTTCGGTGATGTGGGCTTTTCCGGGTTTTGGACGCTGGAGATGTTTTGCGTCCACCCGATCATTATCTATCCGGGGATCGAAATTTGCCAGATTTATTATCATACACTGGAAGGGGACTATCGGGCGTATTCTTCCGGGAAATATCAAAACAACACCGGCGTGCAGGCCAGCTTGCTCTATAAGGAGTTTGAAACGGAGTGATCGGCACCGCCACGGCAGGGCACTGCGTGCGGAGGAAAGGGGCGTATCACCATGGCAGTTCGTTTAAATGAAGATAAAGAGATGGTCAAACTCATTCGCGAGGGCTTGAAGCAGACCGGCGGCTACTGTCCCTGCCGGGTTGGCCGGCTGGAGGAAAACAAATGCATCTGCGAGGAGTTTAAAGAGCAGATTGAAGACCCGGCCTTTGAGGGCTTCTGCCACTGCCAGCTCTTCTTTAAGAGTTTGGACGGGGAGACAGGCGAATAAAAAGACCGGATTCTATCTAAGAACCCGGTCTTCGTGAGTTGCTTCCAGCTTAAGATGCGTGGCTGCTCATCTGGTCTCCTGCTGCGCTTCGAGAAACTTCTTGATGCAGGAAAATGTGATATCGCTGATATCATGCTCCATTTTGCAGGCGTCTGAAAGGGCAGTTTCGCGGTCTACACCCAAGTGCATCAGCACTTGGGACAATACCATGTGCCGCTCATAAATCTCTTCGGCGACTGCGCGGCCCTTTTCGGTCAGGCTGATCTGGTTGTGCTCATCCACCGTGATCAGGCCGTTTTGACGCATAGACTTCATGGCGATGGACACAGTTGGCCGCGAATAGCCCATATGCGCGCAGATATCTGTGGCGCGAACGTGCTGGCGCGTGTTTCCGAGGACCAAGATGGCCTCCAGATAGTTTTCTACAGATTCCGTCATAGGATTTATAACCACCTTCCTTGCCGCGTTGTTTGGCTATACTAATAATACCATAAAAGAGACCCGGCGGCAAGTTGTTTTCAAATTTGCTGCCTCGCTTAATGCTTTTTTCAGGGAAAGGAGAGAACCTATGAAACGAAATCGCCTCATCATCCCTGCCGCAGTTCTGGTCATTGTCGTGGCGCTGGTCTTTGCTGACATGGAGCGTAAGGCGCAGAATCCGGATGCCCAGCTGAGGACGGGGCAGTGCACCGTGGGGATATATTGCGATACGGTGCTTGAAAATATGACGCTCCTGGCAGAGGAGAAACACAGCCTGATTCCGCAGGACGGGAAGATAGTAGCGCCAAGGCTCGCGGCCTTTGCGCCGGGGGAGAGCGCCTTTGAAGTGCTCGAGCGCCTGCTGCGGGAGGAAGGAATCCGCATGGAATACAGCGGGGCAAAGGCTGCCGGCACGGCCTATATTCGGGGGATCGGAACCCTCTATGAATTCGATTGCGGCGCCGGCTCCGGCTGGCTCTATTATGTCAACCGGGACGATCCCGGCGTTGGCGCATCGGAGTATGAGTTGCAGGAGGGCGATGTGCTCGAGTGGATTTACAGCTGTGACTTTGGGGAGGATGTTTCGCTCCTGCCCTTAGCTTCTTAGCTGTGGACTTGCAACTCACTCCAAACGAGAAAGCGGAATCCGCGCGGGCAGAGCGGATCGCAAAGTCGTCCGGCGGGAGCCGGGCGGCTTTTTGCGTGAAGCGTGAGGACGCTTCCTGTGTATGGGCATAAACAATACGAGCGAAAATTCTTGTTATGATAGAGATGGTTGTTTATAACTGTAAGCAATGGGAGTGAGCCTTGGATGAAAAAGATTATTACAAATGAACGTTTTGGGCAGAACTTGCAGCGCATCCGCCTGAAGAACAACTTAACGCAGGACCAGACGGCGGCAAGGCTGCAGCTCTTGGGCTCTCCTCTGAGCCGCTCGACCTATGCACTCATTGAACTGGGCAGAGGGAACATTTATGTCAGTGATCTGGTTGGCCTGCAACGAATTTTTGACGTGGACTATTCCGAGTTTTTCAAGGATATTCCACCCTCTCGATAACGTAAATGCAGAAGGAAAGTAGGAGATGGTTGTTTTGATACAAGAGTACAGAAGGATGTTGGGCAGAGAGTTTTCGGGATATAACAGGCAGCGCTTTCTCAAGGACTTCCTGGCGGGCTTGACGGTTGCTGCCGTTGCGCTGCCTCTGGCGCTGGCGTTTGGGGTCTCAAGCGGGGCGGATGCCGCGGCGGGATTGGTGACGGCAATCATCGCGGGGCTTGTAATCGGCACGCTCTCAGGCGCCTACTATCAGATCTCCGGGCCGACGGGGGCGATGGCCGCGATTTTGATTTCCATCATCGCCCAGTATGGAATGCAGGGCGTGCTTCTGGCAACGCTGATGGCGGGGGTTCTCCTGTTGCTTGCGGGTCTCTTCCGCATCGGGAAGCTGACGGGCTGCATTCCGGCGCCTGTGATCACCGGCTTTACCTCCGGCATCGCAGTTATCATCGCCCTTGGGCAGGTGGATAATCTCTTCGGTGTCTCATCACAGGGACACAGTGTTTTTGAGCGGATGGCAAGCTACAAGACACTTGGCTTTTCCCCCCAACTCTCCACGCTGGGGCTGGGCCTGTTTGTCATTATCTTTATGCTGCTCTTTCCCAAGAAATATAACGCAGTGGTTCCCTCCTCGCTTCTTGCAATCATCCTCGCCACCGCCCTGTCCATGTTCGTAGGACTGGAAGCGGCAACGGTGGGGGAGATCCCCAAAACGCTCTTTCTGGAAGAGCGGCTGAGCTTTGCGGGCATCCACCTGGCCATGATTCGCGACCTGCTCGCCCCTGCGGTGAGCATCGCCATGCTTGGGATGATCGAGAGCCTCTTGTGCGGCATGTCCGCCTCGCGGATGACCAATGTCTCCCTGCACGGCAATCAGGAACTGGTGGCGCAGGGCATCGGCAACATCCTGCTGCCCTTCTTCGGCGGAATTCCGGCGACCGCCGCCATCGCCCGCACGAGCGTCGCGGTGAAATCCGGCGCCGAAACCCGCCTGACAGGAATTGTTCATGCCTTGGTGCTGCTGCTCTCCATGTTCCTGCTCTCGCCCATCATGTCCATGATTCCGCTGAGCGCGCTGGCGGGGGTTCTTATGGTGACGGCGTGGCGTATGAATGATTGGAAATCCATACGTTTCATTTTCTCACATCGCTTCCGCTCTGCCATGCTGCAATTTATCATCACCATGTCTGCCACGGTGATCTTTGATCTGAGCATCGCCATCCTGATCGGCGTGGGTCTGGGGCTGATCTTCTTTATCATCAACAGCACAGCCATTGACATCTCGGTTGACGACATTGACCTGACACGGATTGAGCGGGAGGATAAGAAAAAACCCGGAGACTGGGCGGTGATCTATATTACCGGGCCGCTCTTCTTCATGACAAGCGACGCAGTGAAAGAAAATCTGGCCCGTCTGGAGGGCAAAGAGGTCATCTTCTTCTCGCTGCGCGGCGTGCCTATGACGGACATTACGATCTCGGAAGAATTGGTGGAGTTTTGCAAAGCGGCGAAGGAGCGCAGCTGCCAGGTTGTCTTCTGCTGCGTGCAGCCAAAGGTCATGCAGATGTTCCGAAGGGCAGGGATTGTAACTGTCGTGGGGGAGGATGCCTTTTTCTTCTCCGTAGACCGCGCGCTCAACGAATTGCTTGACCGCTGAGCCGCCGCAGGGCGTCTCCAATCACCCTTACTTCTAAATTCTTCCTCTGCGGCGGAACTAATTTGAACATACAGCGTCCAACAGAGCACGAGATCCTTTGATAAGCACTTGCTTGGATCTCTTGGCTTGCTGAAGGATGGATCGAGAAAGATGGATCGAGAAAAACGGATCGGGAGGGAAAGAAATGAAGAAACTAGGTTCTCTTGTACTGGCGCTTGCGATGCTGATCAGTTCTGTGAATGTAACGGTGCTGATGGCGCAGGCGCAGGAGACACCGGCGTCCCCGGGGGACAAGCTGGAGCTCTATCTCTGCATCGGCAGCCCCATTGCCATGTCCGGGGGGAAGATCATCCCGTTGGATCGGGAAAATCCTGATCTGGTTCCGCTGCTGCATCAGGGGCGCACGCTGGTGCCGCTGCGCTTCATCAGCGAGCACTTCGGCGCAGAGGTGGACTACGATGCAAAGGCGCGGACGGGGATTGTCACAATCGGAACGACGAGCGCCGCCTTCCCTGTGGGGGAGCGCTATTTCACGCGCAACGGAACACGCGTTGCCATCGACACGGAAACGCTGGAGAGAGACGGGCGGATTTTCCTGCCGCTCCGCGTGATTGCGGAGGAGCTCTTTTCCCTCCAGGTGGACTATCAGGAGGATTTGATTGTGCTCACAGGGCAGAAAATGGCCCTGGATCAGGAACTGCTCCGGCAGATCAAGGCGCAGATCGGCAGCTATGTGAAGTTGCAGGATTTGGAGCAGCTCAAGGCCTATTTTAAGGACAAGGATGTCTACCGTTATGATTATGAACTTGTGGAAAGAGGCCCGGGGGAGACCTACGCTGTGCCGGAAGAGGGCATGGGAGACGGCGCCCCCATGCCGACGGCTGCGCCGGAAGCTGCGCCCAATCAAGATGCGCTCTCTACGGGAAACGCTCAAGAGAGCGATTATTCCGCCACGAATGTGCAGGTGGAGGGCGTGGACGAATCCGACATTGTCAAAACAGACGGCGCATATATCTACCTTCTGGGCGGTGCCGCGCTCAAGATCGTGCGCGCCGGCGAGCGCATGACTTTGGCGGGTGAGCTGAACTTAGACGAGGATTGCTACTTCAGTGAGATGTATGTAGATGGCGACCGCCTGATCCTGATCGGCAGCCGCTATGAAGGGGGAGGACGCTTCCTGCCCGGCAATCCGGGCATCCTGGAGGAGCCGGGTCTCTCTCTTGATAGGAGTTACCCCTATCCCTACTATGGCAAGAATTTTACTCTGGTGCAGGTCTATGATATGGAGGATAAAAGCGAGCTGAGGTTGCTGCGCAGCTTTGAGGTGGAGGGGAGCGTGAGCGCAAGCCGGAAGCAGGGCGACTATCTCTATCTGGCGACAGCGCTGAGCGTCTGGGGCCGCGGCGAGGATCCCCGCCCCTACATGGGCGAAAACGGGACACGCATTCCCATCCCTGTGGATGATATTATGATCATGCCCGCCTGTCCGGCGGAGCAGCTTCTGACGCTCTCTGCCATCCATGTCAAAGACGCGGAAGAGCCGGTTGAGAGCGAAACCATTGTGCACGATGGGGGCACCACCTATATGTCCCATCGCGCCATGTACATTGCCGGGTATCAGTACGATAGGGGCGAGGATTTCCTCTCCATCGCCAAGTTTTCCATTGACGGCAGCAGAATCGGTTATGCGGGCGCCGGAAAGGTCGCCGGATACCTCAACGATCAGTTCAGCATGGACGAGAACAATGGCTACCTTCGTGTGGCAACTACGGTTTGGGACAGTGAGAGCAGCAACAACCTCTATGTTCTGGATGGGAATATGCAGGTCTGCGGCGCGGTGAAGGGCTTCGCGCCCGAAGAGAGCATCTACTCCGCGCGCTTTCTGGGCGACAGGGGCTATATCGTCACCTTCCGTCAAATCGACCCGCTCTTCGTCTTTGATCTCTCCGACCCGGAGCAGCCCGCCATCACGGGCGAGCTGAAGGTTCCCGGTTTCTCTTCCTACCTCCACCCTGTGGCGGAAGATGTGATTTTGGGTGTGGGCAACGATGTCTATGACATTTACGCCAAAGACAGAAGCGGGAAGGAAGTGGTCATCGGGCAGCGCACCGGGGGCATCAAGCTCTCGCTCTTTGACGTGTCCGACATGGGGAAACCCCGGGAGATCGATACGCTGATTCTGGGCGAAAGCGGCTATGCCGAGCTGCTCTACAACCACAAGGCGGCGATGTTCCAGAAGAGTGAAGACCGCCTGGGCTTTACCGCCTATCTGGGCGGCTTTGAAAAGGGGAGTGACTGGAGCGGTGCACTGCTTATCTCCTATGCGGACAATCGCCTGCGGGAGCTCGGCCGCATTGCCAGCGCCGCATTTGACGATGAAATTATGGAGGAGAGCGGCGAGTTCTACTTTGGAAGCCGCCTCGTCTATATCGGGGATATCCTCTATTATGCCGAGGGCGGGGTCATCCGCAGCTTTGATTTCGACAGCCTGCGGGAGCTGCAAAGCTTGCGCCTTCAATAGCATTGCTGCAAAAAAGACCAGAGCAGGCGATTTCGCCTGCTCTGGTCTTTCATCTGGGGGAAGATGCGTATTCGCGCGCTTACCTCCAGTTATCTTCTGTCTCGTGGCGCTTTCTGCGGCGCATCAGATTGCTCACCATGTGCTCGGGGTTGGCACCCTCGTAGAACACCTGATAGGCCGCTTCCGTGATGGGCATTTCAACACCGGCCTTCTGCGCGAGCGCTCTGGCGGCGTCAATGGCGTAATACCCCTCGACCACAGCGCCAATGCTGGCGATGGCCTTCTCAACCGGCACACCCTGACCGACCAGGATGCCGGCGCGGTTGTTGCGGGAGTTGAGCGAAGTGCAGGTGACGATCAGGTCGCCCATGCCCGCAAGGCCGGTGAAGCTGTCGTACTTGCCGCCCAGGGCAACGCCGAGCCGCGCCGTCTCCGAGAGGCCGCGGGTCATGAGCATGGCCTTGGTGTTATCCCCATAGCCCATCCCTGTGCAGCAGCCGACGCAGAGCGCCATCACATTTTTCAGCGCAGCGCCCAGCTCCACGCCAATGATATCCGTAGAGCTATAGACCCGCAGGCGGTCGCTCAGGAACATATCCTGCACAGCTTCCGCAACCGCTCGATCTTCGCAGGCGGCGACCAGCCCCGTCGGCACGCCCTTTGCAACCTCCTCCGCGTGGGAGGGGCCGACCAGAACCGTGATGGGGAAGCGGTGCTTGGTCTCTTCGGCGATGACCTCGGAGAGCCGCAGCGAGCTCCCCTCTTCAATCCCCTTGGAGAGCGAAATGATAAAGCAGCTCTCCTCCAGGTGGGGGAGGATCTCCCTGGCCGTTTGCCGCAGGGCGAAGGAGGGCGTGGCCAGAACTACGGCATCCGCCCCGCTGACGCAGCGGATGTCGCTCGTGTAGTTGATCTGGGGGGAGAGGGCGATGCCGGGCAGGAGGGGGTTTTCCAGATGCGTGCGCAAATGGGCTGACTCCTCCTCCAAATAGGACCACAGGCTGACCTCATGGCCATTTTCCAGCAGCAGGAGGGAAATCGCCGTGCCCCAGCCGCCGCTGCCTAAGACTGAAATGTTCATGAGGACACCTTCTTTCTTGAGAGACTGAATTTAGACTCCTCCCCCCGCAGCAGACGGGAGATATTTCCCCTGTGCTGCCATAGGATCAGGCCGCTGATGATGGCGGCGATCAAAAAGATGGAGGCATCCCGATACACCAGCACCGAGATGATGGGGAAGATCGCCGCCGCAAGGCAGGAGCCGAGAGAGACGAAGCGGGTGAGGACGACGGAGAGGATAAACACACCCCAGACCAGCAGCGCAATGCGCCAGTCGAGCAGCAGCGCCAGCGTGCCGCCGGAGAGAATCCCCTTTCCGCCGCGAAAGCGGAACATGCAGGGGTACATATGGCCAAGGGCGCACCAGAGGCCGGCCCAGAAGTGGATCAAGATGGGGACATCATGCACCAGCACATGGACCAGCGCCCAGGAGAGAAAGACAGCCAGCACCATCTTGAGCACATCAAGGCCGATGACCGCAAGAGTCAGCTTGCCGCCAAAGGTGCGGTAGAAGTTGGTGAGTCCTGCGTTCCCGCTGCCGTGATTTCGCACGTCATTTTGAAGGATGTACTTGGAGACGATCACCGCCCCGTTAAGGCAGCCGAGAAAATAGGAGAGAAGCGCCGCGGCGATGAGCATCGTCCCCATCCCGCCGCCGGGCAGGGCTGCGGAAAGCGCTGAGAAGCCATGGATCACAGGGATTCCTCCTTATCACCTTTCTGACGGATGGAGATGCGGATGGGTGTCCCCTCCAAACCGTAGGTGCTGCGAATTTGATTTTCAAGATAACGCTGATAGGAAAAATGGAAGAGCCTTGCATCATTGCAGAAGAAGACGAAGTGGGGCGGGCGGATGCCCGTTTGCGTCATGTAGTAGACCTTCAGGCGGCGCCCCTTATCCGAGGGGGGCTGCACCCGCGCAACCGCGTCCGCCAGGAGGCTGTTGAGCGCACCTGTGGTGATGCGCAGGGATGCCTGCTCCCGGACGTATTGAATCAGGGTGAAGAGCCGCTCTACCCGCTGGCCGGTGAGGGCGGAGATGAAGATGATGGGCGCATAGCTCATATAGGCGAGGTCACGCCGAATGTCTTTTCGCATATGATCCATGGTTTTCCCGTCCTTCTCCACGGCATCCCATTTGTTGACGACGATGATGCTCGCCTTTCCCGCCTCGTGGGCAAGCCCTGCGACTTTGGTATCCTGATCGGTGACGCCCTCGTTGGCGTCGATCATGATCAGGCAGACATCGGCGCGCTCAATGGCCCGCACGGCGCGCAGGACGGAATACTGCTCAATCTTCTCGTCCACCTTCGATTTCCGGCGCATGCCGGCGGTGTCGATGAAGAGAAACTTTCCCTCCTCGTGCTCAAAATAGCTGTCCACCGCGTCGCGCGTGGTGCCGGCCACTTCGCTGACGATCATGCGCTCTTCGCCGAGGATGAAGTTGACCAGGGAGGACTTTCCAACGTTGGGTTTGCCGATCACGGCGACCTTCGCCACGTCATCCTCCTCATCCTCCTCATCCTCCGCGGGGAAGTGATCGAGGCAAATGTCAAGCAGATCGCCCGTGCCGTGCCCGTGAATGGCGGAGACGGCCACCGGATCACCGAGGCCAAGGTTGTAAAACTCGTAAATATCCGGGTTTTCCCGGCCGACCTGATCCATCTTGTTGACCGCGAGAACCACGGGTTTTCGCGAGCGCAGCAGCAGGTTTGCAACCTCCTGATCCGCCGCGGTCATGCCGGTTTTAACGTCGCAGACAAAGACGATCACATCTGCCGTGTCAATTGCGATCTCCGCCTGGCGGCGCATGAAGAGCAGAATTTCGCTGTCTGTCCACGGTTCAATGCCGCCCGTGTCAACCAGGTCAAAGGTTCTCCCGCGCCACTCGCAGGGGGCATAGAGCCGGTCTCGGGTGACCCCCGGGGTGTCCTCCACAATGGAGAGGCGCTGGCCAATGAGTTTATTAAATAACATGGACTTGCCCACATTGGGCCGCCCAACAATTGCTACCAAAGGTTTTGCCATGGTGTGCTCGCTTCCTTCTCTCGCCGCATCGGCGTGTGATCACTCAAAAATTGCTTCGTACAGATCAAAACCATCCTGTTTGATGGGTAGTATGGGGACGCCCAGCGCCTCTTGCACCTGGGTAAGGGTCACGTCATCGAGGAAAACTTCCTCTCCGCGGCGGAGCATGTTGCCGGCGATGAGCAGCCGCGTGCCCAGCTCCTTGCCGCGCAGCTGGGCGATGAGATCTTGCCCGGTGAGTAAGCCTGCCACATCAATGCTTGTGCCAAAGAAGTGGTTCTCAATGCTGTAGAGCGTATAATTGAGTTTAGTATGGCAGTTTGCGGCCACGCTGTCAATCATTTCCCGTAGAAAAGGGGCGGCGGATACGCCCGTGGCAATCGAAAAGGGCTGCGGGGGTGAGATTTCTTCCGCAATGCGCGCGGCGGCATAGAATTCTGTCTCCAAAAGACGCAGCATTCCGACGCCGTTTTCCAGCTGGCTGTAGTCCTCGTAGTACGCATCCGAAGGCAGGGGCAGCTGCGCGCGGAGATAAAACTCATCGGAGCACCAGAAGATGGAGCTGCCGTGGGTTTCGCGGCATTGAGCCGCAAAGTGCTCCACCTGCCGCACGGTCTCTTCCGCGCCCTCCCGCTCATAAGGCCGCAGGGGATAGAGCCCCTCTCGGTACTTGGTCAGCCCCACCGGCACGATGGAGACGCTGCCAACCGCCGGATAGAGCGCCGCGAGGTCCGCCATCGTGCGCGCGAGCGCTTCCCCGTCGTTGAGACCGGGGCAGGAGACGATCTGGCAGTTCATCACGATTCCGCCCTCTGAAAAACGATTCAAAATCGACAGGATTTCGCCGCCGCGCCGGCTGCCGAGCATCAGAGCGCGCAGATCCGGGTCGGTCGTGTGGACGGAGATGTTAATAGGGGAGATGCGCAGGGCAACAATGCGCTCAATTTCCCGCCGGCTCAGGTTTGTCAGCGTGATGTAGTTGCCCATAAGGAAGGAGAGGCGCGCATCGTCATCTTTGAAGTACAAGCTCTCCCGCATGCCGGGGGGGAGTTGGTCGACAAAGCAGAAGACACACTCATTGGCACAGGAGCGCGCCCGGTCCATGAGATAGCTCTCAAAGGCAAGGCCCAAGTCCTCGCCGGGCTGCTTGGTCAGCTGGACTTGGCGCTCTGTGCCGTCTGCATCCCGCAGGAGCAGGGTGAGCGCGGGATCGTAGCTGTAATATTTATAGTCGAGCACGTCAAGCACGCGCTGGCCGTTGATGCGCAGGAGGGTCTCCCCCTTGCGAAGGCCGGCCCGTTTGGCAGGACTGCCCGCCTCTATGTGTTTGATCTGTGTCATGGCCAAATTAGCCCGCCCGCCCTTCGTTTTGATGTCAGGATATCCATGGGAAAGCCCCAATCAGTTCCTAAGTTGCCGCTTGACCTTCTTAGATAAAGCGGAAAAAAGAAAAAGAGAGGGCAAACGCTCCCCTCTCTTCTTTCCGTTTTACTGCTCCTGAGCCTCGCCGAATACCTTGCCGCCATACGTCATACAAGCTTTGCACATACGATGAGGCAGGCGATACGCGCCGCATTTTGGGCAAGTGGTGACAGTAGGAGTTTCCAGCTTCCAGTGGGAGCTGCGCCGCTTGTCACGCCTGGCCTTGGAGACTTTGCTCTTGGGGACCGCCATGTTCAGACACCTCCTTGGTGATGCCCTGCTTGGGCACGTGGTTGACTTACTCAGTCTTGTGTAAGAGATAACGATTGCACTTACGTATCTAAGAGCTGCGAGAGGGCTTGCCACCTGGGATCAGTTTCTGCTTTGCAGCGGCAGCTCTCTTCGTTGAGATCCGCCCCGCAGGCAGAGCAGAGCCCCTTGCAGTTTTCTGAGCACAGATGTTTGGTATCCATTCCGAGAATAAAGCTTGTATACGCCAGATCCTCCAGATCAAGCTCGCCCTCCTCCAGCAGGATGAACTCGCCCTCGTCTTCTCCAGCAAGTTCTTCTGCCAGCGGGAAGGAGAGAGGGATGTGCGTCTCCTCCTCATATGCGCGCCCGCAGCGGTCACAATGAAGCTGCAGCGTGGTGCTCAGCGCTCCTTCGAGCAAAAGCATGCCTGCCTGGTTGCGAACCTGCCCTGTCATCCGAACAGGCTCTGTGAGAGGCTGCTGGCCGGAAAGCTCCAAGCTGCGAAAATCAAAAGAGAGGTCAAAGGGCAGCTGCGTGCCGGGTGTATGAATGATGGATGTTAGATTGAGCCGCATAGCAAATCCTCACAATGGTACCAAAACATTATAATGAAAACAGCGTCGATTGTCAATTCCTTTTTCAAAGATTCTCGGGGCCTATCTGAGCAATAAAAACCTCACGTTTTGAATGAAAAACGTGAGGCTTTACTCGACCGGAATCAGATCGCCCGGGTCACTTTGCCCGAACGGAGGCAACGGGTGCACACATGAACGTGTTTGGGGCTTCCGTCTACGATCGCTTTCACGCGCTTCACATTGGGCTTCCAGGGACGATTGGAGCGGCGGTGAGAGTGGGAAACACGGATGCCGAACACAACGCCCTTGTCGCAAAAATTACACTTAGCCATTCGCTTGAACCTCCTCGCTGGCAGAATCACAACACCTCGAAGGAAACGGGGTGATTTGTAATGAAGAAAAAGCATCGACCACAATAATAACAGAGCATGAGAGAAATTGCAAGTGTTATTTCAGAAAAACTCTATTTTTTCATGCAGTTGCCAAAAGAGAAAACTCTGTGCTATAATATCATACTATACTTGAAGTTGGCGAATTTATTAGGAGTTCGGGAGGAAAGACTATGGCACCGCAAAAGACACTGTATCTGGGCACCCTGATCAGCGAGTTTGAGCTTGAGGTGGTCCACGGCGGAAAAAATTATGCGAAAATTCCAATCCTGGCGGATGATATCAACAGACCCGCGCTGCAGTTGATCGGGTTTTTCGATTATTACGACACAACCAGGCTGCAAGTCATGGCGAAGGTTGAAATGTCGTATCTGGAAAAGCTAAGCTCCGAAGAGAGACTAAAAAGCTTCGATCAGCTTCTCGCGCGGCCTATCCCCGCGTTGATCATCACCCGAAACATGGAAGTCTTCCCCGAGTGCCTGGAGGCGGCAAAGAAGCATGGGCGAACCATTCTCCGCACGAAGGAGCCGGCTTCCATCTTCATTCCGGAACTCATCAGTACACTCAAAAGCTATCTGGCGCAGCGCATCACGCGCCACGGCGTTCTGGTGGAGGTCTATGGTGAAGGCGTCCTCATCATGGGTGAGTCCGGTGTCGGAAAAAGCGAGACGGCGGTGGAGCTGATCAAGCGAGGTCACCGGCTGGTGGCGGACGACGCAGTGGAGATCCGCAGCGTCGGCACGCGTATCATCGGATCCGCGCCGCCCCTGATCCGCCACTATATGGAGTTGCGGGGCATTGGCGTTGTGGATGTGCGGCAGCTCTTTGGCATGAGCGCCGTTCGCGATGAACAGGAGATTGACATGATCATCAATCTGCAACAATGGAATCCGGATCAATTTTATGACCGGCTGGGGACGGAAGAGGAGTTTACGACGATTTTAGACCGGAAAGTCCCCGTCATCACCATCCCGGTGAAAACAGGCCGAAACCTTGCCGTGATCGTAGAGGTTGCGGCGATGAATAACCGACATAAAAAAATGGGCTATAACGCCGCCCAGGAATTTTCAAAACAACTCGATGCCCATTTTGAAGAAATGCTGGCAGCGCAAGAGGAGGAGGACGACGATGAAGAAACGGAATTTGAGGGCGAAGACATCTAAGATCATTGCCACAATTCTCTGCACGCTGCTCTGCCTAGGCGCACTCTCCGCCTGCCAGGGCAAGGTGGAAGTGAAGGAAATAAATCTCAATTACGGCATCTCCAACGCCTGGGACAGCCTGATGCCCTATAACAGCGTCTCCGGGAGCAACTATAGCCGGATTGTCTATGACAAAATCTATGACCGCCTCTGCTTCGTTCGGGCGGACGGCTCCTGTCTGCCGCGGGCGGCGAAGAGCTGGGAGAGTGTGGACGAAGGGCGCGGCATTGTCTTTTCCCTCGATGAGCGCGCGGCCTTTCATGACGGAACGCCTGTGACGGCGCAGCATTGGGAAGAGACGATCCGCCTGATGACAGACCCCGCCTGCCCCACGCTTGGGAGAGGGGCCTTCGCGGGCATCGTCGGCACGGATCAGAACGGTGCGCGGCTTTCCGAGGCACTCGGTGTGGAGGTGCTTGACGAGTATACCCTTCAAATCAACTTTAAAAGCCCCCAGATCCCCGAAGAGTTTTTGATCGCAAAAAACCGGGAGTTTTACGTGCTGCCCACGCACTTAATGGAGGGGGTAGCGCCGGAGGACATCATGGATCTGCCGCTTTGGAAGGCACCCATTGGATCCGGCCCCATGCGCTTTCTCTCAGAAATCAGCGGCAGCATGCTGACGCTTGAGAGCAATACAGACTATCCGCTCGGCGCGCCGGGCTTTGGCTATATGACCATCATGGTGATCGACAAGGCCAACCAGCTCACGGCGCTCATCGCGGGAGATTTAGACTATTTTGCCTTTGGAAACTCCATCAGCGAGGAGAGCGCCTCCATTGCGCAGAATGCCGGCCTCTCGCTCATTGAGGGGGAGATTCCCACCACCTTTTATGAGCTCATGCTCAACAATGAGAGCATTGCCGAAAAAGAGCTGCGGCAGGCAATCGAGCTTGCGCTGGATAAACCGATGCTCGCGAAGCAAAACAACGGCGATCTGAGCATACCGGCGGCTTCGAGCTTACTGCCGGGCAGCGCGGGGGCCGCGCATCTCTCCCCAGTGGAGCGGGACATCGAACGGGCGAAGCAATTGGTCGAGGAGCACTACGACGGCAGAGAGCTGATCTTAGGCTGCACGGCGCAGCGCGAAACCCTTGCGGCGCTGATCCAGCAAAACCTTCAGGAGGCGGGCCTACGCGTGACCATCATGACGGTGGATGCCTCCACGCTCTTTTCCGGTATGTATGACGGCGAGTTTGACCTGGCGGTTGCAAGCCATACGCCCAGCGTCCTGCCGCTCTGGTTTGTGGAGAGCCGCTTCCGCGAGGACAGCAATCTCTTCCGCGTGCCGGAGGTATCGGGCTATCTGGCGCGCATTGAGGCCGTGCAGCGCACGGTGGATGCGGCTGCGCGGGAGCAGGTCACTGCAGAGCTTGAGGATTACCTGCGCGCAGAACTGCCCTTCATTCCCCTCTGGTTTGCGAGCTCTCTCTACGCGGAGTCAAAGACGGTCTCAGGCATTGATTATCCCGCATCCAGCTTCTCCAACGAGAATGTGTGGGATTGGAAGATGAAATAAAATCAGCAAACAGACACAACGCAATGGCGCGCGGAGCACTCTGCGTGCCATTGCCCTTCTCAAAAAATAATCAGACCTCTGTAGGGTCGCAGATGCGGCCTGTGCCGAACAGAGCATGCGCGGAATGTTCGGCCGGAAGTGCAGGAGGAAACCATTTGTTTTCTTATATTGTAAAACGAGTTCTCGGTGCGATCCCGGTGTTTTTTGGCATCACTCTCATTGTGTTTTTCATGATGACCTTGGCGCCGGCGAGTATTTTAGATGCGGCAGGGGATGGCTTTGAATCAGGCGGCGCGGCGGAGCGCGAGGCGCTGGCGGCGCGGCTGGGCCTCTCCGACCCCTTCCCCCTGCGCTATCTCCGCTGGCTTGCGGGCCTGCTCCAGGGCGATTTGGGCAACTCCTTCCGCACGGGCCTGCCCGTCATGGAGAGCATCCGCGCGCGGGTGCTCCCCTCGCTGATTCTCACGGGGACCGGTGTGGCCTTGGCGGTGCTCGTCGGAATTTCTCTGGGCACCCTTGCCGCGTGGAAACCCAATTCGCTCTGGAATCGCTGCGCCACGGGGCTCTCGCTTCTGAGCTTCTCCATGCCGGGTTTTTGTCTCTGCCTGCTGGGCATTTACCTATTCGCCCTGCGCCTGCATCTGCTCCCCGCCTCGGGGATGTACAGTAGCGGCCTGGGCGGAAACCTTTTTGACTTGCTGCGCCACCTCATCCTTCCGGCGGCTGTGATCTGCATCGGGAGCGTTGGAAACCTCTTGCGGCAGACGAGGAGCGCGTGCCTGGAGGTCTTTGGGGAGCCGTATATTACTGCGGCAAGAGCCAAAGGGCTCTCAGAGCGCCGCGTGATCTGGCGGCACGGCCTGCGCGCGGCATCCATCCCGATTTTAACCACAGTGCTCGGGCATATTCCGCATATTATCGGTGGCTCCATGATTGTAGAGCGGATTTTTGCCTGGCCGGGAATGGGAAGTCTGCTGTTTTTGTCGGTGAGCAAGCGGGATGATATGCTCGTGATGGGCATCACCGTGCTCGTGGCGCTGGCGGTGCTGCTTGCAAACCTTCTGATGGACATTGCCTATCGCCTCATCGATCCGCGGCTGGAAAGAGAGCGGGGCCGATGAGAGAGCTGAAACTTCAACATCCGGCACTGCGCCGCTTTCTCCAAGACCGCCTTGCATCCGGCGCGCTGCTGTTCTTAATTCTGCTGGCAAGCCTTCTCCTGCTCGCGCCGCTGGTGTATCAGGTGGACCCCAACCTCACGGATTGGGAGACGGGCTTTTGGGCAGAGCCTTCTTCTGCGCATCCGCTGGGGACGGACGATGCGGGCAGGGATATCCTGGCAAGGCTGCTGCACGGCGGTCAGATCTCCCTCTTGATCGGCTTTTCCGCGGCGCTCCTGAGCCTGCTGCTGGGTGTGCCGCTGGGCATGCTGGCCGGATATCGGCGCGGTGCCTGGGAATACTGGATTATGCGGCTGGTCGAGGTGGTGCTCTCCTTTCCGAGCATGATTCTGGTTCTCTGCCTAGTCTCCCTCCTGGGGCCTTCGGTTTGGAATCTGGTGTTTGTGATTGGCGGGCTGGCTTTTGCGCCCGTGGCGCGCCTGATGTATGCCAACACGCTCTCCGTTTCACAGAAGGATTTCATCTTCGCGCTGCGCTCTCTGGGGGCAGGTGAGCGGGAGATCCTCCTCCACAATGTGCTCCCAAACGCCATCGCGCCCCTCTGGGCGGCGCTTCCCATGCGGGTTGGGCGGGCGATCCTCTCCGAATCGAGCTTGAGCTTTCTGGGCGTCGGCCTGCAGACGCCGGAGGCATCCTGGGGCAATATGATGCAAAAGGCCATTGAAATTGTGACCCTGACGCAGCGGCCCTGGATGTGGGTTCCGCCCGCCGTCGCAATCATTCTGACGGTGTTGGCGCTGCAGCTGCTCTCGGACGGGCTGCGCCGCGCGATCAATCCGAAGCGGGCACCCTCGTGATTGGCAGGGAGGCAGAGATTGCGGCATTGCTGCCGCGGCGCAGACGGGAAGCGCGCGCTGTATTAGAGATGAATGGAAACGCTGCGCGGACTTTCCCTTGCCCCGCCGATGCCAACAGCCGCAGTGCAGCCGATTCGTTACAAGATCATCAAGGAGGATTATTATGAGAAAGACAAAGATCGTCTGCACCCTCGGCCCTTCCACAGATGAGCCGGGTGTGCTGCGCGAAATGATCGAAAATGGCATGAATGTTGCCCGCTTTAATTTCTCCCATGGGAGCTATGAAGATCACAAAAAAAGGTTCGATGAGCTTAAAGCACTGCGCGAAGAATTGGATCTGCCAGTTGCCGCGCTGCTCGATACGAGGGGGCCTGAAATCCGTCTGCGCCATTTTGAGGGGGGCAGCACGGTGCTCAAGATCAATCAGATCTTCACGCTAACCACCAGGGAGCTGATGGGAAACAACGAAATCTGCTCGATTACCTATAAGGATCTGCCCGCAGACGTGAAAGTGGGCACGAGAATCCTGCTCGACGATGGGCTCATCAGCATGGTCGTCACGGAGTGCACTGCGACAGACATCGTCTGTAGGGTGGACAATGGCGGCCGGATTAAGGACCGAAAGGGCGTCAATGTGCCGGGCGTAGCGCTCTCAATGCCCTACATGAGCCAGCAGGATAAGGAAGACATCCTCTTTGGTATCCGGGAGGGCTTTGACTTTGTCGCGGCAAGCTTCTGCCGGACAGAACACGATGTGCTGCAGATCCGAAGCTTTTTGGACAAGAACGGCGGCCGGATGCAGATGATTGCCAAGCTGGAAAACCAAGAGGGAGTGGACAACATCGCCGCCATCCTCGCCGTGTCCGACGGGGTGATGATAGCCCGCGGCGACATGGGCGTGGAGATCAACTATGCGGAAATTCCTGTGATCCAAAAGAGGATCATCAGCTGGGCGCAGATCAACGGAAAAACCGTCATCACCGCAACGCAGATGCTCGAGAGCATGGTCTCAAACCCTCGCCCGACACGCGCGGAGATCACTGATGTTGCCAATGCCGTCTATGACGGAACCTCTGCTGTCATGCTCTCGGGGGAGACCGCTGCGGGCCAGTTTCCGCTCGAGGCGCTGCGCACGATGGTCACCATCGTAAACCGGACGGAGGCGGATATCAACTATTTTAGGCGTATGCTCAAAACGCCTGTGGAGACGCAGCTGGGCGTCAGCGGCGCCACGGCACATGCCGCCTGCACAACCGCGACCAACACGAACGCGAGCGCCATCATTACCGTCTCCAAGAGCGGGACGACGGCCCGCCGTATCAGCAAATACAGGCCGGAAACCCCAATTGTCGCCTGCGTGATGGATCTGGTGGTGCGCCGTCAACTGTCTATCGTCTGGGGTGTGACACCGATTTTGATGCCCTATGCGGAAAACACGGATGAGATGATAGAGGTGTCCGTTGCATCGGCAAAAGAGGCAAAGCTTGTCTTTGATGGCGACATTGCCATCGTCACGGCCGGTGTTCCGGCGGGGATCTCCGGCACCACCAACGTGATGAAAGTGCACATGGTCGGCGAGTGTCTCATCAGCGGCGTTGGAATTGGCACGGAAAACGCCAGGGGAGAGCTCTGCGTCTGCCGGGATGTGGAGGAGGTCAAAGCAAAGTTTAAACCCGGGAACGTACTGGTTGTGCCGCACACCAACAACGAGATGCTCCCCTATATTCGTGAAGCGGCGGCCGTTGTCGCGGAGCAGGGCGGGCTCTCCAGCCATGCTGCGGTGGTCGCCCTGAGCACCAACAAGCCGGTGATCATCAGCGCCACGCATGCCACCAGAGTGTTGCAGGACGGTGTCTGCGTTTCGGTGGATTGCAAGCGGGGCATTTTACAGCTGCTGGACAAGCGGTAACGGATGCACAGATGCCGGACAAAAGGCCTGCCTGCGCGCAGCATCTGCGCTGCGAGGACATGAAAAACGACCTGCCGCGTGATATGCGGCAGGTCGTGATCGTTTGAGCAGCCTGTGTCGGGCGCAGGCGGGGGCAGCGCGCTTGGAGAAAGGCGGGCCCCTCAGCCGAGCCCCGCGACATCCGTGACGGGCAGGAGCATGAGCAGGGCGCTGATTTCCGTGTTCGCGCCGCACTTTTGATTGAGCGCATCCATGATTGTTCGGCTCATATCTGCGGGGGAGAGAATAGCGATGACTTCTTTTTCATCCTGAATGGTCAGCCCAAAGAAGCTCTCGCCCTGTTCTTTGGCAATTCCTCTCGCGTGGACAACTGTGCCGCCCGTGGCGCCGGCTCCCCTTGCCACGGAAACCACTTCGTTGGTGAATCCGGCGTTATAGACCGCCAAAATTAAATTAAAATTCACAAGATCGCCTCCTCTTTGCTGCTGCGTTTCAAGCAATTCGTCGCCAAACTGTGCGCGGATTTCCCGGTCTGCCAAGGCGTTGAGCCCGGCAAGGGGCACGCAGAAGGCAATGCCTTTGCCGGGGCTTCCCATGCTCATCAAGTTGCTGATGGATTGGATGACAAGGGGCACGCGGCTGGTGGGCAAGAGGTTGATGATGATGTCCTTCTGCGCACCGTCCAGACCCAGCAGCGCCAAAAGGTCGGAGCTTGCTGTGCCGTCGCCATGGAGGCGGAAGCTGAAGTAGATGTTGTTCTCCTCAGAAAAGCGTTTGATAAACTTTCCGCGGCCGTGGTCGACAATGGAAACCAGAAGCTTGATGGGGTCATGTCCGCTCATGCGCTCTTCTCCTCCTCATAATACACCATTTGTTCTGCCAACACCTCCACCTGGATTTGGGAAGAGATGGGCTCTGCCTTTTTCATGGTGATAAAACCAAGCACTTGGATGGCGATCAGGGGCGTCATGGCGACCATGGCCACAGTGCCGAAGGCGTCGGTCAAAATATTGCCGCCCAGGGCGCTGCAAGCGCCGATGGAAAAAGGGAGAAGGAAGGTTGCCGTCATCGGCCCGCTGGCAACGCCGCCCGCGTCAAAGGCAATGGCCGTGTAAAGCTTTGGCACAAAAAAGGTCAGCCCCAGCGCAATGGCATATCCGGGGACTAGAAAATACATAATGGGGACCTGGAAGAGAACGCGTATCATCGCAAGCCCCACAGAGCAGGCCATGCCGATAGAGAGCGTGCGGAAGAGCAGTGTCTGGCTCACGGCGCCGTTGGAGACATCCTCCACCTGCTTTGAGAGCACGTGGACGGCCGGCTCCGCCACAACGATAAAGTAGCCGATGAGCATGCCAATGGGGATCAGTGCGTAGGTAAACTGCCCTTCCGCCAGCGCGCCGCCGATGAATTTTCCGGCGGGCATGAAGCCGACGTTGACACCTGTGAGAAAGGTGACAAGGCCAATGTAGGTGTAGAGGATGCCGATGAACACCTGTGCGAGCGACTTTCCGTGGAAGCGCCGTGTTGCCAGCTGGAAGATCAAAAACAAGAGCAATATGGGCAAAACGGCGATCATAATTTCCCTAAGGTAATGCGGAAGGCCGATGGCAAATTCCATAACCACGTCTTTCGTATACGTGACGGTTGGGATTAGTGCCGGTGTATAGTTAATCGCAGCCTCCTGATAAAAAATACTCAGGATCAAAACAGAGAGGATGGGGCCGATGCTGCACAGGGCGACAAGGCCAAAGCTGTCATCCTGAGAATCCTTATCACTGCGGAGTTGGGAGAGGCCAATGCCCAGCGCCATAATAAAGGGGACGGTAATGGGCCCTGTTGTCACGCCGCCGGAGTCAAAGGCGACGCTCATATACTGATCAGGCACAAAAAAAGCCAGTGCAAAGAGGAGAAGATAGGAGCCGATCAGGAGATAAGAGAGGTTGACGCGAAGCATAATGCGAAGCATCGAGATCAGCAGGAAAAAGCCAACGCCAACGGCAACTGTGAGAACGAGGGTGCGGTTGGGGATGGAGGGCACCTGCGCGGCCAGCACCTGTAAATCCGGCTCGGCGATGGTAATGATCAGGCCCATGATAAAACAAGCCACAAGAGAAAGACCGATTTTTCGTGTCTTTGTCAACTCCACGCCGATGCCGCGCCCCATGGGCAGCATGGCCAAATCAGCGCCCAGCGAGAAGAAACCCATGCCGATGATGAGCAGTATGGCACCGGCAAGAAAGAGCAGCATCGTTCCAACCGGCATAGGAACCAGCGTGACACTCAAAAGCAGCATAATACCGGTGATGGGCAGCACAGAAGTCAGCGCCTCCATAATTTTTTCTTGTAGTTTTTGATTCATACGATACCCCTTTTCCAATAAGATGAATATAGATAGGATAAGATGATCGGTAGAATGGCTGCAGGGAAAGCGTCAAAACAGCAGGCATTTCCCAGACAGCTTCGGCTTGAGAGATCATTGGAAAAGTGATCCAAAGGATATGCCGCATGCGTGACAATGGTTTTTACAGAGAGCAGAAGACCCACCAAAAAAAGGCGGCTTGAAATCTGCGGATTGCACGAAATCAGCGTAAGGGGATGCCCTTGCGGCAGGATCATGTTTCTCTGTTCCGCAGGGTGATCTGTAAGGGGAAGCCGCTTGTTTTTTGACCTGCTGGCTTGCAAAAATAAATCAATCTATTATACGATAACATAATTTCTCTCGATAGTCGATATTTTTATCGCTTTTTTAGAAAGCGATGGGTTTTTTCATGCAGAATGGGAGAAAACATGCAGCAGAAGCGCGGGTGCCCTTCTGTCGGAACAGCGGAGAGGGGAGCAGGGGCGGGCGCTGCAAGGCGGCGTTGACGAATGCCCAAAAAACTGTTAAAATTAAGATACCAAGCTCAGGGAGCAGATCTGTTGTGCAGGAGGTGAGCCCCCATGCTGCAAGGAGTCTATGCAAGCCAGACCCCCTATGGTCTATACCGGGTGCACTACGCCCCGCGCGGTGCGTATGCAGGCGGCGGCGCGATCGGGGCTTTGGACCCTGTCGCAAGGGCGGGTGCTGCCGCACCCGCAACGCTGCTGCGGGCGGAGCAAGCAAAGCCGCAATCCGCCGCGCCGCCCATGGGGCTGCAAGGAACAGAAGCGGCGAAGCCGGCAATGCTGCCGGTGCAAGTTACAATCCCGGATGCCGCCAACAATTACTATACGGCGGCGGAGCTGGCCGTGCGCATGCGAATGCGCCCCTTTGAAGGGGCGGCGATGGCACCGCACAGCGCTGCGGCAGCGGAAGAGGGCCTAAAGGCAGGAAGCATGGAGGAACTTGAGAACAATACGGAGTGCCAGACCTGCCGGGAGAGAAGGTATCAGGATGAGTCCAATGACCCGTCTGTGTCCTTCCAAAACCCGCAATCCATCCACCCATCCATGGTCGCCTCTACCGTGCGGGCGCATGAAATGGAACATGTTCATCATGAGCGGGCGAAGGCCCAGCAAGAAGATCGAAAGGTCGTCTCACAGAGTGTGGTTCTCCACTCGGCCATTTGCCCCGAGTGCGGCGAGACCTATACTTCCGGCGGCACAACCAGGACGGTGACCAAGGCCAACAGCCAGGCGGCCCCCTTGGGGCAGGTGCTTGCAGAGGATGCAGGCGGCCGGGAGACAAAACAGGCAGACCGCAAGGGTGCGGCTTGAGAACAGGAACAAAAGCGAAAGCGTCAAAAGTCTTGAAGCCGCAAACCGCTTCAAGACTTTTTCTCCGAAGACGGAGCGAAGACCCCCGCGCAGCCCGCACGCGCAAGGCGCACTTCCGGGCGGTGAAATGAAAACAGTATAGCATATCGCCTGCGCCTAGACATGAATAAAATGAAAACCCTTGTCGTCTTCCTGCCGTGAAAGCGAGGTAAGAGTAAAAAAGGCCTATAAAAAATTTGGATACCTTTTGTTTTTTTCTCCGCGATATGATATAGTCAAGCAGTTATCATATCGCATAGCTGTAAGCACTTAAAAAACTTTGACGGAACCGGAAACGGCCGGAAACTGACCCGTTTTCTTTGCGGGGAATGTAAGGGGAACGCGATGGCAATTAGCAAAGCTGCGCGCGCGGCGATCCGCGTCCTATCCTATATGGATCCTGATGTTCGGAAAACCTATAAATTTTCCAGGCGGCTCGAGAGGCTTATTGCAAGGCTGTATGTGGCGCCTGAGGAGTATAGCATCTGGGATCATAAGGTGGAGCGCAACGGTTATAACATTCCGGTTCGCATTTTCATGCCGCCGGAGGCCACGAAAAAAGCGCTGGTCTTTTTCCACGGCGGCGGCTGGGTCACGGGGAATATTGACACATACAGCCGCAGTTGTGTGGACATTTGCAACCAGACCGGTCAAATGGTCTTTGCAGTGGATTATCGGCTCGCGCCGGAACACCGCTTTCCCTGTGCGCTGGAGGACTGCTATGCGGTGCTGCGAGATCTCTACAGCGGGAGCGTTGAGGGGCTCTCGGCAGAGCATATCACCCTCATGGGTGACAGCGCCGGCGGGAATCTTGCCGCTGCGCTCTCGCTGCTGGCGCGGGACCGGGGGGAGTTTTTGCCCCGGAGCCAAATTTTGATCTACCCTGCGACCATGAACCACCACCGCGCAGACTCCCCCTTTCCCTCTGTTGTGGAAAATGGGAAACGATATTTTTTAACCGCGAAGCGTGTGGAAAATTATTTAAACCTCTACCGCGCGGCGCCCAACGACATTTACAGCCCCTATTTTGCGCCCATTTTGGCAGAGGATTTCTCAAACCAGCCAAGAACCCTGGTCATCACGGCGGAGTTTTGCCTGCTGCGGGACGAGGGGGAGGAGTACGGGAGGCGGCTGCGGCAGGGCGGGGCAAAGGTGAGCATTCATCGCATTGCCGATGCGCTGCATGGCTTCTTTACGCTCCCACCAAGCTTTTCCATCGTGGCCGAGGCCTATGAACTGATCCGGCAATTTCTCGGAGAGGAGGATTTGCTTGAAAAAGACGCCGTGGAACCGCCTGGACAATGCGGCGAAGATCTTCCCGCCCAACAGCAATCTCCTTGACCCGAAGGTGTTTCGCTGCAGCTGCCAGCTCTCTGAGCATGTGGAGCCGGCGCTGCTGCAAGCCGCGCTGGAGGAGACCCTGTTGCTGTTTCCATACTTCCGTTCTACGATAAAAAAAGGCTTCTTCTGGTATTACTTGGAACAATCCTCCCTCACGCCGCTGGTCGCGGAAGAGGAAAGGACCCCCTGCAGCCCCATCTATGCCAAGGATGCGCACGGGCTCCTATTTGAAGTGAGCTACTACCGCAAGCGGATTAACCTGGAAATTTACCACGCGCTGACAGACGGGACGGGCGGCCTGCAATTTTTGCAGCAGCTGCTCACCATCTACCTTCAAAAACGCTACAAGCAGCTGGGGGAGGAGCGCTATTACGCGGGTTATATTAACAAACAGGCCACGCAGGATGGCTATTCCAAATATTATCACAGGGTTCGCGTCCATCCAAGCGCCAACCCCAAGGCGCATCAACTCAGGGGAGAGCGCTTTCCCGGCTTTCGCTTTGGCATCATTGAGTGCCTCTTTTCCGCCGGAGAGCTGCGCGCGCTGGCAAAGCGGTATCAGGTCAGCGTCTCTGTGCTGCTGACGAGCTACCTGATCGAATCGATCCATGAGGGCGGGGCGCAGGAGGAGCGGGGCCGGCCGATTGTCATCTCGCTCCCCGTCAATCTGCGCAGCTATTTTCCGAGCGAATCGCTTCGCAACTTCTTTAGCGTGATCCTGGTGCAGCATCACTACAACACGCAGGGGCACCGTTTTGAGGATGTGCTGAAGAATGTCAAAGAGCAGTTTGAGCGCCTCCTGAGCCCAAAGGCTGTCGAGGAGAGAATGAGCCTGATGACCAGTATTGAAAAGACCCTGCCGACAAGGCTCCTGCCGCTGGTGCTCAAGGCTCCAAGTCTTCGCCTTGGAAACTCCTTTTTTAGCAAAACGGTGACGGCGGGCATATCCAACCTCGGTGAGATCAAGATGCCGGATATCTATTTGCCCTATATTGAGCTCTTTGAGGTCTCCAGCAGCACGAGCAAGCTTGACCTGTGCCTCTGTTCCCATCAGAACACTATGGCCCTCACGCTGATCTCCTCGCTGACGAACACGCGGGTGCAGCGCAACTTTGTGAGGCGGCTGGTCAAAGAGGGAATCTCCGTCACGCTGGATAGTAATTTCGCAGGGGATGAATGGGGAGAGTGGAATGTATTGTAAACAATGTCGGGCCTCCGTTTCGGGCAAGGTGCAGCGCTGTCCGCTCTGCGGCAGTGCGCTTGAGGGCGCGGTGCAAGGGGAGAGCGCCTTTCCCGGCATGCAGCTTCGGGAGCGGCGGGCCTCGTTTGTGCTGCGCCTCTCCCTGCTGCTCACGCTTGTGGTGGCGGCGGTGAGTGTCCTGATCAACTACAGTGCATACGGCGGCGGGCGTCTGTGGTTCATCTTTGTGCTCGGCGGTCTGGTCAGTGTCTGGTTTGCCATTGGAATTGCGGTGTATAAACGGCGCAATGTGCTCAAAATGATCGTGTGGCAGGTGCTGATCTTGGGAGGGCTCTCTCTCGCCTGGGATCTGCTTACGGGCTTTCACCGCTGGTCGATTCACTTTGTGATTCCCATTATCTGTACCATTGCGATCGTCGCCATTGCGCTTTTGGGGCGGGTGATGCAGCAGGAGATCCGTGACTATCTGGTCTACCTCCTGATCGCCATTATCTTTGCGTTCTCTTCGCTGCTTTTCATTCTCTACGGAGCGCTGGCGGTTTCGCTGCCCTCTTATATTTGCCTTGGCGCGTCTCTTCTGGCGCTAGTCTACATTTTTGCCTTTTATGGCAGGACATTTCTCTCAGAACTAAAGCGCCGCTTTCATATGTGATAGAAAGCAAAGCGTCCTGGAGCAGGGGTGCAGCAGATGAAAAGGACTCCAAAGGCGCGCAGGGTTTGCCGCAACGGATATGCATATCTTTAATTTTCTGATGGTGGTGTGAGCTGATGAAACAAGAAAACTGGGCGCATGACGAGGACTTGTCGCAGTGGCATGCGCATCAATACGACCCGGAGTATGATCCGGGATATTATACAGGGTGTAATATTGACCCGAGCCTGACGGTGCGGGGGAGCCCGACTCTGCTAGCGGTGCTCTTTATCATGCAAACTACGGCTCTCGCGGCAGTTTATTTTTTCGCCGTGCTTCCCAATGCGGCGATCTATAAACTTTCTGTTTTTATCGTGGTTTCGCTCTTCTTTGCCATCTTGTTTTCGATGGCAACCTTTCTCTCCGCCCGCTATGTACAGCTTATTTTTGAGCGAAGGCAGGGGGAGATCCAAGAGGACGAGGGGGCGCCGGACCGGCATTTATATGAGAACAAGCTTCCGCTCAAGCGCTGCCCCAGTTGCGGCGCGGAGCAGGAAATTGATTACCTGAAGTGCCCAAACTGCAAGCACTCCTATGAACAGAACTAGGCAGGGGTTTCGCATCTTGCCATAAGGAAAACCAAAATTTATTCTCAAAAGGCGCACCAATTCTCTCCGTTGATAATAAGCTGGAATAGCTTTGAATAGGCAAGGACTTGAGCGCTGCCCCACAGCCCTCGAGGGAAAAGACCGCCCGCCGCTTGTTTGCGCAGGGCGTATCGCTTGCCTAGGAGTGCCATGCCATTTGCCTGCGCGAGCCGCCCGCTCGGATTGCAGGCTGCAGCACGCGAAGCGTTTTGCATGGTGGATCAGCATATCAATGGAAAGAGGTGATTCCAGTGGCGATTAAAATATTCGTTGATCAGGGACATAATCCCATTGGGCATAATACGGGGGCCGAGGGGCACGGCCTGCGGGAACAGGATGTCAATTACGCAGTTGGGATGTATCTGACAGATCTGCTGCGTGAGGATCCGCGCTTTGAAGTGCGCGTGAGCCGCAGCGGGCCGGATGTAATTCTTGGGACAAACAATACCACAAGCCTTGCCGCGCGGGTGAACGCGAGCAACAGCTGGCCGGCGGACTACTTCATCAGCATCCACTCCAATGCCAATGTGAACCCGAATGTCAATGGGTCAGAGGTTTACGTCTATCAGGAGAACACAGAGGCCTATTGGCTGGCGCAGCATGTGCTTGAGGGGATTGTCAATCAGGTGGGGACGAAGGATAACGGCGTGCGCCTGAATCCGAGCCTCTATGTCCTGCGAAACACCAACCGGCCTGCCATTTTGGTGGAGCTCGGATACATTACAAACCCAAGCGATGCCGAAAAGCTCAGAGATGATCAGCAGGGCTTCGCACAGGGGATTTACGCCGGCCTTTTGAGCTATTTTGGACTGGCGGGACAATAAGCGGAAGACAACAAAGCGAGCAGAGAACGCTGCGGCAGGCACACCTTAGTTTGCGAAAGCAGACTAAGGTGTGCTGTTATGTGTGCTCAATGGCGGCGCTGAGCAGCCTGGGCAGGGAAGTGCGCTAGCGGGCTTGCAAGGAAAATAGCCTGTGCCAAGTGCATCTGCAGGGAGGGAGACGCAGTGGC
This sequence comes from Evtepia sp., assembly GCA_040768225.1. Classification (GTDB taxonomy): domain Bacteria; phylum Bacillota; class Clostridia; order Oscillospirales; family Oscillospiraceae; genus Evtepia. The sequence continues at coordinate 513,881 of JAXGMZ010000002.1, forward strand.
ATCCGGACGATAAAGAGGGGGCGGATATTCAAGCAAATATCCGCCCCTTCCTGATCTGCCTTGTGAAACTGTCACCCGCTGTCCGGCGCGCGCCTATTCTCCCTCACTGCGCATGAGCGCCACAAAGACCGCCGCGATCTCGGGGTCGAATTGGCTGCCGGAATGGCGCTCGATCTCTTCAAGTGCCGCTTTGCGGGGCATCGCCTTCTGGTAAATCCGATCCACCGTCATGGCATCAAAGGCGTCCGCCACCGAGAGAATCCGCGCGGCAAGCGGAACCGCCTCACCGCCGAGCCCCGTGGGATAGCCGCTCCCATCCCAGCGCTCGTGGTGGTAGAGGATGTAGTTGGCGATGTGCTCAAGCTGCGGTGTCGCCGCCGCGATCCGGTGCCCGATTTCCGGATGCCGCTTCATGATCCGCCACTCCTCCTCGTTGAGCTTGCCGGGCTTGTTGAGTATCTGGTCGTCTATGCCGATCTTCCCGATGTCGTGCAGCTTGGAGAAGAGCTGCAGATCATCGAGCAGTTTTTGTTCCAGCCCCAGCTGCCGGCCGATCATCTCGCAAAATTCGCCCAGGCGCTGCCCGTGTTGCTCTGTCTCCTGACTCTTCGCGTAGAGCGTCATCATAATGGAGGAGACGATGGCAGAATGCGAGCTGTTTTGATTGAGCAGCTTCCGGTTGCTCAAGAATTCCTCCGCCCGCTTGATCACATCCGAGAGCTTCTCCTCAGCGCCCCCCTTCGTGGCGTACCCGATGGTAACGCTGATGTCATAGCGCGCGTCCCTGTTGCCTTGATTATAGCGCGCAATTGTGCTCTGGAGCGCTTCCTTGAGCCGACAGGCTGCGCGCGTATCCGTGCGGGGCAGAAGCAGGATAAATTCACCCCCGCCCACGTGCCCGAGCACCGCCGGCGCAGACCGCCGGCCTTCGATTAGCTCACCCGTCTTGGCGATCAGCGCATTGCCCTCCTCGTGCCCATAGGCATCGTTGATCATGCGCAGCCCGTCAATATCGCAAATGAGCACGCTCAGCGGCCAGAACTCCGGCCGATCCAAGCGCAGCTTCTCCTTCTCCATATGGCTGCGGTTGTAGAGCCCCGTGAGAAAGTCGCGCTCGCGCAGGTAGGTGATTTGGTGCTCCTTCCGTTTCTGCTCGGAGATGTCCAGCACAATGCCCTCGAGCGCTTCGGCCCGGCCCTCTGCGTCATAGACCGCTTGGCCCAGCTCCAAGACCCACTTGCGCTGCCCGGTTTTCGTCGTGATCTCATACTCATCGTGGTAGCGCTTCTTCTGTTTCAGCACATGCTCCCACTCTTCGCGCAGCATATCGCGATATTCAGGGGAGACCAGCTCGTTATAGGAGACATCCCGGTTGTTAATCAGGCTCTCGGGCGGATAGCCTGTCAGAGTAAGGCATCCCTCAGAGAGAAACTCCATTGTCCAGTTGGCATCTGCCTTGCAGCGGTAAGCCATACCGGGCAGATGGGAGAAGAAGACCGATTTGCTGCGCTCGCTCTCCCGGATGGCCTCCTGAAACTCTTTGTTCTCAGAGATGTCCTCCAGAAGGCAGAGGTACATGTGGTCGTGCGGGCCGCTGCCGGAGAGGTCTGATAGTTTGAAGTTGATCCAGACGAGCGAGCCGTCCGGCCTGATCACCCGTTTTTCCAGGGCGTAGGAATGAATTTCCCCCCGGGTAAAGCGCGCAAACTGCGGCAGTTCAAGCGCGAGGTCTTCCGCGTGGGTCAGTTCCGACCAGGAGATCCCTTTCAACTCCTCCGTCGTGCGCCCGAGAATCGTCTCCCCTACGGGGTTTACCTTGAGGTAGCCGGCTTCCGCCCCCGTGGCATCGTAGTTTTGCAGGATGATGCCGATGGGCGCCTCTTCGAACACATTGCGGTAGAGCGCCTCTTGAAAGCTCAGCTCCTTGGCGAGGCGTTTGAGCTTGGCGTGATTGTGCCGCAGGTGGAACACAGCGCCGGCAAGGGTGAGCAGACAGAGGACAACCGCCAGATCGGGAACCATTTTCCGGCTCAGGGTTGCCTGCCACTCCTCTGCGGAATAGCTCAGCCCGAGCACGGCGATCACCTGCCCGCCGCCGCTTGCATAGATGGGCACCAGCGCCCGAACCCAGCTGCCACAGCGGGTGGTGATGCGCTCTGTGAGGATGCTCTCCCCCGTCTCGAAGGGGAGGCGGTTGACTTCTGTCGTCTCCTCGCACAGGCGCTTGATGGGTTTGGAGGTGATGGATTGGGCGGCGGCGGAGTCGGCGGCAACGACGATGCCGTCGTCTTTCTGCTTGAGAATATAAGCGTAGTAAATGGGCTCTGTCGCCTCCACCAGGTGCACCAGTGATTGTGTCACAAGGAGGCTCTCCGCTGTATCGAGATCCTCCGGCGAGAGGGCCTCGATGTGCTCGACGTGGAGCAGCGCCTTGATTGAGCCGGCAAGCCGAAGCGCCTCTGCCTCCACCGCCTGCTGGTAGCGGTTCCAGGCGAAGCCCAGATACAGCCCGCCCAGCAGCAGGGCGATGAGGGAGAGGGAGATGAGCTGGAAGACCATGCGAAGTTTCAGCCCCTCGGGCGAAGCGGGGCCGCGCGCGCCGTTTCGTATCATTCCTTCCACCTTCCTGAAGGGACCCGCCGCCAGAGCGGGCGGTTTCTTTCTTATGCGCTTGCTTTTTCGTTGACCTGTCTCAAAAGAGCGTAAGAAAGGTCAAAGTTTCAGTTTAGCTCGGCCAATGTGTATGATGGGATTTAAGAGAGAAGGGGCTGCGCAGCGGATCCCGTCTCATCCGTATTTTCCCGAAGCAAAGGCGGATTCCGGCAGGCTCTCGAGATAGGTCTGCCCGCCGAGTGAGGGCAGCGCCGGGGCTGCTGCCCCTCTTCCCCCGCCCAGCAGCTTGAACCTTCCGACCTCTTGCCGCAGCGTGAAGGCCTGTGCAGACATCTCTTCGCTGGTGGCGGAGTTCTCCTCCGCCGTGGCTGCGTTGGTCTGCACGACGATGGAAATCTGAGAGAGGCCCTCCCGGATCTGCTCAATGGCAACGGTCTGCTCCGCAATGGATTGCTCGATGACCGTAAAGCTCTCGTTCACCTCGGCGGCGCTGCTGCCCACATCCCGCAGCACTTCCGCCGTTTGATTGCTGATCTCTGTTCCCCTCGCCACGGTGTCCACGGAGGCCTCAATCAGCTGCGTGGTCTGCTGGGCGGCCTCGGCTGACTTTGCGGCGAGGTTTCGCACCTCGTCGGCCACCACGGCAAAGCCCTTGCCGGCGTTGCCCGCGCGGGCGGCCTCAATGGCGGCGTTGAGCGCAAGAATATTGGTCTGGAAGGCGATGTCTTCAATCACTTTTGTGATGTTGGCAATCTGATCGGAGGAAGCGCTGATGTCCGCCATTGCCTCCGTGAGCTGGCGCATGTGCTCGTTCCCGGCCGTGACGCCAGCACCGGCTTTCTGCACACTCTTTGCCGCGGATACAACGGCGGCGGCGTTCTCCTCCGCCTGACCTGCGATCCGCTCCACCGAGGCGGCGAGCTCCTCCACCGAGGCGGCCTGCTCTGTCGAGCCCGAGGCGAGGTCCTGTGCGCCGCTGGAGACCTGGTCGGAGCCCGCGGCCACTTGCTCAGCTGCCGTGTTGATGTTGTGCAGTGTGGCGGTAAGATGATCGCGGGTCGTGCGTATGGCAACTAATCCGCAATAGGGGCGAAATCTCCAACGTAGCTGTCTGGGGCTTGGCTATCCAGAGTGAAATTTCCATGAGAGAATGCCTCCAGTCCGCGGGTGAGATCATGAATGATCGTCTTCAAAGTGCCCGTCATATGCTGGAAGCTTTGCGCCAAGCTGCCGATTTCATCCTTGGAATCCGCTTCAATCTGTATATTCAAATCCCCTGAAGCGATTTTATCCGAAGCCTGGACAAGCAGCGTGATCTTTTTTGAAATACTGCGAGCAATATATAGACCGATGAGAATCGCGAGGACAATGCCGGCGCCGAGAACAGAGATCATGGTAATAACCGCAACATTCGCCAGGGATATGTTTTTAGAGATCTCAGAATAAGCATACTCTTTTTCATAAGCAATGATATTACTAATGGCCTCATCGACCTCCAGAGCGGCAGAGCGCAGGTCTCCCTCTTTGAGTTCATGATAAGCATCTGTTTGTAAGGTTGCGTCCATAGCTTGTGTGCGGATCAAATTTTCCCGCAGCGCAGTATAGCGCTCCACGCTTGCCGTCAGGCTGTTGAGATGAGTTAGAATGTCTTTTATTTCATCAAGGTCATAAGCGGATAAAATATTTTGATAGGTTGCGATGCCTTCGTTCATAGTTTTTTCAAAACTATAGGTTCTCTCAAGATAAAATTCCTTATCCGCAGCAGATTCGGCTAAAATTAAACCGTAAAGGTTCATTCTGCTTCGCTGAAAAGAGCTGCTGACTGTTTCCAAAAGCTCTAAAGCGGCGACGCTGTCCCCATAGGAACTCTCATAAGAAGCGTTGATTTGCTTCAGATTTTGGATGCCAACGGTTCCGATCGCAGCTGCGATCATAATCACAGTAAAAAACCCAATTAAAATACGAACTCCAATTTTCAGATTGTTGAATTTCTTCATCGTTCTTCTCCCCTCAAAATGTGATAGCAGCCATTGTCTGGGAAAGCGGTTTTCAAGCGGAACAGGCCCCCTTTCTATAGCGAGAACATAGTCTTCGTTCTGTTGCCCCTGTAATAACAGTCCGACATAAAATTACATATTATTATACTACTTTTAGTAGAAATAACAAGCATTTTCTTCCTTTTGATTGCAGTTTACTATCACAGTATTTGGATTTGGCGGTTCTAAGCAAAAAGCAGGCTGATAGGGATATTTTGACCCTATCAGCCTGCTTGGCTTGCTTCTTCTGTTTTTGTCTCTTAATAAGCTGTTAGAAAAGCTCCGGTTCCCCTCTTTTTTCTGAAGCACAATGAAAAGGATGCCTCTGTGCAGCGGCGCACTGCGGGTGAGCGCCTCTCCTCCACAGCGCCGGAAAAGCACTAGAGCTTCAGCAGCAGCGCCGCCGCCGCGAAATATATAATCAAAGCCAGTGCATCGACGATGGTCGTGATGAGAGGGCCTGCCATGATGGCAGGGTCAAGCTTGAGCCGCTTTGCGATCAGGGGCAGGATACCGCCGACGATTTTTGCCGACATCACCGTAACGACAATGGTGATCGAAACGGTGAGGGCGACGAGCATTTCTGTCTTCTCGATGAGAAGCAGTCTGAAAAAGTTCGTCAGCGCCAGAGCGACACCCACTAAAAAGCTCACCCTAAACTCTTTCCAAAGCACCCGCCACCAGTCGTGCAGCATAATTTCACCGGTGGCGAGACCGCGGATGATCAGGGTGGAGGATTGGCTGCCTGAGTTTCCGCCCGTATCCATCAACATGGGGATGAACATGCTTAAAATGACCATTTGGGTTAAAATATCTTCAAATCTTCCCATAATTCTGCCTGTAAAGGTGGCTGAGATCATCAGCACCAGAAGCCAGGGGAGCCGGTGTCCTGCCAGTGCAAAGACCCCTGTGCCGAGGTAAGCGCTCTCAGAAGGGGACATGGCGGCCATCTTCTGAAAGTCCTCCGTGGCCTCCTGCTCCATGACCTCCATAATGTCATCAACGGTAATGATGCCTGTGAGCCGATTCTCGTGATCCACGACGGGCAGGGCCAGGAAGCCATACTTTTTAAAGGAGTTGGCAACGTTTTCCTGATCATCGTGCGTGTTCACGCAGATGACTTTGGACTCCATGATCTCCCCGATGATAGACGTTTCCTCCGCTGTCACCAGCGTTCTCAAGGAGATGAAGCCCTCCAGGTGCCTCTCGCTGTCGGTGACATAGCAAGTGTAGATGGTTTCCTTTGTCATGCCGGTCTTTTTGATAGACTCCAGCGCCTCCCGAACGCTCATCTTTTTTTTCAAGTCGAGGTATTCGATCGTCATCAGGCTGCCGGCAGAGTCCTCAGGATACTTGAGAAACTGGTTGATCAACACCCGCTCTTCCTCTCCTGTTATGCTCAGGATCTTTTTGACGATGTTGGCCGGCATCTCCTCAATGAGATCAATCATGTCATCAAAGAAGAGTTCATCAATGATGTCCTCCAGCTCTTTGTTTGTCACGGCGCTGACAATGCTCAGCTGCTGCTCGGAAGTGAAGCGCGCAAAGACATCGACCGCCAGTTTCTTCGGCAGCATTCGAAACAGCAGGAGTGTCATCTGCGGGTCGTAGGGTTTCAAGACTTCTATGACATCAATTTCATTCATTTCCGAGAGCAATTCTTTTACCTTGATATAGTTCTTCTCTTCGATGAGTGCTTTGATTGGGTGTTCCATCATGGGAATGACCTCCTATTCTTCCCGAGCAGATGCAGGCGCAGCAAGAGTGCTGGAAGGGAAAGAATTTGCCTGCGAATCGTGGTCTGTTTCGTGCGCAGCCCCGCTATAAAAGCGCGAGCATTGCCCCTCGCGGAGCTGCGCTTGGGTCATTTTGAGATACAACATAAAAAACCACCATAACAGACCGTTATTGGGTGGTTTGGTGCATATGAAAACGGGAGTCTCTTCATCTATGGTTGAGCCGGCGCGGCGGCAGCGCCCTGTAAGCGCAAGCGGACACCTCAGGAAGAGACGAAAGCCGGGGGCGCCTCACTAGCATTTCCCCGCAAAACAATGCTATGCAGGTCAAAGTGATGCAGCGGGCATACGACCAACAGCCCCCTCGCCTGCGCACTCATATTGTGGGGCGCTGCGCTTCCTTCCGTTGAAGGCTGCAGGCACAATAAAGTTTCATGATGCTGGATTGTGCGCCCAAATTGACGCGGCAGAAAGCCCTACCCCCGCAGGGGCTGAAACTGCGGCGTATCTCGTTTCGCGTTAGGGGAAAATATAGCATATTCAAGCGGGAATGTCAAACCGGAGGGGGCTTCCTTATGCTCAGTCGCTTGGAGATGATCGTATATATCTTCGATTTTCGTTTTGCCTATGCCGACAAGAAGTGAATAGGGAATCAAGGGGAGTGCGGGTGGGAATCAAGTCTATATAAAATTAGTTTAGTTGTCTCAAGAGAGCAAATTTCTATGAAAGTAATTTTAAACCAATTGCAGAAGATAGGATTAAGAGGATGAAGAAGATTCTTTTCGGGCTTTTTGACTCCCCGAAATAAATCATCCCAATGAAAGAGCTGCCGATCACACTAATGCCTGTCCAGACTGCATACCCTGTCCCCATTGGAACTGTTTGCAGCGAATAACTCAGAAGGACAAGTGCCGCGCTGAGCCCTAGTATCATCAGAAGAATGCTTTGGGCATTTCTGTTGAGCGAAAACCGATTGATCATGGCTACGGCAAAGGTCTCAAATAAACCTGCGAGGATTAGAGCAGCCCAGGCCATCAAAAACAACTCCCTTCTATCTTCTGATCACCTTCACGATCTGTAAGGGATTTCAGTCCCATCACTCCCGATAAGAGCAGGGCGATGAGGACGATCTTTGTCAGCTTGAATGCCTCCCCAAAGAATAGAAGTTCCGCAAGCACAGTGCCCCCAGCACCTAAGCCAACGAAAACGGTATAAACAGTCCCCGTGGGGAGTAGTTGTGCTACCGTTATCATAAGATAATTGCTCAGTATAATCAGAATCACTGTTATGGACCAAGTCCAAACACTATATGCGTGGGCTAAACCGATGACCCAAGCGACCTCTAAAATGGCTGCAAGCAATAGCGTAATCCAATGTTTCATCATCCTAACGAACTCCTTACTTAAAATTATAAAAAGCCTGGGAGAAATTGTAACACAATTTCTCCCAGGCTTTTATCCTTCCGTGGCACAGCGCTGCTGCGAGTTTCCTCTCGGACCAGACCAATCCTCTGATTGCGGAACCCTAGAAAACATTCTGTATGATTTGTTTTGAAAGTGCAGTCAAATGTGCGGTCAACCAAATCTGAAGAGGCTTGATTCGTGCTGAAACACAATAGCTGCAGGGGTTTTTAATGGTGGTAATGTCAATTCTGGATATCATATTACTTTAAGCGGGTGACTTGAACCCGCATACGTTTGAAATCTTCAGTGAATGAATTGTCGAGATTCTTAAACTTATTTTGAAATTAAGTGTACGCAAAGCTGCTTCATAAGCCCCCTTTACATGATGAGGTAAAGACTCTAAAAGGGCGGTATGTTATGTATGTGAAGCAAAGCGCAGGTTATGTGAAGACAGCTCAGCCCCCGGAATCGGGCTGCAGGGATGCGATGTCAGTTAATCCCTGCAAGCATCTTAAGAGCCTTGAGGGAGAAAAAGTCGCTGATCTGGAGCGATTACTTGCTCAGGTCGTTCGGAAGCATACGGACAAATTGCAGATAGACAGGCGCATTCCGGAGGGCCTTTCCAAGGGCTTTCTCCAGAGCATAGCAAGCTATCAGCGAACAGCGCCAACCCTGCTGACTCAATCTGCACAGCAAGCAAGCCAAACCCATCCGGAAAGCCCCGGGTTGGCGCTCGTTGATTTTCACGGCGACCTACTCAGTCAGACGGACCGGCTCCACAACATCCAAGTGGTGCACGGCGCGATTCTCCAGCAGTATCTGAGCATTCTGGAAGAGCGGCCGGAGGAATCCTATCTTTTTATCAGCGAAAAGGGCGATCACACCTGTGAGCAATGTGAGCGGCTCCACGGCCGGCTGTTTGGCAAAGAGGACTTGGCGCGGGGAGGAATGATCCCGCCCCTGCACCCGAACTGCCGCTGCAGCCTCGTGGCGCTGGACAGGACGGGCCTGCGGCAGTATAATAGTCCCAATCGGGAGGATATGCTCCTGCGTCTCCAGCGGGCCCTGGACGGGCTGGGGGGCGCTGGGATTTTCATCTTGGATCCCCGTTTTGTCTCCTTCGGGATCAACCCTGATGCCCTAAGCCGCTTGGATCCCCGCGCGGAGATGCCGATTTTAGGACTGGATCCGAAGCTGCAGGGCGTGTATCGGGAGCTTTTCCGCCTCATGGAAGAGATGGGTAACAATGCTGAGGCGGCACTGGGAGAGCTTGGAGGGGATGCCACAGCTGCCTTCTCCAAAATCCTTCATTCCTCCCTCACTTTGCTCGAAGCTTTTTTCCAGCGGGGCAGGGATCTGTTTGCGCATGCAGCTGAGCTGGCGGAGGAAAACATTCTGCTTGGCACCTTGCGGTTCGCGGACGCAACCGTTTTCGGGCTTGCCAGCGCGGTGCTTTCCGAGCTTTCGCGCCGGGGCGCTGCGTTCTTCAACGAGCCGGGTGTATTGACGGGAGCCAATCTCCTTACCCTAGGCCTTGTGGACGCGATCTATGGCGTGTTCAATCCCGAAGAGCACTGGTCGCCGGGGCATCTGGCGGATATCCTTGGCGCGGCTGGGATTCTGTCTCTCTTTGGCTTGGCGAGAAGCACGCTTCATAGCGCTTTTTCCTCCGCAGATGAGTTTCTCCGCAGTGCGTTGGATGATTTGGCGCGGGGGCGCGCGAGCGGGCTAACGAGAAGGCAGATTGATGATATCCTGCGGATGCAGAGGGGACAACGTCCAGACCCGTCCACTTATCTGAGCAGCAGTTATATCAATAGTCATCTTTCACAGTTCCGGGGAGGAGGTACAAAAATAATGAAAACGGTACCTAATGGAACAATTGGTGCGTCAAGCGGCACCTTCATTATGCCATCTTCCCTAGCGGATGACTTAATCAGGCAGGCAGCGGGAGATATTTCAAAGCTTGAGGAACTTCTGGGCTTTCCAACTGGCTATTTGGGAAACCAGCCTATCAGAATTGATATACCAAATCCAACAGGCTTGCGCATGCCAAGCGGAAACGAGGCGGGGGCAAACCCGCAATGGATTCCCGGCGGGTATACCAATGGTGGGATTATGGAGGCAGTCATTGACCCTGTTAACGTAGGGGATTATATTGTGAGAACAATCGATTAAGGAGAGAATCGTATGGAACTGATTTTTAGCGGGTATGGAGTAGAAATCCACAAACAAGAAGAAAGATATTTTTTAACGTTTGATGCAGGTGGTATCGTCGATGAATATAAAACCTTTGAAATTACACAAGACGAGGCCATGCGCGCGCAGGAAAGTGGGGAGGATGCCGATAGAATTATTATCCACCATCGAAACATCGAAGATTTTGGCGAGGATTACATGAATCGGTGAAACAGTTTTGGAGGGGCAGACCGATTGAGTGGTCTGCCCCTCTTTGCTTCTGGTGATTTAGGGACACATCCTGTCAGAATCGATGTACCGAATTCTACAGGCTTGCGCATGCCAAGCGGAAACGAGAGAGGAACAAATGCACAGTGGGTCCCCGGCGGCTATACCAGCGGCGGCGTTGTGGAAGCAGTGATTGATTCCCCGAGCCCCGGACAATATATTATAAACCCAATTTGGTAGAAAGGATATTTTTATGAAAACAATATATAAAAATGATTGGTTGGAAATCCTTGAGCACGAGGGTACCTACACTATCCGGTATGATTCTGGAGATATTGGCGGAAAAATCAGAGAGACAGAGGTCACCGAAGAAGAAGCTATGCGGGCTCAGGAAAGTGATAATGCTGCCTATTGGGTGATTATTCATCATCAAAATATTGAGGAGTTTGGCGAGGATTACATGAATCGGTGAAGCAGTTTTGGAGGGGCAGACCGATTGAGTGGTCTGCCCCTCTTTGCTTCTGGTGATTTAGGGACACATCCTGTCAGAATCGATGTACCGAATTCTACAGGCTTGCGCATGCCAAGCGGAAACGAGGCGGGAGCAAATGCACAGTGGATCCCCGGCGGCTATACCAGCGGCGGCGTTATGGAAGCAGTGATTGATTCCCCGAGCCCGGGGCAGTATATGGTAAGCTCAATATGGTAGAAAGGAGTATTTTAATGCTTATTTATAAAGACGATTCCATGGAAATTTTCGAACACAATGGCATCTACACCATTCGGTATGATTCGGGGGATCATTTCGGGACGATTAGAGAAATTGAGGTCACCGAAGAAGAAGCTATGCGCGCGCAGGAAAGTGAAGATGCTGCCTATTGGGTGATTATTCATCGTCGAAATATTGAGCGACTCGGCGAGGATTACATGAATCGGTGAAGCAGTTTTGGAGGGGCAGACCGGTTGAGTGGTCTGCCCCTCCTTCCTTCTGGTGATTTAGGGACACAGCCTATCAGAATCGATGTACCGAATCCTACAGGCTTGCGAATGCCAAGCGGAAACGAATGGGGAACAAATGCACAGTGGATCCCCGGCGGGTATACCAGCGGCGGCGTTATAGAAGCAGTGATTGATTCCCCGAGCCCGGGGCAGTATATGGTAAGCTCAATATGGTAGAAAGGAGTATTTTAATGCTTATTTATAAAGACGATTCCATGGAAATTTTCGAACACAATGGCATCTACACCATTCGGTATGATTCGGGGGATCATTTCGGGACGATTAGAGAAATTGAGGTCACCGAAGAAGAAGCTATGCGCGCGCAGGAAAGTGAAGATGCTGCCTATTGGGTGATTATTCATCGTCGAAATATTGAGCGACTCGGCGAGGATTACATGAATCGGTGAAGCAGTTTTGGAGGGGCAGACCGATTGAGTGGTCTGCCCCTCTTTGCTTCTGGTGATTTAGGGACACATCCTGTCAGAATCGATGTACCGAATCCTACAGGCTTGCGAATGCCAAGCGGGAATGAACCGGGCACAAATCCGCAATGGGTCCCCGGCGGCTATACCAGCGGTGGGATTATGGAAGCAGTGATTGATTCCCCGAGCCCGGGGCAGTATATGGTAAGCTCAATATGGTAGAAAGGAGTATTTTAATGCTTATTTATAAAGACGATTCCATGGAAATTTTCGAACACAATGGCATCTACACCATTCGGTATGATTCGGGGGATCATTTCGGGACGATTAGAGAAATTGAGGTCACCGAAGAAGAAGCTATGCGCGCGCAGGAAAGTGAAGAGGCCGCCGAACGAATTATCATCCACCACCAGAACATTGAGCTTTTTGGCGAGGATTACATGAATCGGTGAAGCAGTTTTGGAGGGGCAGACCGATTGAGTGGTCTGCCCCTCTTTGCTTCTGGTGATTTAGGGACACATCCTGTCAGAATCGATGTACCGAATCCTACAGGCTTGCGAATGCCAAGCGGAAACGAATGGGGAACAAATGCACAGTGGATCCCCGGCGGGTATACCAATGGTGGGATTATGGAGGCAGTGATTGACCCTGTTAACGTAGGGGATTATATTGTGAGAACAATCGATTAAGGAGAGAATCGTATGGAACTGATTTTTAGCGGGTATGGAGTAGAAATCCACAAGCAAGAAGGAAGGTATTTTTTAACATTTGATGCAGGCGGTATCGTTGATGAATATAAAACCTTTGAAATTACACAAGACGAGGCTATGCGCGCGCAGGAAAGTGGGGAGGATGCCGATTGGGTTATAAATCACTATAAGAACATTGAGCGACTCGGCGAGGACTACATGAATCGGTGAAGCAGTTTTGGAAGGGCAGACCGATTGAGTGGTCTGCTCTTCTTGGGCTTGATATTACATCAAGGCTCGGGGGCAGCGTCCACTTTTTCATCTACGACGTGATTAAAATTGTGGCGCTGCTCTGCGTGCTGATCTACGGCATCTCCTATATCCAAAGCTATTTCCCGCCCGAGCGAAGCAAGAAGATACTGGGGCGCTTCCGCGGCATCGGCGCAAACTGCATGGCCGCTTTATTGGGCACGGTGACACCATTTTGCTCCTGCTCATCCATCCCTCTGTTCATCGGCTTTAGCAGTGCGGGCTTACCGCTTGGTGTAAGCTTTTTTAGTCGCTGCGCCTGAGAGAGCGACGGCGTAGCCTGCGAGTAGTCCATAGCGTCGAGGAACTGCTTTTGCTCGGCGGGTTTGAGATAGGACAGCTCAACAGAGGGGCTGAACGCGATTTCTTTGGTGTCTACTTTCTCGCGGATTTCTGGAAGAAGCTCGTTGAGACGGATAAAACGTTGAACTTGAGTTTTGCTTTCTCCTGCGTCTTCGGCAACCTTCTGAACGCTTTTCTTAGAATCCAACTTGTGCCCAACTTGGTCACAAGTTAAATCAACGCGCTTTCCTTGGTGCTTGAGTGCATCAAGCTTCATCTTGTATGCCGCCGCTCGTTCGCTCGGAAGTATCGTCTCTCGCTGAAGATTGCTGTCTACCATGAGGATTACCGCCTCGTCGTCTGTTAGATTTCTTACGATGACCGGGATTTCTTCAAGCCCCGCCAGCCCACAGGCGTGAAGTCGGCGATGACCGGAGACCATTTCATACCCGCCGTTTGGGTTAGCACTGGCTGCTGTAGCGAGTGTTCAGTGTGATAACCTCGTCACACTTGGGCATGATTTCATAGTACCGCTCATGATATACCACGGAAAAGCGCACAGCTTGTTCCTCAAAGGGGATAATCGCCCACAGCCGAATCCGCCGTGGATTTTGCAGGTCAATCATCGATTTCTTTTTGATGACTTCCTCTGCCGCCATGAGGTCAAAGCCGTAAGCACCGCCGAACAAGAAGGTGTCGTATCCGTCCTGTATCGCCCTTTCGATTTCATTTTCCAGACGCTGGCGCAGTTTTTCTAACGCTTCGCCTTTGGGGAGCTTTTCGCTTCGATGCCCGGTAAAGCATACTGTTTTTTCTCTGATGATTTTCGGTTCCACTTCACATCCTCCAGTCAGTTGTAGCTGTAATACAGTATGCTGCGGCAGATTTCCGTTTTCATAAATAAGACCGTAGGGCGTGACCAGCGGCTGCGGATTTTCTGCCATTATTTTTTCCACATACGCATTGCCGTCAAATTCCTTGAATTCTTTGGTTGGAACGCTGCCCATGAGGTTCAGGTACAAGTTCTTGCCAAGGCGGTCAAGGTCGCTGAAATCGTCTACAAGGCTGTAGCAGTGGGTGTTAAAGGTAAGGTTAATCATATCCTTTAGACTGGATAGCTTCTGTCCACGAGCTGTCGCATAAAAGGTATTCATCTCACCCTCATCGAAGCTGTCCAGCCGCTTCATAAGGAAGTTCAGTTCATCCAAGCGTACTTCCTTACCCGCAAGAAGATCTTCCACTTGAGGGTTGTTATGAGAATGGTCCGCATGAACTTGTGCGACCGCATCATTGGGAATCCCAAGGCTGTCGCAGAAAATCTGTAGCTCCTGTTCTGTGCAGGGCAACGAGAGGTTTCTGTAATTTTCTCCGTGATTCAGTTGAATTATTGTGCGCATGATTTTTTCCTCCTGCTTATTTTCTCCATATCTGTTTTCAGGCAATCTCCCTCACGGCTATAGCAAAGAAAACCGTGGGTAGCGTATGGGCAAGCTCCACAGCTTTTAAATAGGCCGCAAGGGCGCTGGATTGGTTCTGCCTTTTCCCCCGAGCTGGGACTCATTTCGTAATAGCAAGCAGGGGATCGATTTCGCTTGTATTGTATCGTCATCTTTGTCCTTTCCTGCAAACAAAAAAGAGCGGTCAAATCGAGGATATTTCCTCAAATTCGACCGCTCTTAGTGTTCGCATATTGATTTTGGTTTTGGGACTATAAAAAGGGCGCTACTTGATTTTGCGGTAAAAGGTATTGCCATATTTGTTTGAATTGGTTTATTCGCCTCCCATTCTTCGTTAAATGAAAAAAGGCACCGACTTCGTTTCTGAAATCAGTGCCTTGGGCTTATATATAAAAGTGGCGCCCTTTTTGCCAGAACCTCGCAAAGCCGCATAAACACTGGCTTTGTGGGAAGTAGGAAAAAGGGCGCTACCTGTATTCATCAATTTGTTTTTCAATTTATTGAGATATATCCGGCTTGTGTCATTGCGTGTAAAAGACCATTCCGTGTGAGTTCAAATACCAAGGGGGATAAAAACCACTGAAATGACATCCCCAAAATTGAGCTTCATTTTGACGGGTCTTTTTGAGGTAAAAACCCCCGAAAAAGCCCGATGTCCTGCGGTTTTCACCGCAGGACATCTTTTTTGGGCTTTAATTATGCCCATACGGTATAATTACGACAAAGGGGAAACCCGCATGGAATCAGGGTTTTCAGGAATTCGAGTCTGATTTTCGCTCTTTTCCCAACGAAATTCACCGGAGAATTCAGCCCTTTGGAAAGAGAGGTGTTCTATTTACGACAAAAGCGTTGCCATGAGATAGGATTACGGCTTGTTAGCGACACAAAATCGCAGTATGATAGGAACAGGGGGAATCTTTCGCCCTCTGTTCCTATTGATCTGTTGTCATTTCTTCTGTCATCCGAAATACGGCAGCCGGGATTTCACCCGATTTGGTCAAGATTCCCTCGAAAGAATACCGCCCATCATCCTTCCACCCAAGGCGGTATTGCAGGGCTTTCAGAAATGCGATGCGCGCCATCGCACAGGAGTTTTTTGTTCTTACCCAATAAGCGGGCGGAATTTCATACGCATCCAGATCCTCCTTTGACGCGGCAGAGATCAGAAGATTCCCATTTTCCTCATCATACCAGAAGCTGAGGTGCGTGGGGTTTCCCAGCAGTCCAATCATCCGGCGTGGGAGAAAAATCCTCTTGCTTTTCATGCAAACCCGAATTGATAGATTATTCGTTTTCATCGCCATCCTCCGCGTTCATCCTGATTCCTCCGTAGGGGCGGTGCATCAGTTCTTCCGGGGTAGGCAGCTTAGCGCTGATTTGGGCATTGTGCCGCTCCCCGGTCTTGTGATCAATCGTGATGAAGGTGCTGGCGGTATCCACCTTATACTTGGTGTCCAATTCCTCCAGCGTGTAGCCAAACCGCCCTTTCCAATCCTCCGGCATATTGATTATGGTATTGCGTTTTTTCTTGCCGCTCGCCGATTCGATCACTTCGGTGAAAACCTGCAGGCACTCGTCCAAATTGAAAACGATGACTCTTTTGTTGCCCAGTTCCTGATAGATTGCCATGCATCGGTATTTGGCGGCGCGGTTCCAGCCCATCATATCGTAAACCATGCTGCAAAATATCCTCGCCATGCACTTGCGCGGGTTGTTCTTTTCCTGCTTCAGATTGAAGGTTGCAAATTTGAGCGAATCCCGGTCATAATCCTGGCTGGGTTCAATAATAATGCGCTGGTTTTCTTCATCAATATTGATGACAATATGCTGATGCTCCGGGAACAGGTTGACACAGGACATATTGAAGGTGACGCTGTCAATGGCAAAGGTGATTTTCGGCTTAAATATGGGGGAGAGAAAATCGCCGCGCACTCGCTGTACGCTCTCTTTTTTCAGCTCGCTGTAATCGCTTAAGCCGCCCCGGCTTTTTTTGCCGGTTTCGGTCATGAGATCAAGTCCTAATTGTTCGGTGCTATCCATTCGTACCTCCCATTTCCGCGATTCGTCTTTCCGCTTCCTTGCGGGTGAGCGGCTTCACACCGCTAGAAAAGCCCGGCACGGCGGTGGCGGATGCGCCGATGCTCCAATCGTCCAGTACGTTTGCCAAAGCCCTTCTGCAAAGCATCATGTATTCCGGCAGGGCTTCCCCGAAGCCTGCCAGCCAATCGGAAGGAACCGCTCTGATCGGACGCTCACCCTGTTCACCCGGCGGCAAATGGAATTCACAGCAGCTAAGATCAAAGAGCAGTACCTGCTCATCGTTCTTTGAAAAGCAGTTTGCCGTGCTTTTATATTTCCAGCTATCCTTCCACCCCATGAGATCAAACAGTACGCGGGACAGTTCTTTTGCCGGGATCAAACGGCTGCTCCAGCCTACGGCATTTTTATTTCGTTTTGTACAACCGCGCACCGCCAGCAACCTCTCACCGGGATGGAAGAGAATTTCAGCATAATCCGTGTGTTTCAGCAAGGAAGCACAGCTTGCGTTGAAGCAAAGCCCCTGGCGGGAGATGGTGACCGTCGCCGTATCCTTGCCGCCAAACAATTCCCGGCGCACACGCTTTGCGCCCATAATGTAGGCGACTTCCGCCCGGATATCCACCTGACGGATACGCGCCATGACCAGCGCTCCAAGATAGTGCCCTGCGTCATAGCCTCCAAACGCTGGATTCATCGGGATGAATCCAGCCAGCAAGCCGCGCCTTATGATCCTGATTTCGTATTCGTGATTGAAGAAGGGGGACGCGTGGTTTGCCTTTAACAGCAGGAGCGCCCGAGCGTGTTCTTCTCGCGATACGATCCCTTCGTGATGCTCCGGCTCATAATAGAGCCGCCGCTGTCCGATATTCCGTCTTGTCTGGTGAGTCAGAAAGCTGACGGTGTAGCTTTTTTGCATGATGATATCGCCGCAGTAGCGTTCATTGCGGCAAATCCCGGCAACGGCGGCAGAAGACCATTCCAGGTTGCCCTTTGCCGTGGGAAGCGCGAGTTCGGTCAGTATATCGGCGATTCCCTTTTTCGAGTACCCGGACAAAAACAGGTCATAGATGAGACGAACCGTCCTTGCTCCCTGCGGCTCGATCACCATGCGGTATTTTCCGTCTTTTTGATAACCCAGCAGATTTTGCGTTGGGCAGAGATAGTCGCCCCGGTCAAAGATAACCTGAAGCCCAAACTTCACCGACCCGGATTTCAGCTCACTGTCAAGCTCCGCAAACATGGCAAGCACCGTTAGAATGACCTTGTTACCGGCTTCCAGCGTGTTCAAGTTGTTATTTTCAAAATAGATACCCACAGGCGGGTCCAATGTCAGCAGCTCCTGCACCGTGTTCAGGCAGTCCGTTGTATTGCGGGCAAAGCGGGATACATCCTTTATGACAATCAGGTCAATGCTCCCGGCACGGCAGGCTTCAATCATTTCCCGGAAGCCGGTTCGATTTCGGACGCTTGTACCGCTGATGCCGTCGTCAAAAAATATGCCGATGTACTCCCAATTCGGATGTTGTGGGATGAACTTCTCATAATACTCCCGCTGGTTTTTCAGGCTGTTCTCCTGGTCCTTGCTATCGGTTGACACCCGTGCATAGGCGGCCACGCGCAGCTTCTTCTGCCGCCAATCCTTGCTGTTGTACTTTGGATCGACCTCGGAAATGATTCTTTTTCGCGCCGTATTTGCCATGACGGCCTCCTTCACAACCTCCAATACCAGCCGTCAGCACGCTTGACGGATTGAACGCCAAGGGATTTTTTTGCGCGGTCCACTGTGCGCTTACCCACATCCATCTCCCGGAACAGTTCATGAATCTGTACACATGGAACCGCTCCGTCATTGAGCAACTCGGTGAGTTTTTCCATGACCATCGGAACTTTGCCGCTGTCGGATGAGGCGTCGCTATCTCCATTTAATAGCTCGTCCACAGTAATATCGTATTCCCCAATCCAATGTACGCTGGAATCCTCGTGAATTTCAAACGCAATGGGCCTGCCCTCCGGGGCAAGGCTGTTTTTGACTTGTGCCATCACGCGCACAGATGGGTCGTTTTTAATCCTGCCCACCAGTAGAACGCTTCGGGCGACGGCCGTAATATCGATGGAGCCAAGCCCGCGATAGATGCTTTTTGAACCGCTTGCCTTGTTCATATGCCCCACCATAACAATAGCGCATCCTGTGCGCTCGGCAACGGACGCAAGCTGCTTAAGCATCGGACGAACGCCATCGGCACGGTTCAGTTCATTGCCATCTCCTAAATATGCCTGCAAGGGGTCAAGCACCAACAACCGCGCTTTTGTTTCTTTGATTGCGTCCTCTATCCGGGCATCGTTCAGCGTTAATCCGCATTCGGAGTCATCGATAAACGCAATCTGAGCGCAGTCGGCGCCCGCACTCACCAATCGCGGCTTCAACGTATCCTCGGCGCCATCTTCCGCGCTTTGATATATGACGCCGCCAGAGGAACCAGCGGAGTCCAGACTAGGCATGGACAGTCCCTTGGACAGCAAAGCCGCCACATTCAGGATAAACGTCGTCTTGCCGTCGCCGGGATCGCCCTGTATCACTGAAATCTTGCCAAATGGAATGTACGGATACCAAAGCCAGTCCACCTTACGGGCTGTGACTTCTGAAAAGTACCGAATGGGCATTTCCGTTTGATAGTCCCTGCCCATTCGTACAACTCCCTCCACTATATATTCATGTTCGATTCTATCATGGTGAGGCATGGCCAAACAAATAGCCATGCTCAAAAAACTATGATAGGAGCATTGGAACATGGAGAAAAATTATGAAATCGACCTCAAAATCGTGGGAGGACGCATCCGGGCCGCAAGGCAGCGGCTTGGGCTGACACAGGAAAAGGCGGCGGAGCGCACAGACATCACGGGCCAGTATTGGAGCCTGCTGGAGACCGGGCGTGAGCGTGGCAGTGTGAGTACCTACTTGCAAATCGCCGACGCGTTGGATTTGACTTTGGACGATATCTTTTATGAGAAAATCGGTGTCAAACGAACGGAAAAGGCGTTGTTGAAGGAAGGCGATTTATCCGACTGCACCGCCGGGGAACGACAGATTATCAGCGAAACGGTTCATGCGCTCAAGGCTGCGTTGAAGCGGACACGAGAGCGTTAAGCGGATACCCTGGCAATCTTGCAACCTTGACGGTTTTCGGGGCGAAATCCTTGGGAAACCGCGGGTTTTTCAAGGTTGCCAGCTCCCCGAAAATCTTGCAACCTTGCACGACCTACTGGCAATGTTCGTGCAGAAATCTATCATGAAAAAAGCGGCGGGAGCTGCTGTCACCAGATCGGTGGCGGCGGCTCCCGCCGCTTTTTTGTTTTGTCTACAAGGAGGCGTGCTATTTCACCAGAGCAGATAGCCCGTTTTACAGGAAGGAGGAACCCATGTCTTTTCGATACAAATACGAACATCTCGACTGCGTTTATTGCGCCGACCTTGAGGGCAAGCCCCGCTGCCCTCACCGGCACTGCCCATACATCCTGGACAATCTGGACGACTTGCGCCATGACCGTGCGTTCCGCAATGCCGTCCGCCACGCGGAGGGCTGCGCGACCTATCACAGGCCGGCGCTGCTCCTAATCCAAAGATGGGGGTTGGAATGCCCGGCGTAAGTGAGGAACAGGTTGCGAGAGCGCGTGAGCTTGATCTGCTGTCCTATCTGCAGGCGTATGAGCCTGGGGAGCTTAAGCCGGACGGCCCGGGGCGTTTTACCACCGTCACCCACGGCAGTCTGGTCATTTCCAACGGTAAGTGGCGGTGGAATCGGGGCCAGGTCGGAGGCGTGTCCGCGCTGGATTATCTCATGAAGGTACGGGGCATGGGCTTCGTGGCGGCGGTGGAGCACCTGACTGGAGAATGGGCGGAAACCGCAAAAGCCTGCCAAGCGGAAGCGAAATTGCGACCGCCAACCCCCAAATGGACTTTCTATCCCCCGAGGCCCTGCCGCTATGCCACAGGCGCGGTGTCCTATCTGCAAAGCCGGGGCATCAGCCCGGAGGTCATTCGGCGATGCATTCAATCCGGCATCCTGTATGAGAGCCGCTATTATAATCCCCAAAGCGATTACCACAACACGCCGGTCTGTGTGTTTGCCGGGAAGGACGAAACCGGGGCAATCAAATTTGCCGCCATGCGCGGACTCTCCAGCGATTTCAAACAGGATAAGGCCGGGAGCGACAAACGCTTTAATTTCCACATCCCTGCTCAAAATCCGGGTAGCCGCCACTTGGCCGTGTTTGAGGCACCCATTGACGCCCTCTCCCACGCCACGCTCCAGCAGCGGGGCAGCTGGTGCTGGGATGGGCACAGTCTTTCGCTTGGCGGCACCTCAGACGTTGCCCTCGTAGCTTTTCTGGAGCGCAATCCGCATATCACTCGCATCGTCCTGCATCTGGACAACGATGCGGCCGGTATCACCGCCGCCCGGAAAATCAAAACCCGGCTTGCCGCCGATGTCCGATTCTCTCGCATCCGCGTGTCGGTAAATCCACCCCACAGGGGCGCCAACGACTATAACGACCTCCTGCTCCAAGATGTTCAGCGGGAGAAAGAGCAAAAACACCGCAGCCGCCGGGAGGCGGCTTTTTCTATTTAATTATGACAGGAGGCTCACCATGAATAACCAGTTACAGATTTTCGAGAACAAGGAGTTTGGAAAAGTCAGAGTTTTGGAGCTTGACGACCAGCCGTGGTTCGTGGGCAAGGATGTGACCGATATTTTGGGCTACGGCAACGGCAGCCGGGATATCAACCGGCATGTGGATGCTGAGGATCGCCGGAACTACCGAAACGGTACTTCCGAAATCAATAACCGCGGTGTAACCATCATCAACGAATCCGGCCTGTATGCCCTCATTCTCTCCAGCAAGCTCCCCTCTGCCAAGAGATTCAAACGCTGGGTCACTTCCGAAATTTTACCCACCATCCGCAAGCACGGGGCCTACCTCACCGACATGGTGCTGGAGGACGCTATCAAAAGTCAGGAATACGCCTTTGAGCTTCTCCAGAGACTTCAGGCTGAAAAGAATAAAACCGACGCCCTGTGGGGTCAGGTACAGAACCTCTCATCCAAAGCCCGGTATTGCGACCGCGTCCTCATGAGCGGCGGGGTCGTGCCGGTCAGCATCATCGCCAAGGATTACGGCATGACCGCAATGGCGTTCAACCGCCTGCTCCATCATCTCGGCATCCAGTATAGGCTCGGTGGGGCGTGGCTGCTCTACAGCCGGTATCAAAATAAGGGATACACCAAATCGCAGACCTTCTGCACACCCAAGGGCGTCGGCGTCGTTCACACCTACTGGACGCAGAAGGGGCGGCGTTTCCTCTATGATATCCTGCGTGGCTGCGGGATTTACCCGTTTACGAATTTTTACGGAGATTTTGAGGAGGACCTGGCATGAAGCATATCACAATCGATGAGCTGCGGAACATGACCGATACCGAGGGACTGATTTTGCAGGGCTGCGGTGGCGATCCGCAGGAATGGCTGGATGGCGTCAATGAGCTGCTCATGCGGGAAGGGATTCTGCTGGAGGGTGCGGCTTTTCAGGATGTGTATGTGTTCGAGCATGACGGCCTCACCAACATCCTGTTCAGCATGGAGGATGTGAAGCTGGACGTCGGCAAGCTGGCAATCTGGCGGATTGCCAGCCACGACACCTTTGGCGGCACATGGCTTTCGGATTATCTTCCCAACCGCTTGGGCGTTGACCGTGACGCGCCGCAAATGGACATTATGCCCCCGGCGCCTACTCCTGCGGAGGAACCGCAGACGCCGGGGAAAGCCCCTGTGATGAATGCCTACATCGAAAATGCCGGAGAGGAGCGGATCGGCGGCTTTACCATCCCCCTGCCAACCACCGCAGAGAAGCTGCGCCCCTGGCTGGAGGCAATCGGGGCGGAGGGCGGCGCGGACATCGCCGTTCGGGATGTTCGCTCCCCGGTTCCGGGGCTTCAAAAGGCGCTTTCCGGTATGGATGAATCGTTCAGTCTGGAGGAACTGAACTACCTTGCGACCAAAGTCAGCGGGATGAAGGATTGGCAGACGGAGCTGTTTTCTGCCGCCCTAGAGAGCAGGCGCTACAGCGAGAGCGTAAAAGACCTCATCAATCTGACAGAAAACATCGATCTTTTCGACCTGCAGCCCGCTTTCAGCTTTGAGCAGTACGGAACGTTCCAGATTGAAATGGCAAGGGACAATACCGCAGAGGTATTTGAACGGCTGGAGAAGTCTGATAACCCGGAGGAGCGTGAGCTGGCACAACACATCCTGCGTCTGGAGGCGTATGTGAATGAGGAAGCTTTGGGGCGTGGCGTGGCCCAGGAGGAAAACGGCGTGTTCATGGATCGCGGGTATCTTGTTCTGCGCGGCGAATGGAAGGATTCGTACCGTGGGCCGGAAGATATCCCGCAGGAATACCGTATTTTTCCCGCTCCCGCGCCGGCGTTCCTCAAAACCGAAGTCATCGATCTTACGGACTTCTTGGCTAAGGCACACGCCCTCGGCGGGGATTTCCTGTCCGATGCCCCGCTCAATCTGAGCATGCTGGAAGCCCGGCGCAGTTCCGAATACCTCATGCTCATGAGCGACCGTCATATCGTACTCACCGAAGCGGCTCACGCCTACCGCTATGAATCCGAACAGTTCCACAATTTCACCGTTTCAAGCGAGTTCATCAAAGCAAGGGCGTTTGCACTGCATATCACCGATGTCCATCAGCCCCATGTGATGGGCCCTGCCGTGGAGGTGGATGTTCAGACGCTTCGGGAGGATATTCTTCAGCACTATATTTACCCTGCCGGTATTGATGCGGTAAAAAAATCCGGGGAGGAAGTATCCTTCTCGCCGGAACAGTGGGATAGAATGAGCGTTACTGACCGCGATCAAATCCAGAGCTGGACGCGCCGCTTTGAGCCGGGAGCACACAGCTCGGTTTTTCGGCATTTGGAAGATGTCCGGGAACAGCATGAGCAGTCCGGCCAGACGGTTTCCCCGGATGAGCTGCTTTCCATGATGAACGCCGCCTATATGGGTCGTGCGGAAAACCCGCAGGTCGATATGCTCAGAATCCCCCTCGTCGCCGCACGGGAAATGCTGGCGCACGGCGACGCGGAGGTGTTCCGGCTTCTGCCGGAGGGGGCAAAGCAACTCACCGCCCTCGACGCCATGCAGAGCCGGGGCGGGCTGTGGTATCAGCAGCATCGGGAGTTTGCCGTCAAAAAAGAGGACATTTCCGGTATGAATAAGTGGGCCAGCCGCACCATTGAGGCCGCCGCGAAGCCCGCACCGGAGCGAAATACGGAAAAATCCAGATCCGGGGAGGAACGGTAATGGAGGACAAGCGAATCATCGACGGCTATGCGGTGCTTCACGCCATTCGGATTGACGGCGCGGAGCAGATTGTGGCAGAAAAAGACCACCAGTATCGGCTGTATCGCGGGGAGCGGGTGTCCGGCCTCGGTATTGAGGAATACACGGTGGTCTTTGAGGACAGGGATTATTTGAAAGCCATGCGGGAATTCACCCGCAGGATCAATTCCGCTTTAGACGGGATTGATCTCAGCCGCGTCTACCGGGGGTCCCTTCTTGTGGATTTCAGGCTGGAGGCTGAGGATTGTGTTCCGGGCGGCATGGATGCCGATCTGAGGGGCAAGGTGGTGGCGATCAAGGCGGAGATTCTCTCGCCGGAGTACCGCTCCGGCTCCTACCAGCTCATGCTGGCGGAGGGCGGCTTTGGCTGCGCCCCCAACGCAAGGGGGCAGTCCGTATTCTGCAAGGAGCTTTATTCGGGCGAATCCGTGCGCTGGGATCGCGCCGACATTCTCGGCGTGGTCGATGAATCCCTGCTCCCCACATGGACCAAAGAGAAGCTCGCCAAGCTGCGGGAGCCTGCTCCGCGAGAATCGGTCGTGGAGAAAATCCGTGCGGCCAAGCCTGTGCAGGAAAAGGAAAACAAAGCGCACAAACCCCATAAATCCGGGCCGGAGCGGTAACGTCCGGCTCTCACTTTTCAGGAGGAAAACTACATGAACTCTGTTATCGATCCCGTTTTCACAGGCGCCGCCATCATCCACGGCGACCTGCTCCATATCCTGCCGCGGTTCCCGGACGGGCTGTTCGGCGGCATCATCACCGACCCGCCCTACGCATCCGGCGCGGCGGATCAGAACGCCCGCCAGCAGTCCACCGGGGCTAAGTATTCCAGCATGAAGGGCAAGAATCCCTTTCCCGATTTTGAGGGTGACGCCAAAGACCAGCGGAGCTGGACCCACTGGATGGCCGAGTGGCTCACCGAGGCGCGGCGTGTCTGCGCCCCCGGCGCGCCCATCTGTATGTTCATCGACTGGAGGCAATTGCCCTCCATGACCGACGCGCTCCAGTGGGCGGGCTGGATTTGGCGCGGCGTGCTGGTATGGGACAAGACCAACAGCCGCCCCCAGCGCGGCCGCTTTCGCCAGCAGGCGGAGTTCGTGGTGTGGGGCAGCAACGGTCATATGCCCCAGGACCGCAAGGCGCCGGTGCTGCCCGGCGTGTACCGTCAGGCCATGCCCGCCTTTGCCAAGCGAAGCCACCAGACCGAGAAGCCACTGGAGGTCATGCGGGAGATTGTGAAAATTGTGGAGCCGGGCGGCATCATCCTCGACCCCTTTGCCGGGGAGGATGTCATAATAGTGACAAGGGGTAAAAACACTGTATTTAATAGGGTTTTGAAGCTTCCACAAAGTCACAAAACGACAAATTGGTGTGCTGCTTAGAGCTTTTATCTAAGAAATGAGGGCTGTAAGCAGTACACCAGTACCCCCTTTATGAGATAAATATTTAAGATAAATTAGAATTAATGTTGGGAGGATCTGTCACATTGAAAATAGAAATAGATTTTTTTCAAGATGATTTAATAAAATCTATAGGTGCTGGCATATATGAAATTAGTGTTGTTAAAAATGGAAAGTCTAAGGTTCTTTATATTGGCGAATCTGTTTTTACAATAGTGCGTTGTGCATCGCATTTATACGAGTTGAAAAAGCATCCAGAATATTTGGGATTTACAGATGAAACAATTGGAGATTCACGCATCAAATTGATATTTAGAGTAATCGAAGAAATTGATGATAATAAGCAAAGAAAAGTAAGAGAAAAGGAATTGATTAAGAAGATAGAGCCACTGAGTCAAAACGGAATAAGTGATCGACAAAAAAATGTAGAAGGAAAAATTAGAGCACTTACAGAGTTTTTGAATAACGTATAAAATTATTCAAACTGGTTTAATAAATTGAATTTGGAGAAAAAATGAAAAATCAAGATATATATAGTGTTGCTGTGTCCTTTCATGCGGCGATATTGGAGGCAAAATATAATAGAGAATTTGATAGACGTGATAGAATGAGCAATTTTCCTTATGGCTGCTGCGATGATTCGTGTGATCTTTTAGCATATTATTTATATACTGAATATGGAATTAATACGAAACAGGGAACTGGTACATATCGTGATAATGACCCTAATAACACTACGAGTCATGCATGGTTAGTAATGGATAATGGTACAATTATTGACATTACCATAAAACAGTTGCAGTTCTTTTCAAAATATGATGAAGGAGTATATGTAGGAAAGGAAAATTCTTTTTATAAAAACCTCGAAAGACACCAAATCTATGAAAATTATAACATCTGCCAGAATGAGCGATTATGGAAAGATTATCAAATTATAACGAACGGCATAAGAGTATAACTTCCAATTTGTTGTAGGTCTTATGAATTGAAAATTAAATATGGATATATAAGCGATTAGAGATAAAAATCTAGTCGCTTTTTTTATGTCCAAAAGAAAGGAGAAAAGACGTGGAATTTGAATATTACCACAATAATGATGGCGATCAGTTTCGTTACATTCAGCTACCAACCATCTTGTTAGAACATGAGTATTTTTCGGGTCTGTCTTTGGAATCCATCGTCTTGTATTCCATGATGCTTAACCGAATAAACCTATCATTTAAGAATGGCTGGATTGATGAGCATTCAAGAGTATATATCTATTTCACAATGGAGGAGGTCATGAAGAAGCTTAGATGCAAATCTCAAAAAGCAACGAAGATTATAGCTGAGCTTGACGTGGATAAAGGTATAGGACTGATTGAGAGGAAAAGGCAAGGTCTTGGAAAACCAACAATTATTTACGTGAAAAACTTTATGAGTATTTTCAAAAATCAAGCCCACATAAAAACAGAAGTCCAGACTAGTGAAAATCAAAACTATGGAACTTTGAAAAACAGAAGTCCAGACTGCGGTAAATCAAAATCTAACTATATAGATATTAGTGAACCTGATTTAAGTAAGAATGATATGAGGAGTGACGCATCCCTTTTTGGCTTATTTGAAAATGTCATCTTAACTCAAGAAGATTATGAAGAACTCTCAAGAACCATTGTTGAAGACTTGGATGGTTTGGTAGATCGGTTATCAGCCTATATGACTTCAACTGGAAAGACCTATAAGAACCATAAAGCAACGCTTCTATCTTGGTATTTACAGGATGAAAAGAAATTCAAAAAGAAATCAACCGTACTTAGTTATGGTGATTATGACAAAGGAGAACACTTGTGATGAGTGAAATGAAGAAAATAAGAATGGGAGAAGCCAGTTTTAACTACTCTCCAGAAACAGCTTATGAGAAAAACGGCAACGTCTATTGCAACACATGCCATGAACAGATTAATGGCGAAGTAGTCAATATGATGGGGACCTGGATGTGTTTTAGAATTCAGTGCCAGTGCGAAAAAGAAGAAGAAAAAAGATGGAAAGAACGGGAGCGAATAATGCGGGTGAACCAACTAAAAGACACTTGCTTTACCAACCCGAAGCAGAGAAACTACACGATAGATAAATGTCTTATAAGTAACGAGAAAACAATCGGTGTTGTCTCTAATTACATCAAAAAATTTGATGAAGTTCGCAAAAAGAATGTTGGACTACTCTTTTTCGGTGAAGTTGGTAGCGGAAAAAGCTACTTGGCCGCAGCAATAGCAAATGCGGTAATGGAAGAATATGAAATCACCTGTAAGATGAGAAACTTCTCACAGATTATCAACGACTTGCAGTCAGGCGGATTCGACCTAGATAAAAACAGGTATATTGATTCACTGGTCAGAACACCACTTCTTATCCTTGATGATTTAGGGATTGAGAGAAATACACCATACGCTTTAGAACAAGTCTACAACATCATCAATGGTCGAAGTTTACAAGGCTTACCAACCATAATTACTACCAATTTAAGTCTTGAAGATATCAAGAATCACACAGAAAGCATCGAGCTAAAGAGAATTTATTCCAGAGTTCTAGAGATGTGTATTCCCGTTCTAGTGAGTGGAGCAGATATCAGAGAACAGATTCATAAAAAGAAAATACAAGAATCAAGAGAGTTGCTCTTGTAGGAGGTGATAAACATGATTAACGAAGAAACTAGTAATAAGACCTTGCACATGGAAATGCAAGCAGCAAAAGTAACTGCAAAGGGAATACAAAAACTGTTAAAGGATCTCATGCAAAAGCTAGACCAACAGAAGCAGAGCCTTGATAGTTATCTAAAAAGTTCCTCAAAGGAAGTCACCATGAAAGATATGGTGAAAAAGGGGCAACTGGAAGAATTAGAGGTTAAAGATTGTGACCTAAAGGAACTGAAAAAAGAACTCAATAAAAATGGAGTGAAGTTTTCAGTGATGAAAGATAAGGAAACAGGAAATCACTCGGTATTCTTTCAAGCGAAAGATACGGCTGTTATGGAAAAGGCATTTCGTAATACCTTAGCCACTGTTGAGAAAAAGGAAGCGAAGAAAGATTCTGTGATTCAATCAATCGATAAATATAAACAAGCGATGAAAGATACTGTCACGAAGGATAAGGTGAAAAATAAGCAAAAGGAGCAAAGTCTATGAGAGAAAATCAAATACAACAATTTCAGAATCAACATTTTGGAAAGCTCACTGTCATAGAAATTGATAGTGAGTTTTTCTTTATAGGAAAAGAAGTCGCAGAACTACTGGGATACAAAAATGGTAGCAGAGATGTAAATCGGCATGTTGATGAAGAAGATCGGTGCATATTTCAAAACTACCAAAACGGTACTTTTGAAAATATACCAAATAGAGGAGTAACCATTATCAACGAATCAGGACTTTATAGCTTGATTTTGTTATCAAAGCTTCCGAGTGCAAAAGCTTTTAAACACTGGGTGACGAAAGAAGTTTTACCAAGCATTCGAAAACATGGTGGTTATATTGGAAATCAAGAAAATAAATCAAATGAAGAAATTCTTGCCAGTGCAGTCCTTGTTGCTCAAAGGGTAATTCAGGAAAAAGAACAAGTAATCGAGCAGTTAAAACCAAAAGCAGATTACTATGATCAGCTAGTGAGTCAAAATCTTTTAACGAACCTAAGAAACACAGCAAAGGAGCTAAAAATTCCACAAAATAAATTCATTGCGTTTTTACTGGAAAATAAATATATCTATCGAGATAGGTATGAAAGGCTTCTCCCCTATACACAAAAGAACAAGGGCTATTTCGAGATTAAAGAATGGTACAACTTCTATAATGATTTGGTCGGTATCCAAACCATGGTAACACCAAAAGGTCGGGAACATTTTCTGCTTCTGATTGGAGGTGATGTCACTTTTGATTAGTAAAATACTTCAAGATATAAAGTCTGTATTTATCGGGCAGGATTGGAAGAAACTACTGAAAGTAAACATTCCATATCTTGCCTTTTTCTATGTCGGTAATATCTTTTCAGCTCATGTAAGAGCCTACCGAGGTGGCGATATCATTGACCGCATTATGACAGCAATACTTGAGCTAGGAACAATGAAATTTATTCCGAGTTTTCATCCAAATGACTTATTAATTGGCATAGCTGTTGCTGGGCTTATGAAGTTCATTGTCTACACCAAAGGTAAGAAAGCTAAGAAGTTTCGAGAAGGAAAAGAATATGGATCTGCTAGATGGGGAACGCCCAAAGATATCAAGCCCTATATCGATGAAAAGTACGATAATAATGTGCTATTTACAAATACTGAAAGGCTAACCATGAATGGTAGACCCAGCAATCCTAAATATGCCAGAAATAAGAATGTACTGGTAATCGGTGGTTCAGGTTCTGGAAAAACAAGGTTCTTCGTAAAACCGAATCTGATGCAAATGCATTCTTCCTATGTGGTGACCGACCCGAAAGGCACGATTGTCTTAGAGTGTGGAAAGATGCTTGAAAATCATGGTTATGAGATAAAAATTCTCAATACCATCAATTTTAAGAAAAGCATGAAGTACAATCCATTTGCTTATCTGAAAAGCGAAAAAGACATCTTAAAACTGGTTCAAACGATTATCGCTAATACCAAGGGCGAAGGAGAAAAGGCGGGTGAAGACTTCTGGGTCAAGGCGGAAAAGTTGTATTACACAGCCCTTATTGGCTACATCTACTATGAAGCTCCAAGGGAAGAAAAGAACTTCAAGACACTTCTGGATATGATTGATGCTTCTGAGGTTCGTGAAGATGATGAAAGCTATATGAATCCAATCGACCGCTTATTTGAAGCCTTAGAGAAGAAACACCCTACCCATTTTGCCGTGAAGCAGTACAAGAAATACAAGCTTGCAGCAGGAAAAACAGCAAAGAGCATTCTCATCTCATGTGGTGCAAGACTCGCTCCCTTTGATATTGAAGAATTAAGGGAACTGATGAGTGAAGATGAAATGGCACTTGATACCATCGGGGATAAGAAGACGGCACTCTTTGTCATTATTTCAGATACGGATGACACCTTTAATTTCGTGGTATCCATCATGTATTCTCAACTCTTTAACCTACTATGTGATAAGGCAGATGATGTGTATGGTGGCAGACTTCCTGTTCATGTTCGTTTCCTGCTTGATGAGTTTGCCAATATTGGATTAATTCCAAAGTTTGAAAAGCTCATTGCAACGATTCGTTCAAGAGAAATTTCAGCGAGTATCATCTTACAATCTCAATCACAGCTCAAAGCAATCTATAAGGATCATGCAGATACCATTATTGGTAACTGTGATAGCACACTCTTCCTTGGTGGAAAAGAGAAAACGACACTCAAAGAACTCTCTGAAACACTGGGGAAAGAAACCATTGACCTTTATAACACATCGGAAACAAGGAGTAATCAAAAATCCTTTGGTCTCAACTACCAGAAAGTTGGGAAAGAGCTGATGAGCCAAGATGAAATAACAGTGATGGATGGTGGTAAATGCATCTTTCAGTTAAGAGGGGTCCGCCCATTCTTGTCAGATAAATTTGATATCACCAAGCACAAGAACTATAAGCTCTTGGAGGATTACGATAAGAAAAATTTATTTGATGTAGAGAAGTATATGAAGCGAGTCGGTAAGGCAAAGGTCACAGCCAATACAAAGTTAAACACCATAAGCTGATTCAGGA
>JAXGMZ010000003.1:0-247500 GCA_040768225.1 Evtepia sp.
ATGTTACTTGACCCAAAGCAACTCCAGCTTCATCAGCTATGTTCCGCATTGTTACAGCGGCATACCCCCTCGTAGAAAGGCATTCAAATGCCGTATTTAGAATTTTTTCGGACGGTCCTGTTTTGTCGGTCTTTCGTTGCATAGTGCACCTCCGGCTTCCAATTAGTTCGTACGTACGTACCAAATAATAGCAAACTTTTTTGCGCTTGTCAAGTACTGCAAATGCGACAATTTTTATTTTGTGCCATCGATCAGCAAAACAAAAAATCCCCGCCGTCTTCCGGAGCAAACCGGCTGGCAGCGGGGCAAATTCATGTCTGGTGCATTATGACACGATTCCCCAACTATGACACGAAAGGCAGGGTACAGAGAAACCTCTGGTGCATTAAGACACGGAAAGGTGCAAAAAAGACATAAAAAACGCTTCTAAAAACGGTGCAGGTTTTTCTCTAAAATGCGAAAAAGCCCAGCATTACTGGACTTTTTCGCTTCTCGCCATTGTATCAATAACGAGGTTTAGATTTGGTGGAGGCGGGGGGAGTTGAACCCCCGTCCGAAAACACTTTCACAGGAACTTCTCCGGGCGCAGGCGGTTGTTTTAGATTCCCTTATCCCGGCGCAAACGCGCCATGCTCCGGGGTTCGGTAGCTTCATTTGTCATGCCGGAGGCAAAGCTTACTCCAGTCACGTGCACCACTGAAATCACGCCCAAACCCGGGTCGTGGTCCAACCGGGCCGGACGGCCGCGTTAAGCCGCGGCGAGAACTACGTTGTCGTTGTTCTTTAATTTATTGTTGCCCATTTTAAGGATGATAGGCGCATCCGCCCGCTATTCCTGCTTCCGCATCCCCGTCGAAACCAGTACGCCCCCAGATAGAGCCATCCAGAGGAGGATGGCTAAGTCCCCTGAGAAGGGGGGAACAGTTTAGTAGATGCTACACCCTTGGGGTGCCCTTGCACTTGGTGCCGCGCTTTAGTCTGCCGTCGCCGGATCCGGATAGTCAACGCCAAAGGTCTCCGCGGTAACGCTTTTCATCACTTGCGCTTCTTTGGGCTTGTCGTTTCTGCCGCATTTGACGGAGACGATTTGATCCACCACGTCCATGCCCTCTGTGACCTTTCCAAAGGCGGCATACTGTCCGTCCAGATGCGGGGCGCTCTCCACCATGATGAAAAACTGGCTCCCTGCAGAGTCCGGATCCATTGCGCGCGCCATGGAGAGCACGCCGCGCTCGTGGACCAAGTCATTTGCAACACGGTTTGCGAGGAATTCACCCGGGATGCAGTAGCCGGGGCCGCCGGTGCCGGTGCCGTTTGGGCAGCCGCCCTGCACCATGAAGCCGGGAATCACCCGGTGGAATCCAAGACCGTTGTAATAGCCTTTTTTGATCAGGCTGAGAAAATTATTGACCGTGTTGGGTGCGACCTGCGGATAGAGCTCGGCAAGAATGGTTCCGCCGCCCTCCATTTCGATGGTGACAATGGGATTGTTTTGAGCCATAACAGTATCTTCTCCTTTGATGAAATAAAATAGGGGCAGCTTCAGGCGCACTCAGCGCAGCTTCATGGCGCGGTCCATCTCGCGTTTGGCATCCCGCTGCGCGTCTGCAGCGCGCTTATCATAGAGCTTTTTTCCTTTGCAAAGGCCGATTTCAACCTTCACCCGCGGCCCTTTGAAATAGAGGCTCAGCGGGATGAGCGTGTACCCATCCTGCATCACGTTTGCGTTCATGCGGAAAATTTCCCGCCGGTGCATCAGCAGGCGGCGGCTCCGGCGCGGCTCGCGATTGAAGATATTCCCCTTTTCATAGGGGCTGATGTGCATGCCGTTGAGCGTGAGCTGTCCGTCTTTAATCGTGCAAAAGGCATCGCGCAGGTTGACGGCGCCCAAACGGATGGATTTGACTTCCGTTCCAAAGAGCTCGATGCCTGCCTCATAGCGCTCCTCGACGAAATAATCGTGAAAGGCTTTGCTATTTCTGGCGATTGATTGATTCTGCGCCTTTGCCACCGGCCGGCACCTCCTCGCATAGCTGCGACCGACACCGCAGGGGAGTGCTTGGAAGCGCGCCTTTCGGTTGCGCGCGCCGCCCCAGTCATTCCACCCATATCGTCACAGATTCTATACTATTATAACACATTCGAGGGAGAAAAGACAAGAGAATCGACGAAAAAGTGTTTCATCAAAAAAGCTGTGCTTGCCTGAGAAAGGTCTTTTGTGGATTGTAACAGGAAATTTGGCATTTTAGAACTTAAAATCGTGCGTTTCTTTTTTTTAATTTCGCTTGTGGCGCTGTGGCAAATATGCTACACTATACTTCGGCTACAAACAAATGACCGCGTGCAATGGACAAAACAAGGAAGGTGTTCATCAAATGGCAAAGTCACCGGACTATTATATTGTAGAGGCATCCGTTTTGCCGGAAATTTTTCACAAGGTTGTGGAAGCCAGGCGCCTTCTGGACACCGGGGAGGCAGACACGGTGAACAAGGCGGTGGAGATCAGTGGAATCAGCCGCAGCGCGTTTTATAAATATAAGGATACGGTGCGTCCCTTTCAAGACATGCTGCGCGGGCGGATCATCAATTTTCAGGTGATGCTCAAAGACCAGCCCGGGAATCTCTCTGCGGTGCTCAATCTCCTGGCCGGCTCCGGCGGAAATATTTTGACGATCAACCAGGGGATTCCCACCAACGGCTGTGCGGTGGTGAATGTGGCGGTCGAGTCTCAGGGGATGAAGCCCAGCATTCAGGAGCTTTTGCAGCAGCTCTCCGCCCATCCCGGTGTATTAAAGAGTGAGATTTTAGCCGGCTGACTGCGATGGTGCAGCCGAGAAAGAAAGGAAGCGTTTGCGATATGATTCATGTGGCCGTTTTGGGCTATGGCGTGGTTGGCTCCGGCGTTGCGGAGCTGATCAGCGGAGTGGGTGAGGGGCTTTCCAAAAAAGCGGATGACCTTCTGGAACTCAAATACATCCTCGACGTGCGGGAGTTTCCGGAGAGCCCCTTTGCCGCCCGTTTTGTCAAGGATTTTTCGGTGATTGAAGCGGATGACAGCGTAGATATCGTGGTGGAGACCATTGGCGGCGCCGGTGTGGCATTTGACTTTACCGAGCGCGCGCTCAAAGCCGGAAAAAGCGTCGTGACATCCAACAAAGAACTCGTTGCGACGAAGGGACAGTATTTGATGGAGCTCGCGCGGGAACACGGAGCGACCTACTTATTTGAAGCGAGCGTCGGCGGGGGAATTCCCATTCTCCGGCCTCTGAACCAGTGCATGGCTGCCAATGAGATTCTCGAGATCTGCGGTATATTGAACGGCACGAGCAACTATATCTCAACCCGCATGATTCAAGCGGGGCTGAGTTTTGAGGCGGCATTGCAGGAGGCCCAGGAGAAGGGCTATGCCGAGGCGGATCCCAGCGCCGATGTGGACGGTCAGGACAGCTGCCGGAAAATCTGCATCCTCTCCTCCATCGCCTTCGGCTGGCACATGCTCCCCGAGCAGGTGCCCACAGCCGGCATTCGCGGCGTGAGCCTCTCTGATGTGGAAGCCGCGGAAAAGCTGGGCATGAAGATCAAGCTGCTCGGCAGGGCGATTCGCGAGCCGGACGGGCGGGTCTGCGCCTATGTGGAGCCGCAGCTGATTGCAATGGACAACCCCCTCGCCGGCGTAGAGGGTGTCTTTAACGCCGTGACGGTCAAGGGCAACGCCACGGGCGATGTGATGTTTTACGGCAAGGGCGCGGGGAAGATGCCCACGGCCAGCGCCGTTGTGGCCGATGTCATCGCCATTGCGCGGCAGATGGAGCGGAGCGCCTACCGCCTCTGGACGGCGCCGCGGCCGGAGGGGGCCGTCTCTGTCTCAGAGAAGGAGAGCCGCTGGTTCCTGCGCTTTGCAGACCGCGCGCTTTTGACGGAGGAGGCGTTGACCCGCGCCGCCGTGGAAGAGCGCTACGGAGCGGAGAAGCCACTCTCCATCCTGCGCGTACTCGACTGATTCCGCGGCCGGCGGGGGGAGGACATTGCGCCGCGCTGCCGCATACGATGAGAAAGACGTTCCGCTGCGGCGCTGTGGCCCAATCTCTGAGGCCGCCCTTCGCTGCGCCGCCCGGGCGCAATTGGACTGCGGTATGCTTGGCAGTGCCGCAGGCGTTTTATAGAAAGACTCCGGCGTTGCGCTCTTGAGCCGGAGGAGGAGGAATGAAATCAATGGGATTAATTGTGCAAAAATTTGGAGGATCTTCTCTGGCAGACGCGGATAAGATCAAAAACGTTGCACGTATTATCGCAGATACTTATAAAAAAGGGAACAATGTGGTTGTGGTGCTCTCCGCTCAGGGCAAGACAACGGACGAGCTGATTGCCAAAGCGGCGGCCATCAATCCGCGCGCCTCAAAACGGGAGCTCGACGCGCTCCTCTCCACGGGGGAGCAGATGTCCTGCGCGCTCTGCGCCATGGCGGTGGAGGCCCTGGGGCTGCCCGTGGTCTCTCTGACGGGCTGGCAGGCGGGGGTGAAGACCAACCGGGCATACGGCGCGGCGCGCATCAAACAGATTGACGCGGAGCGCATTACCTCCGAGCTCGACCGCAATACGATCGTTATTGTAACGGGATTTCAAGGGCTCAACCGCTATGACGACGTGACCACGCTCGGGCGCGGCGGCTCAGACACCTCGGCTGTGGCACTTGCGGCAGCGCTGCGCGCGGATCTCTGCCAAATCTATACCGATGTGGACGGCATTTACACCGCAGACCCGCGCCTGGTCAAGGGGGCACGCAAGCTCGATGAGATCACCTATGACGAGATGCTCGAGCTGGCAAGCCTCGGCGCGCAGGTGCTCCACAACCGCTCTGTGGAGATGGCGAAGAATTACCGGGTCAAGCTGGAGGTGCTCTCAAGCTTCTCCAACCAGCCGGGCACGAAAGTGAAGGAGGTCGTAAAAACGATGGAAAAAACGCATGTGGTTGGCGTTGCGAAGGACAAAAACGTGGGCAGACTTGCACTGGTGGAGCTGGAAGACCGCCCGGGCATTGCCTCTGCGATCTTCTCCCTTTTGGCGAAAGTAAATGTCAACGTGGATATCATCCTGCAATCCATTGGCCGCGGGGAGAGCAAGGACATCAGCTTTACCGTCAAGCGCAGCGACATTGACACGGCCGTGGCGACACTGGAAGAGCACCGCGCAAGCATCGGCTTTGATCATATCGACGTCTCGCGCAATCTAGCCAAGGTCTCCATTGTCGGCGCGGGGATGATTGACAATCCGGGCGTTGCCGCGGATATGTTTGAGGCGCTGGCTGGAGAGCGCATCAACATTCAGATGATCTCCACAAGCGAGATTAAGGTCTCAGTTTTGATCGACGAAGAGGAAGCCGACAAGGCGGTCTCTGCCATTCACCGCAAGTTTTTTGGCGACGGCGATTGAAGGCCGCCCTGCAGCCGGGCAGGCATTCTCTGCTCAAAGCGATTCAAGCAGGGCGCGAGATTAAGAGCTCACGCTTCGGGCGGCGCGGGACTTTGTGCTGAGGGCACGATGGAACTCTCTCTGTGAATGGGGTAGAACCGATTTGCAGGGGGAGTTTTACGCGGGAATCAGCAGAAATTTTCGATGTCACTGCGAAAGTGCGTATCCTGCCAAAAAACAAGGACACTTCTGTGCAAAAAGCCGAAGAAAAGAGCGGTTTTCACCCCCGACAGCTGCACGCCGGCGCTCAAACAGCTGCTCGATATGGTGAAATGAACAAAAAAGGGCTAAAAAATAAGAGCTACTTTGTCTGCTTTTTGGATGAAATGCCAAATGAAACGGACTTGTATTTTTGGCGGCAATTTGGTATAATTCTATTTGTTATGGTGAGTTATTCTGTGAAAAAGCCATAATAACGACAAGAACAGCATTATTCAAGTTCAGCTTTTGATATTGGGTCGTGTTGTTCGCCTATTTGTTGGCGCGGTTCTGACTGCAATGTTATTTTTTTGAACCGTCAGGCCCGCGCTACCGCATGTACTACTCTCGTTTCAAAAAAATAATGATATAGGGGGAAATCAGAAATGAATATGCTTGTTTGCATCAAACAAGTGCCGGATACGACTGAGATTAAGATCAATCCGGAGACCAATACTCTGATCCGCGAGGGCGTACCCAGCGTCGTCAACCCGTTTGACGCCTATGCGCTGGAGTGTGCAGCGAAGTTGAAGGATGCCAACCCGGGCAGCAAAATTGTAGTTTGCAGCATGGGCCCTGAGCAGGCAAAGACAGCGCTGAAAGAGTGTCTCTCCGTTGGCGGCGACAAGGCTTACCTGATCAACGGTAAGGAGTTCGGCGGTTCTGACACGCTGGCCACGGGCTATGCGCTGGCTACCGCAAAAGCCAAGATCGAAGAGCTCGAGGACTGCAAGTTTGATGTGGTTTTCTGCGGCAAGCAGGCCATTGACGGCGACACCGCTCAGACCGGACCTCAGCTGGCTGAAAACCTTGGTCTGCCCCAGGTTTCCTACGCTTACGAGTGCTGGATGCAGGAAAACGGCAAGCTGAAGGTGAAGCAGGAGAGCGAAGACGGCTTTGAGATTATGGAACTGCCCATCCCCTGCCTGATCACGGTCACCAAGCCCGACTATGAGCCGCGCTATGCGACCATCAAGACCAAGATGGCGGCCAACAAGGCGAAAATCGAAGTCCTCACCGCAGAGGATGCAGGTATTGATACCGGTAAAGTTGGACTCAAGAACTCTGCCACCAGAGTGATTAAGACCTTCTCGCCCCCCCGCAAGACCGGCGGCGTGATTATCAAGGAAGAGACCAACGAAGAATCTGCAGCCAAGCTCTTTGAAGTCCTGCGCGACAAGAGCATAATTTAAGAGGGGAGGAGTACGTATTATGGGATATCCACTGGAAGCAAAGACCAAAGACGTATGGGTCTTTATTGAAACAAAGGAAGGCAAGGCCAGAAACGTTGGCATTGAACTTCTCAATCCGGGTCGCAGACTGGCTGATGGCCAGGGCGGCGGACTGACTGCTGTTGTCGTCGGCTCCGGCGTGGACGCTGCTGTGAAAGACGCAGTGGCCTACGGCGCTGACAAAGTATATGTGATGGACGCTCCTATCTATGAGCGCTATACGACCGAAGCATACACCGCTGCGATGACGCAGCTGATCGAAAAGGATTGCCCCACCACGGTTCTGATTGGTGCAACTCCTCTGGGCCGTGACCTTGGCCCCCGCCTTGCCGCCCGTCTGCACACCGGCCTGACCGCCGACTGCACCGCGCTGGACCTGGACGACAAGGGCAACGTTGCCTGGACGCGTCCTGCCTTTGGCGGCAACCTGATGGCTACCATCATCTGCTCCAACAACAGACCGCAGATCGGCACCTGCCGCCCCGGCGTGTTCAAGAAGATTGAGCCCGACACCGGCCGCAGCGCTGAGATCATCAAAGACGACTATGCCTTCCCCGAAGCTGACATCGTTGTTAAACTGCTCGAAGTGATCGCTCAGGAAGGTGAGAAGGTTGACCTCGAAGGCGCCGACATCATCGTCTCCGGCGGCCGCGGCGTTGGCGGACCCGAGGGCTTTGCCCCTGTTCGTGCGCTGGCTGAGGCACTTGGCGGCGTGACCGGCTCTTCCCGTGCGGCAGTTGATGCGGGCTGGATTCCCTATGCCCATCAGGTCGGCCAGACCGGTAAAACCGTTGCCCCCAAGCTCTACGTCGCCTGCGGCATCTCCGGTGCCATCCAGCACCTGGCCGGCATGAGCGGCTCTGACAATATCGTTTGCGTCAACAAGGACGCGGATGCACCCATCTTCAGTGTGGCGGACTTTGGCGTGGTCGGTGACCTCTTTGCGGTCCTGCCCGTGCTGACGGAGCTCATCAATAAGTCTAAGGGCTAAGAAAAGCCGAATACCATTCCTCAGTTATCAAAATAGCATGCGGCGGCATGGCCTTCCGGCTGTGCCAAGCTGTGTGCGAGAAAGGGATATATTATGGATTTTAATTTTAACAGCATGGAGCAAGACGTAATCGATATGCTCGAGGACTTCTGTGTCAAGGAAGTCAAGCCCCTGGCAGCAGAACTTGATGAAGAGGAAAGATTCCCCACTGAAACCCTGGAGAAGCTCTCCGAAATGGGCATGATGGGCATGTACATCCCCGAGGAGTATGGCGGAGCAGGCCTCTCCTACAACACCTACACCGCAGCAAACGAAGTGTTCAATAAGTACTGTGCATCCACCGGCTGCATGTTCGAAGTGCACGGTTCCCTCGTGACCTGGCCTCTTCTGACCTATGGTAACGAAGAGCAGAAGCAGAGATACCTCCCCAGAATGGCTTCCGGCGAAATGCTGGGTGCTTTCGGCCTGACCGAGCCGGGCGCAGGTTCCGACTCCTCCGGCCAGAAGACCACCGCCATTGACAAGGGCGACCACTATCTCCTCAACGGCACTAAGTGCTTCATCACCAACGGCTACTATGCAAGCCTCTACCTTGTGTTTGCCATGACCGATAAGGAAAAGGGCAATAAGGGCATCTCCGCATTCCTGGTTGAAAAGGGATGGGAAGGCTTTAGCTTCGGCACCAAGGAAAAGAAGATGGGCATCCACGGCACCTCCACCTATGAGCTGGTCTTTGAAGACGTGAAGGTTCCGAAAGAGAACCTGCTCGGCAAGGAAGGCGACGGCTTTAAAATTGCGATGTCCACCCTTGACGGCGGCCGTATCTCCATCGCTGCACAGGGCGTCGGCATTGCACAGGGCGCGCTCAACGAGCTGATCCCCGTCATCAAGGCCCGCAAGCAGTTTGGCAAGTCCATCTCTGCCTTCCAGAACACCCAGTTCAAGTGCGCTGAGATGCAGACTGAAATCGATGCAGCTCGTCTGCTGGTTCACCGTGCATCCCAGATGCATCAGGACCACGTCCGCTGCGTGAAGGAAGCTGCGATGGCAAAGTACTATGCCACCAAGGTTGCCAACGACGTTGCTCGTATGTGCATCCAGCTGGCCGGCGGCATTGGCTACACCCGCGAGTATCCCTTCGAGAGATTCTATCGTGATGCGAAGATCACCGAGATCTACGAAGGCACCAACGAGATCCAGAGAATCATCATCTCTGGCGAGATGGGCGTCCGCTAATCCGTCACAAGTATTCTACCTTAAGAAAAAGAGCTCTGACAGGAATTTCCTGTCAGAGCTCTTTTGTTTTTTCAGCAGCGCATTTGTCAGCTTGAAGTTCAGCAGAAGCGAGCGGTGAATTCCAGCGCATCAGCCTGCAAATAATCGGCCGTTTTCTGCCCTGCTCAAGCGGCCTTGCCCGCGTCAGCGCTCAGCTGTGTTTAATCGATATGCAGGAGGAGCGTCGATAATTTACAGCGATACCCAACGGCATCCGGATTCAAATGGAGCATCTCTCACCTGCGCAGGCAAGTCCCCCGCCGAAGGGTGATGGCCTTTGCCCTGTGCCGCGGTATACTCCCGGCTCAGCCAAAGAACTCCAATAGATCCGGATAGAGCAAGTCGTTATGCACCATATAGCTCTCGTGATGATGGCCCTCAACGATTTTTGCTTTGAAGAGATTGGGGAAGGCGCCGGCCATCTCTTCGAAGAGATCGTCACGGAATATTTCCCGCTCCGCCGCCATCAGAAGCGTCGGGATGGTGATGGCTTTGAGCTCTTCCAGCTCGATATTGGGCGTATCCAAGACGATTTTGAAGCGCAGCTCTCCAGTTTCTTCGTAATTCCTGCGGAAATAGTTGAGTGATTTCTCCCGCAAGTCGCTGGGCTTCAGGTTCAGACCCAGAAAAGCTACTTTTTCCAAAATATCGAGATGGGCAAGCGCAACATGCAGGGCGATCACCGCGCCATCGCTAAAGCCGAGAAGGTATACCTTTCCAAGCTTCAGCTCCTGCACCAGGGTGTTCACATCCTTTGCCATGGAGACGTAAGAGTAGTCCGTTGTGGTGCCGCTCTGCCCGTGATTCCGGATGTCCATGGCGTAAACTGTGTAATGAGACTGGAGCTTTTCCGTAATCTCATCAAACATGCTATGATCCAAGCCGTTGCCATGGAGTAGAATGAGTGGGTGTCCGCTGCCAGATTTCTGATAGAAGATATCGACACCGCCTGAGTGAATGATCATGAATTGATGTCCTTTCTGTTCTGATATTCTATTTCTAATGCGCTCAATCCGCGGGCGCAGCCGGGGCCCAGATCCGTTTTGCCCGGGAGATCAGGGCCCTCCCCTGATCAGCATTTTGGGCAAAGGGAAGGCCGCATGGGCGCGGCTACGTCCAAGTAATTGACGACATGATCTTAGTATACCACAGGCGCTTGCGCCGTTGTGGTATATAATTTGAATTCTGTATTATAATTGTTTGCGATTGATACCACAGGCGCTTGTGCCGTTGTGGTATATATAATTTGAATTCGGTATCATAATCGCTTGCGATTATGATACCATCCCAAGGGGAAGAAAACAATTGAGAGAGAGTTGCTTGTCCTTTTTGCAAACGCATGCTCAGTTCGGAGAAAGAAGAAACGGATTGGCCGCCTTCCTCTCCTTCTTCAGGCACCTTCAATATAATAAGTTTGATGGAAAGGGGAGAAGTGGTGGATTTCCTTTTTGGGGAAGACCGCGGGGCGCAGGAGGATCTTGGGGGTGGGGGCTGCGTTGGATTCTCCGAAAATCTGGTTGATACTTTTGTATATTTGCGCTATAATTGTGAAAGACTGGCTTCTGGACTTGCTGTTCGTATGCGACGCTGTAACCATTTGACTGCGTAAGCGGAAAGGAAGATTTATGAGACATCTACCAAATATGATTTCTGGCTTTCGTATTGTTTTGATTCCTGTTTTCGTTTGGTTGATGATGCGAGATGAGTTCTTTGGCGCCGCTCTTGTCTTGCTCTTCTCCGCAGTGACAGATGTGCTGGACGGCTATCTGGCCCGGCGGAACGGATGGATTACCCAGCTTGGGAAGGTGCTCGACCCCGCAGCAGATAAGCTGACACAAGTAACTGTCTGCGTGGTTCTAGCGGTTAAGATTCGCTTCCTGCTCCCGCTCTTGCTCATTATGCTTTGCAAGGAGTTTCTGATGTTGGTCTTGGGCGCTGTTTTGGTGGTGCGCGGCATCAAACTTGAGGGCGCCAAGTGGTTTGGAAAACTTTCCACCGTACTCTTCTACCTGATCATGACGGCAATCCTCTTCTTCCCGAAGCTGCCGCAGGTTGGAATCTACTGGATGGTAGCCCTGGCCACGGCAAGCGCGCTGGGGGCAGTTCTGATGTATATCCCGGAATATAGGCGCTATTTGCTGCAATCAAAGAACACGCATCCTGTCTCTTAGGCGGACGGGATGCGTGTTTGATGTTTTGATCAGCGATGTGCGCGTGCCGATCAGAGGAGCTTTGCAATATTGTAATTGGTGCTTAAATACGCCCAGTTTTGCGGGAAGGGGCGCATCACATTCCAATAGCCTACCCCATAGAGGTTGTGTTTTTGCTGGAGCGCATATCCCGCTTCAAAACTGCGCACGTCTTCAAACCAGACCACATGATCGCGCCCGGCCTGGCTGTAATAAAAGTAAGGGGATTGCGCCAATTCATCAAAGAGGATGGGGCTGTTGTTTCGCGCCGCCAATTGCACGGCCTCCAGGTTTCCAATGCTGACTGTCTCGCTCTCTCCGGCAACAAAGGGAAGCGTCCAGTCATAGCCATAGTTTGGAATTCCCATCATCAGCTTATTATTTGGGATGACGCTCAGCGCATACTGGATCACCCGCTCTACTTCGTTGATCGGAGAGATGGGAAGGGGCGGTCCGCCAAGATAGCCCCAGTCATAGGTCATGAGAAAGACGGTGTCGGCGATCTCTCCAATCGCCTGATAATCCAAGCCTTCATAGAGGAGTCCCGGCTGATCGGCACGGGTTTTGGGTGCCACAGCCACGCTGAGCGTCATTCCGTTTTGATGGAGCAGCGTCTGTGCCTTCTGTAAAAAGCGAAGAAATTTTTGGCTGTCTTCGGCGGGAATATATTCAAAATCGACATCAAGACCGCGATAACCTTTGGCGATCAAAGTAGGGATTAGATTCTGCTGTAAAAGGGTGTCCTGGGCCAGTTCGTTGTTTAAAAACTCGTGCACCAAGGCAGAACTGAAGCTCTCCTCTTCGTCCAGAGAGGAGAGAACCAAAATGGGGCGAACCTGATAACTCCTGGCGGTTTGGATCAAGGCTTCATCATCAATTGCCTGCATGCTGCCATCGGCTCGAATGCGGTAAGAAAAGATGGCGAGATAGCTTAAAAAGGGGAGCGCCCGCAGCAAGATCGTCTCATTGATGAAGGGATAGGCATAGCCCATCACGGAGAGCGCATCGTTAACCTTTCTGCTGTTAAAGGAGATGGTGATGGTCTGCCCTGAGAGCAGGGGCTCAGAACTGAGCTCGGGGTTGTTTTGATAGAGCTCTTGGACAGACATTTGATAGGAGACGGCGATAGAATATACCGTCTCCCCAGGAGACACAAGGTGCACCTGCCTGGTTTGCGTGATGGCCAGCGCCTGACCAATGGTGAGTTGATAGGGATAGAGCAAACCGTTGTCACTGATGATACGCTGGGGGGAGACGCTGTATGTGCGCGCAAGAAGGTCAACAGTTTCGCCCGCCATAACCACATGGATCAGCATAGAAATCTTCCTTTCTCCGTTGCGAAACGGGAAAAACTCTGCTCGAAGAGCTTTCTTCCCTTCTCTAATGTATGGATGAATTTACAGTTCCAGAAGAGAAAAAACGTGATATAATAAATGAGATCAAACATGGTGCCATGCGGCATGTCACAGGAAAAAGGGGGTAGAAGGAAGGAATGATTTTTTTTGTGGAAGACGATGAGAGTATCCGTGACCTGGTTGTTTATACACTCAACAATTCCGGTCTTCAGGCAGAGGGGTTTGCGCGCCCGTCTGAATTCTGGGAGGCCATGCGGCACAGCACGCCGGCATTGATCATGCTCGATATCATGCTGCCGGAAGAGGATGGCCTGTCGATCTTACGAAGGCTGCGGAGTGATGCCCTGACAAGAAAAACACCCATTATGATGCTGACCGCCAAAGATACGGAATACGACGCAGTCCTCGGCCTGGATTCCGGCGCCGATGACTATGTGCCAAAGCCCTTTCGCATGATGGAGCTGCTCTCGCGTGTCAAGGCATTG
The DNA here is from genome assembly GCA_040768225.1 of Evtepia sp. Lineage (GTDB taxonomy): Bacteria > Bacillota > Clostridia > Oscillospirales > Oscillospiraceae > Evtepia. The sequence continues at coordinate 13,195 of JAXGMZ010000003.1, forward strand.
CTGCGGCGCAGCGACGGGGCGGAAGCGCCGGCGGACGAGTTTCTCTTGGGCGAACTCTGTGTCAATCCCTCCAAGCATCTGGTGCAGGTGAGCGGGCGGGAAGTGGTCTTAACCTTAAAAGAGTTTGAAATGCTCTGCCTCCTGCTGAAAAAACGCGACATGGTCTTGACCCGCGATCAGCTCCTGACTCTGGTTTGGGGCTTTGATGCCGTCCGGGAGAGCCGGACGGTCGATGTGCACGTGCGCACCCTGCGGCAAAAACTTGGCTCTGCGGGGCGCTTCATTGAGACCGTGCGCGGGATTGGCTATAAAATTGACACCCACGGAGACCAGATATAAATTGTGCAAAATGCCAAAAAGCAAGAAGAAACAAGGAAAAATTTTGGACGATACTTTACGTATATTTAACATAAACAGATGACAAATTTAACTTCTTTTTGGTACGATGCGAACAACGGTTAAAAAAGAACAGAAGAAGGAGATCGTGCAAGTGGATATCTTCTCATTTATCACACTCTTCGGCGGCTTGGCTTTTTTCCTCTACGGGATGACGGTCATGTCAGGGAGCCTGGAAAAACTGGCGGGCGGAAAACTGGAGCATATGCTCAAAAAATTAACCTCCAACAAGCTCAAAGCCCTTGCATTGGGCGCGGGGATTACCATTGCCATCCAATCGTCTTCCGCGATGACGGTGATGCTGGTGGGCCTGGTCAACTCCGGCATTATGGAGCTGAGCCAAACGGTTGGTCTGATCATGGGCTCCAACATTGGAACGACGCTGACGGCTTGGATTTTATCTCTTGCCGGGATTGAAGGCGAACTGTTCTGGATGAAGATGCTCAAGCCGGAAAACTTTTCTCTGTTGTTTGCTCTGGCTGGCGCAGCCATGATTATGATTTCAAAAAAGCAGAAACAAAAGGACATTGGCGCTATTTTCGTCGGCTTTGCGATTTTGATGTATGGAATGAAGCTCATGAGCAACGCCGTTGCACCGCTGGCGGAGATTCCGGAGTTTGGAAATATACTCCTCGTGTTTCAAAATCCTCTTCTTGGCGTTCTCCTAGGCGCGCTCCTGACGGCTGTCATTCAAAGTTCTGCCGCTTCGGTGGGTATTCTGATGGTCTTGGCCAATACGGGCAGTATCAGCTTTGGCATGGGAATTCCCATCATCATGGGTCAGAACATCGGCACCTGCGTGACGGCGCTGCTCTCGAGCCTTGGGGCGAACAAAAACGGGAAGCGCGTGGCTGTCATCCATATCAGCTTTAACCTCATCGGCACTGCCGTCTGCCTCTCCGCTTTGTTGCTTGTCGATGCGCTTGTCCACCTGGAGTTTTTAAACAGTGCGATGTCGGGCTTTAGCATCGCCGTGACCCACAGCGTATTTAACATTCTCACAACGATGATACTCCTCCCGCTTGCAGGCGTTCTCGAAAAGATGGCCTATGCGGTGGTGAAAGGCGAGACGGCGCAGGAGAGCATTGCTGTCATTGACGAGAACTTGTTCAACACCCCTTCACTTGCCATTTCTAAGTGCGAGGATCTGACGGTCAATATGGCCTTCATCTCCTATAGTGCAACCCTCACCGCGCTGAGCCTGCTCTCTGAATTCAACCCAAAAGCGGTGAAAGAAGTGCTGGAGGCGGAGGATCAAATTGATGGCTATGAGGACAAGCTGGGCGGCTATCTGGTTCGCCTGTCGGCAAAAAACCTAACCGAGGCGGACAGCAGCAAGGCCTCCGAGCTGCTGCGCAACATTGGTGATTTGGAACGCATTGGTGACCACGCGGTCAATATTCTGGAGTCAGCGCAGGAGATGCAGGCCAAAAATGTCCAGTTTTCTCCTGAAGGGCAAAAAGAAGTGCGCATCCTCTCCGAGGCCCTGGACGAAGTGCTCAATCTAACCACCAATGCCTTCGCAACCGATGATATGGCCCTGGCCATGCGGGTGGAGCCGCTGGAGCAGGTAATTGATGATCTGGTATTTGAAGTGCGAAAGAACCATATTCACAGGCTGCAAAGCGGGATATGCACCATTGAACTGGGCTTCATCCTCTCTGATATCCTGACGAATATGGAGCGTATCTCCGACCACTGCTCAAACATTGCAACCACACTGATTGAAACCGGCCGCGGGGTCTATCCGATCCACAGCGCGCAGGATACCCTCAAGCTCATCGGGCGGGAGGAGTTCGAGAAAGATCACCAGTTCTTCAAAGAAAAGTATCGCCTGCACTAAATCAGCATACGACAGACGGCGTACCCCGTAAAAAGGGGTGCGCCGTTGTTTTCTCCTAGGAGCAAGCTTTTCGCATGCCGCTTTCCCCCCGCGCATAGATTGGAAGCAGTGCCGGAGGGGGGAGAGATCTCAGATGATGCGCTTTGTGGAAAATGTCAACAGTGGCTTATGGAATCCCTGGTTGCTTGGCTTGTTCTTCCTGGTTGGCGGATATTTTTCTCTCCGCAGCGGTTTTTTTCAGCTCTTCGGGATCAAAGACTGGATCGGAAACACCCTCGGCCCCATCTGCTCCCGCAAGCGTGTGAAGGCCGCAAAAGGGCGCTTGACGCAGTTTCAGGCGATGGCTACAGCGCTGGGCTCCACAGTTGGCACCAGCAGCATTGCAGGCGTTGCCACAGCGATCTATTTTGGCGGACCCGGTGCAGTTTTCTGGATGTGGGTTTCGGCATTTTTAGGCATGATGACGGGCTATGCGGAGAAGGTCTTGGCCATCCGCTACCGCCGGAGAACGCCGGAAGGCGGCTGGAAAGGCGGCCCGGTGGAATACATGAAGCGGGGTGCCGGTCTCACCCTGCTGGCAAAGGTTTTTTGCGTGGCCTGCATTTTGGCCTCCTTCTCCGGCGGCAATTTGGTTCAGGCCAATTCCATTGCCAGCGGCATCCATGCAGCCTTCGGTTGTCCGCTATACCTGATCGGGGGCGTAGTTGCCGGATTGACTGCGATTGTTGTCTTAGGGGGGATTGAGAGAATCGGAACGGTCAGCTCCGCGCTGGTTCCCGCCATGGCGCTTTTTTTTGTCATCGGCAGCGCCTTTGTCCTGCTGCATCAGCGCGCGGAGCTCCCCGCAGCCTTCTTTCAAATCATAGGAAGTGCCGCTTCGCCGCAGGCACTCCTCGGCGGCGGGGCGGGTTATGCCGCCGCAAGCGCCCTGCGCTATGGTGTGGCCAGGGGCGTGTTTACCAACGAAGCGGGGCTTGGCTCCTCCGCGATGGCGCACTCGGTAGCAGAGGTGAAAGAGCCGCACACACAGGGCTTGTGGGGCATGCTGGAGGTCTTTTTGGCGACCCTGGTGATCGCTACGAGCACGGCGCTGGTGATCTTGACCTCCGGCATCTACCGGCCGGCAAACGCACTGCGCGCCATAGAGGCGGGGCTTCCCGATCCGGAGATGGTTGGCGTATCCCTGGCGGTGCGCTCCTATGGGACGGTGATGGGGGAGTGGGCCGGCCCTTTCATCGCAATTTGCCTCACTCTTTTTGCGATTTCCTCCATCCTGGGCTGGTGCTACTACGGAGAGCGCTGTGTGGAGGACTTGGGTGGCCGCAGAGGGGCTGTCTTCCTCTACCGCTTATGTTTTATTGCACTGCTCCTAGTCGGCAGCGTAGCGGATGTTGGGGCGGTCTGGGAGATTGCCGATCTGTGCAATGGTCTGATGGCGGCGCCAAATCTGCTGGCTCTCCTGATCCTATCGCCGCAGGTCATGGAAGAGTGGAGAAGCGGCATTGCCCGGAGGAAATAAAAAGAAGAGCGCTCAAGAAGACTGAGCGCTCTCTTTTCAGGTTCATCTAAGCTGTGGTTGCCGCGATGCGCGAAGGGGGGCCCTATTGTGCCTGTGTATAAAAAGACTGTTCCCCACAAAGTTTCTGACTGATCTGTCGATCCAGCTCCGTGAGCCGATCGAGCAGGCGGCGGTTGGAGGCAACTTGCTCTGCAAGGGGGATCTCCGCAGGATGCTCCGCAGGCGCGCCGACGATGAGCTTTTCGAAGCGATCTGCTTCCTCGGGGCGAAGCCCATGGCGCTTGAGTTCAATGTAGCTGTTGATTTCCTGCAGCTCCAAGAGCGGCTTCTGCCGCATGGAGAGGAGCATGGTCACCGTCACTTGATCCTGCCGGTCAATGGCATCAGCCAATTCGCGGCTGATGTCCAAGGTTTCAGAGAGTTTTGAAAAAAACTTTTTCTCCAGCGCCAGCAGTTCTTGAAGTATTTGCTCGCTCATATGGCGTCCTTGACCGGCACAGCCTGCACCGGGGAGGGGGGGGCTTGCTGCGCAGCGCCCGTCTCTTCAGATGCGAGGGGGGCGGCGCTGGTTTTTTCTGCGATTCGAAAGGTGTCCCGCAGCTCCACAATCATGGGCTTAACGCGCTGCAGTTCCTCCAGATTACGGCCGTAGCGGATGCGGTTGAGCGAGTAGATAAAAAAGTCATACATGCGGTGCAGATCGGTGCTGATCGGATATTGACGATCCAGCGTGTCATCGAGATAGCGGATGATGTCAATCGAACGCTCAGCCGATGTGTCAAACAGATCAAAGTTCTGTGCTTGTAGTGCCAACTCGGCGCGGGTAAGCCTTTTAACCAATTCGTCAAAGAGCATTAACATCAGCTCATTGGGCGTCATGGTATTGATCGACTGCTCTTTATACTGCTGATAGCCTGCGTTCATGATATGCTGTCCTTTCTTCAGTAGGCCGAACCCATCAGGTTTGCGATGGAGTTACTCTGTTCATTCAAGCGAGCGATCAGTGTTTCCAGTTGTGTAAACTGGCGCGTATAGTAGTCAACCTGATTTGACATCTTATCCTGCCACCTTTCGATCTGCTTGTCAATCGTGTCGATCTCACTCTTCAAACTATTTTGCAGCAGAGAGAGCGCGGAGTATTTCGAGCCGGCTTTGGTGATCAGAATGCCTTTCTTTGCACTGTCAACCGATGCATAGGTGTCCAGGCCCGCTTTCAGCGTAGTCATCAGGCCGTTGGTGGTGGAGCCCTCGCCGGAGACCTTGGTAAAGGCGTCCCGCACGGAATCGGGGTTGTTGGTCAGGGTCGTGCGCAGCTTTGTCTCGTCAATTTCAATCTGTGTGAGCCCATTGGTGTAGGAGGTGGTGATGCCCATATTGCGCAGGGCCGTGCCGTCAGCGCCGCCGGGGGTGAAGGCGGAGATGATTTTTTGATAGAGTGCGGAGAGGTCCCGATCGCCAAAGAGAAGGCCTTGCTTTGCCTTTTCTTCATAGTTCTTGATGGCAGCTTCCGTCATATTCTCCTTATCCGCTTCTGTCAAAGGATCATATTTGGCGTTGTTTGATTTGGTTGCCGGCAGCGTGCTAAAGCCCTCCCGCAGGCTTTTCAGGATGGCGTTGACATCTGTGACCATTGATTTGATGTCATCGACAATCTTATCCGAATCCGCCTTGGTGGTAAAGCTCACAGCACCGGTCAGGTTGCCAAGGGCCTGGTTGTCAATGTCGTAATTGTTACCGCCGCTCGCAAAATCAAACACGCCGTTGGTGCTGTTGAAGCTGCCGTTGAGCGTGATCGAGAGCCCGTCAAGATCAAAGGTGTTGCTGCTGCGGGTGAGCGTGAGGTTGCTGCCGTTTACAGTCACATGAGCCACGGCATCCTGCCCCTGGGTGTAGCGCTCCGCGTTGAAGGTGCCAAAGATCGCTTCGCCCAAACCGCTGCCAATGTCGATTTGTCGCCCTGCCCCAGTTTCTGAGGCGGTGAAGATAAATTGGTTGGTGGTGTTGGAATAGCTCACGTTCACGCCGGCATCTGTGTTGGAGTTGATCGCCAGGAGAACCGTATCCAAAGCAGTATCTCTCGTATATTCGCCAATCTTCACGCCGTTGATATTCAAGTCGTAGCTGTAGAGCAGATTTCCGTCCTTGCCGAGGCGCTCGCCATCCGCATTGACCAGATTCCCCTTTGCGTCCAGATAGCTGCCGTTGGCCTGCTTTGTGAGGGCACCCTCCGCCATGAGTAAGGTGCCGCTCAGGTCATTGAGGGGATTGCCCAGCAGTTCGCCGAGGGTTTTTCCCCTGTTGAGGAAGGTTGAGTCGCTCGAAGAGAGCCCGAGCGCACTGGCGGCGGAGGAGTTGACGGTCAAAGTGGAGCCGTTTTCCACAGAAAAGCCCAATTGAAGTTTTCCAAGCTCGGAGGCGCTGTTGGTCACGCTGACCTTCGCGCTTCCAAAGGCGCGGTCCAGGTTGCTTTGCAGCATTTCTGTGAACGCCTTTTCCTGAGTCATTGCGGGGTCAGCGCTGTTGCTGACATATTCTCTGAGTTGCTCTGCGGTGGGCAGGGTAATGTTCTTTGTCGTCCCGTTGAAGTTAAAGCTCATACTCGCGCCGGAAATTTGATCAATAATCGTAGAGGGGGCGGTTAGGCTCTGATTTCCCAGGTTGAGGGAAGTGATGTTGTTGGCGGGGGTAAATTCAGAGCCGCGGAAGGTGCTGGACATGTTTCCGGTGGCGCCGCTCAGGTAGAGGGAGTTGTTGGCGCCGGAGATGTCAGAGAAGCTGATCTTCCCGTCCTGAAAGCTCGCCTGAATGACCTCGCTTGCGCTCTTGCTGTTGCCGTTGCTAAAGCTGATGCTCTCTTCGGCAAGCTTGTTGTTAATGGCTTCGGCAAGCTCCGCCCCCGTTTCAAAGAGCTCGTCGCTGGCGAAGTTGAGCGTAATGCTCTGCTTGCCATAGGTGAGAGAGAGCGAGCCGCTCACCTTGCTCACCTTGGTGTCATCGGCAAAGTTGATCGCCCCGGAGGCCTGAATGCTGTTGGAGGCCTGTGTGCCAAGCACGCCGCCGCTGCTGACAACATAGCGGCTGGCCGTTGCCAGCTGGGCAACGCCGTTGAGCTGGATGTCACTGCTGCTGCGGCCTGAGGCGGAAACCTTTTCAGCATTTACGCCGTTGGCCGTAGTGAGAACGGATTTGTTGAAATAGGATGCGCTTAAGAGGTTGGTAGGGGAAGTATAAGATGTATATTTCTGAGAAAGCTGCACCAGGGAGTCTGTGATGCCGCGATATGCATCCTGCTTCCAGCTTAACTTGGTTTGCTGCTGCTGCAATGCGCTGATTCTAAGCTGGAAGCCTTTGATTGAGTTTTCAATCATTGCCTCCGTATCAAGGCCGCTGGCAAGCCCCGTAAGAATATTACGATTGCCATAGATACTGTTGAGATTGTTGCCGCTTACTCCGTTTACGGAAGCCATAATATCTCTCCTTTCCAGGATTACACGCAGAGATCGTTAAAATAATATAAAATTTGCATGAAAATGCAATCTACTTCTATACTTTTTTATCGACCTGTAGTATAGTGAAGTTAAGATGTAAAGAAAGAAAATTATCTCTGGAGGGGATTTCTTTGGCAACGATCATCGCCATCACCAACCAAAAAGGTGGCGTCGGGAAAACAACGACCAGCGCCTCGATTATGGGCGCATTGCTCCAACGGGGAATCAAGGTGCTCGGCGTTGACTTGGATCCGCAGGGAAGCCTTGGATTTAGCCTGGGTCTTGACATTGACCGCTGCACAACGATTTATGACGTGCTAAAGGGGCAGGCAGACATCGACTCCGCGATCATTGAAACCGAAGGAGGGGATATCCTGGCATCCAACATCCTCCTCTCCGCCGCCGAGCTTGAATTTAACCGCCCGGGCAGAGAATTTATGCTGCGCACGCAGCTGGAAAAAGTTGCCGACCGATATGACTATATTATCATAGATACGCCGCCTGCCCTGAACGTATTGACCATCAATGCGTTTGTTGCGGCAGACCAGCTCATCATTCCCATGGCGCCGGAGATTTTAAGTCTTTTGGGCGTGGCCCAGATTCGTGAAACCATTGAAACGGTGCGGCAGTGTTATAATCCGAAGATTCAAGTGCTCGGCATTCTCATCAATAAATTTCATCCGCGCTTCAGGCTCAACCGCGAGGTCTTGGAGATGTCGGAACATATTGCAGCACAGTTGGACACCAAAGTCTTTGAGACAACCATCCACAGCAGCGTCTCTGTTGCAGAGGCACCCGCACATGGGGAGAGTGTTGTCACCTATGCGGCTCGCTCCAAGCCGGCGCTGGATTTCCAAAACCTTGTCACGGAGATCACCGGCATCAGTCAAACAAGACCAGAAGAGCGGATTGTGAACTAAGAGAGGGAGGCTAGCAGAAGTGGCAGTAAAAAAAGGCGGAAAAACCAATAAAACAGCGCATGTGCTCAATGTTCTTGCCGGAGCAAAGACCAGCCAGGGAGAAGAGAGCGAGAATGCCGCTCCATCGGAATCCCTAGCCCAAAAACAAGCTGCACGCGCGCCTGTGGTGGAAGTATCCAACCCCAATGACGAAGCGCTCTCCCAGGCGATCCTAGAGAGCCTGACAGAGGATATCGAAGGGACGGGAGAAGAAATAGGAGATCATCAAAGGGAAATGGAAAACACTGCGCCGCCGGAAACGGCTGCCGCAGCACCTGAAGCCATGCAGCCAAGTGCAGCGCCCGCTGCCGCACCGCCGGAAGCGGCTGCCGCCGCACCTGAAGCGATGCAGCCAAGTGCAGCGCCCGCTGCCGCGCCGCCGGAAACGGCTGCCGCCGCACCTGAAGCGATGCAGCCAAGTGCAGCGCCCGCTGCCGCACCGCCGGAAGCGGCTGCCGCCGCACCTGAAGCGATGCAGCCAAGTGCAGCGCCCGCTGCCGCGCCGCCGGAAACGGCTGCCGCCGCACCTGAAGCGATGCAGCCAAGTGCAGCACCCGCTGCCGCGCAGCCGGAAACGGCTGCCGCCGCACCTGAAGCGATGCAGCCAAGTGCAGCACCCGCTGCCGCGCAGCCGGCAAGCACTGGGGGGCGGCTTCCCGAAGTAGCGGGGTCCTTGAAATCGGTCCAATCCTCGGAAATTCCCGTATTCCTCACGCTCGATTCGGATGCAACAATAGGCTATGTCAATGTTATGCAGGCCTTAGTGGAAGAAAAGGTGCCGAAATATTTAAAAATGTTTGAACTGTGCACCTGCGACCGCTGCACGGCGGACGTGAAAGCGCTGACGCTCACAAACCTTCCGGCGAAGTATGCTGTGATGGAAAAAGGCAATGTCATCCCCATGCTGACCGTCTATGAAGGGCGCTACAACCAGACGCTAATCGCGCAGATCCTCAAAGCTTGTGATGTGGTGATGAAAAATCCGAGGCATTGATTCAAAGTAAAAAACCAGGCTCTCTTACAGCCAATGCTGTGGAGAGCCTGGTTTTTGTCTGCTTAGATGCTTGATTCTGCCTGCAGTGTTTCGACAAGCAAAGGGAGCCCTTGTTCGTCTGCCGGATCAGCGGATTTGCTTTCGGCGGCTTCATCCGGCGACTCCATGGCAGCGCTGGGATTGGTTAATTGACGCCAGATATTATTGACCTCATCCATGCAATTAAAGTAGACGCTGGTGAGAAGGTTGGTTGGGATATTCAGCTGCTCCGCCAGAACGCCGATCAAGTTCCAGTCAGCGCGCTCATAGGAGAGCGCCAAAGCAAAGAGTAAGCCCGCCCTGCCTTCATGCCGCAGGAGCGCATTTTTAATTTCATCAGAAATGGGGATGGAGGCAAGAATGTCTTCTAAGGGCGCATCAATGAGGAAATTGAGCGTAGAGAGCATGCCCATCAGATAGGCGTCCGACTTGGAGATGGGCATTTGAGTGGTGTATTTCATCAACTCACTGCAAAAATTGGCACGCATAAAGGAGAGTCTGAGAAATTCCTCTGAGGTGGAATCAAATTCATTCTCCGCATTGCTAGCACTCAGGAGATAAATCCATTGCTTGAGTTGGTTCAGGCCAAGGGTCATGATCGCCTGGTGGACATTAGAGACCTTGTGGCGCAAGGCAAAAAAACGCGAGTTGACCATGCGCAGCAGGCCATAGGTCAAAGTGGCATCAACGGAGATGAGGTTTACGATCTCGTCCAGATCCGGCTCATCTTTTGTCACGGCGACCATGAGACGGAAAAAGTTGCTCTGCAGGTATCCGCTGGTGTGGGCCTTGGTGGCCATTTTTTGCGCAACATAGCTGCCCTCCAGGCAATCAACCTTCATCTCAATGGCTTTTTGGTAGAGAGATTCGTTGTCGATGCCCACGGCAAGGCACTGCTTGTTCATGCTGTGCGCAATTTCAATGATATTATAGATGGCATGGTCTGCAAGGGTTTGAAAATTGATCTTAATGTAGTCGATATCATCCATCAAGGTCAGGTAGCGCGGCGCAAACTGAAACTCATTGACCGCCACCTTATAACCCGCTTTGGAATACTGCTGCACGAGGTGCATAGCGAGGGGATGAATGATCACATTGTCGTCAATTTGAATGACCAACTCTTCCTTGTCAAAGAGGCGAGGTGTCTTTTTCATCAGCAGAGTGGGCGTAAAGGTCATAAAGTTCAGAGATCCCTTGAGCGCTTTGCTGGTGTTTTGCAGTAGAAAGTTATAAATGGTATCAGCGGCGGCAAATTCATTGGTACTGCTGGGATCTCCGTACCCCGCACTTTCGCCGTGATATAAAATTTCATAACCGATAATCTTATTATCACGGTTTTTGATTGGCTGACGAACGATATATTTGCTGCTCATAGAGAGACCACCTTTCTAAACTGGGCAAGCGCTACCGGGTCAGTTTATAAAAAATAATGGAGCAGGGGATGAAAGAGGGGCTTGATCATCAGCGGGCAGGGCTTCGGCCCTCCAGGAGATGATCCATGATGCTGACCAAGTGACCAATTTCAGGCTTTGAAAGCTGCTCATTGGCACCGAGCTGCTTTCCCTTGACATACATCTCATCTGAGATTAAGGAGGAGAAAATAATCAGAGGGATGGCGGAGAGAATGGGATCACTTTTGACCAATTTGGTCAGACGATGGCCGTCCATCTGCGGCATTTCAATGTCTGTAATAATGAGCGCAACCTCATCCTGCACGCGCTTGCCCTTCGCCTTGATCGACTCCAGCGCGCTCCAGAGCTCCTGCCCATTTGCGTGGAGGTGAAGGTTTTCATAGCCTGCCTTGCGCAGGGCCTCCTCCAGCATCCTCGAGAGGAGAATGGAGTCTTCCGCGATGTAGATGGGCAGCGTATTGCGCTCCCTGTGCCCCAGTTGATCAATATCGGAAATCTGAATGGAGGTTTCAGGCGAAATCTCCGCTACGATACGCTCAAAATCAAGAATGGTGATCAGGTTTGAGCCGCACTGCGCAATGCCCGTGGTGACGCCATCCTGATCACTCGAGACGGTGCTGTCAGGCTTTTGAATATCAGTCCAGGAAATGCGGCTGATGCCAACAACAGTGTGAACGCGAAAGGCAATGTGCAGCTGGTTGAAGTTTGTAATGATAAAAATATCCTTCTCTCGCTGCTGGGATCGCTCACCGGTTAGGTAGTGCGGAAGGTCCACAACAGTCAGCACCATATCTCTGGGCTTAAAGATGCCCTCAACCGATGGATGGACGTGAGGCATGGGCTTGACGGGGGCGGAAAGGAGGATCTCCCGCACCTTTGCCACGTTGATGCCAAAGAGGTTGCCATCAATGGTAAACTCCATAATCTCAATTTCATTGGTGCCGGATTCCAATAGAATGTCACTTTTGACCTCTTTTGCCATGGGGGATGACACTTCCTTTCGATGAGTGATGAAAAAGCTAAAGCAGCTTGTCGGAATGCCCGTAGGAGCGGATGCTGACCATACCGGTTGCCGGGTCGCAGGACATGGTCCGTGCGATGGTTCCGCCAACATCCTCCGCAGCCAGGCGAATATTTTCCCGGCGCAAAACCATGCGCACGCTTTCGAAATTGCGCTGGCCAATATTGCCCAGAGAGCCGGCACCCAAGTCAAACATTTTGGCCCCGCCGGCAATTTTTGCGACAATGCGCGACTTCAGGGCGCCGCGTGCCGCCATTTGGTTTAGGGTTTCCCGAATGCCCGTATCGGCATATTTGAAGGTATTGGTGCGCCCCGTTTCCATATTGAGCGGGAGCATAATATGGATCAGCGCGTTTAACTTGAGTGCCGGATCATACAGAGAAATTCCAATGCAGGAGCCAAGAGCATAGGTGATTAATTCACCTTGGTTTTGCGCCAGTTTCATGTCTGCGATACCGATGATCTGTCGTTCAGTTTTCATCTCCACGTAGCCTCTTGAGTAAGAAATTTAAAGAGCGGATATCCGGCGAGAGCAAGATCCGCGAGGGAACCTGCCTGTTGTTACAGATAAAGTTTCCGCCAATGGTCATGATATAGTCCGATTGCCCGCCAAAGGCAGCCATCGGAACGGTCAGAATGGCCCCCTGCATGTCCACTGTAAAGGCTGGAACGGTCAGCTTAATGGAAATGCCCGCAAGGGAAGAGAGCGCAGCGATAAAGGTTGAGATCATGATATTGCCAACCTCGACCAGAGCGGAGCGCTTGAAGTCGTCCAGCTCGGAATAATCCGTGATGGTGGTGCTTAGCATATTCTCAAGGACAAGGTTGATGAAATCCAATTGCTGCACGGAGAGCATAATCCCGTTTAATTGCCCCCCGAGCTGTACCAAGACACCGGCGGTGATGGCCTCCGGGCCGCCAATCCATTCAATGGCTTCATTATAGCCCATAATGCGCACCTCTGGCAAGGTAATGCGCACCTCCTGGTTTAAAAGCTGGGAGAGGGAGTTGGCAGCGTTGCCCGTGCCGATGCTGCCCACTTCCCGCAAGATATCCAGTTCCAGGTAATCTAAATCATTATAATTACGAATTTCCATCCTATCTCTTCTTTCTCTCGTCAGCCGCGCAGGCCGTTGATGGTGGAGGTCACTTCATCTGAGGTTTGCACCATACGAAGGGCATAGCTGAAGGAGCGCTGCGCTTCGATGACCTTCGTCATTTCGTTGGCAAGGTCTACGTTGGAGGTCTCAAGCATCCCTTGAAGCGTGGCGGCATCCTCCTGAAGGATTGGCTCGCCGTTTTTCTCCACGGGGACATAGCGGTTGTCGCCAATGGGCCGCATGCCGTCCTTGTTTATAAAGTTGAAGATACCCGGGTCGAGCTTGAGACTCGGATCGACCACTTCAATTGATGTAAAAGTTCGATCCAGGACAGCGCGGCCTCTGCCGTCAGAGAGCAGCCAAATCTCCGTTTCAACGCCCTCCTCATTGGGCTGCAGGAAAGAGGACATGGTAAACGAGCCGTCTCTTGTGTAGCTGATCTCACCCGTGCCGATGTCCAGAAGGGCGAAAAACCCATCCCCTACAATCGCATAGTCCAGCGGGCGGCCGGTGTCTGCCATGGCGGAGGGGGAATAGTCCGTGTTGGCCTGGATCATTCTTGCGCCCGTGCCGCGGGGCAGGTTTTCATTGTCGATGCCTGTGAGGTCACCAAACATAAGCGTCGCAAAAGAGGGCTTTTCGGCCCTGTAGCCATGTGTATTCACATTGGCGATGTTGTTGCCCAGAACGTTCATGCGCAGCTGCTGCTGCTGGGCGCCGACAGCGGCGGTATAAAACGACATATTCATACTCATCGGTAGCAAATCCCCCTATCTTAGAGTCGGCCAATCTCATTGGAAGCCTTTGTCATCAGCTGATCATACATCTTGCTCAGCTGCGCGGCGCTCTGCAGGGCGCGCTGGCTGGAGATCATGTTGACCATCTGTGCGACAAGGTCGATGTTGGAGCGTTCTACGTATTTCCACATGACCTGCACATCGTTGGTCAGCTGTGCGCCTGCACCCTCAAAGAGGCTGCGCTCATTGCGCACCAGCGCTTCGTTGTCCGGGAAGGAAAACACGCCCAGCTGTGCGATGAAGCCGCCGTCCGGGCCAAATATTTCACCCGCTTGGTTCACGTTGATTTGATCCGTTCCGAGGCGGATGGGGCTGCCGTTGCGGTCGAGCACGCGCCCCTCGTCCGGCAAGCAGAGATAGCCCTCGTTATCGAGCGAAAAGCTGCCGTTGCGGCTGTAGGCGAGGCCCGCGTTGCTGCGGATGGCAAAAAACCCGTCCCCCACAAGGGCAAAGTCAAGCGGCAAGTTGCTCGCTTCAATGGCGCCCTGCGTATAGTCCGTGTACAGGACACTGGGGGCAAGAATATAGCTTGAGCCGCCAATCTCCTCACGCGCGGACTTGTCCTGGTTGCCGATGCGGCTGACCATGTACGCGCGGAAGGTGCTGTCGGTGTACAGGTCGGATTTATAGCCAATGGTCGATACATTGCTCATGTTGTTGGCGATGACGTCTAAGCGGCGCCCTTGAGAGAGCATGCCGGAGGTGAGTTGGTAGAATCCCTGAAACAAAACGTATCACTCCTTTGTGGCGGAGAGGAAAGACTAGATCTCCGCATTGAGATAATTCTCCAGAAACACGCGCAGCTTCTGAACGGCCTTGCTGTGGATTTGAGAGACGCGGGGCTCGCTGATTTCCATGACCTGCGCAATTTCCCGCATGTTGAATTCCTTTTGATAGTAGAGAGAGAGGACAAGCTGCTCATTCTCCCGCAGAGAGCGGATGGCGGCTATGAGTTGTTCGCGAAACTCCTCCTCCTGCAGGCGCTGCTCCGGGAGATAGGAGGGGTCGGAGGAAGGCAGTCCAATCTCCGAGCGGGCGGAGTCCCTGCTCTCAAAGAGCGACTCCAGGGAGAGCACGTTGCACAGGTTGACATTGACCAAATCCTCCCGGTATTTCGCTTGGGATATGCCCAGCAGGGAGGAGACCTCATCATCTGTCGGGTGGCGGCCGAGCTTGCCATAGAGCTCCGTTACCGCCGTGTCAATTTCTTTCGAGCGCTTTCGCACACTGCGCGGCAGCCAGTCCTGCCGTCTGGCAAGGTCTATAATCATGCCTCGAATCCGTTTGGAGACAAAGGTTTCAAATTTAACACCTTTGGAGAGATCAAACTTATCCACGGAATCCATCAAGGTGATGACGCCCTCGTTGATGATATCATCGACCTGTGCAAAGGAGGCGTACACGCCGCCAATCTGGAGGGCAATGCTGCGGATGAGGGATTCATAGCGCAGAACGAGCGGCCATTTGAGTGTTTCGTCACCCGTCTGTTTATAGAGGGAAAAAAGCGCCTCCGTGTCCATCGCTTCAATCTCATCGGGGCTGTAGTCCGTATCAGGCCTGTTCTGTTTCACGGGGGTTGCCTGTGTCATGTCCCCACCGCCTTTGGCACAGCAGAGGGCTGGAAGGTGATGTTTCCGATGGCTTGAATCTGCACATTGCTGGTGATCTCATTGAAGGAGAGCACATAGACGTTGGGGTAAAACTGCCCGATCACGCGGGAGAGGTAGATACGAATTACCTGGCTGGTCAGGAGAATGGGTGTTTGCCCGAGGTCAGAAAAGGTTTTGATATGTGTGCCAACTTGCGCAATAAGCTGCTGCATTAAGTCTGTGCTCATCGCAAGGTAGACACCCTGTTCGTTCTTTGCGAGCGAGGCGATCACCTTTTTCTCCACCTCCGCGTCCAGTGTGATCACGCGCAGTTGACCGTGTTCGCAAAAACGGCGGGTGATCGTGCGCGAGAGCGCCGCGCGAACATTTTCTGTGATCATATCAATATCGCGCGTGAAGTTCATCGCGTCCACGGCAGTCTCAATAATCGCGATCAAATCCTTAATGGGGACACCCTCCTTGAGAAGGTTTCGAAGGATTTTTTCAAGGTTCGCATAGGAGAGGAGCGCCGGGATGGCCTCCTCCAGGAGTTCAGGCGCATGGGGCTTCAGGTTTTCAACCAGACGGATTGTCTCTCCCCGGTCGAGCAGCTCATAGGCGTGGCGCTTGATGGTCTCTGAGAGGTGTGTGAGCATGACAGAGAGGGGGTCGATGACCGTATAGCCGTAGATTTCCGCCATCTCCTTGTTCTCCGGGAGAATCCAGCGGGAAGGGATGCCGTAGGAGGGTTCAATCGTCTCAATGCCGTCAATTTCCCCGGCGGGGGAGGCCGGCTCAAGTGCCAGGAAATAGTCCACCAGGAGCTCACCTCTGGCGACCTCTTCCCCGCGGATTTTAATGACATACTGGTTGGTTCCCAGCTGCGAAGAGTCATGCAGGCGCACGGAGGGGATGACAAAGCCCATGTCCTGGGCATATTGCCGGCGGAAGATCACAATCCGGCTGATCAGATGCCCCCCGCGGGACTCATCCACCAGGGGGATGAGACTGTAGCCAAATTCCATCTCAATGGCTTCCACGGACAGCAGGGTATAGATATTGTTGATGTCTTTGTAGTAATCGGCCTCGCTCGGCGCGGCCTGCTCCAAGCTCACTTCCTCCGCGCTCGGCTCTGCCAGACGCTCCGCCGCCTCGCGCTTCATGCCCGCGCTGATCAGATAGCTCAGGAGCAGCAAGAGGATGGAGACGAAGAACAAGGAGAAGGTGGGCGTGCCCGGCATGAGTGCCAGGAAGATGAGCACAAGGCCCGTGACCATGATAGAGCGGGGCTGTGCCTTGAACTGGCGGAGCACATCGGCATTGAGGCTGTCGTCTGAGACAGAGCGGGTGACGGTCATGCCGGTGGCCGTGGAGATCAGAAGCGCCGGGAGCAGGGCGACGAGACCTTCGCCAATGGTGGCGGTGGAATACACGCGGATGACTTCGCTCGTCTCCATGCCGCTGGTTAGGCCGATGATATAGCCTGCGACAAAGTTGATCACCGTGATGATGATGCTCATGATCGCGTCGCCCTTGACGATCTTGGTGGCGCCGTCCATTGCGCCGAAGAAATCAGCTTCTTTTTGGATTTTATGCCGGCGCAGCTTGGCCTCCTGCTCATCAATCAGACCCGAAGAGAGGTCGGCATCAATCGCCATTTGCTTGCCGGGCATGGCGTCGAGTGTGAAGCGGGCGGCAACCTCCGCCACGCGCTCCGCACCCTTGGTGATGACGATGAAGTTCACCAGCACGATAATCAGGAAGATCAGAATGCCGATGACAATGTTTCCTTGCGTGATGAGGCTGCCAAAAGCTGCGATGACATCACCGGCGTAGCCGCTGTTAGAGAGGATCAGGCGGGTGGAGGAGACGTTCATCCCCAGGCGAAAGAGGGTGGTGACCAGGAGGAGCGAGGGGAAGATAGAAAACTCCAGAGTCTCTCTTGTGCTCATGGTGATGAGCAGAATCAAGATGGAGAGGGAGATATTCACAATCAGGAGGATATCTAAGGTCCAGATCGGCATCGGCAGAATTAAAAACAGCACGATGATGACCACAAAAAGCGATATTGCATTGTTTAATAGGCGTTTCATGATGGATCACCGCTTTCTTAAGGCACAGGGCTGTTGTTTTTTCCTTCCGATTTCAGGCGATAGAGGTAGACCAGCACATCCGCCACCGCACCGTAAAGTTCGGGCGGGATTTCGCGGCCAAGCTCGCCGTCCGCAAAGAGCGCGCGTGCCAGAGCGATGTTTTCCACCATGGGGACACCATGTTCCTCAGCCACCTTCACAATGCGAAGGGCGAGTTCGTCCACGCCGAGGGCCAGAATAATCGGGGCATTGTCAGTATCGGGGTGATAGCGCAGGGCAACGGCGAAGTGCTCGGGGTTACGGATGACAACGTCTGCAGAGGGAACACTCTGCATCATGCGGGCCTGCGCCATTTTACGCTGCGTTTCCTTGATTTTTGCCTTGATCTTCGGGTCACCTTCCGTTTGCTTGTACTCTTCCTTCACCTCTTGTTTGGACATACGGAGCTTTCGCTCATAGTCCCACCACTGAAAATAGAAGTCAAAGCTTGCAACAATGGCAAAGGCCACGGCAATTTGAATGACCATAACGATTGCGTTGCGGAAGAGATCGGAACATGCCCAAATAAAATCGGCATCAAGATAGTTAAACAGGGAGAGGATCATCCCCTGAAGGAACTTAAAGATAATGACCATTAAAACGGATATCTTGATGATACCCTTGAGCGCTTCAATCACGCTTTTCATAGAAAACAGCCGCTTAAATCCTTGAATAGGGCTGATTTTACTCAGTTTTGGTTTGATTGCTTCGGGTGCAATCAGCATTTTCGTCTGGAAAAAGGTGCCCGCAATGGCGGCGAGGATGGCCATGCCCATCAAGGGCCCGGCAATCTTGACAAAGGTCAGGATCCCGCTTGTAAAGAGGCTGCGAAACGCATCGCTCGCGCCGCCCGGAGGGGGAACGCGGGCATAGTCCATGCAAAAGTGAAAATACCCGTTCACCTGCTCGACAATAAAGCCGCCTAAGAGTTTGAGCGTCAGAAAGGTGCAGCAGATGGAGAGTACGGCAACAGCATCTTTACTGAGGAATACGTTGCCTTTTTTTCGTTCGTCTCTTCGCTTTTTTGGTGTTGCTTTTTCTGTCTTTTCACCGGCCATGTGGTCATCCCCCCTTGGCCGGACGAAGCCCTCTGGTCGGACTTCGGCACGTCAAATTAAGAGGTCAGGCGCAGAAGTGCCTGCAGATCCCCGAGCATTTGGTTTTCTGCTGCGAGGAGAAAGCTGCTGAAGGGAGAGATCAAAAGCATGACCATGACCAGACCGATGATGACCTTCAGCTCAATATTGATGGCAAATACGTTGATTTGAGGGATGGTTTTCATCAGCAGCCCCATGCCCACCTGACCCAAGAGCTCCGCCGCGAGAACGGGGAGGGCAAGCTTAACGGCCAGCACCGTGCAGGAGAGGAAGATACTGATGATGGCATTGGAGACCTGAGGCCCGATATGCACGGCGCCAAAGCTGACCACATCGCCGGAGGTGATGAGAATCCGCAGCAGCGTATGGTGCCCGTTGGCGGCAAAGAAGAGGAGGTACATCATGATGTTGAGCAGCTGACTGGTCACCGAGAGGGAGGCGTTAGAGCCCGCATCATAGATCTTGCCCATGGTTAGGGCCATTTGTGTATCAATCGCCTCGCCGGCCAGCTGGGGGATATAGAAGAAAATTTGTATGACGAAGCCCAGGGCAAAGCCCAGAAACAGCTCCATCAGCAGACGGAAGACAAACTCAATGAGCGTAGCCGGAACCGGCACGCCCTGCGGACTGGCGGCGGCAACGCAGAGGGTCAAGAGCAGGATTAGCCCTGTTTTAAAGATAGCGGGAATGCCGTTGCGCCCAAAGATGGGGTTAAAGAGCACAAAACCGGCCATTCGAACGCTGATGTAACAAAAAAGCGTTAGCTGCCCCCAGTTGAGAAGCTCTGACATGTCATCCCGCCTCCTTCCAAACTAAAGCATTAAGTTAAAGAGAGAGCGGGCATAATCCACCAGCGCTTGGAGCATATTGCTGCCCCAGACCAGGCAAATGGTGATAATTACAGTTAATTTTAAGGCGAAGGCGATGGTCTGCTCGTGAATTTGGGTGATCGCCTGAAAAATAGCCACGCTCACACCCACCAACAGACTGCAGATCAAGAGGGGAGCGCCAACGCGCAGTGCGGTGAAGATGCCCTCTCGCAGCACCTCGCTCACTTGTACAACGTCTAACAAAGCGGGCGCTCCTTTCTATCAAGCATCACTAATAGAAGCCCTGCACAAGGGTGGAGAACAAAAGCTCCCAGCCATTGAGGGCGATGAACAGCAAAAGCTTAAAAGGCATGGATATCATAGACGGAGGCAGCATGATCATACCCATGCTCATCAGCGTGGCGGAGACAACGATATCAATGAGAAGAAAGGGAATGTAGAGGAAGAAGCCGATTTCAAAGGCCCGCTTCAACTCGCTGGTAATAAAGGAAGGAATGACGACTTGCAGGGGAAGCTCCATGGCCCCCGCCTCGTCGGAGGGGGGTTCAATCTGCGCCAGGTCGCAGAACATTTGCATCGAACTCTCCTGCGTTTGGCGCAGCATGAATGACTTGACCGGCACCTGTGCACGCTCGAGAAACTCCACCTGGGAGATCTCACCGGCGGCATATGGCTGGTATGCGGCCGTGTTGATGGTGCCAAAGACCGGCGCCATGGTAAAAAGGGTTAAAAACAGCGCCATGCCGACCAGAATCATATTGGGCGGAGTCTGCTGGGTGCCCATAGCCTGCCGCAAGAAAGCAAACACGATGACATAGCGGGTGAAGGAGGTCATCATGATCAAAAGCGAGGGCAGAAGGGCAAGTAAGGTGGTTAGAGCCAGAATTTGCAGCACCTGTACGCTATCACCGTTGACATTAATCAGCGCGTCGGGCATTCACGGCACCTCCCTTTACTTGCGGCGCTGTTTCAGGGTCTCAAGGAAGGAGTCCCGAAAGCTGGGATGATCTGTCTGTGCAGAGAGGCTCGCCTGGCCTTGCAGTGAATCAAGCCAGGAGGCTGCCTCTTCCTCTGAAAGCTCCGTGAGCAGTGAAACTTCAGACGCAGTGGCGGAAAGGAGAAGGATACGTGTTCCAATTTGCACAAGGAGTATGCGGGTATCCCGCCCAAGGGCCAGTTGGTCTAGCACTTTCATCCGTCCGCCGCCGCCGATGGAGCGCGAAAAACCATGGAACCTGAGCTTTCCCATATAGCGTGTTGCAACAAAAGCCAGCGCTAAAATGGCGACAATGGTGAAGAGGATGCCGATGAGCTCCAGGAGGTTTCTGCCATCCATCAGGGGTTGCCGACAATGGAGGCCACTGTTTTTAACACGCGCTCGGCCTTAAAGGGTTTGACAATAAAATCCTTTGCGCCTGAGCGAACGGCGTCAATCACCATGGTCTCCTGACCCATCGCGGAGCACATGACAATGTTCGCGTTGGGATCTTTTCCGCGGATGGTTTTGAGTGCTTCCAGACCGTCCATGTTCGGCATGGTGATATCCATAATCACAAGGTCGGGCTTGAGCTCATCATATTTTTCCACCGCGTCAAGGCCGTCCACCGCTTCGTAGAGATCCGTATATCCACTTTTGGTCAGCGTGTCCATAATCACTTTGCGCATAAAAGCTGCATCGTCAACCAACAAAATCTTAGCCATCGTTTTTCCATCCTTTTTTTAAGATTCTTTATGTTTGTATTTGTGATGTGTTGTTAAAACTGGAACTTTATATTACAGCTGGAGTAATTCGGTGGGTTCCGGCGGTTTGAGCACCTCTGTGATGCGCAGGCCGAAGTTATCGTCAATGACAACCACGTCGCCCTTTGCAATGCACTGCCCGTTGACATACAGGTCGACCTGATCCCCGGCCAGTCGATCGAGAACCACCAGGGAGCCTTTAGAGAAGGAGAGGATGTCCTGCACTTTGCGCCTTGTCCGCCCGATCTCCACCGAGATCTCCAGAGGAACAGACATGATCAAATCCAGGTTTTGCGCCTGCTCTTCACCGAGCTTATCGGCCAGGTTCATCTGCGGCAGATCCACGGCCTGCGTATTGATCATCTTCGGTTCCGCCGGCTGGACGGGGGGAGCCGATCCGGGAGGGGGATAGTAGTAACCCGGGTACGGCGGGTAGGGATAGGGCGGCTGCGCGCCGTTTGCCTGCATATATGCCGGATCCATGGGCGGAAATGCGCCCGGAGCGGGAGGGGCTTGCGGCGGCATGAGATCAGCAGGGGGCGGGGCAACGGCAGAGGACTGCATCAGCGCTTCAATTTCTGCCTGGCTGAGTGTTCCGCCGCCGGAGGGGGCAGGGTCGGGCTCTTGCGATAAGCCTCCGCTCATCAGGCGTTCGATCTCCTCCTGGCTCAGGCTTTTGGATGCTCCGCTCTCTGCCGGAGGCGCCGGGGCGGGCGGGGCAACGGAAGCGAGAAGCTTTTCCACTTCTTCCTGACTGAGCGGGCCGCCGCTCTCTTCCTCAATGGGCACGATCGGCTGATCTTCACCCAGAGCATCGAGGCCGAAGCCGGCAATCAGCTCGCGCGCAAGGCTCGCGGGGAAGACGTTTACAAATTCACTCTCCAGGGCATTTTCAATCGAGAGCATGAAGCGAACGACCACATAGGTGCCCGCAGAGGGCGGGAAGCGCTCATCCTTAAAGTCGTTAAAGGTATCCAATTCGAAAGATTGCGGCGTAGAGATGTTCACCATGCGGCCGAGGAAGTCGGACAGAGCTGTTGAGGCGGCTCCCATCATTTGATTCATGACCTCGCAAACGGCGCTGATGGTTAATTCGTTGAGCTCAAATTCCTCTTCCGGAGTTTCGCTTCCCATTAAGATATCAACGATCGCCTTGATGTCAGAGCGTTTCAGGAGCATGATGTTGCTGCCCTCCAGCCCGGAAACGAATTGAATCTCGACACCGATCGCGGGTTTGAGGTCGCCCAGCTCCAAATCCTGCGCCTGAACAACGGAAACCCGCGGTGTCGTAATGTCTACCCGATGGTCGAGCAGATTGGAAACGGCCGTAGCAGAGGAGCCGAGACTGATATTCATTATTTCGCCAATGGCGTCAATTTCCATTGGGTTGAAAATATTATTCGTCATCCTGTTCTCCGTCCCTTTCCTTCGGTGTATAGTACGTGTTGTCAATCATAACCGCGATGTTTTTGTTGTGGACGCCCATCTTCCCATCAAACCAGCGGTTCTCACCAATGTTCACAAAGATGGGGGACTCTTTTGGGCGATTCAGGTCTATCACATCGCCCACGTTTAAATGAAAGATATCGCTCAGCTGAAGCTGTATTTTACAGAGCTCCACGACCATTTCCAGCTCAGTATCTCGCAAAGAGTTGAAGATGTCTTCCGAGCGGTCATCTTCCGGATTGGGGGGGGCGGTGTGCCGCTTGGTAATCTCTGAGAAGAGCTCTGTGAGCGTCATCGCCGGGAGACAGACACTCAGCCTTCCCTCACAATTGGAAAATTTGATGGTGAGATCTACGATTACAATCGTGTCGTCCAGACTCAGGGGCTGTGACAAGGTGGGGTTCAACTCCACCCGGTTATACGAGAAGCTCAGGTCGAGATAATTTTCCCAGCTTGGCCCGATCAACTCAACCAGATCCTGCATCAAAGTCTCGTAGAGCTTGATTTCCAGCTCAGTGAAGGAGTAGTCGGAGGGCAGGGTGTCGTCCAGGTCGCCCAGACCTCCGATTAAGCGGTCAAGCATGCTGAGCATCACTGATTTTGACACATAGAGAAGAATGGGTGTGTCATCGCGCCGGTTTTTATAATCGAGCCGCGCTAGGGTGAGAAGGTCGCCTTCGGTCAGTGCGTTGGAGAACTCATAGTAGCGCTGCTCTTCAATGGAACTAACTTCAATTTCGCAGGCGGTGCGCAGAATGCCGTTAATGCGATTGTTGATCAATCGACTGTAGCTATCAAAGATGCCATTTAGGATTTTAATGCGGTCTTTCGTAAACTTGCGCGGACTATAAAAATCGTAATTACGATATTTTTTCTCTTGCGCTTCCTCAGACGACTTATCCAGCTCCATGTCACCGCTTAAGGCAGCGTTCAGCAAGGCATCAATCTGACTTTGTGATAAAACCTCTGCCATATAAGCATCCTCTCTAACTTGATATAGTCAATGAGCTTGAAGCGTATTTCACGGGGAGGCGGCAGGCTGCGCCTGGCGGTGCCTGCGCGGCTCATTGGCTATGCAGCAGGATTCCTCGTCCATGGGCGCTGCGCTGCCGGGCAGCTGCCTAGTGAGGAGTGATAGATGCTGCAGGTGTGAGCGCGTCTTCGGAATGGCCGCCTTCCCCCGGTACCTCCGGCGGCTCCGGGGCGGGGGCGGTTGGTGTATCGGCCGCGCCGTTGGCTCCTGTGTCATAATGGTGCTCCAAAATGGGGAGAATGGAGTCAAAAGAGCCGGGCGGCGGTGTCGTCTCGCTGGTGGTGTAGTACTTGACAATGCTGTCACTCATGTTATCTTCCACGTTTTTACCCGTGATGATGAACTCAACGCGGCGGTTTTTGTAGCGCAGTTCATCGGTGTTGGGTGAAATGGGGCGCCACTGGCCATAGCCGATGCTGAGCATCCGGGCGGGATCCAAAGTAAAGCCCTCCACGGTCTGAAGGTAGGTGAGCACCGCATTGGCGCGGTTGGTTGAGAGCATGCGGTCGGTCATCGGCGCGTTGCGGACGTGCTCCTGTGCTTGCGCAGTGTGGCCAAGCACGCGCAGCTCGTCAATGGCGTTGCTGGCTTTGCCCAAAATAGTTCCGACATCGATCAGAACGGCCTTGCCGTCCTCCCGCAGGACATAACTGTCGCCGTTGAAGAAGACGGCATCGTTGAGGGAGAGGAACACAAAGCCTTCTCCCTTTGTGGCGGAGATGCTCTCCTGTGCCCCTTGCTGCTGGATATATTCTTGGAGATCTTGGAAGAGCTCTTCAATGCTCTGTTCCACTTCAAGCTGATCCATGGAGAGGTCGTCCTGCGGCATGGGGTCCACGATCGGGCCATCGTTGCCTTTTTCTATCGTGATTTCAGGGATTGCGTCGGGGTTAAAGCTCTTTACGATCATTTCCCACTTTTGCTGATCCAAGGTTGACATCGCGAAGAGCAAGACGAAGAAGCAAAGGAGCAGGGTAACCATGTCGCCGTAGGTATCCATCCAGTTGGCGCCGGAACTACTCTTTCTTTTATTCTTCAGCACTGGTCCTCAGCTCCCTTTTATTCAGCCGCTGCTTTTTCTTTGGTTTTCTTTTTCTTCTTTTTGCCGCCGCCATCCGGATTGCCCTCATCGTCTATTTCGTTATTGAGATAAGTAAGCAGTTTCTCCCGCAGGAATTTTGGGTTTTCACCGGACTGGATCGACATAATTCCCTCAACGATAATCATCTTGCAGAGGATCTCCTCCTCGTCGCGTGCGCCGAGGTTTGTGGAGATGGGGGTAAAGATCATATGGGCAAGGATGCAGCCGTAGAGAGTTGTAATTAGAGCAACCGCCATTGCAGGGCCAAGCATCTCGGCCCCGCCGCCGCCCTCTAAGTCCATAGAATAAAGCATTTTAATCAGGCCGATGAGCGTGCCAATCATGCCGAATGCCGGGGCAACGGCGGCCCCTTTGTCATACATCGCCATGACGCTGCCATGCCGCGCCGTGGTCATTTCAATTTCGTTGATTAAAATTGACTGCACTTTTTCCGGATCGTTTGCATCGACAATGAGCATAATCGCCTGTTTAAAAAACCGATCCTCCTGCTGGTTGGCGAGCTCCTCCAGAGCCAGGAGACCATTCTTTCGCGCCACCTGCGCGAGTGCCACCAGCTGTTCAATGTAGAGCATGGGATTATATTTTTTGATATTCAAAAGAATTTTAAAATGCATTGGCATGGATTTGATCATTTCAATGGGAAAGCTGGCCACAACAACGGCAAAGGTACAGCCGACCACAATAAAAAAACTGGCGGAGTCCAAAAATAAGAGGAAGTTCGCGAAGTCAATGTCGAAAAAGCCGCCTGCCCCCTGAAGCATGCCGAAGATCATGAATATAAAGGAAAGGACGATGCCGATGATATAGGTAATGTTCATGTGTAAATTCCCCAATCAGAGACGTTGAAAGTGAAATGGTGCCAAACGGACAGCTAGCGGTACTCCCGCCGATCGTTGATGGTGAGCTGCCGATGAATGTCTTGCACCTTGGCATTGTACTCGGCAATTTTATGGATAATCTCGTCAACGGTTTCCCGGACAAGGTAATAGTCGTGGTTCATCATGACAATTTTAGATTCAGGGATGGTTTCAATGCATTCGATTTGGAGATGGTTGATCAAAAACCGTTCGCGGTTCATTTTTGTTAAAGCAATCATGCCAAATCCTCACTCTCTTTTCTGGCGGGAGTACTCCCGGGAGCGGTGTCCCGGGAGTACTCCCTGCTGTGAATACGATCGATATTAACGCTTCATATTGACCAGTTCCTCCAGCATGGAGTCGGTCACAGTTACGATGCGGGTGTTGGCCTGATACCCGCGCTGGGTGGTGATCATCTCGGAAAATTCGGTTGCAATATCAGTGCCGGAGGATTCCAAACCGCCGGTAATGCATTTGGTGTCGCCGGTGCTGAAGATCTTAGCGTGGGCGTCCACGGTGCCGTCCGCGTTGTTGAGGAACCTGCCGTCCATGGCGTTTCCGATGGAGGCGACGGTGCACTGGCCCGCGCCCTCCAGCGCCATGAAGTAGGGACCCTGCATGTGGGTGAGGCCGTTGACGTTGGTCACCTGCGCCAGGGGGATGTAGCCGATGACGATCTGGTCGCCGGATTCGAGGACGCAGGAGAGTTTGCCGCTCTGTCCGTCGAGTTTAATGGAATCTGCATTCACGGTGATGGTCTTCCCGCTGGTGATGGAGCTGTCAGCGTCTCCAGTATCATATATATTATACTTCGAGTTTTCATCGTAGAGCGCACCGTCGACCTCACCAATACCGGGGAAGATGGGGGTGCCTTCGGGAATGCCGTCGGGGTCCGTCGGCTTTGCTGCCGCCAGGGGCAGGCGGATGGGCACCAGCTGGGTGCTCACTGCCGGGGCGTACTTGTCGGCAAGTCCGGCTGTTGCAGAGGGTTCAACGTTGCCGTCGTCGTCTGCAAGGCCTGCGCAGGTGACAAAACCATACACAACGTAGCCGTTTCCGTCTACCAGGTAGCCCTCCGGGTCAATGTTAAAGTTACCCACGCGGGTGAGGAGAAGGCTGCTGGGGTCTGTTTCCTTCAAAGAGTAGGTGCCCTCCTCACCGAGCACCATTTCAGGCTTCGCGCCCACGAAGAAGAACCCGTCACCAAAAATCATCGTGTCGAGTCCGCGGCCGGTGGGCACATAGCTTTGGGTGCCCATGTCCAGGTCGATGGTGCCGATGGTGCAGCCGAAGCCCAGCTGGGAGGGGTTGACACCGCCCATGGTGAGGCTGCCGTTGGAACCGTTGCGCACGGAGTTGTAGATGGACTCTGAGAACACGGTGCGTGCGGATTTGTAGCCATAGGTATTGGCGTTTGCCACGTTGTTGCCAATGACGTTGAGCTTACTCATATGTGTTTTTAGTCCCGCAATTGCGGAATACATGGCTCCAGTCATAAAGGGAGTCGCTCCTTTCGGTTGGCGCCGCCGGTGACACAGCCAGTCGGGCTGATCACCAAGGCATCCTTCCGGTCCTGCCTTCTCTGTGTTACAGGATCACGGCGCCGTCAATATTTGTAAAAATGTTTTCTTTCATTTCTTCCTGAGACATTGCGGTTATGACCCGCCCGTGCGGGACGTTGACGATAAATGCGCGGGTGGAATCAAAGGCGAGGATATTGGTTGCGCCCTTGGCCTGCGCCTTTTCCAGCGAGTGGTTCAACTGATTCAAAAGCGTATCATTGACCTCAATCCCGCGCTCCTCTGCTCGTGTCATGGCGTGCTTGGAAAAGGCGACGCTGGTTTTTTGCAGTTCCTGTGCAAAGAGCGAGGGCTGCGCTGCGTGCTTATTCTGTGTTTTGGCCGCTTGCTGCTGAGATTGCAGCGGGCCTGCTTCCAATCCTGCGCGGATTCCTTTGATCATCTGTCTCTCACCTCACTGTCCTCTGTGTTTGTTCATCGCGGAGTGGGATTGCCGCGGAAGAGCGTGTGCTTAGGGCTGTATCAGGGCTCTTGCGGTGCTTCCTGCTCTTCCGGAGGAGGGGCATCGGCAGTATCCTGCTCGGGGTCAATTGGGGCATTGTCTTCGCCTTCCACAGGGTCGCTCGACTCCGCCTGGAGGGGGGGAAGCTTGCCCACCGCCATAATGTCGCTGAGGTAGTAGCTGACATCATCAACAAAGACCACGGGTTTTCCGCCGTAGGTGCCCGTTCCGGTGACAATACCGCTGATTTCTTCAAGACCCTTATTGGTGTATGTCCCAACAGTCACTTCTTTTCCGACCAGGGAAGAGGTGTACAGCATCGTTGTCGCATCGGTGATGTTGTTGATGGCCTGCACGGAGGTCATCTGCACGAGCATGTTCATCATATCCGTCGTTGAGGCGGCGTTTTCAGGGTCCTGATTTTGGAACATGGCGACCATCAGCTGGAGATAGTCATTGAAATCCAGGGAGGAGGAAGAAGATTCCTGAACCTTTAATTTCGGGTCGAGAACCTCCGCCGGGGCCCATTTGGAAATATCGGAGATCATAGACATGGGGTGATGCTCCTTTCGGTCTAACTCGCTTCGCCCTCAAAGGGAATGATGCTCAGACGAAGCTGCTCTAAAAAATCTTGTGTTTGCTGTTTTTCTCGCTGCTGCTGCTCTTGCTGCCCATGTTGAGGCTGTGGGTGTCCATCCCGCTCTCCTTGCTGCTGCTGCTGCTGCTGGATCTCCACCTGAACCGATGCCTGCACGTTGCCGCGTAAGAGGGATGTGAGGCTGCCCGCATGTTCGCTCAGAAGACTGGCTGCACGCTCTGTCGCCGTGAAGAGGACCATGCGCAGGGAACCGTCTGCCGTGCGGGTCAACTCAATGGTGAGCTTGCCCAAATGCGCGGGATTGAGGTTGATCTCAATCTTCTGCTGCCCGTTTTGCAGAGCCGTATCGACTTTTTTCGACAATTGATGCGTAAAGTCAGGGGACTCCGCGTCCAGAGTTTGGGGGTTGGCTACCTTAAGCGGGGCACCTTCCAGCTGCCGGAACAGGGGCTGCGCGGGGGCTTCTTCGCTCTCTTTGACGATGACTTCGCCCTGCCCGGAAATCTGAGCCGTTTGTCGGGCGGCAGGCGTGTTTGCTCCGCTTTCCGATGTCAGTTGCCCTGCGGCGGTGGGGGTTTGCATGGGGGCTGCTTTCGGGGCCGCCTGCTCGGGCTGTAGAGGGGCCGTCAGGGGCTTTTGCTCTTCGGGAATGACCTGCTGTAGCTGCTGGGCTTGGGGAAGGAGCGGCTCTTGAGCCTCTGAAGGGGAGGCGGCTGCCTGCTGCTGTGCCGTTAGCTGACCTGCCAGCTGCATGGCCTGCGGAGCGAAGGGGAGGGCATTTTGCGTGCTCATCTGCAGATCCGAAGAGGAGATGAGAGGGGAAGCGGGGAGGGGCGGCGCGGCCAATTCCAGAGAAGAAATCACGGAATCGGAATCCGGCAGGGGGGTCTCAGGAGCGGCGATGGCATCCGGCGGGCTGTTGTCCGCAGCCTCTCTGGCTGCCTGTGCTCTGGACGAAGGTTGTTTTTGCTGCATGAGTTCTCGAAAGCTGCTGCTCTCTCCCTGTTTTGCCGGGCGTTGATGCGCCGCATTGGCCTGCGTGGTTTGGGTGCCAAAGCTTTGGAGTATAGTTGCGAAATTGTCTACTCCATTCAATCGTTACACCTCCTTTCATGTAGAATTGTTTCTATGAGAATGCGCCTGGGCGCAAGACTCAGCCAATCATTGCCATCTGTGATCTTTTTGCATACTCCGCGCCGACCAGCTCATCGATTAGCTGCTCTTCGCGTTTCAAGGCAGCGTGCTGGTAGGCCGTCAATTTCTTTTCCTTAAGAAGCTCCAGAGAGGTGGTGTCAATTTTCGAGGCGATTAACTCTTCCCGTTTGGCGGCCTCCTGGCGGCGGAACTCTTCGAGTTTATGGTGCTCGCGGGAAATTTCCTGCTCCAACACACGAAGCCCCAATTCATAGCTCATTGCATCCGCAATGGTGATTCCGGTGGCTTTCCGCTCACAGAACTCCTGGTTGGTGGCGGCATAGCGTGCTTCCACCGCATTTAGGAGAGCTTCTTGGTTTTGCACTTGCGTCATGATCACAGCGAGCTCCATTTGGACGGAATGTAAGATCTGCTGCTTGTAGTCAAGGACAGTTTCCAGAGAGAAACGGAACTTTTTCATCGGCATTTACTCCTTTATCATAGTGGAACATGCTCGGGAGGGTATCCGGCAAGGAGGATGTTTCACTGGAGAATTCGCTGCATCTGCCCCAAGCATTGTTCATAGGAAAAGGATTCGTTGATCTCCTGTGTGAGAAACTGATTGACAGCTTCGATTTTCCCAAGGGCGAAGTCAAGCTTTGGGTTTGTCCCGCTCTTGTACGCGCCGATGGAGACGAGATCCTCGTTCTTTTCATAAACACTGAGGATATCCCGGATACGGGAGGAAAATTGCTTGTGTTCCGGCGGGACCAGCTCCACCATCAGACGGGAGATGCTTGCGCTGATGTCAATGGCTGGGAAGTGGTTGGAGTTGGCCAGTTTTCTCGAGAGAACAATGTGCCCGTCCAGAATGCCGCGCACGGTATCCGCAATGGGTTCGTTGGTGTCGTCCCCCTCAACCAGAACGGTATACACGCCGGTGATGGATCCCTTTTCAAAGTTTCCGCTGCGCTCAAGCAGCTTGGGCAGCTCCGCGTAGATGGAGGGGGTATAGCCGCGCGCCACGGGCGGCTCCCCGATTGAGAGGCCGATTTCGCGCTGCGCCATGGCAAAGCGGGTGAGGGAGTCCATCATCAGCAGCACGTCATAGCCCTGATCGCGGAAGTATTCGGCAATGCCGGTGGCGACGGAGGGGCATTTGCGGCGCAGCATTGCGGGTTGATCAGAGGTTGCCACAACCAGAATCGAGCGGCGCATGCCCTCTTCGCCCAGGTCTCGCTGCACGAACTCCAAGACTTCGCGCCCGCGCTCTCCCACCAGGGCAATCACGTTAATATCTGCCGTGACATTTCGCGCGATCATACCCATTAAGGTGCTCTTGCCAACGCCGGAGCCCGCGAAGATACCAATACGCTGCCCCTTGCCGATCGTGAGCATGCTGTCAATGGCTTTGACACCAAAGTGAATCCGCTCGCGGATGGGAGGGCGCGCCAGAGGATTAATATAGTTGCCCTCGATGGGGTAGTGGGTGCCGCCGGCGAAGGGGTCCAGACCGTCAATGGGCTGCCCCAGGGCGTTGATGATGCGGCCGCGCAAAAAGGAACCCATCGGGATGGTCAGGCGTGTGCCGGTGTTGCGCACGAAGCTGCCAACGGAGATGCCGTTCATCGTTCCATAGGGCATCAGAAGGATTTGGTCATTTTTCAAGCCCACCACTTCCGCCGGAATCTGGCTGCCGGATTCGCTGTTATAAATTCTGCAGATATCCCCAACGGCAGCGCGGCCGCCGGAGGCGGAGATCGACATGCCGACAACGCTTTCAATCTTTCCGGTGTGGCTGATGGTATCGGCAGTTTTAATCTGAGCAATCAAGTCTTCAAACACCTTTGTTCTCCTTTGCCGCAAGGGTGCGGATCAAAACGGCATCAACCGCCATCGAGAATGTCCCGTATACTTGAGAGCTGCGTGCTTGCGCTCGCATCAATAATTTCATCGGGTGTTTCGATAATGCAAGTGCCGGACTCGTCATTTGCCATGGGGACGATCCTCACATGATCAGAGATATGGGAGAGCGACTCTGTGAGCTGTGTTGCAATCTTTGAGACGCCTTTTGCATCGCAATCCGCCACATAAATGTGAACCCATTCCTTGCGCTTCATTTTTTCTGTCGCAGTTTGGATCATCTTTGCGACCACCTCGCCGCTGCTCTTGAGACTGACCCGGATGATTTTCTCTGCGATGGCGATGGAGAGATCCTTCAGGTCCTTGCGGCTCTGCTCAAGCATTTCGTCCCGCGCATGGCTGGCTTTGTCCAAGAAGCTCCTAATTTCCGCTGCAAGCGCAATGGCCTGGGCGGTGCGCTGCTGCTGACCTTCCCCCAAAGCGTGGGTCATCCCCTCCGCGTAGCCCAGCTGATAGCCGTCTTGCTGGGCTTTCGCGCGCAGATCCTCCAACTCCTCCTCCACATCAAGCTTTGCCTGGGCAAGGAGCATGGCGGCTTGCCTCTTTGCATCCTCCAGAATGGCTTCCGCCTGTACTTGGGCAAATTCCACAGGGTGGTTTGGGGGAGGGGAGTGTTTCTGGCCTGACTGGGCCTGCTCGGGGGGCTCAGTCGAGTCCCACTGAGCCGGTTGCTGTGAACTGTCCTCCGGCGTGTCAAGCGGGAAAACAGTGATGGGGGCAT
This sequence comes from Evtepia sp., assembly GCA_040768225.1. Classification (GTDB taxonomy): domain Bacteria; phylum Bacillota; class Clostridia; order Oscillospirales; family Oscillospiraceae; genus Evtepia. The sequence continues at coordinate 44,987 of JAXGMZ010000003.1, forward strand.
CGGTGAGATGCTCTGCCTCGGGGAACTGGTAGGGGACGACTTCCGGCTTGGTAAATCGTTTTAGGATACTAGGCAATGATATCGTCCTTTCCGCTCTTTAAGATAATAATCTCACCTTTTTCCTCCAGCTCTCTGATGACAGAGACCACGCGCTGCTGCGCCTCTTCCACGTCTTTGATGCGTACGTTTGTGGTGATTTCCAGGTCGTCCTGGATGCTTTGTGCCATCCGGCTGGACATATTGGAAAAGAGTTTTGCGGAAACCTCCTGGTTTGCGGTTTTGAGAGCCAGGACAATGTCCCTCGGGTCACACTCGCGCACAAAGCGCTGGATCGAACGGTCGTCCATCGTGACGATATCCTCGAAGGTGAACATGCGCTTGCGGATGTCCTCCACCAGATCAGGATCATAGGAGGCAAGCCCGTCAAAGATATTCTTCTCGCTGGAGCGATCCATGTTGTTCATCATATTGGCAACGTAATCAATGCCGCCGAGCTCAACGTTGCTGTCGACAACGATATTCGAGAACTTCTTCGCCATCTCCGCCTCGATAATTTTAATCGCGTGGGGGGAAGCGCTTTCCATGCGTGCCATGCTCTCGACAATTTTTATCTGCTTTGCCGTGTCAATCTGGTTCATCACATCGGCGGCCTTTTCCGGATCCACGTAGGAGAGCACCAGCGCAATGGTCTGGGGGCGCTCGTACTGCAGGGAAGAGAAGAGGGATTTAGGGTCCGCCTTGTTTAAGAAGTGGAACTCACGCGTGCGCAGCGACTTGGTTACCCGCTCTAAGAGAGCGGCCGCCGCCTGCGGGCCAAAGGCCTTTTCCAAAACCGAACGGGCGTATTCTACGCCGCCTTCCGTCACGGCTTTGTTGGTCATGCACATCTGATAAAACTCGTTCAAGATGGCTTCCGTCCGATCAGAATCCAGATAGCCGAGCTGCGCAACCTCTAAGGTGAGCACCTCCACATCGTCCGGGTCCATGAACTGATACACGGTGGAGGCTTTGTCCGCACCCATGGAGACGATGACGGCCGCAGCCTTTTGCGCCCCATCCATCGAAGCGAGGAAGGCAGATTTTTCAGGCGTTTCCGGCACCGGAGCGGTGATGATCGGAGCAGGGATTGGAGCCTCAGTGGGAAGCTCCGGCTCAGTTTGCGGCGCCTTGCCGCGTCGTACCTTAGCCATGCTGATCACCCTCCCTTAGCCAGTTTTTGAGCATGAAGGCTGCAATTTCGGGATTGTCCTCTGCGAACTGCCGGATATTTTGCCGCAGCTCCATGCTTTTTTCTGTTCGCAGATCCATAATGTCAGCGCCCTTTGACTCGCCAACTGAGTTGATCAGTGTCAGCTGTTCGTTGAGCATGGTCTGCAATTGTGCTTTCTTTTTCTTGCTCTTTCTCCTGCGCAACACCGCGATGAGGATTAGCAGGAGCAGGAGCAGGGCAACGCCGGCGATGGCGGCATAGAGCATCCACTGGGAGAAGGGGTCGGAGGGGGCTGGCCGCGCGCCTTCGGTCTCCTGATAGAAGGGGCCAACGAAGACAGAGATCATGTTGTCCTGATATTCCGCTGTAATGCCGGCCGCTCTGGCGATATGCGCCGTGAGGCTATTGGTGTTGACGCTGCTTGCAGCGCTGCTGTTAATGGTCACGGCGACCATGAGGTTTGTGACAACGGCCGCATAGCGCTCTGTTTGCTGCTTGTCCGTATCAGTGATGTAGTTGAGCGTGCCCTGGCTGCTCCAGTAGGACTCGTCACCCGTGTGTGTGCTGCCAAACTCGGGGTAGAGGGGGATGTCGGAGTTTGTTTCCGTTCCGACCACGCCGCCCACCGGATCTTCCGGGTCGCGAATGACTTCCCAGTCATAGATCTGCTGGCCGATGATGCCGCGGCCGCCCGCGCCGTCTTTAATCGCCCACTCGGGTTCGGTATACTGGGTGGACTCTCCCACGCTGTGGCGCACGTCCACTGTGCTGTTGACGGCGATGCTGACATTTTGATCACCAAAGAGGGGGACAAGCACCTTGCGGATTTCGGTGCGGATGGTGTTATTTACCTCTTCCTCCAACTGGAGCTTCAGGTAGGAAGCTTCGCTGGTGTTGCTCGCGCCGTCGTTGAGTACCGTGTAATCATTGCCCTCGGAGTCAGAAATGCTGACCTTGCTGTTTTCAAGGCCCTTGACCGAGTGGGAGATCAGGTTCCGAATCGCAAGCACCTGTTCAGAGGAGAGCTTTCGGCCCGGCTGCATCGTCACCATCACAGAGGCGGTGGCGGCTGTCATGTTGCTCTGGTCGAGCACAAAGCGCCTGTCGTCGCCCGGGGCAATGGTGACAACGGCATCCTTGACCCCGTCCATATGACGGATGACGGCGCTCATACGGTCTTGAAGATCCTGGAGCGCGGCAATGGTTCGGTCTGATTCGGTGGACATGGTCCCAATGGCGGAGCGATAGGTCTCATAGCCGTAGCCGGAGCCTGAATAGCCCTGCATGAGAACTGCCAGACGCATCTGAGACTCTTGGCTCGTCGGCACTCGTATGGTGTCTCCGTTGACGAATTGGTACCGCGTATAGCCGCTGTCATTTAAGATGCCGATGATCACGTTGGCATCATCAGAGGTCAGGCCGCTATAGAGAACCGAATACTGTGTTTTGTTATAGATGTTGAGCGCCAGGAAAAGGATCAGAAAGATGGACAAAAAAGCAACCATCAAGATCCAGACTTTTCGGTTGACCTTTCCGAAAAGCTGCTTTATCTTTTCCCAAATTTCTTTCACTTTTTCGTTCAAGCGTTGTCCCTCCAGCTATGCCGCTGCCAATAAACGGGGTTACAGGCCAATGCGCATCAATTCATTGTAGGCGTCCAGCGCTTTGTTACGCAGCTGAACCAGAAGGTTGACGGAAAGCTCCATTTTCGAGGTGGCTAAGCTCAGCTCGGCGGGGTTGTCCAGCTGGCCTGTGGCCAAGAGATATTCCACGCCATTTTTCTCTGCATCTGCCTGCACAACATTTTCGATGGCATATTGGAAGATGTCAGAAAAGAGATTGCCCTCGGGATTTTGCGCGGGCTGCACAGAAAGCTGGCTGGGGAATTGCGACCACAAAGGGGAGATCGGATCAATGGAATGACTCATAAGACTTGCCTCCAAAAACAAGATGGGTAGAAAGGGGAGCCCAGATCAGGGCGCTGCCCCTGCTTTTTCGATGGGATGTCGGCATCAGCGGCCGATTTCCAGTGCCTTTGCCGCAACGGCCTTCAATGTATTAAAGGCCGTGACGTTGGCGGAATACGCCTGCGTTGCGGCCATAGCATCCGTAATTTCTTTTACCAGCTCAACATTGGGTAACGCAACATACCCTTCCGCATTCGCGTCAGGGTGAGTTGGATCATATACAAGTTTCATTTCCGAGGGATCTTCCAAGATGTTGGTGACCCGAACGCCGCCGGTGGTGTTAAACGAACTGTTGCCCAAGAGGCGATTGCGGGATTGTGCCAGAGCCAGGCGGAAGCTGTCTCTGCCATCCTGCGCCTCGAAAACAACCACTTTACGGCGATATGACCCGCCGTTCTCTTCTGTCCGTGTCGTGTTGATGTTGGCAATGTTTTCCGAAACAACGTCCAAACGGAGTTGCTGGGCGGTCAGCCCGGAGCCAACAATATTCATCGCGCTTAAAAAAGCCATAAAAAGATCCCCCCATCTCTCAATTGACTTAAAATATTTTTTTCAGTTGTCAGCCGGTGATTGCGGCACGCAAGATATTGATCTCAGCAGAAACGGCCTGGTATACAAACTGTAATTGATAAGCCGTTCTGGATAGCTCTACGTTTTGCTCCGTGGCATTGACATTGTTGCCGTCCATGCGCAGGCTCTCCTCTGTTGTTTCGTGAATCGTCGAAGCGGTGTTGTTTAGAACGCTGCGATACTGCTCAACAGAACGGTCGTTGCTCGCGTGCGGATTGACCGCTTCAAGCCGTTTGCGAAGGGTGTCCTCAAATGTAACATACTTGGCCTTGTAATTTGGTGTCTCCACGTTCGCAATGTTATCCAGGATAGCTGTCTGCTTGGTCCAGAGAAAATCCATGGACCGCTCCAGCAAGAGCATATGATTCGTATTTAAAAGATCCACGCGAAGCCTCCCCTCCGTTAAAAGAGAAAAACAATATAATAATGGATAAAAAGCAACAAAAAATAAAAATAAAAAAGGCAAAAACTAGTTTGTTTTGCCTATAAAGGATAAAAGAAGAAAATACGCAGTAAATTTCTTACTAATTATAAGTCTAATATGTAAAAAAAGCAACTTATCTTGTCGAATTTCGGTAGAAATGACATAAAAAACCGGAGACTTACGAATAGATTTTGATCGAAATAACCAATAATTTTTTATCCTGGGAATACGGATGATGTAATAAAAATACAGATATTAATATTTGCTGAGAAAAGCTGAAAAAAGTCAATTCTTTTACTCGGAAAAAAGCCCTTTCCATGCAGAAAAAAACTGCGCGGAATGTAAAGTACATTTCCGGCGCAGTGAAAAGATGCTCCAAGCATTTCATTAGTCGTTCGTTGGAAAGATATCCTCCATAAAATGCAAAAAAGCGGCGGGGGATTCTGTTTCCTGAGCGGAGTCCTGGTTGACGCGGATGGCGGATTTGAGCTCGCTTCGCAGGATAGAGAGGTCGCGCGGGGCCTCAATTGCCAAGCGCACGCGGCCGGAATCAACCGAGAGAACGGTAATTTCAATCTCATCGCCGATGAAGAGAGACTCCCCGCTCTTTCGCTGCAAGATCAACATGATTCCTTTGCCCCCTTCTGTTGGAATTCGGAGAGCAAATGGCGCATGCCATACTCGCCGCTATCCAGGATGACCTGAATGGCGGATCTGCTCATATCATTGATCACCACGGGGCACTGCAGGTTGACAGTGCTCTGGGCGATGGGCTCACGGACAACACAGAGCACATAGTAACAGAGGTCTTGGCTGTGTTCCACGTTGAGGGCTTTTAATTCCGCAGAATGGAGAACCGGGGCATAATCCGGCTTAATTAAAAACGGATTCATGACCAGGAACGCCAAGTTTTTGTTGGAGATACTCTGAAGGCACAACAGGCTGGCGTTTTCCTCTCCAAAGGGGAGGAGAACAAATTGCTTTTCCTCTTCAAAACCGAAGAGGCCATCCGGGAAATGCAATGCATCCGTGTCATCGAATTGGAGCTGACCAAAGTATTTTGTATCAATAATCAAGAGAGATCCCTCCGGCTTTTTCAATCGAAATGAGGAAGCAGTGTGGAAAGAGATTGCGGGGCAAGTGCAATTTCCAGCGCAAAGGCGCGGCAGCAGACGTTCCACTAAGCGATAGAACACGCAAAACGGATCGCATGAATCTTCGCGGCAAGCCCGATCCAATTCTCAGGTCAAAGCCTTGCGGGAAGCGCCGCATGGATGCACAGCGCGACCAAAGAAAAGCGCGCAGTGGCGGGGCATGCTTATACCTGCAGATCAACAGGGGTGTAATCCGGGTCGGCCGAGGGGGGCACATAGATGGGGCCGCCGACATATCTGATCAAGATCTCAGGCTGCTGCGTCACCGTCACCTGAATGTCGCCGGGGGTAAATTCAAAGGAGGGATACTGGTTGGTGCGCCAATCGAAGTTGAGCTTATCCATCTCATATCGAATATTCATCTCACCCATGTCCCAGTCGAATTCCACAGGCCGGTCGGGGAGAAACTGTATGCCCACATTCGGCTTCACATCTTTGAACATCGCATCGTGCGCAAACTGCGTGATCAGCTCCTCGCCCACTTTTGCGTTCAGGAGAAGCTTGCCCTGCTGCGCGTAAGTGGCCGTGGCCTCATAGGCTGTTTGCTTTCCGCTCTCTGCGTTTTGTTTGAGTTTTGTCACAACAGTGGGGAGGACAGAATTGCGCGCCTCATAGGTGTCAATGTTCACCTTGATCGGCTTGCTTTTAATATTCAGCCCGCCGCCCTTATTGCGTTTGACTTCTAACTCAGCGGTGCTCTGGGTGCACTCAAGTTTGGCATTGGTGGTCTTAAATTCAATTTTAATGGGGATAGAGGTAATTTCAATCAAAGGATACATAGTGGAATTCTGCTCCTTCCCTTATAAAGTCAAATTCGGAAGCGATTCAAAACGAGAGTCTCGTGTAGGAAGCGCGCTTATCTCATATAATCGATCAGCGATTGAGAGAGGATGTCAGAGCCGACTTTCAGCGCCGCGTTATAGCAATACTGCGCCCAGGAGAAGGCGGTGATCGCATCGGCCAGATCAACCTGCTCAAGGCTGAGGATTTGTTCGTTGAGGTCGTAGGTATCGTCTGACAGGCGGGAAGCGGTTGCCTCCAGATAAGCGGACTTTCCATCCAGGCTTGTCCACTCCACCGTCAAGTTGGTCAGGGAGGTCTCAAGCTTCTGTGTGATGCGCTGCGCGCGTGCCTCTTCGCCCGCCGGGTAATCACCGGTGTCAGGATCGCAGGCGCGATAGATGTTGGAGAGTTCCATGAGCAGAGAGACGACATTGAGGGGGTCACCGTCTGCATCCATGCCGAAGTTTAGGAAATCCAGGCCTGAAATCGCGTTATCAAACGCGGTAGAGCTGTTGACCTTTCCCGCTTCCAGCTCGCTCAGACCTGCGCCGACATCGATATAAGCCGTCTCATAGGTCATGTCCACAAGGATAGAATATTCGGGGTTTGCGGTATAATAGGTCTGCCAATCGCCGCTTGCTTCGCTCGAGTGCGGCGGCGCACCGTCCGGGCGGGCCGGGGGGCCAATGGCATCGCCGGAGTTGACAGAGATGCCGCGAAAGAGCAACTCTCCGCTGCTTTCATCCCAAGAGAATGGAACCGTCATGCCGTCGTTGCCGGAGAACACAAAAGAATCGCCGTATTTGGTGTTCAAGGTCTGCACAATGGATTGCGCGTGGTTGGAGAGCACCGCGCCCAAGGGGATGCGGCCTGTTGCCGTGGGGTCATTGTTACCGCGGTAGCCGCAGTTTTTCACCGCATCCTCTACGGTGGACTTGACCGTATCGAGCGCCGACCAGGCGGATTGGAAGCGGTTGATCAGTGAATTGACGTTGGTGAGCTGGTCATTGGTTGCAGAAAACTGCCTGCGCAGCTTAAAGGCCAGAGTGGCGCTTGCCGGGTCTTCCGCATAGCTGTTGAACTTGCGCTGCGTGAGAACCTTGCTCCTGGCGTCATTGAGCGTGCTGGCGGATCGCATCAGGTCAGATTTATACATACGCATGGTGCCCATGGTTGTCACCCGTACAGTGCTCATGAAAAGGCTCCCTTCTTATCTGCCGACCAGGCCCATGTTATTGATGAGCTTGTCGAGTGCCTCATCCAGAGTTGTCATCAGGCGACAGGCGGCGGCATAGGTTTTTTGGTATTGCATCAGGCTGACGGTTTCGTCATTGAGATCAACGCCTGAGACGCTGTCTCTGCTGGTATTGAGCTCGTTGGCCGATGAGACGTAGTTTCGGAGCAGGGAAGTGGTGGAGTTCATGTCCGTCGCCAAAGTCGTGTTGATATTGGCCAAAAACTCCTGAAAGTTTCCTTGAAAATAGGGGGTGTTGGGGTCATAGGCGTTGGAATTGATATCCCCGCTCAAATAATCCTGCTTGCCGCGGAATTCAACAAGCATGTGCTGAATGTTGGACGTGTCCGTGCTGCCGGGGCGGGCGGGGTTGTCGACACTCCAGTTGCCGTTGCCCATTTGGAATGAGTTGACGATCTGAATGTCGCGGATCGACCAGGCTTTGGAGATCGAGATATTGGCGGCGTTGATCCCCGTTGCATCGTTGCCCGCGCTGCTGTTGCTAAAGAGCGGGCCGCCGAACTTGACGGCGCCATTGGCCGGATCGGCTAAAAACGCTCTCATATCATCGGTGAGCTCCATATATTTATCAAGCTGATAGGTGTTGACACCGTCAACAAACTCTGCCAGAGGCTGACCGAGGGCGTTCACATAGACCCCGCCTTCGTTATACATATATCCGGTGTTGATCTCGTTCATCACGGTGGCAAATTGCAGCGCCAAGGCATCCAGAGCTTTCTGGTAGTAGGGGATGCCGCGCTTGGTGTTGGCGTCCGGATCGTAGGAGAGCAGGCTGCTGTCGGTCAACACATCCAAATCCGTAAACTCGCCCGCCTCTGTCAAAATCTCTCTGGAGGCCTGGAGGGAACCGTAGAGGTCATTGTCGCCAAGGGCAACTCCCGTTTGAAAAAGCGGGTTATCGTGCAGCTTCCCCCGAGAGTCTGTCAGCGCAGAGAGCTCCAGGCTAAAGTTTGGATTATCCACCGTGCCGACCGGCGGGCTCCCCGGGCCGGGATCTTGTGTGATAGAGAACTGGGTATAGAATCTGCCGTCCAGAAGGACGGACTCCGCTGCGCTCAGGTCACTGCGGTTGGTGCTTGCCAAGGAAATCACGAGGTTTTCAGCTGTTTCACCCAGACCGATGCCGACGGACTCATAGCGCACATCAATTTTGATATATTGAGAGAGCTCATCAATATAGAGATTGCGCTGATCCCGCAGCTCAAGGCCGGGATCGCCGTGGATATCGGAGCGGAGGATGGAAGAGTTGAGGTCACCGATGCTTTGGAGCAGGTAATTGACCCGCGTCAGATCCTGCGTAAAGCTGTCTTTTTGGTTTTCATACACCGTGTCCAAGCGCTGGGAATAGCTGTTGAGCAGGGCGACCAGGGATTCGGCAGAGGAGCGGACGTTTGTGTCAAACTCCTCCTGGCCGACGCGGGTGCTCAAGTTTTCCAGCTGCGTGAACATGGTGTTAAACTGCGCCTCCAGAATGCCGCTCCCGTCTCCGCGGGTGATCTCATCCATAATCCGGGCAATGTCTTCAAGTCCGGAGAGCTTTGCGTCCATAAAGCCAACACTGGCCTGCTCATTGCGGAAACGGATGTCCAAAAAAGGATCCCGAATCTGCGAGATGCCGGTGAGAAGAACACCGTTGCCCGGCTGCGCGGTGTGGGTAAAGCCGAAGCGGTCGGGTGAGCCGGTGCGCAGCGCCATCTGATCGAGCTTTTGACGGGTATAACCCTCTGTATTAATATTAGAAATGTTATGCCCCGTGAGGTTAAGCCCCTGTTGTGAGGCGTAGATCGCCAAACGGGCCGTTGTAAATGAGGCAAACGAGCCGACAAGTCTCATAATTTGTTCTCCCTTATCTCGATGAGCAACTATGCGCGAAAATCTGTACGCATTTTCACAGGAAGCTCCGGTCCCTGCTCGCCTTGATAGCCGGCGCCCTCCAGGGGATCCACGCCCATGTCGGTGAGGATCTTTTCCACCTCGTGCAGGTTGCACTCAAGCGTGCTTTGCGCGACTTCAAAGGCGCTTTTAAATTGCTCATATTGCGTGCGAAACACCTCTGCCACTTCACGTGCCTCCGCAGCGCAGCCCGCCGGGGCGCGCTCAGAGAGGCGGCTGAGCGGGATATCCGTCAGTTGTAGTGTCTTTAAAAACTGCTGTTGTTTTTGCTCATATCCACGCAGGCGCAAGCTCAATGCCTGCTCCTCTTTCATTGTCTCGTTGAGGGCGGAGAGGTCATCATAGCGCACAGCCTGCGTTTTTTTCTGTTCAATTTTCGTGAGTTGTTCCAGTGTGTCGGAACATGCGCGCAGGAGGGTCAAATACGCTCGAAACTCAGCCGATTCCATGGAAACTGCCCTCCAATAGCATTTTGTTTGCGATTTCAACCGGGTCAATCCGGTAGCTGCCATTTTGGATCTCCTGCTTCACGCTTTGGATGTCACCCATTGTGTGAGCGGTGCGTACCTCGCCCACAAGTTTTGCAACCAATTCCTTTTGGAAGCTTTGGCCCGCGGAGACATTCGAAAGTTGCAGCTGATCAAAATGAGCATCGGTATTTTGTGGATTGATCGGTCTTTTTGCGCTGGCCGTGAGGGGCGGGGCCTGATAAAAAGAAGCCGTTCCGCCGGGGCCTTTTGTCGACGTAATCATAATGATCTCTCCTTGCGTTGATTGGAAGTGATTTGCGGGGCGAAACGTTGGCGGGCAGGAACTTGCAAAACAACTCATACTAATATATCGGAAATAAAAGCCGAGTATTAAGAGAGGCAAGTGAAAAAATCGAAGAAAGTTGATAAAATTCGGATATGTTTCAAAGAGATTTTAAGTGCCGTAACAAGATAGTAGCAATATTGTCACAGGAAGCCTGCGTTTTTACTGCCCCAACTTGATATGCCGCCATGGGCATCCCATAGACAACGGAAGATGCTTCATCCTGTCCGATCGTATAGGCGCCCGCATGGCGCATGGCAAGCAGGCCGTTTGCGCCGTCACTTCCCATGCCGGTCATAATAACACCCAGCATAGGCGTATTGACCTGCTTGGCCATGGACAAGAAGAGAGCGTCCACCGAGGGACGGTGTCCGCTAATCTTTTCCTCCTGCGTGCATGAGACGGTGTAGCGTGTGCCGCTGCGTACAATGCGCATCTGAAAATCTGCGGGGGCCAGGAGCGCAAGGCCGCGGGTGATTTCATCGCCGTGTTTTGCCTCCCGCACCTCCATCTGGCAGAGACGGTCCAGGCGCTCTGCGTACATTTTTGTAAAGCCGGGCGGCATATGCTGGACAATCAGGATACCGGGGCAGTCTTTGGGCAGATACCTCAAAACGGCAAGCGTTGCCTCCGTGCCGCCGGTGGAAGCGCCGATGCCGATGATGGTCTGGTCAAGAGCAGGGGAGGCACCCAGGAGGGGAGTGGGTGCTAAAATCGGCGTGTTGGGGTCGCAGGTGGACTTGACCGGCTGGCGTGTTTTGGCAAAGGCGGCAATAGAGACCTTTTGGGCGAGCGCGTTAATAAAATCATCCCTGCTCTGGCTGCCGTCGGGTTTGCGTACAAAGTCCACCGCCCCAGCGGCCAGCGCGTCAAAGACGCGCAAACTCAGGGAGGAGACCAGAATGACCGGAGGAAGGGAGGGGGAAAACTGCTTGAGAAACTCAATGCCGCTCATGCCAGGCATTTCCACATCAAGGGTCAGCACATCGGGCTTTAGAAGGGGGATTTTATTTTTGGCATCCACAGCGTTGACGGCATATCCCACTACGTCGATATTGGATTTGGCAGAGAGTCCGGCGACTAAGACATTGCGCGCAAAGGCGGAGTCGTCTACGACCAAGACGCGAATTTTCTTTTGATTGCGAAGCATAGGATAACCTCCAAAACAAGTAGACGGCAGGATTTGTGCTTCAAACCCTGCCGCAGGAAGTGAAAGTTAACGTTTTTTGTTTGAAAAATGGGCCTATCGGAGGGGTTTCCGAAATGTAGATGGGGCAAGGAATTGCCAGCCGATTTGGCGGTTGATACTCTCAGAGTGGCCGATCAGAAGATACGATCCCGGGACACTTGCGTGAAAAAAGCGGGTGACAAGCGCGTCCTTGGTTGGCCCATCAAAATAGATCATGACATTTCGGCAGAAGATAACGTCAAACTTGGGTGGGAAGGGGATGGGATTCATCAGGTTAAAGCTGCGAAAGATTACGTTGTTTCGAATCACCGGGGCAACGCGGAAGCGATCCGTCCCGGGTTCGGGCGTAAAATATTTTCGCTTCCACTCCGGGGGGATGTTGCTCGGCAGTTCATAGACACCCTCTTTTGCCATCGCCAAGGCGCGCTGCGAGATATCTGTCGCTAAAATACGCGTGTCCCACTGGGGGGCCTCATGGCGGAGGAAATCCATAATATGCATGGAGATGTTATATGGCTCCTCGCCGGAGGAGCAGCCGGCGCTCCAGATGGAGAGCGTTTTGTCACGCTGGTGGCGGCGGGTAATGTCCGGGAGAATGGTGTTGATAAAGAAATTATAATGCTCCTGCTCACGCATGAAGTAAGTATAATTTGTAGTGAGCTTATTGAGTAGAAGCTCAATATCCTCCGGTTTTTTCTGAGACATGATATCATCAATGAAGTCTGAAAACCGGCGGTATCCCCGTTCTGTTAAGGTGTTTGAGAGGCGGCTGATAATCAGCTGCCTTTTCTTGTTCAAATCAATCCCGTAATTCGTTTGGATAAATTTCACCAAGCGCTGAAAGTCAGCGTCTGATAATGTCAGGTCCACAAAAGAGCCTCCCGTCACATGGTCACTATGGTTCGCAGAGCAGCGCGCAGTCTAAAACAAGCATGGTCTTCCCATCCGGGAGGGTGCACATGCCGCAGATGAGCTCCTGACCGTTCCGATCCGGGACGGGCAGGATGTGGTCTTTGGGGATGGAGATCATCTGGGCGACAGAGTCCACGAGAATCCCCAGATAGGTGCCGTCCATATTGAGAACGACGATGCAAAAGTCATCCCCGGGGCTCTTGCCCAGGCGCAGGCGAATATCCATAATGGGGATAATCTGGCCGCGCAGATTGATGATGCCGCGAATGTAGTTTGGCACAATGGGGAGCGTAGTGATGGAGTGGTTGGTGATGATTTCCTCCACATATTCCACAGCGGCGCCAAAGAGCAGCTGATCGGATTCGAAGATCAGAAATTGCTCCAGTTCCACCTCAGAGACTGCATCGACCTCTGAATCCGAAACGTCGGCAGAAAACAATGTTGTATTTGTTGCCATAGTTTTTCCTCACTTTCTTGAGTAAACGCTGATTCAACCGCAGAGAGGTGGCCGGAGAAGCTGTGCGGAGGGACGCCGTCCGCATCAGGGAGGCGGCCTCCTTCGCGGTTGAGAAAGCGGGAGCCGGGAGACCCGGGCGCCCAAGCGCGAGATCCTTATGCCAGGGCTGTGTAGATGTTGGAGACATCCAGGATAATGCTGATATTTCCGTCACCGAGAATGGTGCAGCCGTTGACCCCATATTGTTTAATGTTAAATGCGTTGACATATTGCGGGAGGGGCTTGACAACCACCTGATGTTCACCGATCAGCTCGTCGACCAGGAGGCAATAGGAGATGTCGCCCGACTCCACCCACATCAGGATGCCGTCCTGAATCTCGTCTGCGCCGTCGCTGAGGCTGTAAAGATTTTTCAGACGGATGATGGGGTAGTAATGGTCCATACATTGAATCATTTCGCCGCGCGTCGAGTCATAGACAATGTCATCGCCGCTGACCTTGAAGGACTGACGAATGTTGTTGATGGGAATGGTGAAGATGGAAGAGCCGACAGAGACCTCCATGCCGGCCATAATGGCCATCGTAAGGGGGATTTTCAGGGTGGTGGTCATGCCGACACCCGGCTCCGAGGTAATGGAGACAGAACCGCCGATATCCTCCACATTCCGCTTCACCACGTCCATCCCCACACCGCGTCCGGAAAACTCTGTCACTTCGCTGTTGGTAGAAAAGCCGGGCATCAGCAAAAAGCTGAGAATCTCCCGGTTGCTGTATTCGGTATCCGGGCTTGCAAGCCCCTGGCGCAGTGCCTTGTTATAGATGGCATCATAGTTGACGCCCTTGCCGTCATCCTTGATCTCGATGATGACTTCGCTGCCGGTGTGCCGTGCGGAGAGAACGATCTCGCCAACGGGATTTTTCCCCGCGGCAATGCGATCGCTTTCGTGCTCCTCAATGCCGTGATCCATGGAGTTGCGCACAATGTGCATGATGGGGTCGCCAATGTTGTCCACAATGGTCTTATCGACTTCGGTATCCTCACCCTGGATCGTGAGCTTGACTTGCTTTCCAAGTTTTTTGCCCATGTCGCGCACAACGCGGTTCATCTTCTGAAAGGTGCCGGAAACTGGAACCATGCGCAGGGACATGGAGACATCCTGCAGCTCGTCGGTGAGCTTTCGCAGCTGCCGGGCGGATTTGGTAAACGTATCGAGTTTTAGGTCCACCAAATCGGGGGAGGCGGTGACCATGGACTCTGTGATGACAATTTCACCAACCACCGCCATGAGCTGGTCGAGTTTGCTCAGATTTACGCTAATTAAGCTCTCCTTAACGCCCTGAGAAAGGGCGGGCGCCTCTGCCTTGGGAGCCGGGGCAGGGGAATCCTCGGCTTGCGTCTGCGGCAATTCGGGCTCAAACGGGGCGGCGTCGGGTTGGGTTGCGGCCGCTTCCGGAACTTCGGCAGCTTGCGTTTCGGCATCCGCGATCTGATAGTTTTGCACAGAGCCGGAGGAGGTAACGGCCATAATGGCGTTATCTCTGTCCACAGAGTGACGAAACTCCAGCAAAAATCCATGTTCTATGATATAATCAGAAGTGCCGGGGCTTGTTTCCACGTCCCGCGGGGTGCAGATAAAGTCCTCTTCGGCGCAGAAGTCCCGCACGGCGTTGGCCAGCACGAAGGCGCGGAGGTTTTCCATGCCGATGCCCTCGTCAAAAAAGACCAGAAGCGAATGGGGGAACTGGCCCCCGTCTGCGGAAAGCTGCGTCTCGGTTTCCGCTGCAGCTGCGGCATCCGGTGGGGCGGGGGTGCCGCTGATATCGGACTTAATTTTAGGAATCAGGCTATTAATTTTCTCGTCAAAGATGCCGATGTCTTCAGATAGAGGCACGCCGCTCTCAAGCTTGGTCACTTCATTGCGAATGAAATCAACCGCTTGAAAAACCACGTCAAACAGCTCGACCCGGGTGGCGTCGCTGAGTGAATCCATAGAGTGATCGCGCACGATAAAGAACATGTCCTCAAGCCGATGCGCCATGTTCATCAAGCCGTTAAACTCCATCATCGCTGAAGCGCCTTTGATGGTGTGCATGATGCGAAAAATTTCGTCTACATCTCCATGAGAAAACGTGCCTGACTGTTCGGCGGAGAGCGCAATGCTGTCCAGCTGCTCAAGCAAGCTGTTGGTTTCATAGAGATACATCTCTAAGATACTATCCATAAGTAAGAGCCACCCCTTCTGAAGATCATTATGAGATATCTTTCAATGAGATATCGTCCGATCATTTATAAAAGTTAAGTTTTTTTCGAAAGTTTATTTGAAAACAGGTGATATGCGTGGCCCAAATATTAGGCGTAACAAACCCAGTGCCGGGTTATGATAGTAATCATAACACACCAAACAAGAATATTGCAACCCAACCCGGCACCTCTCAGATACAAAATGCCCCCAATTTGGAGCAAATCACAAGGGGAGACCGCAGAACCGACCAGCAGGATGCCTCAAAGGGGCAGCAGGCAGCCAGATTCGACTCCAATTTCCAGAGTTTCTTGCAGCGCCTGCGGGAAATGCCAGATTTGGCGGCAAGCTTCGCACGCCTGTTTTCCGGAAAAACAGGAACCGTTGTCCGCTCAGGAATGGATGCTGGAATTGCGGAGGAGTTGGCGCAATTTTTAAAAATGCTTCAGCTGGATCAAGCGCAGCTCCAAAAATTTTTAAGCAGCCAGTTTGGCGAGGGCTCGCGCTTTAACGGACCGTTTTTTGCCCTGATTCGAAATGCCTATCAAAATGCGGACTCGGCGGCAATGAGAGAGGATATCCTCCAGTTTTTGAAACATTATAACGATTATGCCTCCAGCGAACACCTTGAAAAAAACATTCTCGAAAAGCTCAATCAAATGTCACGCGCCATCCCCGCAAGCTTTGGAAACAAGCTGGTGGATCTCATCGCGCAGCTGCAAAACAGCTTTGCCGCAGGGGAGCGGGCGGCAAGCTTAAAGCTGCTGCAGGGCCAGATTTTGGCCTTCATGTCCGACTACATCGGAAAAACGCACGACTTGGGAAAGGCGCGCAGCCTGCTGAGCTTGCTTGCGCTCGACATCTCCCGCTATGAAAACGGGTCGGAACAAGCGCTGCTCCAGGCATTTAGCCAACTGAAAAACTATGCTGCCTTTGGGGACAAGCTCTCCGCAATCAATGATCAGGCGCTTTTGGCGCTGCTGCGCAACACCCAATTTGCCAGAGCGCAGACAGAGAGCCTGTTTTCCAACCAGCTTATCGCCGCCGCCCGCAGCGCGCTCAGCGGCGCGAACGGGCAGGAGGTGCAGACGAACTTCCAGAGCCTGCTCTCTGCTTTTTTGATCAATGAGAGCGTCTATATGAACCTAAACCACCTGATCATTCCGCTGGAGTGGAACGGGAAATATATGTTTTCCGAGCTGTGGGTGGATCCGGATGCGGAGGGGGACGCAGGCAGAGAGCGCGGCCAAAAAGAGAACACATTCCGCTTTTTGTTTAAGATAGACATTCAATCTCTGGGATTTTTTGATATTGTTCTCAACTGCCGCGGAAACGAGCTTGATCTTCAAATTAACGGCCCGGAAAAAGTTGCAGTATTTTCAGACTTGATCGAAGAGAATTTATCGCGTATACTGGAGGATAACGGATTCCAAAACACTCAGGTTCGCGTAAAGCGGCTGGAGCGGCCGCTGGATATCTCCGAAGTATTTCCAAAGCTTTTTGCGGGAAAGGACAGTGTCAATGTCAAGGTCTAAGGACCCTGCTGCTGCCTCAAAGCGGGCGGTAGCCCTACAGTATCACGGTGCAGACTCCGCCCCGGTTGTGGTTGCCTCCGGCATGGGCTATCTGGCCGAGCGGATTGTGGAGGTCGCCACAGAGCACGGTGTGCCCGTGTATGAGGACACCTCTCTGGCAACTATGCTCTCGCAGCTGCAGCTTGGGCAGGACATTCCGGAATCGCTCTACCAGGCAATTGTTGAAATTTACGTTTATTTTCTGGAGTTTGACCCCGCCGACCCGGAGAAGCTGAAACGGCAGCGGGAGGAGATGAGACGCGCTCAGCCGGACAATAGGGAGGGGGCTCGCTAAGCTGTGGCATACCGATATATTATTTTGGACAGTCAAAACATTCCGCTGGCCAGGGCACTGCTTCTGAGCCCTGTGGATGCCGAAGTGTGGGAACTTGAGCTGCTCGACGAAGGCCTGGAAGCGATCATGGAGCACGAGGTGCTCCAGCTGGTGGGCATTGATGAGCGCGCGCCGGCAAAAAGTGGGCGCCTCCTGCGCGGGAAGGGGGATCGCATTGCCCTCGAGCCGCTCGACACGCTCAGTGATGATGTGCGGGGGAACCTGCGGGTGCATGCGCGCTGCAACACCTATATTTACCCGATTAACACCAGCTGGAGCGGGAGAGTTCCGGTGGTGATGCATGATTTGAGCAGCGGCGGCGTGGCGTTTTACAGCGTCCGCGAACTCGCGCGCGGCGACCAGGTGGAGATTGTCATGCCCATCACCAACTATCCGATTATTCTCAAGGCGCAGGTGATTCGCCCGCGGCCGTCCAACTCAAAAATTCAACTCTACGCCGCGAAATTCATCGACACATCGGCAGATGAAGAGCGCATGATTCGAGAAGCGGTATTTAATATCCAAATCAAAAACCAAAAGATATAAAAAATAAAAGCGGGACATCATGAGAGAAGGGAGCGTTGGTTATTCTTGAGTCAAAGTGAACAAAAAGAGACCCGAGAGGAATATCTCCAAAGGCTGCGAGATGAATATCTGGAAGGCCAGAGGCAGGATGGACCGCAAACAAAAGAAGAAAAGCAGGAGATGGAAGAGAAAAAGGAACTCTTTCAGCTGATCAACGAGGCAGTCGGCTCTTACTGTGAGATCAAAACGATGAACAATCGGCTGATTGTTCTCGGGAGACTCACAGAGCTAAAATATGTAGCCGTCAGCATCGTCTCGGCAGATGAGAGCCCCATGCCGCCCGTCCTCTTCAACACGGAGGTCAAGCTGGTTCTCAGGCCTCCAAAACAGCCGCCCCTGGTGCTGCGCGCCTCTGTTCGCGGCAGCTCAAGCGAGCTGTGGAAACTAGACCGCTTGGAGCGCTTTCACTTTAAGGATGCGCGCTCTTATTTTCGTCAGCCGGTTTCTGTGCCGGCGAACGTCCGCAAGATAATGGATCCGGCAACGCCGGAGGAGGAGCTGTTGAGCGTCAACCCGGAAGGGTTGGTGCAGGATGACTTGCAAGAGCTCCCCCTTTGCACGGTGCTCGATGTCAGCTTGGAGGGAATCCGTGTTCGCAGCACGGAGCTCTTTGAGCGGGGGGACTGGATTGAGCTGAGCAATCTTTACCTGACCACGGAAGACAGCGTCCCCTTTGTGCTGGCGGGGCAAATCTGCTGGGCGGATAAGGTCAGTCGAGAGGAGCACATGTATGGCTGCCGCTTTCTCTCGATGAGTGAGGCGGAACAGGATACACTTTGCGCATCTATTTTTACACTCCAGCGGCAAGAGCTGCAAGCGCGCCGCTTGCAGCGATGAGAAAGGCCTTAGAATGAGCGGCAGGCAGGGCGCCCCCTCCGCGCCGCAACCCGGCTGTGCTGTAAACTAGGCAACCTGCTTCGGCAGACAGTGAGTCTTCGCTGTCTGCCGATTTTTTGCGCTCATTTTGCGGATGATAGCAGCAGCGGTGCCGGTCTTTGATGCCTTGAAGGGAGAGGTATCCGGCCGGGCAAAATAGATGCGATGGGCAGGACGCTTTCGCGATGGAAAAAACTGTCCTTTGCGGATAGTGTAGAGAGGGAGGAAGTCCGATATAATAATGAAAAGTTGATCGGCCGCAGGCAGCACACTGGAATGGAGCAGATTGCAGAAAGGGCTCTCTCATGAAAAAGATCGGATTTATCACAACAAATAAAATCTTTGCACAGAGCTTTGCCGTCACAATGAACACACGCAAAGACTTGGATTTTAAGCTTTTTCTCCTATTAAATCCGGAGCAGGCCAGACTGGATATTGAGATCATGAATATTGACATTGCTGTGGTGGACATCGTCGAAATTGCCTCTAAAAGCCATCGCGCGCTCTCCCTGTTTTGTAATCAATTGCGCGAAGCGAAAGTAGATATGCGCATTCTTCTCCTCGCCTCGCAAGAGGATCAGGTGGATCGAAAGCTGGCCATCAGCGCGGTAAAAAACGGAGATGCAGACGATTTTGTCTTTTACGACACATCACTTGATTATTTGTTTGCGAAACTGGCGGCGATCTGACCCGCAGCGAAAAGGGTTTGGGTCTGCATGCCCTGCAAGCCCCCTTGCCCAGCGCACAGAGCAGGAAAAAAGGCGAGATGCCTGCTGTTTATGCGGGGAATCTGTGCTATAATGTTCCCATGAGAAAGGCCTGCACGGCGTGCGGGTTTTGCGCCCCTGCCCCGCAGGGGTGTGTGGAAGAATTGAGCGCAGAACAGCCCGGCGAAGGAGGGATGTCAGGGATGAACGCAAGAGATAGAAGCGGCGTGCTGCTTCTTGTGGCAGGATTGCTTTTGTGCCTTGTTTTCGCTCTGGCATTTTGGGGCGGCGAAGAGAACTTAGACCACAATGTGATCGTGTGTGACCCCGACCGGACCCCTGTGTATTTCCAAGCTCTCGCAGCACTCTTTCCGCAATATGAGCTTCGGGAGGGAAAAGGTCAGGTTTTTTCTTATCTTGAGCGCGATGCCGTGGTGGAAGCGATGGATATTCAAGCGCTTCCCATGCTCGCGGAAGGGCTCGCGCGGTACTGGTACCCGCATTATCTCTCAACGGTTGTGATCGCCGTGGACCGTGATCGGAGTGATGCGCGCCCCGCCGGCTGGAGGGAACTCTCCTCCGCCGGAGAGCCTGTTGCGGTGCTCGCAAAATCCTTTGATCTGCAACGCACGGTCTTTGCCATTGCCTACGGCCTTGAGGGGGAACACTATGCGGTGGGAGCTGGAATCAAGTTCTTAAAAGACCTGAGAAAAAGCGGGTTCCTGCACACGAAGGATTTTGACGCACCCTATCTCATCTGCTATGATTATCAAGCGGTTGCGCTCAAGAAAGCGGGGCGGAATCTGGAAATCATCATCCCCCGGGAAGGGACACTCAGCTATGTGAGCGGGCTGCTCTCAGGGGTTGAAGTCCTTATGCCCGAGGATATGGATGAGCGGCTGATCCGCGCAGGTCTGCGCCTTGCAGATGGCCGCTGTGACGGGGATTTCTATCCCCCTGCGCCTGCATACATCAGGGCGGCTCCCATCCCTGATGCATATGACTACAGCAGACAGTATGTAGACAATGAGGCGAAATTTCGCAGGGGCGCTCTGGGAGTGCGGCTCTATACGGCGGCGGACGGGCGGGAGCATCAACTTGCAAACGCTCTGCTCGCGGCGGCCATGATTTTCTGGGCGGCATCGGTGGTGAGCCGAGCGATGCAAAAGAGAGTGCAGCGGGCCGCCGTCCTTCTGACGGTGCTGCTCATTGCCTGGGCAGCGCTGCGCCTGATCAAATGGAATATGCTGCTCGACACCGCACTTGCACGGTATCTGTGGTTTACATATCTGCCATTTCAAATGGCAATCTCCTTTTTACTGCTCTGGCTCTCCTGGGGGATCCACCGGCCGGATGAGGGGGAAAAGTTGCCTGTCTTTCTGCGTGTCTCTGCTGTTCTCTGCGGCCTGTTGACCCTGATGGTTCTCACCAATGATTGGCATCAACTGGTCTACCTGTATGATCTTTCAACGCCCGGCTGGCTGGATGTCTATCGCTACGGGATTGGATATTATATCACGCTAAGCTTTTTTGCGATGCAGTTCCTGCTGGCAATTGTAATTCTGATGCTGCGTTGTGTCCGCCACCCGCGGAAAAAAGGCTTTCTTTTCCCCGCCCTGCTGCTGCTCCTGTTTGCGGCATATGGATATGGCTATATCAAGCGCATCCCGCTTGCCTATGAGAGTGATCTTGTGATGGTCTTCGCCGTGCTCTCGATTTTCTTCTTCGAGGCGCTCATCCGCTCGGGCCTGATCCCGGTGAATACAAAATATGCGCAGTTTTTTTCCCATTCCTCTCTTGCGATCCAGGTGATGGACGAGGGCGGGCAGACCGTGGCCGCCTCCAAAATCCCTCTGCGGCTGGAGGAGCGGGTGATCGAGGAGATTCTGCGCGCGGATGAGCAGACGATACAGCTCAATGAAGACACGCTGCTCTGCAGCAGGAAGATACCCGGCGGTTTCGCGATTTGGCGTGATGACATCAGCAAGCTTAACCACCTGCGGGAACAACTTGCCGATTCGGTAGAAAAACTCAAGAGAACAAATCATTTCCTGAGGGAAAACGCGAAGGTGAAGCAGGAAGAGGAAAAGGCCAGAAAAGATCTTACCGAAGCGCTCGAAGCGGAGATCTCAGGCAAACTCCTTGAGATACGCGCCATGATAAAGCAGCTTGCAGAGGCGAGAGACCCAAGGGGTGAAACGGCGGTTATTGCAATGTCGCTCTCCCTGGTCAAGCGGCGCTCTGATTTCTTTTTTGCAAAACAGGAAGGGGCTTTCATCGCTGTGACAGAGCTGATGCTCTGCACGGAGGAGCTGAGCGAGTATGCTGCGCTTGCCGGCACAGAAATTCGTGTGATCAACGAACTGGGCGGGGAACTGCCGGCGGATCTTGCCGATCTTTTATACGGCTTCTTTGGTGAAGTGCTGCTCTACTGCGCAAAAAGCGGTTTTCCGCGGATTCTATCGAGAATGTATCTGGAGGAGCGGCAATATGTAATGTGGATGATGCTCCCGGAGCATGAAATACCCTACGAAATGGGGCATAGGCTCAGGGATGAAATCAGAGCATCGGGCGGAAGCTTTGACCGGAAGGATTTGGACGATGCACTCGGTGTGCGCCTGTCAATCCCGCAGAGAGGGGGCGATCAGGATGCTTAATTTTTTCAAGTGGCCCGAGCCGGCCCACCTGTCCATGACGCTTCTTGTTCTCCTTTGCATCGCGGCGCAGTCCGTTTGCCTGGTCATGAATGCTTACAGGCGCTTGCAGAATGAAACGGCCCTGCAAAAACTGGAGCGCATCTTGGAACTCTGGATCCTCATCACACTCTTTGCATTCTCGCTGATGCACGGCGACATGCTCATCCGGCGCCAGAGCACGCTCTTTGCCCCTGTGGAATACCATGCGTATCGGACGGGGCTTGTCCTTGTGCTCCTGGCAATTACGCTTGCGGCCGCCATCCTCGGGAAAAGGGCGCGCCCGCTCTTCTCCGCGCTGCCCGCCTGTGTGCTGCTGCCGGCCATAGAAACGCTCTCGGGGCGCGCGTATCCCTGCCTCGTTGCGCTCGCCCTGCTCTTCTACCTCCTCAGGGGGGGCTACCTTGCTGCGCTGCGTTATCAGACGATCCAGACAGGCTCCTCCTCCTTCATGGTGAAAAATGCGATCGACTCGCTGAACTCCGCCCTTCTCTTCTGCGAAACGGATGGACACATCTTGCTTGTCAATCAATCCATGCAGCAGCTTATGATCACATTAACAGGGAGAGTCCAGAGAAACGGGCTGGAATTTTATGAGATGCTCTCCGCACAACGCCTGGATGCGAAAGGGGTGTATGATGCCCAGGGGGTGATCTGCAAGTCCCCCGACGAGGCGGTCTGGATGGTGGCAAAAACCCTGTTCACGCTCGGCCGGAAACGCTACACGCAGATTTCTGCGACCGATATTACGAGGCAGTGGGATTTGATCGAAGCGTTGAACGTGCAGAATAAGCTGCTGCATCTCAAAAGGGAAGAGCTGAAAGAGACGATTGCAAATTTGCACCTGCTCAGCCGCAAAAAGGAGACGCAGGAGGTCAGAACCCGAGCGCATGATATCCTCGGCAATCGCCTTTCGTTACTGTTAAGCACACTCTATAGCGAGCAGGAGATCAATCATGACGTGCTCGCCGCTTCGATTGACAATCTCATCGAGGAAATGAAGAAAGAGAAAACGAATTCCACAGCGCAAGATGAGCTCCTCAGTTTGCAGAACAACTTTCGCTCCATCGGCGTGCAGATCAAGCTGGAGGGTAAGCTGCCCTCCGATGCCGCGCTTGGAAGAGTCTTCGCGGAGATCATTTATGAGGCCGTCACCAATGCGGTGCGCCACGGCGTTGCAAGAGAAGTGTCCGTCCGCATCTGGGCGGGGGAGAACTGCGACGCGCTGGAGATCTCGGACAATGGTCACGCCGCCCGAGAGGGTGTGGCGGAGGGAAGGGGCATTGGCGGCATGCGGGATCGTTTGGCGCCCTATCACGGCCGCTTGGAGATCAATCCCTTCCCGTGTTTTACCATATCACTCACTGTGCCGAAGGGGGATTCTGATGTACAAAGTGCTCATTGTGGATGATCACGAATCCATGTGTGATTCCTTGAAGCTGATACTGGAAGAGTCAAAAGGCTTTCGTGTGGTGGGAAGCCTTCAAAATGCGGCGCTTGCGGAGCTGTTTTGCCAGCGGATTCAACCGGATCTGCTCTTTATGGATGTCTGCACGGAAGGGGAGGTCTCCGGCCTGGAGGCAACCAAGCTGATACGGGAGAAGCATCCGGAGATCAAGATTATTGTGATGTCGGGCTTCAATGAGGTGACCTATAGTCCCAGAGCTAGGGAGGCGGGTGCGCACGCATTTGTGTTTAAGAGTAAAAGCCTCGATTTTTTCGCCTCTGTGGCCGAGAAAGTCATGGCCTCCGAGACGTATTATGCACAGCCGCAAGCTGTTCCGATGCCGACAGGAGAGGTGCCGTTGACAGAACGCGAGATGGAAATTCTGCGCCTAATGTGCAAGTATATGACCAGCAAAGAAATTGCAGGCGAGCTGTTTATTACGGAGAGTACCGTGAAATTTCATAAGGCTAACATGCTCGCAAAAACAGGCTTTGACAAGTCAATTGACCTCGCATTCCATATGGTGTCCAACGGCTGGATCAACCCATTGTATTAAGCATCAAAACAGGTTTGAAAGCCTGTTTTTGATGCTTCACAAAGTGTTTTTCTCCCAAGGGAGTGCAAGGCAGGCGGGAGTTCTTGTCCCCCGCGCAGCCTTGGGCGGCATGCGTGGCAAATAAGATCGGCTGCATGGGATCAGCCCGTGTGCGCAGCGCCGCTTGGAAGCGATTTTAGGATAGGTGGGATGGTATGTTCTCCGGCAAAAGACTGCGGTTTTCTCTCCTGATGACCCTGATGCTAGTACTCCTCACCTCCGCTTGCGGCCTCCGGGGGGAGGAGAGCGCCGTCCGCAGTGAGAAGGCGGCGGAGGGACAGGCTTCGCCCCTCACGCTGCTCCTGCCCGGGCAAAGCATTTCGCACACGCACGGCGGGGAATTGCGAGCGCTGAAAAAAGGTTCACCTATCCTGACGGATGAGATCTTAGCGGCCCCCTGCATTGAACTGGGCATTGCGGAGTATTGGTACCCGCAATATCTGGCTACCGTCGTGATTGCGATTGACCGGGCGCAAACAGAGTGCCACATAGCCGGCTGGCACGATCTGTTGGAGATAACGGACACGCTTGGGATGAGTGATACGCTCTCGGAGGCCCGCTTGATCCTCTCCGCTCTCTCATACGGATTGGAGGGGCAAAACTATACGTTGGAGGGAGCATCTGCGCTCCTTTCAGCACTCTACAGGCAAGAGCGCCTACAGCTCGGCAGCGATGAGGCGGCTGTTTTAATCTGTTTTGACGATCAGGCGGCGATGATGCGCGCAAACGGGCGCCCGATGGAGATTGTCATCCCGGCGGAAGGGACGCTCAGCTTTGAGAAGGGGATTCTCTCCCCCTATCCGCTGAATTTACCCGCAGAGAGCGAGGAACTGTGCCTGCATGCCGGATTCCGCCTGGCGGACGGCAGAAGCCTTTTCGAGGGATATCCCGCTGATTATCGCGCCGCCGTCAGGGTGGAGGATCCCGCCTATGCCGCGAAGGTGTTTGATGACACGACCTTTGCGCTCAAGCGGAAGGTTCAAAATATCGGCTCCTATCTCTACAGCTCAGACGATGGGCGGGGGCATCAGTTTTTTGGGCTGAGCCTGATCATCTTGGTGATCCTTTGGACGGGGCATATGCTTCGCCGCGTGATGCACAGCAGCATCCGCCGCGCCATTTTAATTATGGCCATTTTGCTCATCGGATGGATGCTGCTGCGTATGTTTAAGTATCAGATCCCGCTTGGAACGCTCAACATGTACTGCTGGTACAGCTACTATTTCTTTCGCTTATCGCTTCCGCTGGCGGGCATATGGCTTTCATATGCGATTGACCGCCCCAATGACACGTCGAGACCCCCCAAATGGTGGTATGTTTGTGCAGTCTATAACTTTATTTTAATCGCTTTGGTTCTCAGCAACAATCTGCATTATCAGGCATTTATCTTTGACCCGCAAGATCCGAATTACAACATTCACTTCTCCTATGGGCCGGTGTATTATCTTGCGATGATATCGTTGTTTGCAGAGCTGCTTATCATGCAGATGATGATCATTGTCAAAGGTTGGAAGAGCCCGCGCAAGCGCGGATTTGTCGGCCCCATTATCTTTTACGCCCTGATCGGGCTCTATTGCGTCGGTTATATCATGCGCGTGCCGGTGATCTGGGAGACAGACTCCACAATGGTGAGCTGTATGTTTGTTCTGATCTTCACGGACCTCTGCATCCGCAGCGGGCTGATCCCTGTCAACTCCAAATACAAAGCGCTCTTTGCCCGCTCGCCGCTCAATATGCAGATTCTCAGCGCCTCCGGAGACATTGCCGTGAAATCAGGCGCCGCCACACAGATCAGGGGGGAGGGGGCCGCGTTCCGTGCGCCGGACGAAAACACGCTGCTCTACCAGAGCAAGATTACAGGCGGCGCGGTGGTCTGGCAGGAGGACATCAGCAGCTTGAACCGCCTGCATCAGGAGATTTTTAAAAGCAATCAAAAGCTCAAAGCGGCCAATGCCATCCTGTCCGAGGAGGAGCGGATCAAAAGCCAGCTTGCCGCCACCGAAGCGAGGAGCAAGCTCTTTTCCGAGCTGGAAGAGGAAATCCAAAAGCGAACGCTGGAACTCTACGAAAAAATTGAAACACTGGAGGAGCGCGGGGATGACAAATCCAGCATTGCGGTGATCACATTGCTGCTCTGCTATCTCAAGCGGCGCTGCATCCTCTTCTTCCGCGAGCGGGAGACGGAGGACATTCCTCTGGATGAGATCGTCGTATATCTGGATGAACTGAGCGAGTTTGCAGCGCTGGTCGGCATTCGCCTGCATGTGTTATCCATTCTCTACACCACCCTTCCGACCAGAGAGGGCACGTTGTTTTATGACTTTGTCTACTTAATGCTGGAGTGGGCAATTGCGCAGCAGCGCGATACACTGCTCCTGCAGATCCTCTCGGAGGAAGGCCGGCTGATCGCTAAGTGCATGTGCGGGCAACCGGGGGATCCTCTTTGCATGGAGAACAGCTTTTCGCAAGCGGTGAACGCTGCGGGTGGCGGCATCACGCTCAAGGACATGGATGATGTGATGAGCGTGTGGCTCTCCTTTCCCAAAGGGGGTGGAAAATCGTGATCCATTTCTTTCCCATGCCCGAATCCGTCATTGTGGCCGTTTCCATGATATCCGCCCTCTGCGTAATGCTGCAAAGCCTTTCCCTTGTCTTCAACCTCAACCGGCACCGCCGCGAGTGGACACAGTCCCTGGAAGTGCTGCTCGAGGCCTCGATACTCATGCAGATTTTGATGCTCTCGCTCTTGATCGCTCAAGTCTCGGGCGATCTGCGCGATAGCCTGATCCTGCCGTCAGAGCATCGTGTGCTGCGCTATGTGCTCTTTGGCATCGTCTCGCTGTTGGCAATGAGCGTGTCAATGAGAAGAAGGAGTCCCTTGCCGCTCATCGCCATCGTTGCGGGGGTGATCACGCTGCCGTACACGGAGTTCTTATCCGGCCGCGCCTTTCCTTATCTCTATTTCGCCTGCCTGCTCTACTATATTAGCCATAGCCTTTATATTATTGTGCTGCGGCGCCGGGAACTCAAGACAAGCATTTCTGAGTTGTCCATTAAGGAAGCGGTCGATGCGCTGCAAACCGGTGTTCTCTTTTGCGAACCGGATGGGAGGATTATTCTGACCAACAAAACGATGCAGTCGCTGATGCGCCTGTTAACGGGGCGGGTCTGGCGGAACGGGATTGATTTCTACCGGCACATCACGGAGAGAGGGCGCGCACAGGAGACGCAGGAGGGGGAGCTTGAGGGGCGAAACGTGCTCCGGCTCAAGGACCGCTCCGTCTGGATGTTTTATGATACGAAGATTGAGATCGGCAGAAAGTCCTATCACCAGATAACAGCGGCAAATGTGACGGAAAAGTGGGAGGCGACGGCGCGGCTCCGGGAACAAAACATCGCGCTTGACCACAGGCGCGATGAGTTGACCAAGACCATCGACAACCTGCAGACGATCTATCAAAAAGAAGAAGCACTCCGTGCCAAGAGCCGCATTCATGATGTGCTGGGGCAGCAAATTGCGCTGTTGATCCGCAGCCTGCACGAAGAGGAGTGTTTTGACCCAAGCTTCTTCCATACGTTTGTGAAAGAGAGGCTGATGAATTTCGCGGCCTATGAGCCAAGAGAAGATGCGGAGAGCGACCTGCGCACGCTGATTGAAATGATGGAAGGGATCGGCGTTGCCATCACCGTACATGGCGCCCTGCCCGAGGAGCGTGCACTTGCCGCGGCGTTTATGGAGACGATTACAGAGGCTGTGACCAATGCCGTTCGCCATGGGTTCTCAAAAGAAATTGATATCCGCTGCCTTCATAAAGACGGGCAGTGGACTCTGACCATACAAAACAGCGGCTCACTGCCGGAGGGGTCAATCCAGGAGGGCAGCGGCATCGCCGGGATCCGGCGCAGGCTCGCGGCATTGGGGGCTGCGCTCCAAATCGAAACAAGTCCGCGCTTTGCCCTGATTGTGACCCGGCCCTCAGGGCCTTCCGCTTAGGGCCTTGCGTTCGCCCCGCCGAAACATGGAGTTGCCGTGTGGGTTATAAGAAGATTGTTAAACGTGCGCCGCCTGATAGGGGCTGCAAGGCAGGAGGGTTACTGTGACAAAAGTGTTTATTGTGGAAGACCATGAATCGATGCGCCAATCGCTGAGCGCAACCTTTGAGAGAACCAAGGAGTTTACGATCGTCGGCGGGATCCCAAGCGCTGCCTTTGCAGAGGATTACTGCAAAACCCTCGCCCCGGAGATGGTAATCATGGATATCTGCACCGAAGGAGGCGCTTCAGGTCTCTTGGCGGCGAAGAACATCAGGGAGAAGTTTCCGGAGATCAAACTGATCATCATGACGGCCTTTCATGAAGTCTCCTATATTCCCCGTGCGAAGGAGGCCGGCGCGCACGCCTTTGTATTTAAAAGCAAAAGTCTGGACTACTTTGTAGAGGTAGCAAGAGGGGTGATGCGGGGGGAGAATTTTTACCCCGAGCCAAAAACCATTCCAATGCCTGTGGGGGAGGCCCCGCTGACGGAGCGGGAGATGGAAGTGCTCCGGCTGCTCTGTAAGCATATGACAAGCAAAGAGATTGCCGAGGAACTGTTTATTTCGGAACACACCGTCAAATACCACAGGACCAACATGCTGGCAAAGACAGGGTTTTCTAAATCAGTTGATCTGGCATTTTATATGATCACCAACGGTTGGATCAACCCGCTGTATTAAACATTGGAATCCAGATGTCAGAGAGGGAAGGAAGAGAGAAAGAGTATCCCCCTCTTTTGAAAACCTATTCGCTGCGGGTAGGGCGAAAAGAAGCAAAATAGAGTAAGCTAGAAGCTAGAATGGGGTTGGAGTAACTAATTTCTGCAAAAAAGGGGGAAATGGCATGCAAACAATTGTGCTGGTGATGAGCCGGACAGCAGTGGCAGAAGGCATTTCCGCCATGCTAAAGCAAGAGCATGACATTGACCCCTATCATGAACAGGAGTACAGGCGCGCCGCTGCGGTAATCCAAACGAAACATGCGCACTCGGCGCTCATCGAGGTGACAGAGGGCGGAGGGCATGACGCCGCTTATTGCCTGAACCTCTGTGACAGCATCAAAAAAGCGGCGCCCGATTGCAAGCTGCTGCTCATGTGCCCCGAGCAGGATAAGAATGGGATCCGACAGGCGGTATCCGCCAAGCAGGCAGGCCGAATCAACAACTTCGTGTTCTATGATGCCAGCTTGCGCTACCTCTCTTCGCTGCTCTTATGAGCAGGGGTGGGAGTAGGTTGCCGGCGCGCAGGCAATCGCCGCAGATACTCCGGCGAACTGTGATATGATTCCAGCCAAAAGCGGAAGATCACCTTGGAATTGTATCTCTCAACTGTGTTCGCGTTTAAAATGGCCCAGATAGTATCTGTGAGATTCAGCAAGAAAATTTAGAGTGTCTTTTAGGATGGAGAAATGAACGAAGCACGTGAGAATTACTGGAGGGATTTGGGATGGCATCATGTGAATACTGCGGAAAAGATTTAAAGGAACATGCAAAGTTTTGCGAACATTGCGGCAGCGCGATAAGCGGCACAGAGAGTGCGGAACCTAAGGTCGAGACAGCGGCAGAAAGCCCGGTGCAGGCGGCAAGCTATCAGCCGCCGGTTGAGCCAACGGCTCCGCAACAGGGCAGCTATCAGCCGCCGGTTGAGCCAACGGCTCCGCAGCAGGGCAGCTATCAGCCGCCGGTGGGTCAAAGCGCCCCGCAACAGGGCGGCTATCAGCCGCCGGTGGGTCAAAGCGCCCCGCAACAGGGCGGATATCAACCTCCGATGGGTCAAAGCGCCCCGCAACAGGGCGGCTATCAACCTCCGATGGGTCAAAGCGCCCCGCAACAGGGCGGCTATCAGCCGCCGGTGGGTCAAAGCGCCCCGCAACAGGGCGGCTATCAGCCGCCGGTGGGTCAAAATGCCCCGCAGCAAGGGGGCAGAGGCCAGGGAGGCGCGGTCAAACAGAGGAAGGCTCCGAACAAGCGAGTGATTCTCTTCGGCGGCATCGCTCTGGTGCTCGTTGTGCTGATTGCGGTCGTTGCCATGCTGATGAGCAGGGGCGGGGAGAGCGTGGATGATTCCAATCCCTTTGTCGGTGTGTGGCGTGCGGTCAGTGTCGAGATGTGGGGCGAGACGATGACGGCCGAAGATGTGTTCGGCGGTGCGGTGGAGCTGGAGCTGAAGGCAAACGGAAAATGTGAGTTCCGCGCAGACGGCGATAAAGATACTTACAGCTGGGAGGAAAAAAGCGGAGAGATCCTTGTAACCAGCGGCGGGGAAACCGTGCTCAACTGTCTCAAGGATAGCGGAAGGCTCGTGGTGGAAGATTTCATGGGTACGGGCATCACGATCATATTTGAAAAGGGCGACGGCAGCTCTGCGGGCAAAGCGGAGCCTCCCGTGAAGGGAGAGAGCACCCCCACACAGGAAAAGTGGAATGGTGATTGGTATGGCTATCTCTACTTTTTTGAAGCCTATGGCGAATGGAGCATGTTTGAAGGTGACCTCTATGATGCCTACATGGTGCTTGATGTAGACAAATCCGGGAACGGGACGATGGAAATCGAGATATTGGTTGAAGGGGAGATCGTATCGGTTGTCGATGCGGATATCTTTGCCGATGAATATCATTTCGAAGTCACCTTTGGTGAGTTCTGGGATTTTGACCTCTCAGATCGCGACTGGTGGCTCGGCACCTCTCCTGTAGACGAAGGGGAACTTGTTGTTATCAGTGATATTTACATTGACCCTGAACTCTATGATGGTGACGGCTTTGAGTATATGTTCCAGTTCCGCCCCTGGGGCGAGCGCTGGGAGCAGGAAGAGCAGGAAGTGGAACGGGGCAGCGTGGCAAGCAGATTGCCCCCCTCTTATGCGGATTACCTGAGCGAGATTGCAAGCAGCGGATCCGGGAAAGGCCTTGGCACCGGAGCGGAGTAATTTTCCGGCGCTGCGACAGAGCAGGATCGCAATGACGGCATCACCACCGTCTTTCCAAAGGGCGGAGATGCAAATCCCCATATGTTTGGCGGAGTCAATGTGGACTTGGGCACAAGCGGCTGGGTCACCGCCACGATTGAGCCGCAATTTGAAGACATTGGTGAGCTCTATGATGCGCTGGAGGGCCATCTCGCCTATAAGGATGCGCAGTTGTATGTGAGCACATACAATGGCTATGACTGCCTTGTGCTCATCAACGATCGTGATGACCAATTATGATGCAGATGCATCGGTCTCCATCTATGTCTATATAGAAGACGGTAAGCGCGTGTTTATCTCCGGCCAGAAGCTCGGAGGTGTGTTAGAGCGTATGCTTGCGAATCAGGATTTCCTTGCGGTATTAGAAAACATCACATGACATGGTAACAACCCAGGCCAACAACAAAAAGGAGGACATATCATGAATTATAAGATTGAAGGCGGCTCACTGCCCGCAGTGATCATCAACTTGAATGCCGGCGAGAGCCTTATCAGTGAGGCCGGCGGCCGCACCTGGTCCAGGGGTCCTATCTTAACAGAGTCAAAAGCAGAGGGTGGCATCGGCAAGAGCATCGGCCGCATGTTTTCCGGTGAAAGCCTGTTTATGAGCAAGTATACGGCGCAGGCCCCGGCAGAGATTGCCTTTTCCTCGTCCTTCCCCGGGAGTATCATTGCAAGAGAGCTTGCTCCGGGGCAGAGCATCATCTGCCAAAAGTCATCCTTCCTCTGCGCCTCTTACGGGGTGGAGCTGGCGGTGCATTTTCAGAAGAAGCTGGGTGCAGGACTGGTCGGCGGCGAGGGCTTCATCATGCAGCGCGTCACCGGCCCCGGAATTGTCTTCCTTGAGGTAGACGGCTACTGCCAAGAGTATGATCTTGTGCCGGGCGAACAGCTTGTCTGCGACACGGGAGTGCTTGCCATCATGGATGAGACCTGCCAGATAGACATCCAGAGAGTAAAGGGAGCCAAAAACATTCTCTTTGGCGGAGAGGGTCTCTTTGATACGGTGGTCACAGGCCCCGGAAAGGTATACCTGCAGACAATGACCATTGAGAAGCTGGCATCCCTCATTCTGCCGTTTATACCGACGAAAAAGTAAGCGCGCATGTGCTTGCAATGCAATTGACCGCTTTGAATATCGAAAGGGGATTACTTCATGGGACTGATTCGAGCAGCACTTGGCGCGGGCGGCGGCGTATTAGCAGACCAATGGAAGGAATATTTTTACTGCGAGTCTATGCCGGAAAATGTCTTGGTGACAAAAGGACAAAAACGCACGAGCGGGCGCTCTTCTAACACCAAAGGAAGCGACAACATTATCTCAAACGGCTCGGTGATTGCCGTGGCGGACGGCCAGTGCATGATCATTGTTGACCAGGGAAAGGTCGTGGATTTCTGCGGGGAATCGGGCGAATTTACATACGACATGTCGACCGAGCCCTCCATCTTCCAGGGCGACCTTGGTACCAGCATTGTTGAGTCGTTTAAAACCTTCGGCAAGCGCTTTACCTTTGGCGGCGAACCGCCCAAGGATCAGCGCGTATATTACTTCAATAAAAAAGAACTGATCGGTAACAAATACGGCACACCAAGCCCCGTTCCCTTCCGCGTGGTGGATCAGAATGTCGGCCTGGACATCGACATTGCCATTCGCTGCTTCGGTGAGTACAGCTACAGGATTGTAGATCCCCTGCTGTTTTACATGAACGTCAGCGGCAACGTGGAGAGCGAATACCTGAGGGAAACCATAGACGGGCAGCTCAAAAGCGAGCTGATGACGGCGCTTCAGCCGGCCTTTGCAAAGATATCTGAAATGGGAATCCGCTATTCGGCCCTGCCGGGGCATACCATGGAACTGGCGGATGCATTAAACGAAGTGCTCTCGGCAAAGTGGCGTGATCTTCGCGGCCTTGAAATCGTCTCCTTTGGCGTTTCCAGCGTCAAGGCCAGCGAAGAAGATGAGAAGATGATTAAGGAGCTGCAAAGAAACGCTGCCTTCCGCAACCCCACAATGGCGGCAGCGCATCTGGTCGGTGCGCAGGCAAGCGCAATGCAGTCAGCCGCCTCCAATGAGGGCGCGGGCGGTGCCGTGATGGGCTTCATGGGTATGGGCATGGCCAATCAGGCCGGCGGAATGAACCCGCAGAGCCTCTTTGCCATGGGACAGCAACAGCAGCAGCAACAGCAGATGGCCCAGCAGCCGATGCAGCAAGCAGCGTCCCCGCAGCCGGCCGCTGCGGCACCAGCCGCCACCGGGTGGCTCTGCTCCTGCGGCCACGGCGGAAACAGCGGAAAGTTCTGCATGGAGTGCGGAAAACCGCAGCCGCAGCCGCAGAAGGAGGAGGGCGAGTGGACCTGCTCCTGCGGAACGAGCAACAAAGGAAAGTTCTGCATGGAATGCGGCGCGCAAAAACCCGCTGCTGCGGCCCAATATCA
Source organism: Evtepia sp. (assembly GCA_040768225.1). GTDB lineage: Bacteria > Bacillota > Clostridia > Oscillospirales > Oscillospiraceae > Evtepia. The sequence goes on from JAXGMZ010000003.1 coordinate 78,099, forward strand.
ATGCGACAAATGCGGCTGGGCGCCGCCGGATAACACAAAGCCGCCCAAGTTCTGCCCTGAGTGCGGAGATGTGTTTGACGAGAACGATAAAACGAACTGATTGACGGGCATTGTCAACCCGACACTGTATCCCCCCGCAGCAGCGGCACTGCCGCACGCGTTGCGTGCGGCAGGCCCTGCCCCCATTCGGGAGTACAGATGAGGGACGCAATGGGACGATGGATGAACGGATTTGCCTGAGATGCCGCCAAAATGCACAGCTCTTGACATAGGGATTCAATTGCCCCGTGCGCTGCGGCACATGTGATGAAGAGGGAGAAAAATGAAACAGCTTTATAGAGGGTTTTCCATATTATTTGCCACGGTCTTTTTGCTGGCTTTTCTGGGTGCCTGCGGCGAAAAGGAAGCGCCGGAGGAGGAGGAAAGCCTTTCTTTCCTGCCAAATTTCAATTCTGTAGAGAGCGCAAAAATGGGCGCTTATATGAATCATGGCTACTATCTCATCAACCAAGAGTACGTTTTTAGGGCTTTTACTGATTCGCTAGAGTGGACAAAAGTGCGCGAGTTAAAGGGCGGGGAGTACGTCCTGCTGCCCACAGAGGAGATTAACAGCGCGTATATAGATGAGCTTCAAGATGCCAGCTTCCTGTGTGAGGGGCCGGATCAGATCCTGTATTTCATCAACGACGAGCTAGAGATCGTGCGCATGCCAATCGGAACGGAAGACTATGCCGTGATCTCCGAGACAGGGATTCAGACGCTTCAGGTTGCCGAGGGGAAGCTCTACTACTCCAAGGGGGAGGACTATCACTTCTTCTCCGCAAACCTGGATGGCAGCGGGGAACAGACTGTTCTGAATAAAGAGATCTATTACCCTTATGTGATCGACGGTTTTGTCATCTATCAAGATGATGCGGACGGGGAGAGTATCCACCTGTACGACATGACGAAGAAGACGGATGTGAAACTTCTGGATGGGCCGGCGCATGCCCCCAATATCGTGGGGAACTGGCTCTTTTGCTACTACACGGATCCCGAGACAGGATTCTCCCAGATTATCGGCGGAGAGTTTAAGGAGTCCGGAGAATTCGAGAAACAGATTTTCAACTATGACGACAGATATTGGTATCAGGATATGCATTCCTTCCATTACGAGATTGCCAGCCTCTTTGACTATGGCTATGGCATCCTGAGCTTTAGCGGGGCGAATGTGCTCAATTACGGGGCGGATGACTGGAGTCTCACGGAGGACATCACCCTGGGCGCGCTGCCGGGCTATTTGATCTTTGACCCGCAGTTCCCGATCAATGCAAGGGCGGATGACGGCTATTATTCCAGCGAATACGGGCGCATCTATGGCAGCAATGGAGAAGTGAAGATTAGATTCTTCCCGAGAGCCTTTGTCTTTGACGGCGGGCTCTATGAAGAAGGCTCAGAGATTGAAGAGCGTGTCAAGGAGGCGATGGAGCGCGCCGGTACTGCGCAGGGCAGCAAGAGCGAGCCCGCCGGAGAGGCAGGCTATTATGTAATCGAATCCATGTCCTCAGACGGCGAAACGCTGGATGCAAGCTTCTTTGAAGAGGCGGGCATCCAATACTACATCCGCCTGAACGAAGACCATACCCTGGAGATCAACACAGACTCCCTGCTCAGCGGCACTTGGGAAAACGGCATGCTCTATTACACCGAAGATGGCGAAGAATATGCCAATGAATATGTGCTCGATGCAGATCTTCTGACGATCAACGCGGATGAAGGGGTGGTTCTGGTCTTCCGCCGCAGCGATGCAGCACCGCCGGAGAGCGCCCCTGCAGCCGGGGCTGAGGCAGCGACGCTGCTTAGTTCAGCAGAACTCAAGAGCATTCACGCCAAACTCGAGCGTGATTATGAAAGCCGCGCACTCCAAGAGAAGGTTTATGAAGAAGTGCGGGATGAGTACTTCGGCGGTGTGGACGGTGAGCTCTACTTGAACACAGAAAAAATCAGCCAGTATTATTGGTACGTAGAGGGAAGCGACGGGTGGGAATATCTCAATGTCATCTTCCAGGACTATGGCAGCGGCATCAAAACCGCAGGCGGTATGGCAGTGTATCTGCCCTAAGCCCTTCTGGGCCCCTTCGAAAAGAATCGAGTGATTGACAAGGAGATTCATCATGTCCTATTCCAATACAAACGCAAATCAAAGTTGGCGCGTCAGTTTTTCTGCCCTTCCCACTTCGCTCACGGAGCTGAAGGCCTTGCCGGAAGCGGCGCTGCGTGAGCCGCAGCATGCGGCTGCGCTGCTGATCCCGTCGCTCTGTCTCTGGCCAAAAAACAGAGAAGAGGCCATCCGCATGGTGAACTTTCTCAAAGGGCCGGGAGAGCTTTCGAACTATGAGATCCAGTTTATAACAGAGCGGCTGCGCGGCAATGAGTATGTACCCCTCTCCTACTTTGAAGGCGCGCGCCCTGAAAACTCCTATCAGCCGACACAGCCGCACAGCCTGAATGTGGCAACGGTTCCCACAAGCTTTGCGGAGGAGGGATATGCCTTGCTCTACCTGAGATCAGGCGGGGCAGATAGCCCTCGCCCCGTGAAGCTGCGGCAGAAGGCATCGACAGGGGAGTGGTTCCTCTGGGAACAGATGCTCTTATCGCAGATACGAAAGCCGGCTGTACAGGATCCATGGGCCTAAGGAACAGCCGGGGAGCGGCGGCGCAGGTGTTCGCTGGGAAGGCCTTTCTTCTTTTCCCCTCGCCCTGGGCGCTTTTACCGCCGCATGGTATTCACCCGCTCTCATCTAAATAATCAGTGGAGGAAGGGATTCGCATTGGCTACTCAAATTACAAACTATCAATGCCCAAACTGTACGGGGCCGCTGCGCTTTGCCGGAGAGACCGGCCAGCTGACCTGTGACTACTGCGCGACACACTATGATGTGGCCGTCATTGAACAGCTGTATGCCGATAAGGAACAGGCGGCGGCCTCCGCGGGGACTCAGCCGCAGTGGGACCTGAGCCAAACAGGCGGAGATTGGAGCGCGGAGGAGGCCTCGCACTTACGGGGCTACATCTGCCCCTCCTGCGCGGCAGAGCTGATCTGTGATGACACAACGGCGGCAACCTCCTGCCCCTATTGCGGAAATCCAACGGTGGTGCCGGGACAATTTGCCGGGCAACTCAAGCCCGATTTCGTCCTGCCCTTCCGGCTGGACAAAGCAGCGGCAATCGATGCGCTCAAGAAGTATTACAAGGGAAAGAAGTTTCTCCCAAAATCTTTCTCAGCCGGAAACCACATCGAAGAGGTCAAGGGAATCTACGTCCCCTTCTGGCTCTATGACGGGCACGCCGAGGCGAAGCTGCGCTTTCGGGGCACTGTGGTTCACACGCATACGAGCGGCGACGAAGAGGTCACAATCACAGAGTTTTTCCGAGTGGTTCGTGAGGGCAATTTGTCCTTTGAAAAAATCCCCGCTGATGGTTCGAGCAAAATGCCCGATGCGCATATGGATGCCATTGAGCCCTTTGACTATGCGGAGTTGAAGTCTTTTTCCACTGCGTATCTGCCTGGTTTCATGGCCGAGAAGTACGATATGGACGCGGCGGCCTGTGCGGAGCGCGTGAATGATCGAATCCGCCAAAGCACAGAGGATGCGCTTGCGGGCACCACAACGGGCTATACCACCTTAGAGCCGGAACATTCCGATATCAACCTGACACAGGGCGAGGTCAAATATGCGCTCATGCCGGTCTGGATGCTCTCGACAAAGTGGAAGGGGCAGAGTTTTCTCTTCGCGATGAATGGGCAAACAGGAAAACTCATCGGCGATCTGCCGGTTGACAAGGGGCTCTATTGGTCTTGGTTTGCAAAGCTCTCGCTGCCCCTGATGGCAATTCTCGGAGCGATCCTATTTTTAGGAGGTATCTTCTGATGAAAAAGCTTGGATATAGCCTGGTTCTATTGCTTGCACTGAGCTTTTTGATGGCGCCTGCTGTTGCTGCCGTAGAAAGCCAACTCGACCTTGTGACCGACGCGGCCTATCTGCTCACGGACGAGGAGTATTTCACACTCAATGACAGGGCGGAGCGCATCGCCCAGCGATACGAATGCGAAGTCTTCGTGATCACGCTCGATGATATGGGGGATGACGATGCCTATGAATTTACCAAATACCTCTACAATGAGTATACACTTGGCTACGGTGCTCAGAGAAGCTGCTTGATTCTCTTTTTGAGTATGGAAGAGCGGGACTATGCGCTTGTCGCGTATGGCTATGGGAACACCGCCTTTACCGACTACGGTAAGGATGTCATGCTCGATGTGCACGTGCTCCCGCTGCTGGCGCAGGATCAATACTATGAGGCTTTTTCGGCCTATTATGATGTGGCGGAAGAGTATTTACAGATGGCAGACGCCGGAACGCCCTTTGATCGGGGGACAGACCCTGAGTACGGCAAGCTTTCCCTCCCGGTCAAGTTGGCCATCACAATTTTCGTACCCGTTCTCATTGCTCTGATTGTCTGCTCTGTCTGGAAAAAGCAGATGAAAACAGCAGTGCTGGCCAGAGACGCAAGAAATTACATCTCCAAACAGGGACTTCAGCTGACAGCGCAGGAAGACCGCTTCCTCTACCGCACAGAGACGCGCAGAAGGATTGAGCGCTCTTCCTCGGGCGGAACGACGGTGGACAGCTCAGGCGCTTCCGGGCGCAGCGGTAAGTTTTAACGTTCAAATGGCAATGACGCGGGAGGCTGCATTTGGTTTCGCTTGGCGGCGCGTGCACAGGAAATTCGAGATGACCGCGCTTTACGCGCGCCGCCCCGCCATGTTTCCGCCGGCTTGGGACCCGCGGGGGAGAGTAGGACCGACTGCTGCGTATAGAAACACAGCCAGTGATAGGGAGGTTTGAGCGATTGATGAAAAAAGTTGCCGCCTTATGTGTTGCGCTGCTGATTTGTTTGACCTTTGCGGCGTGTCAGAGAAATGATGAGAATGATCCAGTGGGGGATGGCGACGGCTCTCTGATCGACAACATGAAGGGCCAGTTTTTGGATGAGCGGGAGGCGAACCAGGCTCTCATCGTCCGAAGTGATGCGGAAGGCCTGGTGGAAATCCGCATCGAGAAGGGGAAGGCCAGTGCGCAGCTGAATGCCGCCCGCTTTGAGACGCTTTACAACTACAGCGGGGAATACGGAGAGTTGCTCTTTGACGGGAGGCTCCCAATTAAGGGGCTTTCGGGTAAGGTGAAAGATGGCTGTGTTGCTCAGGTTGAGCAGATTGATTATCTCAACGGCACAGACTTTGTCACTCCCACCATTTTCCTGCTGATGGAGGACGGAAGCGTGGAGTGGGTGCCGGTTGAGCTCTTCAGCCAGGGATATGGAGAGCCTGAGCTCTACAGCTGGGGGCCGCTGATGTGGATTGAAGGCATCGTAAGCCTCAGTTATGAAAGCGACGGCGAGGGCATGGGGAGTATGACAGTCTTTGCCACAGACAAAGGGGGCATTCGCTATGATCTCTCCATCCCGGTCAATTTCATGGAGTTGTGCAACGGTTCCTGGATTTGCGATCTCAATGGAGAAGCGGCCAGCTTCGATTCCGAGGGCTACTTTGGCGTGCTGACCTTTACGCCGGAGGGAGGAGCGGCCTTTGAAGCCGGCTGGGTAGATGGGGGCGATGTCCTTCGTTATGTCGGAAGCTATGAACTCTCCATTGCCGAGAACGGGAAAAGAAGGCCCGGTATCCTCAGCTTTGATCTCAAGCTCGAGGCAGAATCCCATGCACCGGATGCGCCCAAACGAATCCGCGGCAGCTATTTTGCCGATGTGTACGGGATCATTATGCTCGATCTTTGGCATTCAGACGGCGATTTCCTCTACGCAGGCGAGTACAAGCAATTGGAGCATGGAGAGTTTTGGCTCAGTTACAACCCCTTCGGCATGGAGTCCTATCCTTACAGTGTGTATGAGGGCGAGAGGGCTTACGGTAACGAACAACACCTGCTCTTACATGTACAAGAAGCGGATAAAATGGTGAATCAATATGGGATGAGTATCCTTCAGACGGATGAATATATCGGGATCTTTGGTGACACATACCAGCTGATTTGGCTTGGGACAGATCATCCTGATCACTTTGTGCATGAGCTGCTCTATGCCATGTCAGACGAGGGCAAGATCGCGCAATACGACCCGATCTCAGATCGCTGGAGCATCGTTTGGACACCAAATTAGAAGTCTGGAAACACCGTAGAGCCTTTGATGGCGCAAGGGTGGGCGAGACCTGTTCCCTATGGGCAAGGAAAACAAAGAGCTGATATGCTATCATAGAAATTAACGATTATGCAGTTGAACTTTATGAAAGAAGGTAAGCTGAATGAAACGCAAATCACTACTTACACTTGTAGCGGCCCTGATGTTCTTCTCCCTGCTCACCGCTTGCGGCGGCGGAAGTGCAGCGGATCCCCTTAAGGGTGAGTGGGAAGGCACGAATGATGATGGAATTGCGTGCACTTGGGTCTTTGACGGCAAGGGAAGCTGCTCGATGGATAATGAGTTTGGCTTTGAGGGAAGTGGTGCCTACACGGTGGATGAGAACAGCGTGATCATTGCGTTAATACAGTGGGATTATGTATTGAGCTATACCTTTGAGATTGACGGCTCTTCCTTGCTTCTGACAGCCGGTGAGGATTACAGGCCAAGCTATGAGCTGAAGAAACAATAAAATTATGAAACAAGAGGATGCGATGCCTGTGAACAAGCCTGCACAGCGCCCGCCCTCAATCCCAAGGAAAGCGCCGGAGAAATTCGGCGCTTTTCCCATCAGGAGAAGCAAGTGCATCCATCTGTCGCAGGACAGGCGGACAACGCTAAACCCGCTGAAATCTCACAGGGCCCCCTGGGCTTGCGAGAGAAAAGGTGGGCAGAAATCTTAAGAAATCATTGCAATCAAAGCAATGGGATAAAACAAGCCGCGTCAAGAAATGTTTTTAACATTTCTTGACGCGGTAATTTCATCCCTTACATAATAAACCTAAGCGCTCGGCAAGGGCTGTTATTTGAGCACCACGCAGGCTTCACCAAGCAGATCCTTCAGTTCTTGGATCAGCGCAGGGTGGAGCACACAGCGTGTTCCCAAGCGCCGTCCGCTGTCGGAGAAATAGAACACAGCCTGACTTTCCCCGGGAAACATGATAAAAATCTTTTTGATCTTTTCAAATACAGCGGATTGCTCCGAGGGAAGCTTCAAATACAGCGTTCCCGCGCGAACGGCTTCTCTCTGCGGTGGGGCAGCGGTGGCCGGGAGGTGCTCTAAGGGCTGGAGCTTGTTACAGATCAACTGCGGCGGCTTATCCTCCCGGGAAGAGAGGCGCCCCTGCACTAAGACGGCTTGCCCGGCTTTCATATAGCTCCCGGCGGCATCTAAGGTGCGAGAAAAGGCCAGAAGTTCCATGGAGCCGCTGTCATCCTCCAAGCTAACATAGGCCATCAGCGAGTCGTTCCGTGTACTTTTGGTTTTCACGGAGGAGATGATGCCGGCCAGTGTCGCCTCCTGGTTATCCCGATAGATTTTCGGCCCCTCCTCCTGCGAGAAGTCGGAGAGAATCGCGCCGATGGGGATGGCGCCATAGCGCTGCACCAGCGAGCGGTATTCATCCATGGGATGGCCGGAGAGGTAGAGGCCCGTCACCTCTTTTTCCATTGCCATCTTCTCGCGGGGCGAAAACTCAGGCAGATTACGCAGCTGCAAGGAGAGGGCTGTTGCCTGCGTGTCTTGAGCGCCAAAGAGATCCATCTGCCCGTCCAGATTTTTTTTCCGGTTGCGCGAGAGACCATCCACCAGCTGTTCGTAGGAGTCGAGAAGCTGTGAGCGGAAGATGCCTAGGCTATCAAACGCGCCGCTGCGGATGAGGCTCTCCAGCACGCGCTTGTTCAGGTCGAAGTCCAGCATGCGGGTACAGAAATCGGGAAAGGATAGAAAAGGGCCGTTGGTTTCGCGCTCCTTGAGCAGTGCTTGGGTAAAACCGCGCCCGACGCCTTTCAGGGCGGCGAGGCCGAAGCGGATATCTGCGCCCGAGACGCTGAAGTCCGGGCCGGACTTGTTGATATCCGGCGGCAAAAGCGCAATGCCGCCCGCTCTGCACGCGGCAATATATTCGCTGATTTTCTCCTGATGGTCCAAAACAGAGGTCAGCAGCGCGGCCATATACTCGCGCGGGTGGTGACATTTGAACCAGGCCGTCTGATAGGCAATCACAGCATATGCAACCGCATGTGCTTTGTTAAAGGCATAATTTGCAAAATCAAAGATCTCGTCATAGATTGCCTCTGCGATCGGTTCCGGAATCCCGTTTGCAATGCAGCCGTGTATGCCGCGCCCCGCATCCCCGTGGACAAAAGCAGAACGCTCTTTCTTGATTTGCTCCGCCTGTTTTTTTGAAATCGCCCGTCGCACCATGTCCGCCTGACCAAGAGAAAAACCGGCAAGCTTTCGGAAAATTTCGATCACCTGCTCCTGATAGACGATACAGCCATAGGTGACCGATAGAATGGGTTCTAAAGAGGGGTGCTGATAGGTGATGAGCTTTGGGTTCTGCTTGGAGGCGATGAAGCGCGGGATCGACTCCATCGGCCCGGGCCGGTAGAGGGCAATGATGGCGGTGATATCCTCCAGATCCTTGGGTTTGAGGCCAACACAGACCCCCGTCATCCCCGCTGATTCCATCTGAAACACACCGCTGGTTTGGCCCGCAGAGAGCATTTGCAGCGTCTCCGCATCATGATCGGGGATGGAATCGAGCGAGAAGCCGGGCTTGCTCTCTTGCAGCATTTTGATCGCGTCATCAAGCACGGTGAGGTTTCGAAGGCCCAGAAAATCCATCTTGAGCAGGCCAAGCTCCTCTAAGGTGTTCATCGGATACTGCGTGACGATGGCCTCGTCATTTTTGGCAAGCGGCACGTAGTGATCCACCGGCCGGCGCGTGATCACCACCCCCGCCGCATGCGTGGAGGCGTGCCGCGGCATGCCCTCAAGGCTGCGCGCGGTGTCGATGAGTGCGCGAACGGTCTCATTTTCTTCGTATTGCGTGCGCAGCGGGGGAGAGATCTTGAGGGCGCTGTCCAGAGTGATGTGCAGCGCATTGGGCACAAGTTTTGCCAAGGCGTCCGCCTCCGCATAGGGAAAGTTCATCGCCCTTGCCACGTCACGAATGGCGCCTTTCGCCGCCATGGTTCCAAAGGTGACAATCTGTGCCACATGGTCTGCGCCGTATTTCTCGATGACGTAATCGATCACCTCGCCGCGGCGCTGATAGCAGAAGTCAATGTCGATATCCGGCATAGAAATCCGCTCCGGGTTTAAAAAACGCTCGAAATAGAGCGAATATTTCATCGGATCCACATCCGTGATGTAGAGGCAGTAGGAGACCATGGAACCGGCGGCCGAGCCGCGCCCCGGCCCAACCGGGATCGAGCGGCTGCGCGCGAAGGCAATGAAATCGGAGACGATGAGAAAATAGTCGATAAAACCCATCTCGCGTATCATCTGCATTTCCATGTTCAGACGCTTGCGATATTCCGGATTTCCATCCGGGTACCGGCGGGAGAAGCCCTGCTGGCAGAGGTGGTCAAAATAATCCTCCCCGCTCTCCCAGCCCTCGGGAAGGCGAAACTCCGGCAAGTGATAGCTTCCAAACTCAAACTCCAGGTTGCACAGGTCTGCAATTGTCTGGCTGGAGGAGATGGCCTCCGGCAGGTCGGGGAAAAGCGCTGCCATCTCCGCCTCGCTTTTGAGATAGAACTCTTCCGTATCAAAGCGCATGCGGTTGGGGTCGTCCACGGTGCGGCCGGTCTGGATGCACAGGAGAATGTCCTGCGTTTTCGCGTCTTCCTTCCTGAGATAGTGCACATCGTTGGTGGCGACCAGCGGGATGCCGCTCTCCCGATGCAGGCGAATCAAGCCCTCAATCACTGCTGTTTGCTCCGGGATGCCGTGGTCTTGCAGTTCAAGGTAATATCCTTCGCTGCCAAAGAGCGCCTGCATCTCCAAGGCGTGCTGCTTGGCGCCCTCATAGTCCCCCTGCAAGAGCCGCTGCGGGATTTCTCCGGCAAGGCAGGCGGAGAGGCAGATCAGGCCCTCCGCATGCTCCTTGAGCAGCGCAAGGTCGATACGCGGGCGGGTATAAAAGCCCTCAGTAAAGCCGCGGCTGACCAGGGCGCAGAGGTTGCGGTAGCCTATCTCGTTGCGGCAGAGGAGGATGAGATGGCGCGCATCGGAGTCGAGCTCGTGCACGCGGTCAAAGCGGCTGCGCGGTGCGACATACAGCTCGCAGCCGATAATGGGTTTGATATTTTCCTCTTTACAGGCACGATAAAAGTCGATCACGCCGTACATAACGCCGTGATCGGTGATCGCGCAGGCATTTTGCCCCAGCTCCCGGGCGCGTTTGGGCAGCTCACGCACGCGGCATGCGCCGTCTAAGAGACTAAATTCACTGTGGACATGGAGGTGAACAAAGGGCAAGGGAGCACACTCCTTTCGAAACAAAGAGCAAACTTATCTTACATACTCCTGCCCGAGAGCAAGGAGCTTGCGAAGCCTGTGGTTCAGGCAGGACTTGGTCACAGGCGGTTCGCAGAGCGCTGCTAATTCGCTCAGCGAGAGTTCCGGGTGTTCCCTGCGAAGCCGTGCAGTCTCCTGCAGTTTATCTGAGAGCTCGGAAAGGGCGCCGGCAGCATCAAGCGCGCGGATTGCACGCAACTGTTCCTGAGCGGCGTCCACAGTTTTATCCACATTGGCAGCGTCGCAATTGACCCTCCGGTTGATGCCGTTGCGCAGATACTTTTCCGCCTTGGCATTCATCAGCTCCATCGCGCTGAGCGGTGCACCGAGCGCGGTTAGCATATCCTCAATGTGTTCGCTCTGCTTAAAGTAGATGATATAGTTCGCCTTGCGGGTGGTGTCTTTGGGTTGAAAGCCCATGTCAAGCAGGAGGGCGATCAGCTCCCGGCTGACGTAGTAGTGCGTCGTCACCAGCTCGAGATGGTAGCTCTTTTGCGGGTCGGTCACCGAGCCGCCGGCAAGAAATGCACCGCGCAGGAAGGAGAGGCGGCAGTGATCGTCCTCCAGCATGGCGAAGTTGATGTGCAGGGCGATGCCGTCACCCATATCCCCGCAGATGTCCCAAATTTGCGAGAGCTTCTCGGGGGCCGTGATTTGCAGGATGTGTTTTCCGCGCGGATCCTCCGGAACGATGTGCTGATCAAAGCGCAGAGAAAAGGCCTTGCGAAAGAGCAGGTGAAGGCGGTTGGCAAAGGGCAGGGACTCCGTGACGATTTTGATGCCATTGAGCGAAAAATGGTTGCAGTAAAGCAAAACGCCGCAGGCTTCCGCCTGGATGCAGCAAGCCCTGGAGAAGCGGGAGCGGCAGAGTTCGGCTTTGGCGTTGGCTGAAAAAGACATGGCGTACCTCATTCTCTGGTCATATCCCGGTGGTTTTCACTGGCGCGATACCCCTTCTGACGAATGAATTCCGTGAGCGCGCGCGTAATGGCCACCGAGCGATGGTGCCCGCCGGTGCAGCCGATGGCGATGACAAGGGCGGCCTTTCCCTCCGCCACATAGAGCGGCAGCAGAAAATTCAAAAGAGTCTCCAGGTGCTGCATCAAATCCTGCGTCTGCTGGTAGTCAAAGAGAAAGCTGCGCACAGGCTCATCCAGCCCCGTCAGCTCGCGAAGTTCCGGAATGTAAAAGGGATTGGGAAGAAAACGCACGTCAAACACCAGGTCGGCTTCGATGGGGATGCCATATTTGAAGCCAAATGAGCTGATGGAAATGCTCATCGACTCCATCGGCTCCCCGCTTCCAAACATGCGCAGCACCTCGCCGCGCAGTTTCGCGTGCGAGAGCGCCGTGGTGTTGATGATATGGGTCGCGCGCTGCCGCACCGGCGCCAGTGCTAGGCGCTCCTCCGCCACGGCCTCTGCCAGCGTGTGCCCGTGGCGGGTCAGAGGATGGGTGTGGCGTGTCTCTTTATATCGGTTGATGATGGCCTCATCGGAGGACTCCACAAAGAGAATCTTGTAACTGCAATTCATCTCCTCCAAGGAGTCCAGCGCGTGGAAGAGGCCGTCAAAGGTCTGGCCACCACGAATATCCGTGACCAGCGCAACCCGATCATAGTGCCCGTTTGCGCCGCCGGCCATGCAGAGGCCGGCAAAGTTTGGGATGAGCGCCACAGGGAGGTTATCCACACAGTAAAATCCGAGATCCTCCAAATAAGCGGCAACAGAGCTTTTCCCGGCACCGGAGAGACCCGAAATAATGACAAAATCCAGCATGAAGCACTCCCTTCCTCCCAGTGGATTCCTCTTCTGCACATGGATAAGTACGTGGTGCTTGCTGCGCGCGGCATATCTCACACAGCAAGAGATCCATACAAAGAAACAGGAAAACAGGCATCCTTAGAGATAATATGATTACAATGATCTCTATTTTATCATAAAGGCGCTTAAAAGGGAATAGGGCAATGTGGAAAGAGCCCCCAAGACGCCCCGGCGCAGAGAATGCAAGTTTGCCTGAAAGGCAGTACGGAAGCGCTCACTTCCCTTGCTTTATGCCTGGGAAGTGATTAAAATAAACATAGTGACATACTTGGCCTCCTCCAATGTTACAACATCAAAATAGAGAGGAAGATGCGTCTTGATGCAGCTCTTGCTTGGGCGCGCAAGGAGTGGAAAGTCCGCGCGGATATTTGACGAGATTGCAAGAAATGGAACCCAGCGGCGGCAGCTTCTTCTTGTGCCCGAACAAATATCCTTCGAAACAGAACAGAGGCTCTGCCGGCACTGCGGAAATTCCGTATCACTCTATGCGGAGGTCTTTTCCTTTACAAGCCTTGCAGAGCGGGTCTTTTCCGCATATGGCGGGAAGGCAAGGCCGCTCTTAGATGAGGCAGGCCGCATATTAATGATGTATGAAGCGATGCAGACAGTAAAGAGTCAGCTGCGTATGTTCGGCCGTTTTGCGCACAAGCCTGAGATTCTGGAGAGCCTTGTGCAGGCTGTGGATGAGCTGAAAAGCTACTGCGTCACACCCCATCAGCTCCAGGAAATTGCAGAGGTTGCACAAGGGAGCAACCAAGACAAGCTCAGAGACCTCAGCCTGCTCTATGGCATCTACGATGAGATGACACGCCAGGGAAGCGGAGATCCGCGGGAGCGGTTGACGCGTTTGGAAGAGATGCTTTTGAAGATCGACTTCGCAGAAGGAATCGATGTGTACATCCATGGCTTTTTAGATTTTACGCTGCAAGAAGAGCGGGTCATCGCCGCGCTTTTGCGCAAGACAAACTCCTTGACCGTTTCCCTGACCTGCGACCTGGGCGCAGAATTTCAGGAGAGCACGGTATTTTTACAGGGGATGCGCACAGTGGAGCGCCTGCGCCGCATGGCCAAAGAGCAGTTTATCCCCTGCCGGGAGGAGACGCTCTCGCGTCTGGAGAACGACGGGCCCATCTTCCGGCTGGAAGAGAGTTTGCTGCAAAACCTCCCGGTGGAACGGACAGAAGCAAGGGGTGCAATCGGAGTCTTCACCGCAGAGCATGCTCGGCAGGAGCTGCTCTGGGCGGCGGGAAAAATTCGTGAGCTGGTCAAAGAGAAGGGCATCCGGTACCGGGACATTGTTGTCTCAGCGAGGGACATGGGGCGCTACCGCCATTTGTTTGAGAGCATCTTTTCGCAGGCGGATATTCCAATCTATCAGTCCCAAAAGGAGGATATCTTGCAAAAGCCGGTCTTCGTCGCCGTCACAGCGGCCTTAGAGTCGGCAAACGGAAATTTCGCCTATGAGCCCATGTTTCGCTACCTGAAAAGCGGCCTCTCCAATCTTAGCTTGGAAGAGTGTGACAGCTTGGAAAATTATGTTCTTCTCTGGAAGATCAAAGGCGGGCAGTGGAAGAGCAAAAAAGGTTTTCTCATGCACCCCCGGGGATTTCACCAGACAATGGAGGAGGAAGATCAAAAACAACTCGATTTCCTCAACAAAATCAGGTGTAAAGTGATTGAGCCTTACAGCTTGATTTGCGGTGAATTTGCAAGCGTATCAATGCATGTGACAATGCTTTACAGCTTCTTAGAAGCGATTGAACTGCCTGCGGCGCTGGCGCGGAAGAGGGATGCCTTTCTCAAGATGGGAGAGGTGGAGCGGGCGCAGGAGTATGATCAGATGTGGGACATACTCTGCCGGGGACTGGAACAGTGTGACCTGATCTTGGGAGAGAGAGAGATGGGTGCGGAAGAGTTTTCGCGCCTGTTGCCGCTTGTCTTCTCTCAATATCAGCTGGGAACCATTCCGCTTTCGCTCGATCGCGTGATCGTGGGCGACCTGCCGCGCCTTTCCAACCGGAGAATGCAGATCCTCTTTCTCCTGGGCGCGGATGAGCGCTCACTTCCCCAAATAGAAGAGACACAGGGGATTTTGGGCGTCTATGAGCGCGAACTTCTCTCCGATTATGGCGTTCCCATCCTCATAGACGCCCAAGAGCGCCTCAGCCGTGAACTGTATCTGGTCTATCGCAGCTGCACACAGCCGACGAAAGGGATTTTTGTCAGCTGGTCTAAGGGGGCAGAAGGTGCGCAGCAGCCCTCCTATCTCATCAGACGGCTGCAGGCGATTTTTTCGGATACGGAGGAAGAGGAGCGGAACCGCCAATTGCTCCTGAACAACCGGCGTTCAATCCGGCTCTTGGCCTTTGATACGCCCGAGCTCTCGGGGCGTTTGGCAACGCTTCCGGAACATAGGGATTACGCGGCTCGCCTCAAACGCGCGCAGGAGATGAGCCGGGGAAGGCTCTCCCGAAAGACGACGGAGCGCCTCTACGGAAAACAGGTGGCGATGTCTGCCTCGCGCATTGACCGCTACAATTCCTGCCACTTTTCCTACTACATGCAATACGGTCTGCGGGCGAAAACAAGGAAATCGGTCTCCTTTGATGCGCCGGAATTTGGAACCCTGGTTCACTACGTCTTGGAACATATCCTTCGGCAGAGCAAGGAGGAGGGCGGAATCCGTGCACAGAGCCGCAGCAAAATTGCCGAGATGCTGCGAGAACTGACAGAGCGCTACGCACGGGAGGAGCTGGGCGGGTTGGAAGAACAAACGCCCAGGTTCCGCTATCTCTTTTTGCGTCTGCAGCGCCTGGTTGCGCTGGTGGTGGAAAATGTCTTGGAAGAGCTCAGGAACAGTGAGTTTGAGCCGGCCTTTTTTGAGCTTGCATTTGGAAGGGGGAAAGACCTGCCGCCTATCGAGCTGGAGGTCGATGGAGTTCACCTGAGTATTTCAGGTGTTGTGGACCGCGTGGATTGCTGGAAGAAAGACGGGAAGCTTTACATCCGTGTGCTGGACTATAAAACGGGGAAAAAGTCCCTTGATCTGACCGAAGTCTGGAATGGCATCGGCCTTCAACTGCTGCTCTATCTCTTTGCCTTGGAGGATCAGAGAAGTTTCTTTGGGGGAGATCACATCGTCCCTGCCGGCGCGCTCTATCTGCCCGCAAGAGATGTTGTGGTCGAGGGCAGCCGCGACATGGACAGCGCCGCCCAGCAAAGAAAGATGGACAAGGAACTCATACGAAATGGGCTGCTTCTTCATGAAGATGAGGTTCTCGGCGCAATGGAGCAGGAGGGGGAAAACGGACTGCGATTTCTACCCATCAAGCGTTCCGCGAAAACAGGGAAGTGGCAAGGGGGGAGCCTTGTCACGGCAGATCAGCTGCAAAAATTGAAGGAGCATATTATCAGGGAATTAGAAGAAATTTGCCTTGAAATTCAAAGCGGAATCATTGCCGCAGACCCTAGCTGGAGGGGGGAAAGCAAAAACGCTTGTCAGTATTGTGATTTCAAGCCCTCCTGCCACTTTGATGAAGGCCTTGGGGTGGAAAAGAAGCGTTGGATGTCCGCCCTGCGGAGCGGCGATTTTTGGCGGATGCTGGAAGAAGAAAGAGAGGTGTAAAGGAGATGGGCTTTCAGTTGACAAATGCGCAGGCAGCGGCAGTGGAAAACCGGGGCGGCGCGCTGCTGGTCTCGGCTGCTGCCGGCTCTGGGAAAACGCGCGTACTAGTTGAGCGTTTGCTCGGATGGATCTTGAAGGATGGAAAAGATATTGACA
This sequence comes from Evtepia sp., assembly GCA_040768225.1. Lineage (GTDB taxonomy): Bacteria > Bacillota > Clostridia > Oscillospirales > Oscillospiraceae > Evtepia. The sequence continues at coordinate 94,243 of JAXGMZ010000003.1, forward strand.
ACTTTCTAATCATTACCTTTACCAAGGCGGCGGCAGAAGAGCTGCGCAGCCGAATCTCTGAGGCGCTGGCAGAGCAACTGCCCAAGCAGCGGGAGAAGCACCACCTGCTCCGACAAATGGCACTCCTCTATCAGGCACAGTTTTCCACCGTCCATGCCTTTTGCAGTGCCCTGCTGCGGGAGTGGGGAGCGCTCTTGGATCTCCCGCCGGATTTCAAGCTCTGCGAGGAAGAGGACGCGGATATTTTAAAGCAGCAAGTTTTGGAGGAGCTTCTGGAGGCGCGATATGAAGAGCTGACGCAAGAGGCGGAGTTTGCACGCTTATTGGACCTGCTCTCCGGCGGCAGAGATGACAGGCGCATTGTTGAAATTGTGTTAGACATCTACCATAAGATGCAAAGCCATTATGACCCAAAATCCTGGATGAAGACCCAGCTTCAAAGATGGCAGCTTTGCGGGGTGGAGGATGTGGGGCAGACAGAGTGGGGCAGAACACTGCTCAAAGACAGCGAAGAGCTCGTGCAATACTGGCGCACGGAGATGGAGGGCATACGCTCACAGGTGCAGGAGGACGAGCAGCTGATCGTCTATGAAGAGAGTTTGCTTGAGAGCGTGCGGGCGCTTGACTTGCTCGCGCAGGCCTTGGAAGAAAGCTGGGACGCGGCAAGGGAGTGCTTTCCGATCCCCTTCCCAAGGTTTAAGTCTGTGCGCAGCGTCCAAGACCCGGCGAGGAAGGAGAGTGTGCAAAAGATAAGGGAGGGCTGTAAAAAGGCGATGCTCAAATTGAACGCACGCTTTGAGAGCAGCTCTGAGACACTGCTGGAGGACATGAAGCTCTTATACCCCGCCGTCAGGGCGCTCTTTTCTCTGGTTGACGATTTTATGGAGGCATTCACTAAGGAGAAGCGGCGAAAAAATATGCTAGATTTTTCGGATCTGGAGCATCTCGCGCTGCAGCTCTTGCAGACGGAGGAGGGCAGGCCCACGCAGCTTGCCCTGGAGCTCCGCCCGCGCTTTACGGAGATCATGGTGGACGAGTATCAGGACACCAACCAAATACAAAACGCTATTTTTTCCGCGATCTCGCAGGAGGGAAAAAACCTGTTCTTTGTGGGGGACGTCAAGCAATCAATCTACCGGTTCCGGCTGGCAGACCCGGGGATTTTCCTGGGAAAATATCGCTCCTTCCTCCCATATGAAAAGGCCCTGCCGGGGCAAGAACGGAAAATTATATTGTCAGAAAATTTCCGATCCCGCCCTGAAATCCTCTCCTCTGTGAATGATGTCTTTCAAAGCATCATGTCCAAGGAGCTCGGTGAGATGGATTACGGAGAGGCGGAGGCCCTGTATCCGGGCGCTGAATTTTTGCCGGCGGAGGGGCGCGAAACGGAATTGATCCTCCTTGATTTTACGCAGCCTGGCGAGAGCGAGGAGGAAGAGACCCCGAAGAAACAGCAGCTGGAGGCGCAGTTTGTCGCGGCACGGATTGCAGAGATGCTGGAAGATGGTGTTCTGATTTCAGACGGGGCCGACGGAATGCGCCCGGCAAAGGCGGAGGATATTGCCATCCTTCTGCGCTCGCCCGGGCCCGTGCGCCACCACTACGTTTCCGCCCTGCGGGAGCTCGGCATTGCCTGTGCAAACGAGGCCCCGGAAGACTTTTTCTCCGCCATCGAAGTGTCCTTGATGCTCTCCTATCTCCAAATAATCGACAATCCGCATCAGGACGTGCCCCTGCTCGCCGTGCTCCACTCGCCCCTCTGGGGCTTTGACGGGGAGCGCCTGGCGCAAATCCGCTTGATAAGCCCGGGAGACTTTTACACGGCGCTTCTGGCTGCTGCCGAAAAGGGGGAGGAGGATTGCCGGAGCTTCCTCACGCAGCTCAATGCTCTGCGTTTCCTCTCCGGGGAGCTGAGCAGCCACCAACTGCTCTGGCAGCTCTATGAGCAAAGCAGTGTGCTGGATATCGTGCGCCGCCTCCCCGGCGGGGCGGGGCGGGAGGAGCGCCTGCTGCTGCTCTATGAGCTGGCCTGCCGCTTTGAAGAGCACGGCCACCGGGGACTGTTTCGCTTCCTCCACCACATGCGAAACATTCAGGAGCATGGGGTTTCTGTCTCGCTCTCAGAGGGGGGGTCTAAGCGCGATGGCGTGAACATTCTGAGTATCCACAGATCAAAAGGCCTAGAGTATCCGATCGTGTTTCTTGCGGGCCTTGGAAAGCAGTTTCACAAAGCGGATCTGCAGCAGCCGGTTCTCTTTCACCAGGCGCTCGGCCTTGGACCCAAGGGGGTGGATGTGGAGCGGGGCATAGCCTTTCAAACGCTTCCCCGGCGGGCTGTGGCACTGGCGCTGCAAAAGGAACTGCTTGCGGAGGAAATGCGCTTGCTATACGTGGCCATGACCAGGGCGCGGGAAAAGCTGGTGATGACGCACAGCTTGCGCTATGGGGTCTCTGAGCTGAAAAAGATCGCGATGGATGCCAAGCGCCCGCTCGACCCCAAGGTGCTGGAGGACTGTGATAGCGTTGGGAAATGGCTGATCCTCTCCGCCATGCCGCGGCCGGAGGCAGAGCTGCTCCAAAGGCTTGCGGAATATGAGGGTGAAGCGGAAGGGGGATTCGCCTCCCGCTGGAAGATCGAATACCATCAAGGTGTCCCAGAGCCACGCAGACCCCTGTACGAAGAGGCACTTGCTGATCGAGAGCCGGGTACACCCTGCCACTGGGAGGAACTGTGGGAAAACCTGCTCTGGAGCTATCCCAATGACGCGCTGCGCGCCATCCCCGCGAAGCTCACGGCGACGCAGCTTTCGCAGGGTTGGGCGGAGCAGTCGGGCGGCGCTGCTATTTCCCGGGAAATCGACGAAGAGCCTCTGGCGCTTCCCCGGCGGCCGCGCTTTGCGGCAGAGGCCTTGGGACTCTCAAAATCAGAGCTCGGAACAGCCTATCACACGGTGCTGCAGAGCATTCGCCTCTCGCAGAGCGGTCGGTTTGAAGCGATTATGGAGGAAATCAAGCGGCTCGTTCGGGAAGCGTTTTTGACAGAGCAGGAAGCGGCGGCTCTGGACATCAACAGTGTTTTGCGTTTTTTCCAGAGCGAAATTGGGCAGGAGCTCAGAAACGCCGAGAAGGTGCATCGGGAAACGCCCTTTTCTGTTTTGCTGCCGGCAAAGCAATTCTATCCCGACCTGCCGGGGGGGGAGAGCATATTGCTCCAGGGGGTGATTGACTGCTGGTATGAAAGCCCCGAGGGGATCACCCTTTTGGATTTTAAGACAAATATCGAGGGCAGCGGGGCGCTCTCCTTCCTCAAGGAGCACTATCGGCCGCAACTGGAGGCCTACGCGCTGGCACTCGAGGAGATGACGGGGAGACAGGTGGTCAAAAAACTGATCTGGCTCCTGCACCCGGGAGAAGCGATTGTATATGAAGCGGCGGAGTGAGGGCAAAGAACTTGGACAACTGTGGGGAGAAGAGCAGCGGAGCGCGGAGTAAAAAGAGCGAATAAGGCCCCAGTTTTTAGAGTTCTTTGCCCAAATAGGCGAAAAAGAGGGGAGAAATGTGCTGTAAAGGTTCCGCACACTTCTGTTTGAGAAAAAAGCAAAAAAACAGTTGCAATTTTGAAATAAGAGTGCTATTATAAGATTTGCGCTTAGGTGGACAAATGAATTTGCCTTGCTCTGGCGCCGGGCAGAATCTGCCCCAATCTTGACCCAGAAAGAGGTGAACACGCATGAAGGAAGGTATACATCCCAGCTATGAGGATACCGCCATCCGATGTGCTTGTGGCAATGTTATTGAAACGAGATCGACACGCAAGGACATCCGAGTTGAAGTATGCTCTAAGTGTCACCCCTTCTTCACCGGAAAGCAGAAGATGGTGGACACTGGCGGACGTGTCAGCCGCTTCAATAAAAAGTTTGGGCTTGAAAACTAATCATTTTCGAGTATAAACCCGTGCCGAAAGCGGCGCGGGTTTTTCCGCATTTTCGGCACAAATACGCATACCCTAATATTAATGGTCCCTCTTCCCTGGCGCCGCCCTTGTAAGGGCAGCAAAGGCAGGCTGCCAAGGGGCAAGCTTCGCCCGGCAAAGCAGCGGAGGCGGGCCATGCTTTCTATAAAATGATTTTTTGGAGGTAGCCTATGTTCCAGTCGATCAATCCAAGCGAGCTGAGCGTCAACATGTTTTCTTTTCTAAAAGAGCGCTGGGCCTTGCTGGGCGCGGGGAATGAGACGCGCCGCAATGCGATGACCGTCAGCTGGGGCGGAATCGGTGTCTTGTTTCATCAATACGTTGCCACCGTTTATGTACGCCCGCAGAGGTATACCTATGAGCTGATAGAAGAAAATCCGGAGTTTACACTCTCGTTTTTCCCGGAGGGCTATCGCACACAGCTGAGCATGTTTGGAAAAACGAGCGGCCGCAATATCGATAAGATCAAGGAGAGCGGCCTGCGCCTTGCGTCAGAGGAAAATTCTGCGCCGTATTTTGAAGAGGCGGAGCTGGTGTTCCTCTGCCGCAAGCTCTATTGCCAGACAATGGATCCCAAGGGGTTTTTGGATCCCAAAATTCACGACTTTTATGAAAATCAGGACTATCATCGCATGTACATCGGAGAGATTACAAACATGCTGGTCCGATCCACAGAGGAGATATAAAGGAGAGCCTATGATAGAAAAAGTAGAGCCGATCATCAATCGGGCGATTTTGGTGGGTTTGCACGCGGACAGTTTCCGAAACGGCGAGAGCGCCACGGAAACCACGATGGAAGAGCTGGAAGCCCTGCTGGAGACCGCCGGAGGAAGCTGCGTGGGATCTGTGCTGCAAAACAAACACAGCCCCGACCCGCGCAGCTTTATTGGCGAGGGAAAAGTGCAGGAGGTCAAGGAACTTGCGGAGACGGAGGAAGCAGACCTGATCATCTTTGACAATGAGCTCTCGCCCTCGCAGATTCGGGTCTTGACCGAGTCGATCGGCGTGCAGGTGATGGACCGATCGGGCTTGATTCTTGACATCTTTGCCCAGCGGGCAAAAACCCGGGAGGGCCGCCTGCAGGTGGAGCTTGCGCAATATCAATACCTCCTGCCCCGACTCACGGGGATGTGGAGCCACCTGGTGCGGCAAACGGCATCGGGCGGAAAATCACCGATCGGCACACGCGGCCCCGGCGAAACGCAGCTGGAAACAGACCGCCGCCACATCCACCGTAAGGTCGCAAAACTGAAGGAAGAGCTGGAAGAGGTGCGGCGGGTGCGCGCAGTGCAGCGCGAGAGGCGGACGAAAAATGAGGTGCCCGTGGTGGCCATTGTCGGCTATACAAACGCAGGAAAATCAACGCTGCTTAACCGCTTGACTGACGCGGGAATTTCAGCTGAGAACCGGCTCTTTGATACGCTGGACACCACGACGAGAACCCTCCCGATCTCCGACACCTGCACGGTGCTCCTCTCCGATACCGTGGGCTTCATCCGAAAACTCCCGCATCATCTGGTGGACGCGTTTAAGGCAACGCTGGAGGAGCTCTCCTTTGCAGATCTTCTTCTCCATGTGATTGATGCCTCCAACCCCGAGTGGCGCGAGCAGGCGCAGGTTGTGGAAGCGCTTATTGCAGATCTTGGCGCAGAGGCCACGCCCTGCCTCTCCCTCTTTAATAAGATGGATCTCTTCCATGGGGACATTATGCCGCACGGAGAGGACATTGTGTCCGTTTCTGCCAAAACCGGTGAGGGGCTTGACGAGCTGATCGCCATGATTGCCAAGCGGCTCGACACGGGCTACCACAGGGTGCGGCTGAAGATTCCCTACGAATATGGGAATATTGTGGATATGCTCTATCGTGAGGCGAAGGTGGAAGAGGTTGCCTATGAGGAGACAATTGAAGTGACGGCAATCTGCACGGAAAAAGTTTTGGGTCAGGTGAAGCAGTTTCAAGTATAACGCCCGCTGCCGATTGATGCCTGCGGGCAGAGCCGAGACCGGCTGCATCCGAAACGGGCCGAAAAACATTGGGGAAGGGAGTTGTGCCGATGGGCGAGTTTTTTGTTCCGACGGCTGCGTCGGTGGTGGAATTTACAGAAAAAAAATCACGTTTCATCGGGCAAATTCAACCGGTTGACACAGAGGAAGAGGCGCGGGCCTTTCTTGCACAGATCCGCACAAAGCACTACGATGCCCGCCACAATTGCTGGTGTTATCTGCTGCGCGAGGGCGGTATCATGCGCTATTCGGACGACGGGGAACCCCAGGGGACGGCCGGCCAGCCGATGCTGGAGGTGTTTCGGCGGGAAGGGGTGGAGAATGTTTGCTGTGTGGTGACGCGCTACTTTGGCGGCGTGTTGCTTGGCGCGGGCGGCTTGCTGCGCGCCTATACGCGCTCGGCCAAGGACGCGCTCGATGCGGCTGGCATCTCCGTCATGCGCCGTTGGCTTAAGGCGAGCTTTCATTGCCCCTATGCGCTCTTAGAGCGCGTGAAACTGGAGGTGGATGCGCATGGCGGCGTGCTTGGCGAGCTCGCCTATGAGGCACTGGTCACAATTGAAGTGTTGCTGCCGGAGGGCGAGATGGCGGAGTTTCAAGCGCGGCTCACAGAGCTCTCTGCCGGCGGCATTACAATGACGCAACTTGGAGAGAGCTTTCGGGCGCTTCCGAGACCTTCGCTCTAGGGCTTTTTCACCCTGCGAAGCTTGGAGGGTATAAAAAGTTTTTTTCTTTTTGCAGGATTTTTTGAAGAAAAATCGTATCTTACTATAAAGAGTTGTCTCATCATTTATTTTGAAGCAGAGAAAAACGGCAGGAAAATAGCTTCCTGCTTGGAAAAACAGATGGAACGCAGCACAAGCGCTGTGAATACCGTCCGGGAGAAGGGGTGGGTGCCGGTGAGCATACGGGAAGAGCGAGAGGCCTTGGAGCGGCAGACACTCTCTCCCTTTGCCTTCCGCTCAGAGGCCAGTGAGGGGCGGCTGCATCCGCTGGCCCCCTGTAAAATCCGCACCTGCTTCCAGCGGGACGTGGATCGTATTACACATGCCAAGGCCTTTCGGCGTTTGGTACATAAAACTCAGGTCTTCCTTCAACCGGAAGGGGACCACTACCGCACCCGCATGACCCACACGTTGGAGGTGACGCGGATTGCTCGCACCATTTCGCGGGCGCTCCGCCTGAATGAGGATTTGACGGAGGCCATTGCCATGGGGCATGACCTCGGGCATACGCCCTTTGGACACGCGGGCGAGCGTCTTCTCAACAAACTGGTGCCCGGCGGATTTCGGCACAATGAACAGTCTCTCCGCGTGGTGGACAAGCTGGAGAATAACGGGGATGGACTCAACCTCTCCCAAGAGGTGCGCGATGGTATCCTCTGCCACACGGGCGCCAAGCAGCCGAGCACGCTGGAGGGTCAGGTGGTGCGCATTTCTGACCGCATTGCCTACATCAACCACGACATTGACGATGCGCTGCGCGGCGGCATCATTTTTCCAATTGAAATTCCCAGCGAAATCTCAGAGACTCTCGGCTATGATCACAGCAGCAGGATCAACCGCCTGGTGGCGGACGTGGTGGAGACCAGCCGCAATCAGGAGAGCATTCTGCAATCACTTGAGGTGGCGCAGGCCACCAAACTCTTGCGCCAGTTTATGTTTGAGTCTGTCTACTGCAATCCTCTGGCGAAGGGGGAGGAACATAAGGCGCAGGATATGCTGCGCCGCCTCTATGAATACTATCAGGATCGGCCGGAAGAGCTCCCGGAGGATTTTCAGTTTCTCTCCGCGGAAGAGGGCGTGACGCAGGCCGTTTGTGACTACATCGCGGGGATGACGGATAAGTATGCGCTGGAGCAATATAGCAAGCTCTTTATTCCCACCCCCTGGTGGGTGAAGTAATCCTTTTTGGATAGAACCCCCGTCAGGCGGAAAGGATACAGGAAGGGGCGAGATCATGGCAATACCACCTGAGTTTGTGGACGAAGTTGTTGCACGCTGTGACATTGTTGACCTTGTCTCCGATTATGTCAAGCTCACGCCCAAGGGCGGCCGTCATTGGGGGCTCTGCCCCTTCCACTCGGAGCGGACGGCCTCCTTCCAAGTCCGCCCCGACTGGCAGATGTACCACTGCTTTGGCTGCTCCAAAGGCGGTGGTGTGATCTCCTTTGTCATGGAGATAGAAAACCTGCCCTATCCGGAGGCCATTCGCTTTCTCTCCAAACGCGCCGGGCTGACCTTTCCGGAAGAAGGGAATCAACGCGACCACAGGCGGAAGGAGCGGCTTCTGCGCCTCAATCAAGAGGCGGCGCGTTTTTTCCACCGACAGCTTGTCGCGCCGGGCGGCGAGAGAGCCAGAGACTATTTACAGCGCAGAGGGCTGCAAACAGGAACCATCACCCGCTTTGGCCTTGGCTTTGCGCCGGAGAGCTGGGATGCGCTTCTCCGGGCAATGGGCGAGCTGGGCTACGAAAAAGGCGATATGATCGACGTGGGCCTTGCCGTGAGCGGGCAGAAGGGGAGCGTCTATGACCGCTTTCGAAACCGACTGATCTTCCCTATCATTGACCTGAGGGGGGATGTGATCGGCTTTGGCGGCCGTATATTGGGGGAGGGGGAGCCGAAGTATCTCAACTCGTCGGACAGCCTCGTCTTCCAGAAGAGCCGAAACCTCTTCGCGCTCAACTTTGCAAAGACAAGCTGTTTTCAATTTTTACTCTTGACTGAGGGGTATATGGACACCATTGCCCTGCACCAGGCCGGTTTTGACAATGCGGTGGCAAGCCTTGGCACAGCCTTCACACCGCAGCACGCAAAGCTGCTTGCGCGCTTTACCCAGGAGGTGATTCTCGCCTTTGACTCAGACGATGCGGGCGTTGCGGCGGCAAAGCGCGCCATTCCGCTGCTGGAGCAAGCGGGTCTGAAGGTAAAGGTGCTCAAGCTGCAAGGCGCGAAAGATCCGGATGAGTACATCAAGAAGTTTGGCTCTGAACACTTTTTGCAGCTGATGGAGAGCTCTGAGGATCATGTAGAATACCTCCTTGCGGAGATTGAGCGAAAATATAATTTAGATGACGATAGCGAGCGCATCGCCTTTGCCAGGGAAGCGGCGCAGAGCCTGGCAGTGATACCAAGCCCGGTGGAGCGGGAGGTGTATGCGGGGCGGGTTGCCGCGGTGAGCGGGGTTGGAAAAGAAGCCATCCTGCAGGAGAGCGCCCGTTATTTTAAGAAAAGGCGGAGTATAGAGGAGAAAAAGAAGGAGCGCAAGGATCTGCTGCCCAGCCAGCAGGCACAGCCCAAGGCCAGAGAGCTGCGCTACGAAAATCTGCGCTCCGCCCGGGCGGAGGAAGGCATTCTGCGCCTTCTCTTCCTCGATGAGAGCCTGCTTCCGGAGACCCGGGAGATGAATCCGGAGTATTTTAGCTCCCCCTTTCTCAAGAAAATATTTTACATTGCAAGAGAACGCTGGGAAAGCGGGAGAACACTCACACCCGCAACCCTTGCGGATGTCTTAAACCCGGAAGAAATGGCGCACTTGACGGCAATTCTTGAGCAGCCGGTCTCCCTCCACCGGGGGGGAAGGGCGCTGCGTGATTATTGGGAGACGATCAAAAAAGAACAGATCGTTCACACGGGGGAGGCGGACGATGACACGCTTCGCGCCGTGCAGGAGAGCTTTTTGAAAATCAAAGGCATGGGAGATGGTAAGAATGACAGATAGAAAAGAGATACAGACGCAGCTGGACGCGGCACAGATGCAGCGCAGCAGTGAAGAGAGAATGCAGACGGGGAAGGTTGAAATCTTAAAACTGGTTTCCGGCATGCAGGGGGCGGACAAGCTGGGAGAGCTGATCGAGCGGGGGAAGAAAAAAGGAAACCTCTCAGCTGCCGAACTTTTAGATGTGCTCGAAGAAATGGAACTTGAATCGGAGCAGCTGGATAAGATTTATGATACACTTGAAAACCTTGGTATCGAGACGGTTGGAGAAGATTACTTACCCGATCTCGCGGAAGACGCTGTCCCTGCTGCCGAAGAACTGGAAGATTTGACGGAGGAAGAAATTGTCGATCCAAACACGCTGGTGGACTCCTTTGGCATTGACGATCCTGTCCGCATGTACCTCAAGGAGATTGGCAAGGTAAACCTTCTGACTTCGGAGGAAGAGGTCTCGCTCGCGCGCACGATGGTGGAGGGACTGGAGGCAAAAGAGGTCTTCGATCTGCTGCAAGAGACGCGCGGGGAAAGCGGGGACGACTCCCCCTTGACGGCAGAGGAGCTGGAGCTTCGCAGCAAGATTCGAAAAGGGAATGCCGCCAAGCAGCGCCTGGCAGAGGCAAATCTCCGGCTGGTGGTTTCCATTGCCAAGCGCTATGTAGGCCGCGGGATGCTTTTTTTGGACCTGATTCAGGAAGGAAACCTCGGTCTGATTAAAGCGGTTGAAAAATTTGATTACACAAAGGGCTATAAATTTTCCACCTATGCGACCTGGTGGATTCGCCAGGCCATCACAAGGGCGATTGCGGATCAGGCCCGTACCATCCGCATCCCGGTGCATATGGTAGAGACGATCAATAAAGTCATCCGCGTTTCGCGCCAGCTCCTGCAGGAGCTCGGGCACGACCCCTCGCCGGAGGAGATCTCTGTGGAGATGGATATGCCGGTGGAAAAGGTGCGGGAAATTTTAAAAATCGCCCAAGAGCCCGTGAGCTTGGAGACCCCGATCGGCGAGGAGGAGGACTCCCATTTGGGGGACTTTATCCCGGATGAAGATGCCTCCGAACCCTCGGAAGCCGCCTCCTTTACGCTCCTGAAGGAACAGCTGGTGGACGTGCTTGCCACCCTGACACCTAGAGAGGAGCGGGTGCTTAAGCTGCGCTTTGGCATTGAGGACGGGCGCACGCGCACGCTGGAGGAAGTCGGCAAGGAATTTAATGTCACGCGGGAGCGTATTCGCCAGATTGAGGCGAAGGCACTGCGGAAACTTCGCCACCCCAGCCGCTCAAAAAAATTAAAAGATTTTTTGAACTAAGCAATAAGAAAGCGTACTCGCCCCCGCTTGCGGGTGATTGCATGTCGGGCACCGGGAAGCTGCTGTCATCTCAAATGTCCCGAATGCTGCCATCGAGTTAAAACGCACCACTTAAATAACGCAGAAGATACAGAAGCGCCGCCGGGGATCGGTTCCCGGCGGCGCTTCTGCATCTGCTGCCCGAATTAAGAGCTGGGCGAAAAGGCCCATAGAAGCCCGTGTGGTCTTATGTAGATTGGGGTGGGGGTCTGCCCCCCCTGTGTGCGGCTTTTCACGGCGCTCAGTTCTCTTCAAGCGGCTCAATTAAGAGACTGTTTGTCAGGGCGAACCCGACAATTTCCCCATCCCGAAGCTGGCACCAAATACCGAGATCTTCCAAGACGGTGAGGATGCTGCCGTTCGGGATTGTTTTAAGGATAGACGAAGTGTGGTCCGGGGCGCTTCGAATCACGAGGCCGCCAAAGGCGGAGCGGACAAGCCCTCTGCGCAGCGCAATCACCTTCCGCTTCGGCGCATCGCAGGGGACGGGAGGGGGTGAGCCGGCCGGCTCGAACATGAGAGGGGCGGCAGGCTGCGTGATCAGTTCAGCTTCCTGCGCGGATAAGGTTGTTGTGTTGAAATACTCTTCAATGGCCTGGGAAATTGTCCTTGCAATCTCCTCCTCAGCTCGCTGGAGCCACTCGGCATCTGCGGCGCTGTCGCGATAGCCGAGGAGCAGCATGACGGCGGGTGAGTTGACGGCGGTGAGTTGTTCAATGGCTTCATTTGCTTCAAGCGTGATTAAATCCGGCAGGGGATAAATCCGCTGCAAATGCGTGGCAAGTGTTTTGGCAATGAGCTCTCCCTCTTCGCTGTATGGAGAATAGAGAATCTGGATGCCGCGCATGGCCCCTGCGAGGCAATCGGGCGCCATGTTGACATGAAGCGCGAGATGGAGCGCATATTCTCCAAGGTTGGACTGCACAATGGCCTCCAAATCATCTGTATCCACCGCTCTTCGGACAAATTGAATATCGGCATCCTGTAGGGACATTTCCAATAAGTCGGTGAGAGAGCGGACGAGATATTGTTCAAAGGCATGACATTCTGCCTGAACCGCTTCGCGTTCTGTGTGATATGTAGCGGGGGAGAGAAAGATATTTGGCATGGGAGCACCTCCTTGAAACAGTCTATGAGGAAGCTTCCCGCTTTGCCACAAAAAATGAAGCTTCTTCCTGAGCGCGCGGGGGGGAAAAACCTCCTTGGCAAATAAATACTGCTGTGATATAGTGTATGAAAGTAGTATCACTGACAATTTGACTTGTATAAAAGGATGGCTGAATCATTGAATTTATCTGATCTTGCGTCCATTCGCCCCCTGCTGCGCCGGCATGGTTTTCACTTTTCGAAGCGCATGGGACAAAATTTTTTGATCGCCTCCTGGGTGCCGGAGCGCATCGCAGGGGAGAGCGGCACGTCCGCCGATGCCGCTGTGCTGGAGATCGGGCCGGGTATCGGCGTGCTCACGGCAGAGCTCTCTGCCCGGGCGGCGCGCGTAGTAGCGGTGGAGCTGGACCAAACCCTCCTGCCCGTTCTGCGTGAGACGATGGCGGAGCGCCCCAATGTGCGGGTGATTCACGGAGATATTTTAAAACAAGACATTCGCGCCCTGATAGATGCGGAGCTGCCGGGGCTGCGCCGCATCGCCTGCGCCAACCTGCCCTATCATATCACAACCCCTGCCATTACCGCTCTGATTGAAGCAGACTGTTTTGAAACCATCACCGTCATGATCCAAAGAGAGGTGGCGCTGCGCATTTGCGCGGAGCCCGGAACGAAGGATTATGGCGCGTTTACGCTCTTCTGCCAGTATCATGCACACTGTGAACAGCTCTTTGATGTCCCGCCGGATTGTTTTTATCCTGCGCCGAAGGTCACTTCCAGCGTGATCCGGATGACACCCTATTTAAACCCGCCGGTGCAAGTGGAGGATGAGGCCCTGCTTTTTCGTGTGCTGCGCGCAAGCTTTGCCCAGCGGCGGAAAACCCTGCTCAACAGCCTGCACGCGGCCTTCGCCCAAACCCACTCAAAGGAACGAATTGCTGCCATCATAAGAAGCTGCGGTCTCTCGGAGACGGTGCGGGGGGAGCGACTTTCGCTCGCGCAGTTTGCGCAGCTTTCCGAAGAATTCAGACTGTAATTTCGGCTTTTTTCAATTTGCATACGGACAAAATAAGAATTGCTGTTGCCTTATGAGCGAAAATACAATATAATATAGGTGAATATTTTAAGTCGGGGATTCATGTTCCCCGGGGAGGACATCTGATATGGCGTTAACAAAGAACCAAGCAGTTTTGAGCTGGATTGAGGATCAAGTTGCGCTGACAAAGCCGTCGCAAGTGCTTTGGATTGACGGCAGCGAAACCCAATTGGAAGCACTCAGAAGAGAAGCCTGTGCAACCGGAGAGCTGCATAAGCTCAATCAGGAGAAGCTGCCCGGATGCTATCTGCACCGAAGCGATCCGAGCGATGTAGCCCGTGTGGAAGACCGCACGTATATCTGCTGCAGAAGACAAGAGGACGCAGGCCCCACCAACAACTGGATGGACCCCAAAGAGATGTACGTAAAGCTCAACGCACTGTATGACGGCTCCATGCAAGGGAAGACGATGTATGTGATTCCCTACTGTATGGGCGTGCTCGGCTCCCCCTTTGCCAAGTTTGGTTTTGAGCTGACCGATTCGATCTATGTGGTTCTCAACATGGCGATTATGGCTTTGGTTGGGCAGCCGATTTTAGACGCCCTTGGGGATTCGAACGACTTCATCAAAGGGCTCCACGCCAAGGCAAATCTGGACCCGGAAGAGCGCTACATTGTTCAGTTCCCGGAGGACAACGCCATCATGTCGATCAATTCCGGCTATGGCGGCAATGTCCTGCAGGGCAAGAAGTGTTTTGCCCTTCGCATCGCCTCCTATCTGGGCGCGCAGGAGGGCTGGATGGCTGAGCATATGCTGATTCTTGGCGTACAGAACCCGCAGGGCGAGGTGCGCTATCTTTCCGGCGCATTCCCATCCGCCTGCGGCAAAACCAACCTCGCCATGCTCATCCCGCCGGAGGGCTATGAGAAGGACGGCTGGAAGGCTTGGTGTGTCGGCGATGACATCGCATGGATTCGCTTGGGGGAGGACGGCAGACTTTGGGCCGTTAACCCGGAGATGGGCTTCTTTGGCGTGGCACCCGGCACCAACGCAAAATCAAATTATAACGCGTTGGCCTCAACCCAAAAGAACACGATCTTCACAAACGTCGCGCTGGATCTGGAGGACAACACCGTCTGGTGGGAGGGCCTGAACAAAACGCCGCCCAAAAACGCGCTGGACTGGAACGGAAACCCCTGGCATCCGGAGACGGCAACGACACCGGCGGCGCATCCCAACTCCCGCTTTACAGCGCCGGTCACCAATTGCCCCAGCGCCTCTCCGGAGTTTGAAAACCCCAGCGGGGTGCCGCTTTCCGCCATCATCTTCGGCGGAAGACGCGCGCGGACAGCGCCCTTGGTCTACCAGTCTCGTGACTGGAACCACGGTGTCTTTGTCGGCTCGATTATGGCCTCGGAGACCACGGCGGCGGCCACCGGGCAGGTGGGCATCGTGCGCAGAGACCCCATGGCGATGCTTCCCTTCTGCGGCTACCATATGGGGGATTACTGGCAGCACTGGCTCAACATGGGGGAAAAGACGGCAAATCCGCCGAAGATTTTCAATGTCAACTGGTTCCAAATGGACGAAAAGGGCGAGTTTATCTGGCCCGGCTTTGGAGAAAACCTGCGCGCCATTGAGTGGATTTTAAAGCGCGCATTTGATGAGGTGGGCGCGGACGAGAGCCCCATCGGCTATCTGCCCAAACCGGAGGACATCAATCTGCGCGACCTGAATTTTGAGATCGAAAAGCTCAAACAGCTTCTCCATGTCGATCGGAAGCTTTGGAAGCAAGAAGTGGAGGACATTCAGGAGTTCTATGCCCTCTTTGGCGATAAGGTTCCCGCGCGGCTGCGCGAGGAGCTCAAAGAACTGGAGCGGCGATTGGAAGCGTAACAAATTGCTTGCACGATTCAAAAACTGTCGGCCTGTCAATCGGAGGCCGGCAGTTTTTTGATCAAACAGGCGTTGGATTCCTCTTGCAAGGCTCTGGAATGGGTGGTACAATAATCGCAGGCGATTATGATACCTGATCGGACCGCATGCACCACAACGGCGCAAGCGCCTGTGGTACAATAATCGCAGGCGATTATGATACCTGATCGGACCGCATGTACCACAACGGCGCAAGCGCCTGTGGTACAATATCATTCGTGATGAAATGCTGCGATCCACACGCATCTGCCAAGGGCGGCCTGCCGAGGGGAAGAGCGTCGATAGATACCGCAGAGCGACGGAGGGAAGTCTGTGATTGTTTTGGGAATTGATCCCGGCTATGCCATTGTGGGATTTGCTTTGCTGGAAAGCGCAGGGGGAAACAGCCGCCTGCTCCGCTGCGGCGTGATCCAGACGGAGGCCGGACTTCCCATGCCGCGCCGCCTGCTCCGGATCAGTGAGGATATAGAAGAGCTGGTTCACCGCTTCCAGCCGGATGTGATGGCGGTGGAAGAGCTTTTCTGGGGTGCTAACGTCACCACGGGCATCGGAGTGGCGCAGGCCAGGGGGGTGATTCTCCTGACGGCGGAAAAACTCGGCCTCTCCACCTTTGAATATACGCCGGCGCAGGTGAAGATGGCGGTGAGCGGATATGGGAAGGCGGACAAGCGGCAGGTGATGGAGATGACCAGACGGCTCTTAAAGCTTGCGGCGGTTCCAAAACCGGACGATGCCGCCGATGCCGTTGCCGTGGCGCTCTGCCATGCGCGCTCCGCCGGTTCGCGGATTCCGCGGCAGATATAAGGGGGGCAGATACGATGTTTTATTATCTCAAGGGCGTGGTCGCGCACAAAACACAGCAGATTGCGGTGATCGACTGCGGCGGCGTGGCCTACGCCTGCCAGACCACCGGACACAGCCTCTCGCAACTGGAGCTTGGAGAACAGGCGAAGCTCTATGCGCATTTTCGGATCTCGGAGCGGGAAGGCGCTGCAGACCTCTACGGCTTTTATACGCTGGAAGAAAAAAATTGTTTTCAAATGCTCATCGGAATTTCGGGCGTTGGGCCAAAGGCGGCGCTCTCGATTTTGACGGCCAATACGCCGGAGGGCTTGTCGATGGCAATCCTCGCAGAGGATGAAAAAGCGCTCACGGTTGCACCGGGCATCGGGAAAAAAACTGCGCAGCGTATTATTTTAGAGCTGAAGGATAAACTCGCGGGCGCTGCGTTTTCGGGGCAGAGGACCCAAAAAATTGGCGCGGTCGCCCTGCCGGAGAACAAAAGCAGCGAAGCGGCAGCGGCGCTTTCCGTCCTTGGATACAGCGGAGAAGAAATTCTCTTTGCACTCAAGGGAATTGATTTGGAGGCATCTTCGCTGGAAGAGATCATCCGGCAGGCGCTTCGAAACATGGTGAAAGAGTAGCCAGGGGAGCGGCAGCCGCGTTTGCCATGAAACTGCGGATGTATAGAGATCATTCATATCTGAGATCGGGAGGTTGGAACGATGAGCATAGATTTTTCCATGGAGGACTATCAGGACGATGCCCCTTTGATGACCTCTTCCTTCATAGACGGTGATGATGAGCTCTCCCTGCGCCCGAAGCTGCTTCATGAATACATCGGACAGGAAAAGGTGAAGGACAATCTTTCAATTTTTATCGACGCGGCCAAAATGCGCCGGGAGCCGCTTGACCACGTCCTGCTGCATGGCCCGCCGGGGCTTGGAAAAACAACGCTCTCGGGCATCATTGCCAACGAGATGGGCGTTAAAATTCGCATCACCTCCGGCCCTGCCATTGAAAAGGCGGGTGACTTGGCGGCCCTGCTTACCAATCTCAATGAAAACGATATTTTATTTGTAGATGAAATCCATAGGCTCAACCGCGCGGTGGAGGAGATTCTCTACCCCGCCATGGAGGACTATGCAATTGATATCATTATCGGGAAAGGCCCTGCCGCGAATTCCATTCGCCTGGATCTGCCCCGCTTTACCCTCATCGGGGCCACCACCCGCTCGGGGCAGCTCTCCGCTCCGCTGCGGGATCGCTTTGGTGTGGCCCTTCGCCTTGAGCTCTACACACCGCGCGAGCTGCAGAGCATTGTCACGCGCAGCGCGGGCATTCTGCAAGTGCCGGTGGAGCCGGAGGGGGCATACGAGATTGCAAGGCGGGCCAGGGGAACCCCAAGAATCGCCAACCGCCTGCTCCGCCGTGTGCGCGACTATGCCCAAGTTCGTGCCGGCGGGGTGATCACAAGGGAGGTGGCAGACCGGGCGCTCCTGGCTTTGGATGTCGATGAGCTGGGGCTTGATGCCATCGACCGGCGGCTTCTGCGCAGCATCATTGAGTTCTATGGCGGCGGGCCCGTGGGGCTTGACACCTTGGCCGCAACCCTTGGGGAGGAGGCCGTGACGCTCGAAGATGTGAGCGAGCCGTTTTTGCTCCAGATGGGTTTTCTCCAGCGTACGCCCAGGGGGCGCTGCGTGACTGCGCGGGCCTGCGAACACCTGGGGCTTCCATTCTATGGACAGGATCAAATCAGACTGGATTGATGCCGTTTTTGAAATAATGATAAAAAAAACATAGAAATATAGGTTTATATTTGGAAAAACCCCTCTCATCCTTCTCTTTTACTTGACTTTATTGTGACATTGGACTATAATCAAGAGCGAAATAAGTATGCACGTGGGAATGAAGTTTTGTTAAATCAAATGGAACAAACTGATGAGCAGCTCTGTCTCTTGGCTGCGTCAGGCGACCCATATGCGGAAGAAGCGCTTGTCATCCGCTACTCCCGCATGGTCAAAGCGTGTGCCCGACCATATTTTTTAGCCGGAGGCGACGGCGAGGACCTGATTCAAGAAGGAATGCTGGGTCTGCTTGCGGCCATCCGCGAGTTCTCGCCGCTCAAAAACGTTGAGTTTCGCAGTTTTGCTATGCTATGCATCCGGCGGCGGATGATTTCAGCGGTGCGGGCGGCTCAGGGCGGAAAACACACGCCTTTAAATACCTATGTTTCTTTGGAGCTATCCCTCTTTGTCGGTAATCATGACCCTTCCCTTTTTGGCGGAACGCTCAGCCGACAGGAAAATCCCGAAGATGCTATAATCAATCAAGAAAAGCTGCAGGCCCTAACAAGCTGGCTTTCTGAGCGGCTCACAGATCTTGAAAACAGAATCCTCGGGTTTTATCTGAATGGATTGTCCTATTCTGAGATTGCCAAAGAGGTCAATCGGTCCACAAAATCAGTGGATAATGCGGTGCAGAGAATTCGAAAGAAACTTGCGCGGCAGATTATGTCCGGCGAATACAGCGAGAGCTGATCGCATATTTTATGACCCAGCGGAGCACAACACGTTCCTGGGTTAACAAGTCAAAGAGAGGGTAATAGCATGTACGAAGACAGAACGTTAGCGTGTAAGGAATGCGGCCAGGATTTCGTGTTCACCGCAGGGGAGCAGGAGTTTTATGCAGAGAGAGGGTTCCAGAACGAACCCCAGCGCTGCAAGAGCTGCCGCGATGCCCGTAAGAATGCAGCACGTGGTCCGCGTGAATATTTTGCGGCAGTTTGTGCTTCCTGTGGCGGCGAGGCAAAGGTTCCCTTCGAGCCGAAGTCCGATCGCCCTGTTTACTGCAGTGAGTGCTTTGCACGCATGAGAGAGGCTTAATTTACTTAGGAGATAAACGGTACTGGTGACAGTACCGTTTATTTTATATGAAAACAAATCTCCCAGCGGCTCCGGGGGAGTAAAACTTACGGGAAGAAGCTGTACTGTTGTGCCGGATCAAACCATACGATAACGGAGGGAGCCAATACCCGCCTGGGCGAGATCGTGATTGCAGTTTTTGTTTTTTCCTGTAAAATAAGCGTAGTAGACATGTCCTGATCCTCTTACAAGCCTGCAAATAAGAAGTCAATAGGAAAATGAAGAAAATTGGCAATGCGAAATTAAGCAGGCAAAATGGGCCACCGCCGGAGCGCTGACCTGAACTATGTAGAAGTGGCTTAGCGAGAGAGCCCAGTGGAATCCATATCCACGGGCGTATCCAACGTGTTCATGAACTCTTTTACCCTGCCGTAGTAGATGCGCAGGAATTTGTTACAGCCAGCGGTCATGTAGACGTAATAGGGCTTGCCCTCCGCACGTTTCTTGTCCAGAAATTGAAACACAGGGTCATCGGGCGGCGCACTTTGGAGCAACACCGTCATGAGTACAAAGAGCGTCTTGCGTAGCTCAGGAGAACCTCGCTTGGAAGAACGATTGCTTTTTGCTTCATAGGTTCCGGACTGGTTGGCGCCCGGATCAACTCCTGCAAACGCCGTCAAAGAACCCTTGTGCGCAAAGCGGCGCACATCGCCAATCTCGGCCATGAGCTGGGGGCCAAGAGACTTGCCTGTGCCGTACATCTTCATGACAACATCGTATTCAGGAAGCTGCTGTGC
This sequence comes from Evtepia sp., assembly GCA_040768225.1. Classification (GTDB taxonomy): domain Bacteria; phylum Bacillota; class Clostridia; order Oscillospirales; family Oscillospiraceae; genus Evtepia. The sequence continues at coordinate 113,811 of JAXGMZ010000003.1, forward strand.
AAGCCGGTTCATCTCTGTGCGGAACACCTCAACGGTTTTAGACACCGTATTCAGTTGCGTAATCGCTTCCTGAACCATCACTTTAGACAAAGGATTTTTAGGCAGCATGGCAATCAGCTCTTTGGTTTCTGTATGAATTTCAATGGCTTTGCTAGCACTGAACTGGTACCCGCGCCTCTTGCACCACTTGCGGTAACGCTCCACGAAGGCGGCTTGTCCCATGCCCCTCACGCAGTCCACATGCCAGAAGGATGCAGCGAAATCCACCCACTTCTGGCTGCCGTCCTCCCGGACAGGGCTTCCAAAAAGGGCATTCACACCGGGATAGGTCTGGTCAAGCAGGGCAATGAGGTTGTTCTTCATCGCCGTCTTGTTCTTGGTGTACAGACCGTATTGCCGGTTCATGCTTTTCAGTTGGTGACGAATCGTATCCATAGGAGTATGTTCCCGCAGCTCCGTCCAATTGTCAAGTCCGTACCGGGCAATTTTGATCGCATCTGCCTTATCGGTTTTCACCTTGCGTAGAGAATTGTTTCCGTATTCCTTGATGAGCAGCGGATTCACCGCGCTGACAAAGACTCCGGCTTCATGGAGCAGCTGGGCAACCGGCTCATAGTACCGCCCGGTGTGCTCTAGCACCACCCTCGTTTCACCCTCCAGACTTTTCAGCTGCTTTGCCAGCTCGCTGAGTTCGCTGGAGGTGTGGCGCACTTCAAAGGGCTTTGCCACCAGCTCTCCAAAGGGACGAATAACCGACACCATGCTTTTCCCTTTGGAAACATCAATCCCGACTGCGTTCATTACCCACTCTCCTATCACAGATTTACAATTGGCGAACCACCCTTTTCTCACTGCCGATTCTATCTGTTTGATGACACGAACGCGCCGGACGGCGGCTCTACCTGCATAAATCGAACGCTGCGAATAAGAGGATGGCTGACTGACTTGCAAACGGACGCAAAGTCCTTGGATACTCCCGTCAGGCCCATTGTCCTCTTATTCTAACAGCTTAGGCAGTAAGATGGATAAAGACATGGCTGGCGGCCATGTCCTCAACCAAATATATAGTAACAGGATGCTCTTGTCGTGGGAAAGGGTATGCGAGGGATAATTCTGTGGAAAAACATTGCCTTCGAAACGTGGGGAGAATCGTCTGATGAAACTATTAAAAAGGCTGTTCCGAAAGAAAGAGAGGCACGAAAATCTGCGCTGTGCCCTGGTTGTGGTTGCGGCGGGTTCGGCAAGCCGCATGGAGGGGGAGGATAAGATCCTCTATGAGCTGGACGGAGTTCCCGTGATTGTGCGCAGCATTCTGCCCTTTGAGTGGTCAAATCTGGTGCATGAGATTGTCATCGTCTCCCGGCGCGAGCAGATCGGCCACATCGGACAGCTTTGCAAGGAATATGAGCTGGGCAAAGTGCGAAAGGTCGTTCCGGGCGGTGCCAGCCGCACAGAATCCGTTTCACTCGGTCTGCGAGAAGTGAGCGAAAGCGCAGCGCTCATTGCCATACACGACGGCGCGCGCCCGCTGGTGAGCCGCGAGCTGCTCGAAGCGGCAATCATGCGGGCAGAGACTGGGAGCGCCGCCGCGCCCGCCATTCCACTCAAGGACACCGTTAAACGGGCGAAATACAGCGTGGTGATGGAGACGCTCCCGCGGGAGAACCTCTTTGCGGTGCAGACTCCGCAGGTCTTTCAGTCAGATCTTATCCGGGCTGCCATCGGAAAGGCCTTGGCAGCCGGCGTGGCACTGACCGATGATTGCAGCGCCGTGGAGCGCCTTGGCTTTTCGGTGCTGCTCACCGAAGGGAGCGAAGAGAACATCAAGCTCACGACACCGGCAGACTTGCTGTTGGCAGAGGCGATATTGGCGGGGAGGGAGCGGCTTTGAGAGTGGGGCATGGCTATGATGTGCACCGTTTTGCCGAGGGGCGGCGCTTGATTTTAGGCGGCGTGGAGCTGATGCACACGCAGGGGCTGCTGGGTCACTCCGATGCGGATGTGCTCACCCACGCGGTGATCGACGCAATGCTCGGCGCGGCGGCCCTTGGGGATATCGGCAGCCATTTTCCGGATCATGACCCGGCGTATCGGGATGTCTCCAGTCTGCTCCTCCTGGGAAGGGTGGCAGCGCTTCTATACGAAAGGGGCTATCAGCTCTCCAATCTGGACGCGACCATTGTCGCGCAGGCGCCAAAGTTGGCCCCCTATCTTCCCGCCATGCGGCAGAATTTGAGCAAAGCCATCGGCGTTCCCATCGCAGACATCAATGTGAAAGCCACAACAGAGGAGGCGCTCGGTTTCACCGGCAGGAGAGAGGGCATGGCAGCGCACGCAGTCGTACTGCTAAAAGAAATTGAAGCGAATAAGTAGGAAATAAACCTCGCTTGCGTATTCCTCAGAAGCAAAACGTAGCTCCTTGACATACAATGTCCTGAGAGGAGCGTTTCTGTTATGCTAAATTATTTGATCATGTGCAGATCGTTGACCTATGCACAAAAAATTGCAAACACGCTGGAACGCGCGGGAATTCACGCCTGGGTTATCCGCTCTCCAGCCAGCATCACCCCCTCGGGCTGCAGCCACTCCGTCAAGATTGCCCAGAAAAACCTGACGCGGGCGCTTCAATTGATCCACAGCTTCCGTCTCTCATATGTAGGAATCTATATGAGGACAGAGGAAGAGGGCTACCAGGAGGTGTCGCTGTGATCTACTTTGACTCTGCCGCGACCAGCATGCAAAAGCCGGAGTCGGTCACACAGGCGGTGGTGGAGGCCATGACGAGTTTTGCCAGCCCCGGCAGGGGAGACTCCTCTGCCTCCGTTTCAGCGGCAGAGATCTTGTTTTCTTGCCGCGAAACGGCGGCAGAGCTTTTTCATGTCGCAGAACCTGAACAGGTTGTCTTTACCTTTCATGCAACCCATGCGCTCAACATCGCCATTCGCTCGCTCGCAAAACCGGGGAGCAGGGTGATCATCTCCGGCTATGAGCACAATGCGGTTGTCCGCCCGCTTGCCGCCATCAAAGGAATCACACTCCATGTGATCGACACGCCGCTGTTTGAGCCGGAATTATTTCTCGAACGGCTGGAGGACGCGCTTCGGGGCGGCCTGGATTTGATGGTCTGCACCCATGTATCCAATGTGTTCGGCTATATTTTGCCCATCCAAGCTGTTGCACAGCTCTGCGCCCGCTGGGAGGTGCCCCTGATTGTCGATGCCGCACAGTCTGCCGGTGTGCTCCCGCTTGACTTGGAAGCATGGCGCGCCGCCTTCATCGCCATGCCGGGGCATAAGAGTCTTTACGGCCCGCAGGGCACGGGGCTCCTGCTCTGTGGCCTGCGCGGGGAGCCCCTGCTCTTCGGCGGAACAGGGAGCTTCTCTGCCCTGCGCGAGATGCCTGAGGAGCTTCCTGACCGGCTGGAGGCCGGGACGCAAAATGTTGCGGGCATTGCGGGGCTGCTGGAGGGACTGCGCTTTGTCAGAGAACAGGGGGAGCCGGCCATCTTGAAGCACGAGCAGGCGCTCAGGCGAAAGGCGGCGGAAGGTCTGCGAGCGCTGCCGGGGATTGAGCTCTTTGAGTGTGCGGATGAAGCGCTGCAGAGCGGCGTTCTCTCCTTTCGAATGGCACAGCTGGAGTGCGAAGAAATTGGTGAATACCTCTCTGCCCATCAAGTAGCCGTGCGGACAGGGCTGCACTGCGCGCCCTTGGCGCACGCCTGCGCCGGGACATTGCAAAGCGGCACGGTGCGCCTGAGTTTTTCCGCCTTTAATACGGAGGAAGAGGTGGAAACACTGCTCTTTCTTTTGCAGGAAATGTGCAGGAGAAGAGGGGGAGCGCGCAGGGAATCCGAATGATCGGCGGGGAAAAAGAGGTGGTGTCAATTCTGACACTGCCTTTTTTAAGTTTTTGTAAAGAAATGAAAAGAGAGGAAATTTACAAGCGATTTCACTTGTAAAAAATGATGCAATCAAGTATAATAAACCGATATGCATGTAACGTTTTTGTGAGCGTTTGCTCCAAAACCTTCCTCTATTGCAGCGTTTTTCCGCTGTGAGGGAACAATAAAGAAAGAAGGAGGCATTTCAGAGATGGATATGCTACAATCGGCGCTCTTTACCATTCTGGGATACCTTCGTTTGATTCAACTGACCGACATTTTAGACATCTTGGCGGCGACCTATCTAATCAATAAGGGAATGACCATGCTCAGAAGGAGCAGCGCAGCGCAGGTGGCAAAGGCGCTGATCTTCATCCTCGCCATCCTGTGGCTCTCCTATCAGCTCAATTTCGGTGTCATTAACTTTGTCCTTGGAAAGACAATGGAACTTGGCCTCTTGGCGCTTGTCATTGTATTTCAACCAGAAATTCGCCGTTTTTTGGAGCAAATTGGAAGCAGTGATTTCGCAAAGCTCTGGACAGGCCGCGCCGCGCCTGCGGATGAGCTGGAAGTGGCCATTCGCGAGACGGTTGCGGCATATGTGTCCATGTCCAAGGACAAAATAGGCGCACTGACCGTCTTTGAGCGTGTAACCCCTTTGGGAACAGAGATTGACAGCGGCACGGTTATGGACGCTGCCGTTTCAAGCGAACTGCTTAAAAACATCTTTTTTCCAAAGGCAGCGCTGCATGACGGCGCGGTGATCATTCGAAACGGGCGCATTGCAGGCGCAGGCTGCATGCTGCCGCTTTCTACCAACCGAAATCTTAGCCGTGATCTTGGAATGCGACACCGGGCAGCTATGGGGCTCTCTGAACGGGCGGATGCGGTAATTGCCATCGTCTCTGAAGAGACAGGCACCATATCCGTTGCGGCGGACGGCAGACTGCGCCGCCATCTGGCACCTGAAACGTTAGAGCGGGTGCTGCGCAATGAGCTCCTCCCCAAGGAGAATGAAGAGAGAGCGGGCGCAAAGTCTATTCTCGGGCGCTTCTTTGGCGGGAAGGAGACGGAAAGTTGAAAGAGAACAACAAGGGCAAAAAACGCTTTAATATCTTCATCTCTCTCTTCCTGGCAGTGCTTCTGTGGCTCTATGTTATCAATGTCGTCAACCCGAACGCAACCATACGTATGCATGGTGTTCCCGTCATCCTGCAGGGTGTCACTGCGCTCGAGTCAAAAGATCTGATGGTGACCGAGCTGAGCCGAGATAGCATGAAGCTGAAAGTCAGCGGGAAGCGGAAGACGTTTTTGCAGCTCAATCAGAGTGTAATTACAGTGAATCTGGATGTATCAAAAATTACGGAGGCAGGCACCCATACCCTCACGGGGGAATATGTCCTTGCCAACTCCATGCTTCGGAACTCTTTGACGGTTACGGAAAAAGAGGGCTTTTCTGTCAGAGTGACGGTGGAGCCGCGCGCAAGCAAGGAGATTCCGATCAAGGCGGAGTTGGACGGAACGCCTGCGGAGGGCTTTGCAATCGACGCGATCAGTGCCCAGCCGAGCGTGCTAAAAATCAGCGGGCCGGAAGATGTGATCAATCAAATTACCGGTGCGCTGGTTCAAATTGAGGCCGAGCAGCTGAAAGAGGCGCTGAAACAGGAACAGCTGCCCATCCTTTTTCTCGATGAAAACGGGGCGCTTGTGCAGGGTGATCATGTGACAAAATCTGTGAACACTTGCAGCGCAACCGTCTCCGTGGTCAAGGTTGTTGAACTTCCGCTCACGCTGCTCCTCGTTCCGGGCGGCGGGGCCGGCAGAGAGGATGCAAGGGTGACGATCTCTCCGGCCAGCATTACCGTCTCCGGCAGCGAAGCCCTGCTCGACGGGGTGAAGGAGTATCAACTGGGCCGGGTGGAGCTCTCCGAGATCTTCTATAGCCAGTCGCGCAGCTTTCCCATCTCGCTGCCCCCGGGGATCCGCAGCCACACAGCGCAGGAGAGCGCCACGGTTTTTATCACGATTGAAGCGCTTCCTCTGCGCGCCATCAGCACAACAAACATTGAGCTTCTCAATGTGCCCGAAGCATATACAGCAAGCCCTCTCAACCCATCAATTCAAGTTTGGCTCCGCGGCGATGAGAAGGTTTTAGAGACCATCACAGCCGATCACATTCATGTTCTGGTCAATTTGGACGAGATCCGTCCCATAAGCGGGCAGCAGAGGGTGCCGGCAAGTGTGTATTTAGACGCGGACAGCTCGGTGGGCATTGTCGGGGCGGACTATAGCGTGGCTGTTCTCCTCCGGGCGCGGTAAGGGCGATGTTTGGATACGTAAGACCGCTCAAAAGCCGGCTCGCGGCGGAGGATGCAGAGCGCTATCAGGCCCTCTATTGCGGTCTCTGCCATACTTTGCAAGAGCGCTACGGCAGAATTGCTAGCTTTTCGCTTCATTATGACTTCGCATTTTTGGCCATGGTGCTTGCCGGAGAGCGGCAGGATGCAGACACTCACCTTCGCCGCTGCGTGATCTATCCCATGCGGAAACGGGAGAGCTGGCAGAGCAATCCGGCCCTGCAGCTTGCGGCAGATGAGAGCGTTATTTTGAGCTATTGGAAGCTGCGAGACGGCCTGTCAGATCATAAATTGATAAAAAAACTGCCGCACGGCCTGGGCGCGCTTGGGCTATCGCGTGCCTATCAAAAGGCAAAAAAACGCGCCCCTTCCTTTGATACCGCCGTTCGCCAATGTCTCTTGGAGCTGCGGGCGCTGGAAGAGGAAAACTGCGCGCGGCTGGACGCGCCGGCAGATGCCTTTGCGAGAATCTTGCAGGCGGCAAGCGGCGCACAGGGAGAGCCGGGAACCCATGCGCTTGGGCAGATGCTCTACCACATCGGGCGCTGGATCTATTTGATTGACGCCTGGGATGATCTCCGGGAGGATCAAAAAAACGGGACCTATAACCCGATTTTGGCCGCCTATGGCCCCGCTGCGCAGGAGAACAGGGAGCAGCTGCGGGAAACGCTCTACACCTCCCTGGGCATGGTGGGGGAGGCGGCGGATTGGCTGGAATTTGGCCCGTGGAAGCCGATCGTTGAAAACATCATTGCGCTTGGCCTTCCGGCGATTCAGGAAGCAGTTCTTTCCGGAGAGTGGAAACAGGCCAAACAGAAAAGGAGTAATGCGGATGAGTGACCCATATGTTGTGCTGGGTGTAGACCCTTCTGCCAGTGACGAGGCAGTAAAAAAAGCATATCGCGATCTGGTAAAAAAGTATCATCCGGATTCTTATCAGGATAACCCCCTCTCAGAGCTGGCGGAGGAGAAAATGAAGCAGGTCAATGAGGCCTATGATGCAATTGTCAAGCAGCGGAGCGGCACTGCGCCCGGTTCATCGGGGCACAGGAGCAGTTATGGGGGCCGGCAGCAAAGCTCTGATTTCCCCCGTGTTCGCCAGTTGATCCATGCCAGAAACCTGGAGGAAGCCGGCAGGCTGCTCGAACAATCCTCCAACCAGAACGCGGAGTGGCACTTCCTCACGGGCATGGTCTATTACTACAGGGGTTGGCTCAACGAGGCAAATAATTACTTTCATCGTGCCGTGCAAATGGAGCCGGGGAACAGCGAATACCGGCAGGCGGCCTCCAATCTGTCCTATCAAGCAAACAGAGGGTTTCAATCCTACCAGCAGGGCGGTGCTGTCACGCCGGACTGCTGCACCACCTTGTTTTGCACCGCATGCCTTTGTAACAGCTGCGGTTAGCGTGCGCAATACCGAATACGAAGAACTGTGAGGGATTTGCCTTGATACGAAGCATGACCGGCTATGGGCGCGGTGAAGACACGCTGCACGGGAGAAAGATTCAGCTTGAACTTCGATCTGTCAACAACCGCTATCTGGATTGCAATGTAAAGATTCCGCGCAATTTTATTTTCGCAGAGGAACAGATCAAAGCCATCGTACAGGAGCGCATTTCCCGCGGCAAGGTGGATGTGTTTGTCACGCTGGAAGGCTCTGCGGCAGAGCGGGTGACCGTTTCGCTCAATCAACCCCTGGCGGATGGATATTATGCAGCGCTCTCTATGATGAAAGAACAGTATGCGCTGGGGGGGGAGATCACCGTTTCACTCCTTTCGCGCTTTTCCGATCTATTAACACTCGAGAAAGAAGCGGAGGATTTAGAAACAGCGGCAGACGACATTTGCCAGGTTCTCAGAAGCGCCATTGAAGACTTCAACCGCATGCGGGAGCGCGAAGGGGAGAAGCTGGCAGCGGACATTCAAAACCGTTCGGCTGCAATAGCTGCGCTCTTGGAGCAAATTGAAGCGCGCGCGCCGCAGACACTCCTGGAGTATCGGACAAAGCTCACGCGGCGCATGGCTGAGCTGCTGGAGAATACACAGATTGACGAGAACCGCATCCTGATTGAGGCGGCGATCTTTGCTGATAAATCTGCCATTGACGAGGAGACCATCCGCCTGCGCAGCCACCTGTCCCAGTTGGAAGAAATTCTTGCAAGCGGCGGCATTGTGGGTCGAAAACTTGATTTTTTGATTCAGGAGTTTAATCGGGAGGCCAACACCATCGGCTCAAAGAGTTCGGATCTTGAAATCACCCGCCTGGTGGTGGAGATCAAAGGTGAGATCGAAAAAATTCGTGAGCAGGTGCAAAATATAGAGTAAGAAGGTGTTGAAATGAAGCTGATAAATATAGGCTTTGGCAATATGGTATCTGCCGGCCGCCTGATCGCCATTGTCAGCCCGGAATCGGCGCCCATCAAGCGGATGATACAAGAAGGGCGTGACCGAAACATGCTCATTGACGCCACCTATGGCCGCAGAACGCGCGCCGTGCTGATTACGGACAGCGATCATGTGATCCTATCCGCTCTGCAGCCGGAAACGGTTGCCGGCCGGCTGGGCGGGAAAGAGAGCCTTGTGGAGGAAGAAGTGGAATGAGACAGAAAACCAAGGGAAAGTTATATGTGATCTCAGGCGCTTCGGGGGTTGGAAAGAGCACGGTAATTGCAAAGTTATTGGAGTCGCATCCTGAACTTTATTTTTCCGTCTCCTGCACAACACGCCCGCCCCGTGCGGGAGAAGTGGACGGGGTCAACTATCACTTCATCAACCCGCAAGAGTTTCAACAGCGGATTGAAATCAATGATTTCTTAGAATATGCGCAGTATGTAGGCAATTATTATGGAACCTCAGGCGCAATTGTGGAGGAAAAACTCCTTGCGGGGGTCGATGTGCTTTTGGACATCGAAGTGCAGGGGGCGCAAAAGGTAAAAGAAAAAAACCTCGATGCCACCTTGATTTTTATTGCGCCGCCCTCTTTTGAAGAGCTGCGGCGGCGCCTGCGTGCCCGGGGAACGGACAGCGAGGAGAAGATCAATGAGCGCCTGCGCAGGGCGCGGGAAGAATATCAAAAAGTGGAACACTACCACTATATCGTCGTGAACAATACGCTCGAGCAGGCCGCAAAAGAGCTGGAAGCCATCATCATTGCGGAGCGCTGCCGTGTAAACCAACGAATCCACCTGATTTTGGAAGGAGAATAAACCACTATGATGCTTTATCCTGCTATGAACGATCTGCTGCGGCAGATCCCCAATCGCTACCACTTGGTGAACGTCGTGGCGCAGCGTGCACGCCAGATTGCACAGGACGCGGAGGATCAGGATGTCCTGCTGGAGGATAAGCCTGTGAGCATTGCAATTTTGGAAATTGCAGAGGGAAAGCTGCCCTATTAGGATGCAATACACGGCAGGAAGCTGCATTCCTGCCGCTTGTCCATTTCATGGATCAAATGACAAGGTCATGCCAAGGGGCGCGGTGCCCGGCCGGATCCATTCCGGAGCACTGGAAATATAATGAGTCAATAAGGATTTTGATACCCTATGATAGTTGCAAGTGTCGCGGTGGCAGCGGCAACCTATGCCATTGACAAACCCTATCACTATGAAGTTCCACCTGAATTTTTAGGGGAGCTTCAGCCCGGAATGCGGGTTTTGCTCCCCTTTGGGCGGGGCAATCGGCGCAGTGAGGGAATGGTGCTATCCCTGGGCGAGCAGGCGGCGCCGTCCTCTCTCAAGAAGATCCTGGCCCTGCTCGATGACGCGCCCGTGCTGACAGAAGAGGGAATCAAGCTGAGCCTGTGGCTGCGAGAGTGGTACTTTTCAACAGTGTACACCGCCGTGCTCTCTATGCTTCCGACCGGAATGTGGTACCGCCTGCGCGACACTTACACCATTGCGCCCGGTGTTGCGCGCGAGCACGCATTTGCCGCGGCGGGAAAGTCGCGCGCTGCCAAAGCCCTGCTGGAGCTGATCTTTGCCAGCGGAGGTGAGGCGGAACTCTCACAGATTTTAAACGCATTTGAGTTGAAAAACCCAAGGCCGGCCCTCGCCCAGCTGCTGCAAGATGGCATTCTGCGCCTGGAAACCGGTGCGCACCGGCAGGTCAAGGATAAGACTGAAAAAATTGCAATCCTCACTCTCCCCGCAGAAGAGGCGATGGAGCTTGTGAAAAAACGGCGGCAGAGCGCCCCCATGCGCTACCAAGTGACAGAGTTGCTCTGCGCCCTGGGCAGTGCACCGGTCAAGGAGATCCGCTACTTTACCGGCGCGTCTATGGAGACGATCAAAAGCTTGGAGCGCAGTGGGATTTTAAAGCTTGAGCTGCAAGAAATTTTTCGGCGTGCCATTCCCGCACAGAGCGCGCCGCCGCCTGAAATCATCCTCAATCAGGAACAGGAAACCGCCTGTTCCGGATTGCAGCGCCTGCTCCAGAGCGGAAAGCCGGAGGCCGCCCTGCTCTACGGCGTCACCGGCAGCGGGAAGACAGAGGTCTATCTTCGCCTGATCCAGTCTGTACTTGACAGGGGGAAGACCGCGCTGGTGCTGGTGCCTGAAATCGCGCTGACGACAAAACTGCTGGAGCTTTTTGTCTCCTTTTTTGCGGAAAAAGTCGCGATCTTACACAGCGGATTGCCCATGGGGGAGCGCTACGACGAGTGGAAGCGGATACGCAGGGGAGAGGCGCGGGTTGTGCTGGGCACCCGCTCGGCAGTGTTTGCCCCGCTGGAAGACCTGGCCCTGATCGTTCTTGACGAGGAGCAGGAGAGCAGCTATCACTCTGAGACCATGCTGCGCTATCATGCAAGGGACGTGGCAAAGTTTCGCTGCACCTTTCACAAGGCGCTGTTTCTATCCGTCTCCGCAACGCCCTCTATCGAGTCCATGTACGCGGCGGAGCAGGGCAGCTACCACCGCTTCCTGCTCAGAAAGCGCTATAACGAACAAGCGCTGCCGCCGGTCTATATCGCGGACATGCGGGAAGAATTAAAAAAAGGGAATGCGACGAGCTTGAGCGGGCGGCTCTGCAAGGAGCTGGAAGAGAACTTTGCTCGCGGAGAGCAGAGCATTCTCTTTCTCAACCGCAGGGGCAGCAGCCGGATGGTCAGCTGCGGGGAGTGCGGAGAGGCGCCGACCTGTCCGCGCTGCTCGGTCTATCTCACCTATCACGAGGCAAACGGACGGCTGATGTGCCACCATTGCGGCCACTCTGAAAAGTTGATGGACTGGTGTGCAAGCTGCGGCGGCAGGCTGCATTTCATCGGCCTTGGCACCCAAAAGGTGGAGGCGGACTTGAAGGAGCGTTATCCAGAGATTGCGCTCTTGCGTATGGATACGGATACGGTGACGGCTGCCCGCTCTCACGAGGCCATCCTAGACCGTTTTGTACAAAAGCGGATTCCGATTCTTTTGGGAACTCAAATGGTTGCCAAAGGACTGGATTTTGAAAACGTCACCCTCGTGGGTGTAATCTCGGCGGATCTCTCCCTTTATGTAGACCATTATCAGGCTGCGGAGCGCAGCTTTTCCCTCCTCACGCAGGTGGTGGGGAGAGCCGGCCGGGGCGAGAAGGACGGCAGAGCAGTGATTCAAACCTTCACGCCAAATCACGATGTGATCAACTTGGCGGCAAAGCAGGACTATGACAGCTTCTTTCAAATGGAGTGCGAGCTGCGCAGGCTGCGCGCGATGCCGCCGTTTGGCGACCTCTTTCGCATCACCGTAGCAGGCCCTGATGAGGCGGCTGTGCTGCGCGTGTGCATGAACCTGAGGGTCAATCTGGAGCATTTTCAGAAGCAGGCCGAACAAGAGGGCGGCAAAACCGCGCTCTTGGGGCCGGCCCCTGCCAGCGTTTTGAAGGTGAACAACCGCTATCGCTATCACCTGACCCTGACGGCTAAGAATCAAAAATACACACGAAACTGGATCGCGGACTTATTGCGCGCCGCGCAGGCCGACCCTGCAACACGCGGAATCACGATCTCCGCAGACATCAACCCGCCTGATTAAAATTCTAGAACAACAGAGGGCTTTGGAAGGAGATATGCGACATGGCGCTAAGAAAAATCATTCAAAAAGGTGACCCTGTATTGGAAAAAAAGAGCCACCCGGTCAGCAAGTTTGACAGCAGACTGCACGCCCTCCTCGATGAGATGAGAGAAACGCTCGAGGCCGCGAACGGTGCGGGGCTTGCAGCGCCGCAGGTCGGGATTTTAAGGAGAGTTGTTCTGGTTCTTGATGAAAACGAGCGCTATTTGGAGCTGGTGAACCCCGAGATTATTGAAACCTCCGGAGAGCAGGACGGCCTGGAGGGCTGCCTGAGCCTCAAGGGGCTATACGGCTATGTCAAGCGCCCCAATCGCGTCACAGTGCGCGCGCAGGATCGCAATGGAAACTGGTTTGAGCGGACGGGGGAGGCCATTGTCGCCCGCTGCTTCTGCCACGAGCTTGAGCATTTGGAGGGTGAGCTCTTTGACCGGCATGCGGACGAGCTCTATACCGAGGACGAGTTGGCCGATATGATGGAGTAAGGAAAAACGCCGCGATCATATTGGCCGATAAAAAGCAAATGCCGGCTGTGCAGAAGAGGCGCCCCCTGCGCCGCTTATTGGACGCTGCACTTGAGAGCCTGCGGGTGTTTTTAGCTGCGGGGGCGCAAGTAGAATCAAAGGAGCACCGATGAAAATACTATTTATGGGTACGCCCGAATTTGCCGCCGTGTGCCTGAACAAATTGCATGACGCGGGGCATGAAATCCTGGCTGTGTTCACGCAGCCGGATAAACCGAAAAACCGGGGGATGAAGCAGCAGGCGCCGCCGGTGAAAGAATATGCACTCGCACATGGGATAGCGGTGTTTCAGCCGGAGAAACTGAGAGACGGCACCGCGCTGGAGCTGGTGAAACGCCTTGACCCGGAAGTGATCGTGGTGGCGGCGTATGGAAGAATCCTGCCAAAGGAAATCTTGGACTACCCGCCCCATGGCTGCATCAATGTGCACTCCTCGCTGCTGCCGAACTATCGGGGGGCCGCGCCCATCCACTGGGCGATTTTAAACGGGGATGAGGTCACCGGGATTACCATTATGCATATGGCGGAGGAGCTCGACGCAGGCGATTGCATCCTGCAGGCGGAGACGCCGATTGACCCGGACGAGACGGTGGAGTCGCTCCATGACCGTTTGGCGCTCCTGGGCGGAATACTCCTTTTAGACGCCCTCACCCGGATTGAAGCGGGGACGGCGCCCCGCATCCCGCAGAACCCGGCGCAGGTCAGCTTTGCGCCGATGCTCAGCCGCGCCCTCTCGCCTATGGACTGGACACGCAGCGCAAAAGCGCTGCACGATCAGGTACGTGGGCTGGTACCCTGGCCGGGTGCCACAGTGGAACTGGGGGGCATTCGCTGTAAAGTTTGGAAGACGAGACTGCCGAAGCAACAAACAGAAAAAGCGCCGGGAACGGTGCTGCAGGCGGGGCGCGAGGGCATCTTTGTCGCCTGCGGAGATGGGGGAGTGCTTCAAATTTTGGAGCTGCAGGCCGAGGGAAAGCGGCGGATGTCCGCTTCGGACTACCTCCACGGCAATCCTGTGATTTGAGCGCTGCGGCGGGAGAAGCGTGCTTCTCTCTGACCGTTTGTTGATGAAAAGAGAGGGGGAGTGAAGATGTCGGCTCGGGAAGTGGCCCTTTTGACGCTTGGCGCGGTGGAGCGGCAGGCTGCCTTTGCAAATGTGTTTTTAAAGAAGGCCATTGCGAAGGCAAAGCTTGACCGGCGCGATGCGGCTCTGGCGACGAGACTGGTGTTTGGAACGCTGCAAAACCGCATCCTGCTCGACTATTATCTTGGCTCCTTTTCTTCGATGAAGCTGTCGAAGATGGAGCATAAAGTGCGCGATGCGCTGCGTCTTGGTGCGTATCAACTGCTTTTTCTTAATAAAATACCGCAGAATGCCGCAGTGAATGAATCGGTAGAACTGTGCAAGCGGCATTGCAAAAACCCCCGCGCACCCGGTATGGTTAACGGCATTCTGCGCACACTTGCCCGAAACTTGGATGCCCTGCCGGCGATTGACAGCACGGATGAAACGGAATCTGCTTCCATTCGATACAGCCATCCCAAATGGCTGGTGGAGGAGCTGCGCTCCTATCTTCCGGCAGGGGAGTGGGAAGCGCTTCTCGGCTTTAATCAGACGGAGGCGCCGACCTATGCCCAGTGCAACTGCTTGCGTGCGGATGTGCAGACGCTGCAAGCTCTGCTGGAGGAGGACGGGGTGTCTGTTGTGCCGCACCCCTGGCTTGCGGGCTGTCTGGAGCTTTTGGAGAGCGGGAATATCGAGCAGCTGCGCGCCTTTGCGCAGGGCCTGTTCTACATTCAAAATCCGGCGGCGCATCTGGCGGTTTTTGCGGCGGGCATTGCCCCCGGCGCGCGCGTGTTGGACCTCTGCGCAGCGCCGGGCGGAAAATCCTTTGCCGCAGCAATTGCGATGCAAGATCAGGGAAGCGTCCTCTCCTGCGACCTCTATCCGCACAAGAAACAGCTGATTGAGGCAGGCGCGGCGCGCCTTGGACTTGGCTGCATCGGGGCAGAGATACAGGATGCCACAGTGTACCGGCCCGAGTGGGAGCAGGGCTTTGACTGCGTGATCGCGGATGTGCCCTGTTCGGGCTATGGCGTGATGAACAGAAAACCGGAAATTCGCTATAAAGATCCAAAGCTGCTCGAGAGCCTGCCGCCGCTGCAGGCGAAGATCTTAGCGCAGGCGGGGCGCTATCTTCGGCCGGGCGGTGTCTTGCTCTATGCAACCTGCACGCTGCGTCCGGCGGAAAATGAAGACATTGTGACAGGATTTTTGGCGAACCGGGAAGACTATGCCCTGGAGGCCTTCACCCTGCCGGAACCGATCGGAAGGGCGGAGTCCGGCCAGCTGACGCTCTGGCCGCAGCGCAGTGGAACCGATGGATTTTTTATCGCAAAACTCAGGAGGAGAGAATGAAGGACGTTCTATCCATGACCGTGCAGGAGCTGACTGCATGGATGGGGGAAATCAATCAGCCGGCCTACCGCGGCAAACAGCTTTTCTCTTGGCTGCAGCGCGGCACCCGTGTGCCGGAGGAGATGAAAAACCTTCCCAAACCCTTACGCAGTCTGCTCCGGGATGAGGCGAAGCTGTATACACCGCAATGTCTGAAACGGCAGGAGTCCGCAGAGGACGGCACGGTCAAATACCTGTGGCAGCTGCACGATGGAAACTCAATTGAAACGGTGCTCATGCGCTATCACCACGGGAACTCGCTTTGCATCTCCTCTCAGGTTGGCTGCCGGATGGGCTGTGTCTTCTGCGCCTCTTCTCTTGGCGGGAAGCTGCGGGACTTGACTGCGGGGGAGATGCTCGATCAGGTGATGTTTTCATCACTTGACGCGGGGGAGCCCATCTCAAATATTGTGCTCATGGGCATTGGAGAACCCCTGGAAAACTATGAAAACGTGCTCCGTTTCCTGCATCTGGTGAACCATCCGGAAGGGCTCAACATCGGCATGCGGCACATCTCCCTCTCGACCTGCGGTCTGGTGCCGGGGATCGAGCGCCTGGCGGAAGAGGGGCTGCCGCTGACCCTCTCGGTCTCCCTGCATGCGCCGGATAACGAGACAAGAAACCGGCTCATGCCCATTAACCGGGCATATCCGATTGAACTCCTGCTGGAAACTTGTCAGCGATATTTTTTGAAGACGGGTAGACGGATTTCCTATGAATATGCTATGATAGACCAAATCAATGATTCAGCCCGGCAGGCGGAGCTTCTTGCCCGGCAGCTCGCGGGCAGGGGTGCGCATGTCAACCTGATCCCACTCAACCACGTGGAAGAGAGTAAACTGCGCCCCAGCCGCCGCACGGCGGAGTTTCAAGCTTGTTTGGAGCGCCGGGGGATTGCCGTCACAGTGCGCCGCAGGCTTGGGAGTGATATTGATGCCTCCTGCGGGCAGCTGCGCAGGAAAGCACTTGGCGCAGAAGCCCTGTGCCAATCTCAAGAGGCGGCAGCGGCGTTTAGAAGGGAATGATGTTCCGATGATTTCTGTTTATGGAATTACAGACAGAGGGATTTTGCGCAGCCAAAATCAGGATGCCTGTTGCTATAAGCAAATCAATGAAGACTTGGCCTGGGGCGTTGTCTGTGATGGGATGGGCGGCGCGAAGGCGGGAGATGTTGCAAGCCAGATTGGCGTGGAAATCTTCAAGCTGCATATGCAGAAGCATTTTGAAACAAACGCGCAGCCCCATGCGGCGGCGCTTTTGGCCGCGGTGGAAGAGGGCAATCAGGTGATTTTCCACTGTGCTGCCAGTGATAAACAATATTCCGGCATGGGCACCACGCTCGTTGGTGTGATTATCCAGGGCAATGAGGCGCAGGTTATCAACATCGGAGACAGCCGCGCCTACCTGATCTCTCAAGCGGGGATCCGGCGTGTGACCCGCGATCACTCCGTGGTAGAGACTCTGGTGCAAAAGGGGAGTCTGACGGCAGAGCAGGCCCGCATTCACCCGCAAAAAAATCTGATTACCCGCGCTCTGGGCACGAGCCGAAGCGCTGAGGCAGATATGTATGAGTTGCAGCTGGAAGAGGGGCAGTGGCTTCTCCTCTGCTCGGACGGCTTGATCAATGAGATGCCCGATGAGGAGATCTTTGACATCATTCATCAGGGTGAGAGCCCGAAGGCGGTCTGTGATCATCTGATTGAACTTGCGCTGGCTCGCGAGGCGTCGGACAATGTGACGACACTGCTGTTTCATTATGAAGAGAAGGAAGCGGGGAGTGAGTAATTCGTGGATCAATATATTGGAAAAATGCTGGACAATCGGTATGAAGTTCTCGATGTCATCGGCATTGGCGGGATGGCAATGGTGTATAAGGCATATTGCCACCGCCTGCATCGCTTTGTAGCGATCAAAATCCTCCGGAGAGACTTTGCTGCCGATTCCGATTTTCGCAGACGCTTTCATGATGAGGCACAGGCTGTTGCAATGCTCTCACATCCCAATATTGTCTCCGTTTACGATATCAGTCGGAATGATGATTTGGACTATATCGTAATGGAACTCATTGATGGGATTACCCTGAAACAGTATATGAAGAAAAAGAACGAAACCCTTGGCTGGAGGGAGGCGCTGCACTATATCACGCAGATCATGCGTGCGCTCAGCCATGCCCACAGCCGGGGCATCATTCATCGAGATATCAAGCCGCAAAACATCATGGTTCTGCGCGATGGCAGCGTCCGCGTTGCCGACTTTGGCATTGCCAGGGTCATGTCAGCGGCGCAAAATACACTCACGCAGGAGACCCTCGGCTCTGTGCACTATATTTCACCCGAGCAGGCGCGCGGAAGCAGCATTGACGAGCGCGCGGATATCTATTCTGCCGGCGTTGTGCTCTATGAAATGCTCACAGGGCGTCTGCCCTTTGAGGGGGACTCGCCCGTATCCGTTGCCATTCAGCACATCAGCGCCATTCCGCTCTCGCCCAGGGATCTCAGTCCGGACATTCCGGAAGCCTTAGAAGTGATCACCCTCAAGGCGATGGCATCTAAGATTGAGCGCCGCTACCGCAATGCGGAGGAGATGATACGGGATCTGGAGGAGTTTCGCAAGAACCCCAATATTAACTTTGACTATGAACACCAGCAGGACTTAGTCATGCAAGCGGCAGAAGAGCCGACGCAGGTGATCGATACGGCAAGCTTTTCCAAGCGAAGGCCCGTGGTCAAGCCGCCCTCACAGCTCCAGAAGGATGCGTATGACTATGAGGTATATGATGACTTCAGGGAGACGACAGGGCGGCGGGGCATTGCCAAGCGGGAGTCCAAACTCAACCTCATTCCGGTGATCTCCGTGGTGATTCTCTTCCTCTTGGGTGTTGGAATTTTTGTCTGGGTGCTGCTGATTAAGCCGATCACCCAGTCACCGGAGAGCATCACAATTCCGAGCTTTTTGGGAAAAACACTCGACGAACTCAATGCGGACAGTGAATATCAGAAGCTTTTTACCTTTATCGAAGCAAAGACAAAGCCCAGCAACGAGTACGAGCTGGGCCAGGTCATGAGCCAGGAGCCGAAGCCAAACAGCAGCAAAAAGCTGGCGGAGGGCTCAAAAATTGAGATCGCGCTGACCATCAGCAGTGGGCAGGAAATGGTTGTGATGGTTGATCTGACCAACATGCCCCATCAGGAGGCCCTGCTGAAGATTCAGGAAATGGGTTTGGAAGCGGTCAGCTCTGACTATGGAAAGTCTGACGAGATTGTGCGAGGGAACGTAATTTCGCACATTCCGCTGGAGGGCGAGCGTGTTCAGGCGGGAACGAAGGTGAAGCTGACACTCAGCGAGGGGCCCGAGGTGAAGCAGGTGGTCATGCCGACCCTGATTGATCAGACGGAGGTGCGGGCGCGAAAGATGCTCGAAGACCTGAAATTGACCTGCAAGATTGATTATTATGAGGACAGCAAGGCGGCAGGCATCGTGTTCTATCAAAGTGTGCCTTCCGCGCAGACGGTTGATGAGGGCTCCGTTGTCACCCTGCACGTGAGCAGCGGCCCCTCCGTGCCTGTGACGCCAAATCCGGATTCAGGTGGGACAACGCCGGAACTCGGCGGAAGAAAGAGCATTGATATTTTACTGCCGACCGACCGCGAAAATGTCATTGTAAAGGTGACGGTAGACGGTGAGGTCAAATTTGAAGTGCCGGTCAACACCGCCAACAACACAAAGCTGACGCGTGAAATTGATGGAGTCGGCAATCAGACCGTGCGCGTATTCATCGACGGGCAGCTGCAAGAGGAATACGATTTGGATTTTAGCAGATGACGGCGCAATTGATGCAGGGGAGAATCGTTAAGGCCTTGAGCGGGTTTTACTACGTTCAAAGCGGGGAGCAGCGCATCACCTGCCGCGCGCGGGGGAAGTTTCGCTATCAAAAGCAGACCCCGCTGGTGGGAGATCAAGTAGAGATCACGCTGCAAGCGGATGGCAGCGGTGTGCTTGAGCGCATTCTACCGCGTAAAAACGAATTTCAGCGCCCTGCGGTGAGCAACATCGACCAAATGATTGTCATGGCATCCGGCGCTTCGCCGGTGACAGATCCCTTTCTCATCGACCGCCTGACCTGCGTAGTGGAACACCGCGGCGCGCAGCCGATTATCTGCATCAACAAGTGGGATCTGATGGAGGAAAACGCACTCTTTGAACTCTACCGCAATGCCGGGTTTGTGACCATACGGCTGAGCGCGGAGACGGGACTAGGCGTGGAGGAACTGCGCACGCAGCTGAAAGGCAGCGTGTCTGCCTTTGCCGGAAACTCCGGTGTCGGAAAGACGAGCGTGCTCAACGCCTTGGATCCCTCATATCAGCTTCGCGTGGGGGAAGTCAGTGAGAAATTGGGCAGGGGCAGGCATACCACCCGCCATGTTGAAATTTTTGAACTTAGCGGCGGGGGTCTGATCGCGGATACCCCCGGCTACGCCGCCTTTGATGCTGAGAGTATGGAGGTTCCGGGGGAAAAAGAGCTGCCGTACAGTTTTCGGGAGTTTAGACCCTATCTGGGGCACTGCCGTTTCTTAAACTGTTCCCACACCAAGGAAACAGGCTGCGCGGTTTTAGAGGCGCTGCGCGCGGGGGCCATTGCAGAGAGCCGCTACCACAGCTATCTGCGGCTGCATGAAGAAGTAAAAACAAGAAAACACTGGAAATAATACAAATCATCACACACTCGCCTTGCTTTGCGTATACTGGGAAAGAAATCTCCCTTGCCGCAGAGCCAGGCGGGTGTTTGGTTTTGTGTGGATTCGCCCTCCCCCCTGTGCAGAGGCAAGAGGGGGAAGGCCTCTCCTTTGGGAGAATCGCAGCGGCAAAGAGCCGAAAAGGATAGGGCTTGCTTGGAAAACAATTTGTGTTAGGAGGTGGCGGAATGAAAGTCGTAGTCATCAAATCGCCCAAGGCGATGCGCTCGCTGCTCAAGCGCTTCTTCAAAGTGAAATAGGCCTACAGAGGGGGAATAGAGGTGATTGGATTCGGGAGGGTCTTTGACAGACTGTCATAAGAAAAAGCCGGCGTGCATATGGTTTCATATAGTCAATCAGCTTGAAAATCAACCCGTTTTCAGGCGGCAGGTAACAGAGCCCGCGCGTTTGCGTGTGTCATTGACCATGCAGCTGCATTAACAGCGAGAAATTTGCGCGCTTTGCCCGTGTCTGCGCGATCTTGTGCTCTTTTGAAGTTAATCAGCGATAGATTCGTGACAAGGAGAGAGTGATTATGGAACTGGAACTCCGGCAAGATTACATAAGCTGCTGGGATACTGTCTACGATGCACACTTGGAACTGGAAGAGACCTCTGAGATGATCGTGCCGGATGCCTGCCCGGATATTCTGCAGGTGCTCGATGCGGAGGGAAAGATTTTTTTACAACGAAAGGAAGTCCTCGATGGCCGCGTAGAGTTCTCGGGTCTGATCAGAGCAAATATCTTATATCTGCCTGAGGGGCATGAGAAAGTCCATGCTCTGGATGCGGTGCTGCCCTTTGATGCCTCTGTGGACCTGCCCGCAATCAACCGCCTCACACAAACTCATGTGGTGCCGCAGATTCAAAACATTGATGTGCACCTGCTCAACCCCAGAAAAATTCTCCTGCGTGTGAATTTCACCCTAAAGATCCTCTGTAACCGGCCGGAAACCCTCTCCCTTGCCACTGGGGTGGAGGAGCGCGGCGCCTATGGGATCGAGCAGCAGCTGGGAGAGTATCGATCCCTCCTGACCGTGGGGACGCAGGAAAAAACATTTCACTACTCTGATGTGTTAAGCTTGCCGGCGGGGCGGCCAAATGTGAAGAAACTCTTGCGCAGCAGGGGAACTTGCCTGTGCAACGAGACAAAAATTGTCGGCAGCAAGCTCGTGTTTAAGGGGGATGCCCAGCTGGAGCTGCTATACAGCGGGGAGGACGGCGAACTCTATCACAGCAACTTCACCCTGCCTTTTTCTCAGCTGATGGAAGTCTTTGAAGTCGGGGAAGACGCCCAGACCAAGCTATCGCTCATCTACACAGACATGGAGTGTAAGCTGGCGGACGAAGAGGGGGCGAGCCTCTCTGTGGAATTGGAGCTGCTCGCGCAGGTGACCTTCAGCAGAAATGAACAGCGGGAGCTCTTGACCGATCTGTACAGTACGGACTACAATACCCAGGTGGAAGAGAGGAGCTACTCCGTCTATCGCCTGATGGATCAGGGCTCTGCGCCGGAGACCGTGCGCGAAGTGATCGCCACTGACCTGCCCGCGCTCTCTGTGCTGGATGTGCAGGTTCGGCCCGGGCATTTGACCCGAAACAAGGAGAACGGTGTTCTGAACATCGGCGCGGAGGTGGAGGTCTACATTCTCTACGAAACGGAACAGAGCGGCATTGACAGCGTCCATCGAAGCTTCATCGTCCCGCATCAGATTCCAATTGCGGACAACTGGGATTATCAGTGTCAATTTCAGCTGCTTCGCGAGCCGATTGCATCCCCCGTTTCCGGGGGCATTGAGCTCACCTTCACGCTCGACTATGCCTGGAGAGCCACCGCAAAGGAGAGCATGAACGGCGTTGAACAGGTCTCCTTGGAAGAGCGGGTGAGCGAAGAAGGCGTGCAGCGCCCCTCCGTTGTGCTGCGCACGGTTCAGCCGGGTGACAGCCTATGGAAAATCGGCAAGGAAAACTGCACAACCGTGGAGGAGATCATGGAGGCGAATGACCTCCACAGCATTGACATATACCCCGGGCAAATCTTAATCTTACCCAAAAAACAAGATCGGGCATGTTAAATAAACCATAAAAATAAGAGCAAGGCGGGACCCGGAGGAGGGGTTCCGCCTTGCTCTTTCTGCTGCACGCGCTCTAACAGGCCGGAGAGGGGATCAATAGGCTTCCTTGTCTGTCGGAAAATTGTTTTAGAGATCTTCTCATCGGCTCTCTGGTGATCGGGTGGTGGCGCAGCATTGCAAGCAAAAGGGAAGGGAGGATCTGTCACTACAGAAGGACGCGGGGCGCTCAGGGGTCGATGAGACCAACTGCCTTCATCTCCCGCAGGAGATAATAGCGACCTTCCGGGCTGAGTTCCCACAGGGGCATGCGCA
This sequence comes from Evtepia sp., assembly GCA_040768225.1. Lineage (GTDB taxonomy): Bacteria > Bacillota > Clostridia > Oscillospirales > Oscillospiraceae > Evtepia. The sequence goes on from JAXGMZ010000003.1 coordinate 136,199, forward strand.
GGGCACCCGAATCGAGTCCAAGCTCCATGAGGGCCGTTTTGATGGGGATGGGGTTTACTTCAAAGAAGAGCGCGTCAATCAAGCGGGTATAGCGAAGCTGAAGGCTGGCCGCCTCCGCGTGCCGTCCCTCAAAATAGCTGTGCGTGAGCTCTCTCATCACATCCGGAATTAGATTTGCTGCAACGGAGATCAAGCCCTTTGCCCCCAGAGAGAGCATGGGAACCGTGTGGTCGTCATTGCCGCACCAGAGATGGATTTCATTGCCACAGAGGGCAAGTGTGTTTGCAATTAAAGTGAAATCACCGGAAGCCTCCTTGATCCCATTGATATTCGGATGGGCAGAGAGGCGCTGATAGGTCTCCGCTGTAAAAGAGATCCCGGTGCGCGCGGGGACATTGTAGAGAATCAGCGGACAGTCGACACGCTCGGCAATGTGCCAGTAATGCCGATAGAGACCCTCCTGGCTGGTCTTGTTGTAATAGGGGGTGACCAACAGCAGTGCATCAGCCCCCGCGCGCTGGGCGTGCAGCGAGAGCGCAAGGGCCGCATCGGTGTCGTTGCTGCCCGCCCCGGCGAGGACCTTGCAGCGGCCGGCAACTTCTTGAATGCAAAATTCGCTCACGGCCATATGCTCTTCCAGAGCAAGCGTTGCACTCTCGCCGGTGGTGCCGCAAATGCAAAGGGCATCTACGCCGGCTGCAATCTGCCGCTCAATCTGTGCGGAAAGCGTATCATAGGCAATCCGCCCGTCCGCCTGGAACGGGGTGACAAGGGCGGTGCAGGTACCGGTAAAGGCTGGTGTTTTCATAGCAATCCCTCCAAATTAGAAAACATAATACCCCGCAAAAGATAAGTTCCTGCTTTGATGATATAAAAAGCAGCGTTTTCTCTTGCGGGGTGGAATTCATAAACTGATTATTTTTTGCGGATGTATCCTTCGGCGCAGAGCAGCTCAGCCAGCAGCACCGCCCCGCCCGCTGCGCCGCGCAGCGTATTGTGCGCCAAGCCAACGAACTTATAGTCATACTGGGTGTCCGGGCGCAGCCGCCCGAGGGTGATGGCCATGCCGCCCTCCAGATCGCGATCCAGCCGCGCCTGCGGGCGGTCTTCCTCTTCAAAATAGTGCAAAAACTGTTTGGGCGCGCTGGGCAGGACAAGCTCCTGCGCCCTGCCCTTGTAATTGCGCCAGATGGTCTTGATTTCCTCTAGCTCCGGCTTGTCGCGGAAGCGCGCAAAGACGGCGGCCGTGTGTCCGTCGGTGACCGGGACGCGCAGGCACTGTGCGGTGATGCGGATCCCCGCAGCGGGTGTGATCACGCCATGTTCAACCCTTCCCCAGACTTTCAAAGGCTCGGTTTCTGATTTCTCCTCCTCACCGCCGATGTATGGGATCACGTTGTCCACCATTTCCGGCCAGGTCTCAAAACTTTTCCCCGCGCCGGAGATGGCCTGATAGGTGCAGACGAGGAGCTCTTCCAGGCCGAAGGGGAGCAGAGGCGTGAGCGCCGGGGCATAGGACTGGATGGAGCAGTTGGATTTTACGGCAATAAAGCCCTCTTTCGTGCCGAGTCTGGCCTTCTGCGCCGGGATAATGTCCAGGTGGCTGGCGTTGACCTCGGGGATGATCATCGGAACGTCCGGCGTCCAGCGGTGCGCGCTGTTGTTGGAGATAAGGGGACATTCCAGTTTAGCATATGCTTCTTCCAGCGCGCGTATCTCTTCTTTTTTCATATCCACAGCGGAAAAAACAAAATCGACCTGTTGCGCGAGCGCCTCCCGATCCGTCTCCGCGTTCATCACCACAAGCTCCTTTGCCGCCTCCGGCATGGGGGTCTGGAGCATCCAGCGCCCTCCCACAGCTTCGGCATAGGATTTTCCGGCGGAACGTGCGCTTGCGGCGACCGCGCGGAGCGCAAACCAGGGGTGCCCCTCCAGCAGGCTGACAAAGCGCTGGCCCACCATACCGGTTGCGCCAATCACGCCAACAGAATATTTTTTCATGACAGAGCCTCTCTTTCCCGCGACGAAACGCATTCAAATCAGGAGAATTTTGAAACAAACATTGAAATAATGTCGCAAGTTGTATTATAATGATCATGCAATTGAATGCTTTTATTCTTTAAAATCCGATTTTATTATCGTAGCACAAGAAAATCTACCTGTCAATCCAGGCAAGCGCGTGTGAGACCATCAGGAGGTTCTATGAAACGACAGCTACTTCGAATGATTCTGCTTTTTCCCCTGCTCCTTGCGTTCTGTGCCACCATGGCGCTCGCAGCAGAGGACACCCGGGTGCTCCGCGTGGGGCTCAACTACGGGTCCACAGCCCTCTCCTCTGCCAACCTTGAGAACAGCATGGGCAGCGGATACCGCTTTGGGTATTACGATGGAAACGGGCAATTCCAGGCCCTGGGCAGCACGGCGGAGACGCAGATCAGCATGCTCAAAACCCAGACGATCTATCTAAAAAACGAGCAGTATTTCACGGCCAATCCCGGCGCTGCAAACGCTGTGATCGGCGCGTTCCACCTCCAGCTCCCGGGCAGCTATCAAAGCTTTGATGCGGCAAAATCAGCCGCCGGCGCCTATCTGAATGGATTTCCCGCCTGGATCTCCGGTTCATTCTATGTGCGCGTCGGCGCTTACGCCACTGAATCAGAGGCCCAGAACGCAAAAGGGGCACAAAACCTCTCAAACGCAAGCATTGTGGGCACCAGTGCCTACGGCATCCACGTGTGCAAAACCAAGACGGAAAAGATCCTCTTTCAATTTGATGGCAGCGGCGCGCAGACCCTCACCGTTCGACCCGGACAGAGCGGCAGCGCCAAGTGCTTGACCTGGTTTAAGGGTTATAAATATTACGGAGATTTCACATATGAGCGCATCGGCGGCGGGGACATCACTGTGGTCAACCATGTGACGATGGATGATTATGCCAAGGGCGTCCTGCCCTATGAGATGAGCGCGTCTTGGCCGCTGGAAGCTCTTAAGGCGCAGGCGGTGGCGGTGAAGAGTTATGCGCTCTCTATCAGCGCAAGCAAGCACGCAAGCGGCCGTTTTGACGTATGCAATAGCACCTGCTGCCAGGTGTACCGGGGGGCAAACAGCGCCAGCAACCATAGCGACAGCGCGGTGGAAGCGGTGAGCGGCATTTATGCCTGGCATCAGGGAAAGATTGCGCAGACATTTTATTATTCTTCCAACGGGGGTGCCTCTGAGGACGCGCAAAACGTCTGGTCCTCCCCGGTTCCGTATCTTGTGGGCGTCTCTGACCCCTATGAGGGGAGCATTGCCGCAAGTATACCCAGCTATCACTGGAGCGTGACCTACAGCGGTGAGCAGCTGGCCACACGCCTGAAGGCACGCGGCTATGACTGCGGGAGCAGGATCGAGTCCTTTACCATCACACAGTTTACAAAGATGAACAATGTGCACACGATTGAGCTGGTGGATAACCTCGGGAAGCGCATTGTCATTTCGAAGGAGCGTGTCCGCACGGCGCTCGGCCTCCAGTCGCTGCGCTTCCAGCTCGCGGGAACTGGCAGTGATCGTGTGTATATTGATGAATCCGGCGCGAGCACGGACACGCTCGATGGTCTTTGGGTGATCGGGGAGGGCGGTGCAACCTCGCGCCTGAGCGGGGCAACGCCCTATGCGAGCACTGCGGCGGGGACGCAGCAGATTCTCACAGGGGGCAGCTCTGCTGCTGTGGGTACTTTTGTGCTAAACGGCTCGGGAAATGGTCATAACATAGGCATGAGCCAATATGGTGCCAACGCGATGGCCAAACAAGGTTTTTCATATCAGGATATCTTGAAATTCTACTATACAGGGATTGATTTATATTAAAACATCCGATTTTTATTTTGACCTGCCCGAAGAACTCATTGCCCAGACACCGATTGCGCAAAGAGATACCTCCCGCCTCTTGAAGATGGATCGGGCGACAGGGGCGATTGCACACCATCGCTTTTACGAGCTGCCGGAGTTTCTCCGCCCGGGAGATGCCCTAGTGCTCAACGACTCCCGCGTGCTGCCCGCGCGCTTGATCGGGGCGCTTGTGCCGGGCGGTCAGGCCGCGGAGCTGCTGCTGCTGACGGAGCGGGGAGACGGGCAGTGGGAGTGCCTGGTGCGGCCGGGCAAACGTCTCCGGGAGGGTGCGCGGGTCTCCTTCGGCGGGGGAAAGTTAATGGCAAGGGTTACGCAGCAGCTGGAGAGTGGGAACCGCCTGGTTCGCTTCTGCCATCAGGGCATTTTTCTGGAACTGCTCTCAGAGCTTGGAACCATGCCGCTGCCGCCCTATATCAAGGCAGAGCTGAAGGATGCCGCGCGCTATCAAACGGTCTATTCCCGGGAAATGGGTTCAGCCGCAGCGCCCACGGCAGGCCTGCACTTTACAGAAGAGCTGCTTGAGAAGATTGCCGCGATGGGTGTTTCCCTCTGCTATGTCACCCTCCATGTAGGGATCGGCACCTTTCGCCCCGTCAAGGCGGAGAAGCTATCGGAGCATGAAATGCACAGTGAATATTGCACTCTTGGCGAAGAAACTGCTGCGACAATCAATCGGACGAGGGAGCTTGGCGGGCGTGTCATCTGCATCGGCACCACCTCCTGCCGCACGATTGAGAGCTTTGCCGCGGAGGACGGCAGGGTCTCTGCGGGGAGCAGGTGGACGGATATCTTCCTCTATCCCGGCCGCAGATTTAAAGTGACGGATGGGCTTTTGACCAACTTTCACCTGCCGGAGTCGACCTTGATCATGTTGGTGTCGGCCTTCTCCAGCAGGGAGCGGCTGCTTCACGCATATGAGGAGGCCGTGCACGCGCGCTACCGCTTTTTTTCTTTCGGGGATGCGATGCTGATCCTATAAGAGAAACGCGTTGAGCGGATCCGCCTGCGACATGTCTAGCTATATTGCTGTTTTCCCCTGTCTCTGATCAGGCCGTGATCGCTCGGCCTCTATATGATTCGCCAGCATTTGCTGCCGAGGCGCTGCGCAGACAGGGGATTGGCTCCGAAACTTAGCCCGCAGCTGTTGACGGCGCTTCCTTGAGCGTGTAGAATAAATCGCAGTGTCTTACCATCCCACAGACAGAGATCCGGCGTATGCAGGAAGCGGGTGAGCAGCTTTTGCCCGCGCGCGGCGGAAGGTGGCACGAGTAATGAAATCAGAAAGGGCGTATTGACTTGTTTCAACTGATCGCAAGCGAAGGGCGCGCGCGGCGCGGCCATTTTATCTGTGCACATGGTGAAGTTGAGACGCCTGTTTTTATGAATGTCGGCACACAAGGGGCGATTAAAGGCGCGGTGAGCGCCGATGATCTGAAGGAAATCGGCTGCCAGGTTGAGCTCTCCAACACCTACCATCTGCATCTGCGGCCGGGTGATGCGCTCATCAAATCTATGGGCGGTCTCCATCGCTTTATGAATTGGGACGGGCCGATGCTGACGGACAGCGGTGGGTTCCAAGTGTTTTCCCTCGCCGGCAGGCGCAAGATAACGGAAGAGGGCGTCACCTTCGCCTCTCATATTGATGGGCGGAGAATTTTTATGGGCCCGGAAGAGAGCATGCGGATTCAGGCCAATTTGGGCGCAGATATCGCCATGGCTTTTGACGAGTGCGTTGAGAATCCCGCCCCCTATGAGTACGTCAAAGCCTCCTGTGAGAGGACACTGCGCTGGCTCATCCGCTCTCAGAGGGCCCAGTTGAGAATGCGCGAAGAGGCGGATGCCATCAACCCCGCGCAGATGCTCTTTGGCATCAACCAGGGTGGGATTGACCCGGAGCTTCGGGTCTGGCACATGAAGGAGACGGCGCAGATCCCCTGTGACGGTTATGCCATCGGCGGGCTTGCGGTGGGGGAGGAGACGTTGGTGATGTATGAGATGATTGACGCAGTTGAACCCCACATGCCGGCGGATAAGCCGCGCTATCTGATGGGGGTGGGCACGCCGAGCAATCTCATTGAATCTGTCGCCAGGGGGATTGACTTTTTTGATTGTGTGATGCCCGCGCGCAATGCGAGACATGGGAAGCTCTTTACCTGGGCGGGAACGCTGAATATCAAAAACGAGCGGCATAAGGCGGATGAGACGCCCATTGATCCGCTTTGCCAGTGCCCCACCTGCCGCTCCCACTCCAGGGGCTATCTGCGCCACCTCTTCGCGGCGGGCGAAATGCTTGGTGCGCGGCTTGCCGTGCTGCACAATCTTTATTTTTATAACAACTTGATGCAGCAGATTCGAGAGGCAATTGAAGCGGGAGCGTTTGCGGCCTTTCGCGCAGAATACGCTGAAAAGTTGGCAAGGCCGCTTTGAAATTTTGAAAAGGGCTTGTCAAACAAGTGGGAAGCCTTTATAATATTAAAAACGATGGGAATAGGAGCGGCACTTCTCTATCGCAAGTCAAAGTATCCGCATGCGCAGCACTGCTTTGTTCTGCGCGGCATACAAACTGCCGCTTTGGCGGCACACCCACCCATAAGATATCGTTTGAATCGCAAAGCATATACTGTATTTTAAATGACGGAGGAATCAACCCAATGCCCTTTGAACTCTTATTAATTATCATTGGTCTTGCATACTTTCTGATCTTCTATGTTCTGAAAATGCGCCCGGACCGGAAACGAAGAAAAGAAAAAACAGAGATGAGAAAATCCCTGGCGCCCGGAGATGAGATTACCATGATTGATGGAATCGTCGGAACGGTTTGCGCCGTGAAAGAGGGCACCATCGTGGTCGAAACCGGTGCAGACCGCGTTCGCTTGGAATATGCCAAGTGGGGCATTCTGGAAAAGGGAATTAACGTTGAAGACAAGGCGGCAGAAGTATAACGCGGCCTTTCTCAGTGGGAATGCCTGTCAAAGCCTGATTGATTGCGCCTGAGCTGCAGGAGAATCAGTACAAGCAGACATAAAAAACAAAACCCCCGCATAGGATGAAGAAATCATTCTTGCGGGAGGTTTTTTTATGCCGAGCAAAGAAGAGATGTCAAGCAAACACATCAAAGCCATTTCCCTGGCCGCCCTGTTTGGCGGTGCGATTTCCTTTGTGCTCTGCGCAATTGTGCTCTTAATCGGCGCGGCCTTGATCCTCAAAGGAGTGATTCCTGAGCGCGGTATGACAATGGTCTGTATTGCAGCTTGTGCCATCGCTTCCTTCTTTGGAGCGCGCTTTTCTATGCGGCGCGCCTATGTCTTTCCGGCGCTATCTGCGCTCGGATCAGGAATTGCCTTCTGCCTGCTCCTTATGTGCGCGGCGGTGCTCATCCAGGGGGCGCTTTCTTTTTCAAGCGGCAATCTTGTTGCGATGGCAGCGGCAATCCTTGCCAGCGCATTCTCCGCCGTACTTGCAGCCCCAAAGTCAAAGAAAAAATCAAAAAAACGAAAGTGAGCGTTTCATATGGGCGCTGTGTACTTCAAACGAAAACCCGCGGCAGGGCGCGCTAAGGACGAACAAAAGCTTCCCCTGCTCCTGCTCTCAGGCGGATTTATATTCGGAATCGTGTTTGGCTGCCTCTTGGCTGCTTCCCTCTCAGGGGGCGGCAGTGCGGCGCTGCGCACGTATATTACAAATTTTTTTCTCGCCGCGCAGCATGGTACCCTTGGCATTCCGGCCTTCCTCTCTACCCTGTGGTCCGTGTTTCGATGGCCGCTCGCCCTTGTGCTGCTCGGCTGCACCGCCGCCCGCCGCATTGGAATCCCTCTTCTCTTTGCCCTGCGGGGCTTTCTGCTGAGCTTCACCGTTTGCGCCTTTCTCTTGGTGATGGGCCGCGTGGGTGTCCTCTTTTCCTTCCTCCTGCTCGGGCTGGAGAGTTTGATCACGATCCCCATTCTCTTTCTCCTGGGGGCAGAATTTCTCTCCAAACCCATCCGGCGGGAGCGGGGCAGGAGTGCACTGCGGCAGTGGATCCAGCCGTCGAACACGCTGGGTAATATCCTCGGCCTCACGCTGCTGTTTTTGGTGAGCATTTGGGAAGCCTATCTTCTGCCGATTGTCATCAGCGCTGCCGCGCATTGGTTTGTCTTGTGATGGTGCATCTGTGCTATAAAGCGTGTAAACACCGGGCTGTCTGTAAGTGATACAGGCAGCCCGGTGTCTTTTGAATTTTTATGCTGCAGAGCGGGAGCGTGATTCCTCCGCCCTGTTCATGGCCCTTAGATCTAATATCTAACGTGTGGACACAGCTTCCATTATGACAGGGAGGAGAGAACGCTGGCCTTTGTCACAATGCCCTTAAGCCGTCCGTCATCATCCAACACCGCCAAAGGATAGGGCGACTCCGCGGATACGGACATAATTTGATCCACTGAGATATCTAGATTTGTGGTTGGAATATCCCGCACAATCATCTCAGATACGCTGATATGCTTTTGCTTCGCATATAGGGCATCGGTCAGCGTTAAGAGTCCGGCAAGCTTCATTTGATCGTCGATCACATAGACCGAGGAGATCGAATTCTTGCGCATGACGCGCAGGGCATAGTCAATGCCGTCGCTGAGCTTGATCAGGCTTTTGGGTGTGATCATGATGTTACGCACCGACAAGACCTTTGACTTATCCGCCGAATCAATGAAGCGGTGCACATACTCATCCGCAGGATTTGTGCTCATATTCTCCGGGGTATCCACCTGAACTAAGCGGCCGTCTCTCATGATGGCGACCATATCGCCAAGGCGAAAGGCTTCGTCAATATCGTGGGTAATGAAGATGACTGTTTTCCCGAGCTTACGTTGGATGGAGAGCAGCTCAAACTGCATATCATGGCGCACGAGGGGGTCGAGCGCGGAAAAAGGTTCATCCATCAGCAGAACCTCCGGATCGTTGGAGAGGGCACGGGCGATGCCGACGCGCTGGCGCATCCCACCGGAGAGACTGCTGATCATCGCCTCTTCCCAGCCCTCCAGCCCCACCAGCGCGATGGCCTCCCGGGCGCGCCGCTCGCACTCATCTTGCCTCAGACCGGAGACTTCAAGGCCATAGGAGACGTTTTTGAGCACGTTTCTGTGGCTCATCAGACCAAAGGATTGGAAGACCATGGCCGTTTTATGGCGCCGGAACTCACGCAATTCGTTTCTGGAGAGCTTCATCAAATCAATGCCGTCAAATAAGATTGTGCCGGATGTCGGGCGGTGCAGGCGGTTGAAGCAGCGCACCATGGTGGACTTGCCCGAGCCGGACAGGCCGATGAGGACAAAAATCTTTCCGCGCGGAATTTTCAGATTGATGTCATATAAGGCCGTTGTCACTCCGGTTTTTTTGAGCACTTCCTCCTTGCCGCTGCCTTTGCGCAGCATCGCGCTCGCCTCTTCGCGGCGCAGGCCATATAGTTTTGTCACCTGCTGTGTTTCGATAATGATGTCATTCATCGGCACTTGCCTCCTCGCTCTTGCGGCCTGAGAACCATCCCTGTGTCAAGCGGTCAAGGAGGATCGCCAGGATAACAACTGAAATTCCCGCAAGAAATCCCCGCGATATTTCAATACGGTTGACGGCGATGAGCACTTCGTTGCCCAGGCCACGCGCACCGATCATGGAACAGGTGACCACCATGGACATTGCCATCATTAGGGTTTGGTTGATGCCCGTCATAATCGTGGGCAGCGCCTGCGGAATCTGCACTTTAAAGAGCATTTGCAGCTTGGTGGATCCAAAGGAGCGCGCGGCTTCCACAATCTCAATATCCACCTGCCGGATTCCAAGGCTCGTGAGCCGGATGACGGGAACCATGGAGTAAATGACCGTTGCAATCACTGCGGATGCCGAACCCATACCAAAGAAAATGACCGCCGGTATTAAGTAGACAAATACGGGCATCGTCTGCATCATATCTAAGACCGGCCTTGCCAGTTGGTTGGCCCGCTCGGAATTTGACAGCAGAACGCCCACCGGAAAGCCAATCAATAGCGCAATGGTGACGCCGGCTAAGACAATCGAAAGCGTCATGTTCATCAGGCTCCAGAGCTGAAAGATGCCGATGACACAGAGGAGCGCGCTGTAAAAGATTCCGCTGCGCAGTTTTCTATGGGATCTCCATCCCAAGAAAAAAACAAGAGCCAGCAGCACAAACCAGGGGGTATGGTCAAAAATCCAGTGAAACATACCCACGAAGTTGGTGAGCCCCGCTTTGATCCCGTTAAAAAATCCCGAGTGAGCAGCGGCGAAGCCCCGCACAGCCTGATCAATTGCATCCGTGTTTAAATTAATGGTGAAAGGGAATTCAAACATCCAATCCATGAAAGCCGCCTTAATCTAAGGCTGCATACAGAGCTTCGGCTTGCTCTGCCGTGAGCCAAGTTTCAACCATGTCGCGATATTCCTTTAAGAACCATTTGGCAGCGGTTTTATAATCTGCACCCGTCTCTTCAATATAGGCCAGTGCCTCGCTGGTCAGCGCGGATGAGCTCTGGTAGTGAGATAAAAATTCTACAAATTCCGGGTTATTTTCATAAAAGTCATTGCTGCTGCATATCGTAACCCGCACCGACGGGCACTCCGTTTTTCCCTCGTGATAGAGCGCGGGATCATAGGGCTCGTCCTCCAAGAGGACGAAGTCGTACTTACCCATCAGCCAGGTCGGCTCCCAATAATATGCGACAATCGGCTCTCCCTTGTCATAGGCAGAGACCAAGACGGCGCTGGTTGCGGCATCCGTACCCGGTTCAATGTAGTTATAGTATTCATCCAAGCCATAGTGCAGATATTTTTTGTAAATAATCCCTGTAATCTCCCAGCCTGCGATCCCGCCGTAAATAATGCCCTTGGTCGGATCTTCCGGATCTTGAAAGAGAGAGGCATATGATTTGAGATCAGAAACGCGTTTTAAATCCGGCGCCATGGCTGCGATGTTCCGCTCGGGATCGCCTTCAATCACATAGCGCGGCACATAAAGCCCCTGCACGTTGTCGTCGAAGTTCACGCCGATCTCTTTTAAGGCCCCCGCTTCAATATCCGCGTGGTAAGTGGGCAGGTTGTCTGTCCATACCTCCATATGCACATCAATCTCACCCTGTTTCACAGCCTCGTGCGCAATGGGAGTGCTGCCGGACACCTCGACCCATTGGTAGCCGAAGGCCTCCTGTGCAACAGTTCCGGCAACGGCGTTGTGAAATAAGACCGAATCCCAACCGACATCGGCAAATTGGATCGTGTTTGCCTGCTCGCTTGAACCGCAGCCGGCAAGGGTGCTTGCCAGCATGATCAGGACGATAAGTACTGCAAAAGTTTTCTTTCCTTGTTTCAACTTCATTCATCCTTTCTTTTCTTTATTAAAAAAGTGACAACCTGTATTATATATGCAAATTGCCACCCTGTCAAGCGGTTGATCTTCTCATATCTTGTTGTTTTTCTGCGGAGCGCGGCGGATGGGGCAGAGCAGGCGATTGAGATTGACGCAGGCCAGGCTTAGTGATAAACTACAGTTGTGTTATCTTTATCACGAAAAAACATTATAAATTAGGGTGAATGAACTTGGAAAACAACAAAAAAGTTTCTTTTCCCATCTATCGCAAGATTGCCCTCAGCATTGCGCAGGATATCGTGGAGGGAAAGTTTACGGAGGGGCAGAAATTATCCGGGCGCTCGGTTCTCTCCTCCCAGTATAGTGTCTCTCCCGAGACCATTCGCAAGGCCGTTCATATGCTCAAAGATGTCGGTATCCTGGATATCGAAAAAAACAGTGGTGTTCGGGTTCTCTCCGCGTGGGAGGCAAAGGAGTTTATCCGGCAAAATGAGGAGATACAGAGCGTTACCCATGTGAAAGATGAACTGTTTTCTTGGATGAAACGGCAGGTCAATGAAACTGCGGAAGCAATGGAGAAGATCCAGTTTCTCATCAACACGTCGGAGCGCCTAAAAAACCCCTCACCCTTCACTCCCTATGAAATCATTGTGCCGCCCCATTCTAAGGTTACCGGAAAGACCATCAATGAATTAAACTTCTGGCACAAAACAGGCTCCACAATTATTGCCATAGAGCGCGGGCAGCAGATTCTTCTCTCGCCGGGGCCCTATGCAAGCTTGCTGGTCGGAGATATTCTGCATATTGTAGGGGATGAAAAGGCGCTGTATACTGCCATTCACTTTATTACGGATTAGAAGCGTTTCTTTCGAGCAAGACCAAAAACAGCAAGATGTTCCGCCAAGCTTTGGGGGACACCTTGCTGTTTTTCCTCTTACGGATCACCCAGACGCTGCATGGCATGGCATTGAATATAGGGGGGTGATGCGCCCTGTCAACGGAAGAAGGGGAGAGACGCTTTGGGGCTTATATGGCGCCCAGGCGATCGCTAGGTTTGCGTATCTTTGCTCTTCGCCAGATCACATGCCGTCTTCCTCAGGCGAGAAACGCAGTTTATGCGTTTATTTGAACGCTCTTGAGCTCTTTGTTGCTTGGGTGTAGTTTGCAGGAAAAATAAAAATCCCCTCACCCGCGGAAACCCGCATGATGAAAGGATTTTTTGGTCGGAGTGCAGGGACTTGAACCCTGGGCCTCTTGGTCCCGAACCAAGCGCGATACCAAACTTCGCCACACCCCGGACGAATAGAATTCTGTTTGAATCCAATTTAGTATAATCAAGCTTTTCTCAATTGTCAAGCATTTCTCGCTGTGAAAAACTGAAATCTAAAAAGCGGCTCGGGGGAGGGGTGGTTTTCAGATCGCAGCGCCCGGCCCGAGATCAAACTTGGAAAGCAGGCGCACATATTTTTTGGCACATGGGAAATCCTGAAAGAAGTTGAAACAGGGGGTTGGTGACCCGGGCTAAGAAAGGGGAATGTTCATGATTATCGCCTTGTGCCGTACCGTTATTCTTTATCTCTTCATTATTATTGTCATGCGAATATTAGGAAAGCGCCAAATTGGTGAACTGGAGCCTTCAGAACTAGTGCTATCTCTTCTCCTTGCGGACCTAGCCGCTGTTCCCATGCAGGATTTTGGTATTCCGCTCTTCTCGGGGATCATCCCAATCCTTGCGCTCTTGTGCCTCTCCTCCGTGCTCTCCGCGCTGACAGTCAAACATGTTCGCATGCGTGCGCTGCTCAACGGGAAGCCAAGCATCGTGATTCAGGATGGGAAGATTATCACAAAAGAGATGAAGCGCAACCGTTTTACGGCCGATGAGTTGCTCGAAGAGCTGCGTCTGTCCGGCACGACAGACATCCGCAAGGTAAAGTGCGCGACCTTAGAGACCAGCGGGCGCCTTTCGGTGATTCCCTACGCGGATGAACAGCCGGTGACGGGAAAACTGATCCACATAAAGGCGGAGGAACAGGGTGTTCCTTTGATCATCATCAATGAGGGGCGGGTTTTAACCGATAACTTAACACTCCGAGGCTTTGACCGCGCCTGGCTGAACAAACAGCTAAAGTCAAATAAGATCAAACATGAGAAAGATGTGTTCTTAATGACGGTGGATGAAAAAAATACGATCTTTTTCACATTAAAATCTGCTGCGTAAAACAGCTATGTTTGTCTGACAAAGGAGAATCAAAGATGAAACGTCTCTTTATTTCTGCTGGGATTTTAGTTGCACTCTTTATCGTTCTTCTGGGCAATATACACTATTTAAAAAACTTTGTGGGCCTGCTTAGCGCGGAGCTGGAACTTGCCGCAAGCTTTGCGCAGACAGAAAATTGGCAGCGGGCGGAAGAGATCACCCATGCTGTGTCTGATACGTGGGAGGAAAAGAAAACCTATCTGCAAATCACCCTCAGACATGAACAAATTGATGAGATTTATGTTCTGATCGAGGAGTGCCTCGCCTATCTGCAGGAGCGGAAGATTGGGGAATATCGCGCCAGCAACAAAGCGCTCATCACAAAATTAAAGATGCTCTATGAGATGGAGGAATTCACGATGAAGAACATCTTATAGCAATGCTGGGCGGCGATCAATGGCTCCTTTTCAGCGGGGAACAGGCCGGTGCTTTGCCTGCTTTACTCTGCTTCAGCGCCCATGCAAGTGCTGCAAGGGGTATAGCCGCTGGAGAGGGCCTCCTCCTTGTCTTCAAAGCGCAGCTGGTTCTGTGCTGCGGGCAGGGAGGGGCAATCCGGGGTATGAAGCTTGCCGCTTCGCAGGTTTCCGATATAGTAGGCAGGCGCGCTTTGGAGGGCATTTTGACCCGAGCCGTCCGTTTCCGTGGGGTTGGTTTGTTTCGCCTGTTTCTCCGTTTCAAAGGTGACGCCGCTTTGCTTGCTGGTGGCGATAATATGCCCCTGCATATCGCTGCGGTATACTGTGACCCCCGCATCCCGCAGGCGGCTCAAGACGGCATCAGAGGGGTGGTTGTAGGGGTTATCTGCCCCCACAGGGATGACGGCGTAAAGCGGCATGATTTCCCGCAGGAAGGGGTAGGAGGTCGAGCTGTCGCTGCCGTGGTGGCCGACCTTGAGCACCGTTGCGGAGAGGTCACAGCCGGAGTCAATCATATCCGCTTCACTCTCCCGCTCTGCGTCCCCGGTAAAGAGGAAGGAAACGTCGCCATGCGTGACTTTCAGGACGATGGAGCTGTTGTTGACGGCGCTGTAGTCCGCCCTTCGGGGCGCGAGTACCTCCACAAGGGCATTGCCCAGATAAAAGGACTCATCCGGGGCCGGAGTGACGAGGGACTTCCCCTGCTGGGCTACATATTTCATAAAATCCTGAAAGGCTTTGCTCTCATACTGCTCCACAGGGGAAAAAACAGTTCCCACCGTGCAGGCGTTGAGCACGCCCGAAAGACCGCCCACATGGTCTTCGTGGCTGTGCGTGCACACGAGATAGTCTAAATGCGAGAGCTGCTGCCGCTTCAGATAGGAGACGACCAGACTGGAATCCGCCACGTTGCCGCCGTCGATGAGCATCGCCATGCCATCACAGAGCAGGAGCGTGCAGTCCGCCTGCCCAACGTCAATGAAGTGGACGGTCAGAGGGGCATTGGGGTCCGAAGCGGGTGCGGCTCCGCCGCCGCTGTCCCAGACGCAGGCGGAGGGAAAGAATAGGAGGATCCAGATCAGGAGCATTGCAAGCGAGCGTTTGTTCCGCATGGATGTATCACCTCAAACTTTGTTTTCACGGGGGAAAATTGAGCGCGGCTCCTGCCGCGATGCACAGGGAGAAAAGCGCTTTCCGCATCGCTGCCGAAAGCGGCATATCCGCCCCAAATCAATCATATGCTTGTACAAATCCGCAGCGGGAGAAGGGGGAGTGTCATGGGAGAAGATCGGGTAGTTCAGTCATATGCACTCCTGCCGCTGCGGCTGCGCGCATTGTTAGAGCAGGAGATCTCACAGCGGCAGGTCACTGTGGAAGAGCTCCGCCTGCGGGAGGGGAGACCGCTCTCGATTGTGTCCTCGGGAGAGGAGTGGAGCAGCAGGGCACTCGCCCGCGAGCTTGTGTCCCAGCGGGATCTCGATTGGGTGCTGGAGGCGGCAGGGCACGGTTCCATCCACACGGTGCTCGACCAGTTTCGAAACGGGTTTCTCTCCGTGGAGGGGGGGAACCGGATCGGCATCTGTGGCAGCGCGGTGATGAAGGAGGGGGAGATGATCAACTTCCGCCGTGTCTCCTCCCTTGCCATCCGCTTTTGCCATGAAGTGCCGCATCTTGCCGGGCCGATCCTGCCGCAGTTGATGGAGAACGGAATTTTACAGAGCAGTCTGATTTGCTCGCCGCCCGGTTTTGGGAAAACAACCTTGCTTCGGGATCTCATCCGCTGTATTTCCGATGGGGAAGGAGTCCCTGCCAAACGGGTCGGGGTGGCCGATGAGCGGGGAGAGATCTGTGGTCTGTATCAGGGCAGGCCGCAGCGCAGAGTGGGCAAGCGGACGGACATCATCGACGGATGCCCCAAGGCAAAGGCACTCCTGATGCTGCTGCGCGGAATGAATCCCCAGTTGCTCGCAGTGGATGAAATCACGGCGCAGGAGGATTTGGCCGCAATGGAGGAGGTTGCAGGCTGCGGTGTCACACTTCTTGCAACGGCGCACAGCGCCGCGCCCTCGGATCTCTTCCTTCGCCCCATTTACCGCGGTTTACTTGAGTCGAATATATTCCGCCGCTTTATTTGGATTACCCTCGAAGCGGGCGTGCGTTGCTATCGCGTTCTTAGAAAGGAGGAAGTAGAGCAGTGTTGCAGCTGATCGGAAGGCTCTGTGTATTTCTGGGGGTCAGCATGATCGGCCTGCTGCTGCGCCGCGGGCTCTACCGCCGCGTCTCCTGTCTGCGTGAGCTGCTGCGCGGTTTGGAGTGTGTGGAGCGGGAGCTGGCCTTTGCCTTGCCGCCTGTGGAAGCGCTTCTGGAGCGGCTCGCTCAAGAGACACGCGGAGAGTGCCGCGCCGTCTACCTCTCTTGCAGGGAACGCTTTATTTTCCGGGGGGAAGAGCGCTTAGAAGAGATCTGGACTGCCTGTTTTGAGGCGGCGGAATTGCCGCTGGAAGAGGAGGACTTGAACCTGATCCGGGAGGTGGGGGGCATCCTCGGCCGCTATGATGGTGAGAGCCAGCGGCTGGCGCTTCGCAGCATCCAAAGCCGGCTGGGGGGGCAAATCACCGCCGCAAGAGAGGAAGCGGGGCGCATGGGAAAGGTATATGGAACGCTGGGCGTGAGCCTTGGTTTGCTTACCGTCATATTACTTTAGAAATACGGCGAGGGAGGGGGTGTGCCCAATTAAAAACCGGATCGCACATGTGCCATCCGGTTTCGCTGTGTAAACAGGCATAGGCTGCCCGCCTGGAATCAAAAAAGGTTGCGAATAATATCGGCGCCCGCTACAAAGGTACCGATGGAGCTCCCGATATTCGCGAAGATGACAACCAAAAGAACCTTAATCACCTTGTTGCGCAGAATCCCTTTTAAATGGGTGATGTCCTCGTGAACATGCAAGAGGTCATGTACCGTGGGTTTTTGAACCGTGGCCTGCACCAGCCCGCTGAGCCAGCCAACGGCAATGAGCGGGTTGAGCGAGGTGAAGGGTGCCATCAGCAGGGAGGTGAGAATCGCCAGCGGATGCCCGAGCACGAGGAGCGTTCCAAGCGCCGCGAGGCCGCCGTTCCAGACCACCCAGACGAGCAGCTGACGTATGCCGGCCTCCAGGCTCAGTGTAAAGGAATAGGCCAGAAGGGCAATGATAATCATGGGGATCGCCCAGGCGATGATTTTTCCGTATCCTTTTTTGGGCGGAATGCTTGCAATTTCCTCCAGATCGATCTCCTCATGAATGGCTTTGCAGACACCGGGGACGTGTGCGCCGCCCAGCACAGCAACTACTTTGTTTCCAGGTGCCTGCTTGATCTTTTGAGAGAGGTACTGATCACGCTCGCTGATGAGGATGTCCCCAATCTTTGGGAATGTTTCGCGGATTTCTCCCAGCATGGATTCCAGCATATCGCCGCCGAGCATCTCTTCGAAGTCTGCCTCTTCTACCTCTTGGTCGTCAACGGAGAAGAAAAAACCAACAAGCATCTTGCACTTCTCCCACAGGCTGAGCTTTCTCCAAATGCGTAAGAATGTTGTTTGGATATCACGGTCGGCAAGGACGATATCCGCGCCCACGTCCTCGGCGCTTTTGATGCCCTGGAGCATTTCTCCGCCCACCTGAGTGCCAAGCTTCTTTGCCATCTTCCGCTGATAGGCGCTCAGGGCGAGATTTGCCAGCATAAAGCCGACACGCTTGGTTTTGATGACCTTTATGAGATCCGTTTCTTCCCAGGCCTTCGGGTTTTGAATATTTTCATAGCGTTTTTCGTCCAGTTCAATACAAACGCTATCGGGTTGTTCTTGCTCGATTACCTCTTTGACTAACTCCACACTTTTTTGAGAAACGTGGGCTGTTCCAATGAGGATGATCTCTTTTTCGCCGATATTCAGACGAGTGATCGGATCATTTCCCATGTATATTGGCTCCTTTGCGAGAATCTCTGAGAAAAGCGATTGAACCGGGGGATCAGCCGCTTATAATAGTATAATGGCTCCTCTGCGGCAAGATGCCTTCAAGCGATTGCAGCGAACAGAGGAAGAGTTTATAAGTGGGACAATGCTTTCACAATGGTATCACAGTCGCACAGTAAAGTCATTACCAAATTTCAAAAAAAGGAAAGTGAATTTAGCTCTTGTTCTCTTGAGGAAGATTTTATATAATGAAGAGAAGGAAAGGGGGGATCTGTTTGGCAAGACATGGATTTATTCATGACAAGCTGGAGATTAAAATTTTGGTGCTGTATCTCCTATCTCGCACCTTTGCGCCCATCAATTTTGCAACGCTGACTGAATTGACGCTCTGTGATGATGGAATCGATTATTTTGAGTATGCCGAAGCCTTGGATGAACTGGTCACCTCCGATCATGTGATTTTAGAAGAGGGCCTCTACACAATCACAGAAAAAGGAATCCGCAATGGCGACATCTGCGAGAGCGGCATTGCGTATTCGGTTCGGCTCAAATGTGATAAAAATTTGGTAAAACTCAATGCGCTCTTGCGGCGCAACGCCCAGGTAAAGGCGCAGCTTCTCCCCAGGGAGGACGGCTTTCATACGCTCCGCATGGAACTCGATGACGAGCAGGGCAATTTGCTCACCATAGAAATGTTCACGGTATCCACTGAGCAGGGAGAGCGCCTTGCCGAGCGCTTCCGTGCGCAGCCCGACCAGATCTACAACGGCTTGCTGGAGCTTTTAACCGCGGAGGAGTAGGTCTGCGCATCTACAGAAGATGCTGCAGGCGGGTGAAGAAATCCGAAGCGCAAACTGTGACGGGCTCTCCGCAGTGATCACAGTGATCTAATGAGAAGCAAAACAACAGAAACACACCCCCGGACAAGCTGAAGTGCACCCCAAACGTTAGACAGTATGATAAACTGTTTAATGGAAGGGGTGCATTTTCATGCCCAGAGGAAAGCCCAACAAGCGCTATACAGGAGAATTCAAGCAAAAAGTAGTAGAAACAATGCACAAAGAAGAGCTCAGCCAAAAGGAAACGGAGCGACAATTTGAATTGCCGCACAATCGAGTGGCCTCATGGGAAAGAATTTATTTAGAAGAGGGGCCAGAGGGCCTGCATAAGGAACGCCGAGGTCGAGGGAGTAAGGGGCGTCCATCCAAGTTGGAAAAGCAGCTAGAAGAAGATTTGATAGCAGAGAATCAGCGGTTGCGTGCGGAGAATGCCTACCTAAAAAACTTGCAAGCCTTGGTTTTGGAAAACGAGCGACACCGGCAGAAAAAACGCAGGTGATTTCAATGCTGAGGCAAGAACATACTTTAACCCTCCTGCTCGAATTGCGAACGTGCCTCGTGCAACCTACTACTATCACGCCAAGCGGCAAAGCAAGCCGGACAAATACGCTGACATGAGAGAACAAATCACTCATATTTTTTATGAACACCGTGGCCGATATGGCTACCGTCGAATCACGATGGAGCTGCACAACTGCGGCTGTGTCATCAACCACAAGACGGTGCAGCGGCTTATGCGGGAAGAGAACCTGGTCTGCCGGGTTCGGATGAAGAAGTATCGTTCCTACAAGGGAAAGGTTAGTCGGGTTGCGCCCAATCTGCTGGAGCGTGATTTCTCCACCACCATGCCAAACCAGAAGTGGGTGACCGATATCACCGAGTTCAGCCTGTTTGGGCAAAAGCTGTATCTCTCGCCGATTCTGGATTTGCACAGCCAGGATATTGTGAGCTATACCATTTCGAAGAGACCTGTTCTCTCCATGGTGACCCAGATGCTGGACAATGCATTTCAACAAATTCCGGATGACACCATTCTCATTCTTCATTCTGACCAAGGCTGGCAGTACCAGCACAAGCAGTATCAACGAATGTTGCACAAAAAGGGCATTCGACAGAGCATGAGCCGAAAGGGTAGCTGTTTGGATAACGCTGTGGCAGAGAATTTCTTTGGCCATCTGAAAAGTGAGCTGTTGTATTTGCAGAAGTTTGACTCCTTGGAGCATTTTGAGCGCGAACTGATTGCATATCTCGACTACTACAACTACCGCCGCATTAAGGCAAAGTTGAAGGGCTTGCCGCCTGCGGTTCACAGACAACAAGCCCTTCAGGCTGCTTGATTTTATATTTGTCTAACTTTTTGGGGGCAGTTCAGACAAGCTTGTCGGGGGGTGTGTTTTTTAGAAAATAGACGGCATGCCGACCGGAGAAGCAAGGGCATGCTTATGCGTAGATATCAATGATGTGCGGGCTCGCCGGGGGCGGAGCAGGTGGCAGCATTTCCAAGAGACCCTGGGCAATCTCTTCCTGCATATTCATATTTTTTTCTATCATGTCAGTAGAATAAGACGTAGCAAACTTTGCCGCATTCATTTCCATTGCCATAGAAGCAATTGAACTCATCATGTCCATACCGATCCTCCTCCCATTTTGGGTGGTCGTTTGAGAGAATGGTTCGGGCAAGCCAGACCCGGCGGAGTCCGGCCCACCCGATCCCTTAGCAAAACTGCCGGATCCTGGGGGGATGGCACGGCAAATTAAGCTACAAATTGGGCGCTATGTCAAGAGGGGCATCCAAGACCATAGCAGCTTGTTCCGGGCTTTTTTCGCCCGGTGAGAAGGTGTTCCTGCTCTTCATTGATTTTATCGACAAATATTTGAAGAAAATAAGTCAATTCATAAAAAAGTTCATTAAAAAATAAAAATACGAAATAAATCCTCTAACTATTCAATTCAATCATAATATCGTTATCAATATCGTGTTTATAAAGACGGCCGCTTTGTTCGGAAATCAGAAAGGTTCCCAAAAAGTAGTTGGACTCTTCAGGATAGCTGATGGAGTAGATACGAACGCGGCTGCAACGTTCTTCATTTACGGTTACCTTCCCCTCCAAATAATAGACGGTATACGCCTCCATATTGCTTCCGTCCAGACCCAGAGTGGAGGGGGAGAGTCGCTCGAAAAAATAGACTATGTCTCCGGCATCCATAGGCGCAGAGGAGTTCATTGTGGGGGTGGAATTTGCATTTGTTTTCGGAATAGCCGGGTCCTCATAAATGATTTCCCCGCTGGGCGATATTTCGCGCTTGGGTTCACTCGGGTCGGTTCTTGCGGGGAGCCCATCGACCTGATAGAGGTTAATGGTGCAGCTCCCTGGCTCCCATATCATAGTAAATCGGAGCATTTTCTTGGAGAGCACATTTGCACGAGAGAGAACAACAAAGCCTTCCTCCTGTGTATAATCGGGGGGAGGCACGGATTGCCCGGCAGCATTTACAATGCCAAAACCGTATTCTGTTCCGCTGAGTATTTCGACGTATCTTCTCACCGCATCGCCACTGTCCTCCAATTGCGTATAGGAATATGTGATAGGCTCTGTAGAGGGCAGCTCTTCCCCCCTGTGATCAAGTGCCGGCTTGAGCTCTTTTGGAATGTTGGTTTCCACCAACTTTCCTGCGTGTTCTTTCCCAATCACGCTCAGGGTCGGCAGATGGTCGTTTTCCAAGAGAAAGATTTGGGGTATGGTTTTCTCCTTTCCGCAAGCGGAGAGAAGCAGAAAACACGTCAATATCATACCCAATATCAAAATTGGCTTTGAAAATGCTCGCATGAAATCGCCTCGTATCAATTATTAAACGCTTTGTCCGCCGCTGCAATACACTGCATATAAAGATCTGCAATCTGATCCTGCTCAAGTGTAATATTTAAAGGTGGGAGCATGAGAGCAGGATTTTTCATCTCGTAAACAATCAGAAAATCAAGGAAAGGAGAGAAAAAGTTATTTTCCTCTCGAAGGAGTGCGTTGGAAACGTCTGTCGCAATGGGGACTTCCGTTAGAATCTTTTCAAGGGGTAAGCCCATAATTTGCTCAAGCATACTGAACATGCCAAGCAAAAACCCATCGCTGCTTCGATATGCCATAGGGGAGTACTCCAGCAAACGCTCTGCAAAGATGGCGCGAAGATAGGCGTTGCGCACCAACTCATCCGAGTAGGCAACATTGCGCTCGCGGGCGAGCAAGAGAATAATCCAGCGGCGGATTTCATCCGTTCCCATGAGCATCAGTGCCTGCTGGATATTTTGGATGGAGTTGCCGCGGTAATAGCGCAAGGTGCGCACTTTATGAAAGAGCTGATAGGTCAGGGTTGCATCGGCATGAATGATGCGCCCGCAGCGCCTGATATCTACTTCGTTCGCACTGAGCTCGCGAAACATACGGACATAAGAAGATACTGCAAGCGCGGAGGAGCGCCTGTGCAAGACCATCGGCTTTTCAAAAAAATATCCCTGAAAAAGAGCGTAGCCGATTTTAGCGGCCCGATCAAAGACATCTTTGGTTTCCACCTTTTCCGCGAGCAGAGTAATGTTGCTTGCTTGAAGCCGCTCCGCAATGTTTTCCTGCATTGCTGTGCTTGTATTTAAAAAATCAACTTTGACAATGTTCATCAAGGGAAGAATGCGGTCAAAATAGGGGTTACCAACATAGTCATCCAAGATGAGTTGATAGCCAAGCACTTTGAGTTTCTCTAACTTTTCTATCAGCAGGGGGGTGATTCTAATGGTCTCCAGCAGTTCGATAGAGACCTCCTTTGGATCTGCCAATCGAACAAAATCGTCCAGAATCAGCGCCTCCGTAAAGTTAATAAACGCAGGTTTAGAATTGGTCAGCTTTGTCACACCGAATACGGTAATGGCGTCAGAGAGAAGGCTTCGGGTGGCTTGATCGCCATCCTCAATCACGGCACGAAAGGAGGGTGCACTGCCGCGGTAAAGCAATTCATACGCAACTACTCTCATTTTTTGATTGAAAATTGGCTGTCGGGCAATATATCGCTCCACGGTAAACGCGTCACCTCCGTCCTAGCCTGGGAAAGGCTTGTCTTTAAGAAGGGTCTACCAATTCAATGGTGATGGAATCATGGGGCTGCAGCACATAAGTAAAGGGGGCGTTGGCACCGTTGACCTGGAGGGTCACGTCTTGGTTTAGGTTTGCAAAATCGATCCCCGAATACTCCAGCAAGTCCATGAGATAATAGGCATCCCCATCTTGCTTTGGCGCGAGTTTGAGCGCTGTCCCATTTAAATGGATCCCAGCCGGCGGGGCAATGCCGCTTTCCGCTTTCAATGGAAGAGACTCCGTTTGATCCTCCGGGATCTCTTCCGGCAGACCGTCTGTTTCCTCCCCGGAAGGGAAAATCTGATCGCGGAGAATGACGTCGCCGGGCAGCAAAAGCTGATGCGGCGGGGCAGGGTTTCCGTTTAGAAGTGCTGCCGCAGCAAGTTCCGGGCCGCCTACCGCGTCAGCAAAGGTTTTTTGGGCGCTTACCCCGGGGACGGCCGGGGTGAAGGAGATCGTATCCCCGGTATGAATCACGGTGGAGGGCGGCACTTCCACACCGTTTACCTTTAGAACGGAGGGGACGGCGGGTTCACCCCAGAAGAGGGTGCGCGTCCCGTCAATCGTCACGGAAAGTGTCTGCCCGCCGCGGCCGATGAGGTCAGCGTAAGTATAACCATTCATCATCAAGATATCAAGTGCGCTCAGGGTGCCGCTTCGAAAAAGCTTTGCAGGCGCTCCGTTGAGTGTGACTCGATAGCTGTCATTGATCAGGCCAAGGCTTGCCGAGATGGCAATGCCGAGCGGTGTGGCGTATTCCGGATCATCAATCGCGTGATTTTCAGAAGTTGCGCTGCTTTGAAAGTTATTCCCTGCAACCGCGACGCGATTACGTTCGATTTCAAGGGACTCGGCAACCATGTCCTGCAGGCCGAAGAGCTTGCTGCCGCCGCCCGAGAGGAAGAGGGCGGAGGGCACGGCGCTGTTGACCTCCAAAACCCTGCTGGAGAGCTCCTGCGAGAGCGCTTTGACAGAGGGGGTCACAATGGCAAGCAGTTCCTCAGCGGTAATGGCTTGCTCCAGGCCGAGAATGTTGGTAAAATGCTGGGTTCCTGCCGCATTGAAGCCTGCCTTTAAGCGCTCAGCGGTTGGAAAATCGACCAGCAGGGCTTTCATGATGCTCTCGGAAATTTCGTCACCCGCCACAGTGGCCATCGTATACCCGACAACGCTGCCCTCCCGGCAGACGGCAATGTCTGTTGTCCCCGCGCCAATGTCCGCGAGCACCAGATTCAAGAGCCGAAGCTGGGAGGGGATTACCGCATTGAGCGCAGCGATCGGCTCAAGCGTCAGGCTGCTCACCTCAAGCTCTGCAAAGCGCATGGCAGAGTAGAGACTCTCCACCACTTCACCGGGCAGAAAGGTGGCAACAACTTCCGCCTCCAGCAGCTGACCGCTGTGTTCCAGCAGTGTGGACATGGGGTAGCGATCTAGTAAATAGCGCGAAACACTGTAACCAACCAGATAAAAGCCGGAAGTGCCGAGTGTTTCCGATAAGTTTGCCTCGGCGTTGGCCACCGCGCCCGCCTCCAGCTCACTGATAACATCGTGATTGATGCGGCGGTTTGAGGGCATTTTGATCTCAAAATGGCCGTTCTCCGTGTGGAGTGCGCGGCCGGCCGCGGCGATACAAACTTGGTGTAAGTTGAGATGTAAACGTGCCTCCAGGCGATCGGTGAGCGCGCGCACAGCCTTAGCCACCTGATGAATATCTTCAATCTGTCCATCGAGCATCGTGCGCTTGCTGTGCTCTTCTTTTTCAATTGCAAGTACGCGGAAGCGCTCCTCTTCCGCAAAGCCGACAATCCCGATGATGCTCCTGGTTCCGATATCCAGCGCATAGATTATGTCTTGATCTTGATATTCTTTCAACAATCGTGTCACCTCAATTATAATGTTTTTTATCCGGAATGAACACAAAAGCAGGAACTTACTGCGAGAGAATTGCTTCCGGAATCGATTAGAATCGATAAAACCGGCCTTTGACTTCGCCGTATTTTCCGCGTTGGACATCTGCAACTATTTTTCCATCCACCAGGGTGATGACGCGTCGTCGCATGATATTGACCATGCGGCTGGCATGGGTCGCCATCACAACCGTGGTGCCCTGTTTGTTGATTTCCCGCAGCAGCTGCAGGAGGTCCCAGCCGGTGTCATCGTCCTCACTGGCGGTTAATTCGTCGAGAATCAGAATGGGCGGGCTGTTAATGAGCGCCCTGGCCAAATCCACCCGGCGAATGTCGGAAACGGAGAGTTCCCCCGGATACTTTTCTCCGGCTGCGGGCATACCCACGAGCCCAAGCGCCTTTCTCACCTTTTCTTCGGTGCTGAACGTTTGGTTAAACCAGCTTGTTTTGCTGGCCGCACGCAGGTTTTCGTTTACAGTAAAGCGGTGCAGCAGCTGAGGCTGCTGCTGCACATAGCCAAAGGTGAGGCGCACCGTAGGCTTTGCCCACGGCGGCAGTTTTGAGATGTTGAGCGCATCAAGATACACATTGCCCTGACTGGGGCGGATGCTCCCGGCCATCAGACCGAGAACAGTGCTCTTTCCCGCGCCGCTGCTCCCAAGCAAGAAGACAAATTCCCCCTGTTCGATCGTCAGGCTGATATCGGTGACGGCGAGGATTTTTTTCCGTCGCTCGGTTTTATAAAGCTTTGAGACCCCTTCCAAGCGGAGGGTAGGCATAGTAAAATCCGCTCCTTTTCGCAGTATCAAAGAAAACGTTTCAGGAAAGAAGGATCGCGGGCTCGTGTTTCCTTGGTCGATGCGACCGCCTATGGCCCTTCTTTCTTTGGGTGAATCACAAAATACTCATGAAAACAAAAACCCTTCGCAATTTTCTTGTTTTCTTTGCCGAAAAACACCCTTTCGCTCGCTATATTATCATTTCATTCATACACAAGCCGCTTTTTTTTTGGTATACTTTTCGTGAGCCCTTTCACCTTCAGAAAGAAAGAAAACGAAAGCGGGGTGGGTCTGTTGAAAGAGAAGCAATATACTATAGTAGCAAGGAATGTTATCCTTATCGCGCTGCTCGCGATTGTCTGCATTGGAGGGATGGAGCTTTTGGTTTGCCGCATTGTCGACCCTGCCCTTTATGAGAGAATTATGAGCCCTGTAAGAATAAAAGCAATGATCGTTCTGGAAAACGCATTGGACGCGGGCGAAGATTTGACAAGCCTTCTTTTTCCAGCGGATGAGGGATCCATCCATGAAAATCAGTACATCACCGATCCGGCAATTTGGATCGACCTCTCCTCCCGGTCGGATGAGACCATTGTGCTGGAAGAAAAAAACGGGCATGAGGTACTGAGTGGCGGCGCAAACAATGTTATCTACTACAACCAAACAGACGCGGCATGGGCAGAAAAGTTATATGGCAGCGATCAAATTGGCCGATATGGCTGCGGCCCTGTGGTGATGGCTATGGCTGTTTCCAGCCTGACAGATCAAAACATCAATCCCGAGGAAATGGCCCTGTGGGCAAAAAAACACGGTTATTGGGCAAAAAAATCGGGATCCTACCTCTCTATCGTGGAGGGCGCGGCAGGGGAGTTCGGATTGTCCGCAGAATCCTGTCAGAGCGCGGACATCTCGCGCCTGCAACAGGAGCTGGCCTCCGGAAAGCTTGCCGTCGCGCTGATGCGAAAAGGTCACTTTACAAACGGCGGGCACTTTGTCTTGCTTTGCGGCACAAGCCTGGATGGGCGCATCTTAGTTGCCGATCCCAGCAGCCGGGAGCGAAGCCTTGCCAGCTGGGATGCTGCGTTGATCCTCAATGAACTCTCCTACAGCCGGCAGGATGGGGCGCCGCTCTGGTTTTTACAGCCAAGCTGAAAAACTGGACATAAAAAAGTATACCTTACTTTTCTGTTTTTGGAAAGAAAAACCGATTATTTTATCTATTTAAACGTATATCTTGTTTTTATGTTATCGCGCCTGCTTCCGATGCCCCCTGATCGAAAGAAGCGGCCGGGAAGAGCGGATCCACTTGGGCGGCATCCCCTCTATCGTTGCGCTTGTCCAGGCGGTCTGCTTCATCGAGGAGGCTCTCATGTTCCTCGGGATCCTCCTTTTGTATGCGTGTCTTCATCACCAGGGTATATAATTTCAGGTCATGATCCATCAAATATTTTTCATCTTCCGGGGGAACCTGATCGCCCGCTGCAATGCGCATGGCAATTTGAAAGCAGAGGAGCGCCCTTCTCGCCTCCAACTGCTTCTGCTCGGATTCCTGCCGAGCTGCCTCACTGCGCTGCTTCATCTCATGGCGCAATTGCTCGCTGCGCTGCATTTGAGATAGGATGTCGCTCTTCTGCATCGATGGGGGGGCGGATAGCTCCAAGCGATCTGTTCGCGCGCTTGCGGTCTCTTTTTTCAGTGTATCTGCCCGCTCGGCGGCATTGGCTCTCGAAGAGAAGGCGCTCACCCTCATATCAAAACCATAGATTGCAATATCCATCTTGCCCTCCCCCTCATACTGTTTGAGAAATGCTTCACAGTCTATATATCGGCGGAAGATGAACTGTAATTAAGTGTGATTCCACGGTGTGAAAAAATGAAAATGCACCCATCGCTCATCGCGACGCCTTCCGGCCTGCGCGTAGGGACGGGTGCTTTGATTTTCTTATCGGCGCGAGCCAAAGCCGCCGCCGCGAGAGCTGCCGCCAAAGCTGCCACCGCGAGAGCTGCCGCCAGAGCTGCCGCCAAAACCGCCGCCGCGAGATCTGCTGCTGGAGTTCCCGCCGAAGCCGCTGCCGCGAGATCTGCTGCTGGAGCTTCCGCCGAAGCCGCCGCCGCGGTAGCTGCTGCTGGAATTTCCGCCGAAGCCGCCGCCGCGGGAGTTTTTCCCGGAGCCGCCATTGCGTGAAGAGGGGGGAGGAGGGGCCTGTGCGCGGCGCGTATACCAACGGCTGCCGGGCGCATGCCAAAACAAGATCGGGCGAAAGAGCACGGGCGGCATCATCATTCCGCCATAGAGGCGGTGATAGCGGTAATAACGCCGATTGTCGATGAAATTAAAGAGGAAGATCAGGAGGATTAGGATGAAGAGCACGCCGCCAAAGGAAGGAGATCCCGCACTCGTCTCCACTGTCTGCCCAGTGTTTGTTGGCCCGCTGCTCGGCGTGCTGGCCTCATAGAGCTTGCTGTGCAACTGGGAGAAAATTGCAAGCGCTGCCTCATCGTATTTGCCGCTTCGCACAAGATCTTGAGCTGTGTCCGTGAGGAGGCGGCTAAAATCCGTATTGGACCATTTGGGCAAAAATTCATCCCCGGGCGCAAGATAGGCGGCCTCTTTGGTCGTGGAAAAGAGAAGCAGCGCATCCCGTTCGGTCAATTGCGCCTGATCAAAATAATCCCAGGCGAGGTCGTGCAGCTGCTGATCTCCAAGGCTGTGCACTGTCACCACCGCGACAATGGCCTGATACTCTTTGTCCCAGTTTGCATTATAGAGGTCAAGCTGCGACAAGGTGCTCTCCGAGAACACGAGTGCATCGTCAAGGAGGAAGCCGGAAACCTGCGCCGTGTTCAAGGAGAGATCGAGCTTGGGGGGTGTGTTGGTGCTCGGCTCACTCGACACAGGCGGAGGCATCTCCACTTGTTCTTCTGTATGCTTCGCATGCCCCAGAAAAATTGCCAGGGCAATGAGAGCAATGGTCAACAGTATCGCCATGGGATAGCTGCTTAAACGCTTCATATTGTTATCCCTTCAGTTCTAAAAGCTTTTGTTTCAGTTCTCCTTCGATTCGGCCAAGCTCCAGCTCAGCTTCTTTTCGTTTTCTCGCACCGTCATGCTGGATCTGCATGACCTCGTCGAGCGTATCGATCAGCTGTTTGTTTGTGTGCTGCAGGGTTTCAATATCGACAATGGCCCGCTCGGACTCTTTTGCCGTCTCTGTGGTTCCCAGTCTAAGCGCCTCCGCATTTTTACGCAGCAGCTGATTGGTCATATCCGTGACGGCGCTCTGCGCGGCAGTGGCCTGGCGGGAGTGCTCCAGGCCCAGCGCCAGAATCATCTGGCTTTTCCAAAGCGGGATGGTGTTGACCAAGCTGGACTGGATTTTTTCAATCATCAGCGCGTTATTGTTTTGAATCATCCGCGTTTGGGGACCCATTTGAATGGAAACCATGCGGGTGAGTTCCAGGTCATGGATCTTCTTTTCAAAGCGGCTGCAAAGGCTGGCCAGATCGTTATAGGCCTGCGCGTCCTCTTGGGTGCCGCTCTCGGCGGCTCTTTGTTTCAACTCCTCGAGCAGGGTGTTTCGCACCTCGTCAAGCCGGAGCTTTCCCGCAAGAATATACATCGTCAGCTCTTTGTAATACTGCGTATTGAGCTCAAACATCCGATCAAGGATTGCCACATCCTTCATCAGGGTGATTTGATGGCTTTCCAGAGCTGCGGTAATCTTATCCACATTGACTTCGGCCTTTGCATAGGCCGTTTTCATGGCGGAGAGTTGGTTCTTTTTCTTTTGAAAAAAGCCCGCGAAGCCCTTTTTCTCTTCCTTATCAATGCTCTGCAATTCGTTAACCAGACCTGTGAGCGCTTCGCCCACTTCACCGAGATCTTTGGTTCGCACATTGCTCAGCGCCTGCTCAGAAAAACTGGCCACGTTTTTTTGCGCGGCGGAGCCATACTGCATAATGGCGTTGGTGTCGCGCAGATCAATCTTCTCGGCAAAGTCGCGCACGAGTTTCCGCTCAGAGTCCGAGAGAATGGTTTCGTCTAAAACGATGGAGCCCGATGCTTGCGTCTGCATGGCAGAGGTCGTTTCCAGCACAGTGCCTTCCAGGGCCGTGTCAAGATCCGGCGTAAGTGTAAGCTCAAAAGAGTCTGACATAATGATCGTCCTTTCTATTTGTACAGTGTTGGCGGGGGAGGGGATCGGAACCTGAGTCACGCCGGTTTCATAGGCAGGCGCTTAAAGCTTGCTGCCCGCGAGACCTTCCTGCGCGAGTAAGTTTTCCATGACGGTGATATCTGCGGAAACATCCATCGCCTCATTTGCAAAGAGGGAGTCCAGCTGTTTCTCAAAGGATGCGATCACCGTATCGAGCATTGTTTCAATCTTTTTCATTGTGCCGCTGATATGCTCGCCGGAGACTCCCGTTTCGCCCATGCGATCATAGGTGTTGAGCAGTTTAATTGTTGTGGGGAGGTAATAGTTCAAAAACTTGCGAATCTGCGGCTGTTTCTCCGGATAGGCGGCCACATGATCGATGATTTTGGTGGTCAAACCCGCAAGTGTGTCAATCTGGGCAGAGATGGCATCATCCTGAATGTTCAAGTTGAGCCGCTGCATCTCGCCGATCGCGCGGTCACGCTCTTTGAGAAGCGCCTGCGTCTGCGGATCGCCCGGCGTTTCCGGAGGCGCTTTGGCGGCTTGATCCGCAGCAGGTGCCGCCGCCCCCGGCAGCGTAAATTCCCTGGTAGGGAAGATAGCGCTCGCAATGACAAAGGCGATGATAGACAGGGTGCCCGCCGTGAGATAATGGCTCAGGGCGTAGAGGTCATAGAACATGGCGAAAAACAGCCATACCGCAGCAAGCGTATATACGGGGATGACGGAACGCTTCTTTTTCGTTATCATGATAAAAACCTGGCCTTTCCTGAGTATCAACCCTGTGGGAAGGAGAGAAGAGAGGCTTCCCCGAAAGCGGCACCTTGCGCAGGCAAGCAAAGAGCCCGAAGGGCGAAGTGCATTGAATAGTTTATGAACGATGGGTAAAAAATATTTGTCAGACTGTGGTGAGAAAGAGCGGGGAAGTGTTCAAAAACGCCCCTCCCGCCCGGAGGGGAGGGCAGGTCAAACGATATGCTTATTATTCTACATCGAAATGAGGAAGTGTGTCAAGTAAAGACGCCTGTGAGAACGCGCCATTTAGATTGACAGAAGGGTAAAATAATTATAAAATATAGGAAAGGATTGCGGCAACAAATAAACATGCCGCCTGCCGATGATTCGGCAGGCGGCTATATGATGCGGCGTGCCCCTGGGTCGTCGCCATCGGAGCCGGGATGTGTGGGAAGTTGGGAGAGGGAACACCGACCGCTGTCCCCGGGCAACCCGAGAGATCTTGCCTCTCGCCTATCCGCTTGTGCTATCCTATGCAGAGGAGAAAATTCAGGTGCATGGCGGTGTCCTCCGGCTCCCCCTTTCGCAAGGGATGTTTTCTGCATTTTATTGAGAAAGAAGGATCGGATTTATGGTAAAGATTGCGCCCTCGCTCCTTTCTGCGGACTTTGCAAATTTAGGCCGCGATATTTTGGCGGTCAAACAGGCCGACTGGCTCCATGTCGATGTCATGGACGGAGCGTTTGTCTCCAATATCAGCATTGGGGTTCCCGTTGTGCGCTCGGTTCGCAAGTTTACAGATATGTTTTTAGATGTGCATCTGATGATTCAAAAACCACAGCGCTATATCAAAGCCTTTGCCGAAGCGGGCGCGGATCTCCTTTGCGTGCACTTGGAGGCAGATATGCCCCCCGGAATCCGCGCGGCGCTCGATGCAATGGCAGAGGCGAAGGTCAAGCGGGGAATCGCCCTGCGGCCGATCACTGCGGCAGAGGCGGTGCTGCCTTATATTCAAGACGTGGACCTGATTTTGGTCATGACAGTGGAGCCCGGCTTTGGCGGCCAGGCCTTTATGGAAGATCAGCTCTCGAAAATTACAAAGATACGGGAGTATATCAACGAGTTTAACCCCGCCTGCCACTTGCAGGTGGACGGCGGCGTAGATGCGCTCACGGCAAAGAAGGTCGTTGCCGCCGGTGCGGATGTGCTGGTGGCCGGCAGTGCCATCTATGGCGCGCGCGATATTGACGGGGCGATTGCCGCCCTGCGCGGATAAGGAAGAGAGAATATGGACTTTTTCCCAGTTGCCATGGAAAAGATGGTGGAACAATTTGCGCGCCTGCCCGGAATCGGCAATAAGACGGCGCAGCGGCTGGCTTTTTATATTCTTTCGCTGCCGGAGGAAGAGGTTTCGCGCTTTGCCTCCGCCATGACGGAGGGGAAGGAGAGTATCTCCCTCTGCCCGGTCTGCCGAAACCTCACAGAGGGGGGCGGAATCTGCTCCGTGTGTGCAGACGCGAGGCGCGAGGAGGGGCTCATCTGCGTGGTGGCCGACCCGAAGGATCTGATCGCCCTGGAGCGCTCAAGGGAGTACCGCGGGCGCTATCATGTGCTTCACGGGGTCATTTCGCCGATGAACCACGTCGGGCCCGATGAGCTGTATATCAAAGACTTGATCGAGCGAGTGGCAGACGGGGAGATCACAGAGGTGATCATGGCGACCAACCCGGATACGGAAGGCGAGGCCACGGCGATGTACATTTCCAGGCTCCTGCGGCCCTTTGGCGTCAAGGTGACGCGCCTGGCCTACGGGGTGCCGGTGGGCGGCCATCTGGAGTATGCCGATGACGCGACCCTCATGCGGGCCCTGGAGGGGCGCCGCGAAATGTAAGTAAGGAAACGATGATTCGATAGAGCTGCGGCTGTGAAAGGAGAAGACGGTATGACGATGGATCGATTGACCGTTGCCAGTGTGCAATTTGACCCTCATATCTTTGAGAGTGGCTATAATATGAACAAAGTGGAAGCGCTGACCCGTCAGGCGGCAGAAGAGCATCAGGCGGATTTGATCGTTTTCCCCGAAGCTGCCCTCACGGGATATTGCTTTAAAAGCCGGGAGGAAGCACACCTTGCCGCGCTGGAACAAGAGGGCGAAGAGATACAAACGCTCAAGGATTTGGCGGCGGAGCTCACGGTCTCTATCGTTGTGGGAACGGTAGAGCTGGCTGAGGGCGAGCTCTACAACAGTGTTTTTTTTATCGAGCCGGACGGCAGAGTCTTTTCCTACCGAAAGAGCCACCTGCCCTATCTCGGTGTGGATCGTTTTGTCAAAGCCGGGGATGCGCCCGGCGCAGTCTTTGACACCCGCTTTGGGAAAATCGGTGTCATCGTCTGCTATGAGCTGCGCTTTCCGGAGGCGGCAAGGGCGGCGGCGCTCGGCGGAGCGCGGCTGATTTTACAGCC
This sequence comes from Evtepia sp., assembly GCA_040768225.1. Taxonomy (GTDB): domain Bacteria; phylum Bacillota; class Clostridia; order Oscillospirales; family Oscillospiraceae; genus Evtepia. The sequence continues at coordinate 169,060 of JAXGMZ010000003.1, forward strand.
CACAAACCTGCCCCTGGGCGGGGAGAGCCACCCGGATTTTTTCACAAGAGCCCGTGCCTGCGAAAACAAAACTTATCTGCTCAGCTCCAACCGCATCGGAACGGAGCGCGGCTTTACCTTTATCGGCCGCTCTCAGATTGTCGATTACGACGGGAATGTGCTCGCGGAAGCAGAGGGAGACGGTGAGGAGATCATCAGCCGGGAAATTGACCTCTCTCCCGCCGAGGATAAGGACATTATTGGAACACCGGGCGAGCGGGAGCTCTATCTCTTCCGCCACCGCAGATGGGATATTTACGACATCTTAAACCGCAAGCCCGATCAAAAGGGCTTTGTGATGGAATAAAGCCTCGCCTTGCAAGCGGAACGCAAGGCCTTCAGATGGGAGTGCGGGCATCTTTTTCGCCTCCCTTCACCCAATCAATAACGAGGTCGCTATGGATTACAATCTCCTCTATGATGCTGTGGATTTAGAAGCCCTGCACGGCGCGCTGGGAAGCATGATCCCCGCGGCCTCTTGGGTGCTGCGCATTTTGATGCTCACCCTGGGCGTGCTCGTGCTCCTTCGCGCGCTGCGCTCTCTCTTTCGGGAGCGCCGGCAGAAGGAGAGCTGGGGGCTTTTGACCCTGCAAAACGGGACAAGTTATGAGCTCAACCACTGGGAAAACCTGATCGGGCGCGGGAAAAGCTCCGATGTCGTCTTAGAATTTCCCTCCGTCTCCAGAAGTCACGCCGCCATTTTGAGAGACGACCGCGGCGCGTGGACGCTCTTTCCGCTCCAGAGTAAAAATGGAACCTTTCTCAATCAGGAGGATGTCACCCATTCCGTCCCCTTGGAAACGGGGGACGTGATCGGGCTGGGCGGGCTGGAGCTCTATTTTTATCCGGCCATGGAGGAGGAAGGGCGGCGCTGGCGCGCGCCTGTGTTTAAGCGGAAACTCAGCCCGGCCAAGACACTGATTTTTCTAAGCTTTTTTCAGGGGCTGATGCTTTTACAGAGCCTGCTGACTGTAAAAACAGAGTATATTTTGCACGTGTTGGCCGCCTTTTTCCTGCTCTGCGGCGTCATGTGGAGCCTGTATGTGATCTATCGCGCCTTCCAGCGCACGGCCTTTGAAGTGGAAACCCTGGCCTTTTTCCTCTGCACCATTGGCTTCGGTGTCACCTGCGCCTACTCGCCAAAGCTCTTGGGGATGCAGCTGCTGGCCATGATTGCGGGGATTGTCCTCTTTCTGGCCTTGAGCCTTGCCCTGCGGGATTTAAATATGGCGGTGAAGCTGCGCTGGCCGATGGCCATTTGTGCGGGGGCGCTCTTAACCTTTAATCTGCTCTTTGGGCAGAAGATCTTCGGCGCGAAAAACTGGATTGCAATCGGCTCGTTTAGTTTGCAGCCATCTGAGCTGATCAAGATCGCCTTTGTCATTGCGGGCGCCGCCACCTTAGACCGGCTCTTTTCCAACCGAAACTTGATCTTTACCACGCTCTTTGCCGGCTTTTGCGTGGGCTGCCTTGCCTTAATGAGCGATTTTGGCACGGCCCTGGTGTTCTTTGTGGCCTTTTTGGTGATTGCCTTCCTGCGCTCGGGAAACATCGGTTTTCTCCTGATGATGGGCGTGGGCGCGGGCCTTGGCTGCGGCATCGTCCTGCAATTTAAACCCTACATAGCAAACCGCTTTGCCGCTTGGGGGCATGTTTGGGAATATGCCTCCACGACGGGGTACCAGCAGACGCGCACGCTCTCAGCCATTGCTTCCGGCGGTCTTTTTGGTAAACCGCCGGATACCATCTTCTTAAAACATCTGGGTGCGGCCAATACGGATCTGGTGTTCGGCGTCGTCTCCGAGGAGTTCGGGCTGATTTTAGCCCTCTGTGCCGTGACGGTCATCGTTGCGCTGGCGCTCTTTGTTGTCAAATCGGCGGCGGCGGCCCGCTCAAGCTTTTATACCATTGCCGCCTGCACGGCCGTTGCAATGCTTCTGACGCAGACCAGCCTGAATGTTTTTGGTTCTGTCGATATTCTCCCGCTCACAGGGGTCACTTTCCCCTTTGTCTCCATCGGCGGGTCCAGCATGCTCTCCTGTTGGGGGCTTTTGGCTTTTATTAAGGCGGCGGATACGCGAAAGAACGCGAGCTTCACCGTCCGGAGGCTCTCCTTCTTCACCCGACTTCATGTGGCGGGAGAGGAGGAAGAAGAGGACGAGGAGGTGCTGGAAGAGTGAAACGTGTGCGCAATCGAAGCCTTATGATCCTTCTCATGGCGCTGCTCCTGATCCTTGGCATGGCGCTCTTCCTCTTCCGCTGGGCGAATCACGGGCGCGAGTGGGTTGGCGCATTTTCCAACACTGTCTACTATGATGCCGGCTCCATTTTTGACCGCAACGGCCTGCTTCTCTATGAGGGGAACAGCCGCAGTTATGCCGAAAACAGTGAGGTTCGCAAGGCGACAATGCATCTGGTCGGTGACCAAAATATCGCAACATCAATGCGGAATGTGCAGGCGGGGCGGCTCTCGGGCTTTAACCCCGTCACCGGCACGGCGCTTGGCAGCCATGACCTCTACCTCACGATAGACGCAACGCTTAACCAGACGGCTTATCGGGCGATGAACGGGAGGAAAGGCGTTGTGGCGGTCTATAATTACAAAACGGGGGAGATCCTCTGCCTGCTCAGCACCCCCACGTTTGATCCGGAAAAGCCGCCCGAAAACTTAGAGGATACGCGCTATGAAGGGGTGTATCTGAACCGCTTTTTCAGCTCGACGTTTACACCCGGCTCCATTTTCAAGGTAATTACGGTGGCGGCGGCGCTGGAAGAGCGCAGCGACTGGAAGAGCCTGCGCTTTACCTGCCCGGGGCACATTGACTTTGGCGATCAAAAGGTCAGCTGCCCTGTGATCCATCCGGCGGATATGACGCTCGGAGAGGCCTTTGCGCACTCTTGTAACTGCGCCTTTGCGCAGCTTGCGCTTGAGCTGGGCGGGCGCAGCCTGCAAAAACAGGCGAAAAAGGGCGGGCTGCTCTCCGCGATCGAAATCAGCGGCGTGACCACGGGGACGGGTGTCTTTGAAATCGGAGAGAAGGGGAGTGCCGAGCTGGCATGGTCGGGCTCGGGCCAGTACCACAATATGGTCAATCCCGCGACCTTCCTTGCCATGATGGGCGGCATCGCCAATGAGGGGAGTGCGCCTCTGCCAACGCTGATCAAACGGGAAACCCTTTCAGGCAGCGAGCTCCCCGCTTCCTTTGGCTTTGGCGGCGGAAGCATAAAACTGTGGAAGAGGGAAACCTGTCAAACCCTCAAAGAGATGATGCGAAACAATACGTTGGCAGTCTATGGGCCCTCCCGTTTTGGAGAGCTTGCTGTCTGTGCCAAATCCGGCACGGCAGAGGTGGGCGGGGGAAACGCGCCGCACGCCTGGTTTGTCGGTTTTCTCGATGATTCTACAAATCCGCTGGCCTTTGTTGTGCTGGTCGAAAACGGAGGCTCCGGTTCTCAGGTAGCGGGTGACATCGCGGCAAAGGTGCTCCGGGCTGCAACGCAATAGAAAACCGGAAACCCCTGTGGGTTTCCGGTTTTCGCTCTTGTTTTCGCGCTTATGATTCCGCAGCCTCGGGTTTTGGATGGAGCATGCAGCGGCGGCCCTCCTTTAAGTAGAGGGTCAGGCACTTGGTGCAACCCAGGCAGGGGGATTCTTCCCCTTTTTTCAGGTGCTCGAGAAAGTCCGGCTGGGTGATGAAGGGGCGCGACATGGAGACAAAGTCAAAGCCCGCGTCCAGCACGGCATTGATATCATCCATGCTGCGAATGCCGCCGACCAGGCTCAGGGGGAGCCCCACCGCATCGCGGACGGCTTTGGCACGGTCGAAATAATACAGGCGGTTTTTATCCTTCGCCTGCTGCATCCAGTCATGACCGGAGAGCTCGATCATATCGGCCCCCAAGGCTTCAAACTCCTTGCAGAAGTAGACGATATCATCAGCATAGGCGGCATCGGCCTCCCCGGCGCAGTTGCTGTTGATTTTAACCAGCAGCGGATAGTCCGGGCCGAGTGCTTCGCGCAGCGCCGTGAAGATGCGGCGGATGAAGCGGAAGCGGTTTTCGGCAGAACCGCCATATTCATCCGTGCGGCTGTTTCGGGTCGGGTCTAAAAACTGGCTCAGGAGATAGCCGTGCGCACAGTGGAGCTGCACGCCGTCAAAGCCGATCTCCTTGGCCTTTAAGGCCGCGTCCACGTGAATCTGAATCAGCTGCTCCATGATTTCCGGCGTGATCTCCCTTGCCATGATGCCGTTTGCCGCTTCCACGCCCACAGGGCCCAAGGGCGCCGGGTCATCGGGATTTTTGGGTGGAAAGTAGACATTCAGGCCCGCATGGTGGATTTCGAGTATGTATTTGCTGCCGGCACTGTGGATGGCGTCCAAGACGGCCTTCTGGCTCTCATAGTGCGCTTCCTCGCAGAAGCCGCTCTGAATTTTGGTTGCGCGCCCTTCAGGTGCAATGTAGTGGAACGCGCTGATGATCAGCGGCACGCCGGATGCCGCCACTTCACGAAGCATATCGGCTTGCGCCTGCGTGGCAGTTCCATCCCGGTTTCCCAGCGGATCCTGGGTGCCCGAGCGTATGGCGCGATTGGCAAGATGCATCGTTCCGATGTTCGCGGGTGTAAACAGCTTTGATGGCATGAAGATAATCTCCTTTTGATTGAATTTCTCGGCTGCCCGGAATCCATCGGGGCGGCCGTCCTATGTGTTTCACTGGCGGCTGGGCATCCCTTTGCTATTCTATCCGCCGACAAGCGGAGCACGCGCGGAATTGGTTCAACTTTTGGCGCAGCCGCTGCGGGGAGTGAGGATTGCTCCTATTCATTCTATCAAACACCGCGAAAAAGGCAAGATCAAATGAGTCAGGAGCGCGAGACCTCCTCAATTCTTCTCTTGAGCCATGCCAGCACATCTTCAAATACCTCATCGCGGTTGAGCTCGTTGAGCATCTCGTGGCGGCCGCCGGGGTAGATCTTATAGCTCACGTGATGACAGCCGGCTTCCAGCAGCGCATAAAACACCTGGCGTACCTTGGCCCCGTTTTCCCCCACGGGGTCTTCCGCGCCGGCAAAGAGATAAACGGGCTTATGCTTGTCCATCTTGGCCAAGTTCTCTTCCCTTCCAATATAGTTCAGGCCGTCCACCATGTCGCGAAAGAGGCTGACCGTCGGCATATGCTGGCAGAGGGGATCTGCCGTGAAGCGATCCACCACAACTTTGTCCCGGCTGATCCAATCGTTTTGTGTGCGCGCGGGGGAAAACTGCTGATTATAGGCACCCAAGGTCAGACGCTCGATGCGGGGACTTCTCCCTTTGACACCCAAGAGATTGATCGCAAGGGCGGTTATGCGCTCGCCGGCGGCCAGTAGGTTTTGGTTTGGCTGCCCGGTTCCCGAGAGGATGAACCCGTCCGCAATCTCAGGAAAATCGATCATCACCGTGCGCACGAGAAAGGAACCCATGCTGTGTCCAAAGAGAAAAAAGGGGAGACCCGGAAATTGCAGCCTGTTCATCTGGCAGACGTCCCGCAGTGTCCGGCAGACAAGCTCCCAGCCTTTCTCTTCGGCAAAGAAGCCGTATTCACTGGGGTTGAGAACGCTTTTCCCGTGCCCGGGCAGGTCAAAGCCCAGCACGGCAATCCCGTTCCGATTTAAAAAGCGGGCAAATTCATCGTAGCGGTTCGTATACTCCGCAACACCGTGAACCAATTGGAGCAGGGCCCTTGGTGCCCCATCTTCGGGGATCCAATGAACCGTATGCAGGCGGAAGAGCCCATTTCGGCTCATCAAATACTGTTCCCTTTTCATGAAGAAATGTTCCTTTTGTCAAATAGACTCAATCTGTGTTATAGTTTACCATATACAAGTTCTGCGTCAAGCGCGATGCACGCAGTTCAAGGAGAGGTCAATATGAAGGAAGTTATCCTGGCACTCGATCAGGGGACCACCAGCTCCCGCGCACTTCTCTTTTCCAGCGAGGGAGAGGTGCTTGCCAATGCCCAGCACCCGATCACGCAGTCCTATCCAAAACCGGGTTGGGTGGAGCATGACCCGCTGGAAATTTTAGCGAGCCAATTTCGCAGTATGCGGGAGTGCCTGGAAATTGCAAAGGTAAAAGCGGCACAAATTCTTGCAATCGGGATCTGTAACCAGCGAGAGACGGTGGTAGTCTGGGACAGAAAGACAGGGGAGCCCATCTATCCTGCGATCGTCTGGCAGTGCCGCCGGACGGCAAGCCACTGCGAAGGGCTCAAGGCGCAGGGTCTGGGGCCTCTGATCGAAGAGAGGACAGGGCTTCGCATTGATGCGTATTTTTCCGCCACAAAAATTGCCTGGATTCTAGACCATGTTCCAAACGCGCGCAAGCGGGCTGAGGACGGCGAGCTGCTCTGCGGCACCATAGACAGCTGGCTGATCTGGACGCTTTCCGGCGGAGAGGCGCACGTTTCGGATCACTCCAACTGCTCCCGAACCATGCTCTTTGACATCCACAAGCTCAGCTGGGACGAAGCGCTTTGCCGGGCGCTGCGCATCCCCTCATCAATGCTTCCGACACCCGTGGGGAGCAGTATGGAATATGCGCGCGTGGCAGGGGGCATTGCTGGGCTGGAGGCCTTTGCCGGCATCCCCATCTCCGCCGCTGCGGGGGATCAGCAGGCGGCGCTCTTTGGTCAGAGCTGCTTTGAAGAGGGGGAGTTGAAGAACACCTATGGAACCGGCTGCTTTGCCTTGATGAACACAGGAAAACACGTGGTTTCCTCCACCCAGGGCCTGCTGAGCAGCGTGGCCTGGTCGATAGGGAAGGAGACGCTCTACACGCTTGAGGGCAGTGTCTTTAACGCAGGCTCCGCCATTCAGTGGCTGCGCGATGAGCTTGGCCTGATTGAAAGTGCGCCGGAGTGTGACCGCCTGGCGGCAACGGTGCCCGATAGCGGCGGTGTCTATTTTGTGCCCGCGCTGACCGGCCTTGGCGCTCCGCATTGGGACATGTACGCCCGAGGAACCATCGTTGGCCTGACGCGCGGCAGCACACGCGCGCAGCTCTGCCGCGCGGCGCTGGAGGGCATCGCCTTCCAGACTGCGGAGCTGATCCGCGCCATGGAACAAGATGCCGGAGAGAGCATTGCTTCCCTGCGTGTGGACGGCGGAGCGAGTGTCAGTGATCCGATGATGCAGTTTCAGGCGGACTTGTTACAGATCCCGGTGGAGAGGCCGGCCATGATCGAGAGCAGTGCCTGGGGGGCAGCTTGTCTCGCGGGGCTTGCGGCCGGAGTTTGGAGCGATCTGGATACGCTAAAAAATAAACGGAGCATTGCGCGCATTTTTCACCCCGCGGCGCAAAAGGAGCGGGAGTACAGCTTCTGGAAAAAGGCTGTGAAACGCGCCTTATCCTGGGAGGAAGTTTAGCATACACCCTGCCCGCACAGAAGGGGAGCGGCCTGCATACCGCTTCGCCACTCAGGCGGGGCTCATGCCAACACCCGGGGAAATCGGTGAAATTTCCCCGGGTGTTGTTTAGCTTCCCTGTTCGTTCCGGAGCAGCGTATCAAGTGTCAGGCTGATGACCCTGTGCTCCATCCGTTTGGCATATTGGATGGCATCACCGGCATCCCCCGGCTTCCCGCCCCAAACCACGAAGAGCAGTCCGCAGTGTTCCATAAGCTTTTTCACGCTCTGCTGATAACAGTCCACGGAGAAGCGGGAGGAGAGCAGGTACTCCTGATCACAGTGCTGTAAGATAGAAAAATAGCGCTCTCGTTCTGTATCGGACCAGTCAATGTGCTGTTCCTCAAATGGAATCAGGCAGGTCAAGCTCAACTGAAACGAGGGCTTGAGAGATAAAATCAGCTCTGAGAGTGCACAGGGGAGACCCTGATCAAGTACAATCCAAAACTCAGAGATCTTTTGCTCCAGAATCAACTCAAGGAATCGTCTCTTGAAGGCCCCCTGATAAAAAGTGTTGGATTCCGCTTGAACGTTCAGGGGGATTTCCCAAGGGTGAAGGGTAAAAATACCGCAGGCAGATTGCTTCAAAGCCAACGATCTCCTTTGCTGCTGCTCTCTTTCAAAACGAAAGGAAGAACAGATTACTCAACACTAATAATATGGCGCAGCAAATGCGAATCAATCCGCGGTAGTTATCACCAGAGGCGAGGTGAACAGGCCCGCAAATCCTCTTTGGATTGATCTCATCGCTACGATAGCATATGAAGCTGCGAAATAATCCGTGCGCACGCAAAAAACACCGGCCAGCCCGCAGAAATGTGCCGCGGGATGGCCGGTGTTTGATTGAAGGATTATTTTTTTGTGCCTGTTCTGGCTGCCATTTTCTTTTTCTTGTTTTGATTGAGGGCAAAGAGGGCAATCAGGAGAAGCGCTGCGATTGCAATACCGGTGTAGAGCAGGGCATTGCTCCCCCCTTCAATGCTGTGGTCTGTCTTCACATCCAACCAGAGTGCGTCCATCGTCTGCAGGGCCTCGGCGGAGAGGTTTGAAAAGCTCTCCGCGCGCGCGAGAGTTTCCGCATCCGGATAGGCGATCGTGCTCTCTGCAACCTCTGGATCCATATATTGCTTGGCCTCACTGATCGGGGTCGAATAGCCCAGGAAATCTAAATTCTGCCCAGAAATCTCAGGGGAGCAGAGGAAGTTAATATAGGCCTCTGCCGCTTCTTTATGGAGCGCATTCTTGGGGATACACATGGCGTCGATGAAGATGTTAAAGCCTTCCTCGGGGAAGCAAAAGGCAAGGTTTTCATTGTCTGCAGCCATGGTCAAAAAGTCACCGGCGTAATAGGCGCCGACATAGGCCTCTTCGTGCACCATCTTGTCAAAAATCTGATCCATGACATATTGCTGCACCACGGGTTTTTGCAGCTTTAACTCCTGCGCAGCTCTCTGAAGGTCTTCGGGGTCTTCGCTGTTGACAGAAATACCCGCTTTAAACTGGGCGAGCGCAAAGGCATCCCGCGGATTGTCAAACATCAGTATTTTATCCGCATAAGCTTCGTTCCACATCAGATCCCAGCTGCTGACCTCCTCGGTGACAAACTTTGTGTTGTAGATCAAGCCAACGGTTCCCCAGGTGTAGGGGACGGAGTAGAGGCTCTCCGGATCATAGCTTTGCTGTTTGAATTCTTCATCCATATAGCGATAGTTGGGTATGTTGTCGTAGTTGATCGCCGCGAGCATGTCCTCTTCGATCAACCTTGCAATCATATAGTCAGAGGGGATGATGACATCGTAGTTCGCGCCGCCAAAGAGGAGCTTGGCATACATGGACTCGTTGCTCTCAAAGGTGATATAGTTGACCTTGATGCCGGTGGCCTCCGTAAAGGCCTTGTTGACGTCAATGGAACCGCCCGATCCGTCGGCAATATACTGCCCCCAGTTGAAGACATCAATGGTTACGCCCTCACTCGGGGCGGCAAGAGCCGCAGGCGCGGCAAGGGCGAGGGAGAGGAAGATTGCCGCCAGGGCAGAAGCAAAGTAGTTCTTTTTCATGTTAGAGCCTCCTTTTAAATGATGACGGTCAGCCGGAAGCGATTCGTCCCGGCTGGCAGTGCGTAACCCCTTGGGTTTTGAAGTGTCCGCCCGTTGCATCTGTGCGGCTGATCCGCCGCCTATTTGGCAAAGAGTTTGCTGCGGCGTTTTTTCTCATCTCTCGCCTGCAGAAGGTTCATCAGAATCATCAGGAGAAGGATAGAGAAAAACACCAGGGTAAAGAGCGCGTAGATCTTTGAGGGTAAGGGTTTTTTCACATAGCTATAGATCTCCACCGGGAGGGTAATAAAGCTGGTTCCGGTCACAAAATAGCTGATGACAAAATCGTCGAGGGACATCGTAAAGGCCATAATAAAACCGGAGAGAATGCCGGGGAAGATTTCGTGAATGGTGACCTTGAAAAACGCCTGCATGGGCTTGCAGCCCAGGTCTAAGGCCGCGTCCCGCAGGGAGGGGTCCATCTGCCGCAGCTTTGGCAAAACGTTGAGGATGACGTAGGGCAGGTTGAAGGTGACGTGGGCAATCAAGAGCGTCGCAAAGCCCAAAATACCCTCCATCTTCATCAGGGTGCCAAGAAAGCTAAAGAGCAGTGCGAGCGAAACGCCGGTGACAATATCGGGGTTCGTCAGCGGGATGTTTGTGGCCGATAGGACAAGTGAGCGGAGCTTTGCGGACATGGATTGGATGCCGATGGCGGCCAGTGTTCCGATGACGGTCGCCAGGAGCGAGGAGGAGATCGCGAGGATCAAGGAGTTTTGAAGCAGCGGGAGCAGGACACCGTCGCGCAGCAGCTCCCCGTAGTTTTGGAGCGTAAAGCCTTGAAAGACTGTAATGCCGTATCCGGCATTGAAAGAGGCGATAATGAGGACAAAAATAGGAATATACAAGAAGGCGAAAACAAGGAAGGTAAATACTTTTGTGAAGGTTTTCACAGCGTCATCACCCCTTCTTCCTCTTCCTCTGTGAAGTGGTTCATCAGGAAGATGCACAGCAGCACTAGAACCATCAGGCCCAGGGACATCGCCGCGCCCAGATGGGGGTTATAGACGGTTTTAAACTGGGATTCAATCACGTCTCCGATGAGCACAGTGCTTGTCCCGCCGAGCTTTTTGGAGATATAAAAGGTGCTCACCGCCGGGACAAAAACCATCGTAAAACCGGAAATGATGCCGGTCTTGCTCAGGGGGAGAATGACCCGCAGAAAGGTCTGCCTGCTGTCGCAGCCCAAGTCCTGTGCCGCCTCAATCAATCTGGGATCAATTTTTGATATGACCGTGTAGAGGGGCAAGATCATGTAGGGGAGAAAGTTATACACCATGCCCAAAATGACCGCGCCGCTGTTTCGCGTGAGCGGGAGGGGGCCAAAACCCAAATAGCCGAGCCACTGGTTGATGATGCCCGTATCCTCCATCAGAGAGACCAGAGCCTGCGTGCGCAGGAGGAAACTCATGCACATGGGGAGCATCACCAGCATCATGAGAAAGCGCTGCTGCCTGGGGGAGGCCATGGACATGCAGTAGGCAACGGGATAGCCGATCAACAGGCAGATCACCGCGGCAATCAGGGCCATTAAAATAGAGGTGAGAAAAATAGGGATATATGGTTTCAGCGCCACGAGATTGGAGAGCGTCAGCAGCCCCTTGCTGTCAGTAAGCGCGAAATAGACCACCACCGCAAGCGGGGCAAGGATGAAAACAAGCATCCAAAGGAGATAGGGGGAGGCGGCAAGTCTATTCTTCATCCGCGTCATCCTCATTTTCTTCGTCCGGATCCGTGGGATCGCTGATTTCATCATATTCCGCCGAATAGGAGCTATAATCTCCAAACTGATTGGAGTAATCGCTCTTTTTCATAATATGGATGTCCTCGGGATTCAGACGAATGCCAATGGTGGAGTCGATGGGTTGAAAATCTGTGGTTTGAATGAGCCATTTAAAGCCTTTAAAGTCCACGATCACATCATAGTGAACCCCTTTGAAGGTAATGGCGGTGACGACGCCGGAGAGATGCCCCTGCTCGGGTGCCACAATGTCAATGTCCTCCGGACGGATGACAACGTCAACCGCTTCCCTCGGGGCAAAGCCCTTGTCGACGCAGCGGAACTTCCGGCCAAAAAACTCAACTTTATAGTCCTCAATCATGATGCCGTCGAGTATGTTGGATTCACCGATAAAGTCCGCGACGAAGGCGTTTTTCGGCTCATTATAAATATCTTCAGGCCTTCCGATCTGCTGGATGCGCCCCTGATCCATAACGACCACGGTGTCGCTCATGGCCAGTGCCTCCTCCTGGTCATGGGTGACATAGACAAAGGTGATGCCCAGCTGCTGCTGAATGCGCTTGAGTTCATTTTGCATATCCTTCCGCAAACGCAAATCCAGCGCGCCGAGCGGCTCATCGAGCAGGAGCACCTGTGGGCGGTTGATCAGCGCCCGCGCAATGGCAACACGCTGCTGTTGACCGCCGGAAAGAGAAGTAACCTTCCGGGCTTCAAAACCCCGAAGGCTCACCAGCTCCAGCATTTCTGTCACACGATCCGCAATTTCAGTCTCTGAAAACTGGCGTTTGAGCCGAAGCCCAAAGGCAATATTTTCATAGACATCCAGATGAGGAAAGAGGGCATATCGCTGAAATACGGTATTGATTTGGCGCAGGTGCGGCGGAACATCGTTGATGATCTTGCCGCCAAAGGTGATGGTACCGGAGGTCGGTGTCTGGAAACCGCCGATGATGCGCAGGGTGGTTGTTTTCCCGCAGCCGCTCGGCCCGAGCAGCGTGAGAAACTCGTGGTCATTGATATATAGATTCAAACGATCTAAGACAATGTCGTTGTCAAATTGCATGACACAATCCGTCAAGCGGATGAGCTCTTTGGACACGTATCCTCCCCCGTTTCTTTCGGTCGAAATTACAAAAAAGCATAGCGGCTATCACTATAAACAAGAACTTGTGAAAAGTCAACTAAAAATATCAATTTTTCACCTTAATATCCACAGCAAAAGAAACATGGGAAACGGCAGGGGGCTTATCCCTGAGAATGCGGGAAATACTCTTGCGCAAAATCAACCTTTGGGACATAAAAAGTCTTCCCATTCAGGTAGGAAAGCATTCCCTCTTGGGCGGAAAAAGAGAAGCGGAGCTTATAGGAATAGAGCGCCTGATGGCGCCGGTCATAGCGCTGATTCTCCTGCGGAGATCCGTATTTCTGATCCCCCAAAAGCGGGTGCCCGGCATGCGCCAGCTGAACGCGGATCTGGTGGGTGCGTCCGGTAATCAAGCGGCATTCGAGCAGAGAGAGCCCATTGCGGCTCTGAAGTGTGCGGTACTCCATAGCGGCGTGCTGCCCGCCTGCTTTGGGACCCTTGAGAACGGAGACCCGTTTCCTTGCCCGATCCCGCTGCAACATGTCGTCCAAGACGCCGGCGGGCGGCTCAATTTTACCGAGAATGATGCAGAGGTAGTATTTTTCAATCTCGCGCTGTGCAATCGCCCGGTTGATCCTGCGCAGTGTTTCGGCGTTTTTTGCGGCGATCACAATACCGCCGGTGTTGCGGTCAAGTCGGTTGCAAAGCGCGGGGGCAAAGCTTCTCTCCTCCTCCGGCTTCCACTCCTGCTTTTGGTAGAGATAGGCCTGAATATGCGTGATGAGCGTGTTGACCCGCTCTGATTCATCCGGGTGCACCGAGATCCCCGCTTGCTTATCCACAAGGAGCAGATTCTCATCCTCATAAATGAGTTGCAGCTGCGGTGTTTTAATCAGGAGATAAGAGCGCTCCGCAGCAGGCAGTTCAAAGAACTCATCATTGACATACAGCGAAAGCCGATCCCCCAGCTGTAGTTTCTGCTCCGCTTTGATGGGTTTCCCGTTGCATTTGATCCGTTTCAAGCGGATGTGCTTGTGCAAGAGAGCAGGGGGAAGCGCCGGAAAGTTTTTTATGAGCCAGCGGTCGAGACGCTGGCCGGCATCATTTTTTCCAATGATAAATTCTCTCATTGCCAACCTCCCGTTGGAATCAGTTTCGGGGCACAGGCAGAAACGCTTGGGGGGCGATCTTAAAACACCCCGATTTGATGGAACAAGAAAGTCCAGAAGAACATGGTGAAGCAGGAGAGCGCGGAGGTGTATACCACAATGGCGCCGGAGAGCTCCGCGTCGCTGTCCATCTGCTGGGCCATGGTGAAGGATGAGACGGAACAGGGCGTGGTGAAGACGGCGATTAAAACTACAAAGGGCATGCCCCGAAACCCAAGCGCAACCGCAATGGAGAGAAAGATGGCCGGAACAATCATCAGCCGGGAAGCCGTGCAGATCCATATATTGCGCCGCAGCTTTGGGTTGCTTTTCAGCTGGAAAGAAGCACCCAAGAGGATGAGGGCCATGGGGGTGGCGGCAGAGGCGAGGTGGGAAATGGTTTGCCCAACTAAAGAGGGGATCGGGAAGGGGATGGCCAAAAGCCCTGCAACACAGCCGATCACCAGCGGGTTTTTGACCATGCCCAGAAACAGCTGCGAAGCTGTGACCCTCCCGCCGCGATAGTATTCCAACACGATCACAGCTAAAATATTATAGACCGGGATCAGAAAGGCGATGCAGACGGCAATCATTCCAAGATCGCTGTTTGGATAAATATTCGAGACCAGAGGGATGCCCAACAGGACATAGTTGCTGCGGTAGATCGCTTGAATCATGGCGCCGCGGCTCTCATCATCCCTTTCAATTTTTGGAATGATGAGAAAAGAGATGATAAAAATGAAAAGCGTAGCAAATACACTATAGAAGATCAACTTCGCATCAAACACACTTGAGAGGTCACTCTGATACAGATTATGAAATACTAAGAATGGAAAGAGAATATTAAAAATCAAGCCATTGAAGCGTTTGACTTCCTTCTCCTCCACAAAATGCATGCAGCGGGCAAAGAATCCCAGCAGCATCATCAAGAACAGGGGAAGAACCGCTTGAACCGACACGACAAAGCTTTGCAGCATGGACAAAAACGCTCCTTCCGAAATGACCCGAACTCACTGACCATTCTCTCCATTATAAGCTTGATCCGCAGCTCTGTAAAGGAGAAAACCCGGAGGCGGGGACATGTGAGCCTGCGCCCATCAGAAAAACTCAAACCCCGGAGGGAAAAGGAAGCGCTTGCAGGCATGGGAGAGCGCCGCCGCGTTTTGGGTGCATCAATGTCATAGGCCGGCTTTCCGGTAAGGGGTCAAACATCTTCTGTTGATTTGAGCGGAAAAAGGAAAAACTTTTGATTATCCCCTTTGCAAACGATGAAATATATATTAGAATACATAGAACTAAGAAAATCCAGAGCAAAGGTATCGAGAGGAGTTTAGTATGAGCGATCCAAAATATAAACGGATACTCTTAAAAATAAGCGGAGAAGCCCTCGCGGGGGAAGCCTCCAGAGGTCTTGATTTTTCGATGATAGGAACCGTGTGCGATGTGATTGCCCGCTGTGTCGCCCTCGGTGTCGAAATCGGCATCGTGGTGGGCGGAGGAAACTTCTGGCGCGGATTGAAGGACGGCGGCGATCGCATGGAGCGCAGCAGGGCAGACCACATGGGCATGCTTGCCACGGTGATCAACTGCCTCGCCGTTGCGGATGTGCTTGAGCAAAAAGGCATTCCGGTGCGGGTGCAGTCTGCCATTGAGATGCGCTCGGTGACCGAGCCCTATATTCGCTCCAAAGCCATCCGCCATTTGGAAAAAAAACGCGTGGTGATCTTCGGCGCCGGAACCGGGAACCCCTATTTCTCAACCGACACGGCTGCGGTTCTTCGCGCGGCGGAGATCGGCGCAGACATTATCCTGCTGGCTAAAAATATTGACGGTGTCTATAGTGCAGATCCCAAGCTGGATCCCAGTGCGGTAAAGTATGACAGTATTTCCTATGACGAAGTATTAAGAGAGCACTTACAGGTGAT
Source organism: Evtepia sp. (assembly GCA_040768225.1). GTDB lineage: Bacteria > Bacillota > Clostridia > Oscillospirales > Oscillospiraceae > Evtepia. The sequence goes on from JAXGMZ010000003.1 coordinate 184,540, forward strand.
GGATCTGACGGCAACATCCCTTTCTATGGATAATAAAATTCCTGTGATGCTCTTTGCGCTCAAAGACCCGGAAAATATTTTGCGCGCCGTGATGGGCGAGCAAATTGGAACAATTGTTGAGGAGGCTGTAAAATCATGAAAGAGATGTATCAGGAATATGATGTGAAAATGGGCAAAACGGTGGATGTGGTCATCGGTGACTTTGCCTCTGTGCGCGCGGGGCGCGCCAATCCCGCAGTTCTCGATCGCATCACAGTGGAATACTTCGGGACAGAGACGCCGATCCAGCAGGTAGCTGCCATTGCGACCACGGATGCCCGCACACTGACCATTCAGCCCTGGGACGCGAGCTTGCTCAAAGTCATTGAGAAGGCCATTCAGGTCTCCGATCTGGGCATCAACCCGCAAAACGACGGAAAGGTCATCCGCCTTGCCTTCCCGCAGCTGACGGAGGAGCGACGCCGGGATCTCTCCAAGCAGGTGAAGAAATACGGTGAAAGCGGCAAGGTGGCCATCCGCAATATTCGCCGCGACGCGATGGAAAAGTTCAAAGCGATGAAGAAAAAGTCTGAGCTGACAGAGGACGACTTGAAGGAATGTGAAAAGGATATGCAGGAGATGACCGACAAGCGCTGCAAAGAGATCGACGAGCTGACGGTGAAAAAAGAAGCTGAGCTCATGGAGCTGTAAGCGCTGTTATGGCTTTTTGGAGAAAACAGCGCGCAGCGGTCAGGACGCATCTGGAGGCGGCGCGGCTGCCCAAGCACCTGGCCATCATTATGGATGGGAACGGGCGCTGGGCCAAGCAGCGCGGGCTGCCGCGCACCGCGGGACACGCCGCGGGCGCGGAAACCTTCCGCCTGATCGCAACCGAGTGCAAAAACCTTGGAATTCCCTTTCTCTCTGTGTACGCATTCTCAACGGAAAACTGGAAGCGGCCGGAAGAAGAAGTCGGCGCGATTATGGGCTTATTGGAGAAATACCTGCTGGAAGCAGCTGAAAAGATGGCAAAAGATCGCATCGGACTTCGTTTTTTGGGCGATCTCAGCCCGCTTTCACCCCGCCTGCGCCAGCTTTGCGACGAAACGCAGCGCATTTCAAAGGCATACCGCGCGGAAATCGAGGTGAACATCTGCCTCAATTACGGCGGGAGAGACGAACTGCTTCGCGCCACAAGAAAATTGGCGAAAGAATGCGTCGACGGGAAACTCGATCCGGATGCAATTCGCGAAGAGGATATCGAGCGCAGCTTGTTTTCCGCCGGAATACCGGATCCGGATCTCGTGGTGCGCCCCAGCGGAGAAATCCGCATTTCCAACTTTCTGCTTTGGCAGTCTGCCTATGCGGAATATGTGTTTACCGACGTGCTCTGGCCGGACTTTGGCACGGCGGAACTTCGGCGTGTCTTGTTGGAATACGAACGTAGACAGCGCAGATTTGGGGGAGTGTAAGCTTGCGAAGTCGAATTATTGTTGCAACCATTGGCACACCCATTTTACTATGGGTTCTCCTCTTTCTTCCAATCCTATATACGCCGATTCTAGTTGCACTCCTCTCGCTCGTCGCCTCTTACGAAATCGGCCGCGCGTTGGGGCTCAGGCACGCTCGAATCCAGCTCTACTCCATGGTGCTCTCCGCCGCCATTCCCTTTTGGGTCTTCTATGGGGAGGGGCAGCTGCCGGCATTGATCGGCATGCTTCTCTATGTTGCGCTGATCTTTCTCGAGGCGCCTCCGAGCAAGTACAGAGTGGAGATTGGCCTGATCGGCGGGGTCTTCTTCTTTTCCGTCTTTGTGCCCTACTTTCTCTCCTCCCTCGTCCGTATCGGGCAAAACCCCCTGCGCATAGCCTATATTTTGGTGCCCATTGTCATTCCCTTCCTTTCGGATGCAATGGCCATGTTCGCGGGCATATTATTTGGAAGACACAAGCTCGCCCCGGGCATTTCCCCCAAAAAAACAGTGGAGGGCTCGCTTGGGGGGCTTTTGGGCGGCACGATTGCGATTTTGTTATACGGCTGGATTGTCAGCCACGTCATGCTCCTTGAGGTGCACTATCTCTACTTGCTGGCGTACGGATTTTTTGGCAGCGCAGTGTCGCAAATTGGGGACCTGTCCTTTTCCTATGTCAAGCGGCAAAACGGCATCAAGGATTATGGTACCGTCTTCCGTGGTCACGGCGGCGTTCTGGACCGCTTTGACAGCGTCATTTTCTGTGCGCCTTTCATCGAGATCTTAATCATGCTGATACCGGCATTTACAAGTGTACAATGATTTGGGGTTGATCACATGAAACAAAAAATTTCCATCCTGGGCTCCACCGGTTCAATCGGAACCCAGACGATAGAAGTTGCCGAACGCTGCGGCATTCCGGTCGCGGCAATGGCCGCCGGGAAGAACACAGTGCTTCTGGAGCGCCAGGCAAGAAGATTGCAGCCAGAGTTGATAGCGGCGGCGGATGAAACCGCCGCCGCTGATTTGAGAGTGCGGCTCTCGGATACGAGCATCCGCGTGGCCTCCGGCAGGGAAGGGGTGCTGGAGGTGGCTTCCTTTGAGGGGGCGGACACCGTCGTCACTGCCATTGTTGGAATTGCAGGCCTTACGCCGACACTTTGCGCAATTCGCGCGGGAAAACGCATCGCCCTGGCCAACAAGGAGACGCTGGTTTGCGCCGGCCCGCTGGTGATGGCGGAGGCGGCGCGCCATGCCGCCGAAATTATCCCCGTGGATTCGGAGCACTCCGCTATTTTTCAGTGCCTGCAGGGCTCGCGCGGCGGCGAAGAGATCAAGCGGCTGATCCTTACCGCCTCGGGCGGCCCCTTCTTCGGCGCTTCCCGGGCGGAGCTGGAGCAGGTCACGGTTGCACAAGCTTTAAAACACCCCAACTGGACCATGGGTGCCAAGGTGACCATTGACTCTGCCACACTCATGAATAAAGGGCTGGAGTTTTTAGAGGCGATGGCGCTCTTTTCCCTGCCGCCGGAGAAAATATCCGTCTTGGTTCATCCGGGAAGCATTATTCACTCTTTGGTGGAATACTGTGATAATGCGATGCTCGCGCAGCTGGGTGCTCCGGATATGCGCGTGCCGATTCAATACGCCCTGACCTATCCCCAGCGCGTACCCGGCCCGGGAAGCGCGCTGGATCTGCTTGCGTGCGGCCCGCTGCGCTTTGCCGCGCCCGATCTCCACGCCTTCCCCGCGCTGCAGCTTGCGATGGAGGCCGCAAAAACCGGCAAGACTGCCCCTGCGATCCTCAACGGCGCCAACGAAGTTGCGGTGGCTCGCTTTCTGGCCGGTGAAATTGGCTTTATGGACATTCCAAGGCTGGTGGAAACGGCGCTCTCTCGCATTCCCCTGAGCGAAGTGTCTTCGCTTGAGGACATTTACGCGGCGGATGGGGAAGCGCGGCGACTGGCCGGGCATTCTTAGGGTATCCTGTAGCTGTGTCTCCCGCATACCCTCGCGAGTCGGGGCTGATCTTCCGTCGCGGCGGATCTTTTCACGCGGCAGCCCGCTGCATCCATGCCGGGGAAACACAAACTTTCCCCCTGCTTGTATGGGCTTGCGGGCAGGGGCTTAGCTTTCTTTGGCTATCATAATTTGAGGTGAATCAATTTGCTGCTCTATATTATCCTTGCGATCTTCCTCTTTGGTGTGCTCATTGCGGTACATGAATGGGGACACTATATTACCGCCAAAAAGCTCAATGTGCAGGTGAATGAGTTTGCCCTTGGTATGGGGCCGAAGATCTACTCCAAACAGAAGGGGGAGACGCTCTATTCCCTGCGCGCCTTTCCCATCGGCGGCTTTTGTGCGATGGAAGGTGAGGATGAGGAGACGGAAAATCCCCGCTCCTTCAACAAAAAACCGCTCTGGGTAAAACTAATCATTCTCTGTGCGGGCTCCTTCATGAATTTGCTCTTGGGCTTTTTTATTGTTCTGGCCCTGACCATTGCAAACCCCGTCTTAACTGCGCCTGTGATTGCCGAGCTTTCACCGCAGTTTTCCACCAGCGGAGATAGCACGCTTGTGGTGGGTGACCGGATCGTCTCCATCAACGGGCACAAGGTGCGTACAGTGCCGGAGGTGAAAACCCGCTTAGACCTTTCCGGCGGGAAGGATATGGAGCTCTCGGTCAAAAGAGACGGAGAACTTGTCACACTGGGCAACTTCACCATGATTCCATACTTGGACACCAACAGCTGGGGCGAGGAATATTACCGCTTTGGTATTAACTTTACGCAGCTGCCGGTGACCCCGGTGACAATTCTAAAACACTGCATCGATACGACGGGCTTTTATGCCCGCTCTGTCTGGATGGGCCTGCAGATGATCGCACAGGGAGACGCGGGCTTTGGCGACCTGGCGGGCCCTGTCGGGATTGTCTCTCTCATTGGCGAAACCAGCTCTAAGGCCAGCTCCGTAACGCAGAGTGTCTTTGCCGGCCTGCAAAATGTATGCGGGATCATTGCGCTGGTGGCAGTGAACCTTGCCATCATCAACATGCTGCCCATCCCGGCGCTCGATGGGGGGAGGATCTTCCTTCTGTTAATTGGAGCTGGATATCACCTTTTGACCAGACGGGAATTAAACCCCAAAATCGAGCAATATCTCAATGCAACGTTTCTGCTGCTTTTGATGCTCCTGATGCTTTTAGTCACCTTTCAAGATGTTTGGAAGCTCGTGATTTGACCAAAACGGAGGTCTATGAGCTTATCTTAACTTGCTGCCCTGTTGGAAAGGATGGATCTAGGATATGACCAGGCAAATTATGATCGGCGGGGTGCCCATCGGCGGGGGTGCCCCGGTGCGCATCCAGTCCATGTGCAATACGGATACGGAGGACGTGGAGGCGACGGTGGCTCAAATCCGTCGCCTCTCTGCTGCGGGCTGTGAAATCATCCGTGTTGCCGTGCCGACCAAGGCAGCTGCATCCGCCATTGCAAAGATTAAGGAGCAAATTTCGATTCCTCTCGTGGCGGACATCCATTTTGACTATAAACTCGCGCTCGCGGCCATCGACGCAGGTGCGGATAAAATCCGGATCAACCCGGGAAACATCGGCGCGCCGGAACGGGTCAAAGCCGTGGCAAACGCCTGCCTTGAGAAGAAGGTCCCCATCCGTATCGGTGTCAACGGCGGCTCACTGGAAAAACCGCTCCTGGCAAAGCACGGCGGCGTGACCCCGGAGGCGCTGGTGGAGTCGGCACTGGGGCAGGTAGCGCTGCTCCGCCGCTTTGATTTCGAAGACATCTGCGTCTCCCTAAAATCCTCCAGTGTCCCTGTTACTATGCGGGCCTATCAGCTGATGCACGAAGTCTCCGACTGCCCGCTGCACCTGGGGGTCACAGAGGCCGGCACACGGCACATGGGGACGATTAAGTCTGCTATTGGCATCGGGGGGCTTTTGGCGCTGGGCATCGGGGATACCTTCCGCGTGACTTTGACGGCGGATCCGATCGAGGAGGTCTTGCTTGCGCGGGATATCCTAAAGGCGACAGGGCTTCGGCGGGAGGGCCCGGATGTGATCGCCTGCCCCACCTGCGGGCGCACGAAGATTGATCTGATTTCCCTGGCCGAAGAAGTGGAGCGCCGCCTGAGCGGCGTGTGCAAGCCGATTACCGTTGCAGTGATGGGTTGTGCAGTGAACGGGCCGGGGGAGGCTTCTGCTGCCGATGTCGGCATTGCGGCCGGGGACGGCGTGGGCTTGTTATTTTGCAAAGGAGAGATTATCGGTCGTTTTCCGGAGGAGGCTTTGGTGGACGAGCTGATGAAGCAGATTGACGGCTTGTAGTGAGAGGGAGGAAGACCTTGCAAACCATACCTTTTTTTGAATTATTTACCGCATATCAGCCATCCTCCTCCCCCTTGCGGGAGGCGACCGTGGGCTGGCAGATATCGCGCGCTCAGATTGAAGAGAAGAGCCGCCGCATGCTGGTGGAGGTCTATAGCGAAGAGGCCCTGGATGCGTCACTGCTTGCGGCGGCGGAAGTAGAACTCGCGCAGCTCTATCAGATGGAAACGCTGCGCCTGATCCCGGTTTCTCAAGCGGAGATCAGCGGGGAACCTGCCCCGGAGGTGCGGCAGAAAAGGGCCGCGCAGCCGGAAAAAGGCGCGCGCACAGCAGAGCCAGCAGAGTCCTCTCCCACCGAAGAATATCAAGCTGCTCCAGAAACGCAGCAGCGCGGCGAGAGCAACCCGGAAGAGCAGGCGGAAGCGGAGACAAGCATTTTTCAACAGACCGAGGCGATGCGCCAGAAAGCACTGCAGGGGAGTGTGGAACAGCGCCGAAAGAAAAAGGGGGAGAGCGGGGGCCCCCGGCGCATCTTTGGCGGACAGGCCATTAAGCGCAAGCCGCTTGCCATCGAGACGCTGCATCTGGATATGAAAACTGTTGTGATCGAGGGCGATGTCTTTGATGTGGCACATCGGGAACTAAAGAAGCGCGGTGCCTGGGTGATCAGCTTTGCGCTGACCGATTACAGCGGCTCCATTCGGATCCATAAGTTTATGGATGCGGAAGAGGGAGCACCCATTATTTCTGCTGTGAAAGAGGGGCAGCGCCTGATGGTGCAAGGCAGGCTGACGATCAACCGTTTTGACAATGAAATGGTTCTCGAGCCGCAGCTGATCTGGCAGGTGGAGAAGCCCGCGCGCCTTGACGTGGCGAAGGAAGCGCGCGTGGAGCTGCACCTGCACACCCAAATGTCTTCCATGGATGCCTTGACCGATGTGAAGAAGGTCATTGAGCGCGCCATCGCCTGGAAGCATCCGGCCATTGCAATCACAGACCATGCCGTGGTGCACGCCTTTCCGGACGCCTGGAACGCGGCCAAGGGAAAGATTAAGGTTCTCCTCGGGATTGAGGCGTATTTTCTAAACAATGTGGACGAGCGCCTTGTGGTTTCCGGCACACAGGACGGCTCTCTGGACGGTCCCATTGTCGCCTTTGACATTGAGACGACAGGGCTGAACCCCAAGACAGAGCGCCTGACAGAAATCGGCGCTGTGCTGCTGGAAGGCGGCGAAATCACGGAGCGCTTTCAGACCTTTGTCAAGCCGGAAAAGCCGATTCCGCCGGAGATTACGCAACTCACGGGCATTACAGACGAGATGGTGGCGGATGCACCGACGCAGGAGGAGGCGCTTCGCGCTTTTTTAGCCTTTGCGGACGGGCGCCCACTCGCCGCACACAACGCCCCCTTTGACATGGGCTTCCTTGCAGAGGGCTGCGCACGGTACGGGATTGATTTCACCGCGACAAGTTTGGACACCCTGGCGCTGGCGCAAAATCTGCTGCCGGATCTCAGCCGCTATAAACTCGATCTGCTGGCGCGACATCTGGAGCTGCCGGATTTCCAGCATCACCGCGCGGTGGATGATGCGCTCACCGTTGCGTATCTGCTGATCGCCTTTCGGGAGAAGCTGCGCGCGCGGGAGATCCATCGGCTGCAGGAGATCAACCCCGCGATGGCGAAAAACACAAAGCTTGGCAAAGGCAGGCGCATGCCGCGGCACTTGATCCTTCTGGTGCAAAACAAGACAGGCCTTCGCAACCTCTATAAACTGGTCTCCCTCTCCCATCTGGAGCACTTCAAACGTGTGCCCATCATGCCCAAAAGTCTGATCAACGAAAACCGAGAAGGCCTTCTCATTGGTGCCGCCTGTGAAGCCGGCGAGGTATACCAGGCCGTCATGCGGGGGAAGAGCTGGCAGGAGCTAAAGCGCATTGCATCTTGGTACGATTATTTAGAAATTCAACCTGTGAGCAATAACGCCTTTATGTATCGGCCGGACAGGCAGGGGAGAACCAAGGCGGAGGGCCCGGAGCAGATCAGAGAGTGGAACCAGACCATTGTCCGACTGGGCAAAGAGCTGGGTAAACCGGTCTGTGCCACGGGGGATGTCCACTTTCTCGATCCCGAAGATGAGATCTACCGGAGCATTCTTCTGGATGTCAAAGATTTTCCGGATGCGGACGCAGAGAATCCGCTCTATTTCCGCAGCACGGACGAAATGCTTGAGGAATTTTCCTATCTGGGTGAGGAGACCGCTTACGAGGTGGTGGTGCGCAATACCAATTACGTGGCCGGTCTCTGTGAGCACGTCAGCCCTCTGCCGGAGGGGCTTTTCACGCCAAAACTTGAAAACTCCGCCGAGGAGCTGCAGGAGCTGGTCTGGGGCCGCGTTCACGAGCTCTATGGGGAGCGCCCGCCGGAACTTGTGACCCGCCGCGTGGAGATGGAGCTTGGGGATATCATCGGCTGCAAATACGACGTGATCTATATGTCCGCACAGAAACTGGTAAAGAACTCCCTGGAGAACGGCTACCTGGTCGGCTCCCGCGGCTCGGTCGGCTCCTCCGTGGTCGCCTATATGGCGGGCATCACCGAGGTCAACGCGCTCCCCCCGCACTACCGCTGCCCCAACTGTAAGCACTGCGATTTTACCGCCGGGGAGGAGTATGGCTGCGGCGCGGACATGCCGGATGCCAACTGCCCTTCCTGCGGAGAGCCCTATGAGAAGGACGGATTTCACATCCCCTTTGAGACCTTTCTTGGCTTCGGCGGCGACAAGGTGCCGGATATTGACCTGAACTTTTCGGGGGAATATCAGGCGCGTGCCCACCGGCATACCTTTGAGCTCTTTGGGGAAGAACATGTCTTTCGTGCCGGAACGATTGGCACGGTGGCAAAGAAGACTGCCTTTGGTTATGTGAAAAAGTACCTTGAAAAGCGCGAATTGACGGTGAGCCGGGCGGAGGAAGAGCGGCTCACACTCGGCTGCACGGGCGTGAAGCGCACCACCGGCCAGCACCCCGGCGGCATGGTGGTGATCCCGCAGGATAAGGAGATTTACGACTTCTGCCCCGTGCAGCGCCCGGCGGACGACACAGGAACAGACATTATTACGACACACTTTGAATATCATTCTATGGAGTCCAACCTTCTTAAGCTGGACATTCTCGGGCATGACGACCCCTCCATGATCCGTATGCTCGAGGATTTAACCGGGGTCAAGGCAACGGAAATTCACTTGGACGACCCGGAGACCATGAGTCTTTTTACCTCATCAGAGGCGCTCGGCTTCACGGATGACCCCATACTCGGCCCCACGGGCGCCGTCGCCATTCCCGAATTCGGCACAGGCTTTGTGCGCGGCATGCTCGAAGACACGATGCCCGAACAGTTTGACACGCTGGTGCGTCTCTCCGGCTTTTCCCACGGGACGGACGTATGGCTTGGCAATGCGCGGGACTTAATCCTCAGCAACACTGCAAGTGTCCGAGAGGCGATCGGCTGCCGAGACGACATTATGCTCTATCTGATCAAATGCGGAATGGAAGCGCCTTTGGCCTTTAAGATCATGGAATCCGTCCGCAAGGGGAGGGGCTTGCCGCCGGGCAGCCAGCAGGAGATGGAGGCGCGCGGCGTCCCCGCGTGGTATATCGAATCCTGTAAAAAAATTAAGTATCTCTTTCCAAAGGCACATGCTGTTGCCTATGTGATGATGGCCTTCCGCGTCGCCTGGTTTAAAGTGCACCGGCCTCTGGCATTTTACGCCGCCTACTTTTCAATCCGCGCCAAAGCCTTTGATGCCACAACGATGTGCCTTGGCAAGGAGGTCTTGCTCCATAAGCGCGCCCAGATCAAGGCCAAAGAAAACCCTGACCCCGTGGAAAAGGACACCCTTGTGACCATGGAGGTCTGTTATGAGTTTTATCTGCGGGGATTCCAGTTTGAGCGGCCGGATCTCTACCGCTCTGACGCGCGCCTCTTTCTTATCAAGGAGGAAACGGGCAGTTTAATCCCGCCCTTCACCTCCCTGCCGGGCCTTGGCCTGACGGCTGCGCAATCGCTTTTGGAAAACCGGAAGGGAAACGTATTCCTGTCCGAGGAGGAGCTGCTTGACTGCTGCCAGAAGCTCTCAAAATCCCATGTTGTGCAGCTGCGGGAAATCGGTGCGCTCGGCAATATGCCCGAGAGCAGCCAATTGAGCCTGTTTTAACGTCTTCCCATGCTTGAAATTAGTTACAAAACGGCGACAATTGCAGAAAAAGGAAGACAAAAGGGTGAATCTGTGGTAACATAAATTGCGGACGATCTATCTTTTGCAAAAAAATAAGGTATAAATTGAAAAGAAGAAAGGAACTATGATATGAAAATTACTAAAAAGCTGAGTGCACTTCTGTGCGCCTGCGCGATGATCTTTGCCCTTGCGGCCTGCGGCGGCGGCGGTGCTTCCGTCGTTGACACCCTGATCGCAGCGGACGAAAAGCTCTCCGCAGCAAAAAGCATGGAAGGCAAGGCCGTCATTGATATGGCCATGGTAGAAGTCTTTGACGGCGAAGAGGCGGAGGAAACCGCTCTGAACGCAGATATGACTTTCTCGCTGATCAACGAGCCCCTCAAGCTTAAGGGTGATGTGAACCTGAACATGGAAGAGCTTGGCGGCGCGATGAACCTTGGCCTCTACGCAGTTCAGGAGGGGGACACCCTGAACCTCTATATGGGCATGATGGGCTACTGGATGTCTTATAGCGTTGACATGAGTGAATTTGAAGAGCTCAACCAGCTCTCAGGTCTCAGCGGAAAAGATCTCTACACAGAAAACCAGGCCTCCGCAAAGAAACTTGGCGATGAGACGGTCAATGGTGTCTCCGCAAGCAAATACACCATCACTCTCACCGGCGCTTCTATGGCCAAAATGATGCAGGACGAAGGCATTGTTGATGCGATGGAGCAGATAGGCGACATGGGTGCCGATATGGACATTGACTGGGAAGACCTCTACAGCAACCTGGGCGATCTGACCATGACCGTTTGGATTGACGGCAATGGCTATCCCGTGCGCTACGAGATGGATATGATGAACATGGTCAACCAGCTCATGACCAAGATGATGGAGCAGAGCGAAGAGCTCTATGGCGAAATGGACAGCTCCGTAACATTTACCAAGATGTTGATCACGATGGATCTGAGCGGCTTTGACAGCGTGGAAGATTTCGAGATTCCGGAAGAAGTGACCCAGGAAGCCATTCCTATGAACTAAGCAAATACGCAACACAAAAAGCTGGAGGGAGTATTCCCTCCAGCTTTTTAGCAAGAGATGGTAAGATGGCTTCCCTTGTGGCGCGCTTAAGCGGTGAAGAGCTGGGTCCAATAGTGCCCCTCTTGCACATAGCCAACACCAATTTCTGTGAACGACGGGTTTAATATATTATCGCGATGTCCTTGCGAATTCATCCAAGCCTCCACCACAGCGCTCGGGCTGCGATATCCATAGGCAATGTTTTCCCCCGCACTGCGATAGGAGACTCCAAAATATTTCAGCATCTCAAAGGGGGAGCCATAGGTCGGGCTGTTGTGGGTAAAATAGCGGTTCTGCTTCATGTCTTCAGATTTGACCCGGGCAATATCACAGAGCTTCTCGCTGGGGGCAAGCGCCTTGAGGCCATAGCCCAGGCGGATGTCATTGATGAGTGAAACGACTTCCATCTCATAGGGCTGTATGCTGTTCCCTGCCTCTGGTTCAGAGGGGGGCTCTGTCGGCTGGGTTTCGATGGGGGGCTGTTCTTCCGTCGGTTTTTCTGCGGGTTGCTGTGCAGCGGGCGGCTGTTCAATGGGGCGTGTTGGGCAGGTGTTCGCCGTTGGGGCCGATCGCATCGCGTCGCGACACTCCAGTTGCCGAATCAAGCATTGTACCCACTTAGGCTGGCAGGGCATGTAATTGCTTTGCGCGGCACCCACACTAATCGTAAGTATGGATAAGCTTAGGAATACGATGGCAATTTGATAAATACGTTTTTTCATGGTAATACCTCCTGGAAATAGAATATGGATTTCCAAAAAGAAATTCAACATGAAAAACTTGGTAAACTTGCCTTCAAAAGAAGATAGATTTTGCTCAAATCGGGGAAAGCTTTGGTATTTCAAGCTTTTTTAAGGAGAGCATTTCTCAGATTTTACCTTTATTTGGAGCGTTTAAGAAGAGCTATCCCAGAGCGAGGTCCAGAACCATCATGACGGAAAACCCAATTAAAGTAAATAAGGACATCATATCTTTCTTTTCATTGCTCTGGCTTTCCGGAATGAGTTCCTGCACAACCACATAGATCATCGCGCCGGCAGCGAATGCCAGGAAAAAGGGGAGCCAGTTTTGCACATAGCCCACGAGGATTGCCGCCGCAAAACCGGAGATCGGCTCCACAATACCGCTCAGTTGCCCATAAAAAAATGATCGTGTTCTGGAGAGCCCTTCCCGCCGCAGGGCAACACTGACAGCCATCCCTTCAGGGAAGTTTTGAATTCCAATGCCCAGTGCAAGGAGAATCGCTGCCGAGAGTGTGGCCCCCTCCAGCGCATAGGCCAGGGATCCAAAAGCCACGCCAACAACCATACCTTCGGGGATATTGTGCAGTGTGATAGAGAAAAAGAGCATAATACAGCGCTTTCTTTGATCTTTTAGTTTTCCTTCACTGCGCCTGTACAAAAAGCTAAATAGATGATCGCCCCCAAATAATAGTAAGGCACCGCAGAAAAAGCCGAGTGTGCTGATGATCCAGGGTGTCATGCCAAGCGCTTGACCCATCTCAATCGAGGGGGAGAGCAGAGAGAAAAAGGAAGCGGACATCATCACGCCGGCGGCAAAACCGAGCAGCGCATCCAAAACTGTTTTGCTGACTGTCCTGAAAAAAAACACAACACCCGCGCCCAGAGCTGTGATTCCCCAGGTAAACAAGGTTGCAATGAGCGCCTGGATGTGGGGCGCAAGCTGAATAAAAGACTGAACCATGGTATCCTCCTCACTTGAGTTTACTCATCCTATGACCGCATATTAGTTTGAGTGAAAACTATGTGGGAGGATGTAAAAACAATACTATTAGATTGAAGAAATTATTTAAACAATCGCGGGAGAGCAGGGCTTCCATTCGCCTGCCGCCCCCTATTGCAGAGAAACAACACAAGGGAGGACCTTCTGATGAGAGTGATTGATTTAACCCATACGATCGCCCCGGATATGCCCGTCTACCCCGGAACCGCGCCGCCAACGCTGCGTCCGGGCAGCAGCTATGAAGCGGATGGATTCCGCGAGACCATTTTGAATCTCTACTCCCACACGGGTACCCATATGGATGCGCCCAACCACCTCTTTGCGGGGCGGAGCACGCTCGACCAGATGGACGCTGCGCAGTTTGTCGGCCGAGCCCTTGTCGTGGACTGCCACACCGCCGGGGCCAATGCACGCATTGGCCTGGATTATTTAAAGCCGATGAGGGAAGCGGCGGAGGCCGCAGAGTTTCTCCTCTTTTACACCGGCTGGTCGCAATATTGGGGGAGCGATCAATATTTTAAAGGCTACCCCTGTCTTGATTTTGATGTGATCGAGTTTCTCATCCAGACCGGGAAAAAGGGCGTGGGCTTGGATACGATTGGAATTGACCCGGTCTGTGACCGTTCTCTGAGCCGGCATCGAATGCTGTTTTCGGAACATGACACTGTGATCATTGAAAACCTATCCGGACTTTCTCAGTTGGTAGGGGAGCCGCCTTTCTTATTTTCTGCGCTTCCGCTAAAGTTTTTCAACTCCGATGGTGCCCCTGTGCGCGCCGTTGCCATCTTGGAGTGAGGTGGATGCGCTGTGCCAGCTTCCGGAACATTTCGCCTCTTATCGATATTTTGGCTTGCAAACCTAAGTGATTTCTGGTAATCTGATGTAGTGCCATTTCGAAAGCAAGCAAAAAATAGGAGCGTTTCATTTATGACAAAAAAAGAAAAAGAACTGCGCGCAAAGGTGTATGAGCAGGAAAATGAGATTCTTCGCCGCGCCCTCTATTGGGTAGGCGCTGCTGTTCTTCTTGAAATTATTGTACTGTTGATCAACCGCTATTTCTTTCACTATAAATCAGTGGACTCCGAGATATATTTTGCAAACAATCTCCTGAAGGTCTTTCCCGTTCTTCAGGTAACAGGGGTCGTTCTAAGTGTTTTTTGCATCCTTTGGGCTGTTCTTGACAAGAAGCGGGGCAAAAAGATTGGACTGTTTCGTTTTATCCTAGCGGGGTTTTTCATCTCGTTGAGTGCTGTCTCTGTTTTAATTTTGCAGATTGGTGCCAGCTCCATCCCCGTTTTGTTGGTTGGAATTCCTGCCTTTGCAGGCCTTGCGATGATTTACTATCTTTATCAGCGTGAATTTTTTCTCATCTCTATCTGTTTGGGGCTTGGCATCTTTGGCGTCTGGCTCTTCCGCCGGGTGAATGATGCCCATACCTCGCTGCTCTACGGATACTTTATCCTTGCCTTCGTTGTGATCGTTGGGATTTGCCTCTTTTCTAGATATATGCAGCAGCACAAAGGGGCGTGGCAGAAAGCAGAAAAGCGTTTGCAGGTATTTCCTGCGGATACCAACTATCTGACCATCTTTTTAAGCGGTGCTCTGATTGCCGCGGCGCTTTTGGGCAGCTTGCTCTTGGGAACCGTTGTTGCATATTATGCGATGCTTGTCCTTGTCGTTTGGTTTTTTATCATGGCGGTTTACTTCACATCTAAACTGATGTAAATATCTCCCGGCTGTCAAAATCACCTCATTGTTAGTGCAGTATCGTATATTGCCTAACAGATGAGGTGATTTTTTGCGAAATTCTTTGCGCAAACACGCCTTACTGAGCGCGCTGCGCGGCGGTATTATCTTATCGCTTGATGTATTCGATATTCATATCCGTTCTGCCCGGGATGCCGTCTACAGAACCCGAAGAGCTGTACTGCCAGATATCAAAGCCGTAATAAAATGTAGGGGTCGCAACTCCATACTGCGCAAACCAAAACTTATAGCCGAGAATTTTACTCAGGTCATATTTTTGATAACCGACATCGCAGTTAAAGTAGATCATGGCCTCATAGCCGGCCGCTTCCACCGTGCTGCAAAACGCGTTGGCTGCGGCGCAGAGGGTGCTTGTTGCCAAGTTATAGGTTCTGCTCTCGCTGCCACCAATGCGCTCCCAGTCAAAGACAACAGGGTAGGTAATTTTGCTTTGATAGGGCTTGATTGCATTGAGGGTATAGCGGGCCTCTTCCCTTGCCTCCTCCACCGTGATCGCCTGTGAAAAGAAATAAACGCCTACATCTAAACCGGCCGCAATCGCCCCCTCAATGTTTTGCGCGAACAAGCGGTCATTATAAATATTTCCTTCCGACCCCCAGCCCCGGCCGCCGACACGAATGATGGCAAAATCAATGCCGTCATCTTTTACCTTCTTCCAGTCGATGTTGTTTTGATACACGGAAACATCAACGCCTGTTTTAGAGCTGTAGGAGTTTGAGCGGTAGTGGATGCGTCCATCTGAAGTGTAGTAATTTGCCTTCTGGTATGGGTTGACGGGGACGGTTGGCAAAATATCAAACCACTTGCCTTGAAATTGGATCTGCTGGCTGCGATCCGGCTCAGAAGGTGGCTGCGGCTTGTTTTCTTCCGTATAATTTGCCATTCGCCAGATCACCGCGCTGATTTCCGCGCGGGTGATGTTGCTCTCCGGGTGGAAGACCAGGGAGCCCCCCTCCTCGCTGCCTTCAACAATCTTTGCCTGGTAGAGCGAGAGCACCGCCGCATCGCTGCAGTCAGAAAAAGGGGAGGAGATTGCGGAATTGGGGAGTTGCAGCGCTTTGCTCGCAAGCTGCGCAATGCTCAGGCGGCTGATCGCCTGATCAAGCTGCTGTGTGCCCGAAGAGAGAAAACTTTTTTGAACGGCGTAGTCCAGATAGCCGCTTGCCCAGTGTTTTCCGCTGGGTGTTTGCGCCTGATGTCCCGCAGCCAAAAGCACAAGCTTGAGCGCCTGGGAGAGCGTGACGGAATCCTGCGGGGCAAACTCTTCTGCGGAGTGGCCGCTGATTACGCCCGCCCGGTAAAGATCATAGACATAGGAAAAGAACCAGTCGCCCTCATTCACATCAAAAAAACTCAGCCCGCTTGCCGGAACCCACTTTGCGCCCACGCGCAGCGTTTCGCCCACTGCGCGCTCTGCCGTGAGTGCATCGCCGTTCTCCAGACACCAGTGCTCCAGGCGATAGCCGGCGCGCGTTGCTGTAGGCAGCGTTTGGTAAGGGGCACCGGCAGGGTAACAAACAGTGTCGTTGATTACGCTGCCGCCCGCAGGATCTAAAATCAGGGCATAATACTCCGGGGCGGCATCGGAGCTGTAGTCACCGTGGAGCAGCAAACGCGCCTCGTCAATGCGCCGCTGCAACTGTTGCTCGTCCACCTGGGATTTCACATGGCACCAGACGGCCATGGAATCCACAACTTCTGTCGGCTCGATAGAATCCACACCGGAAAGCAAGTGTTTGGCGATTCGGTAGGAAGTGCTTGTCCAGCTGCTTCCAAGGGCATAGTTAAAGCTGACCATGGCATCAAACTGGTGCTGTTCCACCTCCAATTTATGCTGAGAGAAAAAGCCCCTGACCGTGTTCACACTGGGGGCAAGCGCACGCTCTAAGAGCAGATCCGCCTCTTCTTCTGTGATCCCATTTGGATATGCATCCTTTTCACAGGGCGTTCCGTAGCCAATATACCATTGATCACCGATTTGATGCGCCATCTCTTCAAAAGGCTCATATCGGCGTATAAAATGCAAGCCCTCTTCACTCAGCACTAGATTCTCATATGAGTCGAAAGAAGCCAGCGCGGAGGCGGTCAAAGACAGGGATAATGCCAGTAGCAATAGGGCGGAAAAAAGCCGTTTTTTCATGGGGATACCTCATAATAGTAATCAAATATTTTAGTTCGTTTCAATTCGTCAAATTTCTTCTATTTTTGCACACATTTTAGTATACAGGAAAATACTTCTGTTTTCTAGCGTATAATATTACAATTTCGTTTCAAAAAAACCGCTTCTGTGGCATCTTTTGTGCACACTGAAACGGTTTTTATATACAGATTTATTAAGTAAGAGGCAGATCAGCTCATGGCGCTATGGCTCTTCGGGATTCTCTTTTTTATCTTCTTCCATACTTTCTTGTTTTTTAGAGATATTTTGTTTGCGGAATGAACTGCGTTTCTCTGTACTCAGATAAGTAAATTCTCCTTCTTGGCTGATTTTCTCTACTTGGACATATTCTTTCGTCGCGGTAGGAAGATCGCGTTTTTTAAGGAGGTAGTTGACCAGCTCCCGCATCAGATAATAAATGGCCGCGAATACGGGAACACCGATAATCATGCCCCAGAAGCCCAAAAAATACTGGAATAAAAGCAGAGAAAAGAGTACCCAAAAAGCGGGAAGGCCGGTTGAGTCTCCTAAAATCTTCGGGCCAATAATATTGCCATCAATTTGCTGCAAAATAATAATAAAGATAATAAAGATTAGGCATTGAGCCGGGTCGGTCAGCAGTAGTAGGAAGGCGCAGGGAATCGCACCGATGAAGGGACCAAATACAGGGATAATATTGGTTACGCCAATCACAACGCTGATGAGGACGATGTAGGGGAGCTGCAAAATTGACAGGCAGATAAAGCAGATGACGCCGATAATCAAGGAGTCAATCACCTTTCCCGTGAGGAATCCCCCAAAAATGGCATTGATTCGGCGGAAGTGCTTGAGTATTTTTGCAGCAATATCGCGGTTTTTGCAGAGTGCATAGAGTGTCTTTTTGCTCTGTCCAATGAACTGATCGCGGCTGATCAATAAATAAACCATCACAATAAAGCCTACAAAAAGATTCAGGGCGATTCTGGCCACGCCAAACAGACCCGTTACCATAGAGAGCAGAGTATTGACCGCCGAATTGAGGTCGTTTTTAAGCCAGTTATAAAAAGAGCTGGATATTTGATCCATCAACTGTGTGATTAGGCTCGCTGGAAATCCCCAGCGCTCGAGCATCAGCGAGGCCTGAAGAGTGAAATCATTTGCCATGGCCTGAAAACTGACCGCAAGCGCAGAGATTGTTTTCGCAAGTTCGGGCAGAATAAGAGCGCCGAACAAGAAAAATAAGCAAAGTAAGAAGAGGGCCGCCGTGATCACAGAGAGTGCACGTGCAAGCCTTTTGGAGGCCTTCTTTTTTAAGAGAAGCTGCTCCGTTTGATATGCCAGGGGGTAGAGAAGGTAGGTCATGATGATGCCCACAAAGAAAGGCTGCAGGGTGACAAACAGTCCGTGAAGCCATCCGTTTGACGTGCCCAAATTTCTGCTCACAAGAGAGATGAGCACAGCCAGCGCAAATCCTGAGAGAATCAAGGATAAATAAAATAGCCATTTTTGACGATTTTGGTTCATAAAAACCTGCTTTCCTGACCAGTCAACTGGCACAAAGTCGAGTTGCTTACACCGATATACATATGCTATAGCAGGCAAGGGCTCAGGGAATCCCGCCCGGTTGGGACGCTTTTTCTGCCGCCTGCTGCCTTTGCTGCCCCAACGCGATGATGGGGATGGTGGATAGGATCAAGACAAAGCCAATCAAATCCGCCGCAGTGAAGGGCACTTTGAGAAAGAGGGCGGCCAGTACGATTGCGCCGATAGGCTCAATCGCAGCAAGAATGCTGCCGGCAAGACTCCCGACAATGCGCACGCCGCCCTGGAAGCAGGTAAAGGCCAGAATTGTACCACCGAGGATAATCACAGACATCAGAAGGATGAGCTCAGGGTTTGGGGAGACGGAAATCGTCCAAGGTCTGCAAAGGAGCAGGAGCAGCAAACCGCCAATCGTCATGGCCCAGCCCATGATGGAAACCAGGGCATATTTTCGAAGCAGCCGCTGCGGTTTTACAGTGTGATAGGCGGCTGTGATTGCGCAGGCAATCCCGATGCCAAGCGCGAGGGATGAGACCCGCATGGCGGAAAAATTCCAGTGTGTAGAGCAGGTGATGGCACCAAGGGTCACGAACAGAACGCTCACAGTTTCATAAAACTTGGGAAGCCGCCGCAGGAGGGCGATTTGATACAGAAGGATTACAGCCGGGAACATATAGGAGAGGACGGTGGCAAAGGCAGCGTTGGAATATTGGATACAGGCGTAATAGGTATACTGAGACGCAGCTGAGCCAAGCGCAGCAAAGAGTATGAGATCGCGCCTATCCTTCGGTTCCCGCCAGATGGAGAGGACATCAGTTGCAGGATATTTCAGGAAAGAAAAGAGCAAAAGCGCAAGACCTGCTATGCTAATGCGGATGGGGACAAGCCAGTCCGCAGTGAGATGATGTGCCTCAAATATCCGCTGCCCGCAGGCCGCGCCGATTGCCCAGAGCAGGCCGCCGCTCAGTGTGAGCGCATAGCCAAACGGCTTGGAGCCATAGGAGCGTTTCTCCTTCATCCAGTCACCCCGATGTGATCATATTTGCCCCAAAAACAGCGGAAGCAACATAAAAGATTTTATCGGGAAACAACGGCAAAGTCAAGCGCTCCCGCGCGCTGGAGGGGCAAAAATCTGTGAGAGACTTGACTTGCCGAGAAGAAAGGGTCACAATGTGGAGAGCAAAAAACTTCTTATATGTCGGGTAGATCCTGGGCCGACAGGGGACATGCCGCAGCGTTACAATAGATGCCCGCGAAACGATTGAAACAGGAAGGGCAGCGGATTTGTCTGCTGGAGGTCATATGGAGGGGAAGGGGTTTTCAAAATGGAGACAGTTTTTATCGAAAACGAGCGGGGGTATCAAATCCCCCTTTGCATTGACGGGGGAGGGCAGAACAAGATCGCAATTATTTGCCACGGCTTTGGAAGCAGCCAGCAGAGCCCCACAGTGGAGGCGCTGCGCCAGCGGATGCCAACGCTTGGAATCGGGACGGCGAGCTTTGATTTCCCCGCCCATGGGGAATCCCCCGTCGACGGTCTCTTCCTCCGGGTGAAGCATTGCATGTTAGACCTTGCGGCCGTAGAGCGCTTCGTTGTGGAGCAGAACCCCGATTGCAGCATCTGCTATTTTGGCTCCAGCTTCGGCGCCTATATTACGCTGCTCTATTTGGCAAGCCTTCCCCACCGGGGCAGGGAGGCCTTTCTGCGCTCGGCGGCTGTGGACATGTACGGCATTGTCAGGAAGTGGGATCAAGCGGAGCCCGCATGGATCCCAAGTGAAAGCGGCGATCCGATGGAAGATTACTTTTTCCCCGACTATGACTACAGCAGACCCATGAAGTTTAGTAAGGGGTTGTTAGAAGACCTGCGCCAGAATGATGTGTTTGCGCACTATCCCCAGGCGGGTTTGCGGCTGGGGATGATCCACGGAAGCGCGGATAGCACCGCGCCCTGTGCCGATGCCAAACGCTTTGCAGCGCTCTGCGGCGCCGAATTGACGCTTCTGGAAGGCGGGGAGCATCGACTGATGGCTGCGGGGGAGATGGAAAAAGTCCTCCAAAGCGCAGGTGATTTTTTGACACGAGAAGGCTTGCTTTGATCTGCCGAGAGAGGGAACTTCGCTTCCCTCTCCTTTGCGTTCTATAGGGCTTTTGGCCGCGCAAGCATCTTGCGGCCCAGAAGGGCAAATAGAACAGCCAGCAGCAGCATGAGCAGCAGCAGGAGCACGCTCCCGCCGGCAGCACGGAAATATAAGACCGGCGGGAAGAGAAGGCTAAGCGGATAGAGAAAAGGGAAAAAGCGGGTGAGATCGACAAAAATAGGAAGTAGAATCAGAGAGGAAAGCAGGAAAAAGGGGAGCGCTGCAAAGAATACCCTTCCAAGGCGGAGCGAAGAGGAAATAAACACCGTAAGCGCCGCCAGATAGAGCAGGTAGCAGAGCAGAGCAGATGCTTCCCACGCGAGGTTTTGTGCATAGATGGGTTCAAAGAATGCCGCAAATGAGAGAAGGAGCGCCCCCTCTAGCAAGCTGAGCAAGAAAAGAGCCAAAGGCGCAGAGAGGAAAGCTGCAAACGGGCTGCAAATCGGCCTCAGGCGAGAGAAAAAACCGTTGCGCATATCTGCTGAGAAAGACACGGCTGCCAAGAAGAAAAGCAAAAACAGGCTCAATGCAAGGATGGCTTTGAGCGGGTATTCAATGGAGTGCGCTTCTAATGAAACAATCGCGGCATCATGGAGTGACTCCACGTCAAAATAGGCATAAAAGTCTGCGGTTTGAATGGTGCCCGCATCAATCAGGGCGAAGAAGTCCTCCCGTTTGATGACATGCATCCCGCTGAGATATTGCGCCGCTACATCGTCTCCAATGAGGTCGAGCAGCGCAGCCTGCAGGGCGGCATTGGAGAGAATCTGCATGCTGCTTGCAGGAGAACTTACCCTTGTAAAGATCTCCGAGAGATCATAGCGCGCGACCCGCTCTGTAAAACCTGCAGGCAGTACATAAGCGCACTCCCACAGTGTCGCCGCGACCATCTCCTCCAGCTGCTCCCGGCTCTCCGCGCGGACAAATTGGACCGGCGGGGTCTCGAGGGCCAGCAAAATTTCATAAAATTCTTCCGCAAGCGGGCTGTGCTCTTCCAGCAGCACACCAACCTGCACCGTTGCCTCCTGGCTGCGCGGCAGAAAGAGGCCTGCCAGTAAGAGGAGTAAGAGGGGGAGAAGAAGCGCCGCGAAAAAGCTGGGTCTTCGCAGCATACGCCTGAGCTGCAATCTCAGGAGGATGGAGAACTGCTTCATTAGAGATCCCTCCTCTCATACACCCTGCAGATCAGGAGAATGCCCAGGAAAAGCAGCAGATTGCAAAGGAACAGCGCCAGCGCAGGGAGCCCCCATGCGATTCCGGGGCGATTGAGACAGGCGGCAAATATATCCCGAAGCCATAGAACGGGGCTGAGCACGGAAAGGCTTTGCAGGAACTTGGGCAGCAAAATGTTTGGAAGCAGCCCGCCGGAGGTGATAAGCGCAATGATGCCCATGAGCGCACTGAGTAGCCCGCCAAAGAGAGGACTTCCGAGGTTTGCAAAGAAAAAGGAGAAGAGGGCGAGAAAGACGGCCGCGAGAACAATGGCGCCGGGCAGCAGGGGAGAGAGGGAGATCTCCTCATGGAGCGCTGCGGAAAAGGTCAAAAATCCCGCTGAAAACAGCGAGAGGAGCAGCGCGAAGCCTGCGGCAGAGGCCGCCAGCTGCAGAAGGGAATGCCGCCGGAGGGAGATGCCGACGCTGCCCATACGGCGGATCCATTGTCTATGTTTTGAGATGGAAAGCGCCTCGTGCAGCAGGGGCGTTAAGAGCAATAAAAAGCCGAAGGAGATGCACAAGGTCGCATGGATCGGATAGGAAAGGGACTGCGGGCCGGAGACGATTTGGTCATTGAAGCGCGTCATCTGATCCACGGCCAGGTTGAGATAGGCGAGGTTTGTGCCAAGCCAGACGACATCATAGGAAACCCGCGGGGAATCCTCCAGACGATATGCCTGCAGGGCGAGGGAGACCCCGCGCTGCGCCACGGTTAACATGCGCAAATAACTCTTTCCAATGGTTTGGAACACCGCGTGCTCCACACTGGAGAGTTTTTTTACGATCAGAAGCGGATTTTCCCCGCCGCGCCCATTCACCCAGGAGACCAGCTGCTTGGGCAGAACCAGTGCCGCTGAGATGGTTCCATCGTCCACCTGCGCCCTCGCCTCTGCCTGTGATGAAAGGAAAAGAAAGCGGACGTTTGGAAACACGTCCGCCTGCGAGGTGAATTGCTCGAGCATGCGCTCCATGGTTTGATCCTGCTCGCCGGAGACAATACCGAGCGTGATGGGGGCAAGCCCTTTTTCCGCAAGCTGCGCACTCCCGGCAGCAGCAAATAAGCCGCCAAGGAACAGTGCAATCCCTGCCATCAAAAACATAAAGAAAAAGGGACGCCGCAGAGAGAGGTACGGTAATTTCAAGATGGAAAAATGTTTCATGTTATCCCTTATGGCTTTTATTTAAAACAGAAAGTTTCGCCAGCGTTGTGCAGAGTTCTCAATCTCTTCCAGCAGGGCGAATAGTTCTGCTTCACTCATGTGCATAAGATCCTTTGCGTCGGCTGTGCGTGCCTGAATCGCCTCGCCCGGTGTGATATATAGCGAAAGCGGGAAGCTGTATTCCGCACTGTAGCCGTCAAAACAATAGACTTCAAACGGGTCGATGAACACGCCCTGATCCAAGCGCAAAGTGCCGTACAGATTGCAAACGGAGGGGCTCTCTAAAGGCCTCAAATTGAGGTAGAAATTATGCTCGGTCTTCTTGCTGTCCCAGCGGACAAAGCACTTTGCGCCCCATTTTTGGCCCATGTACGGGTCGCGATAGGTGAGAGTCAACTCACTTTCAAGCGTACCATCGATTGGAATGACGTTCCCGCGATGGGTGAAGCGAAGTATATTGGTTCCGTCAGAGTCAACACGGAACGTCAGGGCATCGGTGAGGTTTTTGCCGCCGCCCAGCTCGAAAACAAAGCACATTTCGCTGTTGTATTGGTTGAGAAGCGACAGCTCTGCGCGCAGCACAAGCCCGCCCTTATGATAGGTAGTGAGTGTGGTGGAATTAATTTGAGCAAAGAGTTGCGAGATGAGCGTTTCATAGTCTTTCCAATATTCCTGCAGAGATCCCCGGCTTGCATCCGGATTTAGAGCGAGCGCAGCCTGGAGGTAATCCGTAAGTAAGTCGTCCTTCAGCAACGCTTCCGCTATTTGGAAACAGACACGCTCCACTGTAGCGGGGGAAATCTCCGTCACATAGCGCTCAGAGAGGATGGCGTGGTTGTTGACGGACACGGTTGTCTCCAGCGGGCCGGTGCTTTCGAAGCTGCCCTCGAGCGCAAAGATTGCCCGGGCAAGTGCGCGCTCCGTTGTCTCCCCTAGGGTCTCTGCAGCGGAAAACCGGGCTGCGGCATCCAGATAATCGCTGATGCCCTGTATGGCCTCTTCTTCAAAACCAAGGATACCGGCAAGTGCAGACTGCGGAAATGTCTGGGCAAGATCCGCAAAGGAAATGCCGTATACACCTTGAAAGAGCAAAGGCACGGCAAGGGAAGCAAACTGTTTGTCGATGGAGCACTCAAAGAGGCGCAGCACAAAACCCATCACCTTGATTTCCGCCTGCATATACCGCGCGTCTCCTGCGGCGCTCTTCGATTGCATCAAAGAGGCGGAGACATTCCCAAACTCTTCAGAGGGAAAGGTGAGGGAAAGCGCCGTGCTGCTTCCCTCTTTCTCAAGCTCACGGAGGATCGGTGTGAGCCCCACTTCATCAAATGCCCGCGTAAATTCAGCCAAACAGGCATCATGGCTCTCTTCCAGCGCTCGGAAGACAAAAGATCCGGGTTGAAAGCGGGGCTTTGGAAGAAACAATACGATTAGAATCGCAGCAAGGGAAACAGCCGCCCCAATCCCAATCAAACTTCTCTTTCGGGCGGTCTTTCTCCGCATGCTGTGATCCGGCGGAAGGGGATTGCACGCTGCCGCATCCCCCTTTTGCCGCGTTTCTACTGCCCTCTCTTCTGGGCTTTCCAGGTCAAGGGCGAGATGGGGCGGCGCGGGTCGCTCGGAAGGTGCTGCGCCGCATTTTTTGCAGGTGAAAGCGTCCGCTTCCCGCGCGGCTCCACAATGCTGACAAATGTTCATCCCCCGGCTCTACTCCCTTTCCTCTTCCTCCTGGGCCATCCAATGGTCCAGCAAGGTCTCATCCTTCAGCAGGCAAGCGCTCTCTTGATCGAAGACAAGCACGCCTTTTTGCAGGATCAACACGCGATTGCAGAGCTCTGTGAGATCTTTCTTTTGGTGCGTGCAGTAGAGCACGCTGCCGCCGTTTTGGAGGAAGTCCTTCAGATACGCCCTGAGCGCCTGGCTATATTTTCGGTCTAAGGAAGAGGACACTTCGTCCAAAATTAGAATATCCGGTTGAGTTAAAAGCGCCATGGCAATGCTCACCCGTTTTTTCATCCCGCCTGAGAGCGCAGAGATGCGTTTGCCAAGAAGCGGCAGCAGCCCCAGCCAACTCTGCGCTTCCCTTAGGCCGCTGTCATCCGCCACTGCGCAGAGGGCCTGCCAGGCGCGTAAGATCTCTTCCACCGTCACATCTTCCAACAGGCTCTCCTGCTGCGGAACATAACCGATGTGAGCCCTCGCAAAGTTCCGATCGCCCAACACGGGCGTTCCGCCATAGTTCAGCTGCCCGCAATCCGGCGGAATCGTCTGCGCAACAAGGGAGAGGAGCGTGGACTTCCCCGAGCCGTTATGCCCCGCAACACCCAGACACTCTCCGGCCTTCAGCTGAAAGCTGACGGCATCCAAGGCGCGTTTATCCCCATATTGCTTGCACAGGCAAACGGCTTCTAAGACACGCGCACCCTCCGCTCGTTTCTCCGGCATTCCCTCACCTCAACTTCCCGTTTATCGCGCCAAAACCTTTTTCAGGTTTGCAAAGCGGGGCAGGGAGTGCTCCTTCGGCGTGGAGGGCTCTCCCTGAATGAGCGGAAGCACATAATCAATAAAGGCTTGCTCTACGCCATTTCCAGCCGCGTTAATCCACTCTCTGGGCACCTTTTGCTCCACATTTGCAACCGAGGCCAGCGGGATCAGCTTGGGCTCACAGTGGTATTGGCCCGCTTCACGGCTGCAGTGAAGCGCCACCATTTGATCGCTCTCGCCGGACACAGCTGCTTCCACCGCAGTCTTGCCCACGAGATAGGCCTCATCAATATCGGTCTGCGAGGCCAGGTGCGCAGCGCAGCGCTGGAGGAGGGAGAGCTCAATGCCCCGCACCTTGATATCCAGACGGCGTTTGACCTCATCGGCGAGCATCACAGCAAGACCGCCCAGCTGCGCATGGCCAAAGCCGTCCGTTGCGGAAGTTTTCGCCTCGGAGACGAAGCTCCCATCTGGATAGTGAATCCCCTCGGAGACCGCCACCAGACAGTTGCCCTTCTCGCGGAAGATGCGCTCGACATCGACAAGGAAGCTGTCCATGTTAAAGGGGATTTCCGGCAGGTAGACCAAATCGGGCCCCGATCCCGCCCAGGAGGCCAAAGAAGCGGCGCCGGCCAGCCAGCCCGCGTGCCGGCCCATAATCTCCACGATGCAGACCATACCGGTGTCGTACACCCGCGCATCCTGATAAATTTCCATACAAGATGTGGCGATGTACTTGGCGGCGCTGGCATAACCCGGGCAGTGGTCGGTGCCAAAAAGGTCGTTGTCAATGGTTTTCGGAACGCCGATGATGTTGCATTCATATCCAACTTGTTGCATATAACGGCTGATCTTACTGCAGGTATCCATGGAGTCGTTCCCGCCGTTATAGAAGAAATAGCGCACGTCATATTTCTTGAAGATTTCTAAAATGCGCGCATAGTCCTGCGCATCCGCTTCCGGATCTGCCAGCTTATAGCGGCAGGAGCCCAGCGCGGAGGAGGGTGTAAATTGCAGCAGGGAAAGTTCCGCCGGATCCTCCTCCCGCATGTCATAGAGCTGATCGGCCAAGACACCCTTGATCCCGTGCGCCGCGCCGAGCACGCGGGTGATGGCCGGGTTCTTAAGCGCTGTTTCAATCAGCCCCTGGGCACTGGCGTTGATGACGGCGGTCGGCCCGCCGGACTGGCCTATGATACAGGCACCCCGTAACTGTTTCATAATCAAACCCCTCTCTAAACATTCAATGAATCGATTCCGGATGATGTTCCCCTTGACGGATCCGCCGCGTGCGTTTCGCCTGCAAGACGACAAGTGCCATCCCGCAGCGCAAGCAAGCTCTATCCTGTGCATCAGAAAACGGGGCGTATACCGCAAAAAGAAGATCTGCCGGAAGCTTCCGCTCCAAAAACTGTCTGACAATTTTGAAATTGTTTCCTTATATCATATCACGGACGCTTGCAATTGGCAATCTGAACTGCTAAAATGGGACTGAGAATTCATTGGAACGATCATGTTGGTATAAGTGCAAGATAACGAAAAGGAGTGGATCAGTATGCCGTTGGTTACGTCAACGCAGATGTTTGAAAAAGCCTATCAGGGTGGCTATGCCATTGGTGCCTTCAACGTCAACAATATGGAGATTATCCAGGGGATCACAGAAGCGGCCAAAGAGGTCAATGCCCCCCTTATTCTTCAGGTTTCCGCCGGTGCAAGAAAATACGCAAAGCATGTGTACCTGATGAAACTGGTGGAGGCAGCCATCGAGGATACCAACCTTCCTATTTGCCTGCACCTGGACCATGGTGAGGATTTTGAAATCTGCAAATCCTGCATTGATGGCGGCTTCACCTCCGTGATGATCGATGGATCCCAGCATCCCTTTGAGAAAAACATTGAACTCACCAGAAAAGTGGTGGAATACGCCCACGCGCACGGTGTTGTGGTCGAAGGTGAGCTTGGGCGGCTTGCGGGCGTTGAGGATGATATCAATGTCTCCGTGGAGGACTCCTCTTACACCGATCCTGAGCAGGTGGAGGAGTTTGTGCGCGCCACAGGCGTGGACAGCCTTGCCATTGCAATCGGCACCAGCCACGGCGCGTTTAAGTTCAAACCCGGGCAAAAACCGCAGCTGCGCTTTGATATTCTCGAAGAGATCGGCAGACGGCTCCCCGGTTTTCCCATCGTTTTGCACGGCGCTTCCTCCGTCATCCCGGAGTATGTCTCGCAGATCAACGCAAACGGGGGCGATCTGGCCGACGCCATCGGCATCCCGGAGGATATGCTCCGCCAGGCCGCCCGCATGTCGGTTTGCAAGATCAACATCGACTCAGACCTTCGCCTTGCGATGACGGCGGGCATCCGGCAGCACATGGCCGCCAATCCTGCGCATTTTGATCCCCGGCAATACCTGAAGCCCGGAAGGGAGAACATTCACTCTCTTGTGAAGAATAAGATCATCAATGTTCTCGGCTGCGACGGGAAGGCATAGTTTATCTGACACGCAACCCATAGGCGGTGTGGCATTGCCATGCCGCCTATCTCTCTCAACCGTATGAAACTGCCCGCCATGAGGCGCCTGACCGCCCCGACCGATATCATATCCCGATTCTGGATTTCATATAGTCAAGTAACTTGAACCGCAATGCAGGTTTAAGCAGCAGGCAAGCGCCCGCCTGCCTCACTCAATTGACTCTGCTGCGCATCGTGCACGCTCCCACAGGGTGCAGGGCGGCAAGATCCTGAAAAGGGGAGCCTTGGCATGTGTATTTGTTTACGAAAAGGTCAGTGCTTTGTGATCCTTGCTATATTCCTCCTGCTCTCTCTTGCGATGTTTGCTTCGATCTTCCAGCTGAGCCGGCAAGCCCTTGCGGTTGTCCCATATTTCTGCCGGCAGGCGGAAACAACTTTTGTGATTGATCCCGGGCATGGGGGGGAGGATGGGGGAGCCGTCTCAAAAAACGGTTTGCAGGAGGATGACCTCAATCTTGCCATCAGCAAGCGGCTGGATGCCTTGTTTGGGTTTTATGGCGTCAAGAGCCTTATGACGCGAGACGAAGACATTTCATTGCACACAGATCCCGCTCACAGTCTCCGAAGCAAAAAAACTGCCGATTTAAAAAACCGCGTGGCTTTGGTCAATGGGATCGAACAGGCGACACTCATCAGCATCCATCAGAACTCTTTTCCGCAGCGAAGCTCATCGGGCGCGCAGGTTTTTTATCGCAACGATGATGCCTCCCGCGCTTTGGCGCAGGAGATCCAAAGCCGGGTGCACAGTTTTTTAGATCCTGCCAACCAGCGGCAGGCGCAGCGGGTGGCGGACAATGTCTATCTGATGAACCGGGTGCAGTGCCGAGCTGTGCTGGTTGAGTGTGGGTTTTTATCTAATCCGACGGATGAAACAAAGCTGCAGAAAGACTGCTATCAACAGAAAATCGCAGCTGTTATTGCAGCTGCTTGCCTACAAGGCGAATAAAAAGGAACGGTGCTCATGAAACAAAAGATCAGCTTTTTTTGCACGGAGTGCGGGAACGAATCTCCAAAATGGCAAGGACGCTGCCCTGCCTGCGGCAACTGGAATACGATTGTGGAACAGTTGATCGAGAAAAAAAGCGGAAAAGGAGCGCAAAAGTCTCCCGCCGCAGGCTTGCAAAACCAGCCAAAACGCATTTCAGAGGTCAGCTCCTCCAAAGAACTTCGCTTTCAAACGGAGCTATCCGAACTCGATCGGGTGCTGGGCGGGGGTGCTGTTTCCGGCTCTCTGGTCTTGGTGGGAGGGGAGCCGGGGATCGGAAAATCTACCCTCATGCTGCAAATTTGTGAATATCTCTGCCGCAGCACCAGGGTACTCTATGTATCCGGGGAGGAATCCGAACAGCAGCTCAAGTTGCGCGCGGAGCGCTTGAAGGTCGAGAGCGAAGAGCTCTTTCTCTATGCGGAAAACAGCCTTGAATCGGTGATCGAAGCGGTTGGCAACACCGCGCCCGGCGTGCTGATTATCGACTCAATCCAGACCCTATATCACGACGAGTTGAGCGCCTCACCCGGCAGCATTTCGCAGATCAAAGACTGCACCATGCGTCTGATGCAGCTGGCAAAAAACGGGGGGCCGACTATCTTTATCATCAGCCACGTGAACAAAGAAGGCTCCATCGCAGGGCCAAAGGTTCTGGAACACATGGTTGACTGCGTGCTCTACTTCGAGGGCGAGCGCCACACCTATTACCGCATCTTACGCACGGCGAAAAATCGCTACGGGGCAACCAATGAGATCGGCGTATTTGAGATGCAGGGTTCAGGCCTCCGCGAGGTAAAAAACCCCTCTGAAATCCTGCTCTCCGATCGGGTGAAGGACGCACCCGGCACCTGTGTCACCTGTGTGATCGAGGGCGCGCGCCCCGTGCTTGCGGAGATACAGGCGCTCCTGCTGCCCACAAGTTTTGGAACCCCCCGCCGCACCAGCAACGGTCTGGATTACAATCGCACCACGCTGCTGCTTGCGGTGCTGGAAAAGAGGGGAGGACTGCAGCTTGGCTCCTGCGATGCGTATTTGAATGTGGTCGGCGGACTTTCCCTCAGTGAGCCGGCGGCGGATCTGGCCACGATTTTGGCCATGGCTTCCAGCTTTCGGGACAGGCCGCTGCCGGAGGATTTTGTCGCCATCGGTGAGGTCGGCCTGACGGGGGAGCTGCGCTCTGTCAACCGGCTGGAGGATCGGCTGCTGGAAATCCGCCGTCTCGGCTTCCAAACATGTCTGATTCCAAAGAAGGGCGGAAAAGGGATCCAGGCACCCTCCGGTTTACGCCTGATCCAAGTCTCCAACATCCGAGAGGCGCTCGCGGTGCTTGCCATCTGAGCCGAGGCGCGGGATGAAATGCACACAGGCACCTGCGTGGCCTGGAAAACCTGCCGAAACCGCTCTGGAGAGCTCGCAACAGCCGTTGCTCTGATAGATGCAGGGATCTGTACAGCGGATTAAGCTCACAAAACTCATCCTTTTTCTTTTACTATAGTGTTCCGTAGTATAGGCGGTGGAAGTGTAATTCATGTGTGTGCATTCATTCCAGCTGAGAAAAAATATAGCAGTTCCATTCTTTTAGAAGGGAAGTCTTGCCTTTGCCCTCCTTACATGCTATACTGATCTCGAAAACGAACTTCGCAAAATGCTAATTTTGCGAAGTTATATGGAATTAAGAAAGGGGAGGGACAGGATGTCGCTTACATACTACGATGAAGCATTTCCCATCCTGCGTGACTTTCTTGCTTATCATGAGAGCATTAAGGCGCACGCCCCGAAAACAGTGCAGGAATACTTTTTAGATCTGCGTATGTTTTTCCGCTATCTCAAACAGATTCGTGAACCTTCGCTTCGCAAGGAAGAATTTGAAGAGATTGATATCCGGGATATTGACTTGGAATTTCTCAGATCCGTCAGTGTATCCGACATACTCGGATTTCTTAGCTTTCTCTCCCAACAGCGCAGCGGCCTGGATAAAACCCGCAGCAATGATCAATCTCACCATGGACTCACCGCGAAGAGCAAAGCGCGCAAGCAATCCAGTATCCGAACATTTTTTAATTACCTCACCAAGACCATGCGTCTGCTGGAGAGCAATCCCGCGCTCTCAATTGACACACCGAAGCAAAAAAAAACCTTGCCGCATTATTTGGAGGAGGCAGATTGCAACCGCCTTTTGGACGCTGTAAGCGGGCCTTTTGCCGCGCGAGATTATTGCATTCTGCTGCTCTTTCTCTCCTGCGGTCTTCGTATCTCCGAGTTAGTTGGACTTAACATTTCGGATATGATGGAGGAGAGCCTTCGTATCCGCGGCAAAGGCAGCAAAGAGCGGGTGGTCTTTCTCAGCGATGCCTGCCAGGAGGCCATTGACGACTACCTTTTGACGCGGGATGCGGATGCCGTCGTTGATGAGGATAAGGATGCGCTCTTTATCAGCCGAAATCGCAGACGGCTCGGCGTGCGCGGTGTGCAGAATATGGTCGATAAAACTCTGCTGCGCGCGGGTTTGGATCTGAAGCGCTACTCCCCCCATAAGCTCCGTCACACGGCGGCAACGCTCATGCTCCGAAACGGGGTGGATGTCAAAACCCTGCAAGAGGTCTTGGGCCATGAGAACTTAAACACCACGCAAATTTATACCCATGTGGACAATGAAGGGCTCCGTATTGCGGCAAAGGCGCATCCGCTGAGCCAAAGGAAGAAAAAAGAGTGACAATCGCTGATCGGCCCCCTGTGATGCAAGCTACACTACATCACAGGGGGCCTGCACATCTCTAACAGCGAAGGCGGGCAGCCTCTTATGCTGTAAAGAGCCCTTCAGCCCTCATAGAATAGACGATGTCCTTGTCCTGCAGGCGAACCGTGACCGTGAAATCCGCCTGTGCTCCTTCATTCGCTTCTGCAGAATATCCCCAAGTATAATTATCTGCTTCATGCATAAATCTGCTTGGATGAGCTTGGCCCAAGGTGATGATACAGCCTGTTGCGATCTCGTTTCCCGCCGCGTCCTCCGAGAAGACAATTTGACTGCGGGCGACCAGTGCCTTGTTGTTTTGGAGCGAGAAATAGATGACCCATTCCGGATAGGTTTGGCTTCCATCGCCCACGTATTGTATCTCCGTTTTGATCAGAAGATCTTCTGAGTTCACCCCGGTCCCGATCGCAAAGAAGAGCGTGAAGATTCCTAGAGCGGCAAGAACTATTGCCAGTCCCCCTGCCAGGAGTTTCACTCGCTTACCCCTCTTTCGAATTGTTTTTAGAAAATCAATCTCCTTCTCAACATGTCCCGTTGCATCGCTTTCGATCGAAGCTTTGAGCTGGTGCGCGAGAGATTGACAGTCAGTGCAGCCTTTTAAATGTTCTTCGACCTCATGTTTTGTCTTTTCGTGCAGCAGTCCATCTACATAATTTGGTAGTAGATCGTTTACAATATAACATTCCAGCATTTATAACGCCTCCATAATTTTTTGTTTCGCACGATAAAAGGTTACGCGTGCCCAGTTCTCCGTTTTGCCCAGAACTTCACCGATTTCCGCAAAAGAAAACGCACCGGAGAGCCGCATATGAACGACCTCCCGCATGGGTTCGCCCAGCTCGTGAATGGCTTGATACAGGGCGATTTTTTCAGCCGTCATCAGCACAGCGTCCTCCGGCGATCTCAGCTGTGACGGCAGCTCCTCGCGCAGTTCTGTTGTTTGCCGCTTTTTCTGTTTTTCCAGTTCCTGATACCAGATATGCTTTGCAATTTGACACAGCCAGACATATATTTTGCAAGTTCCGTTGTATGTGCCGATTGTGCGCATGGCGCGGTAAAAGGTCTCCTGTGTCAACTCCTCTGCCCATTCTGCATCATGTGAAAGACTGAGTAAGTACTGATAAACACTTTTTGCATGCTCTCTGTAAAGCTGCTCTATTTCGTCCCTCACCTTCCCACCTCCTCCTAAGATATATCCGAAAAAAACAGGTTTCGTTACAAAAAATAATGATTTTTTAATTCTCCTTGACCTCAGAGCACATTTGTATTACAATACACAAAGTGAAAGACAGGGGAGGTCTCCGGACCTGAGAGGAAGCTTGGCTTCGACCCTTAGGGCATTTGCCCGGTACCTGATGCGGATCATGCCGCCGGAGGGAGTCATATTTTTCGGGTCGTTTTAGACTGCAGTCAAATATGACAGCAGTCTTTTTGTTTTGCCAAAAGAGGCGCTATACTGCGAGATAGCTGATATGAATTCTGCGTCGATCGGGCACTTTTATAAGCAGGATGCCAATGGAAGACCAGCTCGTATGTATCATCACATGTCATCGTGTAAGGGGGGCTATCATTGAATCCATTCCGCTGGCAGCGCTTCCTGCTTCCTCTCCTTCTGCTTGCCTCTCTTCTCTCTTTGTGGGAGATTTACGTGCGCTTGTGCAAGATACCGCTGTATATTTTACCCGCGCCCTCAAAGATTCTGATCGCCTTTTATGAGGATGCCGGGACGATGATGCAGCATGCGGCGGTCACGCTTTTCGAAACGGCCATCGGCCTTCTCATTGCCGTGGCGCTGGCACTTCTCATCGCCATCTTTATGGATGCCGCCCCCCTGCTTCACAGCACGGTATATCCCCTTTTGGTTGTCACGCAAACGGTACCTGTCATCGTGCTTGCTCCCATCTTTATCCTTTATTTTGGCTTTGGTATGGTGCCGAAGGTTCTCACCGTGATTTTGATGTGCTTCTTCCCCATTACCATCTCCTTCGCCGATGGCATGGCGCAGATTGATCCGCGGAAAATCGATCTGCTGCGCTCGATGGGTGCACCAAAGTGGCAGCAATATCGTCTGGCAAAAATTCCGGCGGCACTCCCCTCTCTCTTTTCAGGTCTCAAAGTTGCCGCGACCTACAGCATCTCCGGTGCTGTCGTCGGTGAGTGGCTCTCGTCCAATGCGGGGCTTGGATACTACATGCTCCGGGTAAAAAACGGCTATATGCTCGACAAGGTCTTCGCCTGTGTGCTCATGATCGTGCTGCTGAGCCTGCTTATGAATTTGCTTGTCCGGCTGCTTGGCAGCTTGGTGATTCGACCGCGTTCGTCTACATTAAAAGGATAATAAAAAGGAGAGACATAAAATGAAAAACATGATATTTGGCTGTACACTGCTGCTTTTGTTCACGCTTTCCGCCTGTTCTGGCGGGGAAACACCCCCCGAGGAAATGGGTCAGGGACTCAGGGAACTGACCTTAATTTTGGACTATGTGCCCAACACGAACCATACGGGTTTTTATGTCGCGCAGGAGAAGGGTTATTTTAGGGAAGAGGGCCTGGATGTGAAGATGATAGAACCTGCAGATGTCTCCGTGAGCACCCTGATCGCCGGCGGGAAGGGGGACTTTGGAATCAGCTTCCAGGAGGATGTTATCTATGCCAAAAACGCCTCCGATCCCCTGCCGATCAAGGCCATTGCCGCCATCATCCAGCACAACACCTCGGGCTTTGCCAGCTATGCAGAAAAGAACATCACCCGCCCCGCAGAGTTTGAGGGCAAGGTCTATGCCGGTTGGGGGTCCCTCTCCGAGGAGACGGTGATCGAAGCCGTTATGGCCGCCGACGGCGGCGATTTCTCAACCCTGACTGTGGTCACTGCCGATGAATCCGGCCCTGCCTCGCTTCTTGATCGTGTGGACATTATTTGGCTCTTCTGGGCTTGGGATGGGATCGCCGCACAACTGGCCGGCATTCCGCTCCACTATATGGAGCTGCGGGACTTGGATCCGCGCTTGGATTATTATACACCTTTAATCATTGCAAGCGAAGATATGCTTGCAGACGAAGCAGACTTGACCAAACGCTTTCTGCGGGCGGTGACACGCGGCTATGAATTTTGCATTGCGGAGCCGGAGGCCGCTGCAAGCATTCTTCACGCACAGGTGCCGGAATATGATTTGGATATGCTAATTGCATCGCAGCGCTATCTGGCAGAAAAATATGCTGAGGATGCGCCCGCCTGGGGCTATATGAAATCGCAGGTCTGGTCCGATTACACTGCGTTTATGCTGGAACACGGGCTGATTGAGACAGACATAGCCCCTGAGGCGTGCTACAGCAATGCGTTTTTACCCTGATCTGTTCAAAGGGAGGGCATCCGGATGAAATTGCAGGTAGAAGGAATCCAAATCCAATATGACGGGCTGTGTATTCTGCGCAACGTTTCTCTGGCGCTCGAAGCGGGCGAATTCGTCTCCATCGTCGGCCCGTCCGGCTGCGGAAAATCCACCCTGCTCCATTTGATTTCCGGTCTGTTGCCGCTGGAGGGCGGGCGCGTTCTCCTAAACGGAGCAGAATCCGGTCAAAACAGGCAGCAATGCGCCCTCATGCCGCAGGACGATTTGCTCTTCCCCTGGTTGACTGTGCTCGAAAATGTCTGCCTGTACGGAAAAATCCACGGAAACCTAAAAGAATTTTCTCGCCGTGCCATGGAGAACTTACCCTACTTCGGTCTCTCCGGCTATGAAAATCGCTATCCGCACGAGCTCTCCGGCGGAATGCGGCAGCGCGCCGCTTTTCTCCGGACAGCGCTCTCCCCTTCTGAACTTCTCCTCCTGGATGAGCCCTTTGCCAAGCTCGATGTCATTACCCGGGAGGAGATGCAAGATTGGCTCCTGGAAATCCGGGAAAAACTCTCGCGAACGGTGTTGTTGGTCACCCACGACATTGAGGAGGCCATCTATCTCTCCGACCGGCTGCTTGTCCTCTCCGGCCGCCCCGCCAGCATCCAAGCCAGCTTTGAAATCTCTGAAACACAGCGAAACCGCAGCTGGCTTTTTGACCAAACGGCGCTGAAGTATCAAATTTATCGATATTTGAAGGAGGGGGCTGTTGATTAGCCTGCACCGCGCTACCCCGCAGGACAACGCGGGAGCGGGGCCTGCTTTAAGATTCTCTTGACGCTCTCCGCAAACTGATGTATACTATTATAATGGAATCATAAAATTATGAACATACTGATTCCACTAATATGTTATGTTTGAATGAGTCTGCAGGAACGTATCTTAACGCTTCCTGCAAATATTATATAGTTTTATGGAGGTTATGGTATCATGCGTTTGCTGACAGAAGAGCAGGTTAAGTGGTGCGAAACAATCGGTGAGTTTTGTGAAAAAGAAATTGAACCAATTATGCTTGATTGGGATAAAGTCGTTGACCCCTCTAAGGCAATTCCCTTGGACGCTTATGCAAAATCTTTTAAGCTTGGGCTCAACACCTTTGAAATCCCCGCGTATGCCGGCGGCAATAAAGTGGATCTGCACACCGCCGCGGTCATCTATGAGGAGATGGGGTATTATGACGGAAACTTTTCCTCTGTGATGCAGACGACAAATCTGGCGCTCAAGCCCGTTGCCATCGGCGGCACGGAAGAGCAGGTGAAGTATTTTGCCAAGCATATTCTGGAAGGCAGAGGCTATGCTGCATTTTGCCTGACAGAATCACATTCCGGCTCCGATGCGGGAAATATTCAAACGACGGCTGTAAGAGACGGCGATGATTGGGTGATCAACGGCGAAAAATGCTATATCACCAACGGCGGTGAGGCTGATATTGCCTGCGTGTTCGCCTCCACTGACCCCTCTAAGGGTGTCAAGGGCATCTCTGCCTTCATGGTCCCCACCAATCTGCCCGGCTGGTCTGTGGTAAAGTATGAGGACAAGAGCGGCTTCCGCACGATCTCCACCTGCACTGTTCGCTTTGACAATGTCCGCGTTCCCGCTGCCAATCTCGTGGGCGAAGAGGGCAGGGGCTTCACCTACGCAATGAAAACGCTCGATAAGAGCCGCGCCTGTGTCGGTGCGCTGGCTGTCGGTATTGCCCGCCGCGCGATGGACGAGGCCATTGCCTTCGTCAAGGAGCGCGTGACCTTTGGCAGACCCGTCTCCAGCCGCCAGGGCATTCAGTGGATGCTCGCAGACATGGCAACTAAGATCGAAGTCTCCCGCACCATGGTGATTCACGCCAACGAGCTGCAGGAGCGGGGTCTCCCCTTCTCCGTCGAGGCCTCCATGGCGAAAATGTATGCCACAGAGGCGGCGCTCTCCGTTTGCGGCGATGCCATCCAGCTCATGGGCGGCAAGGGCTATATGAAGGAAGACTGCGTGGAGAAGATTTGGAGGGATATTAAAGCATATTGCATCTTTGAAGGCACAACACAGGTGCAAAAAATCATCATCTCCAACGCCATCCTCTCCGGAAAAAGAAAGTAAAGATTAATAGAACAAAAAATTGGAACCCTTGGTACCCCTCATATTAAGAAAGTGAGGGGTACCAAGGAAACTCCTAAGAAATTTACGGTATGGCGTTATGCTAAGCCGTTTTTTTGTTTTTGCATCTTTTTTTCATCTTTATGAGTTAGGGCTAAAACATCGAGTCGGTATGTATTTTGAAATGGAGTCGCTGCGCGAATGAAGAGCAAGCAGAATCTTATCGCAATCATATTGTTATGCATATTTGTATGTATCTTCCTGCTGATGGAACCAGATGAGATGACCCGCAAATCGCTGCTCGTGTTCGGCGCTTTGTACATCCTGTTTGTCTTTACAGTCAAAACAAAATATTGGCCGATCGCGCTTGCCGAGTTTACGATTGTTCTTTTCGTCTCCCTGATGAACGGTCTGATCTGGAAAAACCATGATTTAATATTTTTTAGCACGGCAATGGATACGTTTTTTATCGGCCTTTCAGGAGCGGCTTTACTGATCACACAGCGGAAGCTCCGCAAAGGAAAAGAGAGCTTGCAATGAGGCCAGAAGCGCAGACGCCCCTTGCGTTTATCTGCCGCCAAAGAGCCAACCCGCGCTTCTCTCCGGCAACAGAAAGGAAACCTCTGCGCCGTATTTTCCTTGACGCAAAACTTTGGCAAAAAAAGCCCGACCGAAGCAATTGTTTCGGCCGGGCTTTTCTTGCGTTTTGGGTGGTTTTTTGCGAGGGAAACTGTCATAAAGAACGCATCTTTTCGGTCTTGCGATGGATTCCGTAAAAGATATGCGAGCGCTTTATTCGCTTCCGCTTAAAAATGACTCCTCAAACAGAGCGTTTTCACTTTCGCCGGCGATTTCGGGCGCCATTTCACCATCTGCACCGATCCATTCATAGGGAAGGTCGCCGCTTTTCTGAGAAACATCGCTGACGTGAAGCGTCAAAATTTTTCCATCTGTTTCGTTGATAAAGAAAAGAAGCATGAAGGCGGAATTTTGATATTCCTCCATTGGAGCAGCTTCCGGGTCAAAGTAATACTCCAGCACTGCATATTGGATTCCATCGTCGTCCTTCGTGGCGATTTCATAACCCTCGCCATAGCTTTCCCGGAGCAAATCCGCGCTTACGTTAAGGGAAATCCCGTGGCAATCTTGCCAGTTGGAGCGTTTCATTTCAGCTAGGCCGAAAATCTCGGTGGAAAGACTAAATGCCTGAACCTCTCCGTCCAGATAGCAAATTTCAATGTAGTTTTCCGCTTTTCCGTAAGAAAAATCTTCAAATGGATAAGGTGCTACCTTTGCTCCAGCAAAAAGCCATTCCTCATCATCGCCTCGTTCCGCCTCCATTTGTTTGATGAAACGCGCATGAGAATCGAAAGGCGTCCCTTCACCCAAGAGCGCCTCCACCGCCTCCTGCGCCATACCAAGAGAGATGGTTGCCCCGCTTTCGCTGTTCCGCAAGGAGAGTGGAGGGATGCTGGCATCCGGTGTCGGTTTCGCCCTCTCGTTGCAGGCGGCGAGAGCAAGGATTAAAAACAGCGCGAGGGATGCAAAAATCAGCTTTTTCATTTAACCCACCCTTTTCCATTCTATCTGCTTACGCAAAGTAAATTCGCGCGGTATATCGTCTGTTGGCGATGCAACATGGTGCGCGGTAGCTTGCGGCACTGCGCGGCTAGCGCCCTTGTCCTGCCTGTTGTAAAATCAGGAGAGCTGCGCAATGCCCTGTTGAATCCTTCGCAGCGTCTCCTCCCGCCCGAGGATCTGGCAAAGTTCCACCGCGCCGCCGGGCGTTGCCGCTTTTCCAGACACCGCCACCCGGAGCGGCCACATGATGCGCCCGTTCTTGAGCTCAAGCGACTCCGCAAGGGCAACGAGTGCGCCATGAATCCCCTCAAAGCTCCAATCCTCCAAGCCTTCCAACACCGGCAGGAGCGCCTGAAGCGCTTCCAGAGAATTTTCTTCGTTCGTTTTCATCTTTTTGTGGAGATAGAGTTCATTGGAATAGGCCGGCAGTGCATCAAAAAAATCAACCAGCGGAAGAATATCCGGGAGGGTATCCAGCCTGCTCTGCACCAGGGGCGCGATGAGCGTATACTCAATGGCGGGGTTTTGAATTCCGCTTTTCAGATACGGCTCCGCCAGTGTATAAAACGCCTCCGGTGAGAGCGCTTTGATATACACGCTGTTAAAATACTTCAGCTTGTCCGGGTCAAAAATCGCAGGTGATTTTGAAATTCCCTTGAGATCAAAGACCGCAGCCAGCTCCTCGAGCGTAAAGAATTCCTGTTCGCCGCCCGGACTCCAGCCCAAAAGCGCCACGTAGTTGACGATGGCTTCCGAGAGGAAGCCCGCGGCGATTAAGTCCTCATAGGAGGGGTCACCGTGGCGTTTAGACATTTTATTTTGTGCATCCCGCATCACGGGAGAGCAGTGAATATAGGTCGGCACTTTCCAGCCAAAAGCCTGATAAAGCAGGTTATATTTTGGGGCCGAGGAGAGGTATTCTGTGCCGCGCACCACGTGGGTAATGCCCATGAGATGGTCGTCGATGACATTGGCGAAATTATAGGTGGGCAGGCCGTCCGATTTCATGAGCACATTGTCGTCCAGCTCTTCGTTTTCCACGGTAATTTCCCCGAAAATTGCATCCTGAATTGTCGTGCTCCCGCTTCTCGGAATGGCTTGGCGAATGACAAAGGGGAGCCCCGCCGCCAACTTCTCTTCAATCTCCTCGGGGGAGAGCCTGGAGCAGCGACCGTCATATTTCGAAATGCTTTTCCCATCTGTGGCTTCGTGTGCGGCTCCCAAATCATCCTTCGTGCAGAAACAGCGGTATGCACCGCCCTTTTCCAGCAGCAGCGCTGCATATTGCCCATAGATTTCACGGCGGTCCGTCTGGATATAGGGCCCAACGGGGCCGCCCACATCCGGCCCCTCGTCCCAGCTCAGGCCGCAGGCTTTGAGCGTCTGATAGATGATCTCCGTTGCCCCTTCAATGAAACGCTCCTGGTCGGTATCTTCAATCCGCAAGATCATCTTTCCTGCTGATTTTTTCGCAATCAGCCAGGTATACAGCGCCGTGCGTAAGTTTCCCACGTGCATATAGCCCGTCGGAGAGGGCGCAAAGCGCGTGCGCACGCCGTCCGTGGGAATCTTCGCTTCCATGCTTTCAAACCAGCTCATGTCCATAGGAGGACCTCCTTCATGTCTCTGTTACAGCCTCTCTACCATTCTATATTTTAATCCGCAGGATTGTCAAGGAGAAAGGGATGTGTTACAATGAGCTGATGTGAATTTTTACAATATGTGAGGGGAACGATTATGTCAGAGTCTGTAAACCAAAAGAAGAAAGTGATGCTCTCCGGCATTCAGCCCAGCGGGGATCTGACATTGGGCTCTTATCTGGGCGCCTTGAAGCACTGGCCGGCCAGAGCGCAGGAGTTTGATTGCTATTACTTTATGGCAGACCTGCATACCATCACCGTGCGGCAAACGCCGGCGGATTTGCGCCGCCGCACGCTCACGCAGCTTGCCGCCTACATCGCCTGCGGGCTTGACCCGGCAGAGAACGTGCTCTTTATTCAATCTCATGTCCCCGCGCACGCGCAGCTGGCCTGGGTGCTCAGCTGCTATACCATGTACGGTGAGCTCTCCCGCATGACGCAGTTTAAAGACAAGGCGGCAAAGCACAATGAAAACATCAATGCGGGGCTTTTTACCTACCCTGCCCTCATGGCGGCGGATATCCTTCTCTATCAGGCGGATCTTGTCCCCGTGGGGGAAGACCAAAAGCAGCATGTTGAAATCTGCCGCGATATTGCCACGCGTTTTAACGGGATTTATGGCGATGTCTTCCGCCTGCCTGAGCCCTATATCCCCACCGTTGGCGCGCGCATCATGTCTCTGACAACGCCGACCGGCAAGATGTCCAAATCGGATCAGGATCAAAATGGCTGCGTCTATCTTCTGGAACAGCCGGAAGTGATATTACGAAAGTTTAAAAAAGCAGTCACTGACAGCGATCAAGAGCGCTGCGTGCGTTACGATCCCAAAGAAAAACCCGGTGTTGCCAATCTGATGCAAATTTACGCTGCCGTCACCGGCAAAACCTTCCCCGAAATCGAAGTGGAGTTTGACGGAGCAGGTTATGGTGCCTTCAAGCCTGCGGTCGGAGAGGCCGTTGTGGAGACCCTCCGCCCCATTCAAGAAGAGGCTGCCCGCCTGCTGGGTGAGAAAAGCTATTTGGAAGAGATCTATCGTGAGGGCGCCATGCGCGCCGCCGAGGTGGCAGACCGAACGCTTCGCAAGGTCTATAAAAAGATTGGTTTTGTCCCCCGATAAAGGAGTCCCGCTTTTATGTTATTGCTTACTACTTTGCCTGTATATGCCAATGTTGCCGTGGCGCTCCTGCTGGCGCTTTTGATTTGCTTTGCAAGCACCCCCCTCGTCAAAGCAATGGCATATAAAATCGGCGCCGTAGATGTTCCAAAGGACGAGCGGCGGATGCATAAAGTGCCCATTGCCCGTATGGGCGGACTGGGGATTTTTTTAGGCTTTCTGGTCAGTGCCCTGTGCTTTGTTCCGATGAGCCTTCAACTCCGCGGTCTGCTGCTGGGAGCTCTCATCATTGTGGTTCTTGGAATTTTAGATGATATCTATGCGCTTCCGGCCCTGCCAAAGCTTTTGGTGCAGATCGTGGCGGCGCTGGTCGCGGCGCTGCACGGGAACGTGATCTCCGTGCTCTCAAATCCCAACATCTTCAGCAGCAATCCCTACTGGATTTTAAACCACCTCTCCATTCCCCTGACCGTGATCTGGATTGTCGCGATCACCAATGCGGTCAATCTCATTGACGGGCTTGATGGGCTGGCCGTCGGTGTGGCTGCGATCGGCTCTATGACAATGCTTGTAATCGCCATGTTTTTCTATCAGGGGAATGTTGCGGTGTTAATGGCGGCGCTGGTCGGTGCCTGCCTTGGCTTTATGCCCTATAATCTCAACCCCGCTAAAATCTTTATGGGCGACACCGGCTCCACTTTTCTTGGCTTTGTACTGGCGGTTTTGTCAATTCAGGGCCTGTTCAAGTTTTATACGATTGTCTCGTTCGCGGTTCCGTTTCTGCTTCTGGGTCTGCCGCTCTTTGACACCTGCTTTGCCATCCTGCGCCGCCTCTCCAAGGGGCAAAACCCCATGTCGCCTGACCGGAGCCACGTGCACCACCGCCTGATCGATATGGGAATGAACCAAAAGCAAGCGGTTGCTGTCCTCTATATCATCAGCGCTATTTTGGGCCTCTCCGCCGTGGTGCTCACTACGAGCGGCCCGCTCAAAGCCATGATTTTGATGCTTGCGCTGCTCATCGCGGGATTTATCACAGCGCGGGTGTTTATACTAAACCATTGTGACGTGCCCGCCGCACGCAATACCCCCGCGGATGAGCCCGCGGACAGGGCGGACAAGCACGCCCCTCCCTGCGCCGCGGAAGGGCCGGACACGGGCGGTATCAAGCCGGAATCGCGGCAGCAACACCCCTTGCTCCAGGAAGACACCGCGGCGGATCATGGACCGGGCGAGCATTGAAGACGGAGGAGAATGAGATGCCTTTGAAAGTAATGACCATTTTTGGAACACGGCCCGAAGCGGTAAAGATGGCTCCCCTGGTCAAAGAGCTGGAAGGCCGCAAAGAGATTCAGAGCATCTGCTGCATCACCGCGCAGCACCGCGAGATGCTCGACGATGTGCTCTCCCTCTTTTCCATTACCCCGGACTATGATCTGGACATTATGGAAAAACGGCAGAGCCTATATACCATCACCAGCAAGTGCCTCTTAGGGCTCGAGCGCGTGTTTGGGGACGAAAAACCGGATCTGGTTCTGGTACACGGCGATACCACCACGACATTTTCCAGCGCCCTTGCGGCATACTACCAGCAGATCCCCATCGGACATGTGGAGGCGGGGCTGCGCACCTATGACCCCTACTCCCCCTTCCCGGAGGAGATGAACCGCAGCTTGGTCGGCCGGCTTGCCGCGCTGCACTTCTG
The DNA here is from genome assembly GCA_040768225.1 of Evtepia sp. Taxonomy (GTDB): domain Bacteria; phylum Bacillota; class Clostridia; order Oscillospirales; family Oscillospiraceae; genus Evtepia. The sequence goes on from JAXGMZ010000003.1 coordinate 227,615, forward strand.
TCCCACCCCGGCCAATCGCGAGAACCTCCAAAGAGAGGGCATCCACAGTAATATTTTTGTGACTGGAAACACGGTCATTGATGCGCTGAAAACCACCGTGCAGCCGGACTATCGCTTCCGTACCGCGCTTTTAAACCAGCTTGACTATCATGCCACACGCATGATTCTGGTCACCTGCCACCGGCGGGAGAACTACGGCGCGCCGATGGAGCACATCATGCGTGCACTGCGCCGTCTGGCGGACGCATTTCCGGACGTGCAGATGGTCTATCCCATGCACCTCTCCCCGGTGGTTCGCGAAGTGGCGGTGCGGCACCTTGCCGACCATCCGCGCATTCACCTCATCGAGCCCTTAACGCCGGACGAAATGCATAATCTGATGGCAAGGGCCCACCTGATTATGACGGATTCTGGGGGGCTTCAGGAGGAGGCACCGGCTTTGGGCCGGCCTGTGCTTGTCCTGCGCCGGGAAACCGAACGCCCGGAGGCCGTGCAGGCGGGTACTGTTCAGCTTGCCGGAACGCAGGAGGAGGACATCTTCCGCCTGGCGCAAACGCTCCTGAGCGATCAGACCGCCTATCAGCAGATGGCAAAGGCCGTGAATCCGTATGGAGACGGAGAGGCCTGCCGCCGGATTGTCGATGCGATTCTCTGGTGGAAGGGGCTGCGCCGGGAGGAGCCGGAGGCCTTTTCGCTTCCGGGCTGATCCTCTAAAGTGCAGCGTTTTGCTGCCCCGCGCGGATCTGGACATAGGAACGTGATCTGATTGACACGGGAGGTGTCATATTGATGGAGCCTAAAAATCGCAACCTTCTTGTGTTTGCTATCGCGATCACACTGATGATTGGGATTATTACAAGCTTTGGCCTGCCCTTCTTTTCGCAAACACCGCAGATCACCCTCTCGGATGGGGAGGCGGATTCGGATGCTCCCATCGGCTCAAACGCCTTTGACCCGGACAGCAGCTATATCCCCATCCTGGTGACAGCAGACACGGTGCAGGCGGTTGTGGCCTCTATGGAGCGCAGCAACAGTTACTATCGGCTGATTTCGGTGGAGCGGTGGGGCAGCTTCGAGAGCGCCGCGACCACGAGCCTTCAAGTTTGGAAGGACGGTGATTTCGAGCGGGTTTCCCTTCTCTTTCCCGATGGAACCTCTCAAAACCGTTTGAGCGACGGCAGCAGAATATATCTCTGGCGCAGCGGTGATCAGGGCTATCTGAACTATCCCGCCACACAGAGGGATATCGACCTGATCCAGGAACTCCCCACCTATGAGCGCGTGATTGAACTGAGCCCTGCGCAGATTACAGATGCCTCTTATGATACAAAAAACGGTGAGGATTGCATCTATGTTGCATATCAAATTGAATCGCTCGACCTGACCGAACGGTATTGGATCTCTACCAATACCGGCCTGCTGTATGCGGCTGAGCTGATTCGAAATTCCGACTCACAGCTGAAATACCGTATGACGCAGACCTCAATTGAACTGAATATGGGCGAGCGCGTGGGGCAGGATGCCACTTTATTTACCCTGCCGGACGGCAGCAGATTACATTAGACCCCGCCGATTGAAAATGCCGGTTAACCGGCATTTTCTTTTTAATTTTATCCCCTGTGTCCGCTTGAAGCATTACGGCGCTTGCAAAATGGCAATCACGTGCCTCCCATTTCCTTATGTGGTTTTCAATCATCGACCCGTACAAAAGAACTCATGTTTTGTAGTGATTGTAAAAAACCAGGCAAAGCTATGGTAAAGAGCGGCCTTTTATGGTATACTGTGTCGATTGTTCCGGCAATGAGATTGGCAATAAAAAGAAGGAGGGCGATGCTATGCTCCTCACCATTGACGTTGGAAACACGAATATGGTATTTGGTTTGTTCCAGGAAGAGGAATTGATCGGTACCTTTCGGCTGATGACCGATGCGAACCGTACTTCCGATGAAATCGGGCTGATTATTTGTGAATATTTTCGGCGCTTCAACTTGGATCTCAACGGCGTGGAGGATATTATTATTGCCTCCGTTGTGCCGCAGGTGATGTATACGCTGACGAATGCCGTGTTTAAATACTTTGGGAAACGCCCCCTCATTGTAGATGACGATGTGTTCCCAAGCATTCTCTATGAAGGGGACGAGCGCTTAGGTGCCGACCGCGCGGTCTCCTGCGACGCGGCAATGGAAAAGTACGGAATGCCGCTCATCGTTTTGGATTTCGGCACTGCCACAACCGTCGATGCAATCAGCCACAATGGGTGGTATCTCGGCGGCTGCATTCTGGCAGGGCTTCAGATTACAACCGAAGCGCTCTTTGCCAAGGCGGCAAAGCTCCCGCAGATTGAATTGGCGCTCCCGGACACTGTCTTGGGTCTGAGCACGGTGACACAGATACAGGCGGGCTCCGTCGGCGGCTATATCGGCTCCATCGAGTATCTGATTCGCCGCACAAAAAAAGAAATGGGCTATGGAGATGATGTCAAAGTCGTGGCCACGGGGGGGCTTGCCCGTTTCATCGCAGATAACACCACGGTGATCGACCTGGTCGATCGCCAGCTGATTTTAGACGGCCTTCGCCTGCTCTACCAGACATCCAAACTAAAAAGCGGCGCAGATCCAAAATGATAGGGGAAATCTACTGTCTAAACGTGTCCCCAGCGGGCATCATGGCAGCATCGCAACAGGATGGATGAGATGCTCTCCCCCCTGCAGCACAGCTTTATTCCCCTTCGCTCCTGCCCTGGAAGAAATCGCAATAAGGCCGCAGCGTGCAGATGGGACAATCCGGGCGCCTGGCTTTACAAACAGCCCTGCCGTGCAAAACAATTCGGTGGCAAAAATCGTTTGACTCCTCCGGCGGGAGGCAGGCGCGGAGCTGAAATTCTGCCTTTGTGGCATCTTTCGTCCCATCCGTCAGCCCGAGAAGGCCGCAAATGCGCAGACAGTGTGTGTCTACAACGACAACACCCGGCTGTTGATACACATCTCCGAGGATCAGGTTTGCCGTCTTTCTCCCCACGCCCGGCAGCCGCAGGAGTGTCTCCATCGTATCGGGAACCTTCCCCCCAAATTCACTTCGTATCATCTGCGAAGCTGCGACAATGTCTCTTGCCTTGCTCCGGAAAAAACCGCAGGAGCGGACATACTCCTCCACCTCTGTCACCTCCGCCCCTGCCAGTGCCTCCAATGTAGGATAGCGTGCGAAGAGGGCCGGGGTGATCCGGTTGACCCGCTCATCTGTGCACTGCGCGGCAAGCCGCGTGGCAAAGAGCAGCTCATAGGCTTTTTCATATTGCAGCGAACAGATGCCGTCCGGGTAGAGCTGCTTGAGCGCTTCGATTATCTCTCTAATTTCATCTGGCTGTTTCAAGTTCATCCACTCCCATGCTTTGATGGTTTTATTATATCGAAAGCGCGTAAATTTTGCAAAAAGAATTGAAATTTTGTGAACTTGCTGTATAATTGTTCCTATCTATCTGAATAAATTCTTTGTGAGGAGTCGATATATTTTGATTATGCAAACAATTGAGTTTTTAACCGCTCAAGATCCTGCGGTTGGAAATGCGGTACGCGCGGAATATGACCGCCAACGGAGAAATATTGAATTAATTGCCTCGGAAAACTTTGTCAGCGAAGCGGTTCTGGCGGCAGCCTCCACCGTTTTGACCAACAAATACGCGGAGGGGTACCCCGGCAAGCGCTATTATGGCGGTTGTGAATGCGTTGACGTGGTGGAAGACATCGCAAGAGATCGCGTCAAAGAAATCTTTGGTGCGGAGCATGCGAACGTGCAGCCCCACAGCGGTGCTTCGGCAAACTTTGCGGTCTATGCCGCGCTCTGTGAGTATGGCGACACGGTTTTGGGCATGGATCTCGCCAACGGCGGCCACTTGACGCATGGCAGCCCCGTGAACTTTTCCGGCCGGAACTATAATATGGTTTCCTATGGCGTTGACCCCGTGAGCCATCGCATTGATTACGATAAGCTGCGGGATCTGGCAAAAAAACACAAGCCTAAGATGATCATTGCAGGCGCCTCGGCCTATCCCCGCATCATTGATTTTAAAATCTTCGGCGAGATCGCCCAGGAAGTTGGCGCCTATCTCTTTGTCGATATGGCGCACATTGCGGGCCTTGTGGCTGCGGGTCTGCACCCCTCCCCCATCCCCTATGCCGATGTGGTGAGCACCACGACGCACAAAACCCTCCGTGGGCCGCGCGGCGGGGTCATCCTCTGCCGGCAGGAGTATGCGCAGAAGATTGATAAGGCGATCTTCCCGGGGTCACAGGGCGGCCCTCTGATGCATATCATCGCTGCGAAGGCAGTTGCCTTTGCCGAGGCTATGAAGCCGGAGTTTAAGACCTATCAGGAGCAGGTGATCAAAAACGCCCGCGCGCTCTCTGCGAGCCTGATGGCCTCTGGTTTTGACTTGGTCTCCGGCGGCACGGACAACCATCTGATGCTGGTGGATCTGCGCCGGGCAAACATCACGGGGAAAGACATGGAAAAACGTCTCGACGAGGTGCACATCACTGTGAACAAAAACACCATTCCCAACGACCCGCAATCTCCCTTCGTGACCAGCGGCATTCGCGTGGGGACACCGGCAGCGACCTCCCGCGGTTTCCAGGAAGAGGATATGACCACGGTTGGGCAGCTCATCTGGGACACGGCGACGCAGTTTGAAGCAAAACAAGATGAGATTCGCGCATCCGTGCAGACCTTGTGTGAAAAATACCCCCTTTACGACTGAGGGTTTCGTTGATACAATGAAGAGGACGAGAAATCGTCCTCTTTCTTGATGACACGCACAGAAATGGGGTGTTTCCCATCGCCTACCAACCTTTGGCGGATGAATTGCGCCCGGATGACCTCCGCGGTGTGGTCGGTCAAGCGCATCTCTTGGGCGAGCGCGGCCTGCTGCGCCGCATCATTGAAGGCGGCGAAATTCCCAATATGATATTTTACGGGCCCTCCGGCACGGGGAAAACAACCGTGGCGGAAATTGTAGCCGCGCGAATCCAGCGCCCTTTCCACCGGCTCAATGCCACAACGGCCTCCATTGCGGACATCAAAGAGATCATCGCAGATATCGGCACCCTGCTTGCGCCGGAGGGTGTGGTGCTGTATCTGGACGAAATTCAATACTTTAATAAAAAGCAGCAGCAGTCTCTCTTGGAGTTTATGGAAAACGGAGGCATTACCCTCATCGCTTCCACCACAGAGAATCCTTATTTTTACGTTTACAATGCCGTGCTCAGCCGTGCAACTGTGTTTGAGTTTCAGCCCATCCCCCCCGAAGATGTTTTGCAGGCCTTGCGCCGCGCCGTCTCTTTGCTGGAGACGAAGCGGGGGCTCCACATCCACTTTGAAGAGGGCGTGCTGGAGGAGATCTCCCTTGCCTGCGGTGGAGACATCCGCAAGGCGCTCAACGCCCTGGAAGCGCTCAGCGCCGCACATCGGGCGGATGGGCCGCACTTCACCGTCACGCTGGACGAGGCAGCGCTCCTTGCCCAGCGCTCTGCGATGCGTTACGATCGGGATGGAGATGCGCACTATGACACCCTCTCCGCCCTTCAGAAATCCATCCGCGGCTCTGATGTGGACGCAAGCTTGCATTACCTCGCGCGTCTCTTGGAGGCGGGGGATCTGATCTCCGCTTGCCGCCGCCTGATGGTCATCGCTTCTGAGGATGTGGGGCTGGCATATCCGCAGGCAGTTTCCATTGTGAAATCCTGTGTGGACGCGGCGCATATGCTGGGTCTGCCGGAGGCCCGCATTCCGCTGGCACAGGCGGCGATCCTCATGGCAACCGCGCCCAAATCAAACAGTGCCATTGCGGGCATTGACGCAGCCCTGCGAGATGTCAAGCAGGGAAAGCACGGAGACGTGCCCCCACACCTGCGGGACTCCCATTATACGGGTGCAAAAAAACTCAATCGCGGGCTTCACTATCAGTTCCCGCATGACTATGCGCATCACTATGTCCGCCAGCAATATCTTCCGGATGCGCTTTTGGGCGCGCGCTACTATCAGTACGGGGACAACAAGGTTGAACAGTCGGCGCAGCGCTACTGGGATGAAATCAAAGAAAATGCGGAGTAAGCGGCTCTCTCTTTCTTGTAAGCTATGTTTCACCTGACATGTTTTTCTGCCTTTGGAGGAAAGAGTCATTGGATATTCAAATTGGTGATATACTGGAAATGAAAAAGAACCACCCCTGCGGCAGCCGTCTTTGGACGGTTCTGCGCGTTGGGATGGATTTTCGCCTGCGCTGCCAGGGCTGCTCGCATGAGCTGCTGCTCCCCCGGCGCAAGGCAGAGAAGCACATCAAACGAATCATATCGGCGTCCGGCCAGACTGAGACGCCCACTGGAGGTAAAAACGATGCGATATGAAGGAAGTATCTACCGCCCCCCCGGAGAGTGGCGCAGCTATTTGCTCCAGGCGACCATAGGCTGCACCCATAACAAATGCACCTTTTGCAGCATGTACCGGGACAAGAAGTTTCGTGTCCGCCCCATGGAGGAGATCCTCAAGGACATCGCCATGGCCAAGGACTATTACGGCGACATGGATAAGGTCTTTATCTGCGACGGGGACGCCATTGTCATGCGGCAAAACCAGCTGCTGACCATCCTCGAAGCGCTCTATCAGGCCTTCCCCTCCCTGCGTCAGGTCACGCTTTATGCAGGCCCCAAGAGTACAATGACCAAATCGCCGGAACAGCTGCGTGAGCTGCGCGCCGCAGGCCTCACACGCGCCTATCTGGGCATGGAGACCGGCTGGGATGAACTGCTCCATAAGATTAACAAAGGCAGCAATGCGCAGGAAATGCTCGATGCGGGGATTCGTCTGCGCGAAGCAGGGCTGGATCTCTGGGTGATGGTGATCCTGGGACTCGCCGGCTCGGGCGAAGCGTCCAAAAAACATATTAAAGAGACTGTTAAGATGGCAAACGAAATGAAACCCGCCCATTTTTCTGCCCTAACCTTGATGCTGGAACCCGGCACGGAACTTTATCGAGATGTGCAGGAGGGCAAGTTCCAGCTGATCACTGCGGAGGAATCCCTCTTGGAAACCAGAGGTTTGGTGGAGGGTCTCACCGTTGATCCGCTTCATTTCACCAGCAACCACGCCTCCAACTACCTGCCGCTCAAGGGCACGCTTCCGCAGGATAGGGAAAAATTTTTGGAGATGATAGACAGGGCCCTCTCGGGCAAACGTCATATGCGCAGCGAAAATCATCGCGCCTTATAAGCTTTCATAGGGAACAAAAAACGTTGGACGGACTGTGATCTTGCAGTTCATCCAACGTTTTTTGTCTTTTCCGGATTGTGACTTTTTTTGCAGGGGCAGCCCCTATAATAGAGGGAGAACGGCTTCCGCTGCGCCGCCTGTGCGCGCGGCAAGCGTCTTGCCCCCAGGCGCTGCGCTTCTCCGCCTTCTCACGGAAGTCCGCCTATCCCATTTCAGGTGGCAATACGCAGCGAAGCGGAGAGGCAAGGGGGTGCGTCCATTGACCGTTGTCTACATCGATACCTTCATATTGACCAACTTTGTGCTCAACCTTCTCCTTCTCTTATCCTGCGCAAAACTCTCCGGCGAGGCCATCCGCCTCTGGCGCTGCGCCCTTGCGGCGCTCTTTGGCGCTGCTTATGCCGTCCTAGCATTCTTCCCGGCCTTTGGCTTCTTTTTGCACCCTGTTTATAAGCTCAGCGTTGCACTGCTGATGATTCTCATCGCATTTGGAAACAGCAAACGTCTCCTGCGCATCGCCGCCATCTTCCTGGCGCTCTCCTGTGCCTTCTGCGGCGGTATCCTCGCGATTGAGTTTCTAAAAGGCGGCTATATGAAGGACAACATTGTCTACTCCGCGATTGATCTCAAAGGATTATTCATATCCGCGCTCTTTTGCTACGGTGTCTTGGCGCTCTTTTTCCAGCGCGGCGCGCTTCACCACATACGCGGCGGAGACTTGACAGAAATTACCCTCACCCAAGACGGGAAAAGCATCTCTCTCATCGCGCTGCGGGACAGCGGAAATACCCTGCGCGATCCCGTAAACGGTCAGAAGGTTGTCCTCATCGAGGCAGAACCGCTCCTTGCGATCTTATCCGATGCGTGGCAGCTCGATGCGGAGATGCTGCAAAACCCCATCGCGGCAATGGAAACACCGCGCCCCGCAGAGACGCGCTCCAGGCTCAGGCTGCTCCCCTATCGCGCTGTGGGTGTCAGCTGCGGAATGCTTCTAGCACTCCGTTTGGATCAGCTGACGATGGATGGGAAGGAGTATCGGAATCAGCTGGTGGCCCTCTCACCCACAGCTCTGACAGACGGCGGCAACTATCAGGCCCTAATCCATTGCTCATGAAAGGAGAAGCGAATGAAACAGGCACGGTACCTTCGGTTTTACATTCAACTGCAAATTCTACTGGCGAAGTATCACATTCGAATGCCGGGTAAAATCATGTACATTGGCGGGAGCGACAGTCTGCCGCCGCCGCTGAGCCGGGAGGAGGAGCGTGCGCTGATCGAGCAGCTCTCTTCAGGCGACCAGCGGGTGAGCGCTCAGCTGATTGAGCGGAATTTACGCCTGGTTGTGTATATCGCGCGGCGGTTTGAAAACACCGGCATTAATATTGAGGACCTGATCTCGATCGGTACCATTGGCCTGATCAAAGCGGTGGGGACCTATAAGCCGGATAAAAACATTAAACTTGCCACCTACGCCTCGCGCTGCATTGAAAACGAAATTCTTATGCATCTACGAAAAACCTCCACACAAAAACATGAAATTTCCTTTGATGAACCGCTCAATACCGATTGGGACGGCAACGAGCTGCTTCTCTCCGACATTCTCGGCACAGAAAATGACCTGGTGCAAAAACCCATCGAAGCGGATGTGGACCGAAAGCTTCTCTCCGATGCGATTGATAAGCTCTCCGAGCGCGAGCGCATGATTATCTCACTGCGTTTCGGCCTGGATGGGCGCTCAGAGCACACACAAAAAGAGGTTGCCGACCGCCTCGGAATCTCACAGTCTTATATTTCCCGCCTTGAAAAACGCATCATTCTGCGCCTGAAAAAAGAGATTCTGCGCGTGAGCCAAATTTTTTGAGCAGATTGCATCTTCTGAATCCCTTGTGATATAATTGATTACACTCAAAGGTGAAAAGGGAGGCAGCTCTGATGAACTATACTTGGCTTGATCGCTATTGTCTGGCGCTTTTGGGCGCCCGGCGTGACGAAAAGATGGACTGGGGGGTCACCCGTTATCTCATTGATGAAAAAATGTTTTTAATGCTTGGAGAAGACAGGGAGAAGAAGGAAATTATCACCCTCAAGCTGCCGCCCGCTGTCGGGCAGCTGATGCGCCAGGACCATGCGGAGGTTGTTCCCGGATATTATATGAACAAAGAGCACTGGAATTCCATCGATGCCAATGGCTCTCTTCCGGATGCGCTCCTCAAGGATATGACACGGCAGTCCCATGCCCTAATCTTCGCAAGCCTTAGCAAAAGACGACAGAAGGAGCTCTTGGCTTCCCCGCCAACTGCCACGGAAGAGGAGTGTTCTCATGGCCTTTGAAATCATATCTGGTGACATCACAGGCATGCAGTGCGATGCCATTGTCAACGCAGCCAATTCTGCCCTGCAAATGGGCGGCGGTGTCTGCGGAGCTATTTTCCGGGCAGCGGGCGCTTTGGAATTGCAGGAGGAGTGCAACCGTCTCGGAAGCTGCGAGACGGGGCAAGCGGTCATCACGAGGGGCTATCAGCTCCCTGCCCGCTACATCATTCACACGGTCGGACCCGTATGGCAGGGCGGTCACCAGAATGAACCCATGCTGCTGCGCGCCTGTTATCATAACAGCTTGGAGCTTGCCCGGCGGCAGGGGCTCTCTTCCATTGCCTTCCCCCTGATCTCCTCCGGCATTTACGGCTATCCAAAAGAGGAGGCGCAGCGGATCGCAGTGGAGAGCATTCAGTCGTTTTTGGAGAAGCACGAGATGCAGGTCTATTTGGTACTGTTCGGCTCGTGACCTGGCCACCGCCCCCTTTTGCCCCGCAACATTCCTATTTAGAAGCCCAAAAGCAGTCGCCCCCAGGCGGCTGCTTTTCTGCCTTTGATGGATCCGCACATCGTTTTGTTCTTACAGAAATCAAAAAGCGCTGGTACCGATTTGATACCAGCGCTTTGAGAGCTTGTATGTGGTTTAATCGTTCTTATGGTTCAAGAACACCAGCGCAGCAGCTTTAATCAGCTCTGTTGTCCGGTCAATGCCAATGGTGCTGCTGATCGAAAGATGGTAGTTGTGAGCATTGCCCCACTTGTTTTGAGAGAAGTAGTTATAATAGGACGAGCGCCTTTTGTCCTGCTTTCGGATGTAATCTTCCATGTTATTGACCTCGTCGCCATACTCCTCCTGCGCGCGGCGGATGCGCTCCTCCATCGGTGCATGGATGAAGACATTCATGCAGTTATCGTAGCTTCGAAGCACATAGTCCGCGCAGCGACCCACGATCACACAGGGGCCCATATCTGCAAGTTCACGGATGATCTTGCTCTGCACTAAAAAAATCTGATCCGACATGGGAAGCACCTGGCTGGTCATATAGAGGCTATAGAGAAAGCTTGCCGATTTTACCTGCTCAGTGCGGCGGATGTACTCCTCGGAGAGCCCGCTTTTTTTTGCCGCCAAGAGAATCAGTTCCTTGTCATAAAAAGGGATGTCAAGGCTTTTGGCAAGTGCCTCGCCGATCAGGCGGCCGCCGGATCCATATTCACGCGCAATGGTAATCACAGGGATATTCATAGAAGACTCTCCTCTCAATTCAAAAGGCAGGAGATTCCCCCCGCTTTTTGATACCCGCTAATCCAGTCATCTGTCGGTGCGATGCTCCGTGTCAGAGGGGGCTTTCCCCCTGCCTGCAGCAGATTCCATGAGTAGCGGCAGGCAAAGTCTGCTGCAGATCCGCAGTGGATGATACAGCAGAATGGATCAAGCTTGATGAAGTTTGTGCGGTATTTGCTGTGTCTTAAGCATACATGCGCATATCTTAAGTGAATCGGTAATCAAAGCAAGTAAGCCTGTAAGCCGGGTTCTGTTATAGACAGTCATCTATCTAGGCGCCGCGTTGCCGCTGCGCTCAAGCCACCTCCACGGGGAAACCGGGCCGGTTTATGCTCCCCTCCACGGTGTTGCTCCGGATAGAGTTTACAGGGCCGAGCCGTTCCCGGTCGGCCAGTGAGCTCTTACCTCACTTTTCCATCCTTACCCCGCCGGCCTAGGTTCATTGCTTGCACGCAAGCCAGCGTGGCGGTATATTTCTGTTGCACTAGTCCTGAAGTTGCCTTCGGCGGGTGTTACCCGTTATCCTTGCCCTTTGGAGCCCGGACTTTCCTCACAACGGGGCCTTTCGCCCCCGCAGCGCGACTGTCCAGCTTACTTGCTAAGGCTATTTTACCGAATCTCTTGCACTTTGTCAAATATATGTCGCAAATAAAATCGGCATGCAAGAACAAAAGAAGCCGGAAGCAAGTTGTTTTCTTGCTTCCGGCTCCGCTTGCCTCTTAGCTTAGGACTCTTGCATTTTGCTTGCCACTTCATCGGCAAAGCACATCGCTTCCTGCTTTTCAATTCCTTCGCCCTTTTCAAAGCGGACAAATCTCTTTACGGTGATGGTACCGCCGAGTTCTTTTGCCACTGCGGCGACATGCTGCTCCACGGAGAGCTTGTTGTCCTTGACGTAGGCCTGCTGGAGCAGGCAGTTCTCTTCATAAAACTTTCCGATGCGGCCATCTACCATCTTGACCAAAATATTTTCCGGCTTGGGCTTTGCAGCGCTCTCATTTTCCAGCTTTGCCTGGGCCATGAGAATATCGCGCTCCTTGTCCAATGTCTCCTGGTTCACATCGGCCTTATCCAAGAAGCCGGGGTTCATCGCCGCAATTTGCATCGCGAGATCCTTGCCAAGCTCAGTGACGGCGGCCTGGTTCTCAAGGCCCGCAGAGAGCTCCATGTTGACCAGCACGCCGATGCGCCCGCCCATATGGATGTAGGGCACGCTAAAGCCTTCACCAAAGCGGACAAAGCGGCGGATTTGAATATTTTCGCCGGCGACAACCACCATATCCTGCTGCTCATCCTGTATGGTGCGCGCGCTATCCACACAGGGTTTGCCCATCAGATCGGTTTCATCAGCGGGGCTCTCTTGTGCGATCGTGCGCGCGACGCGCTCCACAAACTCTTTAAACTTCTCCGTCTGCGCAACAAAGTCTGTCTCGCTGTTGACTTCTACCAGCACACCAATGCCATTCTCAACGCTGGCATAGGCCATGCCGTCGGCGGCAATGCGCCCTGCTTTTTTTTGCGCCGCCGCAAGGCCTTTCTCGCGCAAAAACTCAACCGCTTTATCCATATCACCGTCTGTAGCGACCAGTGCTTTTTTACAATCCAACATTCCTGCGCCTGTCATTTCACGCAGATTTTTCACATCTGTTGCGGTGAATGCCATCTTCTCTCTACCTCCAAATTTCTACTTTTACTCGTCTCAAAGGCTTAGGCCTGCTTCTCGGCTGCGTCTACCTCGCGCGCAGCAGCTTCTTTTTCCACTGCCGCTGCCGCCGCGTCGGCACCCTGTTTGCCCTCCTGAACGGCATTGGCCATCACAGAGGAGATCAGGCGGATGGCACGAATGGCATCGTCATTGCCGGGGATGACATAATCGATTTCATCGGGGTCGCAGTTGGTGTCAACAATTGCAACGATGGGGATTCCAAGCTTCCGCGCTTCGTTGATGGCATTGCGCTCCTTGCGGGGGTCAACGACAAAAAGCGCGCCGGGAATTCTTCTCATATCCGTTACGCCGCCGAGATATTTTTCAAGCTTCTCGATTTCACCCATATGCTTCATCACTTCTTTTTTGGGAAGCATGTCAAAGGTTCCGTCGCTCTGCATTTTTTTCAGCTGATTGAGGCGATCCACGCGGCCGCGCATGGTTTTAAAGTTGGTCAGCATACCGCCGAGCCAACGGGCATTGACAAAAAACATGCCGCAGCGCTGGGCCTCTTCACGAATGGCATCCTGTGCCTGCTTCTTCGTTCCGACAAAGAGCAGGCTCTCTCCGTTCTCAGAGATGTTACGTATAAAGTTATAAGCTTCTTCCAGCTTTCTCACTGTTTTCTGTAGGTCAACGATATAAATACCGTTGCGCTCCGTATAAATATACGTCGCCATTTTAGGGTTCCAGCGGCGGGTCTGGTGTCCGAAGTGAACACCCGCTTCCAGTAATTGCTTCATAGATACGACTGCCATAAATAAGTTCCTCCTAGTTATTTTAGTTTTACCGCCAGGGAGTTCATCCCGCGGCCAGCCCCGAAAGGAGCACAAGGCCGAAAGTCGCTCCCTGTGTGTAATGACCAAAGTATTCTACCATGAATCCAAAAAAAAAGCAAGTTTTTTTGCGGATCTCAATCCCCCGGGCAGGGCAGCTTCAAAGCGTGCCTTGGTAGGATGTCCCTTTTGCAGGCTGAGGCGGGCCGTGCAGAAATTGCAAGCCCCTTCTCTCCGCATGAAACAAGAAAGAGGGGCGCTAGAATATTCCAGCACCCCTCTCCCATCTCCAGCGTCCCTTCCCACACCGTGCGCAAGGATTTCTCTCTTGCCTTAGCTGAGGGCTGCGCTGTCCTTTGTCTCTATACTGCGGCGGATCTGCCGCAGCGCATTCTTTTCCAGTCTTGATATCTGCGCCTGGGAGATACCCACTTCGTTGGAGACCTCCATCTGCGTTTTCCCTTCAAAAAAGCGAAGATTTAGAATGTTTTTCTCCCGGTCGCTCAGGCGGTCCATCGCCTCTTGCAATGCGATGTGCTCCAGCCAGCGCTCATCCGTGTTTTTATCGTCCTTGATCTGGTCCATCACACAGATGGTATCGCCGCCGTCAGAATAAATCGGCTCCTGCAGAGAAATTGGCAGCACAATCGCGTCCATCGCAAGCACGATTTCTTCTCGTTTTAGCTCAAGGATCTTGGCCAGTTCATCGAGCGTCGGTTCCTTCTGATGCTCAGCCATAAACGCTTCCTTCGCCTGGAGCACGCGGTAAGCCATATCCCGCATGGATCTCGACACTCGCACAGCGCTGTTGTCGCGTAAATAGCGCCTGATTTCTCCAATAATCATCGGGACGAGGTAGGTGCTTGGGAACACGTCCATCTCCACATCGAAGTTATCAATGCCTTTGATCAAGCCCACACAACCCACTTGAAAGAGATCGTCCGCGTTCTCATTTCGGCCTTCAAAGCGCTTCATTACACTCAAAACCAAGCGCAGGTTTCCTGCAATGAGCTGTTGTCTCGCACTCCCATCCCCGTTTTTCATGCGAAGGAAGAGCGCCTTGGCATCATCTCGATTGAGCAGCGGAAGTGTTTTTGTGTTGATCCCGCTGATTTCCACCTTCTTGTGTTGCATATGCCTGCTCCCATCTGTTTGTTCTAAAAACAGTATTGCCGGAGCAGTTGCTTTCATGCAGAAAAGCAGGCTTCAAATATTTAATTGTCCCTTGCGCTTCAGTGGATTTCGACAGGTGAGATCGCCTCTCCTATGCGATCAGACCGGCGAAACGCTCGATCATTGTTGCGGCCTCCGCCCTTGTGGCGGGGCCGCCGGGGCGCAGCGCAGCCATGTCATCCCCGTTTAAGATGCCGCTGCCCACCGCCCAGGCCATCGCCTCCCCTGCCCAGGAATTGATCTGAGCAGCGTCCTTAAACTGCGTCAGATCACCGCGTTTCGACACATCCTGTGCCAGATACTCGCCGGCATATCGGTAGAGCATCACAGCGAGCTGCTCGCGCGTCACATTATAGTTGGGCCAGAACGCGCCGGCTTCCATGCCCTTGACCACTTGAACAGAGGCACTCCAATTGACCCCTTCCTGATACCAGCTTCCGGCCTGGATATCGGAAAAGCTTCCGCTGCCAGTGCTTTGCGGGGAGCCGGCCATGCGGTGCAATACCGTCGCAAGCATCGCTCTGGTGACCGGATAGGAGGGCCAAAACTGGTCTTCGCTCATGCCGCTGAAGAGTTTTTTGGAATACACATAGGAGATGGCCGAATAATACCAGCTCTCCCGGTTGATATCCGTGAAGGGCAGCGCGCTCCGGTGTTTTGCGTTTGTTTGAATATAACCTGTGACGGCAATCTTCGCCTGTTCGGATTGGACACTGACCGTCACACTGGCGCCCTCCGCCGCCAAATAACGGTGTCCGGTTTGCAAGAGGGATGAGCTGTTTACAAGCCCTTCGGTCAGATCAATGAGCTCCCCCGCCTTGACGCTCGCATGGGCGGTGCCCTCAAGGAGGAGAAGGCTTGTGCCCTCCCGCAGGATGATCTCGTCCTGATACGCATACTGTTCCGGCAAGAAGAGCGCATGATAGGATTCATCCTTCTTCAAAGCCGTATTTTGTGAGCCCGCAAGCCTTGTGCGCAGTGCATCATTGTCCTGCTCGAGGCTTTGCAGCGCCGCTTGATTCAATGCTCCATAGTGCGCGGCGATCTTCTCATCTGCCTGCTTCTCCAGCGCCGCCCTAAAGTTGCCATCGAGATATTCTTTTGAAATCAGGGGGTCGTTCAGGCTGCCGCCCGCGGCAATTGCACCGACGGCAAGCGCGGTGGCCAGCAGGGAAAATACTACCAAACGTTTTATGTTCAAAATGATAGCACCTCAATTCATTTTTTCTCCTTTTTATGGATGATCCCCGCTCCCCTCGCATAGGATGCAAAAAGGAGGTGTGGCAAGTTGGATGAAACCGGAAGCCTAGTGGTTCATGTTTATACCAGCAGAACACAAATTCCGATTGGCGGTGCCACTGTCATCTTCATGCTGGAGGGCGAGGACGGTCGCTATGAGACCATCGGTGAGCGGACGACTGACCAAAGCGGAAAAACAGAGCCTATTTTGATTGATGCCCCTGCTGTCATGGCAAGTATGTCCCCCGGGATCCCTCACTCACACAACATTGCAAGGATCTTGGTCGATCACCAAAACTATCAAATAATTGAAGTTAATAACATTGAAATCTTTCCCAGGATCCAAAGCTTTCAAGAGGTTCCCATGATTCCCCTGACGAGAAGCCAGATAGAGTTGATGGAATTACAGAAGAAGTCGGAGAATCCCGTAGAAACGGAGCACCCAGAAATTGATCAACTCTCCTCCGCACTTCCCAACCCCCTGCTCGAATAGGAGGGAGTTTATGGCGATCTTTGGAAACCCCTTTGTTCCCTATACCATCACGGTGCATCTCGGTCTGCCCGATGAGTGGGCCGAGAATTTAGTCGTCAGCTTCCCGGAGTATATCAAAAATGTCGCGTCCAGCGAAATCTATCCCACTTGGGATGAGGCCGCTCTGCGGGCGAATATCATCGCTCAAATCTCTTTCGCTTTGAATCGAATCTATACGGAATACTATCGCAGCCGCGGATATGATTTTAGTATCACATCCTCAACCAGTATAGATCAGATGTTCATTAAAGATCGAAACATATTTCAGAATATCAGCGATCTTGTGGATCAAATATTCAACCAATATATTCGTCGCCAAGGCTTTGTAGAACCTCTTTTGGCGCAATTTTGCAATGGCACCACCAGCACCTGCGACGGGCTCTCTCAATGGGGCAGCCAGAGTTTGGCCACCGTCGGCTATGACTATTTCAGCATTCTTGAAAATTACTATGGCACAAACATTGAGCTTGTGACAGATGCGCCCATACAGACCATAGAGGAGTCCTATCCCCAGCGCCCCATCCGAAAGGGCGACATCGGTGAGAGCGTCTATTATCTTCAGGTCATGCTCAACCGCGTAGCCAGAACCTATCCCGCAATTCCAAGCGTCTGGCCGGAAACCGGCGTGTTTGATGATTTAACCGATCAGGCAGTGCGCACCTTTCAGTCGGTCTTTAACCTGCAGGTAGATGGAATTGTCGGGCCTGCAAGCTGGTATAAGCTCGTATACTTTTACACCGGTCTGAAGCAACTGGGTGAGCTGGTCAGTGAAGGGAGCACCTATCTGGATACGCCCTTTTCCCGGACAGACCACTTCACGATTGGTGATACGGGAGAACATGTGCAGGCTCTGCAATATTTAATCAATGTGCTGGCGGCTTTTGACACCAATATACCCCCGATTCCCATCACCGGTCTATATGATGAAGCGACGCGCCAGGCCATTCTGGTAATACAGAGCCAATATGGACTGACTCAAAACGGCATCGTAGATCCCGTCCTTTTGACCATGATGCTCGACCAATACGGCGGCATTCAGGAGGGTATCTTCGGCAATACCGCGCTCTTCCCTCCCGGAGTGCTTGCCCAAAATACACTCTCACCAGAAGAAGTGCAGCGGCTCTATGACACCATTCAGGTGCAGGCGCCGGGCCGCAGTCTCTTTCCGGGCGCCTCACCGCAAAGCGAGATCCCAATCGGATAATTGCAGCTACCACATCAAGAGCTGTTGCAGGATGCCCTTCTCCCCGTTTCGTGCAACAGCTCTTTTTGGCATATCGATTTATAGCGCGCAGGGGGCCTGCTCTGCTTCTCTCCGCCTTCGTTCCGGAAGCTGCGCGAGGATGATGGCAGAGAACATCAGTGCGGCACCAAGCATCTCCCGCAGCGTCATTGTCTGATGAAGGATGATCCACGCGGCGATGACAGCAATGACAGCCTCCAAGCTTAAAATCAAACTTGCCACCGTGGGATTCATCTCTTTCTGCCCTAAAATTTGCAGGGTATAGGCAACTCCGCAGGAGAGCACGCCCGCATAGAGAATGGGCACGCGCGCATCGAGCAGAATCCCCCAAGTCGGAAGAGTATCCACAAAGAGCATACATAGAAAGGAGAGGATCCCGGCGATAAAAAATTGAATACAGGACATCATCACCCCGTCTACCTTGCTCACAAAGCGGTCAATGACCAGAATGTGGACGGCATATACAATCGCACAGAGAAACACCAGGGTATCCCCTCTGGAGAGGTAAAAGCCCTCCGTCATACATAAGATGTATAGACCCACCACCGCAATGGCAACGCTGACCCAGAGCTTCAGGCCGGCTCTCTTCTTCATAAAGATTCCAATGAGCGGAACAAAGATGATATACAGCGCGGTCAGAAAGCCGGTTTTCCCCACCGTTGTGTATTTCACGCCGTATTGCTGCAAGTTGCTCGCTACAAAAATAACAAAGCCGCAGAGGGCGCCGCCGATGATCGTGTTGCGCAACACCTCGCCCGCGTCCGGCCGTTTGGAGGCGCCGCTCATGGCCCGCAGAACAAGGACCACAGGAACGAGAACAAGGCCGCCCAGAATAAAACGGACGGCCGAGAAGGTAAAGGGCGGGACATAGTCCATGCCAACCCGCTGCGCCACAAAGGCCGTGCCAAAAATAAAGGCGGTGATGAGCAGGAAGGTTATGTTTTTCGTCTGTGTTTGTTTCATAGGCTCCTTATCCAGGTCGTCTTTCATATCAATTCGGGTTTTCCCTCAGCGTTTTGGCACAAGCTGTTTCGCATCTTTATAAATAAGATCTGCTCCTATCACACCGCGGACGCTGCTCAGAGGGTAGACCGTCGTATTTGGGCCAATCACCGTTCCGGGGTTGAGCACGCTGTTGCAACCGATCTCCACATGGTTTCCTAAGACGGCGCCAAACTTTTTCCGCCCGGTTTCCAGCCGAAGTGCCCCGTCCCGAACCGTCACAAGGCTCTTGTCGCTTTTCACATTTGATGTAATCGAGCCCGCGCCCATATGAGCCTTATAACCCAAGATGGAGTCGCCCACATAGTTATAATGCGGTGTTTGCACACCATCAAAGAGCAGGACATTTTTAAGCTCGACAGAGTTCCCAACCACAGCATCCTTCCCCACGATGGCGTTTCCGCGCAGAAAGGCCCCGTGTCGAATTTCGGCCCCGTGGTCAATGATGCAGGGGCCGCCAATGTAGGCGGAGGGAAAAACTTTGGCCAGTTTCGAAATCCAGACCCCCTCCGCCGGGTGCTCAAACTCCTCCCGCGGCAGGCGCTCTCCAAGTTGCAGGATAAAGCTGCCGATCTCATCGAGCACTTCCCAGGGATAGCGTTTACCGTGAAAGAGTTCAGCAGCAAGGGTATGGTTTAGATCCAGCAAGGCATCAACTGAAAGTTTCATGGCCTTCCCTCCAAGAGCAGGCCTGCCGCCTCCATGGCATCAATTACTTGCTCGACACAGCGCTCACAGCGCGCGCCCTCGGGGGCCTCTACCATAATTCTCACAACAGGTTCTGTTCCGCTCTTTCGAAGCAGGATCCGCCCGTCTTCCCCGAGTTCCAAGCCCACCTGTTCCACGGCGGCCTGAACCGCCGCATGCTCAATCGCGGCATCCAAATCGTGCACACGGACATTTTTGAGCACCTGCGGATATACCTCCACATCACGGACAAGCTTGGAGAGCGTCTCTTTTTTTGCAAGCATCGCCTGCATAATTTTGATGGCTGTGAGCATCCCGTCGCCCGTTGTGGCGTATTTTGCAAAGATGATATGTCCCGACTGTTCTCCGCCGATCATGTGTCCGTGCTTCCGCATGCTCTCAAAGACGTATTTATCGCCCACGTCCGTTTTATCATACTGAATGTCGGCGCGATCGAGCGCTTTGTAGAGGCCGAAGTTGGACATGACCGTCGTGACCACTGTATTGTTTGCAAGCTTGTCGCGCTCTTTCATATACACACTGTAGAGATAGAGTATTTTATCCCCATCGACCAGCTCGCCGTTTTCGTCCACGGCGAGGCAGCGGTCAGCATCCCCATCAAAAGCAAAACCGACATCCATCTTGTGTTCTTTGACATATGCCTGCAGATG
>JAXGMZ010000003.1:252500-382119 GCA_040768225.1 Evtepia sp.
AGGCGCAAAGGTGGCAGAGTTCTCATACAGGATGCCATTTGGAACATAAAGGTATCTCCCGTTGACCACCATAAAGAGATCACCAGGGCGCGCAGTCATCGTAAACCCATTCCCCGCCGCATGAAACTGTCCATCTCTCCAGGAAATCGCCGCTGTTGGATCCAGCGCTTCCACGATCGCACGCATTGAAATGTATGTACTCTCTCCAATCAGCTTGGTTTTCACGCTTGTCCCAAGGGGAACGCCATTCACCCAAAGCTTGGCTCCTGCTGCTTCCTGTAGCCCCGTCCCCTCTGCAAGCACATCCAGTGCATCCAGAGAGACGTTGCTTTCGATCAGTTTAGACGCGGTCGCGGATACTTCTGTCAAAACACCAAACATATCCGCCGTTCCCCCCACCGCGGTTTCCGGCTGTGTTTGCGCCGCTTCACGTGGGGACGAATTATCAGAATAAGCAGCTAGTACATTCATGCAGAGCGTCATCAAAAGCGCCATTCCAACGAGTGCGCAAAGCAATCGTTTTTGCATGAGTAATACGCCTCCTGTTTCTTTTTTGAAAAGGTTGTTACTCTATTGTAATTTATTTGTACTAAAAAAGCAAGCTTTATTTTGTTTTTAGACCTTTTTCGTTACCTTTTGTAAAGCGGGAATCATTTACGAGCCTTGCATATCAACCCTTCAGAAGAAAGCGCAGTTTGCTCACATAGGTGGCGAAAACATCCAATATCACAGCAAAAAGAGCGCGCTGTGATATTGGATGTTGGGAGATACGCTCAACTTAATACATCATCTTTCCCCTTCTCCGGGAGCAAGTTCATGCATCGCTTCGCCCACTCTCTTCCCCCGGCGGAAACGGCCCAAAACCTTCTCTACCATGCTGTCAATCAGGGAGTAATACACCGGAGTGAAGAAGAGGGCAACGATGATAGAGATTAGCATGCCGCTGATCATCACAACCGCCATCGGCTGCATCAGCTCTCCCCCGTCACCCATGCCAAGGGAGAGGGGGATCATGGCTAGAATCGTCGTGAGTGTTGTCATGAGGATGGGCCGGATACGGAGCGGACAGGCCTCTATAATCGCATCATCCTTACTCGCCCCCATTTGCCTGCGGACTTTGATATAGTCCACGAGGATGATAGAGCTGTTAATCACAAGGCCGGAGAGCATAATAATCCCTATAAAGGCGATGATGGAGAGATCATTTCCTGTTAGCGGCAGACCAAATAATGCGCCTGAGAAGGAAACCGGGATGATCATCATAATGATAATCGGCATGATGAACGATTCAAATTGTGAGGCCAAGATGAAATAGACCAAGCCCAAGGCGACAATGAGTGCCAGGATCAGATCGCCAAAGTTCTCCATCATATCCTCATACGTGCCGCCTGTTGTTACAGTGTAGCCTTCCGGCAGCTCATACTCCGCAATCAGCTCGTTGACTGCGGCCGTCATGCCCGTCAAGTCCTCCCCAACAATGTCTCCTGTGACGTTGACCTGACGGTTCTGGTTGTAGCGCGTAATGGTCTGGGGCGTCAGTTCAACTGTGACATCGGCAACTGCAGAGAGCGGCACTTGCCCGCCGCTTGCCGCGGTGAGCGCCATGGAGCGCAGCGCATCCAAACTGGACGCCGCGGTGTCGTTGCCCTTGATGAGAACATCAATATCCACCCCGTTCATGGTCATCGTGGTGGCGGTGGTGCCGTTTAGCTCTGCACGAACCGCTGTGCCAATACCGGCAGCGGTCAGACCGTACATGGATGCGTTTTCGCGGTTCACGTTCACCTTCACTGCAGGGATTGCGGTGTCCACTGAACTGGACACATTGATCGCATCCGGAAGGGCTGCGACCAGTTCTTTCAGCTCCATCGCGAGCTGATTGATCACCAGAGGATCTTCTCCGCTGATCTCCAGCTGGATTGGGCTCCCGCCGCTTGCCATCGCTGTCATGCTGTTGGCGTTTACGGTGATTTCGCAGCCGGCAATATCCTGCAGGGCAACCCGCATCTCATTGGCGATTTTCTTGCTCGAGCGGTTACGTTCTTTTAGGCCCACGAGGTTGACCACAATGGTTGCCGTTTCTGTCTCTGCGGCATAGTAGAGAGAGTCGATTTCCGGCACTTGATCGATGGCGATTTCAACCACTCGATCGCAGGTTTTCTCTGTGTCTTCGAGCTTACTTCCGACAGGCAGGGAGACGGAGAGGGAGATAGACCCCTGATCCACGTCGGGAATCAAAATCATATTGGTATTAATACAGGTGATTAAAAACAGTGCGATCAAGCCCACGGAGAGCAATACGCCGTAGCGGCGCCTGCGGAGTAAGAAGCCGAGTGCCTGCAGGTAATATCTTCTCAGCTTCGCAATGAAATCTGCAAAAGGCGGCGCTTTTTCGTCCTGCATCAGCCTTCTGCGGCGCACCTTTTCCTCATCCAGCAGGAAGTAACAGAGCAGGGGGACCAAGGTTAAGGCGATGATGAGAGAGGAGAAAAGCAGGAATGAGATGGTCAGGGAAAAATCTCGAAACAGCATCCCGGCAAGGCCGCTGGAGAGCGCGATAGGCACAAAGACCGCAGCCGTTGTCAGTGTGGAGGCGGTGATGGGAAGGCTCACCTCTTTGGCGCCCTTGACACAGGCATCATACCGGCTATGGCCATCGCCGGCATAGCGGTAGATGTTCTCGAGCACAACAATGGAGTTGTCCACAATCATGCCAACCCCCATGGCAATGCCGCCCAAGCTGATGATATTGAGTGTAACATCGAGCAGCCCCATGATGACAAAGACCGTCAAAATACAGAAGGGCATGGAGATGACAATCGTCAATGTCGCGCCGAGACGCCGAAGGAAGAGAAAGACCACAACGGAAGCGAGCAGCATACCGAGAATGATATTTTGTATTGCTGTATTGACCGTGCTGAGTATGTATTCGCTGGAATCATAGGCGACCTGGTAGTTTAAATTCGGGTGCTCTGCCCGAAGTCCGGCAAGTGCCTTGTTCACCTCTTTGGCCGTTTCCACGTCGTTGGCATTGGATTGCTTGCTGACCGTCAGTACAACGCAGCTGCCCTGCTCCGACTTTGCCACAGCATCCTGCTTATATTCGTCCAGATACACATCTGCCAGCTCCGAGAGACGGACCGTGCCTCCGGTGGGCAGAGAGATGAGCGTATTGGCGACATCGGCCACCGTCTTCAGTGTCCCGTCAGTGCTGACCACAAGCGTCTGCGTACCATTTTTTACATCTCCGCCGGGGATGAGGATATTCGCACCGGCCAAAAACTGAGAGATATACGAAATCGAGAGTTGATAACCCGCAAGTCTTCCGGAGTCTGTCGCAACAGTCACCTGCTGCCCCACCCCTCCCTGCACCTGCACCCGGGCCACACCTTCAATGCGCTCCAGCGTCGGGCCAACGACCTTATCCGCCACCCGCTGCATTTCACTTAAATCCTCACCGACCAGCAAGATGGCCATCACCGGCATCATCTCGTTGAGATCCATATTATAGATGATGGGATCGCTGCAGCCGTCCGGCAGGGTGAGCTGATCAAATTTTTCCCGTAGTTTCATTGCCGCAATGTCCACATCTGTGTTTTTTGTGTACATGATTGTCACAGTGCTGACATTTTCCTGTGAGGTAGAGGAAATCTCATCCACGCCGGAAATGGTGGCTACGGCAGACTCCAGCGGCCTTGTCACCAGCTCCTCCATGTCCTCCGGCCCGGCACCGCTATAGTGACACATCACAAAGGCTGCGGGGTATTTAATCTCCGGAATCAGGGTCATTTTTAAATCCGTGTAAAGATAGAATCCAAAAATAGAGATTAAAATAAAGACCAGAATGGTGCTTACCCTGTGTTTGATAGAAAATGCGGAGATATTCATCGCTTACTCCTTTACAAGCACAACCCGTGCCAGATCACCTTCATTCAGATAGGACTGCCCCACCGTCACAAGCGTTTCTCCCCCCGAAAGCCCGGAGAGAACCTCTGTCACCCCATCGCCCACCAGCCCCGTCTGAATGGGAATCCGGTGGGCCATGGATTCCTCGTCCAGCACAACGACATAGTTTCCGGCTTCATTGATCTGAATGGCCTCCGTTGGGATCACAACGGTATCCTCTTTGAAGTCTGTAAAGAGCGTAACATCCGCAAACATGCCATTGAGCACGGCGGCCTGCTCCGCCGGAACGGAGAGGTTGACCGTATAGAGGCTGCTCATCTGGTCTGTGGCGCTTGAGACATCCAATATGTTGGAGGAAAAGGTCAAGCCCAGCGCGCCGATGCTAATGCTCGCCGGATCCCCCGGTTTGAGCTTCGTAATCAGAGACTCTGAAACCGAAATCGTCACCTTGCGCTCATCCACGGAACTGATCACAGCCAGTGGCATGCCTGGAGAAACAAAGGCATTCTTCGCTACCGTGAGGCTGCTGATCACTCCGGAAATGGGGGCGTAGACATTGCCGCTCATGTCCACATTCTGCAGCGCGTCTGTAATCTGATTCATATTTGCCTGTGCGCTCTTCATCGCAAGTTCCAGCTGCGCCAGCGCAGATGTGCGGCCGACGAGGGCGCTCTCCCAGTTGATCTTTGCGCTGTCCACTTCCAGCGCAGACGCGGCGCCAATCTCGAAGAGGGCAAGCGTATCCTGATAATGCTTCTCCGCCTGGGCAATCTGCTGCGATAGGAGGGAGGACTGATCCGCATGGCTCTGCCTGGCGTTTTCATAGTTAAGCGCTGCCAGTTCATAGTTGTCCCGATAGCTGCCCAGATCCAGCACGCAGATCACTTCCCCGGCTCGGACCAGATCCCCCTGTTCAAGCGGAACACTGATGCAGCGCGCAGAGATCGAAACATAAATGCCTTCAGCTTTCTCCGCCGCAACCAAACCGGAGATGTGATGTTCTGTCGAAATCTGAGCGCGGCCCACCGTGGCCACCTCAACCGCTACGCCCTCTTCAGGAAATATATCTTCCAACTGCTCTTTCTTCCCGCAGCTTGTCAGGGCAAGAAACACAAGTGCACTCAGGGCAAGAGCCGTGTACATTTTCTTCATCTGCTACCTCCACCTTTTGACGGTTGATCCATTGAACTTGGCGCGTGCTACCCGCAGGTTAAACTCTTTGCCGCCCCCTGCGTTTTTTGCGGCTGCAGCGTCTGATCCAGCTTGATGTGGGTGATCAATTTTGTCAGGATCTGCTCAAAGATCTCCCACTCCTGCACGTTGAGCACGGTTTTCATAAAGCGTTCAATCTCCTCGTGAAACTCCTCAATGCTGCGGCAGAGTTCGTTTCCCATTTCTGTCAGTGTGACTTTCTTTAGACGGGCATCTTCGGGCACCGGAGTCCGAACAATCAGCTTTCTCTTCTCCAGGTTATTCAAGAGGGAGCTCACGGAGGAGCGGCGAATCCTCAGAAAGTTTTCAATGTCTTTTTGAAAAATCTCATCATCCTCATAATCTGAAATATAGATGATGGTACTCATCTGCGTGGCGCTTAAATTTTGCAGCGCTTCGGGCAAAAAGGCCGAAGAAGGAAGATGCCGCAACTCATTTCCAAGCGACATCAACTTAGAAAAACTGCTTTTTGAGTGAATTTTCATTGATTTTCTTCCTTCTTTAATTAGTTAGATTCCTTACATTTACGGATTTATAGTAAAACAAATCTTTTTATCTGTCAATAAAAAAAATATTTATCTTATTTTTTAAGGGTGCTTCTCTGCCGCATTGATCAGGGGATCACCCTAAGCGATTCAAATTCTAACGCCGAGCGTAAGCTAGAAAGGTGCACTGTTTTTACAGTGCACCTTTCTTAGAATTATTTACAGTTTCGCTTCCACCGCCCGCATTGCCGCAAGCGTTTTCGTCAGCAGTTCATCGAGCTCCCAGCCGAGCATCTCGGCTCCCGTTCGAATCGTCTCGCGAGAGCAGCCGGCTGCAAAGCTCTTGTCTTTAAACTTCTTTTTTAAGGACTTCAATTCCATGTCTGAAACACTCTTGGAGGGGCGCATCAGCGCTGCAGCGCCAATCAAGCCCGTGAGCTCATCGACTGCAAAGAGCACTTTCTCCATCTCAAGCTCCGGCTTGACTTGTATCGCCGTCATGCCATAGCCATGGCTCACCGCCGCGCGGATGATGGCTTCTTCCACACCGTGTTGGGTGAGAATCTCTTCCGTTTTGATGCAGTGCTCCTGCGGGTACTGCTCAAAATCCAAATCATGAAGCAGGCCGACCACTTCCCAAAACTCCGCCTCATCTCCATAGCCAAGTTCGTTTGCAAAATATCCCATCACAGCCCCGACAGTTTTTGCGTGCTGCAGATGAAACTCTTCTTGATTATATTGCTGTAAGAGCTCTAAGGCTTCCTCTCTGGTCATGCGCAATTGCACCCTTTCCTAAACGTTTTCTTCCTCTAGAGTATAAAAACGGAATGATTCTTGCTTATTTCACTTTAAAGCTGTCTTTGAGTGTGACGGCACGGTTGAACACCGGTATCTCATCCGTGGTGTCCGTATCCAATGTGAAGTAGCCCAGACGCATAAACTGGAAGGACTCTCCCAGGCTGGCATCGCGTAAACCGGCTTCTAATTTACAGCCGGCCAAAATCTCCAGAGAGTCGGGATTCAAGCCCTCCAGCAGCTCGGCGCTGTCCGGGTCGGGATCTGTGAAGAGATTGTCATAGAGCCGCACCTGCGCATCCATACAGCTTCGGCTATCCACCCAATGGATTGTGCCCCTGACCTTTCGCCCATCTGCGGGATTTCCGCCTGCCGATTTGGGATCATACTCCGCCAACACCTCGACCACATTCCCCTCTGCATCTTTGATGCAGCCGGTGCATTTGACCACATATGCCCCCTTGAGGCGCACCTCATTGCCCGGGAAGAGACGGAAATATTTCTTAATGGGCTCTTCCATGAAGTCCTCCGCTTCAATAAAGAGCGTCCTCGAAAAGCTGACAGAGCGCTCCCCATCCTCCGGGCGATTGGGATTGTTCTCCACAGGGAAGAGCTCCTGCCGATCCTCCGGATAGTTGGTGATCGTCAGCTTCACAGGATGCAGAACCGCCATCACGCGCTTTGCCTTCTCGTTGAGATCCTCACGCAGACAGTGCTCCAAAAAGCCGTGTTCCACGATAGAGGCTGCCTTCGAAACGCCAATGCGCTGGCAGAAGTTTCGTATGGACTCCGGCGTGTAGCCGCGGCGGCGCAGGCCGCAGATGGTCGGCATACGCGGGTCGTCCCAGCCGGAAACCTTCCCCTCCTCCACCAGGCGGCGCAGCTTACGCTTGGACATGACGGTGTGGGTGATGTTTAGCCTTGCAAATTCGATTTGCCGGGGTTTACTCGGCGCGGAGACATTGTCCACAAACCAGTCATAGAGCGGCCTGTGGTCTTCAAATTCCAGCGTGCAGAGCGAGTGTGTGATGTGCTCAATAGAATCCTCCAGGGGATGGGCAAAGTCATACATGGGGTAGATACACCATGCGTCCCCGCTGCGGTGATGGGGCATGTGGCTGATGCGGTAGACCACGGGGTCACGCATATTAAAATTGCCCGCCGCAAGGTCAATCTTTGCGCGCAGCGTCATCGCTCCATCGGGGAACTCCCCTGCCCGCATCCGTCGGAACAAGTCCCGGCTCTCCTCAATGGGGCGGTCGCGGTAGGGGCTTTGGGCGGGCACGCCGATGTCGCCGCGCATCTCCTTCATCTGCTCGGGCGTCAGCTCGCAGACATAGGCAAGGCCTTTCTCCACCAGCTCCATGGCAAAGCCATACATCATTTCAAAATAATCGGAGGCGAAGTAAAAGCGATCTTCCCAGTCATATCCAAGCCAGTGAATGTCCTCCTGGATCGCCTCGACATAGGTGGCATCCTCCGTGATGGGATTGGTATCATCCATACGAAGGTTACACACGCCGCCGTATTTGATCGCCGTGCCGAAATCCATATAAATTGCCTTGGCATGCCCGATGTGCAGATAGCCATTCGGCTCAGGCGGAAAGCGGGTGTGCACCCGCATCCCCTCGCAGCGGCCGCCAGGGGCCAATTCCTCATCAATTATGTCATGGATAAAATTAGAACTCATGTTTTCCACGGACATCTGACTCACTCCTCATCAAAACTCACATAGTAATTACGTATTATACACCACTTGCAAAATAAATTGCAACCATTCCCTTGACGAAACTGCAAAGCTCTCTTAGAATAAGAAGTAAGATTACTCATGCAGAAAGGATGATGATGTTCCATGGCCCTGATTTCCATGAGTGCCGAAGAACTTCAAGCCGCTGTTAACAATGACCAAACCATTATGGCGTTTTTTTGGAGCGATTGGCAAGATGGCTGTGCCGAAGTGATGCCGATTATGGAAAAGATTGCAGCACGGTACGACGGCAAAGCCATTGTTGCCGCCATTAATGCAGACGATGCGGGGTTCTTCTCTGTTGAAATGAATGCCTATCCTCTCCCCATGACCATTCTCTTTCAAGGTGGTATGGAGGTGGATCGCATTGCCGGCGCACAGGAGCTCGCGCTGTATGATTATGCGCTCAAACTCTGCGTCGACCCGCCGGAGATCAACCCCTATGAGCTGATCAACTCAATGGGTTATATGTAGGCTAGTAAGCGAAAGCCGCTGCGCAAGCCGGATTCCAAAGGAACCGACGGCACAGCGGTTTTTACATTTCTTCGGGTTGGGCACTTGCCCTGATCAGCGCCTCCGCCACGCGGATGCCGTCCACAGCGGCGGAGACAATGCCGCCGGCATAGCCCGCCCCTTCCCCGCAGGGATAGAGGCCTCTGAGGGAGGCCTGCAGGCTCTCCCTGCCGCGCAAAATCCGAAGCGGGGAAGAGGAGCGCGTCTCTACCCCGGTGAGCACAGCGTCCGGGTTGGCAAAGCCCCGAATCCTGCGCTCAAACACCGGCAGCGCCGCTTTGATTGACTCTGTGACATAGGAGGGCAGGCAGCGGCGCAGGTCTGCCCAGACCACGCCCGGCCTGTAGCTTGGCAGCACCTCTCCCCCGCCGCGCGATGCCCTGTCCTGCAAGAAATCCCCCACAAGCTGCGCAGGCGCATGGAAATTGTGCCCGCCCAGCGCAAAGGCGGCCGCCTCCCAGCTCTCCTGAAAACGCAGCCCGGCCAGCGGGTCTTCTCCGGGAAAGTCCTTGGGGCCGACGCCGACCAGCAGCGCCCCATTGATATTTTCCAAATCTCTTGCATATCGGCTCATCCCATTGGTGACTAAACGGCCCTGCTCTGAGGCGGCGGCAACCACTTCTCCGCCCGGGCAGACGCAAAAGCTGAACACAGAGCGTCCCGTGGGAAGGTGGCAGGCGAGTTTATAGTCCGCAGCGGGCAGCGAGTGGGAGCATGCCCCATATTGTGCACGATTGATTTCGCTCTGCCTGTGTTCAATGCGAAGGCCGATTGCAAAGGCCTTCTGCTCCATGGAAATGCCATGCGTTTCAAGCATGGCAAAGGTGTCTCTGGCCGAGTGCCCGGGTGCCAAAATTAAATTGGCACATGAAATCGTCTTCATTCTTCCGCTCTCGTCGGCAACCAGAGCGGCGCGAATTTGATTGTTCTCAACAAGCAAGTCTTGAAGCTGGTGTTCAAAAAAGACTTGACAACCCAGACGGATGAGCTCCAGACGAATGTTTTT
The DNA here is from genome assembly GCA_040768225.1 of Evtepia sp. GTDB lineage: Bacteria > Bacillota > Clostridia > Oscillospirales > Oscillospiraceae > Evtepia. Next base: position 262,165 of record JAXGMZ010000003.1, read on the forward strand.
CACCAACTGCCGAAGCAGATCGGTTCCCACATGCGGCTTATGGAGGTAGAGGATCTCATCGGGGGCTCCAAATTCGACAAGCGTCTCCAACACTGCGCGCAGCCGCGGATCATGTGTTCCGCTTGTGAGTTTTCCGTCCGAAAAGGTGCCCGCGCCGCCCTCTCCAAACTGAACGTTGGACGCTTCGGAGAGCACCCCGCTCTTCCAAAAGTGCTTGACATCCGCGCTTCGGCGCTCCACGTCGCGCCCCCGTTCTAAAACGATACTTGGCATACCCGCTCTGGCGAGAGAGAGCGCCGCAAACAGCCCGGCCGGGCCAAGTCCGACAATGACAGGCGGTGGCAGGCTGCGCTTCCCCAGCGGCGGCAGCTGCCACGAACTCTGTTTTTCCACCAGCTTGATGGATGGATCCTTTGCCCGCTTCACCAGCAGCGCTTCCTGCTCCGCTTCGCACTCCACTGTATACACGTAAAAAATCTGGGGTTTCTTTCTCGCATCAATAGATTTTTTTATAATACGAAAAGAAGCAAGCTCCTCTGTACGGATGCCCAGCCGTTTTGCCGCCTGGGCTTTCAGCTCCTCGACTCCCTTGTCTGGCAAAAGAGCGATTTGTGTGATTTGAATCATCGTGATTTCCTCTAAAAAGGGGCAGCAGACGCAAAGCATGCGCCTGCTGCCGAATCAAACGGTTCTCTATCATTATGCGTTGAGCGGCTCTCCTCTGACGAGCTTTGCCGTGTCAACCGCGATCATGTACTCTTCGTCCGTGGGGATCACAAAGATGTACTTGGGCGAATCATCGGTAGAGATAATGTGCTCACCGCGGAGCTTGTTCTTCTCCGCGTCAAGCTCAAGGCCAAGGAAGCCGAGGTCTTCCAGAATTCTCGCACGGATTGTGGAAGAGTTCTCACCGACGCCGGCGGTAAAGATCACGCCGTCAATGCCGCCCATGGAAGCGGCGCCCGAGCCGATGCGCTTGGTGACCTTGTAGCAGAAAATTTCCATGGCAAGCGCGGCGCGCTCGTTGCCTTCATTGGCGGCCTTCTCCAGGTCGCGGAAGTCGGAAGAGACACCGGAAACACCCAGCATGCCGGATTCCTTGTTGAGGATGTCTTCTACCTGCTCAGCGGTATAGCCGCGCATACGGACAAGGTATTCCGTAATCGAGGGGTCAATCGCGCCCGAGCGGGTGCCCATGGGCAGGCCGTCCGTCGGCGTGAAGCCCATGGAGGTGTCAATGGACTTTCCAAACTTGATGGCGCAGGTGGAAGCGCCGTTGCCCAAGTGGCAGGAGACCAGGCGCAGCTCTTCACGGGGCTTACCGCACAGCTCCGCAGCGCGGCGGGAGACGTAGTCGTGGGAGGTGCCGTGGAAACCGTAACGGCGCACTTTGTCCTCCGTGTAGAAACGGTAAGGAATCGCATAGATGTAGCCCTTGGGGGGAATGGTCTGGTGGAAGGCCGTGTCAAACACGCCGACCATGGGTTTGCCGGGCATTGCCTGCTCGCAGGCGCGAATGCCGGTGATGTTTGCGGGGTTATGCAGGGGCGCGAGGGGGATGCAGTCCTCCAGCGCTTTCATGACATCCTCATTGATGACGACCGACCCGGTGAATGCTTCGCCTGCGTGCACCACGCGGTGGCCGATGGCATCGATCTCATCCACACTGGCAATCACGCCGTAATGCTCATCCGTCAGAAGAGCCAGCATTTGCTCCACTGCCGCGCTGTGATTGGGGAAGGACACATCGGCATCATAAACATCCTTATCCGTGGGTGTATGCTTGATATGTCCGCCAATCCCGATTCTCTCACACAGACCCTTGGCAAACACCTCGCGGGTATCGGGATCCATCAGCTGATACTTCAGGGAAGAGCTACCTGCATTAATAACCAATACTTTCATTGCTCACATGCACTCCTTAATTTAATCCACTTTCGCACTCCTTGTATCCCAGAGAACAAGGAGATACAATATACCTACATATTAGACCAAAAAAGAGAAAAGGACAACTAAAACTTTTCCTTTTTCTTATTTTTCTTGAAAAGAGGGATTTGGCATGCAGGTCCTTGGCATAATCGCTGAATATAATCCGTTTCACAGCGGACACTCCCATCATATCAAACAAACGAAACATGCCATCGGCTGTGATTCTGCCGTGCTCTGCGTGATGAGCGGCAACTGGGTGCAGCGCGGTTCCGCCGCCATCACAGATAAGTGGCAGCGGAGTGCAGCGGCCCTGCGCGGCGGGGCGGATCTGATTTTGGAGCTGCCAACCCCCTGGGCGATTTCCTCCGCCGAGGGCTTCTCCAGAGGTGCGCTCTCTATTCTGCATGCCACAGGGCTTGTCGACCATCTTTCCTTCGGCAGCGAGGGCGGCACACTTGCAGAACTCCGTTCCGCTGCCGCCTGCCTGGATTCAGAGCCGTATCGAAAGGCCCTGCGGAAGGAGCTGGATCTCGGCCTCTCCTTCCCCCTCGCGCGCCAACGGGCAGCCGAGGCAGCCTTGGGCGGAGCGGCGGAGGCGCTCCGGCATCCCAACAACAATCTCGGAATTGAATACCTGCGGGCGCTGCGCTACTTGGAGAGCGGGATGAGCGTGCTCACGGTTCAACGGGAGGGCAGTGCGCATGATAGCGCAATTGCCTCCGGGGCACACGCTTCCGCTTCTTACCTGCGCAATCAGCTCCTCGCTGGGATGGCCCCTTCGGAACTGTTTCCCTATCTGAGCGAAGAAAGCGCCTTGCATCTTCTTCCTGAAGAATTTTCCAGCCTGGAATATGCCAGCCGGGCTGTCTTTGCCCGTTTGCGCACCCTCTCAGCGGAGGATTTCTTGGCATTTCCCGGCTGCGGGGAAGGCCTGCACCATCGCCTTGCAAGAGCTGCGCTTGAAACGGAGACGCTGGAGGAGCTCTATCAGGCGGTCAAATCCAAGCGCTACACCCATTCCAGAATCCGCCGGCTGGTGCTCTCTGCCTTCTTAAACATCCGCAGGGAGGAACTGCCGGAATTCCCGCCTTATCTCCGCGTGCTGGGGATGAACGAGCGCGGAAAAGCGCTGCTGGCCCGGATGAAGCAAAGCGCGCAGCTTCCCATCCTCACCAAGCCTTCCCACATACACAGGCTCGGGCAGGGGGCGAGGGCGCTGTTTCAGTTGGAGGCCCGCTGCACAGCCCTATATGCTCTCTGCCGAAAGGACTTTGGAAGGGGCTGCGGGAAAAACGAATGGACGCAAAATCCAGTGATGATCTGAGCCAAGGTCAGTCCCGGCGGAAGCTCAGAGCAGCAGGGGGATCGTTTTCGCGCCAGAGTGCCCATCCGGGGCGTTCATTCACTTCTTGTCACCTGATTGAATATAAATTCAGGTCTCCAGCGAGTTGTATATTTGATTAGGTTTCGCCGCCTCTGCCTCTCTTCCGCTTTCGAAACAAGCAGCCTTGGATCTGAGATCCGCGGCTGCTTGTTCACATTGATTAGCTTAAATAGATCCGATGAAAGACCTTTTTTCCCTTTTTGATGACGACGCCTTCCCCGCGCAGCTCTTCTGCGGTGACACTTTGCGTCAAATCCTTCACCTTTTCTCCGTTGAGCTCCACGCCGCCCTGCTCAATGAGCCTGCGCGCCTCTCCCTTGGAGGCAGTAATTTTTCCGGCAAGCATCATCTCAATGACGCTGATGGAGGCGTTCTGCAAGTCGGCCTCGCTGAGTTCTGTGGAGGGCATATTCGCCCTGTCCCCGCCGCCGGCAAAGAGACCCTTGGCCGTCTCCTGCGCCTTGTTGGCCTCCTCTTCCCCGTGAATCATTTTTGTCAGTTCAAAGGCTAAAATCTCTTTGGCGCGGTTGAGCTGGCTGCCCTCCCAGGCATCCATCTTGTCAATTTCCTCCAGGGGCAGGAAGGTGAGCATGCGGATGCACTTGAGCACATCGGCATCGGCTATGTTGCGCCAATACTGGTAGAACTCATACGGCGGGGTCTTGTTTGGGTCCAGCCAGACGGCCCCGCCCATAGTCTTGCCCATCTTTTCTCCTTCCGAAGTCAGCAGGAGGGTAATGGTCATGGCATAGGCATCTTTTCCGAGCTTCCGCCGGATCAGTTCGGTCCCAGCGAGCATGTTCGACCACTGGTCGTCGCCGCCAAGCTGCATGTTGCAGCCATAGTGCTGATACAAGTAGTAGAAATCATAGGCCTGCATGATCATGTAGTTGAACTCAAAAAAGCTCAGTCCTTTCTCCATGCGATTTTTATAGCAATCCGCGCGGAGCATATTGTTCACGGAGAAGCAGACGCCGACCTCACGCAGCATCTCGATATAGTTGAGTTCCAGCAGCCAGTCCGCGTTGTTGACCAACTGCGCCTTCCCCTCACCAAATTCAATAAACTTCTCCATTTGACGCTGAAAGGCATCGCAGTTGCAGGCAATGGTCTCCATTGTCATCATCGAGCGCATATCCGTGCGCCCCGAGGGGTCGCCGACCATCCCGGTTCCGCCGCCCACCAGGGCGATGGGGCGGTTTCCGGCCAGCTGCAAACGCCTCATCAGGCAGAGTGCCATAAAATGCCCGACATGCAGGGAATCTGCTGTGGGGTCAAATCCGATATAAAACGTCGCTTTTCCGGTGTTGATCAGCTCTTTAATTTCCTCTTCATCGGTTACCTGAGCGATCAGGCCACGGGCAACCAGTTCATCATACAGTGTCACGTTGTCGTTCTCCTTTTCAAGTAAGATTGTGCGACAGAGTTTTGTTACCGTGCACAACGCTACATGTTCTCTCAAAAAAGTAACGCCCTCTGTCTTTGTCAGACAGAGGGCGAAAGATCGCGGTACCACCTCTATTTACCGCCTTTTCACAAAGAGCGGCCTTAGCGGGTGTTCTGGAACAGAAGCGGGCGCTGTGTTCCATTCACCCTGCGCAGTAACGGGCGCATCCGACACAGTTCTACTAAACTTTCATCGTTCGAACGGCTGCTCCAAGCTGTATTCACAGGCGGCGGCTCTCCCTCTTCCAGCAAACGAGGGTTCTCTGTGCAGCATACACACCTGCTACTGTTTCTTATCATCGCAGTAATCATATGAAATTGAAAAGATTATAGTTGATTTCTACACCCTTGTCAAGCCCTTTTCCTCTTTATAGGCTCTGGCGCGCGCCAGCATCTCCCGCGCGCTCTTCCGCATCGCCTCGGTGGCGTTTCCGCCCCCGGTGAGGCGGGAGAGCTCCTCCACACGGCTTTCCTCTTCCAGCGGTGTGACGATGGTGAAGGTGCGGCCCTCTCTCTCGTCTTTTTCCACCGAGAGGTGCAGATCTGCCATCGCTGCAATCTGCGCCAGATGGGTCACACAGAGCACTTGACGCTTGCCGCCGAGCGAGCCCATCTTCTCGGCCACCTTTTGGGCCGCGCGGCCGCTGATTCCGGCATCCACCTCATCAAAGATCAGTGTCGTGATGCTGTCGTTTTCGGTGAGAACGTGTTTGAGCGCCAGCATAATCCGCGCAAGCTCTCCGCCCGAAGCGACCTTTTGGATGGGTTTGAGCGCCTCTCCAAGGTTCGCGGACATGAGAAACTGCACTTGATCCATCCCATATTGATCCAAGGGGAGTTCAGCTTCTCTTGGGGTGATTTCCGCACAAAAACGCACCTTTGGCATGTCCAGCTGCGAGAGTTCCTCCTCAATTCGAAGGCGAAGGCCCTCCGCCGCGTCAAGGCGCGCGTTGGAAAGTTTTTGTGCCAGCCCAAGCGCAAGCGCCTCCTGCGTTGCGTATTCCGCTTCCAGACGAAGCAGCAGATCCGCAGAGAGTTCAATGTTGTCGAGATCTTCCCTGCAGCGCTCCAGGTAGGCGAGCATCTCTTCCACCGTCGCACCGTATTTTTTCTTCAAACGGTAGAGAATATCCAAGCGCTCCTCCACCCGGTCGAGCGCTTCGGGCGAAAAATCAAACTGATCCAGCATAGAGCGGATTTGCTCTGCCAGATCGTCCGCCTGAAAGTGTAGCTCTGAGATCGATTCCGCTGTTTGCTCCATCTCAGTGTGCAGGCCGGACACGGGCATAAGCGCCTTAGCCGCATCTCCCAGCAGCGCCACCGCGCCGAGCTGATCATCGTCCCCCAAGAGGGCAAGGCTTGCGCGCGCCAAGGCATCCATCAGTTTTCCGCCGCTCTGCAGGAGCATCTTCTCTTCGGCAAGCTCTTCCTCTTCCCCTTCACGAAGCTCCGCTCTCTCGAGCTCACGGATCTGAAAGTTCAGCGTATCGATCGTGCGGGATTTTTCCGCCTCGTCCATTGTCAGGCTCTCCATTTTATGCCGAAGCTCCATCAGCGCCCGATAGGCCCGCTGATACTCCTCCAGCAGAGGGAAGAGCGCTCCGAAGCTGTCCAGGTAAGCCAGATGGCTCCCCTCGTCCAAGAGCTGCTGCGCATCGTGCTGCCCGTGTATGTTGATGAGCTGCTGACCCAATCCGCGCAGCTGCATGACCGTGCAGGGCAGGCCGGACACACGGCAGACGTTTTTTCCATCTGCCGAAATCTGGCGGCTGATGAGCAGTTCTCCGTTTTCATCGGGATAAATTCCCTGTTCTTCAAACCAGGGCAGCGCGGGAAGGTCGGAAAACACGGCGCTCACGCGAGCCGTTTTCTCCCCCGTTCGGATGAGATCGCGGCTTGTCCTCTCCCCCATGACGGCACCGATGGCATCTAACACAATTGATTTGCCCGCGCCGGTCTCTCCGGAGAGGACATTTAAGCCCGGGCCGAAGGAGATGTCCGCGAGGTCTAAGAGGGCAATATTTTCAATATGAAGCAAGGAAAGCATTTCGCCCCATCCCCTTCCGTTGCATGAATATTCATGTACTAGCTCTCTTCCAGCATCCTCAAAATTTCCTGACAAAAGCTCACTGCCGTCTCTTTTGTCCGCATAATCAGGAGCACGGTGTCATCGCCGGCAAGGCTGCCGGCCATATCCGGAATTTGCATCCCATCGAGCGCGGCCGCCGCCGCGGAAGCGAGCCCTGGCATGGTTTTGATCACGATCAAATTCTCCGCCGCCTCAAAACTCGCGACACTCTCTTTGAAGATGTTATGGAGGCGGTTTGCAATATTCAGCGAAGTTTTTCTCTCGCTGACCGAATAGCGATAGGCGCTTTGACCCGAGAGTTCCTTGACCAAGTGCAGTTCTTTGATATCGCGGGAAATCGTTGCTTGGGTCGATTTCAATCCCCGGGCATGCAGCTCCTCGAGAAGCTGATCTTGGGTTTCGATATCGTGCTCGGTAATGATTTTGAGTATCTCAGCCTGCCGCCTTGCTTTCATGAGCGTGTCCTCCGTTTTAATTTTTGATCCACGATTTCATAAAAATTCTGCTTGGTCAGCCTCACCAAACGCAAGTGCCGCCTGGAGCGGCTGATCTCCACGGTATCTCCGCTTAACAGGCGAAAGGCCTTGCCGCCATCGACCGATAAGTAGGCCGTTTTTCGGCTCTGTTTTGGCACCGTCACATTGATGATGCGCTCTTTATCGACCACCATCGCCTTTGGCTGGAGCATGTGGGCGTTGATGGGGGTGATGATCATACTCTCCGCCGTCGGCTCAACGATGGGCCCGCCCGCGGAAAGGGAATAGGCCGTCGACCCCGTCGGCGTTGAGACGATGACACCGTCCCCATACATATCAAAGATCAGCGTTTGATCCATTAGGATATCCAGATCAATCACCCGCGCCACGGCGCCCTTTGTGACCACCGCGTCATTCAAAGCCACACTGCGGAAGAGCACTCTCCCTTCCCGTATCACCTTTGCCTCCAGAAGCATGCGGTTTTCAAGGGTATACTCACCCCGCACGAGGCGCATGAGCTGATCCAAGTTTTCCCGCTCCACTTCGGCCATATAGCCAAAGCTGCCGAGATTCACGCCAAGAACCGGCACACCGAAGGTGCTCGCATCTTTGGCCGCGTGAAGGATGGTGCCGTCCCCGCCGAAGCAGACCAGGGCGTTCGCTGTGGGAAGCTCTGTTTTTAACTCCCCTACCACGATATTCGGATCAAGCTTTCCAAGCGAACTGCGCTCGACCGCGAAGGGAAAACAATAGGCTGTTTCCACCTCGGCTTGGTGAAAGATTCGCGCCGCCTCCTGGGCTGTCACCAAGCCTTTGTCTCGAAACGGGTTGGGGCAAAGTATAATTTTCATCACTGCTTCCTCACACACTTTCATGGGATTCTTGCACCAGATCCTTTAAATCGCCCGAAAAAATCGGCACCGGCTCAACAGAAAGATAAGCCAGATATTCTATATTTCCTTCCGGCCCCCGCAAGGGGGAAAAGCTAAGGTCTTGTAAAAAAAATCCGTTTTCTTGAATAAAACTCAACACTGTTTCCAGCACTTCAAGGTGCACTGCCGCATCCCGCACAACACCTTTTTTCCCAACTTTTTCGCGGCCGGCCTCAAATTGTGGCTTGATCAGGCAGAGCAGCTTTCCATCTTCCTTCAAGAGCCCGCGCAGCGCCGGGAGAACCAGCTTGAGCGAAATGAAGGAGAGATCTACGCTCCCAAAATCCAGGGCCTCCGGAATCTGCTGCCGCGTCAACGTGCGCACATTGGTTCGCTCCATACAGATTACGCGCTCGTCTATGCGCAGACTCCAGGCGAGCTGCCCGTAGCCCACATCCACCGCATAGACCCGGGACGCTCCATGTTGCAGCATGCAGTCGGTAAAGCCGCCGGTGGACGCACCCGCGTCAATTGCAACGGCGCCATTGAGGTCGATGCCAAAGAGGCGGATCGCCTTTTCCAGCTTGAGCCCGCCGCGGCTTACATAGGGGATGGGCTGCCCCTTGAGCTGCACTTCCACCGTATCTGGAAAGGCCGTCCCCGCTTTCTCCACTCGCTGCCCGTTCACCAGCACTTTACCTGCCATGATCAGCGCCTGCGCTTTGCTGCGGCTCTCGGCGAGACCGCGCTCATGCAGCAGGACATCAAGCCGTTTTTTACTTCCCATACGCGCATACCTCTCTGGCCCTCTGTGTCAGGCTCGCCGCATCCAGTCCGCAGAGCGCACGCAGCTGCGCCGGGGAGCCGTGGGGGATAAAACCACTTCCGCAGTTGCAGAGCAGGCTCTTGGTGAGCTGCAGGCCACGCTGGCCCAGTTCCGAGAGCAGGCGCTCCCCCACGCAGCCCATCGCCGCCACTTCCTCCACAACCATCAGCCTTCCTGTCTTCCCGGCAGATTGGGAGACCAGCGCCGGATCCACCGGCACAATGCGGTTGAGTTTGATCACCTCTGCAGAAATGCCCACTTGCTGCAGCTCACTTGCGGCCTCCAACACGGGGTCAACCGTGCTGCCGTAGCAGACTAAGGTGATGTCGCTGCCCGAACGCAGGGAAACAGCAGGCCCTTTGCTCTGATCCTCCTGATACTCCCCCTCGCCGCCGCGCGGGTAGCGCAGCGCCACCGGCCCGTCCATCTTCCGAAGGGCAGTGCGCAGCATGCTGCGCAGCTCCGCAAGGCTTGCCGGTGCCAAGACCGTCATCCCCGGGATGCTTCCAAGATAGGCCACATCAAAGAGGCCGTGGTGCGTCTCCCCATCGTCGCCGACCAAGCCCGCCCGATCCACACAAAACACCACATGCAGGCCCTCAATGGCAACATCATGAATCAGCATATCATAACTGCGCTGCAAGAACGTGGAATAGACCGCAAAGACGGGGAGCAGCCCTTGCTTTGCCATTCCCGCAGCCATGGTCACCGCGTGTCCCTCGGCAATGCCTACGTCAAAACAGCGCTCCGGGAGAGTTTCTGCAAAGTTCGAGAGGCCGGTTCCGCTCTGCATTGCGGCTGTGATGGCGCAGATGCGCGCTTCCTCCCGCGCCAGTTCCAAAAGCGCCTCTCCAAAGCATTCCGAATAGCTCTGTTGCCCCCTCTCGGAGAGCAGGCGTCCATCGTCGAGCGCGAAGGGCGCCGTCCCGTGGAAATCATCCGGGTTGCGCTCGGCCGGCGCATAGCCTTTCCCCTTCACCGTCCACACGTGCAGCAGCACCGGCCCTTCTGCCTTTTTCGCCTGCCGCAGCAGATCGGTCAGTTCCTTTAAGTCGTGCCCGTCCACAGGGCCCATATATTGAAATCCCATATCCTCAAACAGACTGCCCGGCAGTAAAACCGATTTGATCGCCGCCTTGATCTTATGAGTGAAGTTGTAAATTCCCCGGCCGGGTCTTGTGGCCTTCATCACCCGCCGATATGCGTTTTTTAGTTTAAAATAGTTTGGTTTTAAACGGTACCGCGCCAGAATCTTCGCCATTGCGCCCACATTTCGGTCAATGGACATGCCGTTGTCATTTAAGATCACCAGCATCGGCTCCCCGCTCTGCCCCGCAGCGGAGAGGCCCTCATAGGCCAGCCCCCCCGTGAGCGCGCCGTCGCCTAAGAGCGCGATCACCTGATGGGACTGCCCCATGAGGCTTCTGGCCTTTGCCATGCCCAGTGCAACAGAGACGGCATTGGACGCGTGCCCCGCAATGAACGCATCATGCGGGGATTCAGAGGGCTTTGGGAAGCCCGCAAGGCCGCCAAAGCTTCGAATTGTTTCCATTAAGCGGTTGCGCCCGGTGAGGATTTTATGAATATAGCACTGATGCCCCACGTCAAACACCAGGCGATCGGTATTCGTGTCAAACACCCGATGCAGCGCCACCGTCAGCTCCACCACGCCAAGGTTTGAGGCCAGGTGTCCTCCGGTTTGGGAGACCACCTCAAGCAGGCGAAGGCGGAGCTGCTGGCAGAGCGCGTTTGCTTGCGCCTCGCTCAGCTCGCTGAGATTTTCGTACTCTTCTTGTTGCAGCATAGATGCCGTTTCCTTTTCCATGTTTGCAATGATATGCCCTTCATTCGTCACTTCTTCCGCCCTGCGAGCAGCTGCGCCAGCTCGCAGAGGAACGCGCTCTCCGGATAGCCCTGCACCGCCGCGATGGCCTCTTCGGTCAGGCGCGCCACCATCTCTCCGCAGGCAGCAAGTCCATGTAAGGTCACAAAGGTCGTCTTTTCGTTCTCGGCATCTGAGCCGATGGGTTTTCCAAGCTCCGCTTCGCTGCCCTGCACGTCTAAAATATCATCCTGAATCTGAAAGGCAAGCCCAATCTTCTCTGCATACAGGCAGAGGGCGGCCTCTCGTGCCTCCTCCGCATGTGCGGCAATACAGCCAAGTCTTGCCGAAGCGACGATCATACTCCCGGTTTTCAGCCGCTCAATCGCCTGCACCTGTGCGGCGGAGAGGGTGTGCAGGGGAGCTGCCATATCTAAAATCTGCCCCGCCACCATGCCATTCGGTCCGGCTGCCGCCGAGAGGCACGCCACCGCCCGCAGGCGCTGCCCCTCCGTGAGTTTGGGCGCTTTGGAGAGCACTTCAAACGCGCTTGTGAGCAGTGCGTCGCCCGCAAGAACGGCCGTTGCCTGTCCAAATATTTTGTGGTTGCTCGGTTTACCCCTTCGAAAGTCGTCATCGTCCATGCAGGGCAGGTCATCATGGATGAGCGAGTAGGTGTGTATCATTTCCACCGCGCAGGCAAAAGGGAGCGCCGTTTCGGGTTCCCCGCCGGAAAAACGACAGGCTTCGAGCGTCAAAATCGGGCGGATGCGCTTGCCGCCGGAGAGGAGGCTGTAGGCCATGGCATCCGCCAGTTTTTCATAAGGCCAGAGTTCGTCCACATAGTCATGAAGCCACTGCTCTACCCGGTTTTGATAGCTCTCAAAGCGAGATGCAAAGCTCATTGATCTCCTTCTCCTTCTTCCGGCGGGCGCACTTCCATCTCGTCCGCGCTCGCCGCCTCGCTGAGCTTAGTCACCTTCTGCTCCGCTTTATCCAAGAGCTGCGCGCATTGTTTGCTCAGCTTCGTGCCCTCTTCAAAGAGCTGGAGCGCTTCTTCCAGAGGTGTGTCCCCTCGTTCCAGCGCAGTGACCAGCTCCTCCAGGCGTTTCATCGCCGCTTCAAAGTTCAATGTTTTCTCCGCCATCTCTATGACCCTTCCTTCCCGCTCACGCGCACGCGCAGACTTCCCCCTGAAAGGCGAAGCCGCAGAGTTTCTCCTGTTTGCACCTGCGCGGCATCCCGTATAATCTGCCCATTCTCCCGCTCTGCGATGGAATAGCCCCGTCCCAAGACCTTCAGAGGGCTGAGCGCATCCAGAGACGCTGTCAGCACGCCGAAGCGCTCTCGCTCCCGCGTGAGGATTTGATCAAAACCCTGCATCAGGCGCAGGCGCTGGTAGTCCAAGAGCTGCTGCCGCTCGGCAATGGCGGGGAAGGGCTCTTTGAGCCAGGGGCTGCGCTGCGCGTGCTCTAAGATGCGCCTGCCCTCTCTCACGCGCCCTTGCAGCAGGCTGCCCATGCGATTTTCCATGCTCCGCAGCTCTCGCAGGAGCGCTTGCCGATCCGGCACGGCCAGCTCGGCTGCGTTGGAGGGGGTTGCCGCGCGAAGATCCGCCACATAGTCCGCAATCGTCACGTCGGGTTCATGTCCGACCGCCGAGATAACAGGGATTTCGGAATGGTAGATGGCCCTTGCCACCAGCTCTTCATTGAAGGCCCAGAGGTCTTCCATGGAGCCGCCGCCGCGGCCGGTAATGATCACGTCAGCGAGCCCTTTCCGGTTCGCCAGCGCAATGGCCCGGCTGATCTCCCCGGCGGCCTCTACTCCCTGCACCCGCACCGGGATGACAAGAATCTCCGCAAGCGGATAGCGCGCGCCGAGAATGCGGATCATGTCCCGCACGGCCGCGCCCGCCGGGGAGGTGATCAAGGCAATGCGCGCCGGAAATCGCGGGAGCGGTTTTTTATGCGCGGGATCAAAGAGGCCTTCCCGTTCCAAGGCTTTTTTTCTCTGTTCAAAGGCCAGATGCAGCTCCCCCATGCCATCGGCTAAGAGGCTGCTGCAATAGAGCTGATACTGCCCGTCCCGCGGGAAGACCGTCACCCGCCCGGCGGCGATGACCGTCATCCCCTGTTCAGGGCGAAAATTCAGGCGGGCAGCCTCCCTTCGAAACATGACGCAGCGCAGGGAGGCCTCCGCATCCTTGAGCGAAAAATAGTGATGCCCGGAGGGATACATTTTATAGTTCGAAATCTCCCCGCGCACCACGGCCGCAGTGAGCACTCCATCCCGATCCATCATCGTTTTAATATATTGGTTCAGCGCCGAAACGCTCATTGCCTCATTCATGTTCTCTCTCCCATTGCCGTCGCGCCAAAATGGCAACGCCCATTGCGTTATCGGCAGAAAAGGCCGGCTGCGCAAGATACACCGCGTCCCCATCCTCCACCGCCTGCCGCAGCAGACGGCTGGAGGCAACGCCGCCCGCATAGAGCACCGGCAAGCCGGGGTAACGCTCCTTCGCCTGCCGCGTTGCATCTGCCACCGCACGAATGATACAGCCGAGCACATAGCGGCAGATGCGCTCCGGCGTCTCACCTGCCGCGCGCTTGCTCTGCATCTGGTTTTCAATGCCGGAGAGGGAAAAGCTGCACTCCCTTACCTTCGGCGCATAGGGCTTGACCTCTTCCGCCTGCATGGCAAGCGCATCCACTGCGGCACCCGCCGGGAAGGGATATCCAAGTGCCTGCCCTGTGCGATCGAGCAGCTGTCCGGCTGCCAAATCGCTGCTGCCGCCAATGCGCTCAGCATGGGGCAGGGCGCCCTTCGGTTCCACATAGACCAGCTCCGTTGTCCCGCCGGAGAGGTGCCAGGCGAGATGCGGCTCTTCGAGCAGATGCAGCGCCCCTGCTGACCAGGCAGCTGCCGCAATGTGCCCCTGCTGGTGGGAGCAGGGATAGAAGGGCAGCTTCAAAACCGAAGAGAGCACCTTCGCCTGGGATTCCCCTGCCAGAAAGCAGGGCATATAGGAGCCCTCCACCGCTCTGGGCCTTGTGCTTGCGCCGATGGCAAGAAAGGAATCGTCCCGCCCCCGGAGGAGCTCGTCCACCAGAGCGGGCAAGCGCTTGATGTGCTGAAAGAGCGCCTCGTTCTGCCGCAGTCCCAGCGCATCCGGCGGCACTTCCAAAAGGGTTCCAAGGTTTTGACCGGACACACCGTCGTAAACGGCGACTGAGGTTTTATAATTGCTGCTGTCAATCCCGAGTGTAAGCGGCATTACTCTGCCTCCTGCGGACATTCTTCACGGACGAAGCTGCCAAGGATCCCATTGATAAAGGATACAACACTCGGCTCTTCATATTTCTTGGCAATCTCCACCGCCTCATTGATGGCAGCACTGTTTGGAATCTGCGGCATGTAGAGAATTTCATACATCGCCACGCGCATAATGGCGGTGGCAGTTCTGGGGATCCGATCGAACTTCCAATTTCGTGCATAGCGGCTGATGTATTCATCCAGTTCCGGGGCATGCTCACCGACTCCGCATACCAGGCCCTCTATATATGCCCGCTGCTGTTCTCCGGGCAGTTTACAATACAGCTCGTCTTCCTCTTCCCAAGCAGAAAAGCACTCCTCTGTCAGGCGTGTTTCCAAGAGCTCTCGGGCGGAATCCCGTGTGAATCCAAGAGAAAACGAACAGTGCATCGCAAGCTCTCTTGCCGTTGATCTGGTCATAGGCTCTCCTCCAAGCGGTTTCGCCGGTCATTATTCTGTTATTTTCCTTATTATATACATTCGCCCCGGGAAAATAAACCCTTTCTTTTGCGGAAAGTGAAATTATACATGAAAACTCAAATATATTCAACGCCCTATTGTGAAAACGCCCCGGAAAGCGCTTGGCTTTCCGGGTACGCTTTGTTTTTCAAAGGCTCTGTGGGATCATAGTGGAATCCAAGGCTTCATTTTCCGCCCTTTTCAAACACGACACTGCCCACGCGAATGTTCACGGCTTTCACCGTCAGGCCGCTGGTTGCCTCCACACTGGCTACAATCGCCTCCTGAACTTTACGCGCCAGTTCCGGCACCGCGAAGCCGTATTTGATCACAATTGAAATGTTAATGATCAGCGCTTCATCCTCACGCAGAATGCCAACACCGCGGTTAAAGTTCTTCTTCCCCAGCAGCTGGTCACCGAAGTTATTCCCCATTAGCCCTGCAATGCCTTCGACTTCCAGCGCCGCCGCCCCGGCGATCATCGTTAAAACGTCTTCCGAAATATGGATGTCTCCGTTTTCTTCTGTGCGGGTAATATATTCTCTGGCCTCGCTCATATTGACTTCCTCCCTATGCTTCAAACAAATGTAATATACGGTCCTGTTTGATCACAGACTCGCCGTTTTCGCGCCGGGGGCTTATTGGATAGACTCCAAGTGCGCAGCGGCTCTCCGGGCGTTTCTGTGTATGCCATCATACGTCACGGCCTTGACTTTGGCGTTTGAGCTGCTCCCTGGCCGCAAGGAGCGTGTTTTCCATCAAGACCGCGCGGGTCATGGGACCCACGCCGCCCGGCACCGGCGTAATGGCGGAGGCGACCTCCCTGGCCGCTTCGAGATCCACATCGCCGCAGAGTTTTCCCATCGCGTTGCGGTTCATCGCCACATCAATGACCACCGCGCCCGGCTTGATCATGTCGGCTGTGACCAGGTTGATCTGCCCGACTGCCGCAACCAGAATGTCTGCCTGCCGGCAGATCTGCGCCAGGTCGTGCGTTTTCGAGTGGCAGATGGTCACCGTTGCATCTCGCCCCAGCAACAGGAGCGCCATTGGCTTGCCCACAATGTTGGAGCGGCCGATGACCACGCAGTGCTTTCCGGCGGGATCAATGCCATATTCGTCGAGCAGATGCAAAATACCCGCCGGTGTGCAGGGGCGAAAGCCCGCCTTCCCCACCAGAAGCGCGCCCATATTCATGGGGTGAAATCCGTCCACATCCTTTTCAGGGGAAATTGCCATCAGCACAGCCTCTTCGCTGATCCCCGCCGGGAGGGGAAGCTGCACCAAAATACCGTCCACATCTTCCCTGTGGTTGAGCTCTTGCACCAACGCAATCAGCGCCGCTTCCGTGGTGTCCTCCGGCAGGTCGTGCTCAATACTCAGAAAACCGCACTCCTGCGCGTCCTTCCGTTTGCTGTTGACATACACGCGGGATGCGGGGTTGTTTCCGACAATGACCACCGCAAGCCCCGGCTTCCTTGGCAACTGCCCGGCATCCTGCCCGAGCGCCTTTTTCCGCTTATCGGCCAAGGCTTTTCCGTCCAGTATCGTCGCTCCCATCTATGGCCCCTCCCTCGTTCTCTTGATCTGATTGACCAGCATCTCTTCCGGACCCGGCCCTCTCCGCAGGCGGTAAATCAAATACACAATCGCGGCAAGCGCACTGAGAAATCCCAGCATTTGTGAAACACGAATCCCTGTTTCCAGCAGCATCAGGCTGTCCGTGCGCAGCCCCTCAATGAAGCCCCTCCCCACACCATACCAGGCGAGATAGAGGGCAAAAAACATTCCGTCAAAGCTTCGCAGGCCGCGTTTGAGAAGGAGGAGCAGCATTGCAAAGCCCAAGAGGTTCCAGATGGATTCATAGAGAAAGGTGGGATGCATCTGCACCGTCTGCAGCGCTCCGTCAACCCACTGCTGTATCTCCATGCGCCAGGGCAAATCCGTGGGCCCGCCATAGGCCTCCACGTTGACAAAGTTTCCCCAGCGGCCGACACTCTGCCCGATGAAGAGCCCCATGACACCCAAATCTGCTATTGCCAGGAAGGGCAGATTCTTGTGCCGCATGACCAGGAATCCGATGAGGAAAGCGGCGATGACCGCGCCATAAATCGCAAGCCCACCGTCCTGTATGCGCAGCATTTTTATAAAATCAGGTCCGCCTCCCTGCTTGCGGAATAGGGCGGGGTAGAAGGCGATATAGTAGAGCCTTGCTCCGATGATCGCCCCGGGCACCGCGAAGATCAAAAGATCGAGCAGGTCATTGGGTTCAATGCCAAAATGTTTGGCCTGCACGGAGCAAAACCATGCCGCCAGCAAAAAGCCAGAGGCGATGAGAATCCCATACCAGTGGATCGGCCAGCCAAAGAGGGAGAGCGCAACCGGATGGAGCTCAACTTGAAGCCCCAGGCCGGGAAAGGAGATCATATTCATTCCTCTCTTCCCCTTGGAAGGATTACCGACAGGCTCATCGCCTCTTCTGAGATCCACTCCCGCAGCGCGTTCTCCAGCGTCCCTTTTTGTATCGTAGCATAGATATCTGGAAAAATCCAGACATCCTGGCGGGCAAAATGCGCCCGCGCCTGCTCAACGCATAAATACTCAAAAGAGTTTAGTGCGCGAAGATTTGCACCATACGCAGCCTTTTTCAAACGATCAAAGCGCGCCTGATCAATCCCCTCCCGCAGAAGGCGTTTGGCCTCCGCAAGCATTGCGGCCTGCACCGCCTTTGGATCCTGACTTTCACCGCCAAACACCATAAACGCCGCACCCGGATAATCTTCCAGCCCCGAATAAAATGCGCTGTTGATCAGGCCTTCTTTATACAGGGTCGCATACAGCGGGCTGGAGGCACCCATCCAAACCTCGCAGAGCAGGCTGCCGATTATTTTTTGGCGCAGCCTATCGTCTCCATCTCCCGCCGGGGCAAACTTGAAGCCCAGCTGGAAGAGCGGTGCAGACACCTCCATCGAAAGCTCCCGATATGTATCCCCCGCGGTGATCGTCTCTGCCTCCCCATAGTCCCGCGGGACAGGCGCACCGGGTGTTTGGGGCAAGATCGCCTTGGCGAGGCGCAGCACATTTTGCATATCCACATTTCCCGCGATGCAGAGAACCATATTCCCTGGGTTGTAGAAGGCCTCATGGCAGCGGTAGAGCACATCCGCCGTGATTTCTGCAATGGACTCTTTCGAGCCGGCCACGGAATTGCGCAGGGGGTGGTGATCATAGAGTCCCTGAACCAGGTTCATATACACCTGCCAGTTGGGGTTATCTTCAATCATCTGAATCTCCTGGCCGATGATGCCCTGTTCCTTTTCCACGCTCTCTTCCGTAAAATATGCCTCCGAAACGAAGGAGAGCAGTGTCTTGAGGTTTTGATCGAAGTTTTCCGTCCCCTCAAAGTAGTACCCCGTGATCGCAGAGCCTGTAAACGCGTTGGGGGAGGCGCCGCCGGCGCTGAGCATTTGCAGGGCATTGCCGTCCTTTGTATCAAACATTTTATGCTCTAAAAAATGTGCAACACCCAGCGGTGTATCTTGCCACACACCCTTCCACTGATATCTCGTGTCCATGCCGCCGTAATTGGCTGCAAAAAAGGCAAAGTTCTTTTCAAACTCAGTTTTCGGGAACAGATAGATCACAAGTCCATTGTCCAGGCGCGCTTCTAACACGGTTTCTCCAATGGCCGGATATTCCTTCACCTTCACAGCTCCGCCTCCTTCCCATCCAGAAAATAGACGCTGTCAAGCACAAAGGATTGCGCAAGTTCCGTCAGCTGGGCGAGAGTCAGGGATTCCACCAAGGAGATCAGGCGCAGGGAGTCATACTCCTCCCCCGCCACCGCCTGTGCCAGCCAATAGTCCTCCAGCCTTCTCTGCGCATCCAGCCCTATTTTCAGCGCATTGATGACAAAACGCTTGGCGTTTGCAAGCTCCTCCGGCGTGATCTCCCCGCTTTGGCAGGCCTCCATCTGCGCAAGGATTTCCTCTTTCGCCTGTTCGTAGGCTTCAAAGGCAATCCCGCTGGAGACAATCAAAACCCCTTTATAGCGATCGAAAGAGGAAACCGCATAGTAGCAAAGAGAGAGGCGCTCGCGCACATGCAAAAACAGCTTACTGTTCGTAGAGCCTCCAAAGATTGCGTTGAAGACCATCGCCGCGGCCAAGTCCTCCGGCAAGGTGCAGGATGCTCCAAGGCGAAAGCCCATTGTCAGCTTGCCCTGCGTCACGTCCAATTGCTCTTTAAAATAGCGCGTTTCGCCCACCTGCGCTTCGCCGCTGCAAGGAGGAAGCGGAGGTCTCTCCCCCTGCAGCAGGGGCCGGAAGCTTGCGCGCATCAGCACCTCCACACGCTCAACAGGGGCGCTGCCGCAGTAATAGAGAAGAACCGGTGCCTGCGCAAGCAAGTTCTGATATCGCCGCCACAGGCCCTCAGGCGTGATGGCCGCCGCCCGTCCTTCCTCCCCCCATTGATCCATACCATAGGGTTCCTCAGAACACATCTCTCTCAGGAGACGATAGATCGCATACTGCTGCTTATCGTTGATCCTCGAGCGAATGCGAAGAATCAGGTTCTGACGCTCGCGCTCAAAAAACTCCCCGTCAAACCAGGGGTCCCCTTCCTTGGGAGAGAAGAGGATCTCCCCCATCAGCGCGAGCGAGCGTTCTAAGACATCCGCCCCTTTTGGTACATAGGCATCGTCCAAAAAACTGCCCAGAAAACCAAGGCAATGCGTCTCTCCTTTTTTGCGCACCATAGGTTCTATCGAGCCGCCGTAGAGTTCATCCAGAGCAGCTGAGAGTGTTTCCATATCCGGATGCGCCTTCGTCCCGCGGCGCAAGAGAGCCGGGACCAAGGCATTCTCAGAGGCCGTTGCGCGGGAGAGCGGATCAAACAGTGTCACGCCAATCAAACCGGTCTTAAACTTTTTTGTTTGCAGCGCTACCAGTTCCACGCCAGGAGATAGCGTGCGGCGATTCAATGCAATCATCAGAGCTCACCCCTTCCTAAGTCAGCATTTATTGTTCGTTCATTGTATCACAAGAGAGCCCGTTGCGCAAAGAAAATTCTTCCGTCTGGGTGGATTGCGTTTTTCTGCTCCAAGCATCAGATAAAGCGGGAAGCCTGATCTACTTTACAGGGGCACAAGAGAGTCGAAATTCTTCTTGACAGGATCAGAAATTTATTGTAATATATTTTTGTTGTAAAGCATATCGACTTTACACGAGATCATCAGGAGGCGTTCGTAATGAAGAATCAGACCTATCGCATGACGATGTTATATGATTTTTATGGCGAACTGCTGACAGAGCGCCAACAGGAGTTCTATGATCTGTATTATAACGAAGATCTCTCCTTGGCTGAAATCGCTGAAAATCACGGCATCACCCGCCAGGGTGTCAGGGATATTATTGTCCGTGCGGAGGCCAGCTTGCAGGCGGTTGAAGACAAGACCGGCCTGATTCGGCGCTTCTATCAGCTGGAAAAGAGCGTAGAGGAGCTTGAGGGCATTTTAGAGAGCTTGAATCAGCTCAATGAGGAGCGCCTGCTGGACAGCTCGCTGCAAGCGCTTTGCCTGCGTTTTGAAGAGGCCATCTCCACCCTGAGAAAGGATTGACCCATGGCATTTGAAGGTTTAACTGAAAAGCTCTCCGCCGCCTTTAAACGCCTCCGGGGAAAGGGCCGCCTCACAGAGGCCGACATCAAGGAGGCTATGCGTGAAATCCGACTGGCTCTCTTAGAGGCCGATGTCAGCTACAAGGTGGTCAAAGACTTCATCAAATCCGTCACCGAACAGGCCGTGGGCGATGAGGTGCTCGAGAGCCTGACACCTGCGCAGACGATCGTGAAGCTGGTCAACCAAGAGCTCATCACGCTCATGGGGGGCGGCAGCAGTAAGCTGGAAATTTCCTCCCAACCGCCTACGGTGGTTATGATGGTCGGCCTGCAGGGTGCGGGCAAAACCACAAACTGCGCCAAGCTTGCGGGGCTGATGAAAAAGCAGGGAAAGCGTCCGCTTCTTGTCGCCTGCGATATCTACCGGCCCGCTGCCATTGAGCAGCTGGAGGTGCTGGGCGGAAAGCTGGACATCCCCGTCTTCCAAATGGGGCAGGAGAACCCCCTCGAGATTGCAAAAAACGCGATTGAACACGCGAAACAACACGGCAACGACATGGTGTTTTTAGATACCGCCGGCCGCTTGCACATTGACGAAACGCTGATGGACGAGCTGCAGGGCATCAAATCCGCCGTCAAGCCCACAGAGATCCTGCTGGTTGTCGACGCGATGGTGGGGCAGGATGCCGTCAACGCCGCCAAGGCCTTTGACGATGCGCTTGAGATTGACGGCGTGCTCCTGAGCAAACTCGATGGCGATGCCCGCGGCGGCGCGGCCCTCTCCATCAAGGCTGTGACAGGAAAGCCGATTAAGTTTGTCGGCATGGGTGAAAAGCTGGACCAAATTGATCTCTTTCATCCCGAGCGCATGGCCTCGCGCATCCTTGGCATGGGCGATGTTCTCTCTTTAATTGAAAAAGCAGAGCAACAGATGGACATGGAAAAAGCGGTGAAGCTGCAAGAAAAGCTGAAGAAAAACCGTTTTACCCTCTCGGATTATTACGACCAGCTCATCCAGCTCAAGAGCATGGGCTCCCTCTCCGATATCGCGGAGATGATCCCCGGCATGAATGCAAATGCGCTGGAGGGCGCCAGCTTGGATGAGAGTATGCTCGCCCGCACGGAAGCCATCATCCTCTCCATGACACCCCAGGAGAGGGAGAACCCCTCCCTTCTTAACAGCAGCAGAAAAAAACGCATTGCCGCCGGCTGCGGGATGCAGGTTGTGGATATCAACCGCCTGCTCAAGCAGTTTGAAATGATGCAGCAGATGGCAAAGCAGATGACGCGCCAGTTCTCCGGCAAGCGGAAGTTTGGCAAATTTGGAAAAGGAACGATGCCCGGCCTTCCGTTTTAAGTTCGTTGGCAGCCGCCTCTTGATCAAAAAGGGGCGTTTCCATAGATTGATTGAGGTATCATATTTGGAGGTGAATTGTAGTGGTAAAAATCAGACTTCGCAGAATGGGTGCAAAGAAAAAACCCTTTTATCGCATCGTGGTTGCAGACTCCCGTTACCCGCGTGACGGTCGCTTCATTGAGGAGCTTGGCACCTACAACCCCTTGACCAGCCCCGCAGAAATTACAGTCGATAGTGAGCGCGTTGCGGCCTGGATCAAAACCGGGGCGCAGCCCACGGAAACGGTCAAGTCTCTGCTGAAAAAAGCTGGCGCGATCTAATAGGAGGATCCATGAAAAATCTTCTCATCTACATCGCTCAAAGCCTGGTGGAGCATCCTGACGCGGTAGATGTCAGAGAAATCAGCTCTGAGGATAGCATCACCTATGAGCTCCGGGTGGATCCCAACGACATGGGCAAGGTGATCGGACGTCAGGGCCGCATTGCAAAGGAAATCCGTACCCTTATGCGCTCGGTTGCCCAACGCAAAGGAAAAAAGATCTCTGTTGAAATTATGGATTGACGGAATATTTCCTTCCGCGCAGCGGTCAGTGCAACTGAACAACAGGTAAAAAAGTGGCGGGGCATTGACCTCCGCCATTTTTTGAGCGAGAATAAGCAGGGAGTTGAGTGTCTGTGAAACAACCATTCCTGGAAGCGGGTAAAATAGTCAACACCCATGGTATTCACGGGGAGTTGAAGGTCATCCCCTGGTGTGACGGGCCGGAGTTTCTTCTGGTATTTGAACATTTTTATATTGACGGGGTGCCGGTGAAGGTTTCTGCCGCCCGCATCCACAAACAAAACGTTCTCCTCAGCCTGGAGGGGATTGAGAACATCAACGATGCCATGCGCCTGAAAGAAAAAGTCCTCTCCATCCGGCGGGAGGATGCCCCCTTGCCGGAAGGGCGAAACTTTCTGGCGGATCTCTTCGGCCTGGAGGTTCGGGATGCGGACAGCGGCGCGGTGCTCGGAACCATCGCAGACATCCTCACCCCGCCGGCGCATCCGGTCTACATTGTGCGCGGGGGCAAGAGGGAGCATTTGATTCCCGCGGTGGACGCCTTTGTTGTGGAGACCAATGTGGACGAGGGCTTCCTGCGCGTGCGCCTGATCGAAGGGATGTGAGTGCGTGTATCGGATTGATATCATGACCCTTTTTCCGGACACCTTGGGAGATGTCCTCGGCGAATCCATCCTTGGCCGGGCGCAGGAGCGGGGTTTCATCCGCATTGAGTGCCACCAGATCCGTGACTACACCATAAACAAGCAGAAACAGGTGGATGATTATCCCTATGGCGGCGGAAAAGGTGCCGTCATGCAGGCCGACCCTCTCTTCCGCTGCTGGGAACACATTTGCAAAGGAGCTCCCGCGCGGCCGCACACCATCTACCTCTCCCCCGCGGGCACCGTCTTTCATCAGGCGGATGCGAAGCGGCTCGCCTTCGAGTTTGACCATCTGATTCTGGTCTGCGGACATTACGAGGGCATCGACCAGCGCTTTATTGACGAGTGCGTGGACGAGGAGATCTCGCTCGGAGATTTTGTCCTGACCGGCGGTGAGATTTCCGCCATGGCCGTGGCAGATGCCGTCTGCCGGTTGGTGCCCGGCGTTCTCTCTGACCCGGAGTGTTTTATCCATGAGAGCCACTGGGACGGCATGCTCGAGCACCCGCACTATTCCCGCCCGGAAGTTTGGCATGAGCGCGCTGTCCCGCCCATTCTGCTCTCAGGGCACCATGCAAACATTGCCAAATGGCGCAGGAAGCAGTCCCTGCTCCGCACGCAGGTGCGAAGGCCGGATCTCTATGCGCAGTTGGATCTCAGTCATAAATCAGATCAAAAACTCCTCGCCGAGCTTGCGGCGGAAGAAAAAAACCAGGGATAAGTCCAACTGCGGACTGATCCCTGGTTTTTTATGTTCCTTCTGCACTCCGCCCGCTTTGGCAGAGCGTTCTTTTAAGCCTTGGTGTGCTCAGCCCTCAGACCTTGCTGTTTTGGGGTGCAGCTCATCTCCCACGCGATTGCTCTCACTGCCGCAGCGCGGACACTGGTAGTCGTCAACATTGTCCTTAATCTCGTCGAAATAGGAGCAGTAAGGGCAGACCGTCGGCCTCTTTTTCCTGTTGATCAGGCGCCAAGAGCCCATCAAAATCAGCACAATGGCACCGCCGGAGAGAAGCGGCAGCGCGCTGACATAAAAAATCAGACCAAAGGCAATCAAGCAGCCGCTCAGTAAGATCAGCAGGATGCCTTCCAGTACGGAATTCTTTTTTCCTATTTTTGTGATTCGCGGATCGCGTTTCGTGCCTGCAATTTGTTCCAGGATAATCTTCTCTTCTACGCTTGCGTGTTCGGAAAAGGAGAGCAGGCGCTCACTTGCGGACTCAAACGATCCCTTGCTTTCTCCCGCACCCTCCTGCGGCGCTTGCTCCGCTCCCTCAGGATTTGTCAGCTGCTCTGTCTCTTCCATCTGCGCGTTGTTTCGATGTTCCATTCCATGTTCTCCTTTTTTCTGCGGCCATGCCGCAGCGCTGTTTGCAGTCTCTCAGGCACTGCACGGCAGCGCCTCTGCACATTCTGCGCGGAAAATGCCACGATGGCAAATCATTTCGGGAATTGGTTTTCTTTGATACTATATTATACAGCCTTTTCGGCTAAAAGGCAAAGAGAAATTCAAAAGACTTGTACTCCCCCATCCCTTTCCTGTTTTTATGCCTCGCAGCGCCTTGTGCAAGTCCGTTGACATAAAAGCGGGAGAGAGTCCATATTCTTTTATTGTAGCTCTATTTGTGCCTGATCGCATGGAAAGGACTGTATTCTCTATGAAAAAACTGCTCAGCCTTCTGCTGGTATTCATGCTTTCCCCCTCCTTCCTCCCCGCGGCGGCTCTGGCCGCCCCGATTGAAGCCAATGCAAAGTCTCTTATCCTCATGGAGAAGGAGAGCGGCATTCCGCTCTTTGAAGAGAATTCACATGAAGCGCTCGAACCCGCCAGCGTCACCAAGGTGATGACCCTGCTTTTGATCATGGAGGCGCTTGAGAGCGGGCGGATCCAAACGGAGGATATGGTCGTCACCTCCGCAAACGCAGCCGGAATGGGCGGCTCTCAAGTCTTTTTGAAAGAGGGAGAGCAGATGAGTGTGGATGATATGCTCAAAGCCATTGCTATCGCCTCGGCAAATGATGCTTCCGTCGCCATGGCGGAACATCTGGCGGGCAGTGAATCTGCCTTTGTGGAGCAGATGAATCAACGCGCTGTGGAACTTGGCATGATGGACACTATGTTTCAAAATTGCAGCGGTCTGCCTGCGGAAGGGCATGTGACCTCCGCCTATGACATCGCCCTGATGTCGCGTGAGCTGCTTCTCCGCCACCCCGGTATCACGCACTACACCAGCATCTGGATGGATACGCTGCGAAATGGTGACTTCCAGCTGGCGAACACCAATAAGCTGATCTATTATTACAATGGTGCCACGGGGCTGAAAACCGGCTCTACCGACGCGGCGCTCTATTGCCTTTCCGCCTCCGCTGCGCGGGACGGTATGGAGCTGATTGCCGTCGTCCTCGGCTCCCCCAGCTCTATCGACCGCTTTGAGAGTGCCAAGGCCCTTCTCAACTATGGGTTTGCCAACTATGCGCTGGCCAATGTGGAGCCGGAGCAGCCCTTGCCGCCTGTTCTGCTGCACCTGGGCCAGGTGGATTCCATCCAGCCGATCATGGGTGAGAGCAGCCATATCTTGCTTGAGAAGTCCAGCATGAACCACATTAGTACGGAAATTACGCTCGATGCATCGCTGGAAGCGCCCATTGAAGCGGGGCAGGTGGTCGGAGAGATGTTGGTTCTCATCGATGGTGAGCTTTATGAGACCATCCCCCTAATTGCTCCGGAGGCGGTATCGCGCCTGACGCTGCCCCAGCTGTTTCAAAAGCTCAGCGGCATTCTCCTTTCCGGTCGTTAATCAGAAGCCCCCTCCAGAGCGCCCCACGCTTGACTTTCTCGCTTAAAAGACGTAAACTGAAGGCTGCGCTACGACCCAATTACTCGTAGCGCAGCCTTTGGCATTGTGAAATCCCATGCGCAGAGCCAACCGATCTGCTGGAAAAGAGGGCGATGTATCCTGATTTATTTTGACCACGCTGCGACAACAAAAGTCTCTCCGGAGGCGGCAGAGGCAGCGCTGCACGCCATGACGGAAGCGTTTGGCAACCCCTCCTCGCGCCACCGGCTCGGACGGGAGGCGGCAGAGGCGCTTGCGGCACATCGGCGGGAGCTGGCAGCTGCACTCGGCGCCAGTGGGGATGAAATTTACTTTACCTCCGGCGGCACGGAAGCGGACAACTGGGCCATTGCCATTATGGAGCAGCTCTGCGCCCAAAAGGGGCGGCACATCATTACCACCAGCGTAGAGCACGCGGCTGTGCTTGAGCCCATTCGCGCGCTGGAGCAAACAGGCTTTTCTGTGAGCTATCTGGAGCCTGACCGGCAGGGTGCCATCACAACTGCTCAGCTGGAGGCCGCCCTGCGGCCCGACACCGCCTTTGTCTCCATGATGCTCGTCAACAACGAGAGCGGTGCCTGTTTCCCTGTGCGGGAAGCAGCGCGCGTGCTCAAAGAGCGCTGCCCAAAGGCACTGCTGCACAGCGATGCCGTGCAGGGTTTTTTAAAGCTTCCATTCACGGCAGAGGAACTGGGCGTGGATCTGCTGAGCCTCAGCGC
The DNA here is from genome assembly GCA_040768225.1 of Evtepia sp. GTDB lineage: Bacteria > Bacillota > Clostridia > Oscillospirales > Oscillospiraceae > Evtepia. Next base: position 288,524 of record JAXGMZ010000003.1, read on the forward strand.
ACATAAGATCGGCGGGATGAAGGGCAGCGGCGCGCTCTTTATCCGCCGGGGCCTGAAGGCCAGGCCGCTCTCTCTCGGCGGCGGGCAGGAGATGGGACTTCGCTCCGGCACGGAAGGTACAGCGCAGATTGCCGCCTTTGCGGCGGCCTGCCGCACGGGGCGTGAAGCCTTTTCGCAGCGAACAGAACTGCTGCGCAGCCGAAAGGAGACGGCCCTCGCCCGCCTGGAAGCCGCACTCCCCGATCTGCTTCTGGTCTCCCGCGGAGATGCGCCCCATATCTGCGCCATTTCCCTGCCCGGCTACCCCAGCGAGATGCTGGTTCGGGAGCTGAGCGACAAGGGCATCTGCGTTTCCTCCGGCTCCGCCTGCCACAAGGGGAAGCCCAGCCGCGTCTTCGCCGCGATGAAGCTACCCCCCCGGGTGCAGATGGGCGTGCTGCGCCTCTCCTTTTCCCACGAAACCACGCTTGAGGAGATTGATGCCCTCTGTGAGGCGCTCCTCTCCATCAGCCGCACGCGCATCCCTCTGCGCCCTTAAGTTCATGTCAAAACAAACAGCGCCTGCTCCTTCCTTTGAGCAGGCGCTGTGGTTTTTTCTGTTTTACATCGCTTCCGGCGCGGAGATGCCCAGAAGATCCAGACCGTTTTTGAGCACAGCGCGCACACTCTCCGCAAGCTTTAAGCGCGCCAAGAGCAGGGGCTGCTCCTCCCCCTGAATGCGGCAGGCGTTGTAAAAACGGTGAAAATCCCCCGCCAGCGCAACCAGATAGCGGTTGATGCGGGAGGGATCGTAATCTCTGGCCGCAAAGTGGATCTCCTCCGGCAACTGGGAGAGCGTTTTGATGAGTGCTTTTTCCTCCGGCGCGCATAAAAGCGCCGGGTTGATTGCCTCTGCCGCCGGAACGGCATATCCCGCTTCCTGTAAGCGGGTCAGCAGGGAGCATATCCTCGCATGGGCGTATTGAATGTAATACACCGGGTTTTCGCTATCCTCCCGCACGGCGATGTCCAAGTCAAAGATCAGGTGGTTGGTCGGCTTTGCATTGAAGGCAAAGCGGGCCGCATCCACAGAAATCTCATCGAGCAGGTCAGAGAGGGTAATGGATTTTCCGCTGCGCTTGGAGACCTTCACTTCCTTCCCATCCTGCAAGAGCTGCACCAGCTGCATGATGATAAAGTCAAGGGTTTTATCCTCCATGCCGAGCTCCGGCGCCGTCATAGTTGCGGCAAAGCGGACGGCATGTCCGTGGTGATCCGCCCCCAGCACGTCAATCACCTTGTCAAAGCCGCGCACACAGAACTTATTGCGATGGTAGGCGATGTCCACCGCATAATAGGTGTAGAGCCCGTTGGAGCGGCGCAAGACCTCGTCCTTATCTGCGCCAAAGGCCGTGTTGCACAGCCAGAGCGCCCCCTCCTTCTCATAGGTGTGCCCGGCATCTGTTAGCAGCTGCATGGTCTCTTCCACGTAGCCGCTCTCATAGAGGGAGGACTCGAGGAACCATTGGTCGTAATGAATCCCATAGCGGCTCAGGTCCGTCTTCATCTTTTCAACGTTATGGGAGAGGCCAAAGCGCCGCATTTCCTCCCGCCGCCGCGCCGGATCGGCGGATAAAAATGCATCCCCGTGTATCTCAAAAAACCGCTGGGCCAGCTCTTTGATGTCCTCTCCGTGATAGCCGTCCTCCGGAATCTCCGCCGCCCCCTCGCCCTGCAAGAGCTGGAGATAGCGTGCTTCGAGCGATCTTGCGAACATCTCAACCTGATTGCCCGCGTCGTTGACGTAGAACTCCCTGTGCACCTCATAGCCCGCGCGCTCGAGCACTGCGGCGGTGGCATCGCCCAGGACACCGCCTCTGGCATTGCCGATCGTCATAGTGCCAGTGGGGTTGGCAGAGACAAACTCAACCATAACGCGTGCTCCCTTGCCCATATCGCTTGCGCCATAGGCGGCGCCCTCCCGCTCAATGGCAGAGAGCACCTTCCCATACCAAGCGGCGCCGAGATAAAAATTTAAGAAACCCGGCCCGGCGATCTCCACGCGCTCAAAGCCCGAGCCCTCCAGCGAGAGATGCGCAAGAATCAGCTCCGCCAGTTCCCGCGGTTTTTTATTCAAAGGCTTCGCAGCCGCCAGGGCATAGGAGCTGGCATAGTCGCCATTTTTGCTCTCCTTGGGAATCTCCACCTTCCCGGCGACTTGTACCCCGGAGGGAAGCAGACCCTCCTGCACCGCGCTCTGGTAGGCCCGCTCGATCAGGGCTGCGATCTCCTCCCGCGCCATTTGAATCAAATTTGCCATGTTATTCCCCTCTATCTCTATTGTAAATTGATCGGCTGGCGCTCCTTCACTTCGATGTGAAAGCGGTTTTCGCCGACCATTCTGTTTTCCACTTCTATCCGGTAAAAAAGCTCCATGCTTCCGCCATTTTGATCAATGTCGGTGCGCGCCGTCTTCGTATTGATGCTGACCATCAGGCCGCCAAAGCCTGTGTCATAAAGTGACGTGTGCCGCGCCCCCTCCTGAAACACCAGTTCCGAGTTGAGCGTTCCCTTTCGCTGCATGGTAATGCGGTCGTCTTCAATCTCAAAGGTGGTTGTCGTTCCGTCCATCCCGGTCAGTTCGCTCTCCTCATAGCTAAAGGAAAAGCCTTTCCTATCGTTCTCCTTCAGAGAGCCGTAGGTTAAGAATTCAATCGTCTCGTCGATTCCTTCTGCGTCCGTCTGTGTTCCTAAAATGGAGATGATCACCGGTTTTTCCATTCAAACGCCCTTCCTTTTCAGTGCATCCTCTGATGCACGGATGTTAATATGTGTCTCATTCATAGCGGTCAATGTCCACCCGCTCAATCGGATCACGAAGCTCCTCCCCCAAAAAGAGTGAGGCTGTTCGGATAAAGCCTTCCGGCGCATCGCTGACAAAAAACCTTCGCGAACCGCGCCCTGTTTCCCCTGTGAAGAGCTCCTGCTCCTCCAAGATTTCCGCCATCCGAAGCGCACACTGTTCCCCCGTGTTAATTAGAGTCACATGCTCACCCATCTGGCGGGAGATGATCTCTGTTAAGAGCGGATAGTGTGTGCACCCGAGCACCAGAGTGTCGACACCCGCCTCCTTCATAGGGGCGAGATATTCAGAGACAACGGTTTCAATCACAAGATCGCCCGCGCGGATACGCCCGTCTTCAATCAACGGAACCAGAAGCGGACAGGCCCTGGAAATCACCTCGATTTCCGGATCTGCCGCGGCGATGATCTCCTCATATGCACCGCTCTGCACCGAAGCGCGCGTTGCAATCAACCCAACCTTTTTATTGCTTGTGGCGGCAGCGGCGGCAAGGCCGGTAGGCTTGAGGACGCCGACCAGTGGGATGTCGTTTTCCCCTTTCAGCTCCCTGATTGCAACGGTGGAGACCGTACCGCATGCAATTGCAATGGCTTTGAGGTCAAAGCTGCGCAAAAACGACACGTCCTGTCTGGCATACTTTAAGATGGTCTCCTGAGAGCGCGTGCCGTAAGGCACCCGGCCCGTGTCCCCAAAATAAATGATATCTTCATTTGGGAGCAGGCGCGAGAGCTCGCTTGCCGCCGTCAGCCCGCCAAGCCCCGAATCAAAGATGCCGATTGCCCGCCGGTCCATAGGCGCACACCCCTTTAAAAATGATTGAATTTCTTGCGCGAATCAGCTATACTAAAGAGAGACTCTATAATATAATACTATGATCGGTTTCCCCTCTCCCGCCCCCGCGCGACAGCGGGCGCGCAGGCGAATCACAGAGGGGGCAGCCGCTCTCTTGCGACTGTTATATCATATGTTAATCTGCCTTAGAAAACAAGTCTGTTTTTTATGAATCTCATTTGCTGCAGCGTTTGACATGAATGTAAGCTCTCGTTGATATGTTATATAGAGCAAGAACCGCAACTCAACATCAGGCACAGTAAGGAGGATGCAAACATGAAGCTGGAATTGAGTGGAAAAGAGTTTCGACGTCTCTTAGATATGGCCTATATCGGAAATTGGGTGTTAAACTCAGCCCGCGGCGATGATCGGTTTGCCGATTATGACAAAGTGGAAAGTCTGCTCTTTCAAAAGGCTCAGGAGGAGGGCATGAGCGTCTTGACGGAATACTATCAGGGCGAGGCCATCCCTTCGCGCGCGTTTGTAGAAGGCGGAATTCATGAGGCCATCATGGATTATGAAAATAATGTATTCTTTGATATTTTGGCAGAGGATTTGGCGCGGCGAGATATGAACGATGCACCCATCGACGAGACAAACTATGTCGAGCTCTCCAACCGGATCGATGCCTACATTACAGAATTTGAAACCAATGGAACCGACAATATTTTGCTGGATCTGGATGCCAGCGCACAATAGAACAGCCTCTTAAAGCTACGTCTCTTCAGACGTAGCTTTTTTTATTGCGCGCAAGCTGCATAACCGCTGCCTCCTGCGGCACGATCATGCTTGTCTCATAGTGGGTATAGGTCACCATTCCCGGCTTTGCGCCATTTGGCTTTTTGACATGCTTGACAAAGGTATGATCCACAGGAACTTTTGCTCCCTCGGCCGCCTGGGAATAAAACGCCGCAAGCTGCGCCGCCTCCTGCTTGCTCTGCTCGTCTGCCTCCCGCCCCTCGCACCAGAGGATCACGTGCGCCCCGTGGATTTTTTGCGTGTGAAACCAGAGGTCAAGTTTCCCGGCCTGCTTCATGGTCAGCTGATCATTTTGCGTATTCGTCCGCCCAACGCTGATGCGAAGCCCCGTACTTGAGAAAAACTCCAGCGGTAAGCCCGCAGAGCGCTTTTTTTTCATGTTACGCTTCTCTCTCTGCCGGAGGTAGCGCTGTTCGGTGAGCTCTTGGCGAATCTCCTCCAAGTCCGCCGCGCCCTCCGCCCTGGAGAGGCTCTCGAGCACACTGTTCACATAGTCCAGTTCCGTTTCATTCTTTTGTATCTGCTCACCCAGCACACGCTCCGCTGTCTTCATGCGGTGATAGTCTTTGTAGTAACGTGCGGCATTCTGCTGCGGTGTTTTCAGCGGATCGAGCGGAATGCGAATCTCTCCCCCCTGCGGATCGTAAAGATTCTCCGCGATGAGGGACGCCATTCCCTTTTCCATCCGGTAGAGATTCGCGGTGATGAGCTCTCCCTTTTCTCGCAGGCCTTCCCGCCCCGCCGTTTCCAGAAGCTCCCTTCGCTGATGGCCAAGCTTCCTCTCAATGCGGTCTCGCGCGGTGCGCAGCACGCGGTTGAGCTCCTGCCCTTTCTGGCGCATCTGCTCCTGCTTCTCCCGTGTTCCGTGAAAACGATCCAGCAGTGCGGAAAAACTCTCCTGCTGCTCCGAGGACACCTCAGGCCCATACTGTAAGATGGGGCGGAAGCTAAAGTCAAAGGGGGCGCCGCCGCGAAGCAGCAGGTAGGGCGCCCGCCGCCCCTCTCGTATGCTCTCCGCAAGGCGCTCCAGCCGCAGGCGCAGCGCGGCAGCATGCTCCGTTTCAAAGAGCGCCTGGCTCTCCCCTGCTACTTCAAAGGCAATTTCCCGGGCAATCAAAGGGGAAATTCCTGCGTAGTTGTCCAGAAGATGGCGCTCCATCGGCTCTTCTTTGGGAACAGGCAGAGAAGCACTGCTTTCCAAATCTGCCAAGATGTTCATTTTTTTCTGTTCAGGCAGCCGGTAGATCATCCCGGGCAAGAGCTGGCGCTCGCTCGACATCTCGTAGTCCACCCGGCGCAGGCAATCCACGATGTAGTCCTGCGCGTCAACAAGAAGCAGATTCGTCCTCCTGCCCATCAGCTCCAGCACCAGCCGCTTGACGCTCCGCTCCCCCAGTTCATCGCTCGCCTCAATGGAGAGCTCGACCAAGCGCTCCATTGGCGGCTGGCGGATGTCCACAATGCGGCCACCGCTGAGGTGCTTGCGCAGCAGCATGCAAAACATGGGCGGCTGCGCGGGATTTTCGCGCTCCCGCTCTGTCAATTGAATCCGCCCACGGCTTGGGTTGGCCGAGAGCAAAAGGCGAAGCGCAGGGCCGCGCCCGCGCAGGCTAAGGAGCAGCTCGTCCCGAACCGGCTGATGGATTTTTTCTATTTTTGCACCCAGAATCGCAGCTTTTAGTTCTATGCAGAGCGCGTCTAGGGTGATGGCGTCTAAAGGCATGGCGCAGCTCCCCTTTCCTCTACCATGGCGTCGAACAGGAATGAAAGGCGCTCGGTTTCTCCCCGCAGAAACAAGAAGCCAAAGAGCGTTTCAAGCGCTGTTGCCATCTGATACTCTCCCCGCTTTGCTGCTTTTGGCACCGAAGAGGGTTTTGTGTTGCGCCCGCGGCGAAAGACCTCCTGCTCCTCTTGCGTGAGCAGCGGGAGCAGTTTGCCGGCCATGGCCGCCTGAGCGGGCGCCGTGACATAGCGAAGCGCCTGCCGGTTCATCGCGCCTGTACTGCGTGCACCGCGCAGGGATAAGAAGGAGCGCACCATCAGGGCAAACACCGCATCGCCCAGATATGCAAGCCCCAAGTTGCTCATTGTGTGGAGCGCCTGCTCGTCCATTTCAAAATGGAAATAATCCATGTTATCTCTCCCGATCCCGCGCAATGAGCAGCTTGAGCGCCTCAATCCCAAGGCGGATTGCTGCATCCGTATCATGGCTCTCCTCCTGGGAGAGCCCTTCCCGCTCACGCTCCTGGTTCCAAATCACGTGGAAGGCCGCGGCACAGCGCACGCCAAGCGCCGCAGCAACCGTGAAAAGGGCCGCCGATTCCATCTCGCTTGCCAGCACACCCAGGCGTTTCCACGCCTCCCACCGGTCCAAGAGCGCTCTGGATACCGGCATACGCTCGGGTGAGTGCTGGCCGTAAAAGGAATCCTTGCACTGCACCACGCCCGCGTGCCAGGGTGCGCCGCTCTGTTTTGCCGCATCGACCAGTGCGGAGAGCATCGCATAGTTCGGCACGGCAGGAAATTCGATGGGTGCATATTCGCGGCTGGTGCCCTCCTGCCGAATGGCACCTGTGGCGATGACCAGATCGCCGCTCTGCACGTTTAAATTGATGCCGCCGCAGGTGCCGACGCGCAAAAAGCTCTCCACACCGATGGCGGATAGCTCTTCCATGGCAATCGCGGCGGAGGGTCCGCCGATCCCTGTCGAAACGACACTGACCCGCTCGCCCAGCAGCAGCCCCGTATAGCTGTTGTATTCCCGGTTCTGTGCCATATGCTCCGGGTGGTCGAAATAAGCGGCAATGGCGGCACAGCGGCCGGGGTCACCCGGTAAGATGCAATAGCGCCCTACTTCGCCCTTAGTCAAGTGAATATGAAACTGGCGTTCTTTCATTTGCATACCAACGCTCCTCCGATCAAATGGGCTGCTTCATTCTCTGATCTTCTGATTAATTTTACGGGAGGGATTGATCTTTTACATCATCTACAGTAAAATATCCCTAATTTAATATCAATCCATCCGTTACACCATATTGGAGGTCTTGTTTGAAATCTGCTTTCTTTTGCTTCCTCTTTCTGCTTTTGGGGCTTGCCACCGGCTTGATGATCAACACACAGGTCATGGGCGAGACGCTCTTCCCCGTCCAAAAACAGACGATACAGCAGGCGCCCCCATCACAGGAGCCTGAGCCGCCAAACCACTCCAGACTGGTTGATCTCACCGTGCCGGCGCCGCCTTCCCCGGCGGGAAGCCTTGCCAAAGAGCTTGATGCAAGCAATGCCATTTTGCTCCTGCGCGCATATCAGGTGCTCTCCGCCTTGCGTGCCCAGGATTACGGAACTCTCTCCAGCTACATTCACCCGGAATTGGGTGTGACCTTCACACCCTACTCCACCGTGGACCCGAGCAGCGACCGCATGTTCAAGCCGCTGGAAATTTCAAAGCTCAAGAGCAACAACACCGTGTATATTTGGGGGATGTGGGACGGCTCGGGCACGCCCATTCAATATACCCTACAGGAATACTTCTCCCGCTTTGTCTACAGCGACGATTTTCAAGAGGCTGCTGTTCTTGGAATCAACCACCTGTTCTCCTCCGGGAATTCCCTGGAAAACGTCGCAGCTGCGTATCCCAACGCGGAATTTATAGAGTTTTACCTCCCCGCTGTGAAGCCCGAATACAATGGGCTTGATTGGCGCGCACTCAAGCTCGTCTTTGAACGATATCAGGGGGACTACATGCTAGTCGGCATTATCCACAGCGAGTGGACAACGTGAGCCTAACGGAAGCGTTCCAACTGCTTTTTTTGCAGAAACCCTTCCAGGATCAAGGTGGCCGCGACAGCGTCCACCTTTTCTTTTCGCTTTTTCCCGCGATTCCCAGTCTCACTGAGAATGCGATGTGCGTCCACCGTGGTGCGCCGCTCATCCCAGAGTGTGACGGATAGCCCCGTCTTCTCCCGCAGGCGCTCTGCAAAGGCGGCACTTTTTTCGGCTCTTGGCCCGAGCGTTCCGTTCATGTTTTTTGGATACCCCAAAACCAATTCGCCCACTTGGAACTGATCGGAAAGCGCCTGGATTTCCGCAAGCAGCTGCGCGCCCTTTTTGCTCTGAATCACCCGCGTCTCCCCGGCGAGCAGCCCCGTGGGGTCTGAAATCGCGATCCCTGTTCGCGCGTCACCGTAATCAATGGCCATAATCCGCATCATAAGCACCTCCCAATCTGATCTATTATAACCGCCAGCGGGCGCGCCGTCAATTCCCCCTCCCTGCGATTGTATTTGTCCCCATTGCTGGACTTTACTTTTTTTAAAAAGCTTGTATACTATATTAACAGGTTACGCGTGAAGTCATTCCGCGCACCCTCTCGTTCATTTCCCATGCATATGTTTTCTGCCATCGCCTCGCGCACCGGCTCTTATCTTGGCAGAGAAAGGCGGCCCATATGATTCTTGCAATTGATGTCGGCAACTCTAATATGACTGTCGGCCTGTTTGCGGCAAATGGCGAATTAAATTTTCGCGCCACGATACAGACCGTTCCAAACAGCACGCATGACCGCTGCGCCATGGATCTCTGCGGCCTCTTCCGCCTCTACCAGGCGGATTTCGCTTCCGTGAGCGGTGCGATCATCTCCAGCGTTGTGCCGCCGATCACAGCGGAGCTCACTCGCGCGGTCAAACTGCTCACCGGGAAGCCCCCCCTCGTGGTCGGAACGGGTTTGAAAACGGGGCTTAACATTCTCGCAGAATCCCATGGGCAACTTGGCGCGGATATTGTGGCCTCCTGTGTCTCCGCCCTGCAAAAATATCCCTCTCCCCTCATTGTGATTGACATGGGCACCGCCACAACCATGTCTGTTTTGAATCAAAACACCTATGTCGGCTGTGTGATTATACCCGGCCTTCGCATCAGTGTGGAGGCGCTCTCCTCGCGGGCGGCAGAGCTGCCCCACATCTCCATCGAGCCGCCTTCCTCTATTTTGGGCAGAAACACCATCGATGCCATGCGCGCCGGCGCGGTGTATGGGCATGCTGCCATGCTCGATAGTATGATCGAGCGCCTGGAAGAGGCCTCAAGCCCGACAAAGGCCGTGGTGATGACCGGCGGAAACGGAGCGCTTGTGCGCAAATATTGCAAGCGCGAGATTATCTTTGATGCAAATTTGCTTTTAGACGGTTTATATCTCTTATATCAAAAAAACATGCAGCGGCTGCGCCGTTAAGCAACATTCGCCCCTCTGAAAATGCGTTTCGACAGGTAAAGCCTGTGAATTAAAACAACAATCTGGAGCGCTCTCATTTTCCCTCTTCAAACTCACTAAAAACTGTTCAATTTGCCTCTTGCATTTTTGCAAGTTTAGTCATATAATATTTCAGATTGTATTTTTTGTTTTTTGAAGCGACTGAGGAGGCCAGCTTTATGAGAGAGCTATCCGCAACGGCAAAGGCTGTTCAATTATCCACCACTATGGCTATTGATGCCATGTATAAAAATATGCGTGCAGAAGGCATTCCTGTGATTGGTTTTGGCGCAGGCGAACCAGACTTTGATACACCCGAACACATCAAAGAGGCGGCCATCCGCGCGATTCGTGAAAACAAAACCCGCTACACGCCAACTGCAGGCCTTTGCGAACTGCGCACAGCCGTCTGTGAGCGACTCAAGAGCGATCATCACATCTTCTATGAGCCCTCTCAGGTTGTCGTGAGCAGCGGCGCAAAGCACAACCTCTACGCTGCTCTGCAAACCCTCATCAACCCGGGGGATGAGGTCATTCTGCCCGCGCCTTATTGGGTTAGCTATTTTGAGCTGATTAAAATGACAGGCGGCGTACCGGTCACAATTCCAACCGATGCCGAAGCAAGCTTTAAAATAACAGAAGCGCAGCTTCGCGCCTATATCACGCCCAAAACCAAGCTGATCATCCTCAATAACCCGAGCAACCCGACCGGAATGCTTTATGACCGGGCTGCGCTTCAGATGATTGCGGATATCGCAATTGAGTATGATCTCTATGTCATTTCCGATGAGATCTATTGCAGCTTGGTCTATGATAATAAGGAATTTACCAGCTTTGTCTCCCTGGGCGAGGCCGTGAAAGAGCGCACCATCCTTATCAACGGCGTCTCCAAATCATACGCCATGACCGGTTGGCGGATCGGCTATGCGCTGGCGCCGGAAGGCATTGCCAACATCATGACCAACTATCTCAGCCATGCGACCTCTGCGCCTAGCTCCATTTCCCAGTGGGCGGCGGTGGAGGCACTGACGGGACCGCAGGATACGATCGGGGAGATGCGCGAAGCCTTTGCCAAGCGACGCAGCTTTATTAGCAAGCGCATCAATCAGATTCCCGGGGTGAGTTGCATCGAGCCCGAGGGCGCCTTTTATGCCATGATGAATCTGGACCAATTGCTTGGCAAAACACTGCATGGCGTTCGAATTGAAACGGCGGACGACTTCGCCAGGATCTTCTTAGAGAAGGGCCTGGTTGCGGTTGTTCCCTGCACGGGCTTTGGCGCCCCGAACTATATCCGCTGGTCTTACGCCACTTCGCTCGAAAATATTGAAGAGGGCCTCCACCGGCTTGAATTGTTCTTGTCCGAGGCGCTTTGAGCCCTGCCGCACTGTCGTGGGCTTCCAGCTCACAGGCGATTACAGGGTACGCAATAGAGGGGAGTGCAACACGCACTCCCCTTTTTAAGTTGGAAGGGCGCAAGTGCCCTTGTATAAAAACAGCACCCCTCTCGCCGAGTCTGTTCAGACCTCAGCGGAGGGGTGCTGTCATGATTGGATTGGCTTAGCTTACTTCAGCTCGACAGTTGCGCCGGCTTCCTCCAGCTTCTTCTTGAGCTCTTCCGCGTCATCCTTGGAAATGCCTTCCTTGATGGCGGTGGGAGCGCTCTCAACCAGAGCCTTGGCTTCGCCAAGGCCGAGCGCGGTGACCTCACGGACAACCTTGATGACCTTCACCTTCTCAGCGCCAAAGGAGGCGAGAACCACGTCAAACTCGGTCTTTTCAGCGGCGGCCTCAGCCACGGGAGCTGCAGCGGCAACTGCGGCAACAGGGGCAGCGGCGGAGACGCCAAACTCATCTTCCAGGGCGTGAACCAGTTCGCTCAGATCCAGAACGGTCAAAGCTTTGATCTCTTCGATCAGAGCGGTAATCTTTTCGTTAGCCATAATAATGTTACCTCCAAATTAAGTGTAAATAAATTGTAGTGAGCTCTATCGCTCCATTGCATTGAATCAGCCGGCCTTTTTGTCTGCGATTGCCTGAACCACACGAGCCAAGCCGGAAATATTGGCATCGAGAACCGTTGCCAAGCCGCGAATCGGTGCCATGAGGGTACCCAGCACGGTTGCGATGAGAACTTCCTTGCTCGGAAGCTCTGCCAGGGCTTTGACCTCTTCCGCACTGATGACCTTCCCGTCAACAAAGCCAAGTTTTATCGTAAACTTATTCTGTTCCTTCACCTTCTTGGAGAAAGACGCGACCACCCTTGCAGCGGCAACAGGGTCGTCTTCGCACAAGGCGATCGACGTGGTTCCCTTTAACACGGGGATCAGATCCGGGAGCCCGGCTTCTTCCGCCGCAAAACGAAGGAGGGTATTCTTGATGACAAAATATTCGACATTATTCTGCCGCATTTCCACGCGGAGCGCCGTATCCTGTGCCACTGTAATCCCCTTGTAGTCTACCAGAACGCCTGCCGATGAACGTTTCAGTTTTTCGGCCAGTTCCTGAACCATGGCTTTCTTTTCGCTCAAAATCTTTTCGTTGGGCATGTGATTTATTCACCTCCTGTATTCAAGTGAACCAAAGAAAATATGCCCTCGCATCCGAAAGGAGACACGAGGACATAAAAGCAATCAAAGAATATCAGAATTCTTGCGACTGCATCCTCGGCGGGATTTATGCTCCTTTGATTGGGAGCAACCTGCTGTCTTTGGAACGCACATTCATTATATCAATGCAAATCCGCCCCGTCAAGGCTTCTATTTGCAGCTGATACCGAGATCAGACCAACTTTGCGTTGTTGAGCTTGATGCCAGGCCCCATGGTGGAAGCCACCACGCAGCTCTTCACATACTGGCCTTTTGCCGCAGCGGGCTTTGCCTTGATAATGGCACTGACCAGGGCGTTAAAGTTATCGGCGAGCTTTTCCGGGCCGAAGGAGACCTTCCCAATGGGGCAGTGGATGATATTGGTCTTGTCCAGGCGGTATTCCACCTTACCCGCCTTGACATCCTCAACGGCCTTGGCGACATCCGGGGAGACGGTGCCGGCCTTCGGAGAGGGCATCAAGCCCTTGGGGCCAAGGATCTTACCCAGTCTGCCGACTGTTCCCATCATATCGGGGCTTGCAATAACAACGTCAAACTCAAACCAGTTTTCCTTCTGAATCTTTTCCACCAGATCCATATCGCCGACATAGTCCGCGCCGGCTTCTCTGGCCGCATCCGCCTTTTCTCCCTTGGCAAAGACCAGGACGCGGGCAACCTTTCCTGTTCCGTGGGGCAGAACCACCGCGCCGCGCACCTGCTGGTCCGCATGCCGGGAGTCAACACCGAGTTTCATGTGCAGTTCAACTGTCTCATCAAACTTTGCAGTGGCGGTTTGGATCACCAAATCCATCGCTTCGCTCGGGTCATAGTGCGTGCCGGGGGTGATCTTCTTGGCACTTTCCTGATACTTTTTTCCTCTAAACATCATGCATCCTCCTCGCCTTACTCGCCCACGACAACGCCCATGGAACGGGCGGTGCCGGCGACCATGCTCATGGCTGCTTCCAGGGAGGCAGCGTTCAGATCTGGCATCTTTGTCTCCGCAATCTTGCGAATGTCTTCCTTGCTGATGGTGGCAACCTTGTCTTTGTTGGGCACACCGGAGCCGGATTCGAGATTGCAGTATTTCTTAATCAAAACTGCGGCCGGCGGAGTTTTTGTCACAAAGGAGAAGGAGCGGTCTGCATACACCGTAATGACAACCGGAATGATCAAACCGACATCATTTTTCGTGCGCTCGTTGAATTCTTTTGTAAAACCGGCGATGTTGATGCCGTGCTGGCCAAGAGCCGGGCCAACGGGGGGCGCCGGCGTTGCTTTTCCTGCCGGGATTTGAAGCTTGACATAACCTGTAATTTTCTGTGCCACGTAAGAGCACCTCCATATTTCTAATGTGGTTGGACGGAGCGCTTCACTCCTCCCACGCGGACGCCTGCAGGCGTTCCATAACACTTAGGAAATCGACTCGATCTGATCAAGATCCAGCTCAACCGGCGTCTCCCGGCCGAACATAGAGACCATCACGCGCACCTTACTGCGGGCAAGGTCGATCTCCTCCACAACGCCAAGGAAGGACTCCAGGGCGCCGTCTGTAATTTTAACACTGTCCCCGATCTCATAGCCCACCAATACCTCGCGTTTTTCAACACCGAGGCCCGCAATTTCTTCTTCCGTCAGGGGGATTGGCTTGTTTCCTGAGCCGACAAAGCCGGTGACACCGCGCACGTTGCGCACCAGGTGCCAGGTTTCATCTGTCAGAACCATCTTCACCAGGACATAGCCCGGGAAGACCTTCCGCTCCACGACCTTTGGGCCGGAATCTGTAATTTCAGTGACCGTTTCCATCGGGATGTTGACGCCCTGGATCAACTCGCTCATGTTGCGGTTTTCCACGGCTTTTTCTATCGTGGCCTTCACGGTGTTTTCATACCCGGAATACGTATGGGCCACATACCACTTTGCGCTTTCAGCCATAATACTCACTCACCCTAAGCGCCAAAGAGCTTGAGCAATGCGCCGATCACGTTGCCCATGATGCCGTCAAATATCCAGACAAAGGCACCTGCAACGAGAACCACACCGATAACGATGCCGGTGTTGTTGACTGTCTGCTTCCCGCTGGGCCAGGAGACCTTTTTCAGTTCACTGCGCATATCCTTAAAGAAACGCACAAGGCGGTTGCCGGATCTCTTTTTCTCGGGCGTTTTTGTCTGCTTGGCTTTCGCCGCAGTTTTTGCCTGCTGCTTGGCCGGCTTTGCCGCCGCCTTGGCCTCACCCGATTCGCCGCTCGTTTCGCTCATGACATCCATATCTTCATCCAGATCTTCGAGTTCATTCAGTGCATCATGTTCCTCAGGAGACGGCGTCGTATCCAATTTCTTCTTATCTTTTCCAGACATCTTTACCCTTCTTTCTTACCGAGCCAGAACAGAGGCCGTTTCATTACTTCGTCTCATTGTGAACGGTATGCTTTCTGCAGAAGGGGCAAAACTTGTTCATCTCCAAACGGTCAGGAGTGTTCTTCTTGTTTTTATTGGTGTTGTAATTCCGCTGCTTGCACTCAGAGCAGCGCAGGGTAATTTTAATGCGCGCACCAGCCTTGGCCATCTCTAGGCACCTCCTTATAATACGATAAGCTGATCGAGCGTTTCACAACGCTCTCCTGTGTGGATGCCGCCGAGATCAACGACAGCCGCTGTGTTTGAAAAACCATGCGCGTTGCAGCAGAGAACGTGAAACAATTCGTTCCTCTTCTCGCGCACAGTCTCATTCTTCGAGGGCGGCTTGTTCCCGCCCGGCCTGTGGAAGCAAAAAGCGCCGCAAATCCGCTCCTTGCCTGTTCCACAGGCAATTCCGAATCCCAGCGCATCTCAAAAAATGCCGCAAGGTGGCGGCAAAGTTTTCATCTTACGGTAGGAATCGGCAATACTGCCTCCCTATGTCCCGCAGGTCAAGGGTTTGTGTGGATGATACCGTTAAAAATGCACACAAAAAAAGCCCTTTTCATAGGTGTTTATAGGATAACAAAGCATGGCGCGTTTGTCAAGCTTTTTCCGCACCGGCAGATAAACTCAAGGAAGTCCGCCTGAGCGCAGGGCACTCCCCGTCTCTTCACGCAGGCCCTCCCTGGCATGACAAGCTGCCGCAAAGCGACAAGTGCTGTCACCCTGCGGCAGATTTCTCTTTTAGAGCGCTCCCCCCGCGCTTTTTTCTTTCTATAGGATGATGCAGATCAAGCCGCCGGAGCCTTCGTTTAACACCCGCTCGAGCGTCTCTTTCATCTTCATGCGCGCATCTTCCGGCATACGCTTGAGCTTGCCGTTGAGGTCTTCATTGATGAGCTCATGGAAGGAGCGGCCAAAAATATTGGATTCCCAAATCTTCCTGGGGTCTTCTTCAAACTCCTCCAGGAGGAAGTGAAGCATATCCTCCGATTGTTTCTCGTTTCCGACAATCGGTGAGACCTCCGCCTGAATATCTGCCCGTATCATGTGGATGGAGGGCGCCGAAGCCTTCAGCTGCACGCCATAGCGCCCGCCCTGCTTGACGATTTCCGGTTCCTCCAGCTCCAGCTCTTCCGCAGAGGGCACGACAATTCCATAGCCGACCTTGCGCACCTCGTCAAGGGCTGCCTCCACCTTTTCATACTCTTTTTTCATCCGGCCCATCTCTTTGAGCAGCAGGAAGAGCTCGCCGTCATTTCGAATGGGAAGTCCCGTCTCCTCCGTCATCGTCTGGTAAAAGAGCTCTCTTGGCATATCCAGATTCGCACTGCAATGCCCGCTTCCAAGGTTGATGAAATTCATCTGCGCGCGCTGAATCAAGGGGCACGCGGCGATTGCCTGCACGGCGGATTCAATATCGCGAATCTTATGGATTCCCTGCATGGCCTCTCGAATGGCCTCATACACCTGCTTTTTGATGGGGTGTTCATAGCTGAGCGCATCGACCCATTCGGGCAAATAGAGATCCAATTCACCCAAGGGAAACTCATAGAGAACTTCCTGGATGATATCGTTGACCGCCTTTTGGCCCAGCTCCAGGCAGTTCATGGCAAGGCAGCTGACCTCATAGCGCTCTGCCAGCTCTGCGCGCAGCTGCTCTGTCTCCTCCTCGTAGGGGTGCGCGGAATTGAGCAGGAGCAGAAAGGGTTTCCCCAGCTCCTTGAGCTCGGAGATGACCCGTGCCTCCGCTTCCAGATAGTCTTCCCGCGGGATTTCCGTAATGCTCCCATCGGTCGTGACTACAATCCCAACCGTGGAGTGGTCTTCAATCACCTTTCGCGTACCGATTTCTGCCGCCTCCGCCATTGGGATCTCTTCCTCAAACCAGGGCGTATGCACCATGCGGGGCAGGTCATTTTCGAGTTGACCAATGGCGCCCGGAACCATATATCCAACGCAGTCAATCAGGCGAACAGAGCAGCTGGCCCCTCCGTCAATCGTAATTTCTACCGCTTCCTCCGGGACAAACTTCGGCTCTACCGTGGTGATCGTCCTGCCGGAGCCGCTTTGCGGCAGTTCGTCTCGGGCGCGATCCCGCCGATAGTTATTTTCAATATTCGGAATGACCATTGTCTCCATGAAGCGTTTGATGAAGGTGGACTTTCCTGTTCTGGCAGGGCCCACTACCCCAATATATATGTCCCCGCCGGTGCGATTGGCAATATCCTGATAGATCGCAGTATTTGTCATAACGCCATCCTCTTTTCAATTTGGTCTTTATTGCACTGTATGTGAGCTTGGCCTTGAATATGCATTCGGCTGCAGAGATATTTCGCTCTCTATTGCAAGCATCGTCCGGCTCTATCTTCAGTGTATTGCTCGCAGCCGCATTTATGTCTTCGATCCCCGTATTTTCCCCCCTTGCAAGATTCGCCAAGCGAAAAACAAGGCTTTGTGCTGCGAATCATCCAAAAAACACTTGAATATCCTTGAAACCCGTCGTAAGATAGAGGATAGAAGAATCAACCAAAGAAGACAGAGGAGGAGAACACTATGCCATGGACGCCGAATCTATCCGTTGGTGTGGAAACCATCGACGCCCAGCATAAAATCTGGTTTGAAAAAGCCGAGGCGCTATTTTCCGCAGGAAAAAACAGGCAGGCCGCAGACTATATCGGCGAACTCTTAAACTTTTTAGAGGACTACACCAAGCAGCATTTCGCAGATGAAGAAGCGTATATGAAGCGCATCAACTACCCCGCCTTCCCCGCACAGCAGCAGGCCCACGCTTCCTTTATCAGCAAGCTGGCCGGCATTAAGCAGGAGTACAAATCCTCCGGCGGAAACCTCTCGGTGATCTTAAACGCCAACTCCCTGGTGATTGACTGGCTGACAAAGCACATCTCCACCATGGACAAGAAAATTGGTGAGTACGCGAAAACACTGTAAGCGGTACCCCTTTCGCTGCGAACGTGATTCCCCCATGGCGGAGGAGCCCGGCGGGGTTTTCTGCCACAAAACATTTGATCTCCGCATATCCCACCTATAACAATGAAAATCCCTGTAGCATTTCGAAGCTACAGGGATTTTTCGCCGGTCTCTATGGGTGTTTCCATACGCGCGCATTTGGGCAAAAAAAGACTACAAAAGAGATTTCCTTTTGTAGTCCTTTTGTGGAGGCGCCACCCGGATTTGAACCGGGGGTAGAGGTTTTGCAGACCTCTGCCTTACCACTTGGCTATGGCGCCAAATATACGATTTCAATGGGATACCCCTAGAGGAGCTGCCTCCGGGGTATGGTCAAAAACAATATTGGAGAAAATTCGGAACAGAGGCCGGCGCTTGCACACTCCCCCAAGTTCCACAAGCTACACCTGAGGAGAACGCTGCGCGCTGTGCAACGCGAAATCCAGGCCGCTGCATTGCTCGCGCTGGGGATAATGTAATCTGGAGCGAGTGACGAGGCTCGAACTCGCTCTCGCTCCCCGCGAAGCAAGCTTCCCGGGGGCCCCACACCTCTTATTAAAAAATGCTCCGCATTTTGAGGTGGAGGTTGCTTGTGCATTTCTTATAGCGACTTCTTCGCTACATGCTAGAAAAAACCTGGAGCGAGTGACGAGGCTCGAACTCGCTACCTCCACCTTGGCAAGGTGGCGCTCTACCAGATGAGCTACACTCGCAGATTGCTCTGCAAGCCATAAGGCTTGCAGAGTTGGTGCCTCCGGTCGGAATCGAACCAACGACACGTGGATTTTCAGTCCACTGCTCTACCGACTGAGCTACAGAGGCGTATTGGGCACTTTCGTGCCCCTTGATGGCGACGCTGATGGGACTTGAACCCACGATCTCCGGCGTGACAGGCCGGCGCGATAACCGACTTCGCTACAGCGCCCTGTTGGTGGGAGCAACAGGGCTCGAACCTGTGACCCCCTGCTTGTAAGGCAAGTGCTCTCCCAGCTGAGCTATGCTCCCAACGAACCGCTCCTAAGCAGCGAAGTTTATTATACAAGAGCCCCTTTCCTTTGTCAACCACATTCTCAAACTTTTTTCTATTTTTGCCGGCGCTAATTACATTCTGCCGAAGAATCGGCAGCCCCGCCGCCGCCCTATAGCGCCGCCAACAGCCCTTTCAATTCCTCTTGTTCAAAGCGCTGTATCGAATCACAAAACTGGCAGCTCATCTCCGCATTCCCCTGCGCCCGGATGATCTCCAAAAGTTCGTCCCTGCCCAGGCTGACCAGCGCCGCCTTCATGCGCTCCCGGCTGCAATAGCAGCGATATTCCACAGGGGATGTCTCCAAATGTTCCAGCGCAAAGCCGTCGAGCACACGCTCGAGGAGCGCTTGCGCCGTCCCCGCCTCTTGCAGCATCGCTGTCACTGAGTCGACTTTTTTCAGGCACTGTTCCAAGCGATCAATCAGCGCATCATCCGCCCCGGGCAAAAGTTGAATTAGAAATCCGCCCGCAACCTCCACTGAATAATCCCGCCCGACCAGCACGCCCAGGCCGCAGGCGGTGGGTGTCTGCTCGCTTTCGGCAAAATAGGCGATGATATCGTCGGCAATTTCCCCCGTCACCAGAGGCACCGTTCCCACATAGGGTTCCTTCAAGTTTAGATCCTTAATGAGCGTGAGCGCACCCTCTTTGCCAACCGCGGCGCCCACGTCCAGCTTGCCGGGGTATTTTGACGGCAGCTCCACCTGCGGGTGCTGCACATAGCCGCGCACATTCCCCTCATTGTCGGACACGGCGAGAAGGTTACCCAGCGGGCCGCCGCCGTTGATGCGCAGTGTTACGGAGGCGTTTTCCTCCTTGAGTGTATGTCCGATCATGGAAGCGGCCATAAGAGAGCGCCCCAGTGCTGCTGTCGCCACAGCTGTCGTCTCGTGAATGCTTCTGGCACGCTCCACCAGCGCTGTCCCTGTGATGGCCATGGCCTTGAGCGGCATATCTCTTGCTATCATGCGTACAATTTGATCCATTGCTGTGCTATCCTTTCTGAAAGGCCGTAAAAAAAATTCTCGCCGCGTCCTCTTTGGGTGCGCGAAGCTTCAAATGCCCGTGCTGCCGGATGTTATGAAAGCCGGCATCCCCTAAGAGCGCCGTGAGTTCCTGCGGTGTGTAGGCATACTCCTCCATATAATCCTGCTGTCGCTGCCAGTGTGCCCCCACCTTCGTAAACAAATCCATGGCGTAGCTGCAAATGCGGCGGCGCTTGTGATACTCCGTGCGCCAGAGGCAAAGAGTCTCCTCCGTTTCATCCAGAAACAGGCCGCCATCCAGAGATTCAAAATGCGCGGGGGTGAGCGCGTCAAAGATAAACAGGCCGCCCGGCTCCAGAAACAGCCGCACCCGCGAGAATCCCTTTGCCAGCTGCTTCGGCCGCGTCACATGGTTGACCCCGTCGAGCATGCACACGCAGGCATCCACGGTTCCATAGAGATCCAGCCGCTCTATGGACTGGCAGAGAAAGAGCGGCGGCGTGCCGGAAAACGCTGCCCCCCCGCCCTTGGAAGCCGCTTGGGCGAGCATATCGGGGGAGCTGTCTGTGCCGATGACCTCATAGCCCCGCTGCGCCAGAATCCAACTGAGCGTTCCGGTTCCGCAGGCGAGGTCAAGCACAGTTTTCACGCCGCCCTTTCGCCGTTGAAACTGCCGCTCCAGATAGTCCGCCCACGCTTCATAGTCGATATCCCGCGTCAGCGCATCATAAGAGGCGGAGAGGGCACCGTATGCACTCATGGCATGTTCTCCTGCTGCGCTTTCCAATATTCTTCCATGCGCGGCAGGAGGGTTTGATAGCCCTTGGCCCCATAGCGCAGGCAGCGGTTGACCCGGCTGATGGTGGCGCTGCTCGCGCCGGTGTGTTCGAGGATGTCATTATAGATCATCCCCTCGTTGAGGCGCATTGCCACTTCAATGCGCTGTTCCATGGCCCGCAGCTCTGCAACGGTGCATAGATCCTCAAAAAAAGCGCGGCACTCCTCCACTGTTTCAAGCTTCAGGATGCTCTGATACAGGAGATCGTTTTTCCCCCTCGGCTTCTCTTTCACAGTTCGCCCCCCATTCTCTCACGGCATTCGTTCTCACCCTGATATTTTACCACAGTAAATCGCGAATGTAAACACCGGGTCAGGTGCTTTTCTGCCTGACCCGGTGCCGTACATCGATCGAATGGATTATGTGCGCCTTGTGTGGATCTCCTCAAGCAGCTGCGCTTCGAACTGCGCGTAGTCCATTGCGCCCTGGTCAACCCCCGCGCGGGTGCGAACGGCCACCTGTGCAGATTCCGCTTCCTTATCGCCCAAGACGAGCATGTAGGGCACCTTCTGCAGCTGGGCTTCGCGGATTTTATAGCCGATCTTCTCGCTTCTGTGATCTGTCTCCACGCGGATGCCCTTGGCAAGCAAGCGCGCGGCAATCTCATCGGCATAGGCCGCCGTCCGATCCGTAATGGGCAGCACCTTCACCTGCATCGGTGCCATCCAGGCCGGGAATGCCCCGGCAAAGTGCTCTGTTAAGATGCCGATAAAGCGCTCGATGGAGCCGAAAGCGACGCGGTGCACCATGACGGGTCTGTGCTTCTCCCCGTCAGAGCCGGTATACTCAAGCCCAAAGCGCTCGGGCATCTGCATGTCCATCTGGATCGTGCCGCACTGCCAGGTCCGCCCAAGGGAATCTTCCAAGTGGAAATCAATTTTCGGGCCGTAAAAAGCGCCGTCCCCCTCGTTGATGATATACTCCTTCCCCATTGCGGCCAGCGCCTCGCGCAGGTAATTGGTCGCTCGCTCCCAATCTTCATTGCTGCCGATATGGTCCTCCGGCATGGTAGAGAGCTCAATGTGGTATTGGAAGCCAAAGAGACTGTAGACCTGATCGATCAGCTTTGCCACCGCAATGATCTCGTCCTTTGCCTGCTCCGGTGTCATGAAGATATGCGCATCGTCCTGATGGAAGCAGCGCACACGCATCAGACCGTGCAAAGCGCCGGAGAGCTCGTGGCGGTGCACCAGGCCGATCTCCCCGCAGCGAAGCGGCAGATCGCGGTAGGAGTGGGGTTCGGATTTGTAGACGAGCATGCCGCCGGGACAGTTCATGGGCTTGAGGGCAAAGGGCATCCCATCGATCTCCGTCGTATACATATTATCTTGATAGTGATCCCAGTGGCCCGAGCGGAGCCAAAGCGCTTGGTCAAGCAGGATGGGCGTTGAAATCTCCACATAGCCCGCCTGCGTGTGCACCTCTCTCCAATATTCCAGGAGCTTGTTCTTGAGGATCATTCCTTTGGGCAGGAAGAAGGGGAAGCCGGGGGCCTCCTCTTGGAAGAGGAAGAGGCCCAGTTCGCGGCCGAGTCTGCGGTGGTCGCGCTTTTTCGCCTCCTCAATCCGCGCAAGATAGGCATCCAGCTCCTCCTTCTTCTGAAAGGAGGTTCCATATACGCGCTGGAGCATCTTTCGGCTGGAATCACCGCGCCAATATGCCCCCGTGGCAGAGGTCAGTTTCAGGGCGTTGCCCTTCACCCTTCCGGTCGAGTCCAAATGCGGCCCGGCACAGAGATCGGTAAACTCACCCTGCCGATAGAAGGAGATCACCTCGCCCTCGGGGAGTGCCTCGATGAGTTCCACCTTATAAGGCTCTCCCATCTCCTCTGCCAGGCGGAGCGCCTCTGCGCGTGGGAGTTCGAAGCGCTCCAGCTTCAGCTTCTCCTTGGCTATTTTTCGCATCTCTTTCTCTACTTCCTCCAAAATCTCCGGAGTGATGGGAAAATCCGTATCAAAATCATAATAAAATCCGTTTTCAATCGCCGGGCCAATGGCAAGCTTCACTGTTGGGTACAGGCGCTTCATCGCCTGCGCAAGTATATGGGAGCTCGTATGGCGGTAGGCCTCCCGAAATTCGGGATTTTCGAAGCTATAGGGCTGCACTTGTTGTTCCTGTGACATCACAATTCCTCCTAATAAAATGAAAAAACCCCGCCCCTGAACATCATTCAGGGGTGAGGCAACATCAGCTCCACGGTTCCACCCTGCTTGCGGTTTCACACTGCAAGGCTTCTCCCTTGCAGCGAAACCCGCCGCTTTGTTTCGCGATAACGGCGCGCAGCCGGCCCGCCTTATTTGCTCGGGTTTGCATGAATACACACCGCGCAAGATGCCGAACACGCATCACCGCAGAGGGATTCCGCCGTTCCTTCGCTTTGGGAGGGCAGCTCAAAAGTGGTTATGCCGCCGCGTGCTGTAAGGCGCTTGCAGCAATACGCGCCTCTCTCTGGCCAGTGCCCTGCGGTTTCGTCTTTTTCATCGCTGATGATTGATTTTAGAATCAGTTCTATTATACTACTCTCTCTTTTCCAAGTCAAGCATCTCTGAGAAAGCTCCTTTTGTCCTCCAGGCACAAACTTTTCTTTTTTTCGAACTATTTTTTCAAAATTCTCTATTAAAATTTGTGTTTTTATACTATACTATAGAATGGTCTTATTTTAAATGCAACATAACAGGAAACACAGCACCATAGCCACATTCGAATTGCATCCGTGCCTGTCCTTCCGCCCTCCTTAGAGAGACCTTCGCAGATGCACTCGTTTTCTTGTTCGCCACGAAGAAAACTGCCTCTTTTAAGGGACTGGAGACGGGAGATCGCGAACGCTCTCTTCGTTCCGATCCCGCTTGCGCCCTCCGGCAGCAAGGCCGGCAAGTCGTGTGCAAGATATGCTGCCGTGTGCCCTGAAACAATTGCACAGGAGGTCAATTATGACTGTGATCGTAACCGCCGACAGCAGCTGTGATGTAACGGCCGAATGTATGGCACCCATCCCTTTTGAGCTCTTCCCCCTGACCATCATTCAAGACGGCATTGAGTATAAAGACGGGGTGGACATCCATCCGGAGGAGATTTATGCCAGAGTGCAGGCCGGCGCGCCGGTGCCCACCACCAGCGCCGTCAATCTCATTGACTATGCGCAGCGCTTTGAGCTCCTCTCCCAGCAATATGACGCTGTGATCCACATCAGCCTCGGCTCTGCCATCTCTTCCTGCTATGAACACGCCTGCATGGCCGCAAAATCTTTTCCAAACGTTTATATCATCGACTCCAAAAACATCTCTCTCGGGAGCGGTCTTCTGCTTCTAGAGGCCAAGCGCATGCTCTTAGAGGGCGCGGAGCCGGAGTCCATTGTCAGTACTTTAACCGATATGGCGCGGCGTGTGGAGTTTTATTTTCTCGTCGACCAGCTCAGCTTTTTGCAGAAAGGCGGGCGCTGCTCCAACCTCGCATCTCTGGGCGCCAATCTCCTCAAGCTTAAGCCCTGTCTGTCCATGGACGAAGAAGGCGTAATGTCCATGGTCAAAAAATACCGCGGGGCAATGGAGAAAATCCTGCCTTCTTTTTACGCGGAATATCTCAAAGACAGGCAGGACATTGAAGTTGAGAGCACACGCTTCATTACAACCAGCTGCCCCGATGCGTGGATTGACCTCTCGCTCGATGAGATTGAGCGCTGCATCGGCTATCGCCCGCCCGCCGACTTTTTTGCCGGATGCACCATTTGCAGCCACAGCGGCCCCAGGGCACTCGGCCTTGCAATCCTTCGAAAATAAAATCTTTGATCCAAACACAAGGCGCACGAAAGGGGCTTCCCTTTCGTGCGCCGTTTTCTTTATGAATTTCCCTCTTTATAGCGCATGAGA
Organism: Evtepia sp.; assembly: GCA_040768225.1. GTDB lineage: Bacteria > Bacillota > Clostridia > Oscillospirales > Oscillospiraceae > Evtepia. Next base: position 312,880 of record JAXGMZ010000003.1, read on the forward strand.
AAGCGTTTCGTACGCTCCTCCTGCGGATTTCCAAACACCTGCTCGGGCGGCCCCTCCTCGACAATGACGCCGCCGTCCATAAAGATAATGCGGCCTGCAACATCCTTTGCAAAGTCCATTTCGTGGGTCACGATCACCATTGTCGTGTTGTGTTCGGCGAGATTTCGAATCACCTTGAGCACCTCTCCCGTCAATTCCGGGTCCAGGGCGGAGGTCGGTTCGTCAAAGCAGAGGATATCCGGCTCGAGCATTAAGGCTCTGGCGATGGCAACCCGCTGCTGCTGTCCGCCGGAGAGCTGATGCGGATAGTTGGTGAGTTTGTCAGAGAGACCGACCTGTTTGAGCAGATCAATGCCTTTGTAGCCGATCCGCTCGAGAACCTCACGTTTTCTGAATTTGAACTGCGCATCTTCCTTTGCCAGTAGCTCCGCCGCAAGCGTCACATTTTGCAGCGCGGTAAACTGCGGGAAGAGGTTGAAATTTTGAAACACGAGGCCAAAATGCAGGCGTTTTTTCCGCAGCTCACTTTCCCGATAGCTCGCAGCGCGCTCCGCGTCAAAAATCAGCTCCCCCGCCACGGTAATTCTGCCTTTATCCGGGCGCTCTAAAAAATTCAGGCAGCGCAGCAGCGTGGTTTTCCCGCTGCCGGAGGAGCCGATAATCGCGATGGACTCCCCTTTGTCTAAGGTGAAGTCAATTCCCTTTAAAACTTCCAGATCACCGAAGCATTTTTCCATTCCCTGCACTTCCAGCATGGTCATGCCCTCACCCCCTAGGCCTTGAAATAATCGAGCCGCTTTTCCAGCCAGCCGAACAAGAGCGTCAGCACCCCGACAAAGGCCAGAAAGTAGAGCCCTGTGGCAAAGAGCGGCCAGATCAAGCCCTGTACGGAGAGGTCCTGGGCCTTGTCGATGATCTCATACACCGAGATCAGGCGCGCCAGTGAGGTGTCCTTGACCAGGTTGATGACCTCATTGCCGCTGGGCGGCATAATCCGCTTGACCACTTGCAGCAGTGTCACCCTGAAAAAGATCTGCGCCTTGGTCATGCCGAGGACCTGCCCGGCCTCCTGCTGCCCTTTTGGAATGCTCTGGATGCCGCCCCGGTAGATTTCCGAAAAATAGCAGGCGTAGTTGATCACAAAGGCCACAAGCGCCGCGCTCATGCGGCTTGGCCAGGGATTAAACTGCGGGCCAAAGAGCAGGCCCGGCCCCAGGAAAATGATGACCAGCTGGAGCATGAGAGGTGTGCCGCGGATGATCCAAACAAAGGTTTTGACCGGCATACGAATTACGAGAAAACGGCTCATCGAGCCAAAGGCGATCAAAAGACCCAGAGGGAGGGAAAAGAGCAGCGTGCCGGCAAAGAGCTCGCAGTTGAGCCAAAAGGCCGCCGTCAACTTCCCAAAAACTACACTGGTTTCCATCGCGTTTCACCACTCTCCCCGGCAAAACTTTGGGGCAGAGAGTCTTCCCTGCCCCAAAGATTCTGTTTTGTGTTGGAAGGGACGCAAGATTATTGCGCCAGATCCAGACCATATTTTTCAGCGAGCGCCTGCAGGCTGCCGTCCGCCATCATCTCATCAAAGATGCGGTTGACTTCCGCGCAGACATCAGAGCCCTTGCGGAATGCCACACCGTAGTCCTCTTCGCCCATGCGGTCGACAATCACGAGGTCGGAATAGTCGGTGCCTTCCCCCGTCATGGTGTTGGCAAGGGTCAGGTCCAGAACCGCCGCGTCAGCCGTGCCGGCCTTCACTTCCACCAGGCAGTTCACCTGAATGTCCTTTTTCAAGTACTCAGCCTGGGAAAGATTTTCATCTTCCAACACAACCTCTTCCCCGGCGGAGCCCTTTTCAGCCGCCACGACTTTTCCGATCAGGGAGGCGGTGTCCACATAGTCATTGTCCGCGCGCATGACAATGACCTGCGCGTTCTTGACATAGGGGTTGGTCACTTCCATGTTCGCCTTGCGCTCTGCATTGATCGTCATTCCGTTCCAAATGCAGTCAATGCTCTTGGCGTTGAGCTCAATCTCCTTGGTGTCCCAGTTGATCTTTACGAATTCAGGGGTCAGGCCGAGTTTCTCCGCCGTCATGGCCGCAAGCTCCGTGTCAAAGCCGGTCAGCTCACCGTTTTCATCTTCATAGTTCATCGGCTTATAGAGCGTATAGCCGATTACAATCGTGCCTTTTTCCGTCAGATAGGCCAGATCGCCATCCACCACAGCCGGATCGTCGCCTTCTGCAGGGGGGGCGGGATCATCTGCGCCGCAGGCGGCAAGTCCTGTGACCATCAAGAGCGCCAGGAGCAAAGAGAGCAGTTTCTTCATTTTCATGTTCCTCCAATTCAAATGGTTCTGATCAATTTATCTATGTGGTATTATACCACACTAGCGAGATAAAGCAAGCGTTTTACGAAAAGGAGATTATGTTTTTATTTTGCACGCCCCAAAGGGTAAGCTTTCCCCAAAACACTTCTCGCGTTCTCCCGCGCGCACATTATGAAAGAGCGGCGGAGGCGTTCCCGCAGTGCAGCGCGATGAAAAGAGCACTTTGGGACATTCTACGCTCCTTTCTTCGTGCTTTCCGGCAGGAAAAAGAGCCCTGTTCTCTCTTCGAACAGGGCTCTTTCCCGGCAGGGTGCTGCCGCGCGTATTTACTCCATCGTGCCACGCAGGAGAATTGTTACCTTGCCGCCGGTGGCCGTCATCGTGCAGCTTGTCTCCCCCGCAAGGTAGAGGTGGTTTTTGACAAGGCTCCCGCCCTCTCGCATTTGTCCGCCGGTGGCATCGAGCAGACCCTCCCCGGCGCCCAGGGTCAGCGTCCCTTCCCGCAGAACCAGTTCACTTCCCGCATGGAGCGTTAGCTTGCTGCCTTCCTTGAGTTCGACGGCACGAAATGCCGCGGAGCCCCCACCGGCGGAGAGCTGCGTCATCTCGCTGCGATAGGCGCTGATTTTCTCCTCCATCGCTTTGGAATACTTCTCCCGCGCCGCTTCCAGCTTCTCATCCAACTGGCGGAGAATCAGCTCTGTAAAGGTTGTTTTTAAGTAACTGAGGGTCACAAGCGGGTTCTCGCTGCTCCCCCCCGCGGCTGCCATGGCAGGGCTGCTCCCGCCCAGAAGCACCAGCAGTGCCAGGGTCAGCAGCAGTTTCTTTTGAAGGCTTGGGCGCATTTTGTCCGTCCTTTCCGCGAGGCTCGGCTCGCTTGGCGTAAACCGCTCCAGCCTGCCCCGGCAAGCTGGAACGGTCTTGTTTCCAGTCCATTTTTCACACCAATGTATCTGATGAGAGGCCAAAGCTCACTGCAATTGCCATATCGACTCGCTGCATGAGGTCGAGATCCAGATGACCCATATGTTCCTTCAGGCGCCGTTTATCCAGCGTTCTGATTTGCTCCAAGAGCACAACGGAATCCTTGGGCAGTCCATATTTCCATGCGGATAGTTCAATATGTGTCGGCAGCTTGGCCTTGCCGGTCTGAGATGTAATTGCCGCAGCGATCACGGTGGGGCTGTGCCGGTTTCCCATGTCGTTTTGCACGATTAAAACCGGGCGCGTCCCCCCCTGTTCACTGCCCACCACAGGGCTCAGATCAGCATAAAAAATGTCTCCTCGCTTTACATTTAAACTCATTCCCACTTTGCTCACACTCCGCCGGAAGATCATGACCGGCATGACACAGCAGTATGGCACATGTCACGCGGTTACTATTGATTCTCCCACAAGACAGCAAAGTTTATACCTTCCATCCGCGCACAATCGGCCATCGGCGGCGCGAGTATCGGAATTTTTTATTTTCATTTTATATTCTCTGTCTACAAACGCAAGATACCCGCTGTTTTTCCGCCTTCGCCTCGACGTGCAGAGCGATGTCAAGTCAAGACTGTCTCCCCGGCAAACAATCTGTCAAATTGTAGCCCTCACAGCAGTTTATGTCGCGGGGGATGGATTGGTTCCTTCCACATCGTACACCCTTGGCAGGCGCTTGGATAGCCCGCAGATGAGCTCATAGGGGATTGTTCCAAGACATTGCGCCGCCGCCTCCAGGCTGTGCGGCGAGTCCACTGCCCGACTGTATAGGATCACCTCATCTCCCAGCGCCGCCTCCGGAATATCTGTCAAATCCACCATACACATATCCATACAGACCCGGCCAACAATGGGCGCACGCTTCCCGGCGATCGAAACCGAGTGCCGGTTGGAGAAACCGCGCCAGTATCCGTCCCCGTAGCCGATGGACACCACGCCGATGGTTCGAGGCTTGTCCAGAATCGCCGTACTCCCATAGCTGATGGGGGTGCCTGCCGGGAGCAGCCGCAGCGAGACCAGGCGGCTTTTGAGTTCCATGACCGGAATTAAATCGCAGGGCGCAGCTGCCCGCCCCTCCGGGCCGTATCCATAGAGCGCCAACCCCACACGCACCATGTCCAGGTGGGAAAAGCGGTGGCGCAAGGTGGCCGCGCTGTTTGCTGTGTGCCGCAGCGGAAAGCGAAGCCCCGCCCCCTCCAGCTTGTCCAGGAGCTTGGAAAACCTGGTGAACTGGAGCCGCGTAAATGCATCATCCTCGTCTGCGTTGGAGAAATGGGTAAAAATCCCCTCCGGCACCAGACCGGGCAGACGGCAGAGTTCTAAAATCTCATCCGCGGCAGCTTCCAAATGCGCCTCATCGCAGAGGAGACCCAGCCTTCCCATCCCGGTGTCCACCTTTATATGGATGCGAATGGGAACGCCCGCATCCGCGGAAACAGCGGAGAGCTGCGCCGCCATCTCCCTGTCCACCACCGTCTGCGTCAGATCATAACGCGCGAGCAGCGCCATGTCCTCCTGCGGCGTAACGCCGAGGATGAGGATGGGCAGGCGGATGCCGCCCTCCCGCAGCTCCAGTGCCTCCGAGAGGCAGGCAACGCCCAGAAAATCTGCGCCCAGTTCCTCTAAGGAATGCGCCATCGGCAGGGTGCCGTGACCATAGGCGTTGGATTTAATCACGCCCATCAGGCGGCATTGCGGATCGAGCAACTCCCGCAAGGCCTTGTAGTTATGTGCAAGGCTTTTCATGGACACTTCCATCCAAGCCCGGTTTTCCTTCTCCCTCATGGATACCTCGCTCCGGTTCTCCCGGTTTCTTTTTTCAGTTTCTATGGCAGCGCCGCCGCGTCTGCCGACCAGGCGCTGATCTCGACATAGAGGACGGTAAAGCCGTCCTGTTGCAGCTCGGCGCGGTGGAGCGCGCCATCCGGCAGCGCAAACCACAGCAGCGCTTCCAGCCCGCTGCCCCGCTGCGCCTCTGGCTGGCGGTATTGCACCCGCAGGCATTCGAGCCCATCAAGGGTTTCCCTGCCGCATTCGGCAATATAGCCGGAAAAAATGTAGTGCAACAGCGCCGGAATACAGTCAATCGGAGAGAGTCCATCGGGTGAAAGCGGCCCGGTTTCTAACTGCTCCCCATCAAAGAGCAGATAGCTCTCCCCCCCTGCAATCCGCGCCGTCATGCCGGCAACTTCCTCCGGTGCTGTCAGGGTCAAGACCGTCTCCCCGTCGTCTCTCCAGGAGAAGTCTATCTCATAATCATAGACCCGCTCACCATAGTCCGCGCAGATCGCGGCGCTTCCCTCTATCGTCTGCATCTCCAAATAGTGATTGCGAAACTCAAGCGCCATCTGGTCTTCATTTTTTGTTCGGCTGCCGCAGGCAGAGAGCGCCAGCAGCAGGAGTATCATTGGTATGCAAAGAAAACGCTTTGCACCCACAGCTCTTCCCCCTTGAATCAGAGCGCACGTGCGCTCCTCGTTTGCTCACCATTGCATCGCCTTGGGGATCCGCTCCAGCAGATCTGTCGGCGTCATGCCGTATTCTCCCAGCGCCTCCGCTGCCAGGTCGCCCGCTCTCCCGTGCAGAAAAACCGCCGCCGGAACGGCGCGCTTGGGCGGCAGACCCTGCCCCAAAAGGGAGGTGATCATACCCGCGAGCACATCCCCGCTGCCCCCCTTTGCCATGCCGGGATTGCCCGTGCTGTTCTCAAAGACTTCCCCATCCGGGAAGGCGGTAAGCGTGCGATGTCCTTTGAGCACCAGCACGCAGCCATGCTCGCTTGCAAAGCGTTTTGCCTGCGCCTCCCGGTCTGACACAGGCGCTCCGCCCAGCAGACGGGAGAATTCCCCTTCGTGCGGCGTGAGCACCGTCAGGCGCTCCGCCCTGCCGTTCAATATATGAGTATGCGAAGCGATTAGATTTATGCCGTCAGCGTCCAGGACCAGGGGTGCGGAGATTGACTCGATGAGCGTTCGCACAAAGGCATCCCGCGCATCCTCCCGGCCAAGACCGGGGCCGATGAGCACCGCATCCGCATCCGCAACACGCTGGAGCTGGGTGTCCGCGTCATAGATCTCGGGCATGCGCCAGACCATCGCCTCATGACACTTGCCCGCTAAAATCGGCCAGATGACTCTGGGCACGTGCAAAAAGACCAGGCCGGAGCCGCTGCGTACGGCCGCATGTGCGGCAAAATAAGCGGCACCTGTATAGCGTTCACTGCCCGCCAAAAGATGCACGCGGCCAAAATCGCCCTTATGGGCATCGCGCCGGCGCGTTGGGAGCGCGTTTTTTACAAAGTCCAAGCTTACCCACGTCATCTCACTCCGCCTTTCCGCTTTTCTTCTGACTCACCGGGAATAATCCGACAGCAAGCAGTCATTTGAACCTCATTATACGATTTTCCCTCTTGCTTTTCAAGATTTTTTGTGTTATATCTTTTAAAGATAATAAAAGGACAATGAACGGGAAAATAGCGCCGCAAAGCACAGTCAGAGAAGGTTGGCCATGGGCTGAGAGCCGACCGCTGCCGCTGCCGCTTGGTTCGCCCGGGAGTCCCGGCGGGGAAATACGCCGGCGGCCTGCCCCCGTTACTGGGCGTTTAAGTGCGCGCATTGGCGCGAATCACGGGTGGTACCGCGGAAGCTTAGATGAGGGTTGTTCCGCTTGTCTAATCAAATTGCCGCTGAAATGTCGCTTGCGCATTTCAGATACAGCGATTGAACCTTTCGTCCCTGAGTGTTGTTACATCGGGATGAAGGGTGTTTTTATTTTTATTTCCGCTGCGAATCAAGTCTTCTTATGCGCTTGTTGTCGCCTTCCATGCATGGATTCTATCATTTCTGCTAAAGGAGTTTTTATAGATGAGAGATACGCTGGAAAAAATCCGGGCATCCGCCCTGGAGGCCTTGGCCGCGGCCGATGCGGCAGAGCTGGATGCGCTTCGCATCCGCTTCTTGGGGAAAAAGAGTGAGCTGAGCGCCCTTCTAAAACAGATGGGCGGCCTCTCTAGCGAAGAGCGGCCTGTCATGGGTCAGCTGGCAAACGAGCTGCGCGAGACGATCACAAAAACCATCGAAACGCGGCGCGCGGCGATTGAGGAGGCGGCGCTTTCGCTGCGCCTGAAGCAGGAGGCGCTGGACGTGAGCATCCCCGGCAAAAAACCTGTACTCGGTCACCAGCATCCCATGTATCTGGTGCTCGACGAAATCAAGGATATTTTCATCGGTATGGGCTTTGAAATCCTGGACGGGCCTGAGATTGAGCTTGCGGAATACAACTTTGATAAGCTCAACGCCGAGGAGGGCCACCCCTCCCGCGACTGGTCGGACACCTTCTATTTTGATCAGGACAGCCGCGTGATGCTGCGCAGCCAGACCTCCCCCATGCAGGTGCGCGCTATGGAAACACGCCCGCTCCCCATCCGCATTATCTCTCCCGGCCGCGTCTACCGCAAGGACGAAGTCGATGCCACACACTCACCCATGTTCCATCAGGTGGAGGGACTTGTCGTGGACAAGGGGATCACGATGGCAGATCTCAAGGGCACGCTCAACACGGTCGTGGAAACGCTCTACGGGAAAGGGAGCAAGACCCGCTTCCGCCCGCACCACTTCCCCTTCACAGAGCCCTCCTGCGAAATGGACGTGCAGTGCCACAAATGCGCCGGCGCCGGCTGCGCAACCTGCAAGGGCGAGGGCTGGATTGAGCTGCTCGGCGCGGGCATGGTGCACCCGAAGGTGCTCGAAGGCTGCGGCATTGACACCGATGTGTACTCCGGCTGGGCCTTTGGCATCGGCCTTGAGCGCACCGCCATGCGCCGCTTTAAGATTGCCGATCTGCGCCTGATTTTTGAAAACGATCTTCGTTTTTTGAAACAATTTTAAAAGGAGAGAGAATCTATGTTATTATCCCGCAATTGGCTGCGCGAATTTGTTGACATTGATGCGGACGCGCGCATGTTTGCCGAGGAGATGACCCTCTCCGGCTCAAAAGTGGAATCCATCACCGACCTCGGCGCAGAAATCTCTGCTGTTGTAGTGGGTGAGATTTTGGAGATCAAGCGCCATGAGAACTCCGATCATATGTGGATTTGTCAGGTAGATACGGACGAGGACAAACCCTTGCAAATTGTCACCGGCGCACAAAATGTCAAGGTCGGTGATCTTGTGCCCGTCGCCAAGGACGGGAGCATTCTGCCCGGCGGGCTTTCCATTCAAAGCGGTGAGCTGCGCGGTGTCTCCTCGGAGGGGATGCTCTGCTCCCTTAAAGAATTAGGGCTCGATACACATGACTTCCCCGGCGCGGCGGAGGATGGCATCTTCCTTCTCAATGAGGAGAACTGCATCCCCGGCACCGACATCCGCAGCATCATCGGCGCGGATGACACGGTGTTTGAGTTTGAAATCACCCCCAACCGCCCCGACTGCCTCTCCATCATCGGCCTTGCCCGGGAAGCAGCCGCCACGTTTGAACAAACGCTCACACTGCATGCCCCCCTGGTAAAGGGCGGCGGGCCCGGCAGCCTTCCCGAGCTCTTGGACGTGGAGGTGCCTGCCACCGACCTCTGCCCGCGCTATACGGCAAGAATGGTGCGCAATGTGAAGATCGCCCCCTCCCCCAAATGGATGCGTGAGCGCCTGCGCGCCTCGGGTGTTCGCCCCATCAACAACATCGTGGACATCACAAACTATGTCATGCTCGAATACGGCCAGCCTATGCACGCCTTTGATTACCGCTATGTCAGCGGCGGCAAAATCATCGTGCGCCGGGCAGAGGAAGGGGAAACCCTCAGCACACTCGACGGCACCCTGCGCACGCTCACCGGCGCTGCGCTCGTGATCGCCGATGAGACGCGCGCCGTTGGACTTGCGGGCATCATGGGCGGCGAGAACAGCGAAATTGCGGAGGACACGGTGGACGTGGTCTTCGAATCGGCAAACTTTGACGGCACCTGCATCCGCAAGACGGCCCTCTCCCTGGGCATGCGCACGGAAGCCTCCGCCAAATTTGAAAAGGGGCTTGATATCTATAACACCCTCCCCGCCGTCAACCGCGCCTGCGAGCTTGTAGAACTCCTCGGCGCGGGAGAAGTGCTCGACGGGGTGATTGACGTTCTCAACTACGCGCCCAATCCCACCGTGCTCGATTTGCAGCCCGAGCGCATCAACGCTCTGCTTGGCACAGATATTGCGCCCGCGCGGATGATCGCGATCCTGAAATCCCTCGGGTTTTCCGCGGAGGGTGAGCGCATTACCGTACCCAGTTTCCGCGCAGATGTCGCACATTACTCAGACCTTGCGGAAGAAGTTGCCCGTTTCTTCGGTTACAACAACATTCCCGTCACCGCCATGCGCGGCGAGACCACGCAGGGCGGCTTCTCCCCGGAGGAACTGCTTGAGCGCAAGCTCGGCGCCCTTTGCCGCGCCATGGGGCACAGTGAAATCATCACCTACTCCTTTATCAGCCCCAGCTACTATGACAAGATCCGCTTGCCGGCGGACTCCCCCCTGCGCAAATCCATTACCATCATGAACCCGCTGGGCGAGGATACCTCCATTATGCGCACGACCATCTTGCCCTCTATGCTTGAAATCCTCAGCCGCAACTATAACTATCGCAACCAGTCCGTCCAGCTCTATGAACTGGGCCGCTGCTACTTCGCAAGAGAGGACGGCTTGGCAGATGAGCCCAAGACCCTCTGCCTCGGCGCTTACGGCGATGAGATGGACTTCTTTGCCCTCAAGGGCAAAATCGAGGCGATTCTCTCTGCCCTGCGGATTGAAGAACTCTCCTTCCGCCCCCTCTCGGATCACCCCTCCTACCACCCCGGCCGCTGCGCCGCTGTGGAGGCAGGCGGCCAGACTCTTGGTGTCCTCGGGCAAATCCACCCCCTGGTCGCCAGCCACTATGACGTGGATACAAAACTCTACTGCGCGGAGCTGTCCTTTGAAGCGCTCTTCCGCCTGCAGGGTGACACGCCGGTCTACACACCGCTGCCCCGCTTCCCCTCTGTCCACCGCGACATCGCTTTGCTCGTACAGAGGGAGATCTCCGTGGGTACGCTCGAAGCGTGCATCCGGGGCGCAGCGGGAGGGCTGCTGCGCGAGGTGGCGCTCTTTGATATCTACACAGGAGATAAACTGCCTGCGGAGAAAAAGAGCGTGGCCTTCAGCCTTGTGCTGCGCTCTGATGAGAGAAGCCTGACCGCGCAGGACGCGGAAGAAGAAATTCAGGCGATCTTATCCGCCCTTAAGCGTGATTATGGTGTGAGCTTGCGCTAAAGCCTTCTATTTTCTCTTTTTCCCTTTACTTTTCTTTTTCCCCTGTGGTATCATGATAATGAGAACAGGAATCAAAGAGGTGAAATCGCATGAATTTAGACTATACCCGAAAATTTCAACTCCATCAGGACAAAAGCGAAGAAATTCGGCTCATCTTGATGAATGTTTATGATGCTCTGAAGGAAAAAGGCTATAACCCCATCAACCAAATCGTCGGGTATATTCTTTCCGAGGATCCCACCTATATCACCAATTACAACAACGCCCGCACACTAATCCGACAGCTTGATCGCGATGAACTTTTACAGGAATTGGTGAAGAGTTATTTAACCGAATAGACACGGCCGCGCTCCTCTTTTTGGGGCGCGGCCTTTTTCTGACACGCCGGAGAGAGGAGCGTAGCAATGCCCACATATTCACAACTGGGCCAGATGATCGCCAGCCGGGTTGACGAGGCGATCATAGAAAACGCAGCCCTTCTGGAGGATAGCATTCGCAGCGGTTTAGAGGGCTCAAAAAACCGCGAGGAGATGAACGCAAAGATGATTCTCAACGCCATGAGCGTCACAGCCAGAATCTCCATCCAATCCACTTTAATGATCCTGCACGAAGCCGGGATCCTCACCTTTGAGGGCGGGCTGACCCCGGATCTGGAGGTTCTCTCCGGCGGCCTGCCGAACGGTGAAGAGGAGCGCCCAAAGCAGCCGGATTGACCCGGCATGACCAGGCAAAAGGAGCGCGAAACGACCATTCATCGTTTCGCGCTCTCTTTTGATTCTATGATGCCTGCACAAGGGGGGTGAAGCAAGCGCGTATTTCTCCCCTGTTTCTGCTCTGGGCATTCCTCTTATCTGCTTCGATCAGCCGCTCACTTTGACAATGGTCCTGCCAACGTGCGTGCCCTTTTGCAGCGCCGCAACCACGGCTGGAATGCCTTCGAGATTGGTCTCATTGACGATGGCCTTCCCTGTGATGTTCCAATCCGTTGCCAGGCGCTTCCATACGGGCAGGCGGCCTTCCATCGGCATCTCCACAGAGTCAATGCCAAGAAGATTCACCCCGCGCAGGATGAAAGGCAAAACCGTTGCCTCAAAGGCAATCCCGGCGGCATTGCCGCACACGCTCATGCTGCCGCCATAATTGAGCTGCGCGAGCACGGCTGCGGCAACATGCCCGCCCACCGTATCGAGGATAAAATCAAAGCGGCCCTTTTCCAGCGGCTTGCTCTTTTCGGGGATCAGCTCGCCGGCCATGACAAAGTGATTGGCACCAAGATCGCGAATCTTCTCCGTCTCTTCCTGTGTTCTCGTCATCGCATAGATATTTTTATGCCCGCTGGCAGCGAGAATCTGTGTTGCCACGCTGCCCACGCCGCCGGAGGCGCCGGTCACCAGAATTGAGGGGTTTTTTGCCGCGTCCAGCCCCGCCCACTCAAGCGCTGTCACGGAGAGTGCCGCAGTGAAGCCGGCCGTGCCAATGACCATTGCGCTGCGAAGATCCAGCCCCGCAGGCATCGGCACCACCCAGTCGGCTGGGATGCGCGCATATTCGGCAAAGCCGCCGGTATGGCTCATGCCGACTTTGAAGCCCGTCACCAGCACCTCCTGCCCGGGTGTAAAGCGTGCATCCTCGGAGGAGACGACAGTGCCCGAGAGGTCAATGCCGGGAATCATGGGATAATTTCGGATCACGCCGCCCTTTGGAATCACTGCCAGGGAGTCCTTGAAATTGACACAGGTGTAGGCCACCCGGATGAGAACCTCTCCCGCAGAGAGGGCATCGAGGGTAACCGTTTCCAGGGGGAAGGAGAGCCCGCCCTCTGTTTCTTGCACCACAATTGCTTTAAATTTATCCATGCTACATAACTCCTTTTTCTGTTTGCATCGAGCAACAGTTATTTAAACCTTGGGTCAAAATGCACCCTCTGTGATCGCGCGCGCACGCTCCTGCAAGTGGAATTGCTCCACCAATTGCTGCATCGCCTCTGCATAGCGCTTGAGCTCTTCGCTTGTGGCCGCGCTCTCCTCGCTGGTCGCGCTGTTTTGCTGCGTCACCATGCTCACCTGTGAAATCGCCTGCTGCAGGCGCCCTGTCGATTCCTGGTTCTCCTTGCTTTGTGAGGCGAGTATCTGCATGGCATCTGCCATCTCATCGATCTCCTGGCTGATTTCACCCAGAGAATGCGCCGCTTCCTCCGCAATTCCAAGGCCGAGCTTAGATTTTTGCATGTTTGTAGAGACAAGGCCCGCGACCTCATGCGCCGCCTCAGCGCTCTTGGCGGCAAGGCTGCGCACTTCGCTTGCGACAACGGCAAAACCCTTGCCGTTCTCGCCGGCCCTGGCTGCCTCCACCGCAGCATTCAAGGCAAGTATATTCGTCTGGGCGGCAATGTCGTCAATGACTTGGATCACATTCCCAACTGATGCGCTGGCTGCGGCAATGTCCTGCACTGCCGCCATCATCCGCTGCAGCTTCTCATTTCCCTCTTTTGCAACCCCTGCAATCTGGACGCTGCGCGAAGCAAAGCTTGCCGCTGTCTCACTGCTGCCGCGGTTTTGCTCCTGCAATTTTGCAATTACTTCTTCAATCTGCTCTACCGTATTGGCCTGCTGCACGCTGCCCTGTGCAAGGATCTGGGCGGCGTTGGCCACCTCCGCGCTGCTGCCCGTTACACGGGAGGAGATTTTCTCAATCTCTGAAATGCTTTGATTAAATTGGCGGTTCATCTCCCAGAGCGCCTGACCGATGACATCTGCGGGGGAGCGCACGGGAATCTGCGCCGTCAGGTCACCGCTGGCCATTTGCTTGGTCACCTGCGCCTGCGCCTGGGTCGTCTCCGCGATCATGCGGAAGGAGTCCGCCAGCACGGCGATTTCTCCAAGATATTGCCGCCCGATTTCAATATTCGAATCCCCCTGCGCCAGTTTGCGGGCAGCGTTGGCCATGTCCAGCACCGGGCGGACAATCACCTGGTGCAGGCTGCGGGTAAGCAGGAGAGCCGCCGCCGCCAGCACGACAAGAAGAATGCCCAGCGAGAAGAGGAGCTGCTGTTTCACCGGAGCGGTGACGACGCTTGCCGGGATCAGGGTAAAGAAAATCCAGTCGGTGCTGTCAATTGCGACAGCACTGACATAGTTCATCACACCCTGCTCATCGCGCAGCTTCGCACCGATCTCCCCGCTCTGCGCAATCTGCATCAGCTCGCCGTAGACCCCGCCGGAAACCTGCGAGATCAGCGGGAAGTTATCCTCCTCATCGGGCGCATATTCGCTGTTGGGGTGGATCAAAATGTGCCCCTCCCGGTCGGTAATAAAGGCATAGCTATTCTGCCCCACGTCCATTTCGGAGACAATATCATTCAAATAGTTAATGAGCACGTCTGCACCGACGACCGCCTTAACCTGCCCGTTCTGCGTCACCGCCTTTGCGGCTGTAATACAGAGGCCGCCTGTCTGCACATCCGTATAGGGTGCGGTAATATATGCCTGCGCCGCATCCTGCGTCGCGCCGACATACCAGGGGCGTTTGGTTGCGCTCCAGCCTGCATCATAGTCGGGGATAAAGCCGCTGGAAAAATAGGCTTCTCCGCTTGGAAGGCCAATATATACGTCAAAAAATTGCTCATTTGCTTCAATATGCAGGTTGTTTTGGCGGACGCTCGTTTCCTGTGAAATATTTTCTTCATCCGCATAGTCAATCGCCAGCGCCGTCACATAGCTCTTCTGCGCATCGAGCCAGGCGTTGATCCGATCGGCTGAGTGCTTGGTTTTCTCCTGCACCTTCGCCAGGGTTTCATCCATGAGCGTTGTGGCGGCAAGGTATGAACTGACACCTGTGACCAGCCCCATGCCGAGAATTAGAACCGAGAGCATAATGGCCATAAATCTCGTGCTGATGCTTCGGCCCGTTTTCGGCTGTGCGGACAGTTCGGGCGCAGTTTTAAATCGAAGGATCTGTTTCTTTTTCTCTCTACCCATCGTTTTATTGCCTCTTTCTCTATTTTTCTATGGACATAGTTTACTATACCTGCTTCCAAAATACAAGAAGCAGGGAGGCTTTCCCTCCCCCTTTTCTCCGCAGCGTGATGATAAGAAGCGAAATAGGGCTGCTTTTCTTCTCAAAATACCGAAACAAGGGAAATTAAGTTTGCATTATAGACCTGAATATTATATACTATTCTGGTGAGCGGCGCGAGCGCCGTGGATTCTTTTGAAAGAGGCGCAACCTATGAAATATACAGGTGTTACTTCCAGAGGCATTGTCTCCCCTATTTTTGGCCAGGGTGACGACTTGGTCACCATGACCTGTGATGCGGTCATAAACGCTGCGGCGAGCGAAGGGTTTTCGATCGATGATGACGATATCATCGGCGTGACCGAGTCCGTCGTTGCGCGCACGCAGGGGAACTATGCAACTGTGGATCAAATTTCCGAACATATTCGCAGCGAGTTTGGCGGGGGGGATCTGGGGATCGTCTTCCCTATCTTGAGCCGAAACCGCTTTTCCATCCTGCTCAAAGCCATTGCAGCAAGCTGCAGCAAGCTATATATTCAGCTCTCCTACCCGGCCGATGAGGTGGGCAATGCCCTGCTCGACTGGGATCTTCTGGACGAAAAGCAGGTCAACCCATACAGCGACCACTTCAATGAGGCGCAGTTTCGCGCCCTGTTTGGAACTGAAACCCTCCACCCCTTTACCGGGATTGATTATATTGAATACTATAAGAGCTTTGGCGAGCACATTGAGATCTTGTTCTCCAACGATCCGGGCTACATCCTCGGCTATACAAAAAACGTCCTCTGCTGTGACATTCACACCCGCCGCCGCTCCCAGCGGCTCTTGCAGCGCGCAGGCGCTGACAAGGTGCTGGCTCTGGATGAAATCCTCACCCACAGCATCAACGGCAGCGGCTATAATGAGGAGTACGGCCTGCTCGGTTCCAATATGGCAACGGAGTCCTCCGTCAAGCTCTTCCCCCGCGATTGCCAGCCTGTTGTAGACGGGATTCAAGCGCGCATCAAAGCGCTCACGGGCAAACATGTCGAGGTCTTGATCTATGGCGACGGCTGCTTCAAAGATCCTGTTGGGGGGATTTGGGAATTTGCCGATCCTGTTGTCGCCCCCGCCTTCACCCCGCGCCTGGCCGGCACCCCCAATGAGCTGAAAATGAAATATTTTGCCGATAACCAACTGCGTGATCTGCGCGGTGCAGAGTTGGCCGATGCCATTAAGCGTGAGATCAAGCAAAAGGAACAGGACCTCACGGGGAAGATGACCGCCCAGGGCACCACGCCCCGGCGTTACAGCGACCTCATCGGCAGTCTCTGTGATCTGACCGCCGGCAGCGGTGACCGCGGCACGCCCATTATCCACATCAAGGGTTACTTTACCAATTACGCCAGCGAATAAGCAGGGCCCGTTTTCGTTTTACACAACCCATGGGGCCTTTTCCAATCCCATCAAGATAGCCAAAGGGCGCAGTGACAAGCTGGTCACCGCGCCCTTTCCTTATGTCATACACCCTGTAATAGGACTCAATTTTTAATTGTTGAAAATTCGATGATATTGTTGGCGCTCGTTTGGGAGAGGGTTCCTTGTTCCAGGCCCAACAGCTCCTCCAAAATACCCGCAGAGAGCGAGAGTTGATTGCTCACAAATAGACTCATAATCTCCTCCCCTGACATGTTCGCGCGCTTCATCAAGAGCTGGACTGCCTGCTTGAGTGCGTATGGATGCTTATATGCCACAAGATCATCCAGAGGTTCTCTTTGGCGGTAGCCGTTCCTACTCATCTGCCGCATTAAATAGGTATATTGATTGGCCGACAAGTAGCCCAGCGCATGTGCCCGGAGTATCATCGCCATCATGGAGACGTTCCATTTTTTCTTCAGCTCCACATAGTGGCTCAGCCGGTTCGGATATGCCGCCACATCGTTTCCAAAGGCCTCTGCCGGCAGGAGGAAGGCCGCAGCAAAGGCATTGGCTTCGTTCTCCCGCTCTCTAAACTCATCTCTGTCTATCTCGTCCAAATCGGAGTATCGCTCGTGCAAGAGGATGTGCCCCAATTCGTGCGCGCAATTAAACTGCCGCCGGAAAAAACTCTTTTTGTCTGTCCCCAGAATCACGCAGTAGCTCGGGCGGTTGTCTTGCTCATAGTACTGATAAAAGGCGTCGATTTCCCGGCTCTGCGCCGAAAACTCGCCGACAACAATCCCATTGCGCTCTAACAATCCAACCATGTTGGAGATCGGGGCCTCGCCCAAGCCCCAGTGCCGCCTGCTGTGCATTGCCAGCTCTTCAATCGTCATCGATTGCTCCGCGGGCAGCTCCGGCAGGTTAAGTGCTCGAAATTGCAACTTTGTCGCCAGGACTGCCTGCGCTCTTGCCAGATACTTCGCCCGGATCCGCTGGGCAGCCAAGTCCTTTTTCTTGCTTGAGTAGAGCGCGCGGAAATAGGTGTTCCCAACCGTGGAGGGGGGATCGTATTCAAAGAAAAACGAATACGGAAAGTTGAGTGCCTCTGAAATTCGACGGAGCGTCAACGGCTCAGGAGACGCTTTTTTATTTTCAAACTGAGAGATTGCCTGTTTGTTGACACCAATACACTGCGCCAAGTCGGCCATCGTCATCTTTCTAAACAGGCGGGCTTCCTTGAGTCTCTCAGTGTTTATTTTATGTCCTTTTCGCATCATCCATCAATCCTTCTCACACTAAAGTAGCGCAACGAGCTCTTCCTCTTCGTCCTCACTACCCCGCTGAGGCTCAATGGTTTGATCCGCCGCATACGGCATTTGAATATATCGGGACCAGTCCTCCTCCTCTGTGGAGATTGCCAGCGCCGGCGTCAGGCGCAGGGCGCGCACGGTCAACAATTTGTCATCTCTGGCCTCAAAGAGCACCAGAATATGCCCTGCGATCTCGTCCACATCAACACGAATAGCAGTGGCAAGCTCTTCCCGCGATTTGGCCACCCAGACTGCAGCGTCGGGGGAAATGCCGGGCAGCTCCAGCTCCAGTTGCTCATACTGCGCCTCAAGACCCTGGTTGAAGCTGGCCCCGCCGCACAGATAGTGCGTGCCCCGGGCCGACTTTTTTTGTACACGGCGAAACGTGCCCTCCGCCATCAGCGTGAGAATGTTTCGAGATGCGGCGTGGAATAGCACGGGCGTATTCCAGCCCCCTCTCGAGAGCGCGCTGAGATCAAGCCAGCCCAACTGCCGGCACTGATCACGCAACTGTGTTATGATAGGGTTCCAACGAAATTGGGCATATCCGTTCCTCTCCGTTAAGTTATTTTCATTCATAATTTCAGGCATAATGTCTTCCACGGATGAGCGCAGCGCTTCGACAATTGCGCGGTCAACCGCAGGAAGATGAAATTGAAACCTTTTACCGCCATTTTTCATGGAACACCCTCCCCTCCTCTTGTTGTCTAGCATTTTACATATTTCTCTCTTCAAAGTCAAGTAAAGTTTCATTTTACTTGACCTCTTCACTCTGTATTTTCGCAGTATCGACAGATTTTAAGGATTCAGGTGATCATTTCTATCGTGAATTTTGAGGCTTCCAAGCGGCACTTCCCCCATCCGACGCTCCAAAAAAGATGTTCCTTTCACCCATCACAGTTTCCCTCGCGCGATCTCCCAAACAAAATAGACAAAACTTCGCAATTGTCCTTGACAGTCTATTAAAATCTGTTATACTGATAAAGCTGTTTTATTTTCCGTTTTTTAAAACAGGACTATGGAGACGTATCGAAGTGGTCATAACGAGCGCGACTGGAAATCGCGTAGTCCGAAAGGGCTCGAGGGTTCGAATCCCTCCGTCTCCGCCACTCAAATGTCAAGCCAGAGATGAAAAATTTTATCTCTGGCTTGACATTTTTTATGCTCATTTACCCGCACATTCAAATAACGACAGAAAGACCATCCGCATCCGCCACGTCAATCCAGCCAAACGAAAAAACTTTCCTCTGAATCTCGATGCGCTTATTAATACTATCGAAAATTAAGGCAATGAAAATAGACTGCAAGTCAAACAGCTGACCTACGGTCTATGCCTGCGGAAATAATCTGTATCCTCTTTCCGACTAAACGAAAGGCCGGTTTACATTCGCTGGTCATCACAGCCGAGGCAATGGGAACAGCGCTCGATTCGCTGCCCGGCGGCAGCCAGAGCAGGGCAACAGCTGCCACCGAAACTAACGGCGGAATCTTCTCCCGGCATGATAATATATTTTGACAAGCGGTAAGAAGACAGAAGCCACAGCGTATCAGCTTTTGCGCGCTTCTGTCTTTATGAAAAACGTGTTGCCTTTTGTCGCAGACGCACCGGCGAAAGCATCACAATCTCCCTTGTTTTCATGGGGGCTTTCCCTGGGCCGCCTCATTCTTCACCGTTATGGCGGAGACATTGTTTCGCTTGCACATTCAGATAGGAAGAGCGTTATCTTCCTGCCACTGCAAGGATGTGGGCAGGCCGGAGGAGCGAAAAACTTGAACGGTGCGGAGCCTGCGCAAGATTTGCTCCGAAGATTATACCGCTCATGCGAGCGATAACTACAAGTCCACAGGCGCTCCCCTTCCCGTATCTATTTCTGCTTGCTATGCCCCTTTTTCGCCCTGCTGCAATTCTTTATAGATGCATGCCGCTCCATTGGGTTGACGGTATTCCTGCAAGCGCTCTTCCAGAGAGCTTCTTTTTTCGGGGGAACGGAGCAGATCAATGCTTTTGGCAGCGAGTTTTTTGGGTGTATCAGCGGTAACGGCCGCCCCCATATTCAGAAAGAAGTCCATATTGTAGCGCTCACATCCTGCAACCGCATTTACAAAAACCATAGGGAGGTTTTTTGCAGCCGCCTCGGTTACGCTGATTCCTCCGGGCTTTGTTAAATACAGATCAGCAGCGTCCATGTATAAAGGAATGTTGTCAGTATATGCGACAATATGGACGTTTTTGTTCGTCCGATATCTGCGCTTCACGCTTCTGTACAGGCGCTTGTTTGTGCCGCATATGACAGAAATCTCCGCCTGTTTGGGCAGTTGCTTGACAGCATGGCGCAGAATTCGTTTCATCGGCCCGCAGCCCATACTGCCGCACATCATCAAAAGGTGGGCATTTTCTTCGTTTATGTTTAGCTGGCGCTTGGCATCATTTTTTTCTGCGTGCTGAAAGAAACGAGGGGAAACGGGAATGCCCGCAGCAACAATTCGGCTTTGCAGAATACCCCTTTGGCGATGTATTTCAACTTGTTCCTTGTTGGAAACAAAACTTTTTTCTAATCGGCAGGCGTTGAGCCCCGGATAGCAAGTATAATCGGTGGCTACAAACGCTGTCTGCACAGGCAAAGGAAACTGCTGCTGCATGTGAGTCAGCATAATCGCAGCCATGAGATGAGTGCAAATGACAGTATCATACTCTTCTTCCAGAATGTATTGCCGCAGCTTTTCCGCGCCTGAAAATAAAAGCCTGTCAATTCCAGAAGGGTTTTCAAACACGGAGGAGTGCGTTTCGCTGTATTGGTAGCCCCAGCGGAACAGCCCCGGTGCATGCCGATACAAAAAGCTATGCCCCCAAGATATAAAGTCTGCAAAGCGCTCCGATATAAAATCAAAGGCATCCCGAATCTCACAGTCGATGCCTTGCATCTCAAAATACTCTTTGATCGCTTTCGCGCTGGAGTTGTGCCCCTGCCCCGTGCTGCAACTCAATAAAAGAACTGCTCTCATGAAATCCCTCCCGGCCTTTCGCCCAAGTGCCTGATCCTTTTTCGTTTAATCGTGCCAGCAGCCGAAGGAGCTTGGGTCTGTTGTGCCGCTGAATGATGAGATAGGGAAGATTGCCTAAGACATACAGGCTTACAATGATCCATCCCCCTCCGCGCTTCTCCAAACAGATACGCAGCCAAAACCAAGCAGCGATAATCGTCTGTGTGTCCACTCTGCAATACAGGTCTCCTGCACCATCAAGTGAAGCGGTCTTACTTAGATCATTTCTGGAAGCCTTTTGGAGGGCATCATGCCAGAGATAATGGCACCTGCTGCCTTTCATTGCGTTTGTATTGCGGATGTCATAACAAACAAGGGAAATGCAGGCGGCAATCAACACACTAGATAGGGTGCCCATAAGTTCCGAATAGAAAACATGAAGAAGTATCCTCGCATTTAATACTGAGTGCCTCTGTGCGGGCAAGCAGTTCCTCCGGATTCAAACGCAAGACCAGGACTCTTTAAATTTTGCAGCACTTCGCCTTATTGAACAACAGGCTAGAGTCAAGGGCAAGCCCCATGAAAAGCCCGGATGCAAAGCAACTGGACCAGGGCGCTCACAGCACGATCCAAGTCAGCTTAACCCTCAAGCTCAACTTTAAAGATGACCGGACGCAGCCCATCATTGCAGCTAATAATCGCAACATTCGGGTCCTTGATCCAGCCGCCGTAAAAGTTTTTCCCCCGTGGGCCAATGTCATCACATATTCCATCATTGACTTCCATGCGTTGTCACATAAACCGTCGGGCTTCTGCCAGCCATCGCTGCAATAGAAAACTTGTCCTTCCCTATGACGACTGCAGAGACCGAGGTCGGGGTTGCCGTACTCCTTTAATAGATCTTCAATTATTGTTCTCCTGATCACAGTGATCTTTACCTTTTCCATGCTTTCCCTCCGTCTTTATATCTTCCTATGTCTGTTATATACTGTTCTTACAAAAATATAGATATATTTGTTTTCAATATATACCATTGGAAAGGGCAGTGTCAACGGTAGCAATCATAGAATATAGCGCTTAGCTCAGTAAGCTTTCGGATATCCCATTGGGGTATGCTCTTTTCAGCTTCAAATGGCAGCTAGGTGATAGCGGTCCTTCTCAAAAGCAAGAGAAACGCTTTGAGGGGCTGCGCGGAGAAAACGCCGCGGGATATCATTGAAGACCCCTCCAGGGGGATGGAGGGTGCTAATTTTTATGTTGCTCCGATTTACGGCGTTTTTTATGACGCAGAAACAGGCGAGCAACGCAAGGTGATCATCGGGCAGCATAATTATTGCGACGCAACGACCATAGAAGAGCTGGTCGATGCACTCGGCTGGTTTACAGAGCTTCGCTTTGCTCTTAAGGTCAGCTATGACGATCTGGGCACGGCCATTGAATGGCCGCCGGAGGCGAGCTTGTTCGGCAGGGATGCCACCTCCGCCTTTCTGTATCACGATGAAGGCGGGGAGAAAGGCGAGCATATTTTTCCCGGCAACAACGAGCTGAGATGGTTTGTGCTTGAGAGTTTGGTGGAGACCCTGGGCCAGCATGCCCCTGGATTGCATTACAGCATGGGCGGCGGAAAAGATTTGTTGTTAGAGGGGCTCACTCCGCTCGACACTTTCCCTGTGGACAAGTTGTATGAGGGCCGTCCTGTGGATGCAGGGTAAAACTTGAGGCGCGGCCGGCAGAAGTGCCCTCCTGCTCCAAGCAACAGTCGGATCTTCCGGATGGATGGGCGTCAGATGCCGGCATCATGGATAAAGGAAGCAATGGGCTGACCTATGCCGTCAGCCCATTGCTTCCTTGTTTGATCTTTTTCCTTAAACCAGCCCCCAAAGCGAAATGGAAGCAGCAGCACGCACAGAGGGATGAAGCGCGAGCTTTTTCCCGCTGTTTACGACACAAAGCTCTGTGTTATCCGTTTCGGTTTGGATGACATCCGTAAATAAGAAGGGCAAGGATTGTGCGAGAGAAGGGAGAATATCGTGGCAAACTGCCGTTTTCCCGTTTAACTCAAGGTGAATCTCCGTTGCTTCTCCATCCACAACGTGGGATGCATACAGCGTGATCTGAACCAGATACCGGCCGGGCTTGCTGATCATAAACGTTCCTGAGGCTAAATTGTAGTTAATATAGGGCGCTCCGCTGGCGACTTCCGTGTTAAATTTGATGCGCTCAGCGGATAAATAGAAGTGCTCTCTTTCTTCCGCCGGATAGACATCTGAGTACTGCGCAGCCGCCAAAGACACCGCAGGGCCAGCGGGGCCCACCGGCCCTGTGGGGCCGGGATATCCGCGCTCACCTTGCGGGCCTTCCGGGCCTTGGCAGCCTCTCAATCCCTGTGATCCTTGCGGCCCGAGAGGGCCAGGCGGGCCCTCCAAGCCCACAGGCCCTGCCGGGCCCTCGATTCCCCTTTCGCCCTGAGGGCCTTCCGGGCCGGCAGGCCCTTGGCAGCCGGTAGGCCCGATATCCCCTCTTGCTCCGCGCGGCCCCGGAGGGCCGATCGGGCCGGGGGGGCCCCCGGGTTCTCCCGGCGGGCCTTGTGGGCCAACGGGCCCCCGAAGACCCCGTGGACCTTGTGGGCCGGCGGGCCCGGGAGGCCCCTGCAGGCCCGGAACACAGGGGCAAGCTCCAACTCCCGGCGGGCAGGAAGGGCAGTGTGCAGAGTTGCCGTTGCAGGCAGCTTTTCCACAGATAGGGCAGTGAGAGCAGCGGCAGCTCATTGCTCCTCTCCATGGATGACAACATTTACAATCATTCAAAATACTCTCTCCTTGCATAGATATAGTAGCTTTCATCTGATTTTATATGTTGTTTTAGGATATGAAGGATGCGGATCAAAGGTGTATCCATAGGCTGAAAAAAGTGCAGCCGGAACCCCGCCAAGCGCTCCCACATATAGTACAAGGAGAGTGAGTACACTTGCTCTAAAATGTTCGAGAGGAAAGACGCTATGTTAAACCAAGACAACTATGTTTACGACACAACGGAATCTTGCAGAATCCACGAGGAGAGTGCAGGATGCGGCTGTGCTTCTTGTTTTCCAAATCCCAATTGCTATTGTCCGGCAGGCCCCCCCGGCCCACAAGGGCCCGCGGGAGCCAGGGGGCCGAAAGGCGACACCGGCTGCCCCGGTCCGAAGGGTGACATCGGCTATCCCGGCCCGCAAGGCACCACCGGCCCCACGGGCCCCGAAGGAGCCAGAGGGCCAAAAGGCCCGAAAGGGGATCCGGGTGAGAAGGGCGACCTCGGTTGCCCCGGCCCTGCCGGCCCGCGCGGTCCACAGGGCCAAATAGGCCCGCAAGGAAATCCTGGGCCGGACGGAGAACAGGGCCCACAGGGCATTCCCGGGCCGGACGGCCCGATCGGTCCCGAAGGGCCGGAAGGCGTGCAGGGCCCGCAGGGGCCGCAGGGTGAGCGAGGATGCCCGGGGCCGGAAGGCCCGCAGGGTGCCACCGGCCCAATCGGACCCACTGGAACGTTTGACCCGGGAGATGCGGCGTTTAACGTCATCGGGCCTGCCGGGTCAGCAGCCGTAAGCATTGGAGATGACCTAATCTTTGAGTCTGAGACCTTGGATATTACGGTAACACAGGGGCCTGCGACTGTAACAATCGAGAACCTGAATACACCACAGGTAGGTGTGGCTTATCATGATACGACCGATAGAGTT
This sequence comes from Evtepia sp., assembly GCA_040768225.1. Taxonomy (GTDB): domain Bacteria; phylum Bacillota; class Clostridia; order Oscillospirales; family Oscillospiraceae; genus Evtepia. Next base: position 336,900 of record JAXGMZ010000003.1, read on the forward strand.
GTTACACCAAAAGAGACCTTTTTGATTGATTTTCCAAACAATAATTACCTTACCCCGGGGGTAAGCATGAGCCCTGATTCCACCCTGCTCACTGTCAGCGAGTCCGGTCTCTATATGGTTTGGTTACAGGTTTCAACCAACGCCTCTGCTGTTCACCCTATTCGCATCTATCTCATGCAAAACGGTGTGGAGTATGCTCGGTATGGTGTTAATACCAATGCTCAAGAGATCCTATCGTTGCAAAGCGGCGATAACATCTCGGCGCAGATCTTTAGCTATCTTGGCTTCACCCTAACCGTCACAGGTCGCATTACGCTCATGCGTATCGCTTAATCAATCAAACAATTTTGCAGCTTTCAATTATGAACGCCCGCGGGAGATGGACAGAACTTGGCTCCGCCAGCAGGATCCAAGCACGCTTCTCCGGTCACTTTATGAGATAGACATTTTTGTTTCGGCGCGCGGCGCAAGGACTTTCGTCTGGGTGTATACCATCTTTGAAAATATTGTCCTAAGCTAAGGGCGCATCCCCGCCCCGCCCCGCCGTCTCCCCTCTCGTGTAGAAGGGGGAAGTTTCTCAGGGGCGTTTTATTCTAGTGCAGGAAACAATTGATCCCGAAGTGTGTTCCTCAGACCCCTTCGCGAAAGGGGGCAAGGTCTGCACTTCGGGATCGCCCTTTTCCTAACACCCTCCCAATAAAAATGCTCCAGCGCTTGCGGAGCATTTTTTCTTTCTATATGCCACTTGTTTTCTCTCATCGTTCCCTCCTGCTCATTCCTGGCGTTTTTTCAGCAAAATGATCAGCATACCACGAGCGGCATGCTGACCATTTTGTTGTAGGGATATGGACTTCATGTTTCAATTACTTATGCGGTCTATTTCAGGCTGATCTCCCCTAGCCCTCTTGCAGAGCGCCACCGCTGCCATTAAACTGACAGTCGCAATGGCGGAGAGGACGATGGACAAAATCCACGCAGGTACGTAGCTGCCGGCTGCATCATAGATAAATGCTGGCAAAGGCGATCCGATGGCTGAGCCGAACATCAAGAGCATCATAATTAGACTATAAATGTTTATAAAATCACGATTACCAAATAAGTTGCTGGTCAACAATGTCAGCGAAACCGTCTGTGTGGCAAACGCAAATCCAAACGACACCGCAAAGATAGTCGGCAGACCGCGGAGAGAGGAAAGCAAGAGTGACACTGACGATATCAGGCAGACGGCTCCCGTTAAAAAAGCTCCCACGCCAAGCCCCCACCTGTCAAACACTGCGCCAAATAAGAGCTTGGCTGCAACCGTGACAAACATAAAAATTGACACAATAATGCTGGCATACCCGGTTGTATATCCAATATCGGCGAGAAAAGCGGCCGAGTGCAGCGCCATACCCATGGTGCTCACTGAAATGGATAGTGTTGCAAGTGCGAATAGCCAAAACACCGGCGATTTCAACGCCTCTGCCCGCATAACACCCGCATGAAGAGCAAGGCTTCCTTCCTGCGGCGTGTTGCACCCATTCTGTTCTACACCAAGCGGCAGCAACCCCATATCCTGCGGTCTGTCCCGAACGATAAAAATAATCACCGGGAGCAGAAGCATCAGGGAGCAAGCAGCGATTGTGCGGTAACCCATGGGCCAGCCAAAGAGTTCAATCACCTTTGTTAACAACGGAACCATAATCCCTGCAACGATTCCAGATCCTGTGTATGCAATGCCCGTGGCAATTCCCTTCTTCGCCACAAACCAGTTATTAATCAGGGTTCCAACCGCCATGATCTCTACACCGACGATAAAAAGCCCATGCACAACGGCCAGCGCATAAAAGTGCCACAGATGGCTTGATACCGAGAATCCAAACTGCACCGCACAGCAGATTATAGCCGCGACCAGCATCACATTTCGAAGCCCAAACCTTTTGAAAAAGAATCCGTAAAATGGGGTAACCAGCGTGATCATAATGGCCTGAACAGTGGTATAGAAGGCGAATGATCCTCTTGTAAACCCAAGGCTCTCCGGCACAGGTACTACAAACACCACAAAGGCGTTGTGCATGAGACCCACCGTGGCGCCGATAATCAGTGTGCAGGAAAATACGATATACCAGCCATAAAATATTGTCTGCTTTTTGATATCGTCACGCCCGTCATACGTTGAGGGCGATGTCTGTTTTCCGCACATACCACATTACGCTTTGAGCGATTTGAGATGTTCTATGAGCTTTGGTACCACTTTGAATAAATCGTCTACAATGCCGTAGGTTGCCACCGAGAAAATTGGCGCGTTGGCATCTTTGTTGATTGCGATGATATTTTTAGAGCTCTTTATCCCGGCCACATGCTCAAACGCACCCGAAATGCCAATCGCCAGATAAACCTTGGGTCTTACAGTTTTTCCCGTTGTTCCCACCTGGCGCTCCGATGGCAGCCAACCCGCATCCACAACAGCGCGGGAGGCACTGATCGTTCCACCCAGCAGCGCGGCCAATTCTTCGATCATCTCCAGATTCTTTTCCTCTTTGATCCCACGGCCCACGGAAATGAGAATCTCAGCCTGCGTGATATCCACATCGCCCACCGCAGCCTCCAGATATTCCATAAACAGGCGGTGAATTGGCTGCTCTCTCGCCGGAGCTGCGGCCTTTTCAATTGCACCCTGCTTTGCCGGCGCTCCAACCACAAACGAAGATTCACGTACCGTAAGCAGATACGGCGCAGCGCCCTTGAGCGCAAAACTTGCGTTGAGTTTTCGTTAATGTTTGTCATGGTTATTACCATCCTTTCAAATTTTGGTTGATTTCGTTTAGTCTTGAACCCGGTCTTGAACCGGGTCAATCCCTGTATTCATGGGCTTTTTGGTGTTTTGCGGTTCAAGGTTCAAGGTGTTTCCCTTATTCTCTATATTTCTTATGTTTTTAAGACTGTATTTGAAAATGTGCTTTTTTCTATAAAGAACTTAAAACCATCTTGAACCACTTGAACCGCTACCCGCAAACCCGCATGAATACAGGGTTTTAGCGGTTCAAGATGATGTAGAACCGGTTCAAGGTGTCTTGAACCTTTCAAAGTGTTCAATCTAACTTTGAACACTTTGAAAAATGCGGTATTTTACGCCTTTAATCTTTTTATCAGTGATTGTCAATCCAAAGTGCTTTGTTATGCGCCTTGAAAATTCAATTTGCGCCAATGGTTCTTCCCCGCGTTCCCTGCAAAAGTACCAATAAAAGATATACATGAAGTTCGTAGGGCGTCCAATGATTTTGTCTTTCTCGCAATCTTCAAGAAAGAAGGCTAAAGTTTTAGTTTGCGCGTCGTACTGGATGAAGTTATCAACTTGCGCTTTCGGGATATATTTGCGCAAGACTTCAAGTTCCTGCTCTGTCATGGTTGTTTTAATCATGGTTTCGTGAACCCTCCTATCGTGTGTCCTCGGCTATTGCAGTAGCCGTTTCGATAATCTCTTGAACTTCAACATTCAAGGCTTTGGCAATCCTGCCGATTGTGGCGGGGCGCGGTTTTTGCGTTCCCTTCCTAAATCGGGCTATTGATACTTGAGAAACACCTGTCACCATGGACAGCTTTTCAGCCGTCAGGCATTGCGCTGCCATAATCATGTCAAGCTTCCGACCGTCGATTTTCACATTCTCACCACCTTTCAACGTGTCATATTTTTGGATATTCAGTTGTCAAAGAACATTGTCGCATTCTCTTTTTATAGTCAATGCGGTTGTCGGTATGGTCTTATTATAGATAATTATATTGTCGTTGTCAATACTATTCTCAAAAATACCTTGAATTATATTGTCGCTTGTGGTATTCTATCATTGAAAGGTGGTGACAGCTTGAATGACGCTGAAATAGGGAAGAAAATCAAGCAGTACAGAAAAGGGAAAATGACACAACAAGAACTTGCTAATTTGATTGGTAGAACCGAAAGTTCTATCCGCAAATATGAAAAGGGGCTTGTTACTATTCCTTTAGATGTATTGGGGAAAATCGCTTCTATTCTTGACGTTACTGTCTTTCAATTGATGGGGAACGAATACTTTGATGAAAGTTATCCCGATATGGGGAAGCAGTCTAAAGAATATGAAGGCTTTCTTGATTATCTTCAATCGCTCGGTTATGCCGCCAACCAAATCAATGCAGGGGACACCTATTCATTGGAATTGACCAAAGAGGGCATAACGACCACGCTTGAACAAGCAGAATTTGAACAACTGCAAAGCGAAACTAAAAATTCTATTGCTTTCAAGCTATGGCAGAAACAACAAAAGCCGCCCACCGGGTAAACCCAATAGGCGGCAAAAGAAGAACCCCCCGAAACTGCAATTTCGGAGGGTTCACGAAACCAACCAATCAAAAAACGAAAACACCCATGACAGCGCAATCGCAGTTGAAAGGTCATCCTTAATTATAACCTTTCTTCTGCGAAAAATCAAGACGCGGAAGAAAGGAATGGAAGAAAATTGAAACACCCTAACGGATACGGCACTTGTGCCAAATTAAGCGGAAATCGCCGCAATCCCTTTGTAGTTAGAAAAACAACGGGATGGGATGACCGGGGTTATCCTATTTATTTGACTGTTGGCTATTACCCAACGCGTGAAGCGGGGTTAATCGCCCTCGCTCAATACAATAATGAATAACTAACTGGGGGGGATAAACGTGGGTTATAACGACAGCCTTGAAAGTATTTCTGAATATTTAAAATATCATGACATGTTAGATGAATTTGTTTGGCTTCTGCGCCTTATGTATGCTCCCAAGCATATTATTAAAAATAAAAAATACAAAGTGAGTGAGTTATATCAATACTATCTCAAAGAAAATATAAAAATTGATAAAATTTCACGCAATATCTATAGCAAAAAGGCTAATAACAAGGACAAGTTCATCTACTACTTAAAACAAGGATGGTATAATGAACTGGCGGCAACTTATCCATTCAATCCATTACATGATGATTTGAGTACAAATATAGGCGATGTTTCTTGGGATAAAAGCTGGCGAACGGAGTTGTTTCCGTCTTGGGAAATTGTAAAATCGTATTACTCCATGTACTCTTTTTACAACGGTTTGCTCTTCACGAATTATGCCAATGCCGATACTTACAACCATCGCAATATGACTAACAATTTTAATACAACACTTCTAAATAAGTTTTCAAAATATGTAGTGTTTTTCCCGTTTAATATGATCTTTGATGGTAGTGATAAGAATCTCTCAAATTTTAGAAGTAGAGATCGGGATGAGTGGAAATATCAATATTCACTATATCCTCGCTCAAAGTATTATTTTGAAGAAACCCCGATGCCTGACACTGATATGTCTGAACAAGAAATAATGGAATTATTGCGTGAAAGATATGAAGCCAGAAAGTCCAAAACTTTTTATGATTTAGAAAGCTCATATTATAGTAATCTTGTTTATGCGCGTAATACACTTAAATGCAAGGCTCCTGTCAATATAATTGATATTATGTATCTTTTTAGAACATGGGCTAATTATAGTGGGAGCGACACAGTATGTCAGTTGCAAAAAGGAGGTTATTTACGTTATTTAGAAAAGAATCTTTATGCGATTAACTATTTTATTGCTGGCATTACTGAAATTACAGCGATATGTTATCTCGGCCCAGATTTGTATCTCTCTACATTTAATGATTTTTTTAATTCTGTAGTAAGAACAAAAAAAGAATTTATAGAAAATTGGAACAACCTATCTATTCTGAACAGGCTTTGTATTTATTCGCATTTTGAGTATATTCCAAAGCAAGAAATTTCAGATTTTCTGCCTGAAAACTACAAGTTTATTTTCATTGAAAGATAGTCAATAAAATTAGGGCGGGATTGTAGCAATTCTTTTTACTACAGCCCCGCCCTTTTGTTTTGCGCTATATTGCTTTCAAGGTATCGTTGAACGCTCCGAGCAGCTCTACCAGAAATGTTGCGATAAGTGGCAGTCCGAAGGAACTTATCAGCCAGCCGAGAGCGGCCATCTTCAAACCCGTCCAGATTGGCTCACCCAAGAGTATGACAGTGAGGGCAGCGATGAGGAGAATGACCACCGCTATTGTATTGAGAACAACACCAGAGGCAGAGTACCCGCCTGACTGAGCTTTTTCAGCCGCTGCGCCTGTGAGAGCGAGGGGGATGCTTGTGCGTAGTCCATTGCGGAGAGGAGCATGGTCTGCTCCTCTTTTTTAAGGAATGACAGTTCATAGGCGGGGTTGACCTTGATGTTGCCCTCATCCGTCATGTCCATCAGTTCGGGGATAAGCTCTGTGAGACGGATATATCGCTGAACCTGATTGCGGCTTTCCCCGACCTGTTCGGCAAGAAGCTGGTCGGTGCGTTTCCCTGTCCCAACTTGGGACACACTTTCTTTTGATGGTCTGCCGGACTGCCGCTTCATGGCATCCAGCTTCATTTTGTAGGCAAAGGCGCGTTCACTGGGGAGCAGATTGTCCCGCTGGATATTACTGTCCACCATGATAATTGTCGCGGCATCGTCATCCAGATTGCGGACAATGACCGGCATGGTTTCAAGTCCGGCAATAACGCTTGCATGGTGGCGGCGGTGTCCGGCTACAAGCTCATAACCGCCCTCCGGGTGCGGACGGGCGATGCCGGGGATGAGTACACCGACTTGCTTTACACTGTCGATGGTATCTTGCATGGCATCATCGTCACGAATGGAGACCATCGCAGCCGACCTCAATGCGCAGGCGACCGGCTTCGCGGCCGCTCCCGAAAATGCCCAAAAATAGGCCGAAAAAATATAAGTGTTACGGATGTGCTACGCTTTTTGATATAGAAAGCCCGAAAACCCGCATGATTGCTGGGTTTTCGGGCTTTGACCTGTCACTCCCACTCAATCGTCCCTGTCGGCTTTGGGGTCAGGTCATACAAAACACGGTTGACACCTGCTACCTCCTGCGTTATGCGCTCCGTAATCCTATGCAACAGAGGATATGGAATCTCCTCGATTGTCGCCGTCATGCCGTCCACAGCATTTACCGCGCGCAGAATCACCGGCCAGTCAAAGGTGCGCGCGCCATCTCGGACGCCCACAGACTTGAAATCCGGAATTACCGTAAAATACTGCCAGACCCGCTCCGCAAGGCCCGCCCGCCCAAACTCTTCGTGCAAAATTGCATCCGATTCCCGCAGGGCCTCCAGACGCGCGCGCGTCACCGCTCCCAGGCAGCGCACACCAAGGCCGGGGCCCGGGAATGGCTGGCGGTTCACCATGCTCTCCGGCAGACCGAGCGCTCTGCCGCAGGCGCGCACCTCGTCTTTGAAGAGCATCTTAAGCGGTTCCACCAGTGAAAATTGCAGATGCTCCGGCAGCCCGCCCACATTGTGGTGCGATTTGACAGCCTTCACCGTCTTCGTGCCCGATTCGATGACATCCGAGTAGATGGTGCCTTGCCCCAAAAATTCAATGCCTTCCAGCTTTTCAGCCTCTTCCTCAAAGATACGAATGAATTCCCCACCGATGATCTTTCGCTTTTCTTCCGGGTCGCTTACCCCTGCAAGGCGGCCCAAAAAGCGCTCTGCCGCGTCTACATAGATCAGATTCGCGTTCATCTGCCTGCGAAACACTTCCACCACCTGCTCGGACTCGCCTTTTCGCAGGAGGCCGTGGTTCACGTGCACACAGCTGAGATTCTTGCCCACAGCGCGAATGAGCAGCGCCGCCACCACCGCGGAATCCACCCCGCCGGAGAGTGCCAGGAGCACTTTCTTCTCCCCGACCTGCCGGCGGATTTGCTCAAGCTGATCCTCGATAAAGTGTGTGATCGTCCAATTGGCTTCCGCAGCGCAGAGCCCAAAGATAAAGTTGGAAATCGCCTCTCTGCGCACTTGCGCGTCATCGGGCCAGGGGACATCCCCATTGTGATCCACCTGGAGCACCGGAAGGGGGGCATTGTAAATTTCCTTTGACACGTCAATTGAAACACCGTCTACCACCCGGTTCGGGCCGCCGTTTAAAATTACACCCCTCACGTTGGGCAGGGCCATCAATTGCTCCCCCGTAATATCATGCGGGTGAATTTCACTGTACACGCCCAGCGCACGAATCTCCCTGGCCAACTGCGGGTTTTTTTCACTGCCAAGATCCAAAATCACGATCATATCCTGTTTCATTTGTGCCGCCTCCCCATCCCTTGCGATTTACATGCCCTTGATCCTAACCCGAGCTTGCACAGCGGGAGGATTCGTTTACAAAGGCATTGCCATGTGAGCAATACGCCCGATACACACCATATTTCAGGCCCCGCCTGACCCACAGCGCAGCAAGGTAATGCTGTGCTTCGGAGCGGTGGGTATTCCGGCATATTGCAGCACATCCATCATTGAAAATGTGCGTTTTTTATTATAACATGTTTTTTCTTCGCTGCCAACTCTTCAATCTTCTCCGTGGCAATTTTTACTCCTATCATTTTAGCGCGCACCCCCGTATAATAAAATTCGCAATCGGCTCCATTCTTTTAGACTTCATGCACTTGGCAAATCGCAGGCAAAGTCTTTCATCCAGTTTGCTTTTTCCTCTTTTCTGCGCTATGATTTGCAAGATTTTCTGTGTTGTTCCGTCATTTTCAGTGCATAAAATCGCGTTGGAATCTTTTTGAGCCGTCTATTTTTTCTGATAAGGGAGAAGAGATATGTTGGTACAGACGTTTTCCTCAGGCCTGATGATTCGCTGCTCCAGAGATGAACTTGAGCGAAATGGCATTCCTTTCGAACCATTCGACCAGCGCGCGGCGCTTGCCCTGGTCAAAAAGGCCCTCGCGCCGGCCCGCCATCCCCTCCCCCCGCATCCGGAGCTGCAATTGTTTGTTTCGAGGACAGAAATCCTAATTTTTGTGCACGCACTGCTGCCGGCGGAACGTCCCTGTTCTCTTTTTTCTTCCATCGTTTCTTGATCTCAGAGCTGTTAAAACCTCTTATATTTTCTATTTTTTTATAATTTTTCAAAATTTTCTTTGATTTTACTTCAATAAAATGTTATACTACAAATATTATAAACTTCCCCAGCTCTCATTTCTTCAGACTGCAAGGGCAAACACGAACGGAAAGCGTAAAAGAAATCCACTATTTCCTTGCGCTTTTTTGCCGCGTCAGAAGATATATGCTTGAAAAATCGAGTTTTTTGTGCTCTTTTGGGCATACTATACCTATAAACGATCTAAATTAAAAAAATAGAAAAAAACTTTCTCCTCTCAGTTCTTACTGCGAGTGGAATCTATGAGGTGCAGTTTTGACTAAATATATTATTTCCGGTGGCCGGCAGCTCTTTGGCGAGGTAGAAATCAGTGGTGCCAAAAATGCGGCTGTCGCCATACTTCCTGCGGCCCTTCTTGTGGACGGCGTTTGCCGCATCGAAAATGTGCCGCAGATCAGCGATGTGACGCTGATCCTGAATATTATGAAAGAAATCGGCGCTGAGGTCCGTGTCATCGACCGAACAACCCTTGAAATCGATGCCTCCTCCCTGCGGAAATCTCAGGTTTCCTATGATCTGGCCCGGCAAATTCGCGCTTCTTACTACCTGGTCGGCGCCCTGCTTGGGCGTTTTGGCCACGCGGAGGTTCCCCTGCCCGGCGGCTGCGATCTTGGCACCCGGCCGATCGACCAGCATGAAAAAGGATTTTTGGCGCTGGGTGCCCGCGTCTCTGTCGAAAACGGCTATATTAAAACGCATTGCCCCAACCGTCTGCGCGGCGCACATATCTATTTTGATGTTGTCTCCGTCGGCGCAACGATGAACATCATGATTACATCCACCCTTGCCGAGGGGATGACCGTCATCGAAAACGCGGCGAAGGAGCCGCATATTGTTGACCTTGCAAACTTTTTAAATTCTATGGGCGCCAATATCATGGGCGCGGGCACCGACGTGATCAAAATCCGCGGTGTCAACCGTCTTGCCGGCGGCTTCTACTCTATCATTCCCGATCAGATCGAGGCGGGAACCTATATGGCGGCCGTCGCAGCTACGGGCGGTGAGGTGAAGATTAACAATATTATTCCCAAACATTTGGATTGTATTTCTGCAAAGCTGATCGAAATGGGTGTCGAAATCATCGAAGAGGGCGACTCGCTAACCGTCCGGCGCGATGTCAGCGCGCCTTTGCTGCGCACCACTGTGAAAACACTGCCCTACCCCGGCTTCCCAACGGATATGCAGCCGCAGATTGCTGCGGTGCTCTGTCTGGCAGAGGGGACCAGCCTGCTCTCCGAGGGCGTTTGGGATAACCGCTACCGCTACGCAGACGAATTTCGGCGCATGGGCGCCAACATTCAAGTGGACGGCAAAATTGCGGTCATTGAGGGCGTACCCCGCCTGACCGGCGCCCCCGTGAGCGCCTGTGACCTGCGTGCGGGCGCGGGGATGATCATCGCCGGTCTTGCCGCGATCGGTACCACTGAAATTGACCAGATCTTCCACATTGAGCGCGGCTACGAAGACATTGTCGAGAAATTACAAAAGCTTGGTGCGCATATCCGGATTGAGCATATGGAAATGGACGAGGAGTGGCACATGATTGTCGGCTGACTCCCCGCCTTTCACCTATTCTGTATCATGATTCAAATTCAGGCGGCGGCGTATGATGCTGCCGCCTTCTCTCAGTTTGCAACAAGGGGGTGTTTCCCTGCTCCATATCCAAGTGATCTCTGTGGGTGGATTAAAGGAGCCTTTTTACCAGGCTGCCTGCATAGAATATCAAAAGCGGCTCTCTTCCGATTGTAAATTAAAGCTCACCGAACTCCCCGAAGAGCGCCTGCCGGAGAATCCCTCTGCCCTTCAGATCGAGCAGGCGCTGGGAAAAGAGGCAGAGCGCGTCCGCCGTCTCCTCCCCAAGCAGACGACCCTCATTGCGCTGTGCATAGAGGGCAAATTCCTCTCAAGCGAAGCGCTCTCCGCCACCCTGGAGGAGTGGATGACAGGGGGGCGCTCCAGGCTGACCTTCCTGATTGGCGGATCATTTGGTCTGCATCCTTCGCTTGAGCAGGAGGCGCAGCTGCGCCTTTCCATGTCAAAGATGACCTTCCCGCATCACCTGGCAAGGGTGATGCTTTTAGAGCAGCTTTACCGCGCGTTTCAAATTAGGAAGGCAAGCCCTTACCATAAATAGTTCTTTGCTACATTTCTTTGAGGAGGTCTTTTCATGTCGTACCAATCCAACTATGAAACATGGCTTCAAAGCTCGAAACTCACTGAGGCAGAGCGCGCCGAATTGCACGCACTCTCCGGAAATGATTCGGAGATTGAAAGCCGTTTCTTCGGCCCCCTGGAATTTGGCACTGCGGGTCTGCGCGGCATCATGGGAACTGGTCTCAATCGGATGAATATTCATATCATACGTCACACCACACAGGCCTTTGCTGAAGTAATCCTCGCCGAGGGGGCAGAGGCTGCCAAACGCGGCATCGCCATCTGCTTTGACTGCCGGCATCACTCCAGCGAATTTGCAAGAGAAGCTGCATGTGTAATGGCAGGCAACGGCATCCCCGTCTACCTCTTCTCCGGCATGCGCCCCACACCTGAGCTCTCCTTCGCGGTGCGGCATTACGGATGCACGGCGGGGATCAATATCACCGCCAGCCACAACCCAAAGGAATACAACGGGTATAAAGTATATTGGGCGGACGGCGCGCAGCTCCCCCCCCAACAGGCGGCGGCGATTGCCGAGAACATGTCCAAGCTCGATCTCTTCGAGGATATCAAGGCTATCCCTTACGAGACTGCGTGCGCGGACGGACGCATCCACCTGCTCGGGGAGGAGACCGATGCCCTCTTCCTCGGCGAAGTCATGGCGCTTGCCAACGACCGGGAGCTGCTCTCGCGGGTGTCCGGGTGTTTTTCCATGGTTTACACCCCCTTTCACGGAACCGGCTATGAGCAAATCCCCTATGTCCTAAAAGCCCTTGGTGTAACGCAGCTGCACTGTGTGCCCGAGCAGATGGTCATCGACCCCGATTTTTCAACAGTGCCCTCCCCCAACCCGGAAAATCCGGAGAGCTTTGCCCTTGCGATAGCCTTGGCAAAGAAAACAGGTGCTGACTTGATTCTCGGCAGTGATCCGGACGCCGACCGGGTGGGCATTCTGGCAAAAAACCGCGCAGGTGAGTACGAATTGCTCTCAGGCAACCAGACGGGTGTGCTCCTGCTCGATTATCTGATCCAAGTCAAAGAGCGCCTTGGAACGCTCCCTGCGAAACCCGCGGTGCTCAAAACCATAGTGACAACAGAAATGGCGCGAAAGGTTGCCCAGGCGCATTCCGTCGCCTGCTATGACACCTTTACAGGCTTTAAGTTTATGGCTGAGAAGAAGCATGAACTGGAAAGCAGCGGGGAAGCGCAGGTCTTTTTCTCCTACGAGGAGTCCTTTGGGTATATGCTGGGCGATTTTACGCGGGACAAAGATGCCGTCTCCGCCTCCCTTCTGCTCACGGAAATGGCCGCCTATTACGCCGAGCAGAAGATGACGCTCTTTGATGCCCTGGAGGCGCTCTTTGTGCGCTATGGTTACCACGAAGAGAGAACGCTCAACCTCGTCATGCCTGGGCTTGCGGGTATGGCAAACATGAAGGCGCTGATGAAGCGCCTGCGCGCAGTGCCCCCCGCGCAAATCGCCCGCATGGAGGTTCTCACGCGCTGGGATTACCAGAGTGGCGTGGAGGAAAATCTCTCGACGGGCGAGAGCGGCCCCACTCATATCAGAGGTTCTGACGTGCTCAAATATCATTTGGCGGGCGGCACGGATCTCATCATCCGCCCCTCCGGCACCGAACCGAAGATTAAGGTCTACATCTTAGCCTCCGGCGCGGACCGGGAGAGCTGCCGCGCGCAGGTCGAACGCTGCGTGACTTGGGCGAATGAAAGCCTGCAATAAATAAGAAGCGCCCGCGCGCAGATGGCGTGGCACCATACATAGGAACCAATTAAAACTCCCCTGAAGTCTATTTGAAGTGCCCCCAAAACGTTAGACAAATATAAAATCAAGCAGCCTGAAGGGCTTGTTGTCTGTGAACCGCAGGCGGCAAGCCCTTCAACTTTGCCTTAATGCGGCGGTAGTTGTAGTAGTCGAGATATGCAATCAGTTCGCGCTCAAAATGCTCCAAGGAGTCAAACTTCTGCAAATACAACAGCTCACTTTTCAGATGGCCAAAGAAATTCTCTGCCACAGCGTTATCCAAACAGCTACCCTTTCGGCTCATGCTCTGTCGAATGCCCTTCTTGCGCAAGATTCGTTGATACTGCTTGTGCTGGTACTGCCAGCCTTGGTCAGAATGAAGAATGAGAATGGTGTCATCCGGAATTTGTTGAAATGCATTGTCCAGCATCTGGGTCACCATGGAGAGAACAGGTCTCTTCGAAATGGTATAGCTCACAATATCCTGGCTGTGCAAATCCAGAATCGGCGAGAGATACAGCTTTTGCCCAAACAGGCTGAACTCGGTGATATCGGTCACCCACTTCTGGTTTGGTTTCTCTGCCTCAAAGTTGCGCTCCAGAAGATTGGGTGCAATTTTGCCCACTTCACCCTTGTAGGACTTATACTTTTTCATCCGAACCCGGCAGACCAGGTTCTCTTCCCGCATAAGCCGCTGCACCGTCTTGTGGTTGATGACACAGCCGCAGTTGTGCAGCTCCATCGTGATTCGACGGTAGCCATATCGGCCACGGTGTTCATAAAAAATATGAGTGATTTGTTCTCTCATGTCAGCGTATTTGTCCGGCTTGCTTTGCCGCTTGGCGTGATAGTAGTAGGTTGCACGAGGCACGTTCGCAATTTCGAGCAGGAGGGTTAAAGTGTGTTCTTGCCTCAGCATTGAAATCACCTGCGTTTTTTCTGCCGGTGTCGCTCGTTTTCCAAAACCAAGGCTTGCAAGTTTTTTAGGTAGGCATTCTCCGCACGCAACCGCTGATTCTCTGCTATCAAATCTTCTTCCACCGCCTTATCCAACTTGGATGGACGCCCCTTACTCCCTCGACCTCGGCGTTCCTTATGCAGGCCCTCTGGCCCCTCTTCTAAATAAATTCTTTCCCATGAGGCCACTCGATTGTGCGGCAATTCAAATTGTCGCTCCGTTTCCTTTTGGCTGAGCTCTTCTTTGTGCATTGTTTCTATCACATGCTGCTTGAACTCACCTGTGTACTTTTTATTCGGCGCTCCTTTTGCCATGAAAATGCACCCCTTCCATTAAACAGTTTATCATACTGTCTAACGTTTGGGGTGCACTTCACAAGCGGCAGGGGTGTTTTCTTGTTCCTTACCAGGACACCAGAGAGACCGCATCCTCATCCACCGTCGCCTTGAGGCGTTTGACCGGGTTGAGATAGCTCTCAATGATCTGGGTGGCAACGGCATCTTCGATGTGCTTTTGGATGTAGCGGCAGTGAATGAATATTTATGCACCGCCATATCGCCCAACAAACTCCTCCTCGGAGAGGATGGGGATGCCGAGCTGCTGCGCGGTTTCATTCTTTTTCGAGGCGGAATTGGGGTCGTTGTTGAGCAGCAGGCTTGTTTTCTTTGAAATGCTGCCCCGCACGCTGCCCCCCTGCGCCTCCACGTAGGCCTTGAAGGCGGCGCGGTTTGGGAAGCGCTGCAGATCGCCCGTGACCGCCACGGTCAAACCCGCAAGCCGCCCGGTATTGACTTCCTGCGGCGCCACCTCCAGAATGCTCAGCTCTGCAAGCAGGCGCTCAAGCATTTTCTGATTTTTGGGGAGAGCAAAGAACTCCAGAATCGCTTTCGAGCGCTCCGGACCGATGCCGGGGATGTCGTCAAAGGGCGCACCGCTCTTGAGCTGCTCTAAAAATCCCGGGTAACCCAGCGCTGCGACCAGACGCTTCCCCGCGTCAATGCCGATCATCGGGATACAGAGGGCATAAATGAAGTGCATCGGATCCACGGCGCGGCTGCGCTCAATGGCCCTGAGCAGCTTATCGCGGGAGCGCTTCCCAAAGCCCTCCAGGGTTTCAATCTCCGCCGCGTGCTCATGCAGGCGGTAGATGTCGGCAAATTCGGAGAGGTAGCCCTCATTCATGAAGCGCAAAAGCGTTTTCACGGACAGGCCGTCAATATCCATCCCCTGCTTGCTTGCAAAGCGCGTAAAGCGTTTCACGTGCTTGGCAGGGCAGTCTGCATTAGAGCAGTGGAGCGTTTTTACCTGGCTTCTCTCACTGATTTTTAGCTCTGTTGACTCCCGGCAGACGGGGCAGTGCGCGGGGATGGAAAAACTCCCCTCACTCGCGTGGACGGCGATGCACTTGGGAATGATCTTATTGGCCTTGATGATCTCCAGCGTCGTCTGCCCGTCCGCGCCAATCCCAAGGCGCTCCATCTCGCTGATATTATGAAGCGAGGCGCGCGTGACAATCGTCCCCTCCAGCTCCACGGGATCAAAGACCGCAACGGGCGTAATGGTCGAAGCGGCGCAGGACCACTCCACATGGTCAAGCCGCGTCAGCGCCGAGCTGTCCTCCCACTTAAAGGCGATCCCGCCCCGTGTCTCATGGTGCCCCGTGACGCTGCCGGATGCGGCATAGTCCGTGTCGTCAAAGCAGACCACAAGCCCGTCCACCGGCAGATCCATCTCACCGGCCTCCACCTTCCGCGTCCAGCGCTCAACCGCGTCGGGCAGGGCGGGCGCGCTTGTCTTCTCACGCGCAATCGTCACAAAACCAAGGCGATCCAGATACTCCATCCGCGCGCCCCAAGAGGGCAGCGGCGCTTCCAGATAGACCAGCGTGAAGGCGATAAAGCGAACCCTGCGCTCGCTCGCCTCCGAGAGCCTTGCGATGTCCAACGCAAGCGTTCCCGCCGTCAGATTGCGGGGGTTGGCGTACTTTTCGCCCCCGTCTACCGTCATATCGTTGATCTGCTCAAAGTCGGAGTAGGAGATCAGGGCCTCGCCCCGGATCACCAGATGCCCCTTGTCCTCGATCTTGCGGGGAATGCCCTTGATCGCCTGCTTCATAAAGCTGATATTCGTCCCAACGCGACCGGTTCCTCTGGTGAGGATTTTGGAGAGCTTCCCGCCGTCGTAGGTCAAGACCAGCGTCATGCCGTCGAGCTTCCAGCTCAGCCAGATGTCCCGCTCCCCCGCCCAGGCCTGCAGCGCAGCCACATCCTTTGTTTTGGCAAGGGAGAGCGGCGGGAATTCGTGCGGCTCTTTCAAGCCGCTCTGTTCCCCCTCGGCGCTGACGGTTTGCGTCGGGCTCTCGGGACGGATATAACCCGTCTCCGCCTCCAGCGCCGCGAGCTCATCAAAGCCCGCGTCCCACTCATAGTTTGACATGCGCTCGCTGCGGCCCGCGTAATAGGCTGCCGAGGCGCGGTTGAGCTCTGCGACCAATTCGTCAATTCTCTGCTTGCTATCCATCTCGTTCCATCACCCCACAGAGCAGCGGGCCGCGCTGCTTGATTGTTCGGCTTTTTTACAGATAAGCGGGAAATATGCGGCTGCATCCCCCAGATCCGCCCGATCTACGTAAAGCTTTTCACTCACCGAATGGGGAGCGGTGTTCTTTGAGCATCTCTTCCACGGCGAGGAGGATCCCTGTTTTTCCCGATTCGTAGGTCAGACCGCCCTGCATATAGACCGTATAGGGCGGGCGGATGGGCGCATCGGCCGTCAGTTCAATGGACGCACCTTGAATAAAAGAACCGGCAGCCATGACCACCGGGCAGTCGTAGCCCGGCATTTCCCAGGGAATGGGCGTGACATAGGAGTCCACCGGCGCGCCAAACTGAATCCCGCGGCAGAACTGCGTCACCTTCTCCGGGGAGCGCATGTGAATCATCTGCACAATGTCGCTGCGCTGCGCGTCGGAGGCCGGGTCGGCTTCATAGCCGAGCATCTCCATCATCTTGGCGGTGAAGGTCGCGGTTTTCATTGCCTGTGCCACCGTGTGCGGCGCCATGAAGAGCCCCTGATAGAGGTCCCGGTTGAAGCCCAGCGTTGCGCCGCACTTTCGCCCGATCCCCGTGACGGTCTGCCGCATGGAGGTGCTCTCCACCAGCTTGTGCCGCCCCGCCACATAGCCGCCGTTTGGCGCGAGACCGCCGCCGGGGTTCTTGATGAGCGAGCCCATGACCATGTCGGCGCCCACATCCGTCGGCTCAAGCAGCTCCACAAATTCTCCGTAGCAGTTGTCCACCAGTATCAGCACGGTTTCATTCACTTCCCGAATTCGCCTGCAAATTTCTCCAATCTCAGAGACGGAGAGGGAGGCGCGGGTCGCATAGCCGCGGGAGCGCTGAATCAAAACCGCTTTTACGCGCTTGTCCTTCACCGAGGCGGCAATGGCATCATGGTCGGGCGTATTCTCAGGTGTCAGCGCCACCTCGCGGTATTCCACGCCAAACTCACGCAGCGAACCGTCTCCATGCCCCGTCACGCCGATCACACCGAGCATGGTGTCATAGGGCGCGCCGATGGCGGAGACAAGAACATCCCCCGGGCGGAGCACGCCAAAGAGCGCCGCACCGATGGCGTGGGTTCCGTTCGCAAAGCCGATGCGCACCAGCGCATCCTGCGTGCCAAAAATCTCGGCGTAAATATCATCCAGTTTGTCCCGGCCCTCGTCGTTATATCCATAGCCGGTGGTGCCATAAAAATAGTGCTCGGCAACCCGGTGTTTTTGGAATGCACCGAGCACCTTTCTTGTGTTCTCCTCGGCAATCTTGTCGATACGCGCAAACTGCGCGCCCAGCGCAAGCTGCGCCTCTTCCCCCATCTCCAACACGCGCTGACTGATTTCCAAAGCCATCTTATACCATATCCTTTTTCTTGAATTCATCGCTGCGTCCGGCGGCAAAAGCCGCCAGCAGCCTTGCCGCCGCAGCCGCATCCCCAAAGTCCACCATCTCCAGGCGGGAATTGAGGGCGCGACAGGGAATGGAGAGACCGCCTGTTCGCACCCCCGCCCCCGTCACTTGAATCGCAGCGCCGGCGCTCTCCCCACTGCGGATAACATCCATCTGGAAGGGGATGTTCTCCTCTTGCGCCAGCTGCACCAAGCGCTTGACGATCTCGGGGTGCGCAATGACAGATTGATCCATCTGCTTAATTCCAACACCGGCCCCCATCCGACTGCTGCTCTGCTTGTCTTCCAGCGCGCGGGCGGGCGTCAGATCCAGCGAAATGGCGACCTCCGGCATGATGCGAAATGCGGCCGTCTGCGCGCCGCGCAGGCCCAAATTCTCCTGGGCTGTGAAGACGAAGTAGAGTTCGTGCTCCCGCGCTTTCACAAGCATCAGCGTCTCTAAGAGCAGCAGCGCGCAAAGGCGGCTTGCATGCGGCAGCGCCGCGCGGCGCTTCCCCAAGGCAAAGGCGGGCAGGGCGGACATCGCCGTATCCCCCGGCTGCACCTGTGCCGCGGCCTCCGCCCGGCTCCCGGCTCCGATATCCAAAAAGAGCTCTGAAAATTTGACCTCTTCTGTGCGCTTCCCCTCTCGGGAGAGCAGGCCGGGGGTGCCGTTTTTAAAGCGGTAGGGGCTGTGCAGGATCTCTGCGGGCGAGAGCCGCCCGACCGGCCCGACGCGCAGCTCCCCGCTCTCTTCAACATGCGTCACCACCAGCCCCGGCGTGTCCATGGGCGCCGTGAGCATCAACTTTTTCCCCTTGCCTCTTTTATAGGCGATCAGGTTGCCCAGCGTATCAATCTCACAGGTATCACAGTGCGGCGCGGCCAACGCCTGCAGGGCCTTCGCCAAGGGGAGCTCATCCCCCGAGACGCTGTGCAGACCGCTTAACTTTTCGAGCATGCTCAAATAGTCCATTTTGCTCCCCCTTCTTCTCGCTCTGCGAGGGCATATAGTACATGGCGGGTCAAGGCGATGAGCGCCTCATAGTCCGCCACCGCCGCCACACTGCTCGGCGCGTGCAGGTAGCGCACCGCAGCGGACAGCCCCGCCACACGCACACCCTCCCGGCTGCGCTGAATGGTTCCGGCGTCCGTCCCCCCGGCGATGTATTCCTTCGTCTGCCAGGGGATTCCATTCTGCTCTGCCAGCCCCCGCAGCAGCTCAAAGAGCCCGCGGTCATAGACCGTTGCGCCGTCCATAAACGGGATCACAGGCCCCCTCCCCGGCGCGCAAACCCTTCTATGGGCTTCTAGATCAGGCAGGTCGGCGGCGGTTGTCCCCTCGAGCACGAGCGCGATCTCCGGCTTGAGGCGGAAGGCGGCGCCAAAGGCACCGCGCGTGCCCACCTCTTCCTGCACGGTAAAGACAAAATTACAGTCGAGCGGCAGCGCTTCTTTCAGCAGTGTGAGCATCACAGCACAGCCGATGCGGTCATCGAGCGCGGGTGTGCGGATCAGGCCGTTCCCAAACTCCAGAAACTCCCGCTCAAAGGCTGCAACTTCGCCCAGGGTCACCATCTTCTCCGCTTCCTCCCTGCTGCCGGCGCCGATGTCGATGTAAAATTCCTTCAGCTTTGGAATGCGCTTCTCCTCTTCGCGGCTCACCAGATGGTAGGCCTTCAGGCCGATGATGCCCGGCAGCTGCGCCGCGCCGACGCGAACTTTTTTGCCCACCAACACCCGCCGGTCAATGCCGCCGACAGGCAGGAACTTCAAATATCCATCCTCTGTAATCGCGCGAATGATCAGCCCCACTTCATCCATATGCGCCGCGAGCATGAGGCGGTTTCCCGTGGATTTTTTGCCTTTTTTGAAGACGATCAGGTTGCCCATGCTGTCCGTCTCCATCTGATCCGCATGGGGTCCTGCCTCAGCTGCAATATACTCCCGCAGCTCCGCTTCGCAGCTTGAAACCGCAGCGATGTCGCAGAGCGCTCTGAGGGTTTTCATCTCTTCTCTCACGCCCTCCACCCCCCAAGCTGCGAACACGCTCTGGCAAAGCCCGCCAGCAGCGCCCCGACCTCTTCGATATCTGAGAGTTTGAGCACTTCATAGGGCGTGTGCATATAGCGCAGCGGGATGGAGAGCAACCCTGTCGGAATCCCCTCCCGGCTGATCTGCATGCGCCAGGCATTGGTACCCGAATGACCGGCGATGACCTCCGGCTGCCAGGAGAGGCCCAGGCTTTCCGCGCTTTGGATCAGACCCTCCGTCACCCAAGTGGTCATATTCGGGCCGATGCCGATCACCGGCCCCTCCCCGAGCGCAAAGCTCTCTTCCCTCGGCCCGTCAGGGGTTCTCCCGTGGGTGACATCCACAGCAACGCAGCAATCGGGCATGAGATCATAGGCCGCCACCTTGGCCCCCGCTCCGCTCGTCTCTTCCCGGCGGCTGCCCATGAAATAGACATCCACATCCAAACTCTCCTTCTGTAAGAGCCTTGCCGCATGCAGGAGCGCGGCAAAACCCGCCCGGTCATCGAGCGCTTTCCCGGCGGCAAAACCGTGTTGCAGCGCTTCAAAATCGGAGGCAAAGGAGACCGGCGTTCCAACGGGTGCAATTTGCTCCGCCTCTGCCTGTGAGAGCCCCACGTCCACCCAGAGCTCTTCGATGGGAATGCTCTGATCTGTCTCCCCTGCGCTCTGAATGTGCGGCGGCAGGGTGCAGATGAGCCCCGGCAGCGCTTCGCTCCCCCAGACGGTCACCTTCAAGTTTGGCAGCACGCGCGGATCGACCCCGCCGACGGCGCGCAGGCGCAGGAAGCCCTCCTTCGCCCCCGTCACCATCAGGCCAATTTCATCCAGATGCGCGTCGAACAGGAGCCGTTTGGCATCTTCCTTTCCGCAGCGCTTGCAGGCGAGTACATTTCCAAAGCCATCCCGCCAGACTTCGGGCAGGGTCTCCGCCAACAGCGCCTCTGCCTGCGCGGCAACGGCATCTTCAAAGGCGGAAATGCCAAAACTTCTGCTGAGTGCTGCAAGCGTTTCCTCTGTTTTGGCAAAGCTTTGCACCATCTCTTTGAAGCAGTTTCCCCGGGCGGCAAAGTTCTCAAACTGGTCAAAGGAAGCGCAGGCGGGCGACATCAACACAACATCGCCACCCCGTGCGATCCTTCTTGCCCTACGCACGGCATCCTGAAAATCCTTGGCGCGGATGAGCTTCGGCTTCTTATCGCTCTCAGCCGCTGCGATGGCCTCCGCGATGATCTCCGCCGTATCCCCGTTGAGAATCACCGTTTTTACACGCCGGCAAATCAGCTCTCCCAGCTCATCAAAGGGGATCTTTTTATCATAGCCGCCCGCAATCAAAATCAGCTCTTCTTCAAACGCCATCAGCCCCGCAATGGTGCGGCTGGGGCTTGAGGCGATGGAGTCGTTATAATAGCGCACGCCGCTGAGCGTGTCCACCAGTTCGATGCGGTGCGCCACCCCGCGAAATGTCCGCGCGACGGCCTCCATCACCTCCGCGGACACCAGGCCCTCCACCGCGGCAATGGCTGCAAGATAGTTTTCCACATTGTGCTCGCCCGGAATTAGGATCTCTGCGCGCGGAAAGAGCTTGCTCACATGCCCTCCCTGGGCGGAGACGATCATCCCATCCTCCAGATAGACCCCCTGCAACAGGCGCTCTTTCCGGCTGAACAGACGGCAGTTCGCGCGGGTTTTTTGTGAGAGGGCAAGCGTTTCCCCGTTGTCCTGATTGAAGACCGCCACATCTCCCTCCTTCTGGAAGCGGAAGATGTTCTCCTTCGCATCCCGGTATTCCTCCAGAGATGTGTGCCAGTCCAGATGGTTCGGGCTCAGATTGGTCATCACGCAGATACCGGGGCTGCGCCTGATCGTCATGAGCTGGAAGGATGAGAGCTCCAGCACAGCAAAGTCGTCCCCCCCCATCTGCTCCGCCTGATCCAGGAGCGGTGTTCCAATGTTGCCACCGAGGTAGACCGTATGGCCTGCGGCTTTTAGCATTTCTGCAATGAGCGTTGTGGTGGTGGTTTTCCCGTCGCTCCCTGTCACGGCGATGATCCGCGCGGGGCAGACCTCCAAAAAAACCTCCATCTCAGAGGTCAGGATGCTCCCCCTCGCGCAGGCCGCCTGAAAGGCGGGAATGTCCGGCCGGATCCCCGGGGCGCGGAAGATCACATCCTGATCCAGCCCCTCCAGATAGTCCTCGCCCAGTGAGAGCGCGGCGCCGAGCGCTTCCAACTCATCTGCCAGCGCGCCAAATTCCTGCCGCGTTCGCTGATCGCAGGCGGTCACAGAGATTCCGGCCGCAAGCAAAAGCCGCAGCAGGGGCGTGTTGGACACGCCCACACCCACAACCGCCACGCGCTTGCCCCTCAGGCCGTTGATATAATCCTTGAGCGTCAGGCTCATTTGCCCTTCCCCTTTCTGTTTCACTCCGCTCACGCCCTCTTGGCGTCCGGTGCAAGGAGCGAATTCCTTTTCCGTCTCTGCATCATTGATTGTCTCTATTCTTGCAAACAGAATCCTATTATACTAAACTTTTCCCCGTTTTTCAATCGAAGCCCAGCGGCCTGCGGACGATTATTTTAGCCCCTGAAAGGGATGTCTTTCAAATCAAGCCCATGGCGCGCCTGCTCCCATCTGCCCTTCCAAAGCATCTCGCCCGCCCCCCTGAGATCATCTTCCGGAAAGGCAACAAGACTTTAAGGCATATCCCCGGACAATCTCTCATATAGATCAGCCATACCATCGCGCGATTCAGTAATCGAATTTGGAGGCTGTTTACATGAAGATGATGCAAGCTGAGAATCAGGTCCTACTGCGCGGTTTTGTGCAGGAGTCGGCAAGCTTCTCCCATCAGATGCACGGGATCCGCTTTTATCGCTTCCCTCTGCGGGTGCCGCGGCTCTCCGGGCGGGAGGATACACTCCAGATCCTTCTCCCCGAGGGGCTTTTGCAGCACTGTCCGCTTTCCCCGGAGCTGCCCGTGGAAGTCTCCGGCGAAATCCGCTCCTTCAACAACCGAAGCGGCAGCGGCCGCAGGCTCATCATCACAGTCTATGCCAAAACGCTCTTCCAAAGTGAAGAGCCGCCCTGTAACCTGGTTTTGTTGCAGGGGGCGCTCTGCAAGCCGCCTTCCCTGCGCCGCACGCCCTTGGGCCGTGAAATTTGCGACCTGCTGCTGGCCGTAAACCGCCGCTATCATCGGGCGGATTATCTGCCCTGTATCGCCTGGGGCTCACTCGCGCTCTACTGCGCCCAGCAGGAGCTGGGAGATTCCATCGGTCTGGAGGGGCGGCTGCAAAGCAGGCTCTATACCAAGCTGGTAGACGAAGTTCCTGTAGAGCACACGACCTATGAAGTGTCTGTCATGTCTCTGCTCCCCCGCTCCGAAGAGGCCCTTGATCCATGACACGGGCGGATTTCAGGCAGGGGCACCCCGTCTCTATCGTTTACAAGGCAGCATTTCGCCTGTTCCGACGAAATGCTGCCTTGTTTCAGCTTTGTTTAACTGTTGTCTCGTTTGCCTCTTTCTGCTGTTGCGCACTCGCGCGGTAGGGCCACGCGATCAATAGCGCTCGTTAAGGTACCCTCTGTCCGCTGCGGAAAGTGCCATGTCCGGCTCTCCCCGGTAGGCGTTCATGCCCTCATCCAGCGCTCCCATATACCTGCCCGGCTGACTCTTGAGTGTGAAGCTGCCCACAATCTCCTTGAGCAGGCTGCTCTGCGCATTCATCTCCTCCGAGGAAGCGGCGCTCTCCTCCGCCGTCGCGGCATTCGATTGCACCACCTGGGAGATCTGCTCAATGCCCGCGTTGATTGCGGCGATGGATGCCGTCGTCTGCTGAGACATATCGTTGAGCATATCCAGCCCCTGTGCATTTTCCAGGGAGAGTTGAATGACAGCCTTCAGGCTCTCGGCGGTCTGCGTTGCAACTTTCATGCCATGATCCACGTGTGTAACGCTATTTTGAATCAATGCCGCAGTTTCATGGGCGGCCTCTGTGCTCTTCGCCGCAAGGTTTCGCACTTCCTCCGCGACCACGGCAAAGCCCTTGCCTTGCTGGCCGGCGTGCGCCGCCTCCACCGCCGCGTTGAGCGCAAGGATATTGGTCTGGAAGGCGATGTCTTCGATGACCTTGATCACCTTTTTAATATCCTCACTGCTGCTTGCAATGTTGGACATGGTGGCTGTCATCTCATCCATTTTCTCCGTGCTCTCGGTCATGTATGTCTCCACGCGATGCATCGCTGTCTTAACGCTCTCTGCAAGTTCTGCGCTGCGTTCTGCCTGCCCCTGCACGGTCTCAATCGTTGCGCTCAGCTCCTCAACCGCAGATGCCTGCTCGGTGCTGCCCGCGGCCAGCTCCTGGGCAACATCTGAAATCTGGGATGCGCCCGCCGAAACCTGCCCCGTTGCCTGGTGAATGTTCCCCATGGCGTCGTTGAGGGCAGTGATGATAATTTGAAGGGAATCCCTCATGCCGGAAAAATCGCCGGGGTATTCTTTTTCCACTGATACATTCAGGTTTCCGTCGGCCATCTGCCGCAGGTTATGGGACACATCGCCCATCATCTCCTGCATGGAGGTGATGCTTCGGCCCAAGTCGCGCAGAAGCCTTCCGCTCTCATCTCTGCTCTTGCTCTGCGGCACCGGGGAGAGAAGGTCGCCCTCTGCCAGCTGCGTCAGGCGTGTCGCGCAGAGGTTAATGGGCCTGGTGATGCTGCGCGCAATCATGATCAGCACGAACACGCCCGCAAGCATTGCAGCCGCCAGCACAATGACGGTTCTCTGGATGCCCATTTTGGTATACTGCATAAAATCATTGACGGGGGCGTTGATGGCCAAGGACCAGCCATCCGCCTCCAAGATGGGCGCAAAGGCGATGTACTTCTCCACGCCGCCATACGCATAGAGGCCAACCCCGCTCATCCCCGCCACCATCTGGCGCTCATAGTCCGCCAAAACCGCAAGGCCGGGGTCTGTCTTGGCATCTTCCTGCGTGTTTTCCATATTTCTCACGTTATCCAGATTGCGGTGCGCGATGGTCATGCCGTGCTTATTGATCATGTAGGCGCCGCCGTTGGGGCTGATCTGAATGGATGCGGCGATCTCGGAGAGCATTTCTTCTTTCAGCATGAAGAACACAACGCCCGACACACTGCCGCCCTGAATGCCATCCTGCCAGACGGGGGCAGAGACAGCCAGGGAGATCTCCCCGCTGTCTTGAGAAATCACCGGGTCATTCACGCAGGCTCTCCCCTGCATGCTTTGTGTAAAACAATCCCAAGTGCTATAGTCTTCGCCGGTGAGCACATCCCTGCCGCTGGTGTCCAGCAGAATGCCCTGCTTAAAATCCCCATATTGCGCGCTGCTTGCATCCAGCACGGCCTGCCGCTGCGCCGCAGTGGCTTCCGGCGCGCTCATAATGGGATTGGAACCCACGCTGCTGGCTTCATTCTTTAAAAATATCAGCTTTTCTTCTAGTTTCTGGGCCGCCACGTCTACTGTTTCCCGCATGCACAGCTCGAGAACGCCTCGGGTTGTCTGCGAGTTGAGCGAGATGGAGACATAGGCCAGTGTCAACATGCTGACAGCCAGCAGGGCGCAAATGCTGAGGATTAGTTTGGTTCGGATGCTGCTAATACCAAAATGTTTTTTCATTATGAAACCCCTCCGCTTATCTCATTTCTTTTCATTGATTTCCGCCCGGGTCAGGATACGCCGACACCTTGCCCTCTTCGGACGGAAGCAAGTTTATTGTTCTCTTCTCTCTTGACGGTTTTTTCTTCCACCCAGTTCGGGGCGCGCCCCGCGAGTCATTTATGAGTGGCTCCAGTTGCCCTCGCAGAGCTCCAATCCGGCCGAGTTGCTTTGATCCCTTTGTTTCCCCCCGCCCGCTCTCTGATGGAGGTGCTCCTGCGCACTGCCCCCTTTTCTCTGTTCTTTGACAAAGAGCGTCATGAGCTCCTGCTTTGGAACCGAGGGGCAGTAGAGGTATCCCTGAAGGTAATCAATCCCCATGTCTTTGCATATTTTTAATTGATCCTCTTCCTCCACCCCTTCTGCACACACGCTAATTTCCAGCCCGTGCCCCAACTCTGTAATCAACCGTATGAATAAATATGTATATTTATCTTTCACCAGGTCGGCCACAAACGTCCGGTCTATCTTGATCATATCGATCGGCAGGGTGCGGATCATGTTCAAGGAGGAATATCCCGTTCCAAAGTCATCGAGGGCAATTTGCACCCCTTGCCTGCGCAGCCGCTGACAGGTATCCGAAATGCGCCGAATGTTGGTTGCGGCCATGCCCTCTGTGATCTCCAGAACAATGTTTCTGTATGGCACGTTCACCTCATCGAGAATCTGCATTACAGTTTCATAGAACCCGGGCATTTCCCACTGCTGAATCGATACATTGATGCTGACGCTGAAGTTCGCAGCGCCGGCTGAAATCATTTCCTTGCAAAACTTAGCGGCAGAGCGTAAGACGAATTCACCAATGGAGACGATCAAGCCTGAGTGTTCCGCAATCGGGATAAATTGATCCGGTGCGATTGAAACGCCCTCCTGAGAGGTATATCGCAAAAGCGCTTCCGAGGCAACCATACCGTTTGAAGTTGAGTTGTGAATCGGCTGGTACTGCACCTCAAAGCCCTTAAAATCTTCCTTAATCGCGTGATAGAGCATTTTTTCAATCTCACGGTGTTTGAAAATGATGCTGGAAATGCTCTCAAACTCCTCTTGATAGACCACGAATCTATTTTTTCCGCTCTCTTTTGCACGGTAGAGCGCGGTATCCAAATTGCGGAAGATATCCGCCGTTGTTTTGCCGTCATGCGGAAAACAGACAGCGGAACCGTTGACACAGCAATAAATTGATTTTTCTGCAATATCCCACGAAGATTGAAAACGCTCAGTAATCAGTTCAATATCCTCATTCAAGCAGCTCATGCTCTCAGGCGCGGAGCAAAGAAGAATGAAGTTATCGCAGGTGATGCGGTAAATTTTACAATTACGGTGGAATTTTGATCGTAGGAATCGAGCCAAATCGACAATGAGACGGTCACCCGTTTCATATCCATATCCCTGATTGATCAGCCGAAACTCCCCAATATCAATTAAGATCGCATAGCCGGACTGCTCTGCTTTTGCATCTTGCAAGGCGGCTTCCATATCCTGTTCAAAGGCGTAGCGATTGGGCAATTCCGTTAGAAAGTCGACACTCTGGCCCCGATCAAAATGACATGCATCCTCTGTTTCTGCGTTTGGCTTTTCATGCATATGCTTCACCGTTCGCGCCTCCTTACTTGCGGCATTCCGAGCCCCCCTGTTTGTGTTAATTGATTTCAATAAAATGCCGCAGGAGAATACGCCTATCCCCCCGCGCATGGGCTTTCCGATCCGTGCAGATCGAGATTTGAACTGCTTGAAATCTTTTCGCGGAAATGTTTCCATTTTTGCTTCAAGATGCTCTGGTCAATTTCCCCTTTACCAAAAAATAACACCTAGTAAAATGACCCTTTATTGTAAAAATTCATTTTTTCTTACACTATATACTATTACTTTTGATAAATCAATATAATGGTCGATTGTAAAATGAAGTTGGACACTTAGCAAGAAATCCATAGTGATTATTCTCGTGGTAGAATGGAGTTCTCACACAACCATTTTTCCAAGGGAGGGCAATCACTATGGACTGCCAAGATTATACCACAGTTCAGGCAGAACGCAAGAAAGGGCAGCATCTGGGAGCAGAAGAGCGTGGCGCCATTAAGGTTCTTCGTAAGCAAGGACTTGGCATAAGAGCCATTGCCAGAGAGGTCGGCTGCGCCCCGTCCACCGTCACAAACGAGCTGCGGCGTGGCACGCCGCCCCGAAAGAGCAACAGAGGGAAAGCGCCAGGCTACAGCCCCAAGCTCGGAGAGGCGGTCTATAGGGCCAACAGAGCAGTCTGCCGGAGATCCCTGAAGGCGAAGTCCTGCAAAGCGTTCATTGCTTGGGTGGTCGAGCAGGTTCGGGAACACAAATGGTCTCTAGATTCCTGCTATGGATACGCCAGAGAGCATGGATTGTACCGTGAGAATGAGATGGCCTGCACCCGTACTCTTTACAATATGGTATGGGCTGGTCTGCTTCCCCTCACGCCCACTGAACTGCCCGAAGCTTTGAAACGCAAGACTAAGAGCCACAAGAACAGAGAGAACAAAAGGAAGTACGGCCAGAGTATTTCCTTCCGCCCGGAGATGGCCGCCCTACGCATTGAGGAAGGGCACTGGGAGGGTGACACCGTGGTCGGAAAGCGAGCTGGGAAAGAAGCTGTTATTCTCTCTCTGCTGGAGAAAAAGACGCAAACCTACCTTGCGCTACGCATCCCATCCAAGACCAGCGGGGCCGTGATGGGAGCCATGAACAGCCTTCACAACGAGTACGCAGACCACTTCGCAGAGGTCTTTAAGACCATTACCGTGGACAACGGCAGTGAGTTTGCTGACTTCGCTCAGGTGGAAACCTGGGGGTCTCAGGTCTACTTCGCCCACCCATACACCTCTTGGGAACGTCCGCAAAACGAGCGCCACAACGGTCTGTTCCGAGCTTTCGTCCCCAAAGGAGTGTCCATTGAGCAGTATTCGGACGAGGACATCCTCACCGCTGCTGACGAGCTGAACGGGCGGCCCCGCAGAAAGCTCGGTTACCGCACCCCGGAGGAACTATTTGAAGCATTCCTTGATTCCGTATTCGCAGCCTGACGGCTGCAGCAACCTCGCTCACGATCCGAGGTTTATGATGGGGCACTGTCTACCACGGGGTGTCCAACTTGCACTTGCAATTTGCGAAATCAATATAATAACTGATAATTCTGACAAGTTTGTTTCTATAATTTTGTATCTTCTTTCAAAAACAAGGCGAAAGCTAACGTAAGAATGTTACTTTATTGTTACTCACCGCCTCCCAGCCCTCTGTAAGTGCAATCGATTCTTTATGCGAATGACTGGCGCGCTCGGCTGTAGTCTGAGCGCGCCAGCCTCTTTTCAGCTTCGCTGCCCTGAGGCTGCTCTTTCCGCTCGGCCGCCACAATCCGCGTGCTTTTCATAGCTTTGCGCATGAAAAAGACGCTGACTAATTTCAGCGCCTTTTTCTCGCTCTTTTGCCGGCTGTGTTGCATCCTAGCTTGCATAGGGGTTCGGCAAGCTCCAGTTCCACCGCAGCGCACTCTGAAAAGCCGGCCGGAACCAATTCTTGCCGCCATATCCTGTAAACCAACAGTATTCAGCGGGCAGAACGCGCCCCACATTTGAATAGCCGCAGCGCTCCATATCCCAGCGGATGAGCACGTCCTTTGCCAGTTCATAAAGCTGCGGGTCAAGGGGGCTGTTTTTATAGTAGGCAAACTGTTTGGGCTGCTTAATGACCTCCATAATGCTGTTCGCCCAGCAGCCCTCCCGCTCCACGCGGTTGATGACGCACCACATCACAGCCGCCTTTTCCATGTCCGAGGGGATGCCCCTTGCCTCCGCCCAGACGAGCTTGGCCAGCGCGACGGCGTTCTGTTCGTTGTAGTAAGGCACGTAGCCCTTGGGGTAATTGATCTCTGCCGCACTGACCGAGAGGCTCAAGATACTCAGCAGGATAATTCCTATCACAATTCGTTTCAATTGATTCGCTCCTTTTTGCTATAATGACATATGATATCCATGTTTTTACTTTTTAACCGAAAACTGATCTTTTTTGCTCATTGGGGACTTTTTGTAAGGCCTCTCCCCGCTTCAACACCCTTTCATTGGGTGACAAGCTGCGCTCGTCCTTCCTTATATTAGGAGAAGGCCGGGTAAAAAATGCGTCAAAATTTGCTCGCCTGCAAAAAAAGAGCGTTTTTTACGTCTTTTTAAAAATTTGTTTGAATTTGTTTGCTTTTTCTCCTTGACTTTTTTTATTTTATAGCGTATGATGAACAAGATGTTTCGAATGTATGATTAATCAGCTCACAAGCTCTGTCATCTCGATCTGACAGTCTGTGAGTTTTTGTTTTTGTATGGACGAAATAATATTTCTATAGGAGGTACCAGAATGAATAACGGTACTGTAAAATGGTTCAACAACGAAAAAGGCTTTGGCTTCATCTCCGATGACAACGGCGGCGCAGATGTCTTCGTGCATTTCTCCGCGATCCAGAGCAACGGCGGCTTCCGCAGCCTTGACGAAGGCCAGAAGGTCACCTTTGATACGGAGCCCGATCCCAAGGACAGCAGCAAGCTGCGCGCTGTGAACGTCTGCCCCGTATAAGAAACCCAAACGAGAAAAGAGAGGACGGAGTCATCCATCCTCTCTTTTATTGTGCAATTCCTGCAAATTAGTCCTATTTTAGGGGGCAGAAACCTGCTTGTTTTTGATCTGTTTAGACTTGCTCTTCTCACTTTTTTTGATTATGATACCAGTATGTGAATCAGCAAATAAATTGAATCGTTAAGGGGATGGAATTATGATTGATATCAAGCAACTTCTCTCTCACAACAAACAGTTTGTCGAAAGCGAAGCGCATCTGGAACTTATGACTTCAAAATATCCCAATGAGAAAGTTGCAATCCTGACCTGTATGGACTTGCGGCTCACGGACCTGTTTTTAAGCGCGCTGAATTTAAAAAGCGGCGATGCCGTTGTGATTAAAAACGCAGGTGCCGTCATTTCCCACCCGTTTGGCAGTATTATGCGCAGCCTTTTGATTGCCATTTATAACTTAGGCGTTGATGAAGTATTTGTCATTGGCCACTCCGACTGCGGCATGGAGGCCATGGAGGCAAAGAGCCTGATGGAGCAGATGGTTCTCAGGAACATCCCCCTGCAGCATCTCGAACTCATTGATTACTGTGGTATTGATCTTTCCAAGTGGCTTGATGGCTTTAATGATGCGGAGGAGTCTGTTTTGGAGAGCGTGAAGACCATTGTCAACCACCCCCTGATCCCCAAGGAGATCAAGGTGTCCGGCTTCCTGATGGATCCGCATACCGGTGCGCTGGAGCATCTGATCTAAGACCCGTGCCCACTTGCTTTTCGCCCACTTAGCCCCCGTTTGAACAGGCAAACGGGGGCTTTGTCTGTAAAATCAGCTCTTCTTCTCTAAGCGAAGCACCGGTCTTCCTATTTCTGGGCTTTATAGGCCGTTGCACAGCCAAGAAGCGGGGCAGAGGCTCAGTCCGTGCGGTTACAGTCACAGCTCCAATAGAGGAGGTCAAAGTTTTCAGGGTTCTGCTGAAACCACTTCTGTGCATAGGAGCATGTCGGTTTCGCCTTGAGGCCTGCGTTTCGGATTTGCTCCGTCGCCTCCTCCATCAGCTTTGCAGCCATGCCCTGGCCGCGCAGCGAGCCATCGACAAAGGTATGGGTAATATCCGCCACGCCATTGCTGACCGGGAATTCTACCTTTCCAAGCACAGCGCCATCCTCATCCACATAATGAATCGCTTCTTCCATGCCGATCCGTTTCATTTACTTTGCCTCCGTTTCATTTATCAGCCTTTTCTCTCTGCCCGCCATTTCACGGGGGTATCGTTTGCCGCCCGCACCGAGACAAGTTTACACAGCAGCCTGCAGGACGGCAGATTTTCTATTGGCAGGGGGGGAGACGATGCACAGGCACCCTCTCCTACTCTTTGCTGCCTATTCTAATGAACAATTGTGAAGATATTATGACCTGCATGGAGAAATTTTGTAAACTTTATCGCCCACTCCCATTTCCCTCCGCTGCGCGCAGTTCTCGCTCTTGGGCGGGCTTCTCTCAAGGCTGCCGCGCCTTTTTACTTGCCTTTTTCTCCGCTTCTTGTATGATAGAGGGAGAGGCCCTATCTTAAGCCAAGCCGCCCTATGATCCGTGCAGCGCCGCCTCTGCGGCCGGCGTTCTGATCCCGGGAGCTTTGACATAACATAGGATATTACGAGTTTTGGGGTGTGACGGATGAATTTAAAATCGCTGCAACTCTCTCTTATGCAGGCCGCATTGCAGAGAAAACTGCGTGCCATTCGCGCCAATCCGCAGCAGGAAATACCAACTCTTTTGGATCTTCGTGAGTTCTTTCCCTCCGAACGATCCCATGACGCGCAGCTTGCGGCGGTGAAGCGCCAGCTTGCCGATGAAAACAGCGCCTATTATCGTCTGGTTGCGCGCCTGATTCGAGAGGTTTCAGAAGAACATCTCTCTTCTTTCCTGCTCAACTTCGCCTATCAAAGTTTCAACTCAGGAAAAAAAGAGATCCGGAGCATCCAGAAAAGGGAGAAGATCCATGTCCCCTGGTGCCTCTTTGTTGATGTCGGTTCACAGTCCCAGCACCTCACGCCCTCGCAGCTCTCGCAGCTTTTTTCCGCCGCCCAACCGCTGGGGCTGCGCTGTTTTCTCCTGGATGCCGCCCCCTCCTACCCCGCCTTCCCGGCGCTGCTGCGCGCGCTTCAAGCGGCGGATTCCTGCGCCTTTCTCCTCTTTCTCCCGCCGGAACTGGTCGATGCGAAGAGTATTCTCCAACTCGCAAAAACCCAAAACCTGCTCACCCTGCTGGATCTTGATGCGGCAGAGGGCGCTGCGCTCCCAAGCGCAATCGAGCGCCTGCGCCGAAACAGGCGCCTCTATGGCGGCTTTTCCCGCTGCGGTGAAGTTGAGGCTTCCCTGCCGGAGGCCATGCGCCGCGCCGCTGCATGGGACCTCCCCCTGCTGATCCTCCGGGATGCCAACCTCGGACAGCTCTCTCTGGATGAGCATAGGCGGGCCAGGCTCGATCAGCTCCGCCAAAGCCTTTCCGCGCCCCTCCTGCCGATTGATCTGTATCAAGATGCGGCGGCAGCTGACCGGGAAGTTTCAGGGGCAGCAGCTCTGGGCTTTGTTTTGTCCGACGGGCGTTTTGCCTTCTGTGACGAGCGCCGCGGATACCGCGTGACGGAACAATCCCCCCTCACGCAGCCTTTGCGGGCGGTTTTTAAGACTCTGCGCTCCCCTTGAGCGCCCCCCCTGTGAAAATCTTCCGTTTTTTCTGAGAATCCTCCAATTATCATTGACAAGAACTGTGAGCTGTGGTATCCTGATTCTTGCATCTGACCAGTTTGGCTCCATGGAGAGATGTCCGAGTGGTTTAAGGAGCTGGTCTTGAAAACCAGTGACCCGAAAGGGCCGTGGGTTCGAATCCCACTCTCTCCGCCACTTCCTTTTTCTCCTTCCATCGCCGCTTTGCGCCCCGGCCGGTCTTCTTCCGCGAGGGCAAGTAATTTTCTTACACGCGCAAGGCTCCCGCCATGGAAATGCGGCCCTATGCAAAACCGCTCACACCCACGCTCTAAAATGAATATGGAGACGTACCCAAGAGGCTATAAGGGGCTCCCCTGCTAAGGGAGTAGGCGGGTTAAACCGTGCGAGAGTTCGAATCTCTCCGTCTCCGCCACCCAAATGTCAAGCCCAAGACAAAAAGAAATTTGTCTTGGGCTTGACATATTTTATGTGCGTTTGCCGTGCGCTCAAATAGCGACACAAAAATCACCTGTGTCAGCCGCATCAATGCAGCCGAAGCCAGAAACCTTCCACTGAATCTCGATGCGGTTATCAGGATAAACCAATATCTTTTCGATTAGAAGATCGGCAAGCTCCCTCTCAAGTTCATCTGATTGGATCGCCTCCCGCGCCGCTTTGATTATGGCCGCGCTGGGGGCGTTTTTTTCTGCCTGTTCACAGATGACCCCGTGGACATCCCGATGCCGGTCAAGGGCAGCATCCAGCGCTTTCTTTTGCTCCTTGTACTCCTCGGGCTGGATATCTCCCAGCACCAGGCTCTCATAAAGGCGCTGCTTTTCATTCTGGAGTTCCTGCAGCCTTTGTTCAGAATCCAACTGCCGCTTGGAGCGATAGCTTCGCATATCGTCCTGATCAAGGTTCAGAACGATTTTCGATTGCCGTACCACAGCCTCACGCACCGCATCCTCCAGCTCCCTGCTTTGAATGCGCAGCTTGTGGCAGGCGATGTCCGGCGCCGAGCGGGTGAACCAGCAATGGAACGCGGCGTTTTTCGTATTGCTCAGTCGCAGGGAATGCCCGCAAACGCCGCAGAAAACATTGCCTTTCAGGGGCGAATCCGATGCAGGATACCGCTGGGATGTTCCCACCTCCCGCCTGCGCAGGGGTTCGCCCTTTGTGCGAAGATTCTCCTGCACTGTCTCGAACAATTCCATCGGTACAATTTCCGGATGATGCCCCTGTATTCTGACCCAATCCTCCTTGGATTTTGGCGCTCGGTTGGGATTGCCAATCTCTTTCGTTTTGGTTCTCAGCGCCGTATAAGTGCCGAGGTACTGCTCATCCCGCAGGATGCTCAGGATCACTGACTTTTGCCACACACAGCGAAACTCCTCGGTTTCGGCGTTCCTGCATCGATACTTCTTCCACACGGCGGGTGTGGGCCGATTCTCCTCGTAAAGCTGCTTCTCAATCTTGGAAATGCTCTTGCTGGCAGCGTACATCTCAAAGATGATGCGCACTGTTTCGGCAGCCTCGGGGTCAATGATCATTTTTCGGCTATCGTCCAGCTTATACCCAAAGGCGCAGTTTTTTCTCACCGCCTCGCCCCGGCGGGCTTTTTCATGCTTTGCGCTGCTGATTTTCTTCGAAAGGTCACGGCTGTAATATTCGCTCATTAAAAACTTGAACGCTACCTCCATGCCGCCGGTGTCGCCATCATGCTGGACAGAATCAAAATGGTCGGAAACAGAGATGAAGCGCACCCGGTACAGCGGGAACACCCGCTCAATGAAGTAACCGGTCTCGATGGCGTTTCGCCCGAAGCGGCTGAAGTCTTTGACCAGGATGCAGCCAACCCGCCCGTCCTTTACCAGCTCCAGAAGCTCCTGCACAGCGGGGCGCTCGAAGTTCAGGCCGGAGAAGCCGTTGTCCACAAACTCCCGCACCGGGCCGTCCAAATCGGAATCGGCGATGTATTGGTCCAGCAAAAGGCGCTGATGCCCCAGGCTCATGCTGTCGGTATGGCTGTCGTCCAACGAAAGCCGGATATATTTTGCGATGATCAGGTCAGCCAACCCGCTTCACCTCCTGAAACTCATCCCTGAACCGAAAGACGATCTCAAAGCTCTTGTCACGGTGAACGAGAATCCTGTCCACCAGCCGCTGGGCGGTGTCGGAGGTCAATTCACGCTCCGTCAGCGCTTCCGAAACGGCATCTGCGAAATCCTGATAGGAGTCCCGCTCGTTTCGCCGCTTCCGCCGCTTGGCGCGGAGCTGGTCGGCCCGTTTTGACAGGGCACCAATTTTCCCTTCATAATCAGCTTTCATAGCGGCGAACTCGTTAGCGGTAATGATTTCATCCATCAAGCTCTCATAAAGACTTTTGAGAAAATGCCCGCTGGAGGCAAGCTCCCGGTTGATCTCTGCCAGCTCGGTTTCGGTGGCGGCATTTTTCACCGGTGTCATCCGCTCCCGATGGATATACCCGCCGAGGATGGCATCGGCGTGCTTGCGGAGCAGGGCGAGGATTTCTGCTTTCAGCTCATCTTCCTTGACGGAAACCTGATAGCAGGCGTCCTTGTGGATTTTCCATTGGGACTCGCAGCGGTACCAGTAGACGCCATCCTTGTTCTGCCGGTGGCGGTGCATGGGATGACCGCAGTGGGCGCAGAACACCTTGCCCTTGAACGGATGCGGTGAGTATTCAGTCGCTGAATCACGCGCCGCTTTATCCCGCTCGGAGCGGAGCCGAAGCCGTTCCTGCACCCGGTCGAACAGCTCATGGGAAATAACGGCGTCATGGGTATTCGGTACGCAGACCCATTCCTCACGCGGGACAGAAAGCTCTTTGCCATTCACCGTGCGGCTTTTTCCCTGCACCATGTCGCCCACATAGGCCCGGTCGCCGAGAATATCCGTGACCGTGCGCTTTTGCCAAAAGGGTTTGCCCAGCAGCTTTTTGTTTTTGATCAGACCCTTTTCCCATTTGTAATGGCTGGGCGGGAGTACCTTTCGCTCATTGAGGGTGCGTGCGATCTCGCCAATACTCAACCCGCCCGCGGCCAGCTCGAACATCCGGCGCACGATGGCGGCGGCCTCCTCATCTACCACCAGGCGGTGGCAATCCTCGGCTGACTTGGCAAAGCCGTAAGGCGCCATCCGTCCCACAAAGAGCCCGTCCTGAATGTTCTGCCGCTGCACGCTTCTGCACTTGCGGCTGATATCCAGGGCATAGGATTCCGCTATGATATTTTTGAGCGGCAGCAGGATACCGCCGTCCCCCTCAAGGGAATCAAAGGCGTCGGTCACGGCGATGAACCGCACGCCCAGGGCGGGTAATTGCTTTTCGATGTAGTAGCCGCAGTCGATGGCGTTGCGGCCGAATCTTGAAAGGTCTTTGACGATGATGCAGGTGATCCTGCCGCTCTCCACATCCGCAAGCATCCGCTGAAAGGCGGGGCGCTCGAAGTTGGTGCCGGTGGCCTGATTGTCAATATAAACCTCGGCGAGCTGGATATCGGGGGATGCCGCGATGAAGTTTTCGATGATGTCCTGTTGGGTTTCGAGGGAATCCCCCGGCTTGCGCTTGGCATCGCTGGAGAGCCGGATGTAGGCGGCGGCATGATAGACAACGGGCTGTTTCTGCATGGCCGGAACCGGCGCGGTTTCTTTCCTGCTTTTCCGTGCCATTACGCCACCTCCTGCCGAAGAAGCGTGAGAGCCTGTGCATACTCCGCTTGATAGTGGAATGTCACGCTTAACTCGGTCTTACCCAACACGCGGATGCTGCGCACAAGGTTGACCATCGTTCGGCGATCCAGCTCCTCCAGCCCCTCGAACTTGCGGAAATGCTCCATCCAGCGCAGACGTTCGGCCCTGCCGTCAAGGGCGTTGCCCCGCTCATCCTCCAGCGCGGCAATGGCGTCCCGCAGGCGAAGCTCATCGGCGGCATATTTTGCTTTCAAGGTTTTGAAGTCATCCTTTGTCAGCAGGCCGCTGACCATATTTTCATACAGCGAGGATTTGAAATCGGTAATCTTCGCAAGCTGACGCTCGTTGTCCTCAATCTGCTGCCCGAGCTGGCGGGCAAGGGCAAGCGCGGCCTTTCGCCCATCGCTGATAGCCAGCACCGAATCCAACGACGCGATGCCGGCGATATGCCCTTTGACACTCTCCAGTACGCACTGGATGAGGTCTTGCTCCCGAATCATGCCCACGCCATTACAGCCGTTCTTTTTCCCACAGGGGCAATAATAGTAGAAATATTCCTGTCCTTTGTAGCGGTTGGTCTTGCGTGTCATCCTGCCGCCGCAGCAGCCGCAGATGAGCAGGCCAGAGAACAGGTGAACCCTGTCGCCGCCTGGAGCGGTGCGGGTGTCGAGCTGCATGATGCGCCGGGCAAGGTCGAAGTCCTGCGGGCTGACGATGGGCTCGTGGGCGTTCTCGGTGCGTTTCCATTCCGATTCGGGCCTGTCCACCACGTCCTTGATTTTGTAGTTGAGCGTGCCGCGGCGCCCCTGAATCAGCATGCCCGTATAGGTCTCATCATTCAGGATGCGGAAGATGGCGGTGGCCGACCACTTGGCGTCGGGCGTATCCGCAAAGCCGCCCTTGGGATAGGGCAGGTCCCGGTCGCGCTTGTATTCCATCGGGGACAGCACGCCCCGGCTGTTCAGCGTTTCGGCGATTTTCAGTGCGCTCATGCCGTCGATCTTCATGCGGAAGATGTCCCGCACGATGGAAGCGGGATATTCGTCGATAGTGAGCCGATTTTTGCTCTCCTCACAGCGGCGGTAGCCGTAGATGGGGCAGGCGCCCACATAGTCGCCGTGATCCCGCTTGGTGTTCAGCGCAGACCGGGTTTTGACCGAGATATCCCGGCTGTAGGCGTCGTTGATGATGGACTTGACGCCCACCACCAGATCGTCGGCATTGTCCCTGAGTGTGTCGATGTTGTCGTTGAGAGCGATGAAGCGGACATTGTAGGCTGGGAAGATGCGGCGCAGATAGCGCCCGGTTTCGATGTACTCCCTGCCGAAGCGGGAGAGGTCTTTGACGATGACGCAGTTGATTTCCCCGGCCTCGATCTCAGCCATCATCTCCTTGAACGCCTTGCGGTCGAAGATGATGCCGGAAACGCCGTCGTCCACCTTCTCGGACACCGCCTCGATGTCCGGCTGGGTGGCAATGAAGCTGTCCAGCATCTTGCGCTGGTTCTCCACGCTGTTGGATTCGCCCTCCTTATCATCGGCGTAGGAAAGACGGATGTATTTCGCTGCCCTGTATGTTGTTTCAGACATAACAAATCACTCCTTTTTTCACGGGTTTCGCCGCGAATCAGAAGTGATCAGGAATGGGGCCGCCCCGGCGGAAATATCCCGCCGCAGCCTCTCATATGCTCTTTTCCCAATTCCATGTTAACTCTCTTCGGCGGCGGTTACAAGTCATTCTTTCGGATTTCAGGCGGTTCAGGCGATAATTCTTTGCAGACATTCTTCCAGCGTGGGACCGTCCTCGGCGAATCGAGCGGTGACCACAAATTGCCCGCAACGAAAATGATAGGGGTCTTTAATCTGCCGCACAAACTCGTTGATGCGTTCCTGCTTGGGCAAATCCTTGTCCACGTACACATCGCGGATGTCAACCAAATCCTGCGGATTCAGGTTGTTATTCATTATGGAATCCCTCCTCGGTCGTTAAAAAATAGGCGAACGGTTTGCGCTTCGTCAGAAAGCGGCGAATATCCCCGGCATCGGATGTGGACGGAGAATCCGGCAGTGCATCCAGCGCTCGGCTGTGATAGGCGCCACCTTCCCGCGCGCGGGAGTCCAGAATGGCACAAACGCCGGTGTCGGTTTCGGTGCGGATTAGCCGGCCGAACCCCTGTTTGAACTTGATGAGCATCTCCGGCACAAGCACGCGCGCCTTGTATGCGTCCATATCGCTGTACAGCGTCTGCTCGTAGTCGGAAATTGGATCGGGAGCGGCAAAGGGCAGTTTAACAATGACAAGCAAAGAAAGCGCGTCTCCGGGAATGTCGATGCCCTCCCAAAACGAGCCGGACGCGAACAGGATGCCATTGCCGCTGGTTCTGAACTTCTCCAGGGCGGCGGTATCCCTGCGCCCCATCTGAAACATGGGGTACGGAAGATTTTGCTCTTTCAGCATGGCGAACACCTGGCCCATGGCGTTGTATGAGGTGAACAGCACGGCGGCGTGTCCTTGCGACATCCGCACCAGGCGCTCGATTTCATCCGCGGCCGCCGTAAGATAGCGTTTATCCTGCTGATTGGGAAACGGCACGGCGTTGCTGACATACAGCATGGCGTTGTTCTTGTAGTCAAAAGGCGACGGCATGCTCGTTTGGGTGAGAACGCGCTCGGGCAGATGCTTCAGCCCCAGCGTTTCCTTTGTGCGGGTAAAGTCCCCCGATGCGGAAAGCGTGCCGGAGGTGAGAATAATAGGGATGCCCTGACTCCAGAGATCGCGGTGCAATCGGGCGTCCAAGTCCTTGGGGATGGCGCAAAGGGCGTCGGTTTCCGTTTCTCCTTCCACACGCTTCTCCAGCCAGGAGATAAGATTGCTCTGCACCCGCAGTTTGGATGCCCGCTCCGCCACCAGCTCCAATCGCCACAGTGCTTTGCTTTTCCGTTCCCTGTGTGTGGGCTGAACATGGCTGTCGGCGCAGGCTTCCGTAATATCCGCGGCAATGCCGGGGATGTTTCTGAGATGCCGGGCGGCTTCGGCGTCCAAGACGGCGGGAAACCGCTCCGCGTCGTCGTCCGCATCCAGCCCGGCAATATTGGCGTTCAGCCTACGGAATAGCTTGGCGTTTTGCTCTTCCAGTTTTTTCGCAAGCCTGTGGACATTAACGCCGCTGAAGGATTTATCCGTGGTAAAGGCATGGATTTCCGTTGCCAGCGCAGGAAGTTCCGCATTGGTCAGCTCCATGCCGTACATGGAGCGGGCGGCGTCCAGAAATTTATGCGCCTCGTCAATGATAACCATCTGGTAATGCGGCAGAAGCGGCCGCCTTCCATCGGCGCGGTGCAGGACGTCGGCGAGAAAATAATTGTGGTTGGTGATCTGAAAATCCAGACTGGCATCGCTGCTCTCCCGCAGATACTCAAAATATCTGCACCGCCGGGCATGGGAGCAGGAAGCGGCGCACTTGCCCCCGGAAACGCACACGCCGCGCTTCATGTGCGGTGTGAGGGTGTCAGCCCCGGTCAAATCAAAGGGCGCGCACGGCCCGATGTACGGGGCAAGGAGCGCCCTCGTCCGATCATCCGCGCTCTCATAATATCGCTCAAGCCGCTTTTCGCAGATGAAATGCTCCTTCCCCTTGCGCACCACGGCGGTCAGCGGGGTGCGGATAATACCGTGCTGCTGGAGAATCCTCGACAGTTCGGGGATATAGTCGGTCACGATGGCGTTTTGAAGCGCGATGCTGGAGGTGGAGATGATAATCGGCATATGCGCCGACTCCGCCCAGCTTTGGCGCGGATAGCGGCCGCGTAGCCAGAAGTCGTTTAGCCGGCCGCGCTTGGCGAGCAGTGCGGCGACGAGATAGGCATGGGTCTTGCCGGTGCCGACCTCGGATTCGGCAAGGGAAATGCCCCTGCGCCCGATGACATCGAGGATATGCTCAGCAAGCTCCAGCTGCTTCTCCCGCAGGGCGTAACCATGCAGGGGCAGAATCTCTGTGAAGATGCGCCGTACAGTTTCGGTCAGACGGGCGCTATCCGGCCGGTCGCCGGGACTTTTTTCGATGGTAAACCGGCTGTCTCCTCGGATGGATGATGTGCTGATTCTGGCTGCCATGTCAACGAAAGCGTCCCCACTCAACCGCAGCTTGCGGCAGCTGAGGATTTCTGCTTTTTTGGAGGATAGGTTGACGGCGGTATAGACATATGCTCCGCCATCCGTCCGGCGCTCCATCAGGGCGCAGCCGTAAGCAGAGAATAGGAATTTGCCGTGTTTGCTTGCGCCGCGCGGCATCTCTGCCGGCTCGGTATGTGAGATTTCATCTGCGTGAAAGCAATCCATTTCTATGGTCATTTTCTAACCCCCTCGGTGGCAAGCGGCTCGATGCCGCGGACAAGCTGTGCCGCTTGTCCGCGGATTCCAACCGCCTGCCGCAAACTATACCGTTACGGTACGCGGATTGTTGTTAATGAAAATAGTGACACCGCCGAGCCGTGACCGTAGCCACGCATGAAATCCGGCCGCATTCTTTTTCAAACGCGGCGGGCATTTCCCCGCTTTCCCTTCATCGCGGGCCCTTTACCAGACAGGTTCAGGGAAGTACCATAATCGCGGGGCGCCTTGTGTCTGCCGGACTTCCGCCCTTGACCCCAGCCGCCCGCAAGGGACGGCTGGGAAGAACGAAAGCGCGGGCGCTCCCGTGCCAGCGGATAATTCCACTGTACGATCCTCGCGCGCGGCGCCGGGCGGTTTCGTACCCGGTTGTGCCTTGCCTATGACCGGGGCGAATGCCCAAGTGTTTTTCAAGGAGCGGGAGAAGGCTTTATCCCTCTCATAGGGGGTCACGCTGAAACCAACTTTTGAGCGGATTATTTTTTCAAAAGCTGATTTAATTTTTTGAGAATCCTGTTTTTGCGGTCGTTGACGGTCTTCTGCGGGATGCCGCATCGTTCGGAATAGACCCGCTCGGTCAGCCCCTCAAAGAACAGGGCTTCGATGAGGGCACACTCCTCAGCTGCAAGGGATGAAAGGCTTTGGTGCAACGCCGTGATTTCAAGTTGATCAAGTACAGCCGATTCTGGTGAAGGTGCGGATGAGGGGTAATCCCACTCCTCAGCCATGAGCTTGTCCAGCGACACTTCACGCTCCGGCAGAATGATGGGTTGTCCGTTTTGATCCAAGACCGCTTTGCCATTCGCGTCTTGGAGTACGCGATCACGCTTTTGATCAAGTTCTATGTACTCCAGTTGGCGCTCCGACTGTGCGTAGACGGTGTAGACCGCTTTGCTGACGGGCATATATGTTTCCTCAACTTTGATGAGATAG
Source organism: Evtepia sp. (assembly GCA_040768225.1). Classification (GTDB taxonomy): domain Bacteria; phylum Bacillota; class Clostridia; order Oscillospirales; family Oscillospiraceae; genus Evtepia. Next base: position 378,784 of record JAXGMZ010000003.1, read on the forward strand.
GTAAAGCTGCCATCAGGGTTCTTGATCTTACGGTAGTTGCGTGTTTTTCTCCAGTTTTGCATGAAAACTCTCCTTTCGGTGTTGACCGAAACGGAGAGTTCACATGGTGAACCAGACCACAGAAAATGATGATACAGCCCAAGTGGATTTCTCCATTTCGGACTGCAGCTATCACTTTCCGGTGGTCGGCCGCAGATTATTTACTTGTTGTCATATAGCACCGGAAAACACCCTGCGCAGGCGGCTGCTATATGCGTCAAGGAACGGCTTGTCCCTTACAGCTATCATTTTAGCGGCAGCTCCGCGCCTTTACACGGACATGGAATGTCCGGCAATCAGGCGATAAAACTCAAAAACTCCCCGATGAAAAGCCTTTTGGGGCTCCTTATCGGGGAGGAAACACGGGGATATTACATTGCAAATATAGAAAAGGCCCGGACACGGAAAGTCCGGGCCGGCAAAAATTATTTTATGGTTCTTTGGTCAGAGCTTCAAACCCAAACCGCTGAAGCATCTCATTGCACTCATAAATTGGCCGGGTGTAGAATGAGGTCAGGATAAATTGATAGGCGACATGCTTCTCGCTCATACCAAGCGAACATCCTGACCGGCTGATTAACGCATGGCTTATCATGGGCGGCAGCTGCAGGGCGACGCAAATCGCAACGATTGATTCAATTGTGGTTTCGTATGCCTCATCATTTCGCATTCGTTGTATCGTCTTCGGCGCAAGACAGCAGTCACTGGCAAGAGCCTCTACCGTTTTACCCTTCCAAGTCATAAGGGATGTGAGCGCCCCTGAAAAGCCGCCGGGCATTTTTTGCAGCACCTCAGCCACTTCTTTAGTGTAATCGCAAATGGCTTTTGACCTGGCGTCAACATCATTGCTGATTTTGGAATCGCTAAAACATGCCTCAAACACGATATCGGAGGTTGCATCACGATAGAGAACACACTCCTTGTAAAATTGCTGCCCGTATTTATTCGCTGATTTTGGGATCGACAGATCAAACAAAAGGCAACATTCATCAATATGATGCCGTGCATATTGGGTCAGGCAAAGATTGCCGACGTCATCTGCCGCGATATACTTCGGATGATTAATGCAGATATGGGAATCAACAAATAAATACCGTGCGCTTTGCACTTTTTCACGCAAGGCGGGATTCATAAAGCTTTCCACAATGGCGTCGCGCTCACTGATGGAAAAGGTCTGGTTTCGCTCCAACTCTCCTTTTTTGAATGTATGCGGCTTGACATATCGACCGTCAATATATGTAAAGGTTCCGATGGCCTCCTCATATCCGAGATCAACCATGCGGATCTTGGCAGCCATCCTTGAAACCCCGAAAAAGAGCGCCAATTCATCAATGACAGGTTCCATGATATCAATCAGCGCGGAACCGGGGTAGCGTATCGAATATTCCCCGATTAGTTCCGCTGCTTTCACCTTAGCCTGAGTGAAGGGCATTTGAATTCGAGGCGTCAGCGCGTTGGCCTGCCATTCCATCCAATCTGTCGGAGTCCAAACCTTTGCGTCCTTCACGCCGCCAACCACCAGGCATTTGATCTGCGTGGCGTTTTCGTTGTATAGCCGCTCCAGCTCAAAGGCTTTTCTATGCTTGTCCCAATGCACGCATTCATGAATAATGGTATTGTTCACCAAGCCGAGATTTCGTAGGAAGTACGCATCGGGATCAACGAAGATTGTCCCTTTCGTCACTGGGATTGTCTTGCTGGAGCCGCTTTTTTTATCGTAGTATTCGGCTTCGCAATCCGTAAAAAATATCTGCCCAAAGGTGGAAAAATCCGAAGTAATATGTCTTAGCTGAAAAGAAATCCCCATGCGCTGGGTAAGCACAAGGGGATCAATCGGTATCGGGGCATAAAGAGCCTCGGGATAGTAAAGCTCAAGAAAACTACGAGCAACCGTCTCCAACTGCTCTTTCTTAATAATTGGTACAAGGCTGTTTGACAGGGGGTTCAGCTGCTGATTGCGAATATTGTATTCCTCAATGTGGGAAATTGTAAAATCATCAAGATTGTGCGAAAGATCGCCGGAGCAGGAGAGTTTGAACCATTCCCTTTTTTCATCAAAACGGTCTGTATGCCTATCCACCTCGGAAATCTCGAATTCCGCTTCCAGCAGAATGTCAAACGCGATTTTCATGCCGGGCAGGTTATCCACATAAGCATGCTTAACGTTAATGTCGGAAAGCTCCGCGTTATCGACAGTACGCACTAATCGTGAGGAAACATTCAGATTTGCGCAGTTATCCCGCAAAAAATCCGAAACTGCTGAAAACAGCTCGTTATAATAGCGATTCGCTATATATTCCTTAAACGAACGGTGCTGTGCCATAGCTATCCCTCCGTACCGTCAACGCATCGTGTAGTGTCCCTCTTTCCTTCAATTGCGGAGTTGTGTTTGAGTTTAAGAAAATTATACCATTTGCACTGTGTAAAATCAATACATTTCAACTCAGAATCGAGCGAACGCAATAATTATACTTGTGACCTTATGGCTGTATATGGTATACTCATCTTTAAGTGAAGATGCTATCCGAAAGAGGTGACCCACATTGGTTATCAGCTACAAAAAGTTGTGGAAGCTATTGATTGACAGGGATATGAAGAAAAAGGATTTGCAGAAAATGGCTGGCATCAGTTCAGCCTCTATTACAAAGCTCGGAAAAAATGAAAATGTGAACACAGACATACTTCAAAAGATATGCTCGGCGCTGGAATGCGATATTAGCGATATTATGGAGATGGTTCCGGATAATCAGGAAGTGGCTAATTGATACCTGGTAATGTTTTTGATAATAAGAATCCCTGCATCACAAAACTGAACTGATACTTTTATCCTGTTATTTTGTTCTATTTTTAAAAACCATCCTTCTGAGGCTGATGCTTCTGATAGTCTCAGTCGGTACGTCGTTCAAACACCACCTCGTTTTCATCTCCGGGGAGAAGTATGATTTTATCCGTTTCAGTCCGGCAATTTATCTTGGCGAAGGTATCGCTGCCGTCATGGAGGTAAAAGGCTTCAGCCTTATCATAAGAGATTGCTTCATTGCCCAGGATAAAAACGTAGCCATAGGTCTGATCGTTTTCCTGCCCTTCCAGAAGCCAGAGGTAATCATCGGATAAACTGACCAAAACCTCCCTGTCCGGGTAAAAGCTGAGATACCCGGCGGGGCCAGCGAACGTGCCCGTTAATTCGCTTGCTTCTCCGGCGCTCTTTCCGTCCGAAGCTCCGCAGCCGCCAAGAACCGCCGCGATCAGAAACAAGGCGAATACTCTTGTGAGATATTTTTTAATCATGTCCGCCTC
>JAXGMZ010000004.1:0-1701 GCA_040768225.1 Evtepia sp.
TTTGGGGCTCCAAAATGTGAGCATTGGGGCTCCGAACACTTGCAAAAGGGCTCGCTCTGTTCGCGCATCTAATTGTGTGCGTTGGAGCTCCCGCCGTCGCGCTCACAACCCTCAATGTGGTGCTGATGGTGCTCACCTTTTTGGAGCCCTTTTGCTCACTTTTTTGCTTGACAAACTGTAACTGGTAAACTAAAATGGCCGGTATGTGGCAAACAAAATTCCCTACTTTTCTAGGCAAAGAGAGGCCCCGAGGCTATACTTGAGCGAGAGTATACAGCTGAGGTGGCCAGAATGGTAGGGACAGAGATGTACGTGAAGATACAGGAGCTGAAACGGAAGGGCTACAAGAAGCAGCGGGCAGCGCGGGAACTCATGATCGACACGAAGACGGTGCGGAAGTATTGGGATATGAGCGAGTCTGAGTACAGCGAGTACCTGCTGGAGACGAAGGAACGCACAAAGATCATGGATCCGTACCGGGACTTCGTGCTGGAGCAAATCGAGCAGCACCCGGAGATTACAAGCGCCATCATTTACGACCACCTGTTGGAGACGTTCCAGGAGTTTGCGCCATCGTACAGAAGCGTGCGGCTGTATGTGTGCAATCTGCGGGACGCGGAAGGGGTGCCAGCGCCGCAAAAGATCCGACAGTATTGCGAGGTAGCGGAGACGCCGCTGGGCCAACAGGGACAGGTGGACATGGGGCAAAAGGTGATGCGGGATAGCTATGGAAAGAACGTAAAGGTGTACATCTTCGCCATGGTGCTGAGCGCGTCGCGGCACAAGTATGCGCAGTTTCAGCTGGAGCCGTTCACGGCGCAGACGTTCATCGAGGCGCACGATGCGGCATTCCGGTACTTTGGAGGGCGACCCAAGGAGATCGTGTACGACCAGGATCGGGTCATGGTGGTGAGCGAGAACGCGGGTGACATCATCCTGACGGAAACGTTCGAGCAATACCAGAGCTATGCGGGGTTCAGCGTACACCTGTGCCGCGGGTTCGACCCGGAGAGCAAGGGCAAGATAGAGGCGGTCGTGAAGTATGTGAAGAACAACTTTCTGACCTGCCGCATCTTTCATGGGATCAACCGGCTGAACAGCGAGGGACTGGCCTGGCTGGACAGAACGGGAAACGGGCAGGTGCATGAGACGACGAAAATGGTGCCCAAAGTGGTGTTTCGGGAGGAACAGAAATACCTTGAGCGTGTGCCGGAACTGGGCGGACGCACGCTGCTGCCGAAGCTGGCGGCGGTCAGGAAGACCAACGTGGTTTTGTATCTGCAGAACCGCTACCAGATGCCGCTGGGCACCTACCAGCCGGGTCGGAGGGTTCGAATCGAGGCGCAGGAAGAGGCGGGCACGGTACGGTTCTATGACCACGGCAGCGGAGAACTGCTGCAAACACACGCATTGGCGCCGGGCGCAGGCAAGCTGGTGCGCGTCACACACCCTGACCGGCCCAGAGGCCAAAAGCTGACGGAACTGCGCATGCAGGTGCTGCGCGAATTTGGCAGCACAGAACTGTCCGAGCGTTTCGTTGCGGGCATCCTGATTCACAAGCCCCGCTACGCCAAGGACCAGATGGGCTGGCTGCTGAAGCTTCAGCGCCAGTTCAAAAGTGCGGAGCTGGATCAAGCCATGGCCTACTGCCTGGAGCGCAGCCTGTTTGGCGCATCCGATCTGCAAGACACCTTGGAATAC